>NZ_QNVT01000002.1 GCF_003385515.1 Chryseobacterium pennae | reverse complement strand
AAAATCAAAAACTTTAGATTACAGCTCAGAGGAGTAAAAGATAAATCTTTTTTTCTTTTTAGATTAACCAAACTTTTTGCGTAATCCACAACTTTTGGTACTGATCCTATATTACCTGTGGATCAACCAAGTATGGATTAATCCAAATAATTTATGGATTATTTTCCGTAAATAAAAAAACCTACTGTAATCAGTAGGTTTTTTCTGCTTTATTGCGGAGAGTGAGGGATTCGAACCCCCGGACCTGTTACAGTCAACAGTTTTCAAGACTGCCGCAATCGACCACTCTGCCAACTCTCCCTAAACTCCGATTGTATCGTTGTTTTCAGTGGTGCAAATATATAACGTTTTTAGTTACCAACAAAATATTTTTAAATAAAATTTTATATTTTTTGTATCCTGCAGCAGAAGGGGCTTTCGTCAGGATTTAGTTTAAAAATGGGAGTGGATTTAAAGCAATTGAATATCATTGTTTTGAGCGTAAAGGATACAGAGGACAAAGGGAATTTGGATTTGGAGAAAAACAGAAACCAGGAAGATGATGATAGTGATTGAATGAAAAAATAGAATAGTATTTTGCTTTTATATGAAAGCAGTTATATAATTTGAAAAATATATTGACGACAATGGACTATAAAATTAGATTTACAGAATGCTGGTTATAAAAAACATATATTATGTAAAGCATCCATTGAATCAATGTTGTTTGTAGTAAAATAATACATAAATTTGGATTTTACAGGTAATTAATGTGAAATATGAAAGAAATAATATCAATTTTAACCAAAGAGGAAGTAGAAAACAATTTTAATGTCTTAACTGATGAATTTGTGGAAGAATTAGTTGTTTTACTTTATAATTCTGATGTCATTCTGGGTGAGAAAATATATGCAGAAATGCAATCCAAATTAGATGAAGAAGAGCTGATTTCTGATCTAATTGCCTGTTTAAATAAAATTAAAAATATAGACCCATTCAAAGAGTACTTAAAATCCTACGCAGAAGATATTGCTGATATGGATGAAGTCGAAACATTATTTTGGCTATTTTGTGAAAGAGGAGATAAAGATGAAGCAACATATTGGTTGGGCCAAATTGAAGAAGGCCAGGATTTTAACAAAGCAAAACAATATTATGAAGCTTTCTTTTCTATTGAAGAATTGTGCAAAAAAATAATAACTGAAGAAGAGAAACTTTATTTTTCGTATTCTCACGATGTTATTAATAAGGTCATAATGTATGACAATGAAGTAGTTGATATCATATTGAAACAATTGGAATCTTCAGATGTTGATTCAGAAAAACAGACCATTACATATAGTTTGTTACATTTTGCTGATAATAATACCGGTTCAGAAGCTGAAAAGATATTGAAAGAATTATCTACGCAAAAGCTCTCTATTTCCAATAAATTATTTTTAATAAATATCCTTCTAAAGAATGATAAAACAGACGAGGCGCTGGATTTATATCATAATGAACTTCAAACTTGTATTAATGAAATAATAGACCATAAAAAAGGGTTACATGAAATTGGAGAAACACACATGCTCTTAAATGAGAAAAATGCATTATTGGAAACTCATTCTCATGATTATATAAGGCTTATAAACTCTTATGAAGGAGCAGATTTCAGTAGTTTTGTATCTCCTTTATATAGCCTTACCGGTATTCAGGAATATCTTCAGAAAGAAAATAGGAATGACAATATTTCAGCCAATAATTATGCTATGATTTTGGCACGAAATGGGAATATTAAAGAAGCTTCAGCTGTTCTGGAAAAAGGAAAAGATGAATATTCTCATAAAATATGGCGTTTAATATGCCTCATGTGTATGGATAATAAACAGTTATTTCTTGAGTGTCTGGAAAACGATTTATGCAATATCACTACTAAAGCCGAATTACTTTTAAAAATGGCTGATCATTATCTAACGAAGGATATTGATCTATCTAAAGACTGTATCAAAAAAGCTGAAAAATTAATTCCTGAATTATACATATATCACCAAAATATTTATAAAAAGGAAATGGCATTACTGCATTATAAAATTGGAGATACAGCCAGCTTTAAAGAAACTTATAGAAGTATTGATTCATTACTTGCAAAAATTGAACTTTTAAATGCAGTATAAAATACTATATAAAAATTCAGCAGTATAAATTTTAACAGCATTTTTATGTATTGAAATACAATATGTTACTTGTTTGAAGCAAAAGCTCCGAAGTCAGGAGACTTCGGAGAGCAGGGCCGATGATATAGACCTTGTTTTTTCATTTAAATATTCAAATTACTTTCCTTTTTTTCGCTGAAAGACAATATATACAATTATTACTCCTATCATCATTAAAACAGATGCCAGGAAAAATGGCGCTCCTGAAAAGCTGAATGGCGCATCATCATGCGTGAAATAATAAAATAAATTTGTCATAATCGGAGGACCTATGATTGAAGTTGCACTCACTAAACTGGTTAATGCTCCCTGCAGTTCACCCTGCTCATTGGAAGTAATATTTTTAGTAATTACCGATTGTAGGGCAGGACCACAGATCCCGCCCAGGCTGTATGGAATAAGGAAAATAAACATCATCCATCCCTGAGTGGCAAAGGCAAATAAGAATAATCCTATCGCATAGCAAATCAACCCGTAATAGATACTTTTGTGCTCTCCCAATTTAGGTGTTGTCCAACGTATAAGAACGCCTTGTACCAAACCTAATAATAAACCGAGTACTCCAAGAGAAATCCCAACCATACGCTCGGTCCAGCCGAATTTATACATGGTAAAAAAATGCCAGTTGCTTTGTACAGCATGAATTCCGATGTAAATGAGGATCAGAGCGAAGACCAGGCCGGAAACTTCAGGATGTTTTCCTAAAAACTTAAGGGATCCGATTGGGTTGGCGCGCTTCCAGTCAAATGGTCTGCGTTTACTTTTATCCAGACTTTCCGGAAGAATAAAATATCCATAAAGAAAATTTAAAAGACACAGTCCGGCGGCGGCATAGAACGGAACTCTTGCTCCATAATGTCCCAGTAATCCGCCAATGACAGGCCCGATAATAAATCCAAGCCCTAAGGCAGCTCCTATCATTCCGAAATTTTTGGCCCTGTCTTCATCCGTTGATATATCAGCGATATAAGCACTTGCAGTCGATATGCTGGCTCCCGTTAGTCCGGCAATAATTCTTCCTAAAAACAGCCAGCCGATAGAAGGGGCAAGAGCCAGAAAAATATAATCTACAGCAAACCCAAAAAGAGAAATTAAAATAACAGGACGTCTTCCAAAACGGTCGCTAAGGTTTCCGATCAAAGGTGAAAATATAAATTGGGTAAAAGCATAGGCAAAACCCAGCCATCCTCCATATTTTGCTGCTTCACTGATATCGCTGTGAATAAGTTCTTTAATCAGTTTGGGCACTACCGGGAGAATGATTCCCCAGCCTGTAATGTCGATCAGCAGGGTTATAAATATGAACCCGATCGCTGCTTTTTTTTTAGAATTTTTCATGGTGTAAAAGTAAAACGGGGCAGGGTGTATTTCCTTTACACTTTTATGGGTTTTATATACACTTTGTAAGCTTTTTGTAGGCTTATTAATATTTCCAGCGATTTTAATATGTCTTTTTTTAAGATATTGCTTGAGGTTTTAGCAGAGTGTAATTAACGAATGAATAGTGTGGGTTATCCGTTTCTGAAAGCCTTTGGTGAAACTCCGGTAATCCTTTTGAAAGATCTGCAGAATACGCTTGAATCTTCAAAATTTAATTCATGGCTGATCTGTTTGATAGATAAGTGGGTGGATTTGAGTAATGTTTTAGCATGTAAGATCATAGCATGGTCAACCCATTGTAATACAGACTTTCCTGTTTTCTGCTTTAGAAATGTAGACAGGTATTGCGGAGTTAAATGTAGCTTTTCTGCATAAAACTTTACACTCCGTTGTTGAGGTGCATATTTTGAGATCAATAGATAGAAATTGTCAATAATTTCATGGGTGCGGCTCTTGGTAAAGCTGTCTTGATCTTTCAGTTCCGAATAAGCTTCAGAAATCATGCACATGAGTGCAATGACAAGATAACGAAGCATTTCAGTTTTCCTTGGGCTCGGATTTTTATGATAGAAATTTTGGATCAGGGTTACCAATTCTTTCTGCAATCCAATTTCTTCAGGCTGAAGTTTTACAACGGGTTGCCATCGGACTTTGTCGTTGATCACAAACTCACGCAGGATCGGAAAGGATGCTATAAAATCTAAAGAAAGCCCGATTGTAACTATTTCTGCATCTTCACTCAGTGATTTTGTATCAATCATTAATTGCGGCTGCAGAACAGCAATATCATCTGCATTCAGTTCATACTCAAGAAAATGAATCTGAGCCTTCATAGTTCCCTGTATCATGAAACCCAGCAGTAATCCGTCAAATATACGGGTATGTGCTGTATATTCTTTTCCGGGATGGTTTTGCTGATGGAGAATAACAATACCTTCCATCTTTTTTGAAGGATCAATATTGTACAACTTATAGATATTGTCAGGAGTTAAGAATAAAGCCATGTCCAAATTTCGGAAAAAATGCACATTAATGATAGTATTTGAAAGACAATGTTGGATAAAATCTTACAAATTGTTTGTACTGTCCATTGAAATGTAAATATTTAACGGAAGGACAGCAGTCTTTTAATATGATCCCATTTTTTCACCACAAAAAAACTAAAGAATTCTAATTTTACGTTTTCATAAAGACCTTCTACAGGGAGATCAACGATTTCAAAATAAGTAAGACTGACTGAAGAACCTTCTTTAATTCTTTTATAATCCTCTTTGGGTATGTATATGCCTTTTAGTTGCTGGTTTTCCCCTAATAAGTAAAGCCTGAAATAATGACTGTTTGGTCTTTAGCTTTAAAATTAATCTTTTTATGACAAACACAGCCATGATTTTAAGATGATCGCTGATATTTAATTATTTTTGTGAAAAGCATCAATAAAGATAATTATGAAAGCAAAGGAGTTGATCGCCAAAGAAATTGATACCCTGAATGACTTGATCCATAAAGGAATCGATAAGGAATCTAATATTCAGTTGAAGAAAGACTTATCAGACAGTATTCATTTACTGGATATGTTTGACCGTTATGAGATCAATAAAAGAACAGTTGATGATATCTGGAGTCTGCCGGATTTCAATACCGGATATTCTGATTACCGGATAATAAACGATTGTGAATCAGATGATCCTGCTCAATGGATTGAGTTGAGTATCAATAATGAAAAGATCAGATTATCGGAAGGAGATATTATCATCAGAAAAAAATAATGACCGGAAGCAGGAAGTATAAGACGAGTGGTTCTCTTCAGGAACTACATCACTTTCAGCCTATATTATTAATCTACTAAATTTTTACGGTTGTTATCAAAAATATCAGGCAGGTTGCCTTCTATTAACAAGTCAAAAAATTTACCGTAACCGTTTTCTATTTTGTATTCCAGTTCATTTTTATAGAGTGGGAACAGGCTGTACAGGTTGATGATCCTGTCGTCGCAGCTGATTTGCATGAAATCCTCCTCAAAGGTTGCAGAAGGTAATAAAATACAGCTTGTAAACTGGGTATTTTCATCATAAGGCTCTGCAATATCACTCCATGCCTGCAACGTGTGGCCTTCGGTCAGGAATGTGTCCATATGGTGTGGGAATCTTGCCATATCTTTTACCATACTTATGATCCAGTCATTTTTTCCTTCACTTGGAAAGACTTTTTCAAACTTCAGATCTTTAGGAAGTAGAATTAAAAGCTCTGCAAAAGCATAATCTTCCTTATTTTCGATGGTGTCAGGAACATTCATTTCCAGCAGGCTCATTCCGGAAGTGATCAGCATATTGAAATCCTCGTCTTCGGGCTGAATAAAATAAACATCAAGGTGAAAATCCAGTGACAGCATTTCATGAAAAACAGTCATTTCTTCACTTTTAAAATGTTGATCAAGGTGTTTTTCCAAAGCTTCAATATTCTTGTAATAATGTTTTTTATCCTGTATTTTTTTGATCAGTTCCTTATCCATATTTTTTATTAAAATGTAAATGAGTGCTTTATATTTGTTTATCTTTTCTTAGTGATGCGTTTAAAAATTCTTTGGTCAGAACTCCCTTTATTGCCGGTTGTATTCCCTTGTTTATCCCAAAGTACCTGCCTTGTTCTGAGATAGAGTTTTCCTTTGATAACCTCGGCCTCTACATAGTCGTTCTGGTGTTGCTGGGCTGGAATAATTAACAGGTTCCCTTTTACAGTGGCCTTAAGTGTTTTTGGCGGAGCTTCACCGGTTCCAATATCTGTAAAAGTCGCAAAATTTTTCCCTTTTTCAAATCTGATATCTATAGAATTGGTAAAGTACTCAGTTTTATACATCCAGACTCCCTCAAAGTCAGATTGAATGTTTTGAGGGATTTCATGATCCTGCGCATTACATATTCCTGATACTAGAAATAGTAAAATAAAAGTCAGTAGCTTCATTGATTTTCTTTTGGATTGAATAGCCTAGGCTATATCTTTTAAATATACTATTAATTTTTGGATTTTTATACAGATCATTATCATGAAGATGATGGTAGAATCACATAGCCTGGGGGCAAAGAATAAAACTTTGAAGATAAAGAATCTGAAATTTTTTTTAAGCTTAATCTCATTTCAGTTGGGTTTAAATTTTTCTGCTTGTTAAAACGAAATAAAATGAATCCGATGACTGTATTCAATTTTTTGATAATGTTTAAAAAATTAAAAAAATCAGAATCAACAACAGCGAAGGTAACCATTGGTAGGAGTAGCAGTACAAATATGACTCCAGGAATTTTGGTACTGGCTGATATCATAAAGCGATGATTCTTCCCAAAATGAAAAGTCCTCATTTAAACATTATAAATCCTGCTGTAGGAATAGTAGCTTATGACATCCTCGCTCATCAGCTTGCCGTTTTTAATGGAACGGTCTGGTCTTTCTGGAAACCTTAAGAAAAGAAGATAAGGTTGAAAATAGCCTTTTGAATATTCTGATGTTAATTTGATGAAGGTATTTTGAATTAAATTAAAAAAAATAAGATCAGTTATTAGGATGTAGCAGGTTTATATTAAATTTATGGGCATCATATAATTTGAGATAAATACCGGATCATGAAACAATTTACATTCAAATACCAGAACAATAAAGGAGGTTTATATGTTTTGCTGGCTTTTTTCGGTATTCCTCTGATTGTAATTTTACTGAGTACGGTTCTTTTGGATACCATTCCGTGGGGGGTATGGATCATCATTCCCCTCGGAATCGGAGCTGTAATTTATTGTATGGCCCGGTTTATCAAAATATCTGCAGAAACGGATACGCTTGTAGTAGATCATGAAGGTTTTACTTCAGAAAAGCATGGCCGTATTCGTTATGAAGATATCCACAGTATTCCGCCTTATAATTTTTTGCAGGCTCCACCACCTTCTATGCGGATAAAGCTGAATAATGGTAAAAAGCTGGTATGGCAATTTAATCCCCGGAATCAAAAATCAGTGAATGATATTGCAGTATTCACTGCATTCAGGGATGAACTTTTTCGGAATCTGGAAGAGAGGGCACTACAGCCTTTGCAAACTCATGACGAAAATATTGAGAAAAATAAATTACAGGAAAAAGCAGCCCGTCTTGTAGAACAATTACAGGTTTCTAAGAAACGAAACTATAAATATATTGTCATTCCTTTGTCAATTCTCTCTGCTGTGTTGATATTGGCACGTACCTGTGGTACAGAGATCATCCAAAACAAAAGAAAAGAAGAAGCAAGATCGCTCACCAGATCAATGTTTCAGATAGAATCTGATTATGAGAAGAACTTCCGGCAGGCACAGAAAGTTGCAGCAGATTATTCTCTGAAGTTTGGCCCTGTAACTCTTTTTACCAATGATCGGGGAGCTTCTGTAGAATTTGTTCCGGAGATAGGTGGAGATCCCTATATACCGAAAATAGAGATTATGGGTTTACGGCGTATAGAAGACAATGAAATTCTTGAAAAGTACATCAAACATCCTGACAGTGTTGCCTATCATCTGGCAGTGATCAATAAATCTGAAAAATTCTTTGCTATAATGAATAAGAGTATATTCAATCAGGATGATGGGAGTGGTGCTTCTGTTTATCTCACTGTTTATAATCCGCATGAGTCATTTCCTCCTTCCAATGTCCAGACATCAAAAGATGCCACATTCAGACCGATTGAGTTCAGTTCTTCCATTGATTTGCCTCTAAAAGGTGATTTTACAGATAAAATCCTTGAAAATATGGACTATGCAGCCGTTCGTTCGGTTCTACAGAAATATAAGGGTACATTTTTTTATATGGCCGCAAAAGAACTGGATGGAGTCTCTGCCGAGAGATTTCAGAAACTGAAAGAAATGATTATTTCTGACTTTGAAAAACATGGGATTTCAACCGAGACTTTTCTTGAACAAAGCTTCAATACCAGTGGTGCGCATTAGGAATCCAAAATATTGAACCTAATACGATTGACGTATTTGTGTAAATTTATGGAAAAGGAATTAGAACTCTTATTGTCAGAAATTTCAAAAATCTGAAACAAAATATTTATACTATGGAATTTTCACCATTCAATACTGTTGTTAAGCTCTGTATTCAGGGAATGAGTATGGAAGAACAAAATAAACCTGCAGAAGCGGAAAAATTATTTATGCAAGGCTGGAATGAAGCAACAAACGATGTTGAGAAATTTCTTTCTGCATATTATATAGCACGACAGCAAAAAACACCATCTGATCAGTTGAAATGGCTCGAAACAGCGCTACAGTATGCTTTAAAAGCAAATGATGATACTGCCGAGAGCTCTTTTTACACCCTTTATGTAAAGATGGCTAAATGCTATGAAGAACTTTCAGATCCGGAAAAATCAAAAGAGTATAATGAGTTGGCGATATCAGTGAAAGATAAAATTTTTGATAAAGGTCCTTTTTATCATGGAACCAGAGCTGACCTGCAAATAGGAGATCTGCTAACGGCAGGTGGGCATTCTAATTATAAGTCAGAATTCATAATGAATCATATTTATTTTACAGCATTGGTAAATGGTGCAGGACTTGCGGCTGCATTAGCAAAGGGAATTGGATCTGAGCGGGTATATATTGTGGAACCAACAGGGCATTTTGAAAATGACCCGAATCTGACTGATAAAAAATTTCCAGGGAATCCAACCCGTTCTTACCGTTCAGAAGCCCCATTGAAAATTATTGGGGAAGTGACTGACTGGACTAAGTCCAATCCTGAAGATCTTCATAAATTCCGTGAAAAACTGGAAAACAATAAAGGAGATATAATCAATTAATCGAAGGGGAAATCCATCCGTATCAATAAAAAAGCGATGAAACTTAAGTTTCATCGCTTTCTGTTACTAAGGTAAATTAATTCTTTTACCTTGTTCAGGGAAAATATATTTTACCTTTAAAGGATTGTTTTTCAATAACTCTTTTTTTATGATCTCAGGATTATCACCGGTAGGCTTTCTATGGGTCACTACAATTGTAAGACCTTCCAGATCTTTCTGTCCTGTTTTTTCTTTTAGCTTTTTGAGTTCTTCCACCAATAGATTAGGAGTAAGATGGCCAAACAGTAAATTTTCAGGCTGGCTGTTCGGGAAAGAAACTTCAATCAATATAGTGTTCAGTTGTTTCTTCTTTATCAATGGAGCTACATTTTTCCAAAGGTTGTCCATGCGGTCAGACTTTTCGATTCTGTCGGCACCGGTATCACCAAGATAAAGCAGATAATGATCATTGTTTCTTACAAGTGCCGCACTGCTTTTATACGGATTTACGTGGCTTAGCTCATATCCTGTTAAGAAAAAAGATGTCTTTTGTGTCGGGATTTCCACTCCCTCCTGAAGCTCATTATAATGGTACTTTCCAAGGATCGGTTTCTGTCCCTGATCTGCAAAATTGATCCAGGTATCTGTGATAAAATAATGATTCTGCAGGATTTGAACCACTGATGGGATAGCAAAAATATCTTTTTTGGCATCAGCTGGAGAATTGATAATAAGCCCTGCCAGATGGTCCAGATGACCGTGGGAAATGAAGTATCCTTTGATCTGATCTTTAAGAACCGTTTCTTCCGGACCGGTAAGGCTTTTCTCTTCAATTGCTTTTCGGATTCCTGTATTTACAGTTCCGGCATCAAGGCAAAGAAATGTATTGTCTTGGGTGGCTCCGACTAAATAAGCGGATAAATTGTCCTCCTGTTCTCCCCCATAAATGCCCAATGGAATAACGTCAAAATTTTGTGCCTGGCAGGCCAGATGTAAAACAAGTGCCAGTAAAGAAAATGCTGCTTTTTTCATTCTATTAAAAACTAAAAACCTGACCTTTGCGCCAGGGTAATGCAAATTTACATTATTTTTCTCCGGTTCTGCTGATCAAAAGACTGTCATTGTTGAAGAAAAAAGGGATCAGGCGCAAAAGTCTGAAGCTAAAGACTTATCAGTGCTAAGGAAAAATATATCAAAATAGGATGAACAATAGCATTGATTTCTTTAAAAGATAATAGTTTAAATTCATTGTCTGTCAGTAATTGTCTGCCAAATGGCAACTTCCATCATCCATCCTCCAGTTTCCTGACCATTTCCCCTAATTTTATTATCTTTAAAGCTGAAAAACCACCAAAAACAGTCAATATGAAGATCCAACCGTCCACTTTAGCTCTGGCAATACTTTTTCAGTTCTTGAGTATAACTGCATTTTCTCAAAAAACGGCAGCTTTGAACTCCTTACTGGATAAAAATACTGAATTTATTTTTCCGCAGACACCGGATAAAATCTCGAAGGCATTACATACGGGAACTGTTTTTTATGAAGATGCCAACGAGGAAAAATATGCCAAATGGATTACAGAATCAGGATTGGAGCTATATTCTAGCCTTGGAAAAAATAATGCTATTAATGAAATGTTCTTTGAAATCCCTGATGATAAAATATTGATCGTAGGTGGATTACCTTATAATCTTACTCTAAATAAAACAACATTGGAGGATGCTAAAGTTAAATTCAAAAAATATGGTGCAAAAGCTAAGAAACTGAGCGCTGACAGTGAATTTCCAGAAGGGTCAGAGCTGATTTTTAAAAGTGGGAAACACTATTCAACATTATTTTTTAATGATAAAAATCTTTTAAAATCTTTAAGAATTACAACAGAACTTATTGATCCTGCAGCCAATTAAACAGACTGAAAATTTTCAATTACTAAAAGGAGAAAATTTATAAGTTAATAGGGTATTCATATTAAAAAACTATAACCATGAACGAAAAAAAAATTAAGTGAATTAACTGATCAGGAGCTTTTAGAGAAAAAGAAGAAATCTAAATCTGGGAAAATAATAAATGCTGCTCTTATAGGGGCTTTCATTGGTATTGCAGTATACAGCAGTGTAAATAACGGATTTGGATTTTTTACACTTTTTCCGCTATTTTTTGCAGGTCTTCTGGGAGTTCAGTATACCAGACGAGATCAGGCATTGGAACAGGAGCTGGAATCCAGAAACCTGAAATAGAATCAATGTTCAGGTATTGATGTTTGCCATTATCTGGAATTGAAAGAAACGCTTCAGAATCTTGATGAAAAATATTCTTCCCGGGCTATATTGAACAAAGCCGGAAGAAGATTAAAGCAATGAATTGAGGTATGATCTTACTTTGATCATAGAGGGAACTGATGTTTTTAATCCGATGGCCTTTGCTCAATAATACTTTTATAGGTGAAAATCCTGTCTCCTTCGTTGAACATATTCGATAATAATACCAGATCATGAGTTCCGTATTGCAATGCTTTTGCTTTCAATTTTGAATGGATGGTTTCCGGAGTGCCTATGATGACTTTATCAAGCAGAGCGTTGAACAATTCTTCGTCTTCACTGTTGCTAATAAGTGTTTCTACCTCTTCAGAAGGTTTCAATGCCTTAGGGGCTAAAATTTTTCTGGATTCTACGAACTGATACACCATTCCATATGCATTCCGCCGTGCCTGTTCAAGACTTTCAGCAACAGAAACAGAGAGAGCTACCTGAAAAGAAGGGAGATCACTGTATCCTGTAGGATTAAATTCTTCCAGATACATTTTCTGGATTTCGGTATTTGATCCTTCTGCAATGAAATCAGCCATAGAGTAGGAGATACCATATTTTGCAGCTTCTTTAGCGGAACTTTCTCCGGAACCTAGCCAAGTGACCTCTGGCAATGTTGAGATATGTGTCGGCTGAGCGAATAGCTCAGCACCCTTATAGCTTTGTTCTTTGAGGTAAGCAATGATTTCTTCCAGTTTTTCATTCACATTATTCAGAATAGGAAGTTTATGACCATTTAAAGCGAGCACTGCATCTTTCAGACCTCCCGGAGCTTTTCCCAAACCGAGTATAAAACGGTTGGGATAGAGTAGCGCGAGCATTTTTGCCCATTCTGCAATTTTAAAAGCGGAATAGTTACGAAGCATAATTCCTCCGGTGCCTACTTTGATTTTTTTTGTATTGGCAAGAACCGTTGCTGCCAGGATTTCCGGACTGGAACTACCATAGGCTTCCACACCATGGTGCTCTGCGTACAAAATGCTGTGATAACCCAGCTCATCAGCCATCTTGGCTAAGTTCAAACTGTTTTTTAGCGCAGTAGCAGCATTACCGCCTTTAATAACTGGAGTCTGGTCCAGGATGCTTAATTTCAGTTTCATTGTATTGATTTATGGAGCCATTAATGTAAGACAAAAAAAGGGAGACCTTCAAAAGATCTCCTGCTTTTTATTATTAATTTTTATGCTTAATTTAGTTGATCTCAACAAACAATTCTTCCTTCGATCTTCTTACTCTGTCCAGTTTTCCCCACCAGTCGGTCTCTTCATCTTTATAACCAAGAGCCATTAAAACAGTACTTTTTAAGCCTTGTTCAGGTAAATTCAGTAATTCATCCACTGCTTCATTGTTGAATCCTTCTATAGGAGTCGCATCCACTCTAAGGTCCGCAGCTGCCAAGAGCCCAAATCCTAAAGCAATGTAGGCTTGTTTGGAAGCGTTGTTAAAATGCTGTTCTCTGGTTTGTTTTTCCAGCATGCCCAATAGGTTCAGACGATAATCATCTGTTGCACTGTTAGGAAGATTTCTTACCTGATTGCTGAATTCAAAAAATGAATCAACTCTTTCTGTGGTATATTCATCCCATGCAGCAAAGACCAAAATGTGAGAAGCCCTTACAATCTGATCCTGATTAAAGGAAATGGGCTGTAGTTTTTCTCTTAGCTCTCTGTTTTTGATAACTAAAACTTTAAATGGCTGTAATCCTGAACTTGATGGAGCAAGGCGAATAGCTTCAAGTATCTGCTCCAGCTTTTCATTCTCAATGGGTTTTCCGTTATAGCCTTTGGTTGCAGATCTCCAGTTTAGTGTTTGCTGTAGTGACATAATTGTATTATTTACTTGTTGATTGATGATGCAAAGTTACGCCATAAGCAGTTGCTATTATATACCTGTTACCCTTAGGTAATCAGTTACCTGTAGGTAACCAAGTTTCGTTGATGTGGGATAATTATCTAATTTTGTAGTCTAATTATTCAATATGAAAAAAGAAAGATTGGAACTGGGGCCGGAGTGTAAAAATCATATCAGAGGAGTAAAAGACACGGTCTATTTATTGGAAGGAAAATGGAAAACCATAATCATCAGTCACTTGTATTTTGGGGGTAAAATGCGTTTTATGGACCTGAAAAGACAGCTTGAAGGCATTGCAGCCAAAACGCTTTCAAAGGAACTTAAAGATTTGGAAATGAATAATCTGGTGAGCAGGACCCAAAATAATACAATGCCCGTTACAGTAGATTATGAACTCACAGATTTTGGAAAAAGTCTGCATGATATTATTGATACAATGGCAAAATGGGGAATAAAATACAGAGAGCAGCTGCTTACAAACTAAAAAAACAATATACATTAAAATCTATGTTGCTAAAAACAGAAATTTTAGCGGTATAAAATTCTTTTTATTCAATTCTTTAATTCAGAAACTATCTGTTTTGTGAATCGGTTAAAAATAGCCTTTTTTTTCTATATACATCATATTTTCTCGATAAAAATCTATAAAAATTTACTTTTTTCATTGTTTTATTAATGATATTTTTGCGCTTGTCTTGTTTGGTGGTGTATATTGTTTCTTAATATTAAATATTTGATGAAAAATTTCCCTATTCTTATTCTGTTGTTTTATTGCCTGTTTATACAGGGGCAAACCCGTATGGAGAAACAAATAGACAGCCTTTTGGATAAGTCTTTTACGGAATTTTCTGAAGTTCAATTGATTCCTTCTCTTAGGACAGCTAATGAAGCTTTAAAAAAATCAGATACATATAATTATTCAAAAGGAAAAACCCTGTCAAATATATACATTGCCAAAGTATTGGCGGAAACAGGCGGATACAATGAGGCGTTGGGTTATCTTAAAAAAGCAGAGCGTGAACCTTATTTCACATCTGTTATTGATACACAGGTTGAAGTTTACAGATTGAGAGGAAGAACGTACGGACTTCTTAACATGAATAAACTTGCCATTCAGGAATTTAATAAACAATTGAAATTTTCTCAGAAGATAAAAGATCCTTACAGAAAAGATATGTCTGTCTATTGGGCCCATGAGAATCTTTCAGAAGTTTTCACCCAGCTGCGCCAATATGATTCAACCTGGGTGCATTTACAACAGCAGGAAGATATTTTAAAAAAGCTGAAAGAAGAACAGGTTTTTTTCGATCTCAGTGGAACTTATGCTAAAAAGGGGCAGATGTACACGATCCAAAAAGAATATGTAAAAGCTCAGGAATATCTGGATAAATCATTGTTTTTGCTTGAAAAATACAATGTACCTTATTTATACTTTGCTTTGAGGAAGTATGGAGATTTGGAAGCTGCCAGAGGAAATCAGGAACTGGCAATCAGCTATTACCGTAAAGCGCTCCAGAATGCTAAAGAATTAGATGCTACAGATGCTGTGCAGCAGCTATACAGCGTACTTGGAGATTACTTTATGAAAAATAATCTTGATCCCAGGGAAGCCAACAGCTATCTTTATCAATATCAGAAACTCACTGATTCCCTTGATGTAGCAAATAAACAGGTGGTAGAGCAGGCATTAAGTCAGATCCTGGATCAGAAAGAACATGAAAACAACATGAAAAGCAGGAAATATGTATATCTTATTGTGTTGGCAGTTCTTGTATTGCTTATTGTTGCTTTATTTTGGTACAGATGGCATATAAAAAATAAAAAGCTTATTTATAAAAATAAAAAGACTCTCACTGAAATGAGTCAGGCAACCGTAGTACTCGAACGGAAGATTGAGGAGAATAAATTCAATGATCTTATTACTTTGGCAAAATGTAATAATCCTGAATTTCTGACCCTTTTTTCAGAATTATACCCGGATTTTATTCAGAAATTAAAAGTTATTGATCCGAAGGTCAGGAGTAGTGAGCTTACTTTTTGCGCAATGGCTTACCTTAATTTTTCCGCTAAAGATATTGCAACCTATACGTATGTAACCCTGGGAGCCGTTGAAATGCGACGAAGCAGACTCCGTAAGAAATATAGTATCCCTTCAGATATAGACTTTAACAACTGGATGAGAAGAGATTATTAACATCTTGAACCTCCTGTATTATTTAGATAACAGTAACCATTGGCAGATATGTCAATGGTTTTTTATTGTATACCAGAGATGATTAGGAAGCTTGATTTTGATAATAAGCCGGAAGTACTATTCATAAGATATGAGAATGTGATTGGATTTCTATACCGAAATAACATTTAAGATCAACCTCGCTTTCTGGTGTACGAAAAAATCTCCATAATAATCAGGAGTTTTACTTTTGAATGAGGTCCCGCAATCTTAGATCTGTATTTGAAGCAGAGGATAAGGAGAAGTATGAAATTGTAAATGTTCAGTTTAGTTTTATTCTTAATCCATTAAAGAGATTTTCATTAAAATGAACAAGATTTTACTTCTGAATTGTTACAATGAATACTAATTTTTCGTGTAAAAACTGACGAAAAGTTATACTCGTTTTTCAGGATGAAATCTTTTCGTTTTTTTAATGGAATCTGTTTATTGCTAAATGTAGAATAATTAGATTTGGTGTGTTTTTATATTGTTGAAAATCAATAATTTACAACTATGTATAGCTTTTGTAGGGGGTGATTAATTTGCTATTAAACACTAAAATAATGAATATTTGCCCATTCAAATTGATGAAAAATACAGAACTGAAAAACACAAATAATTCACAAAATGAATGACAATAATAATTAAACTGTAAAAGACGATTGTTTATCTATTTATTTTCTGATCTAAACACTAAGACTATTTCGAACCATGACAATACAAATAATAACATTCAAAAAAGAAAATCTCTATTTTATAGGGAGATTGTTTTTGCTGGATTGTTTTGTGATCATCAGCTTTTTGTATGCTCAGGTATGCATTGGGAATGAAGAAACTGGTATAGCCGGATTTTCTTCCTTAGAGAATAAAGGCTGTACTCATTTATATTTTTTAAATAGAGATAAACCATTTGAAATTGTCACTGTAAAACATCCTCTGTTTTTATTAATATCACCTTCTTCCGGATAAATTCATATCCGTTGAAATAACATTTAGTTTTTATCCTATAATAAAATGGGAGAGTGCCCAAGTTCATTACATCAAAAGTGTAATGCAGGTATTGAACTGCATATGATGAAAAAAACAAATAAAAAAATATAACCTAACAACAATGAAGAAAAATTTAATTTTTGCAGCGACACTCTTAACCGGGGTCTCTGCTTTCGGACAGATAGGTATCAGTACACCCGATCCCAAGGCAACACTGGATATTGTAGCTTCCCCTGCAGATTATACCAAAACTGACGGACTTATTGCCCCAAGACTGAAAGGCGCAGAACTTAAAGCCAAAGATTCTAATTACACAAATGATCAGACGGGAGCCATTGTATATGTAACGGAAGGATTAGATGAAGCCGATACAACAGACAAAACAAAAAATATAACCAAGGTTGGCTATTATCACTTTGATGGTTCAGTCTGGCAAAAGCTGGGGCATAACATCTACAATACAGATGATGTTTTTACCAGTGACAGATCTGCATACCTCAAGAAAGATAAGTATTTGCTCTTGGATGGTCCCGGATATGTTGGGATAGGAGATGTAGATCCTCTTGCGAAGCTATATGTGGATGGTTTTATACAGTTTAGTTCAGATTCTGATTATGGAGTAGGAAGGGTTTTTAACGATAGTACTGGTGAAAAATATGGAATGACCCAAAGTTCATATTTCCCAAAAACCGGCGATGCAGACTCACCGGGAACCAGACTTTATACCTCTGGAGGTATTAAAGGACATATTTCATTTGGACAGTATACAAGTCCTACCGCCTATAGTGAATGGGCTCGTTTTGCACATAATACGGGAAATCTGGGGATCAATACAATCAATGAAACCCAGAATAACCCCACTGAAAAACTGGATGTTAACGGAAATGTAAGAATCCGTACTTTACCTCTTAATGGTTCCGTAGATGTACTGTTTACCAATCCTGATGGGACAAGAAATGAAAGTAAGAGCCAACCTTTTTTTGCAACAAAAACCGTAGTGGCTGACAATAACGGGATATTGGGAGCATTAGAGGGAGTGCCTGCTGTAACCACAATGTATGCTGGCGGAGATAATAATGATGCTTTTGGAGAGACTATTACCACTATAGGAGCTCATAATTATAAAGAAGCAAAGGCAGACTTAACCAAAAGGACATTTACTTTAACTAAAAAATCAATCGTAACATTTTCACATTCAACAAGTGCTTCCCATTTTACAAAAGATGCCGGGCAGTATGCCGGATATGGTTTGGAAGACGTGTATGCCAAGTTAATTCAGGTGAATGTGAGACTATATTCAGGATCCACAACTGATACTCCTTATTTTTCTAAGGCTATGATATTACGTTCAAGCATGTCTTATACCAATGGAAAACTGGGTGGAGTCTGGGGAACATTTTATATTGACGGTACCAGAAGCGTTGTATTAGAACCTGGAACCTATACTGCTGTATTGGAAGGTTATGTATATGCCGCAGATGAAGATGGGATAAGAGTTGATTTCGGTGGCTTTAATGATTGTGCACCGAGTCCTTCCTCAGGATGTGAAAAAACCTACGGAGATAACCGCTTTGATATTGTAGGAACTACAATTAATTAGATTCTAACTACACAAATGATTCCGCAGATTTATATAAGATCTGTATTCTCAAAATAACACACAAGGATAAATAAATATACAACACATGAAAAAAAACATCATTCTTTCAGGAGTACTCCTGATTTCCGGCTTTGCATTTTCACAGGTAGGAGTGAATACAGCAACTCCCCAGGCAACCTTTGATATCGTGGGGATGTCAACAGATAGTACTAAAACAGATGGGCTGATCGCACCGAGATTAAAAGGCTCAGAACTGAAAACCAAAGATGGATTATATTCTGCAGCCCAGACAGGAGCCATTGTCTACGTTACTGAGGCTTTGACCTCTACCGGAACGACTGCAAAAACGGCTAATGTAACAACAGCAGGATATTTCTATTTTGATGGAACATTATGGCAGAAGTTAGCATATGGAACTTTTACAGAAACAGACGGAGTTATTGGTAATGAGGTGCTTAACGCAACTGCTAATGGCGGATTAGTCAGAGCCGGATCCGGAACAGCAGCAAGCCCTTATACATTGGGACTTACTTCTGGAACTGCCAATGGACAGATCATGACATGGAACGGGACAACATGGAGTCCTGCAGCCGTTAATCTTACTGAAGTAGACGGAGTTGTTGGTAATGAAGTACTTAATGCAACTGCTAATGGTGGGTTAACCAGAGCCGGATCCGGAACAGCAGCAAGTCCTTACACATTGGGACTTACTTCTGGAACTGCCAATGGACAGATCATGACATGGAACGGGACAACATGGAGTCCTGCAGCTGTTAATCTTACTGAAGTAGACGGAGTTGTTGGTAATGAAGTACTTAATGCAACTGCTAATGGTGGGTTAACCAGAGCCGGATCCGGAACAGCAGCAAGTCCTTACACATTGGGACTTACTTCTGGAACTGCCAATGGACAGATCATGACATGGAACGGGACAACATGGAGTCCTGCAGCTGTTAATCTTACTGAAGTAGACGGAGTTGTTGGTAATGAAGTACTTAATGCAACTGCTAATGGTGGGTTAACCAGAGCCGGATCCGGAACAGCAGCAAGTCCTTACACATTGGGTCTTACTTCAGGATCTGCAAACGGGCAGGTAATGACATGGAACGGAACAGCATGGGGTTCTGCAAACGCTTTGAATATTTACAATGCTAATGGAACTCTTACAACAGATCGTACTCTATCTTTTGGAGGAAGAGCATTAACTTTTCAGGGGTCAGGACAGCAGACAGTTTGGGGATCTACAGGAACACTTTATCAATACGGAATCACATCATATGCCAACATGATTCTTAATGCTGCTGATAATAATGGTAATGGTATACCTGCCAGGATGCATTTTCAGATTTATCCCGAGCAACCTGCACAAATTATAGCTGATAATGATGCGACAGCTTTGAATCTTTCTACCCATCAGACTACTGTTGCAGCACCAATAAATTTTGCTACAAGTCCCGGAAGTAATGCTAATGGCGTTGCACGTGCACAAATAGATGGAGATGGAAAATTCAATATCAATAATACCTTAAGTGTGGGCTATACCAGCCAGCAAACCTTTGCCAGCAATCAGAAGCTGAAAGTAAACGGAAGTATTGCAACGTCAACAACTACTTATCCCGATTACGTTTTTGAAGATTATTACAACAAAAGTTCGGTGATAAAACCTGCCTATAAGTTCTCTTCTTTATATGATACCGAAAAATTCATTAAGGAAAACAGACATCTTCCCGGTGTAACTTCTATTAAAGAGCTGGAGAAAACTGCGGAAGGATATTCCTTTAATATTTCAGACCTGTCTGTACAATCATTAGAGAAAATTGAAGAACTGTATCTACACACCATAGAACAGCAGAAGCAGATTGATGAACAAAAAAACAACATCGTTTCATTACTGAAAATTACAGAGAAGCTGCAGGCGGAGATAGACGTTTTGAAAAAGCAATAAGATAGTAAATAATGTGATTACAGTGTTTCAGTACAAAGGGGGCAGAAACTGTCCCCGGAGTACTGATTGAATGGACGTTGATGAATTAAAATTTTATTTGAAGATGATAAAATACAATGTATTGATAGATTTTAAAGAAATTCATATGGGAAACCTGATTAAGATCCGGGTTCGGGAGAAAAAAATGGGCTTGCTCAGGATATGTGGTTTTCTTAAGTGTACAGCAGAAGAAATTGAAAAAATGTACATCTCCAGCAGTATTGATTCTGACATGCTTTTAAAATGGAGTAAACTTTTAGAATACGACTTCTTCCGAATTTATTCTCAGCATATCATTCTGTATGCTCCCTGTAATTCGGATCAGGAAAAAGAACAGTCTAAAGAAGATTCTGGATTGCCCAACTTCAGAAAAAGTCTTTATACAAGGGAAATTATTGATTTTATGCTGAATCAGTATAATTCCGGAAATATGTCCAGACAGGAAATTTATCAAAGGTATAATATTCCGAAATCAACCTTTCACAAATGGCTGAATAAATATAATAGTGAACTTAAAGAATCTGAAGAATAGTATTCTGTACTCTTTTCATACCGTAAATTAAACTGTGACATGAAAATGAACCGCCCCAATTATAAAATTATTTATCAGGATATGCTCCAAAGTGAGCACCCCAATAAAATAAATGAATGTAAAGAATTATTAAAAAAGAAAGATCTGGATACGGCAGATATTCTGGAGCTTAACCGGAGAATCTTCCCTCAGATTTATAAAAACAAAGAAAAATGTTCCCAAAGGCATCGTGCCTACAACGAATCTGATATTTTGAGGATATTGGAGTATCAGAAAAAGAACAGTCTGAATAATTCTCAGCTGGCCAGCCATTTTAAAATGAGCAGAAATACCATTACCAAATGGAGAAAGCTGGAAAAGCTTGTGAAATAAAACAGAAGTGAAATCCTGCAGCTCATAGAACTGCAGGGTTTTATATGAATATAATAGTTTATCAATTAATCAAAGCTTTATGGATTACTTTTCTCAGTCCTGATGGACTCACTTGGGTCAGTTGTAGTGATTCGCAGCCGTTAAAGGATGCAAAACGCTTTACAGCATCAGCAAATGACGGTATCCAAAGTTCAGGAGCAAGGTCTGTATTCTCAATATGTAGGGAAATCAGCTCAAGTTTTTTATCTTTCCTGTGTGCTTTACAATCCACTCTTCCGATAAATGTATTCCCAAATAAGATAGGCAGACAGAAATAACCATACTGTCTTTTTTCCTTAGGAACATAGCACTCAAGACGGAAATCAAAATCGAAAATTTGTTTCACACGGTCACGGTGAATAATAGAATTGTCAAATGGAGAAAGCAATCTGATGCCTGAAACCGCTATGTTATCAGACCTTTCAAGCAAATCACTCTGAATAAAAACAGAAGAAAGCCCTTCAATAGAAAGCTTCTGTATTTCCCCTTTTTCAAGCAAAGACTGTAAAACCAGATTCACATTTTTTTTCAGGGTATCACCTTTCCTGAGATGGGTGATTTGTTTTAAAGTAGTAAAACCATAGGCATGAAGAGTTGTTTTTACCAGATATTCTGCTAGTTCAAGTGGAGTAGGTGGTGTGGTATTTATGGATGAAGGCAATATCCTTTCCGCAAGGTCATAAGTTTTCTGCATACCACTTCGGCCACTTATCATAAGATCTCCCTGCATAAAAAGCCGTTCAAGAGCTAGTTTAGCAGGCTTCCAGTTCCACCAGCTTCCTTCTTTATTCTTTTTACTCTCAAAATCCCTTGCCATTTTAGGACCTTCTGCCCGGATGGTGTCTATCACATATTTCATAACTTTTTTGTCCGCATTATAATAATGGGAGTCACTTTGCTTTACATGGAGCATTTGTGGCAATGCATACCGGAAATCCTGTATCGGAAGGTAAGAGGCAGCATGAAACCAGTATTCAAATATTTTACGTTCTTCCACTAGCTCGTCCAGATAATGGGTTTTAAAATCAGGAATTCTTGTCCATAAAGTATGATGATGAGCCCTCTCTATCACAGACAACGTATCAATCTGTAGATATGCAAGACGTTCCAGAGTAGTAAGCACAGCCTCTTTTCCGGTTCCAAACGGTGTGGTCTGTATTAATCCCTGACGCTCTAATGTAATAAGCTGTAGTGTTTGTAATGCAGGTATCTTTGTCATAGCAATAGGATACAAATGTATTGAATTAAAAGAGACAAAGCAGCCCCATCAAGTTCTGATTTTCAGCTCTCCCCGGAACTGAAGTTTTTTGTATTTTAGCCTTATTCCCAATCAGATAAATACAGACGAATGAAACGAAGAATGAAATTCTTTTTAATGGGGCTTCAACTTATGCCTGCCGTATTATTTTCACAGAAAAGCAAGGATTATAAAACTCTTTTTGAAACCCTGAATTTTGAATTAGCATACCCTTTTCAGGAACAAAAAGCTTTGGTTTGTATCAATGATCATTATCAATATATGGATAACAGAGGAAATCTTTTGCCTTTTAAATTCAAACGGAATTCCAAATTGCCGTTACAATTTAAATCGGACAGAGCTGAAGTGTATACTAAATCAGGAAAATCCGGGTTTATCAACGGATCCGGGAAGCTGGTGATTGATACCCTTTACCATAACATTGGGGAATTTGGAGATTCTATGGCCTTTGCCGCAAGAAAAGGCTTTTATGGCTTTATGGATCTGCAGGGAAAAGAAGTTTTACCCATTGATAAGCGATATATAATAACATTTCCGTTTTATAAAGGATTATCTGTGGTTTCTGATGGCAAAAAATATGGAGCTATCAACAAAAAGGGAATCATAATTATTCCAATGGATTTTGCTGAAATAGAGCCTTTTTATGATGGCTTTGCCGCTGCAAAGAAAACAAAAGATGGATTGTGGGGATTGATGGATATGACCGGCAAGTTTGTGATTGAACCTAAATATAAAATACTTTCTGTGATGTCTGAAGGGTTGATCGGTTTTTATGACGAAAAGTCTGAAAAATGGGGCTTTATTGATTCCCGTGGAAATGTAGTGATACAGCCAAAATATGTTAATTCAGGAGACTTTCATGAAGGATTAGCCTATGTGGAAAATGATCGGTCACAGATCGGATATATTGATAGAACAGGAAAACAGGTCATTGATTTTAAGTTTTATGAAGCCTGGGATTTTTCTGAAGGATTGGCGGTAGCGACCATTGAAAAAGAAGAAAACGGATCTCAGAGAAAACTGACCGGTTATATTGATAAAAAGGGAGATTGGATATTTAAGCCTACTTTTTCTGAAGTCAATAAATTTAGTGATGGTAAAGGCCTTGTTCTTGGAATGTATAATAACCATCTGCGGTGGAGTTTTATTTCCAGACCATAAGCACCATCTTATTTAATAATCTGATAAAGGCAATTATTTTGATAAATGATAATCCAATATAGTTGCTTATTTTATCATGAAGAATTAAACTGGAAATGGGAGTAGTAAAAAAATGATCATTTGGTGTCTTAATGACTAAAACAAATCTTGATTACTTTGAAAGAATAGGATATTAAAACTAAAATTCTCCAACATTTTCAAATAAATATTTTCTCTATTTTAAAATAGTACAATACTTCTCTTAATCCTAAATAAGATTTTCCCTCGAAGATTTTCTTTTTATAAAATATATGGAATAAAATGCTCTATGAAATAAGCTTCATAGAGCATTTTATTTAATTCAAAATTTAAATACTCTGATTTTTTGAAAAATTCGCGTGTTTTATTTTAGGTGTCTCATTATTAGTGTATTGTTATTTATTTTGTGATACCGAACGTATCTGTGACGTACCTGATCATAAGTTTGTAGTGTATCTGTAGCGTATATTTTTTCTTGGGTTGTGGACAGAATAACTCTAATCTTGTATTGAAATTTTAATCGATCAAAAGGTATTTAGAAAAAGCAGTTTAGAGTTATGAAAATAGAGCTCGTATGTTCTAGGTAACAGAAAATTTCTTTGGCTAAAACCATTTTAACACTTAATTTAAATACAATAAACACAGAATGAAAAAGTATCTTCTACCATTAGTGATAATGGTTTCCTCGATGAGTTATTCACAGGTTGGCATCAATACTCCTAATCCTCAGGGAATTTTTAATATTGATGGAAAAAAAGACAATAATGCAACAGGAAGCCCTACGGCATTACAACAGGCCAATGACTTTGTAGTAACAGCTGACGGAAGTGTAGGGGTAGGAACTACATCCCCTGACCTGTCTGCAATTTTAGAGCTCAATGTCAGTCAGTTGGTATCAGGAAAGCAGAAAGGTTTTCTGGGACCAAGAGTAGCTCTGGCAGCTTACAACGACTCTTCTACAATTCCTAATCCAGCTACCGGACTGTTGGTTTATAATCTGGGAACACAATCCACATTTACTTATGCCGGATATGTATACTGGGATGGTGCTCAATGGAGACCTTTGGACGGACGTTTACTACAACAGGGTACCGTAGGAGCCTTGAGATGTACTGATGTTAATCTTGATCCGCTGACATATACTGCAGGAACTCCTTTTCAGGGAACAATGACTATTCCTTATACCGGAGGAAACGGCGGAATATATGCAACACAGACATTAGGGCCTGTAAACGGACTTACCGCAACCATTACACAAGGGAATTTTGTACAGGGAGCAGGAACTTTAATTTATACTGTTTCCGGAACTCCCACAGTATCCAGCCCTAATACAACGGTATTCCCTGTTTCTATTGGCGGGCAGACATGTAATGCAGAAGTTGGCGGAGGTAAAAAGCTCAGTCCGGGAGAATATCAGTTCTTCACATACGAAGTTCCTGCAACTACAACAGGTTTGTTAAGTACGATGATTCCGAATCCACCTATTTTAGGAGGAAAAGTTAGACTGGATCTTAGCTTTTGGTCCAGCTCCAATACAGGATCCGGTGGGGTGACTTACAATCCCCGATTAGTAAATGTATCTTCCAGTAATGTTAAAATGTGGTATGCTGCATTATCCAGTGTAGACCGCTTCCGCCGTGCTAATATTTTAGTTGCTCCGGGAGGATATGTAGAAACAGATAATGGAATTTACCTTAACTGGGGAGATAATATGAACAGCAGTTCCACACCTATAAATTCTACAAACAGTTCCGATGATTCTCAGGAAATAGAAACTATAGATCTGGCTGTTGATGGAGTTTGGTATCGCTTGACCATTTTTGTTTATGTAGATAACTTAAATGATACAATTCCTGCCAATAACATCAGACGTATTCATATTACAGCACAAAGAATGTCTTCTTAATATTGGATTCCGGCGGGGCGGAGCCCCGCCGGAACCTTTAAAATATTCAACCTGATAAAATAAAAGAGCCTCAAGACATCCTTTGACGGAGTGATTGAACATTTAAAATAAAAAGCAGTATGAATTATAAAAACATTCATATAGGAAACCTGATCGAGAATGCTGTTTCCGAAAGCAATATAGAATTATCCCGTATCTGTAATTTTCTTCACTGTACAGAAAAAGAGGTTGGTAAAATGTATACCTGCAGCAGCCTGGATACCGAAATTGTATTGAAATGGAGCAAACTTCTGGAATATGATTTTTTCAGAATCTATACCCAACATTTGATTCTTTATGCTCCGGCTTCACCTAAAATAAAGACTATACCATCGGAAGAGAAAAAAACAGTATTGCCCCGGTTTCGAAAAAATATTTATACCCGGGAAGTCATAGATTTTATTCTTGAACAGATAAAAAATGGTGAAATGACGAAGGAAGAAATTATTATACGATATAAAATTCCTAAAACAACTCTTCATAAATGGATTGGGAAATACAGCCGGTAAATTGTTATAAGATTTTGTTGGCAGGGAAATCATGGAACTCATTTTAATAATTTAACGGAGACTTTGATGCTTTTACCGAAAGAGTAATCCGTCAATATATTGCAACACAATATGGAAAAATATAAACAACCTGATTTTAAACAGATCTACAAAGACATCATTACGCGCAAATATCCGGACAAATATGATCTGTGTGAATATTTACTCTCGAAAAATGAACTTTTAGCTTTAGACATTCTGAAGCTTAATACTATTATTTTTGGAACCTCTGAAAAATACAGCAGCCAATACCGTTCTTATAAAAAAACTGATATTCTGAAGATTCTGGATTATCAGAAAGAAAATATGCTCAACAATACTCAGTTGGCCCTTCATTTTAAACTAAGCCGCAATACCATTACAAAATGGAGAAAAATCTTTTTGATGTAAATAGATATTTCTATAATACTCAGAAGTTTTTATATATAAATAAGGAAAACTGGAGGAGCGTGATAGATATTACCAATAGAGAATATTTGAAAATGTATTTTTAATCAAAATTGATTATTTAAATAAAATATAAAAGCATTTTATTTATTTTTGTATTTAATTTTATGTTTTTGCTAAATATTTATAAATTATGTTTCGTAAAATCTGGGATTATATAGCGAATAGGCATATTGCTCCCAATACAGGTCCGCTTGAGCTTATTGAAGCACAGAGAATGAATTTATTTGCATTTTCCGTTGGAGCTGTTCTGATATTTAACGGCTGTAGAGACCTTTTGTTTGGCTTAAAGGTCAATTTTTTTGTCTTATCAGCATTGGGAATCTTTTATCTTTTCCTTTTTTTCTTTACAAAAGTACGTTACAATCATTTTGTGACATTGTTTAGTCTGGAGCTTTTTTTATTTCTGATCTTCTTTTTTTCATCTACCACAGGCTTTGACAATGGCCTGTCATTATATTATTTTGTCATTATGCTGGCTTCACTGTTTATTTTTAATTCCAAAAAAACAGTCTGGTATAATTTGATCGTTTACCTTACGGCACTTATTCTTTTCAGTATCAGTCATTATTATGATTTCAGGATATTTAACATTGAAGGAGCAGATAATGTACTGTTTTCAGAAAATCAGAGACTGATTACTTTTCTGCAGGTGTTTTTAGGAGTGAGTATTTTGGGATATTTTATACTTTCAAAACAATTCAAAATTGTGAAATTATATCAGCAGGCTATGAGAAGTGAAAAAATTATTGCTGATATGAGAGTAAAACTCAGCAGCAAAGATCAGGTAGATTTGGAAGGTATTGTAAAGCTGGCCATGAATGACGATATTGCCTTTATTCCTAAAGTAAAGCAGATGTTTCCCAGTCTGTATGACAACCTGATGGAACTCAATCCTGATATGAGTACCGATGAATTTAAGCTTTGCGCCTTGATTAAACTTGGTTTCACAACAAAAGATATTGCAGAATACAATCACCTTGCGGTTCGAACTATTCAGACCAGAAAAAGCAGACTCAGAAAATCGTTTGGGATTTCTGCCGATATTGATCTCTATAAGTGGATTGATACGGTATAAATAGGATAATACTACTAATAAAATCTTAATTGCGTTTTTTACTGAACGAAATGATTTTGCTGGTAAAAATAAAAATTTTCAATCATTCTTTTGCAAACCAGGTGTTTAAGTCTCCACCAAATAAGAATCATTGTTCAAAGATCAAAACGACCGTTCCAATAATAATCAGTAAAGCTCCGATAGCTGTTTTTAAAGTAAGAGATTCCCCAAGAAATATAACAGAAAGAACAATCGTTAAAGCAACGCTTAATTTATCTAGAGGAGCCACCTGGGTAACTTTACCCACCTGCAAAGCCTTAAAATAAAAGATCCATGATAAACCCGTAGCAAGACCGGAAACCACAAGGTAAATGAGATTATGGCGGGAAAGGGCTGGGATTCCTTTATATTCACTTCGTGCCAGAACAATACCCCATGCTACCAGTAAGATAATGACACTCCTGATAGCCGTAGCCAGGTTTGAATTCACTCCTGTGATACCAACTTTGGCAAAAATGGCTGTCAGCGAAGCAAAAAATGCTGAAAGAATTGCGTATACCCACCACATATGTATAGTTTTAAATGATTGGTTAAAATAACAGCACTCCCAAATATCTTAATCTAATCTACAAAATAATATTGAGTTTTTCTTGATCTTAAAGTTTAATCTTAACCTAAAATATCTCATGTATTAATCTTCCTTTTCATACTCTCCGTCCATATCTTCATAGGAAATATACGACCAGTCAATACCGGAAATTTCCAGTATTCTTTCAAACCTTTCTTCTATAGAGGTACCTACGAAGATAGCAGTACATTGATCCGCTTCATCAAATGAAAGACTGATGACTTCAAAGTAATCATCTGTATAAACCTTTTGTCTTTCCCAGGAAATTTCTGGAATTTCAGACCAATTTTGCTGTATAAGTTTCACGGTTTCTATATATACTGGTGAAAAAGAATTGGCATTATAAAAAAGTCCGTCAAGAGTTCCGTTGTATACAGACATAGATAGAAAAAAATCTTCCAGTGTTTTTGTTTCCTGCTGCCAGTCGGATTCGTACACCGTATCATAATTTCCCCATACCGAAGGATTTTCAAGAGAAAGATCCGCTTCTTTAATTCCCCATTGTACAACTCCTTGATTCTCTTCATAGAAAATAAGATATCGGTCCTCTGTAAAATAAATGGCATTGGGACTCAGAAGCCTGTTATGAGAATGATTAATTGCTTCGTTTTTACCTATGCTCAGATAATATTCACGAAGAACTGCCGGAAATTTAAAGTCCAGAGCTTGTTCTGCTTCTGTAATTTCTGTTTCAGAAAAGCCAGAATGGTTCTCGTTAGATAATTGATATAAACGTTCTATTTTTTCGAGATAATTCATGTTCATGGTAAATACTTTCAGTGAATAGAAGCAAATTTGCAGTTTTTTATTTGATCAGCGATACCTTCCTCTGTTTTTATACTAAATAATCATCGTATTTTAAACTTTATAGAGCTTATCATTATTAATAAATTAACACAAAGATTTATTTATGAAGCTTAGGATTTTAGATGAGCAACGTTTTCGACTACTTCGTTGACTAAGCTAATGGAAACAGTATGCTTCATCAATCGATTGAAAATCGATTAATCTCTTAGCTCACTTAAAATTTAGCATAATCAAAAATCATCTTTGTGTCTATGAGAATAAGATATAATGCAAGTTTTGTCAAGGAAAAAAAATATTAATAAAATGTTTAAATAGTTAAATATTTTTAATCTTTTAATGGGTTTAAAACCATAACAGAACCCTGAAACTTGTCTAAAGTTTATTTTTTATATATTTGGAACATTACCGTATTTCTAATTTTCTGTGGAGCCATTATTTGAAAAAATATATGATGAATACAAGCATCAGGTCTTTTTTTTCGTGAAAAAATATATTCATGGAAGAGAAGATATTGAAGATGTTGTGCAGGATATTTTTGTTCATTTATGGAAGTACAGGGATGTTTTGGAGAAAAACAGGGAAGCCATCATCTTTAAAACAGCCAAGCAGGAAATTGCGAACTTCTACAGAAAAAATAAACTCGCTTTTTCGGATCTTCAGGAAGAAAACCATCTGAAAGTGGTAAAAGAGGAGGAAGACGAAGAAGACTACCAACAACATACAGAACAGATCGAAAAATTACTCCATCAGATGCCTGAAAAAAGCAAGGCATTCTTTCTCAAACATAAAGTGGAGGGACAGAGCTATTCACAGATAGCCAAGGAACACAGTATTTCTAAAAATGCAGTGGCTAAACATGTTAATAAGGTATTAAGTCTTCTGAAAACCCACCTCAATCTGTTTTTTTCATTCTTTATTTTTATAAAAAGCTTTTTTTAGGGTTGACGATTTCACTACTGTTGCGTAATAGTAAGTATGATTATGCAAAATCATATTTTCAGTTTCGTTTGCTGAAGCTGAATTTCAACCAACTAAAAAAAGTTTACTATGAAAAAGACAACATTACTGCTTGTATTGGTATCAGCATTTTTCTCAACCCAAGCCCAGACAACGAAAGAAGAAATTTTTTCGGATATCAAAACTACCGGCGGAGTATACTATGCTTATCCAACACCATCCCATAAACAAACACCGGCTCCGGTAGGATATGAATCATTCTACATCAGTCATTATGGAAGACATGGCTCAAGATGGCTCATCAATGATAAAGATTTTTCCGGAGTGATGGGAGTATTAAAAAAAGCAGCCGATAATAATGCATTAACCGAACAGGGGAAATCTGCTTTGGATAGGTTGAAAAGAATATGGATTCAGGCGGAAGGCCACAACGGGGATCTTACAGAACTGGGAGCATTACAGCACAAACAGATCTCACAAAGAATGTTTAAGAGCAATCCTAAAGCATTTGAAAAAAATGCTGTAGTTACTGCAAAATCAACAGTAGTCCCAAGATGTATTCTGAGTATGGCCAACTTTACGAATGAGCTGATAGCCAACAATCCTAAACTTCAGGTCAGTATGGAATCTTCTGATAAATACATGAAGTATCTGAATCATCATACCAAAGAATCTATTGATTTCCGTGCAGCAGATAACTTTTGGCAGGAAGAAAAAAGAAAGTTCAGAGCAGAGAATATGAAGTCTGACAGGTTTATCAGAAACCTTTTCAATAATGACAAATATATCTATAAAAACATCAATCCCGAAAGAGTTATAGAAGCCTTCTACTGGATTGCCAGCGATATGCAGAACCTTGAAACGGATATTTCCTTCTATGATTTATTTACAAAAGATGAATTATTCAATATTTATCAGGCTATCAATTATCAGACTTATGTGAATGACGGTCCGTCTCCCTTAAGCAAAGGATTGGTGAAGAATAATTCTATTCCATTGGTGAAAAACATGCTGGATGAAGCAGAAGATTATATTAAAAATAATAAAAACGGAGCTTCTTTAAGGTTCGGACATGATGGGAATATTACGCCTTTACTGGCCCTGCTGAATATTGAAGGAATGAATAAAGAAGAAACCGATCCAAAAGAAGTCTATAAAGTCTGGAACACCTTCCAGGCAGCACCTATGGCAGCTAATTTACAATTGATCTTCTATAAAAACAAAAAGAATGATATTCTGGTTAAGTTTCTTCATAATGAAAATGAAGTTCATATTCCTTTACAAACCGACAGTTTCCCATACTATCGATGGACAGAGGTTAAACCGTATTTAGAAAATATTGTAGGAACTCATTAAGATGCTTAATCTTTTGTGGTTTCAAAAAAAGCCTTTTATCATTCTGAATGAAACAGACTGAAGAATCTCTCAACGAAATAATGGTAAGAAGATCCTACTCCCGTTCAAAACATAGAAATGTATAAAATTTTAAAAATATTTTCTAAAAAAGGTTGACGATTTAATTTTTCTGCGTAATACTAAATATGAACAATATGGAAGATGACGATTTCAAAAAAAACTGGGAAGAAACCTTCAGGGAAAACCAGCAAATGGATCAGCTTACTGATGCACGGATTAAGTCTGGAATTGAACGTAAGATCAAGACCGGAAGAAACCTGAAAAATATCTTTTGGGCTGCTTCTGCAGCAGCTGTAGTGGGGATTGGTCTGTTTTTCTACAATCCATCTGAGTCTTCTTCTGTGACAGAACAGGTTACAGTTCAGACTTATTCCAGTTCAGATTTTACAAAGCGTATTGACCTTCCTGATGGAAGTCATATTGTTCTGGAACCGCACAGTACACTTGTATTGTCTTCCGATTTTGGGAAAGCAGACAGAAAAATTACATTCACTGGTAAAGCAACCTTTGATATTGCAAAAGATAAGACCCGTCCATTCAGAATCAATGCAAAAGATTTTACAGTACAGGTACTGGGAACAAAATTTTTTCTGGATCAGACCAATGGAAAGGAAAAGGTAGAACTTTTTGAGGGAAAAGTAAAGGTAGATCACCAAGGGAAGATCACCTATTTATTACCTAACCAGTCCTGGAATAAAAATATTGAAAAGCCTGCCCGTTTTTATTATGCTGTTGATGCAAAAAGAGAGTTTTCATTTGAGGATGAAACGCTTAAAAATATCGTCACAGAGCTGGAACAGGTATATAATATTAAGATAGAATATCCGAAAGAATATGGCGAAAAGAGAATCAAAGGATCATTCTCCGGGAATCTGAACGAGGTTTTATCTGCCATCTGCTATCCGTTTAATCTTAAAACAGAAAAGAAATCCGATAAAGAGATACAACTAAAATAAAAAAGCACCAATAATGAGGGTTATTGATGCCGATTAACTATTTAACTCGCTAAAGTCTAATAAAGTTATTCCCAAATTTATGAAAAAAACAATAATTTCCGTGACATTTCTGGTTGCGATGGGACTTCCAGTGGCTTATGGCCAAACTACACAACAGCCTCCGGCTACACAGGCAAAACAAAAAAAGGTGTCCATTGCTAAGGTTTTTGATAAGCTCAGTAAATCTTCTAAAGTGCCTTTTTTCTACTCCAGCACAGATTTTAAAGATATTCTTGTGGATGAGAGTGGAGTAAATTATTCATCACTGGATGCTTCATTGAAATACCTTAAAACGTATTATCCTGTAGAATACGAAATCAGGAACAATACCGTAATGCTGAGGAAAACCTCTATAAAAGCCGTTGTCCCGAGTAAAGCTATTTCCATGGCAAAAGATACCGTTACGGTGAAGGAAAATAAGATTGATGAAGTTGTTGTGATCGGCTATGGAAAAGTAAAGAAATCCGATGCTACAGGATCTCTTACTACGGTAAAAATGGATGCTGAAAATAACGGAAATCCGGTTTCCGCGCAGGATGCATTAACGGGAAAAGCCGCTGGTGTTAATATTATTTCTCCCGGAGGAGCACCAGGAGCCGGTTCTGCAATCAGGATCAGAGGGGGATCTTCATTGTCAGCAAGTAATGATCCACTTATCGTTATTGATGGGATTGCGATAGATAATTCTTCCACTTCAGGATCAGGCAATATCCTGGGAATGATTAATCCCAATGATATAGAAAGCTATACCGTTCTGAAAGACGCCTCTTCCACTGCTATTTATGGTTCAAGAGCATCCAACGGGGTAATTATTATTACCACCAAGAAAGGCAGTAAGAAAACGCGCTATCAATATTCATCCAATACCAAGGTGAGCTACAATCCCAAAATGCTGGATGTGTTGAATGGTGATGAATACAGGAGTTTTATAAAAAATCAATATGCAGGAAATGCTGCCGTGATTAATGGCCTGGGAACCAATGACACGAACTGGCAGAACGAAATATACCGTACAGCTGTGAGTAACGATCAGAACTTCAGTATGACAGGTTCTGTAAAGGATATTCCGTATCGTTTATCATTAGGATATACCAATCAGGAGGGGATTATCAGAAAAAATGCTTACGAAAGAATGAACCTGAGTTTAGCTTTGAATCCTTCGTTTTTTGATAAACACTTAAATGTAAACCTAAACTATAAACCAAGCATAGAAAATAACGACTTTATTTCCAACCCTGCCAGTGGAGCGGTATCGTTTGATCCTACACGTCCGGTTTTTGATCATTCAACGCCATATGGACTGGGGTATTTTATCTGGACGGATGCTTCCGGAAGACCTATTACTCAGGCCGGGGCAAATCCTGTATCAATGCTTGATCTGAGAACAGATCAGTCAAAAGTAATCAGACATATCGGAAACATACAGCTGGATTATAAAATTCATGGGTTTGAAGACCTGAAATTAAATCTTAATACAGGGTTTGATATTTTAAAAAGCGAAGGGAATATCTTCGTTCCGGACAATGCACCACTTGCCTGGACTTCCATCGGAAATGACGGTCAGGGACTTATGGAGAATTATACCCAGAAGAAAAGCAATCTGCAGTTTGATGCTTTTGCCAATTATTCCAAAACATTAGGCAGACATAAATTTGATGTGATGGGCGGATATTCCTGGCAAAGGTTCTGGAAAAGTTATAATGATTACCAGACCAATATTACAGGAAACAAAATCTATAAAAGTATTCTTCCGAAATCTGAATATATTCTTGTTTCATTTTATGGACGTTTAAACTACAGTTTCAATGACCGTTATCTTTTTACTGCTACTCTTAGAAATGACGGTTCATCCCGCTTTGCTAAGGATAATCATTGGGGATTATTTCCTTCTGCAGCTTTTGCCTGGAAGATCAAGGAAGAAGAATTTCTTAAAGACAGCAATTTTTTTTCCGACCTGAAATTAAGACTGAGTTATGGTAAAACAGGGCAGCAGGATATTGGTGGAGATTATGAATGGATGCAGACTTATACCTACAGTGATTCCCAGGCTTTATATCAGTTTGGAGATCAATTCTATCAAACGATTCGTCCCAATGGATATGATCCTAATCTGAAATGGGAAACCACTTCTACTTATAACCTGGGATTAGATTTCGGAATTCTAAAAAACAGAATTTCAGGGTCTGTGGAGATTTATAAAAGGACTACTGATGATCTTTTGAATAAAATATCGGTTGCAGCGGGTTCTAATCTTACCAATATGATCTTCACCAATATCGGTTCCATGGAAAACAAAGGGCTGGAGCTTACATTGAATACCATTCCTGTTAAAAAAGGAAACTGGCAATGGAATCTGGATATGAACCTTACCTTCAATAGATCAGAAATTACAAAGCTTACCCTTGTTGACAATCCGAATTACGGGGTGAACATCGGAAATGTTTCAGGCTCTACGGCTGGAACCATCCAGGTGCATTCTGTAGGCTTTTCTCCTTATACTTTTTATCTGTATGAACAGGAGTATGATGCTAACGGAAAACCTATTGAAGGAAAATATAAAGGCGGTCTCGTAAAAGATAAAAGCCCAATGCCGAAATCCTATTTAGGAATCTCTTCTAAACTGAGCTATAAAGACTGGTATTTCGGATTCAACGGACATGCTAATTTTGGAAATTATGTGTATAACAATATCAAGTCCAAGGATTATAAAACTAAAACCTATTCTGGAAACGGAACCTATTCCAATATTTTAAGCTATACCGCAGAGCAGGGCTTTGAAAATCTACAGCTTTACTCTGATTTCTTCCTTGAAAATGCATCGTTCTTCAGAATGGATAATATGACGTTAGGGCGTACATTTAAGAATATCAGTGATAAATTTGATCTGGGAGTCAGCTTTTCTGTTCAGAATGCTTTTGTGATTACAAAGTATAGCGGTCTGGATCCTGAAGTGTATTTGGGAATCGATAATAATATGTATTCCAGACCCCGTTCATTCCTTTTTGGGTTAAATGTTAATTTTAAATAATTTGAATATGAAACGTTTATATATAATACCTCTTATACTATTACTTTTTACGGTAAGTTCATGTGTTGGAGACCTGGATACAGAGCCCATTGATCCAAATATTGTGACCACAGAACAGGTATATTCCAATCCTGATAACTATAAAGGAGTTTTGGCCAAATGTTATGCTGCTTTATGTCTTAGCGGACAGCAGGGGCCTACAGGAGATCCGGATATGGGCAATTTTGATGAAGGCTACAGCTCATTTATCCGTTTGGCTTTCTATGTTCAGGTACTGACAACGGATGAAGCCATCATGGGTTCACAAACCAATGGGTTAAGACAAATGGCAACCAACAGCTGGGATTCAAATACCGCAATTCTGAATGGATATTATGCGAGACTGTACCAGATTATTGGATATACCAATGAGTTTTTAAGACAGACTACAGATGAAAAACTACAGGGAAGAGGACACACCGACCCCAAATTTAAACAGGAAGTCGCCTATTTCAGAGGAGAAGCCCGTTTTCTGAGAGCTTATTCCTATTGGGTATTATTAGACACATTTGGAAAAGTTCCGTTTGTAACAGATGCAGACAAGCAGGATCCTCAGTTTTTACCTAAGCAGATTATGCCTGGTGACTTGTATGCTTATATAGAAAAAGAATTGAAAGAGATTGAAACAATTCTCCCGGTAACCAATGAATATGGAAGAGTAGATAAAACAGCTGCCGATTTTCTATTATCAAGATTATATCTGAATGCAGAAGTCTACATAAAATCAGCACAATGGGCTAAGGCTGCAGAATATGCTGAAAAAGTGATCCAAAGTCACTACAGTTTATCTCCCAAATACCTTTATAACTTCCTTGCAGACAACAATACCTCTCCGGAAATTATCTGGTCTTTAAATATGGATGGCGTAAAATCCAAAACCTATGGCGGAACTACCTTTTATGTATTGGCACAAACCGGGGGTACCATGCTGAATTACCTGAATATGGGAATTTCAGGAGGCTGGGGGAATATCCGTTTGCGTCCGGAGTTTGTAAATAAATTCCAGACTGCAGACCAGAATTTCAATACTTCAGACCCTAATGCATTTACAAAAGGGGATACCAGGGCATTGATCTTTAATGTGGGACATAAAAAAGAAATTGCAGCTCTTCCGGGAACCTTCCAGGACGGATATGCCTTTACCAAATGGAGAAATGTAGACAAAACCGGAAAAGCAGGATCCGACGCAGCCTATGTAGATACAGATTTTCCAATGTTCCGCCTTTCAGAAGCTTATTTAACAGCTGCTGAAGCGTATTTCAGAGTAGGGAATGCTTCATCTGCACTTAGTAATATTAATGTAGTCAGAAATAGGGCTTACAGCAACGGAGCCGGAGCCATTTCTTCTTCCGATCTGAATCTGAATTTCATCCTCGATGAAAGATCAAGAGAGCTTTCCTGGGAATTAACCAGAAGAACCGATCTGATCCGTTTCAACAAATTCACATCCGGAGATTATGTATGGAGCTGGAAAGGAAATACCAAAGACGGCAAAGCGGTGGATTCAAAATTCAATATTTTCCCAATTCCATCTGCAGATATTACAGCTAATCCTAATTTAACCCAGAATGCCGGTTATTAATTAATTTAAAAATAAAGCGGGAAAGTTTCAAAAACCTTTAAGCTCAGAAGTTTTTGAATTATCAAGCCTAAGTTTGAAGAGTGGTGGTTCTCTCTTTTCCCTGCTAAGGGTCTTCATTATGAAGGCCCTTTTTTGGTTTCTAATACCTTCAAAATTGATAGAAAAAGTGAGATTTTATAAACATTAAAAATTGCTTTCTCACCATAGCCTATGTAATAAAAAAACAAACTGAATATCTACCTGTTTTTAGCCATTAAAATATTTAATTCGAGCATCTGTGGCCATCAAAACATTATTCAGAATCTGCGTAATCCGCGTGAGAATATCTCTCCACATTCAATTTTATCGCAGATAAAATCCTTGCGACTTAAAAACATACAGTATATAAAAAAATTAGCGCCCTTGCGTTTCCAACAAAACAGCCCTTTTGAAATTGGAAATAATAAAATTGTATTATTTGTAGAAAAAATACGTTTAAAGCAAAAAAATCCCTACTTTTATTCTAACCAAGTAAACAATTCGTTTTGAGAACTACTCTTAAACCTGTTATCGCTTAAAATTAGCCTTCAGAAACCGCAGGCTAATTATTCTTTCGTTCGGGTAACTCTACCCGAACAGGTTTTCATTTAATCCTATCATTTACTGTATTGCCAATGAAGGCAACTGTATCTCTATTTCTGTTTTTGACGGTTTTACTGTTCAGAAGAGAATAGGAGAGGGTATTTCTATTCAATAGCTGTACTGATTTTGTAATGCGTGAATAATAGGTGAAAAATTACTAAAGAATATTAAGCACAAATTATAATGAGTATAGAGTATACGTGGGTAATCAAAGCGAAAAATACACCCCTTTTAAAAAAGAAATGCAACCATTGTGACAGCGAAAGGTTTCATTGCAGTGATAAATTCAGGCTGAATGCCCAAAAAAAGAACATCGATATCTGGTTAATTTACAGATGTGTGAAATGCCACCACCGATACAATATGACGGTATTTTCCAGGATCAGAACGGAATCTATCAGTAAAGAAATCTTTAATCGACTTTCGGCGAATGATACTGATTTGGCCTGGGAATATGCTTTTTCCCGCGAAACAAGACGAAAAAATAATGCCGAAGCGGACTTGGATAGTGTAGAATATGGAATTCAGTTTGATGAGGTTCCGATTGAGCAGATAATCTCTGGTGACGATGAAATGATGAGCTTTACCATCAAGTGCCTTTTTGAATTTAATCTCAGATAATCAACGGTGATCAGAACCTGTTTGAACCTTTCATCAAGTAAGTTGAATCAATTAATTGATGCAGAAGCTATTTTCGTTCATGAAAGACTTTTACAAAAAAAACATAAAGTTCAGAACGGAGATGTTGTCAGGATTCATAAGGATAAACTGAAGACGATCTTATGGAAGGAAGAGCTATATGATGAAGTTGCTGTAAAATAGCCTTAATCAAAAGGATCGCTTCATCTGAGGCGATACTTTTATTTTATTATTCAGAAGAAATGATTCTATGAAGAAAACTCATCCATCATATCTGCTGAAGGAACAAAAAATAAAGTTCCCGTCTGGGCGGTACTGAAATCCAGGATTCTGTCGTAATTTCCTTCAGGATCACCAATGAACATATTCGTCAGCATTTTTTCTACTGTACTGAATGTGCTTGCATAACAGATAAAATAAGTACCCATTTCATTCGTAGAAACATTTCCAAAAGGCATATTATCTCTCACTACCTTAAAATCATCACCTACATTGGCCAATGCAATATGGGAGTTTTTAGGCTTTACTTCATCATCCATTTCAATATCCTGTTCCTTTGATCTTCCGATCACTTTTTCCTGATCTTCCACAGAAAGAGATTTCCAGGCATTCATATTATGGATATATTTCTGGACAAAAAGATAACTTCCGCCTTCGTATTCAGGATCTGCATCTCCAATAACAGCAAAATAATCACGGTCTTTACCATGCGGATTTTCTGTGCCATCTACAAAACCTAAAATAGATCTGCTGTCCCAATAACGGAACCCTTGAACCTCAACCACACAATCAGAAATTTCTGTCATAAAATCCGAAATCGTGGAAGCCATATCATACGCCAGACTTTTTTCATCAGAACGAATGTGAAAATGAATATCTCCTCTCGTACTTACTGCTGTATGTTTACTGCCTTTTATTTCTTCAAATTTTTTAAACTCTTTAGGTAACGGGCTGGGTAAGTCAAGCTGTAACCAGGCTTCATAGCCAATTCCCAGAACACAGCTTGCTTTAGAATTGGGAAAACGGTCAAGTGCCGAATTATTCAGGTTAGTGACTAATGCACAGACTCTCTGGAATACCGATTTAACTTTTGATGGATCTGCATCCTGTTTGAAATTCCATACCAGAAAATAAGTATTGTTGTTAGGATAGTCGGTGACATTTTGAGAACTCATGTTTTTTTGTGTTTCGTTTGCAGGCATTTTTACTGTTTCTAATGAATCAAATTTAATAAATGATAATGGTACCTCATCACTTTATTCTTGAGATAAACAATTTATGACAATTTTTTCACAAATTACCGTAGAGACTTTTATATTTTCTGGCAGTATGCAAGCCGTAAAATGAGTATTATTGTAATAAAATTAACCTTCAATACATAATATGGGGCATTGGGAGATTTTTCTGTTGTTTTTGATAATTGCTTTTGTCTATTCCTCAGTAGGATTTGGTGGTGGTTCCAGTTATTTGGCAGTATTGGCAATGTATAGCCTGCCATATCAGGAAATCCGTTTAACAGCGTTGATCTGTAATGTGATTGTAGTTGTGGGAGGCGTATATATTTACATTAAGAACAAGCAGATCGATTGGAAAAAAGTATTGCCCATAACGTTGGTGAGTGTTCCCATGGCCTATTTGGGAGCCGTAATGAAAATAAGTCAGGAAACTTTCTTCCTGATCTTAGGAATTACGCTCGTCATAGTTGCCATCTTATTATGGATTAAAACGGAAACCAAAAACATAGAGAAATTGCAACAGGATTCAAAATCAGCAGTCTTTGGGAACAGTCTTTTGGGAGGCGGAATCGGGTTTTTATCCGGGCTGGTAGGAATAGGAGGCGGAATTTTTCTTTCCCCTTTACTGAATCTGATGAAATGGGATACACCAAGGAAAATAGCAGCCACTTCCAGTGTGTTTATACTGGTGAACTCTGTATCAGGCATTTTCGGACAGTTATCAAAACTTTCTGTAGATATGGATTATTTCAGGATCTTAAGTTTATGTCTTGCCGTTTTTATAGGCGGACAGATCGGATCCAGAATGTCCCTGAAATGGAATCCTTTGATTATAAAGAGAATGACCGCTATTCTTGTATTGGTAGCAGGAATAAATATTCTCATGAAATATTGGTAAAAATTTAGTTTAAAAATAAAATGAAACTTAAAATATTGGCTTTTGGAATAACGAAAGATATTTTCGGAGCATCAGAAAAAGAACTGGAAGTTGAGGTTGGTCTGAATGTCAGGCAATTAAAAGAAAATTTAGAAAAAAAATTTCCTCAACTTATAAAACTGAAATCCTATTTCATTGCTGTGAATGAAGAATATGCTGAAGACGATCAGATCCTTATAAACACAGACGAAATAGCCATCATTCCTCCTGTAAGCGGAGGATAAAACTTAAGCATTCAGGAATAATTCGTGCATTCGTGGCATTATTTACCACAAACACAGGAACAAAAATACTGTGTAGAATCAAAGTTAAAAATGTAAAGAAATGATTGATATCAGAATAACAGAAAATCCATTAAATATCACCGAATGTCTTGGTCTGGCGCAGGATCTGAGCAGTGGCGGGATTGCAACATTTATAGGAACTGTTCGTAACATTACTCAAAATAAGTCTGTTGTCCGTTTGGAATATGAATGTTATCAATCGATGGCCACAAAAGAAATTAAAAAGGTAGCAGATCAGGCCATGACCCTGTTTTCTGTACGAAATATTGTTGTTCATCATCGTACCGGAATTTTGTTTCCAGGTGATGCTGCTGTAATCATTGTGGTAAGTGATGGGCATCGGGATGCTGTTTTCGATGCATGCCGTTACGTTATAGATACCATAAAGAAAACGGTTCCTATATGGAAAAAAGAGATTTTTGAAGATGGGGAAGAATGGGTTTCGGCTCATCCGTAATTGAAGACCGGAAATTCGTATATTTACTATAACAGATTATTCAGATATGAAAACCAATACATTAGAAAATAAATCTGTACAGAAAATAGAGATTGTCAAAGTAAAAGAAGACAAAAGTTTTCCTTATACAGACGATATTTCTGTAGAAGAACCGCTGGAGATCCGGATTTCTTATGGCTCAAAAGGTCAGAGGGAGAGTAAAAATATATCTGTAACCATGAGAACTCCCGGTAATGATGCAGAATTGGCTGCAGGATTTCTATTTACGGAAGGAATTATTTCAGATGGAAATCAAATTCAAAATATAGATCATCTACAGGCAGAATGTTCCAGGAACGGGGAAAACATTATTGTAGTGGATGTGGCCGAAGATTTTATTCCTCACTTAAAAAATGTTGACAGAAATTTTTATACCACCTCCAGTTGTGGAGTATGTGGGAAAGGCTCTATAGAATCAATAAAAACCGTAAGCACTTTTCAACATATCGAAAGAGAACAACAGACCTTATTATTTGAGGTGTTGTACAAGTTATCCGATAATTTACAGTCCTTTCAGAATAATTTTAGTGCTACAGGCGGGATTCATGCCTCTGGGATTTTCGATTTTGAAGGAGAGCTCCTTGCGCTACGGGAAGATGTAGGAAGACATAATGCATTGGATAAGCTGATCGGACATGCATTATTTACCGGGCAGCTTCCACTGAAGGATAAAATCTTAGTGCTCAGTGGGAGAGCAAGTTTTGAGCTTATTCAAAAAGCAGCTATGGCAGGAATTTCTGTGGTGGCAGCAATAGGAGCTCCATCCAGTCTGGCGGTAGATGTAGCAAAAGAATTTGATATGACATTATTGGGATTTCTTCGGGACAACCGTTTTAATATTTATAACGAGAGCAGTTTCCACAAAATTGTTGAAAAATAGATTATAAATGCCACGAATGAACGAATAAGATTAATGGATAATAATAATGAAGTATCCTAAAAGGTGTAAAATAAATATAGATAAGTAGTTATGAGCACAAAAACCATTCGTGGATTCGTGGCGAAAAAAATAAGAGATTTAGTAATCCATGATCTATGAATCCGTGGTAAAAACAGAAATAAACAAATGAAAATAAGAATAAAAGACAACTCCATCAGATTCCGTTTAACCCAATCCGAAGTCTCAGAACTGGGAAGAAACGGAATGGTTTCAAGCTTTACAGAATTTGTAGACAGAACCTTCATCTATACCATAGAGAAAACAAATGATACTACATTATCAGCAGCATTTATTGAAAATAAAATTGTCATGAAAATGCCGGAAGCTATGGTTGAAGAATGGATATCTACAGATATTGTAGGATTTGACGGGCAGGCTGGCCTGGTAAAACTTTTGGTAGAAAAAGACTTTGTCTGCATAGACAATACGATGGAAGATCAAAGCGATAATTACCCGAATCCCAGTCTTAAATGTTAATCACTTTACAAAATAAAAGGGTATGGAAGAAAATAATAAAAAGAAAGTAGAAGAAGAAATCGGTAGAGAACCCAATGCCGAGAATCCATTCACTTTACTTGACCTTAAGTTGACCCATGTGGAAAAAGCCGCCGCAGGAGTTCCTGCTGTGATGGCTGCTTTTAGTGATTTATTTGAAGAAAAAGCACCTATCCGTGGAATGAGAGCGCTGTTCAAAATGAATCAGATGGGAGGCTTTGACTGTCCAAGCTGTGCCTGGCCGGACCCTGATGATGAGCGTTCCGTTCTGGGAGAATATTGCGAAAATGGAGCAAAAGCCCTGGCAGAAGAGGCTACCACTAAAAAAGTGACCCCTGAGTTTTTCAAACAGAACTCTGTGTACGATCTGGCAAAATTAGATGATTATCAGATCGGGAAAATGGGCAGACTTACCGATCCTATGTATCTGGCTCCCGGAGCAACTCATTATGAACCTATCAGTTGGGATCATGCCTTTAAAAAAATAGCAGAACATTTCAATGCGCTGGAATCTCCGCATGAAGCTGCTTTTTATACTTCCGGCAGAACAAGTAATGAAGCATCCTTTGTTTATCAGTTATTTGCAAAGGAGTTTGGAACGAATAATATGCCCGACTGTTCCAATATGTGTCACGAAACTTCAGGTTCTGCACTCCGTCCAACCATTGGAATTGGGAAAGGAACCGTAACATTGGAAGATTTTTACGATGCTGAAGTCATTGTGATCATTGGCCAAAATCCGGGAACCAATGCCCCAAGAATGATGAGTGCGCTGGCAAAAGGAAAGAAAAATGGAGCTAAAATTATAGCGGTCAATCCATTACCGGAAGCAGGTCTGATGGGGTTTATTAACCCTCAGAGTGTCAGGGAAGTTCTTGTTGGCGGGGTACAGTTGGCAGACCTTTATTTGCCTGTAAAGATCAATGGAGATATGGCCTTATTGAAAGCATTGGAACTTCTTTTAATCGAATTTGAGAAACAAAACCCGGGTCAGGTTTTTGATGAAGACTTCATTAAAAATAAAACAGTAGGGTACGAGGACTTCATGAAGCAGTTTGATCAGTATAAACTGGATGAATTGGCTGAACTTTCAGGAGTACCGAAGGATGCTATCCGTCAGGCCGCAGAAATGATGGCTTTCAAAAAGAAAATTATCGTCAGTTGGGGAATGGGGCTCACTCAGCAGCCTAACGGAGTAGATATGATCCGCGAAATACTGAATATTCTTTTGCTGAAAGGAAGTATCGGTAAACCCGGAGCTGGTGTTTGTCCGGTTCGTGGTCACAGTAATGTTCAGGGAAACAGAACGATGATGATTGATGAAAAACCTACGGAAGAACAGCTTGACCGTCTGGAGAATTTCTATGGTTTCAAAGTTCCCCGTAAACATGGATATGATGTAGTACGGGCCATAAAAGCCATTCACGAAGAAAAAATAAAGATGATGTTCTGTATGGGTGGAAATTTTCTTTCTGCCACTCCGGATACCACATATACGGCCAATGCTTTGAGAAAACTTAACCTGTTGGTATGTGTTTCCACCAAGCTGAACAGAGGACATCTTGTTCATGGTAAAGAAGCTTTAATTCTTCCTACTTATGGGAGAAGTGATAAAGATATTGTCAATGGTGAAGTCCAGATTATTACGACAGAAAACTCTATGGGCGTTGTTCAGAGTTCAAAAGGAATGCTGGATGCTATATCAGATAACCTCATCAATGAAACTCAGATCGTATGCCGCATGGCAATGGCTACATTAGGAAGCCGTTCCGTAGTAAATTGGCAGCGTTATCATGACAGTTACGATGCAGTAAGAGATGATATTGAACAATGTATTCCCGGTTTTACAGATTATAACGTCCGTGTCAGACAAAAAGGAGGATTTTATCTTCCCAATGCGGCAAGAGACGAACAAAGCTTTTCAAAGGAACTTGGCGGACGTGCTCCATTTACATTAACAGAAGTACCGGATAATACGCTGGCTTCTGATGAATATATGATGGCTACAACCCGGACTCATGACCAATTTAACACGACTATTTATGGATTAGATGACCGTTATCGGGGAATTAAAAATGAACGCCGTGTGATCTTCATGAATCAAAAAGATATTGATAAAGCAGGATTTAAAGCAGGAGATAAAGTAGATCTTTTCAACTATGATGATGGGATAGAAAGGGTAGCTCCTTTATTCATTATTGTATCCTATCAGATTCCTGAAAAGAATACGGTCACTTATTTCCCGGAAACCAATGTGTTGGTCTCTGTCAATAATGTGGTGAAGGAAAGTAATATGCCTGCATCCAAGTATGTGAAAATCAAGATTAAAAAACATGATCCTGAAGTGTATAAAAAAGTAGATGAAATGCTATATCAGGGAGCCATCCAAAGACCATAATTATTCTTATATTGTTGTATGAAAAAAATACTGCCTGTAGCGCTGTTGTTACTTTCTGGCTGGGCATTCTGTCAATCCGGATTCAAACTTAAAGTGAGTGGGGAAATTCCTGCACCTTTAGAATTGAGTCTTGCGGATTTATCAAAGATGCCAAGAAAAGAAGCTTTACTTAAGGACAAGGACGGAAGCGTTCACATATATTCGGGAGTTGCTGTTCAGGATATTCTCGCAAAAGCGGGAGCTCCTTCAGGAAAGGAACTTCATGGCGAAAATATATCAAAATATGTATTGGCAAAATGTGCAGATGGCTATCAGGTTTTATTTTCATTAGCTGAGCTGGATGCTTCCATTGCAGATAAAAACGTGATTGTTGCAGACACCATTGACGGAAAACCTTTGGCTGAATCAAAAGGTCCGTTTCGCATTGTTGCAGAAGGTGAAAAAAAACCTGCACGCAGCTCTTATCAGCTACAGTCTTTAGTGATAGGTCAGATTAAGAAATAAATTTTAAGATAAAAGCTTTACAAGAAACAGTATGATTATAAGGAAGAAGGAACATTGGTTTAAAATGCTTTTTGTATGGCATGGTTCAGTATTACCAGGACTGTTGCCACGGCTTTTTTTGCTTTTTATTTTATCGTTGGGTGTAGTGTATCTGCGTGGGGTTATCTTTTCCTTTAAAATACCGCTTAATCCGGCACCATTAACGTTATTTGGTTTTGTATTGGCTTTATTTTTAGGGTTTAAGAATAATGCCAGCTATGACAGATTCTGGGAAGGGCGTAAATTATGGGGTGCTTTATTGAATACAGCCCGTTCATTAACCAGACAGGCTTTAACTTTAAAAAATACAAAAGAAAGCAAAGTTTCTGCCTCGGAATTTATCAAGCTGTTAGGCGCTTTTGTTTTTGCATTGAAACATCAGTTGAGAGGAACCGATGCTCATGAAGATTTAAAAGACAGATTGAATGAAGATCAGCTAAAAATAGTTTCTGTGGCAAAGTATAAACCTGCTGTCATTATGAGATTATTGGCGGAATGGGTTCAGCAGGCAAAAGAAGAAGGAAGTATAGATACGATTCAGCAAGCCCGTTTTGATGAAAATTTTGATAAACTTTCTGATATTGTAGGCGGGTGCGAAAGAATTGTTTCCACTCCGCTTCCTTACAGTTACCGTGTTTTATTGCACCGTACCGTATATATTTACTGTTTTCTTTTACCCTTCGGACTGGTTGATTCATTGAGATGGTTTACACCACTTATTGTTGTGTTTGTTGCTTATACATTTGTAGCATTTGAAGCCATTGCAGATGAAATTGAAGAACCATTTGGTACGGAAGCTAATGATCTTGCTCTGAACAGTATGTCTGTAATGATTGAGGAAACGATTCATGAAATGGCAGGAGAGGAGATTACCACTTCCAGGAAAGAGAAACAAACGATCATAGACTGATTTGGCAGATTGTAAACTTATGGAATCTTTGGGAAAACTGGCTATTTATACCATCGGACACTCTACTCGCCCTTTGGAGGGATTTTTAAAAATGTTGAAGTCATTTAATATTGAAGTTCTTGCTGATGTACGGAGATTTGCAGGGTCAAAGAGATATCCGTGGTTCAGCAAAGAAAATCTTGAGAAAGTATTACCGGAAAATAATATTGAATATATTCATTTTGAAGCATTGGGAGGCCGGAGAAAAGTTCAGCCTGATTCAGTCAATAGCCGTTGGAGAAACGAATCTTTCCGTGGATATGCTGATTATATGCAGACTGAAGAGTTTACCAAAGCGATTGGAAAACTGGAAACCATAGCAAGGACAAAAACAACTGTTTTTATGTGCTCAGAAGCCGTATGGTGGAGTTGTCACAGATCTATGATCTCAGATGATCTCAAAGCAAAAGGTTGGGATGTGGAACATATTATGAATATTGGAAAAGCTGAAAAACATCCTTATACTGCCCCTGCAAGAATAAGTAATGGCAAAGTCTTCTATTCAGATGCAAGTTTATTTGATTAAATAGATACTTTATGTCATTGCGAGCAAAGTGAAGCAATCTTACTTACTGGAAATTATTAGTTTTTAGCTTATTCCGTAGGAATCTATACTATAATAGTCTAAAAACAAAGTTGAGTTTCTTACGGAATGACAAAGCACTGTGTTGATTTTCATGTATGTAAAAAAAGATCTTATTCAACTAAAAATTATTCGTGCATTTGTGGCTAATAAACCTTTTGTCCCTTTTGGCTTTATTGAACCTTCTATTTGCAATTAAGAAACTAGCGTGGTATTTCATTAATACCGTTTTTCAAAGAAAACACCTCCTTTTCAGGAAATTCTTTTTTAATTTTCCTCACAGCTTCCATACTTCGTTTACCAGACTGGCAATAAATAACAATAGGATTTGAAATTGAAGAAATAAAGGAGAAATGTTCATCCAATTCATCCAACGGAATGTTTTTTCCGCCAATATTGAATTTTTGATGTTCTTCCTTTGTTCGTACATCTATAATTTCAAAGTTTTTCTGATTCTGCATAAATTCTTCACAACTTATGAGCTGCACAGTCTGAACCAGACCTGTAATCTGAGGAGAAGTCTTCCTTAACTTAATGATTTGCGTTCTGCCATTCATCACATTCATCATCCATAGTTTTCCCACTAAGGTTTCTTCAGACCGGATGAGGTATTTTATGGCTTCATTAGCTTGCATACAGCCTACCATTCCGGCTAAGGGAGGAATGACACCGCCTTCTCTGCAGTTAGGAACCTGAGACTCTTCTGCATTAGGAAAAACATCCCGGTAATTGGGAGAATAGGTACCGTCCTTTTGTAAAACATTCCAGATGCTTACCTGACCCTCATGTTGGTAAATAGCTCCATATACTAAAGGTTTTCCAGCTAAAACACAGGCATCATTCAATAAACATTTGGTTTCAAAATTATCGGTTCCTTCAATGATGAGGTCAAACTCCGAAATCAGCTCCATCACATTGGAAGAAGTAATTCGCAATCGATAAGGAATAATGGAAACAGAAGGGTTTTGCTGCTGTAATCTTTTGGCTGCAACATCTACTTTGTAAGCTCCTACATCCTCAGGCGTATATAAAATTTGGCGATGGAGGTTGCTTAAAGAAACAAGATCATCATCCGCAATACCAATGGTCCCTATGCCGGAAGAAGCCAGATATTGGGCAGAAGGACATCCCAGGCCTCCCATTCCTACAATAAGAACTCTTGCATTTTTCAGCAGTTCCTGAGATTCAATACCAAACCCTGGTAAAGCTATCTGACACTGATATCTTTCAAATGATGTACTCATAATCTGTTTTTTTTTCTTTTAGCCACGAATGCACGAATTTTTAATGTTTACTATTCAGTTTATTCCTTTTAACTTATTTCTAAGAATCCTTAATTATAGATTCTAATTATTACATCTGAGAATCTTATTCGTGCATTCGTGGCGTATATTTTTCACAAACATCTACTTAATTAGCGTAATCTGCGAGATATAAATTATATCCACAAGCTACTTACAGCATTCAATTTTATCGCAGATAAAATCCTTGCGCCTTAAAAGTATAAGCAGACAATCAATTTGCGCCTTCGCGTTTCCAAAAAAGTTTCCAATAAAATTAATTTTTCAGGATTCGTTGCGCCTTTTCAGCATCCTCAGGCGTATTCACATTCATTAAAGCATCCGGATTACCCGGTTTTAAAATAAGCGTGTCACTATTGATTAAAACCTTTCGCGGACAGGTATTTCCCATTCCCAGAAAATTAAGTAACAAAGGATAGCTTTTAGGCTCCCAAATCGTAATTAAGGGTTCAGGTAATCCATCAAAAGGACTTTCATAAGTAGTAGCTGCTTTTTCAGGATTTCTCGACTGTATTAAAAATTCCAGAGATTTTGGATCTAATAAAGGCAGATCACAGGCCACAACCAACCATGCTTTATCTCTCTGAGCCCGTAATGCTGAAAGAATTCCGCCAAAAGGTCCCATATTCAGGAAAGTATCAGTAAGAGCTTTATAATGAGGGTTGAAATTTTCCAACTGATCCTGCCGGCAGGAAATGAAAACTTCATCACAAAAAGGGGCCAGAAGATCAGCTGCAAAATAACGCTGTTCCTTTCCATGCCATTGAAGGAGATCCTTAGCTGTTCCCATTCTGGCACTTTTTCCACCAGCGAGAACAAGGCCGTTGATTTTTGGATTTGTATTATGCTCTTCTGAAGTCATTTTTTCCACCTGTTTTTTCAATTAATTTAATTTCTTTGATGACAATATCATGGCTCAATGCTTTGCACATATCATAAATAGTAAGGGCTGCAACAGATGCTCCGGTCAATGCTTCCATTTCCACTCCAGTCTTAGCCTCTATACTGGCTGTACATTGGATGACGATATCGTTTTGATTGTTCAGCTCTATCTGTAAATTACAGTTGTCAAGTCCGATAGGATGGCAAAGAGGTATGAGTTCACTTGTTTTTTTAGCCCCCATAATTCCTGCAATAATGGCAATCTGGAATACGGAGCCTTTTTTTGTTTGGAAATCATCTTTTTGCAAAGCCTCCAACACATTGTTGGGTAAAGAAATAATGGCTTGTGCAACGGCTTTTCTCTTGGTAACATTTTTTCCGCCAATATCTACAATGGCAGGTTCTCCGTTTTTATTAAGATGGGTAAATTCTGACATATATTCTTTTTTAAACCACTGATGGGAATTTTTTTGCCACGAATGCACGAATTTTTTTATTGCGCTTTCCTAATTAAACTGTACTGTTGAGTAATTTAGTAATAATTCTCAATAATCAAAATATTCTCAGTATTGTATTCGTGCATTCGTGGCATCTTTACAAATTATTTTAATCATTATACTTCCATACTCGATATACTTCTCCCTTTTTAAAACTATTCTGCTCCAAAGGAAGTTCCATAAAAGCATTCGTGTCCGCAAGATGAGAGAAATCCCCTGAACCATTTGTATTCACCGCCTCAGCAGTGACCTGCCCCAATTGATTCGTACCAAGTTTCACCTGAACAAAATATTGCAGGGAAAAGGGAACTTCGATATCGTTTTGTAACACTGCGAACCCAGAAAAGCATCCGGATATTTCCAGAGATTTTTCCAACCAGGGAATAAAATACCGATGTAAGCACATGAATACAGAAACAGGATTTCCCGGAAATGCAAAAACAAGTTTCTGAGTATTACTTTTACCAAACCAAAATGGTTTTCCCGGTCTTTGTTTTATTTTGTGAAAAAGCTTTTTTATCCCAAGTTCCTCGCAGGCCTGGGGTAAATAGTCGAATTTCCCCATAGATACACCGCCACTCATAAGGAGAACGTCATATTTATTAATACAACGGGAAAGTTCTTTTTTTATCTCTTCATAATCATCATTGAGATGAAGCGTATCTGCTTTAATATGATACTTTTTCAAAACAGACTGTATGGTGATTCCGTTGGAGCGTCTTAATTGATAAGGAGAAGGGATAGATTCCGGACTTATCATTTCATCTCCCGTAGAAATAATGATAATCTTGGGTAATTTTTTTACAGCTATGGTGGTTTTTCCAATGGACGAGGCTATTCCAATGATAGCGGGAGTGATCATCTGATGGGCTTTTACCAATATTTCACCCTCTTTTTTATCTCTGCCTTTCAGATGGATATTTTGTCCTTTTTTAATCTCAATGCTAAGACTTGCCACTCCATTATGGGTTGAGATATCCTCATATCGGATTACAGTATCCACTGAATTATCCAAAGCAGCGCCAGTCATGATTTCTATACATTCAGTTTCTGAATCAATAGGCACAGAAGACTCTCCTGCAGACTGTATCGCTATGATAGGGAAGGATCGTATTCCTTTTTCATAAGCAGTATAGCGGATGGCAATTCCATCTACGGTAGGGCGGTTAAAAGGAGGTAAATCCCTGTCTGCAGTAAGATCTTCAGCCAAGACTCTTCCTAATGCCTGGTTGTAGGCAATATATTCAATTCCAAAATTATTCGTCTGGGAAAGTATAATATCTTCTGCCTGTTGTACGGTGATCATTTCCATAGTTATCCTCCTATTGTAGCCATAGACTGATGAATAGATGAAGCGTTCAGGCTTTGTTGTTCCGCTTCCCATCCGTCTTTGGGCTTATGATGTATACTGTTGATAATTATATTTTTTAATTCGTCATCGGTTACACCTGAGCGAATCATATCTTTTAAATTGATCCCGCCGCCTTCGTACAGGCAGGTTCTCAAAATACCAGAAGGTGTAATCCGTATTCTGTTGCAATCTCCACAGAAAGAACGTGTATACGCTGCAATAATGCCGATATTTCCTATAAAACCGGGTATTTTATAATTATAAGATGTGGAACTTTTAGGATCTTCCAATTTTTTAATCCCGGGAAAATGATCTCTGATGTGATTATAAATTTGCGGATAAGTCCACTTTGGGGTTATGTCGCTATTATTATTTCCATTGAATGGCATTTCCTCAATAAAACGTACATCTACCGGAAGTTCTTTGGTAAGCTGAACCAGAGGAATAATATCTTCTATGTTCTGATGATCCATAACTACCGTATTAATCTTTACCTTGATGTGATGTTTCAATAAACCATCCAAGGTTTTCATTACCTTATCGAAGCTTTTGCGGCGCGTAATTTTGAAAAAACGATCTTCATCCAATGTATCAAGACTGAGATTGACAGATTTTATTCCAAATGCTTTAAGCTGTGGGATGTATTGTTCAGTGAGAAGCCCGTTTGTGGTTAAACTGAGATCAGTAAGGCCTTTAAGCTCCGAGATTTTTTCGATAAGACTGACGCAGTTTTTTCTGACAAAAGGTTCTCCACCCGTTATTCTGATCTTATCTACACCAAGATCCGTAAAGACAGTACATATGCTGAGCATTTCCTCATCTGTCATCAGGTCATCCTGCTTTATCCATGCAAGCCCATTTTCCGGCATACAGTAAGTGCATCGGAGGTTGCACCTGTCGACAACAGCCAGCCTTAAATAATTGATATGTCTTCCGAATTTGTCTGTTAACATAGGAGTAAAGCAAAAAGAACTTACACAAATATACTTATTGTTTTAACGAAAAACTAAAAATATAAATTTTGAAAATGATGTGTGGAAAAATAGGATTAAAGGTCTTAAAATCAAGATATATAAGGAAATAGAGCCTGGTCTTATGGGTTTTTAATATTCTTATTGACAGCAAACAATATGAAAATACGATATTCTTATCACGGTTTCTGATATTTCCAGACGGAGAAGAAGAATGTATCTTTGCATGCTGCTAAAAAACAACAGGAAATAAAATATATTGTAACGGTCATCGATGATATATGAGGTATTTTTATAAATTAGTATTGAAAAGGGTTATATGATAATAGATAAAGAACTGATTAATAAAAATTCGGTAGAAGAGGTGTTTAATAAAGGAATTGACGTTGTTTTTCAGGATGAGATCAGTGGTGATTCACTCAACTTTTTTCCTGAAAACTGTTTTACCATTATCTTACTGGATCAATGTGAGGGCGGAAAATGCACCACTGGCTTGAATCAATATGGGTTAAAAGCTCAGCAACTATTCATCCATCTTCCGAAAAGAGAGTACAAATGGGAACTGGCTCCTCATACTGTCGGAAGAAGGCTTATTATTAATGATGCTATTCTTAAGACATTTTCTCCGACGCTTAAATTTACTTTTTCCTCTTACAGTAAATATGAAATGATAGAACCTGATGATGAAACCTATCACAGATTCAGCCTTGAATTTAATGCCATCAGGAAAGAAATTGCTGCTGATGTTGTTTTTCCGGAACTTATCAATGCAAGGGTGCGTCTGTTAGCACTAATTATTAATCTTTGGGTAGAACATGCTTACGGAAATAAAGCATTGAGTACGCCGGATAATCTGGCTTTCCGTTTTCATATGTTGGTGGATAAATATTATAAAACGCAAAAGAATGTAGCTTTTTATGCTGGCGAGCTATGTATTACTCCTAATTATTTGGGGGTGCTTTGTAGAAAACAGTATACAATTTCACCACTCGAGTTTATTAAAGAAAGAATTATTCTTGAGGCTAAAAATTTACTTCACAGTTCAGACAAATCCATTAAAGAAATAGCTTTTGAGCTCGGTTTTCAGAATTTTTCTCATTTTTCTTATTTATTTAGAATAAAAACCGGATCCACCCCGAAAAACTACAGGAAAAAGCTGGAAGAGACCAAACTTGATTCAGAGTAAGTATCAGACATGCATTATTGTACGGAATACACTTATAGCATTCCCAGTAATTCTGATGACTTCAGGAATATGATTTTTTATGGTAACCTGAACCTTCATCTGTCCAATCCGATTGATGGTTTCCCCTTGTCTTCCGATAAACTCAAAAGTTCCGTAAGGAGCTTCTATAATTTTATTCTGAATAAGATACCCTCCCAATGGTCCATTCGCATTACCGGTAACAGGATCTTCCTGAATACCGATAGCAGGAGCAAACATTCTTCCGTATGTTAAAATATCATGATCATCAGAATCAAAGGTAAATACAAAGTAACCATTGCAATTGATTTCCTGGCTAAGACGGGTTAAAGCTCCAAAATCGGGAGCCAGAGTATTCAGGAGAGTTCTGCTGTTAATGCCAATCATCACTTTAGAATGGCCTGTAGAAGCAATCTGTACCGGGCATTTCTGATTAAGATCTTCCATTTTTAATCCCAGAGCTCCAACAATTCTTTGAGTTGTTGAAGGATCAAAAGCAGATTCCAGGCTAAAGCTTCCCTGAGTCATTGTAATCATATAGTCATTATCCTTTTTTAGAATATCAATTGGTAAGATGCCAACCTGAGTATTGATTTTAATAGTACAGGAGTCTAATTTATCCTCTATCGCCTTGGCATAAAGAGCTCCAATGGTGGCATGTCCGCAGATAGGAACCTCTGTAGTTGGAGTGAAGTACCGTATATGATAATCAAAATTGTCATCCTGGTCAGGTTTTAGCACAAATGCCGTTTCCGAATTATTGAGTTCCCTGGCAATAAGCTGCATTTCTTCAGTGGTCAGATTTTCAGCATTTAATACAACACCTGCAGGATTACCTTTGAATTTTTCCTTTGTAAAAGAATCAATTTGATACACGACTACTTCCTTCATCATAACTTATTAAATCAGGATAAAGATAAGTATAAATGAAACGATCTGCATAATATTTAGCCACTAATACCGAATAAAATCATTCGTGCATTATGATATTTTGCAGATTATAATCTGATATTGTTTTTTGGAAAACGCAATGGCACAAAGGTTTTTAATAAGGATGTTGTTTTTAAGGCGCAAAAAAATCAAAGGTTTTCAGCAAGGATATCATATATTTCTGCCACAATATTCTATGTTATTATATGGTTAGGAATAATTTTAAAATCTCATAACCAAAGGTTTTAAGTTCTTCAAGTTCCATTATTCCTATGTATGGATCCATAGCCAAAAGCTCAACAGTTCAAAATTTTATCGGAGATAAAATCCTTGCGCCTTAAAAACGTGTTAAAGTGAAAAAAATAGCGCCTTTGCGTTTTCCAACTAATCCCACTTATTAGCAACTGAAACCGCATATTTGCCGGCTCCGGTAAAGAAGAAGCTTATTCCTACTAACATATAGATTGCCAGTAACTCCAAAGCCCATCCACCAAAATCATTAAGTTTGAAAATATTAGCTGTCTGAGCAAGAATTGTTGCAGTAAAACAGTTTATAGCGAAAATTAAACCTGCCAGACGGGTTCTGAAACCTATCATCAGCATAACCGGAGCTATAAGTTCACCTGCAAATACTCCATAAGCGAAGAATGAAGGAAGGCCGTGCATTGTGAGCATATCCTCAATAAATCCGATTCCGTGAATCAATTTGTTAACGCCATAAACTGACATGGGAAATCCGATAGCTATTCTGCTGATTAATAGTCCTAAATCAATGTTTTTTTTCATTTTATTATTATTTAAAAGTTATATTTTACAAATGCCCCTACATTTTCAAGGGTCTTTTTTGCGTTGTTGAACTGGTCGAAATTAGAGGCCACTCCATACATTATTTTGTCCTGTTTTACCCCCAGACGGATAAACTGTAACCCTCTTGGATAACCATTGTCATCCAGGTTTCCAATGGCTAGCACACTGAAGTACCCCTGAAGGTTTTCTTTCAGATAAGGAGTGTATTCAAATGATACCGACTGTTCAAGAGAAAATCCTTTCTGATAGGTTGTTCCGATGGAGTAGGAAAGGGAATAAGTGGGCTTGGCAATCCGGTATTGTACATAAGCGCTGAAGAATGCACCCGGATTTTTGATACCGAATGCTGCATTTACGCTGAATCTTTTGGTAAAACTGTAAGCAAGAGTATTTCGGATGAAGAATATATTCTCTTTGTCTTTGGTATATTCTGTATCAAATAGAGTGAGATTATTGAGCTTAAGCCGATCATTGAAATAATAATTGACATTATGCATATAGGTATAGGAGCGGTGTCCTAAAACAAGGTCCGGAGTAAAGTTTAGTTTCTGTGCATTCAGACTTAGAGAGACTGATGCAAGAGCTGTTATGGCGATAATTTTTGCCTTCATATTGCACTCATTAAATTTCTGAGAGCAAAACTATTCAGGCAGGGACGGAATAAACTTAAGATATCTTAAGAAACGTCAGACAGATGTTTTTTCCTTAAATAACTGAGATATTCTACAGTGATTCCAAGATAGGATGCAATCATGTACTGAGGAAAACGCTGTTCAATATTACGATAGGAAGTAACAAAATTTCTGTATTTGGTATAAGCATCTACTCTTGAATGTTCAAACGTTCTTTCCTGCAACGTAACATAGGCAGACTGCATTTTCAGGCGCCAGAACTCAGAGATGGCAGGAATTTCTCTGTATAATAATTCAAGGTTGGTTTTACTGATCTGAACGATGGTAGCCTCTTCATTAGCCTGAATAAACATTCTTGAAGGAAGCTCACTCAGATAACTGTACAGATCATTGATCCACCAGTTTTCAATACCGAGCTGAGTAATATTTTCTTTGCCTTTTTCATCAATATGATAAGCATACAGGCTTCCTTGGGCAATAAAACGCATATGTCTTGAAATTTGTCCTTCACGAAGCAGATACTCTTTCTTTTTTAGCTGAATAAATTCCAGTTTTTGAATCACAAGAGCAATTTCTTCCTCTTTTAAAGGAACAATTTCCTGAAAATGTTCTGTTAGCTGCGAAATAATAATATCTGTATCCATAATGAAGTTTCAATATCGTCTGTCTTGCTTATTAACAGACAGATCAGGGCCAAATTTACGTAAATATTATGGCTAATGTCAAGAATGATTAATAGTAAGATTAAATGCTCAAATAGACTGAAGATTGGATGGTTAAATTTTACTATCTTAACTGATGCAATTGTAAACCATCAGAATATGAGTCATTTTGATAACGAATTTCAAAAATATCTTGCAGAACTGGTTGAAACAGGCTTTGAATTTGTCGGTAGTAATTCAGAAGAAGTAGATGCTGTTTATATCATCGGATTGATAGAATCTGGTTATTTTTATAAAGTATTTTATGAAATCAATGGTTATCTGGTAAAATCCCATAAAGTGAATGAAGTGTCTGATATGCAGTATGACATCAGTAACGAGAGGGCTTTTGGAATGCTTAATAGAGGTAATCAGATATTGAAGAATATTGAACACCTTTTCAAAAATGATGGGCGGGAAGTTCCGGTGATGTTTAAGTTATCCTATCATCCTAAAACAGATAAATTCAATAGTGATTTTAGTTATCATAAAATGTTTACAGACTATACAACAAAAACAGCACAGGATGTATATGAAGAATGGTTTGTCCAGATGGAGAGTTTGAAAGGATAATAATACTGTTTTTATAGGATTATATACCTTTTCTTCAGTATTTGTTTTATTCGTGATAAGCTGGTTGGTATTGAATGCCTTATATCATTACAGCCTATTTGCTGGAATCGATAAAAATCTGACTCCTGTAAAACCTGTAAAAGAAATCAAAGAGGAGCCGGAACAACTGAAAATACTTATAAGTTTTATGAAAACGGAAAAGCCTTATCGGGATGATAGGCTTACCTTACAGAAACTGGCAGAGCAGATGAACATGTCTGAAAAACAGCTTTCCCAGCTCATTAATCAACATACGGGTAAACATTTTTTTGACTTTACAAATGAGTTCAGAATCAATGATGCAAAGGTACTCTTAAAAGAGAATCTTCAACTTACAGTACTGGAGATTCTGTACGAAGTAGGATTTAATTCCAAATCATCTTTTTACACAGCCTTTAAAAAAGAAACCAATCAAACACTTACAGATTACATAAAATCAGTGAGTTTGTTGATGTCGGGCTTTAAATCAGACTGATTTTCCCCTATAAAAAAGTCCGATTTCAATAATCAGATATTTAAATTGATACAAAATTCCTGATTTGCTTCATCATTTAAAACTAAATATAATGAAGCCATCAATTCAATTTATTTTATTCCTTTTTAAATTTTGGAATATAGCCCGGACAGTCTTAGGGAGAAAAAATGAAACTTTCTTTAGATATCCACTTGGACAAATGGAAAATGGTTCCTCAAATATTTTCACTTAAATGATCTCTTTTTAATCATAAATCATCCTTTTTCATAGGGAAAAGAATCCTTTGTTTTGGAAATGGAATACTATTTGTAATGCATACCGAAACATGAAATGGATAGAATTTATTAGCAATCAGATATTTATGTTGAACCTATAGATGATTTAAAATTTAACAATTATTACCTTTAAATAATAAAAAAATGTTCCCTCCTCAATTAAACAGAATATTTTATTCATATAATCTCCTCTTTTTTCTTCTGTTGTGCTGCACCGGATCTGCTTATGGTCAGGGTGTATTTTCACATCAAAGGTTCGATAGTATCCTGTTGAAGAAAACAGAATCACTCCGGATCCAGGGAGATTATGAAAATCTTGTGCGTCTTAATAAAGATTATCTGAATCTGGCAGAAGAAAAAAACTATAAGGAAGGAATTATTCTTTGTTATATCAATATTTCCAATATTTCAGCCACCATCGGAAATTATAAAAGAGGACTGTCTTATCTTTCCCTTGCTGAAAAGGAACTTAAAAAGATCAGTAATCCGGCTTTAAAAGCAAGACTTTATCAGGAGCATGGCCAGCTGAATGGAGTCATAGGACTCTATAAAAGTGCTCTTGATCTGAATGCGAAAGGGCTATATTATTTAAAAAATATTCCGGATAAGGAGAAAAGAAAATTTTACCTATACAGGCTTTATGCTAATAGAGCAGACTTTCTATATAAAGCCAATAAAGCAGACTCAGCGTACATTTATTTACAGAAAGGAAAAAGGATTGACGGACAGGGAGTTCTACTGAATACGCTTTTGGCCAAACACCATTTAATATATACTAAAAGAAAAGATTCTGCTCTGATCTATCTTCAGAAAGCTTCAGATAAGATTGTAAATACCGGTAAAGTGAATGTTCAGAGTGGGTTTGTATATTTAACCTATGGAGATTATTATTTTGCGCTGGAGGATTATAAAATGGCACTGGAGTATTACAGTAAAGCTTTGGATTACTACAGTAAGACGAACAGAATGTATAATATTCCGGGAGTTTATGAATCCATAGCTAAAACCTATAAGATGCTGAATGATCCTCAGAAGGAAGAAGAAGCCATGCAAAAATATACAGATGAAAAAACGGAATTGGAAAATATTCAGAATGAAGCGATCAATATTTCAATAGATCATATGCTGAATGATAAAGAGGAAGAGTCTAACGGCTTTCAGCAGAAAGTTTATCTTTATATTGGCTTTATTGTTATTTTGTTATTGGTTGTATTTATCTTACTCTACAATCATAACCGGGCATTAAGACAAAAGAAAAATCAATTTAAAAGTGAAGCTCTTTCACTGAAAAACAGGATCAATGATTCGTTTGATGAATTAGTAGTCCTTGTCAAGAAGAATGACTCTACATTTTTAACAAGGTTTCAGGAAGTCTATCCTGAATTTTGCCCGAAACTTCTGGAGATCAATCCAAGGCTTGGCGCTTCTGAACTGGCATTCTGTGCGATGATAAAGCTTAATTTTACGTCAAAGGAAATTGCAGAATATACCTTTATTCAACACAAGTCTGTACAGCAGAAAAAACACCGTTTAAGGAAAAAACTGAACGTTCCTACCGAACAGGAGCTGTTTATTTTCTTTGATTCTTTATAAATACAACATTTAAATAGAAAGAACTTCTTCCAAAAAGAAGAACATCTTTACTGCTCTGGATTTTTAAATAACTGCAAGCAATGTAGTATATGTGTGGTAGCTGAAGATTCTGAATATTCATGTATTGTTTCTGATTAATATAAGACAGGTATTATGTGGTAAATACTTAAAAAGGAAAAAATAATTTCCAGACTTTTCCTTACCCTTGTGTTAAAATGAGAGAGTCTTCATTTTCGTGGGCCAGATTCAAAGTGTTTTTTATAGATTTTTATCGATAAATGGCCTTATTTAGGGGTGCGACAGCAAATGTGGTATAAATGTAGTATGATAAAATTGTGGTTTTTTTTAATAAGTTTTTAAAATTTGCAAAACCAAAAGAGGGGCAAAAATAAATATATTAAAAAATAATAAAGATTCTAAAAACACAAAGCGAAGCCCCTCTTTATGATGAATGGAATTAATGAAAAAATGGTGTTGGAAAATTATAAGATAAATTTAATGGACCAATAGAACTCCATCTAAGGAAAAATAAGTAAATTAATTTGCGCAATTACATACTTTAATGTACCAATCATACCCGATTTCTTCACTGAGATAGTATAATAGTTATAAACAACTAATATGTCTACTACAAATTTACATAAAAATACATTTTTCAAATCTATAATTGACCTTATTGACAATCTTAACACTGATAATGATTGTATGGAATATTTGGAAAAAATTAGATGGAATGGTGAACCGGAATGTCCTCATTGTGGAAGTAAGTCAGATAAACATTATAGATTAAACAAGAAAAATTTCAAAGGACTTTACAAGTGTAAGGACTGTAGAAATCGTTTTACAGTAACTGTGGGAACTATGTTTGAATCTTCACACATTTCATTAAGAAAATGGTTTACCGCCATTTGGTTGTTTGCCAGCCATAAGAAAGGAATTAGTTCTGTGCAGTTGCACAAAGACCTCCATATCACTCAGAAAACAGCTTGGTTTATGTTGAGTCGAATTAGATATAACTTCAATCAGGATCATATTGTGGTTTTTGATAGCGATACACAGGCTGATGAAACTTATGTAGGTGGAGAAGCCCGTAAAATGAATAACCAGCATGTCAATACACAGGGTAGGTCTTTAAAAATAAAAACACCTGTATTTGGCCTTATTTCTAACGGAACTGTTTTTACCAAAGTAATACCCAATGCAAAAGGAAAAACGCTTAAATCTATTATTTCTTCTCGTGTATTGAAAGGAACCACACTTATTACAGATGGTTGGAGAGGCTATAAAGGCTTACATGAAGATTATCGTCATGAAGTGGTAGAACATAGTAAAGGAACCTACAAAAGAGGTGAATTCCACACAAACGGTATCGAGGGATTTTGGAGTATTCTAAAACGTGGATTGATCGGAATTTATCACTTCTGTTCAGTAAAGCACCTAGAGAAATACTGTAATGAATTTTCATTCAGGTTTAACACACGTGAAATGACGGACGGCCAAAGGTTCGTAGAGGTATTGAAAATTATAAATACTAGATTAACATATAACAATCTTAAAAATACAATATCAGTAATTAAAACTTAATTGTAATAAAACAAAGATAACTAATGTTTATTATTTGGTTATAATAAACTGGAAACCCTATTCTATAATATTTATATACATATATAAAATATACCGCACGATGGCTAAGTAGACTGTTAAAGAAAAATTTCCATTTTAGAAGCTATCTTTGCTGCTTTTTTATAAATTAAAATCGTTTATTAGAAGCTATCTTTGCTGCACTTGTTTGTAATAATTTAACAAACATAAAATAAATTTCTAATACAACCAAATAAAGTCTCACAATTGTGGGACTTTGTTTAGTTTATTATCTAATTATAGATTAAAATTAATGTTGTTTTTGTGGTAATGTATAAGGGCTAGGTGCACCAAATGTTGTATCTGACATATCAATCATTTCTAAATCAGAATTATAACTAGAGTCTATAGATTTTTCTTTTAAAATAAGCATCCAATCAAGTTGGTCGTTAAATACAATTTTTGGAGTGTTATTATCTAATATTACCTTTTTATTTTCTACAATTACAGGTATTTCATTAATGGATATATTTTCTTCAAATGGTCTTCTATAATCAGTCACAGTTGTACTTTTTATTGTTTTATCATTAACAAAATAAAAAGTATTTCTGAAAGATAAATCTTCACCAATTTCAAATTTAGCAATGTTTTTTATTTTGCCATCCTGTGCATTACCATAATAATAACATGAACAATGTAGGCTATCGTAGAAATAAAATTCACCATTTAATTTACCATCTTTAAAGTTTATTGTATAATTTGGTAATTTGAACTTATTATCAATATTTGATAACCTACCATTATTAAATATAAATTCTGATTTACTCCATTTATTATCAGAATTTAAATAAGTGTAAGACTGGACACCATTATAGCTACCATTATCAGTGTAATTAAAAACTTTTTGTATAGTACTACCATTCATAAAAGGCTGTGCGATATATACTATTTTGTTGTTGTGGTAATATCTAATAAGACCTACGCTTGAATCACTTCTATATTCAATGTTTATTCCATGTAATTGACCCATAGCATTGTATTCAGTAATATTGGTAACTCGTTTAGTGAAGTTGTTCACATTTTTAACTGTTTTTGCCGATTTAACTAAATTGGATTTGTTGAAATGTGGTAGATCGACATTGTAAAGCTTAACCTGTGCATTTAGACTGGTAGTTGAAATAATAATTCCTAATGATAAGATAATTTTTTTCATATTTTCTGATTTTTTAGTTAACAAAACTATTCTGTGAAATGATGAATTCCTTACGGTATTCCGTAATTCGATTGAACATAAATAGTTTTAGGTTCTTCTCACCCACTATGAAGAAAATTATACTTATTGAAAAGAGAAAGCGTGAGGGTTACTAACTCATTTTATCAGATAGGGTACTGGTATACCGCAGGAGTAAAATAAGTAGCAGACCCCTCACGCCATATAGATATGACATGAGAGTTGCTAACATATTCCCCTCCATTTTAAAAATTACCAGTTTCTATCTGAGAGAATGTTGTTAAACACTTTCGATGTTTATTCCGTTGAAATTTGAACGCAAATGTAAAACAAATATTTGGTACTATAAATACAATTATGAAAATAAAAAATCCACTAACAGATTGATGCTAATGGATTTATAAAATGTATTAAGTTGATAATCTTTTGATTATAAAGATTGGTACATTGAAGTATGTAATTGCGTTAATTTGATTAAATTAAACATATATGAAAAACGTAAAACGATTTATTACAGCAATGACAGTTGTTATGTTTGCTTCAGTAGCTTCAGCACAACTTAGTCCCAAAGGTGCAGATAAGGATAAACACGGTTGTAAAGGATCTGCAGGATATACATTTTCAGTGATAAAAAATGACTGTGTAAGAATCTTTGAAGAAAAAATACAGTTGAAAGAAGTAGATAATAAAAAATCTTACATCTCTAATGCTGCTGTAATTCTTAGCGAAGATGGAAAAAAAGCAGAAATATTTCTGCCTTCATCTGATGGAAGTTTGGTACTTGATAAATTAGCTTCTAAAAAAGCCGTAGTGTACAAAAAAGGACAGTATACTTTGACAAAAAACAAAAATGCTTATACATTAAAACTAGCGAACAAAGTAGTTTTTAAAAGCTAAAAATAATCTTCATTAGTATTAAAGCACAACGATTTTAGATAAAGTGCTTAAAGGCTGCCTCATTTTGAGGCAGCCTTTTATGTTTTTGAAAATCACCCTTTATTTATCCTGTCCGATATCCAGGCGGTCAAACTTTCCTTCCGTATTTTTATGAAATCTGAAGAATACCGGAAATGTTCCCCATTGTCCGGCTTTAAAATTGCCATAAATATCCTTGCCATCATTTTCTACACGGTCTATACTGAGAAAGACTTCTTTACCCAGTGCATTGGCAAAAAAAGATTTAAAATCTACCTTATTGCCATCATCAGTCATGGCTGGGTTTTCAATGAAGAAGCTATACCAGCTTTTATCTCCCGTCTGAAGAGCTTCTATTGCCTGTTTTACCTGTGAGTCTGTTATTTTTGATACATCCATTGTCTGTTGTTTTTTTGAAGTTGGTGTTGAGATTTGTTTTTCTTTAATGGTATTCTGACCACAGGCTGTATATGAAAGTCCTATAGCCAATAGTATTGCAAAATTGGAATATTTCATATTGAAGTTAATTTTTAAGAGGATGCTGCAGATAGATAATCAGGAGATTGAGGAAAAGAAAGGGGAGTTCTATCAGTACTCCTTTGAAATCTTTATCCAAAAGATGGAAGCAGATGATCAGTAAAATTCCTGCAGCCATCAGAAAGTTTCCCCAGACAAATGTTTTGGGAAAGAGAATCAGTACGGCAGCAAGGATGGTGATGGCGCCATTAATCATCAGTCCGGTTTTATCAAATCCCCATTTTCCAAACATAGTGGTCATTTCAGGTTTTCCTGAAAACATGGCAATTCCCTGTTTAATCCCCATAAAAACAGCAGTAAGAATAAGGATGGAATTAATAATTTTTAAAATCATGTCGAGTGTTTTTTGTATTAATGGAATAATAGATTAATACAAATATGCGCGAAATGAATGAAGTACGCATGGTGAGTTTTTCGGATTTTTTTTAATTTGTAGATGACAGCATAGATGTTTTGAAAAAAACTTTTAATTTAACCTCAGAGTATTGATTAGACATTTCTTATTCTAAAAAGAAAACCACAGTTTATGATACTAAACTGTGGTTTTCGATAACTAAGAACTATTTAACTACGATTCTGTCTTCAGATAGCCAAAATGCAATGCCGGTTCTTTCCCGAATAAACATGAGAAAATGTTCTGGAACTCATGGATATATTTACATTTGATGGCATTCCCGTAAATTTTCAATCCTTCCAGCATTTTTCTGGAACTCAGATCGATGTCGTATTTTATAAAAGTTTCCGGTCTTTCGTATCTGATGCTCTGATCCGAACTGAACGTTTTTGAAAATCCCAGCTTTTCAAGCCATTCCTCAGTTATCTTGATAGGCTTGATAGAATCTGCCGGAACTGAAATACTTTGAATATCATTTTCAATTTTAACAAAATATGCCGGTTCTATACTCTGAAAAATTTCAGTGATCGTATAAATCTGATTTTTGTACTCGACTAAGTTTTTGATTTTAAGATCTGCTACATTCATAATATTTTGAATTTTAATGGATGATATGGTGATATATAAATAGCAAATATTATGCCCTGCATTATAGTGTAAAGTCGTGTTTACGTGAATATTAGGTTAAATTTTCAATAAGAAAAATTAAGAGTATGTTAAAACAATAATATTATAGCCATTTGGAATGAATTTCCAATGAAATAAAATGTGGTATGGATGTGGTATCAGTTTTTTTTATCTTTCGGAGATTGATTTGCTGTTGCCAGAATAAGTGCAATTACCACAGAAACAATAAGAAAAGCAATAAAGACATTCCAGGAGTAAGAGTGAAGGAGATAACCTGTACCGCTTCCCAGAATACTTGATCCAAAATAATAAAACAGCCAGTAAATAGACGTAGCCGAAGACTTTCCCCGTTTGGCATAAAGAGCAGTCATCTGGCTAGCCATGGTATGAGCTGCGAAAAAAGAAAAAGTAAATAATCCAAGGCCAAAAATAAGAATATATAGATTTTCAGACAACAGTAATAAAGCTCCGACCAGCATACTGAGAATAGAACACCTCAGAATACTATTTGAAGAAAACCTTTTGGAAAGCCGGCCAACGGTCATGGTTCCGAAAACTCCGAAGATATACATCAGGAAGATAAAAGCGATGATAAAATGACTTAACGAGAACGGCTGAGCCTCCAGTCTGAAGGTCAGATAATTGTAAACACTCACAAAAACTCCCATAACAAGGGCTGCTATAAGATATAAGCGAAGCATATAAGGATTGGTGAGGAAAAATTTCATCTGCTTTGCCTTAAGATGATAATCTGTTTTCTGTGGATTGAAAAACTTTGATTCAGGGAATAATTTCCAGAATATAGCTCCCAAAACCAGGCTTTCTATACCAATCACCAGCACTGCATTCCGCCATCCAAATTCTCCGGCTAAAATGGTTGCCAGTATTCTTCCGCTCATTCCACCAATCGTATTTCCACTAAGATACATACTGATGGCAGCACCAATTACCGCGGCACTTACTTCTTCGGTAAGATAGGCCAGGGCAACGGCTGAAACACCGGAAACTACAAATCCTTTAAAAATTCCGATAGCAATCAGAAGGCTGAGGCTGGGAATCCATGTTGAAATAATAGTGAGCAGAGCGGAGGAGACCAATGAAAAAGTCATCAGTCCTTTTCTGGAATAACTATCCGCCTTAAAGGCAAAAAACAGCAGTCCCAGAGCCATTCCGATAGTGGAGGATGAAACAAGAAGAGAAGTGTCACCAACAGATACATTGAAATGCTCCGCAGCCATGGGCAGCATTGGCTGAAAAAGATAAAGCTGTGCAAATACCGACAGTCCGGAAAAGAAAATACAAAGTTTTATATATCGGAAACGTAGGCTTCCCTGATCTGCTTTTTCCAATAGATTTTTGATTTTGCAGTTAAAATGCAGTGTTTCTTAGAAAATATGGTTCTGTAAATTTCCTGATTATTTTTTAATTGTAAAAATCATTATCTCAATCATGGTGATAGGAATTGGTAATGAGGCTGGATACTGGAATAGAGAACAAAATCAATAATTTTCCAATTAATAAAATGAGATTACATTGATTCTGAAGGCTTGATAACCTCTCTCTTCCAGTTTCCTGTCTTCCAACTGTCAGTGCATCATTTCATACACCTTGATAAGCTCAGCAATATTGGCTACATCAAGTTTCTGGAAAATTCTTTTTTTATAGGTGCTTACTGTTGACATCTGGATATTGAGCCTGTTGGCAATTTCAAGGTTTCCGTTTCCATCTGCTAAAAGTTTAAAAATTTCATATTCTCGGGATGAAAGTTTCTCAGCGGGATTGCTTTTTTTATTCTGAATGATAAGTCCTATCAGCTCTGCAGGGTAGAAATAGCCTTTTTCAATCACTGTACGTACTGCATTTTTAATTTCCTCCTCACTGCTTTGCTTGTTCAGGTAGCCCTCAGCACCTTCCCGGATGTATTGGATGGCTACATCTTTATCATATCCTGAAAATACAAGGATTTTTATATCAGCCTGTATGGCTTTAAGCTCAGAAATCATCTTTTTATATTGTGTACCCGGCATATCGATATCCAAAATAATAAGACTGTAATCCTGAGATTCCAGCATTTTCTTTACCTGCCCGTAGTTTTCCGCAAAATCTATTTTCAGTTCCGGAAATCCGGATTCAAGAACCAAAGCGGTTCCTGCTCTGACTACATAGTGATCATCAGCAATTAAGATTCTTTCATTCATAATAAGTTAGTTTTTATTGAGCATTAATTCTACAATCGTTCCCTGAGGCTGGTTGTGTCTGAAACTGATTTCTGCATTTATTTTTTTGACCAGATGAATTACCATATGCAATCCCAACCCTTTTCCTTTAAAGCTTGGAGTTTCCAGTTTAGGGTTCCTGAACAGACTCATATACATATTGATCTGTTCATCAGGCATTCCTGTTCCCGTATCAGAAATTGTTATGGTAATATTTTGATTATTTTCTGCTGTATTAAGGTGTATCTCCCCATCAAAGGTATTTTTCACAGCATTATCCAGAATATTATGAATAATAGCTGTTAGAATACTTTCGTTCACCTGGGAATAAACATTACTTTCTGCTGCATTGATGATTGTAGTACCTCTTTCTTTTGCAATTTCACAGAATAGTTTTTTCTTGATCTCCAGGATCCTGTTGATCAGATATTTTTCTTCTTCAAAAATATTCTCAGCCTTATAAAGTTCAGTGTATTCTTTTAAATTAAGCGTAAACTGATATAGCTGCTCTGAAGACTTATAAATACTGTCAAAATATTTTTTCTGAAGTTCCAGATCATCAGATTCATGAAGTTTCTGTGAAAGCATGGCAATAAACCTGATAGGAGTAGTAATATCATGACTGATCGTCTCCACCAGCTTTTTCTGGTATTCCGTTTCTTTTCGCAGATCACTTTTTACCACTTCAAGGTTAAGTGAGGTTTCTTTCAGTTCAGAATTTTTATTGTGGACAATCTGTTTCAGTACCCTATTCTTGATTCTTAAAAAATTGGTCATTAGCTGAACAATCACAATGATGATGACAAGAATAATAATTGAAGCTGAAACCCGGAACACTAATGTCTGATAAAAGAGTGGTTTTATTTTGAACTTAATAGATTTTTGTTCAAATTTTCCATCCGGAGAAAGCAGTATTCTTACACTTAGGGTATACTCTCCAGGATCAAGATTACTGATCGTATATTTAAGCTCTTTTCCCGTAGTGACAGGCTCCCATTCAGAGTTTTCTTTTCCTGCTATCTTAGCTTCTAAATAAAGATTTTCCAGGTTAGAATAATAAGGAATGTCAATAAATATCTCTGCCGTTTTATAATTGTTTTCCAGATTCAATCTGTCATGAAAATATTCTGTTTCAGAATTTCCAATCTTTACCCGTTCTATGAATATTTTATCTTTGTCTGGGTAAAAGGTTCTGACATGGTCCGGATTGAAAAACACAAATCCATCCATCGAAGGAAATACAAAATCTCCATTTTCCAGTGCATAGGCATTAGGCTGCGAACTGCCGTTGAACTCATTGGTCAGAAATCCGTCTCTTTTCGTAAAACGATAATAATAGACAGGGTTTTTCCTGTTTTGTGCATACTGCAGCAGCTGTTTCTTTGGAACTTTGAAAAGTCCGTTATTGGAAGATATCCAGTAGAAACCATTCCTGTCCTCCAGAATATAATGGGCAGACATCAGATGGTTATTTCTGTCGGTAGGCATTTTAATGAGTTTTCTATCTCTGAGAAGATAGAAGCCACTTTTATTGGTCATCACCCAGATCAGATTGTCCTTTGTCCTGATAATGCTTTTAACATGGATGTTTTTGTGAATGGGAGTAACTGTTTTACTTCCCAAGACTGCAGAATACAGACCGTCACTGTTGCCCACTAAGATCTCATTTTCACGGTATTGAAAGAAAGTGTTGACGAAACTGTCAAATTCGTAGGTATAATCAGGTTTTGAGAAAGTATCTTCTTTAAAAATCTGAAGTTGACTTTTTGAAGAATCTGAAAAGGAAGCTCCATAAAGACTTCCACTCTGTAAGAAAGCCTGAAATCCATGTTTTATAAAAGTAGAATCCTTCCTTTTGTAACCAGAATCTTTGTAAAACTTAATGACGCTGCTTCTTTTCCGGATCAGTATATTTCCGGCTTTGTCATACATCATAAGATAGTTGTCATTATTACCCAAAGGATATTTCTTTACAATTCCGTCTCTTCCGAATTCCGTTCCGTCTTCCGCAATGATAGTCTTCTTACTCATGGGTAGAGAAGCATAGTAAACATTATTGGAGAAGTCTTCTTTTTTCTTGGCTACATAGAAGTCGGAGAGCTTCAGTACATTTAAACCATTGTTCAGGGTTCCGAGATAAAGTTTGTTGAATTTCCATCCATAAAACATAGAACAATAGGAGTGACTTCCTATTTCATCATATTCTACAAGGAATTTCAGATCAAGTTTTTTCTCATTACCTACTACAATATAGATATTATTGTGATTGATGATAAAGGTTTGATTGGTAATCTGCTGCCAATACACTCTGGTATTTGGGTCATTAAAAAGACTTGGACCTTCATAAACAGACACCTTTCCATTATCAATAGAGTAGGTTTTTCTGTTCTTCATATCATTAATGAAAAGAACTTCATTAAATACGAACATATTGTTCAAATCTTTATTGGAAAAAGGGATGGAGATTTTGGTTTCTCTTCCTTTATGGTCTTTGTAGACAATACTGTTCTTTTCAGTAAAACTGTAAGTTGAATTTTTGAGTCTTACAAAATACTGAACGTCATTATAAAAATTACAGGCCAGGATATTATTGGCAACCCGGTGCAGAAATTCATTCCCCGTTGTGAAAGTTATTTTATCACTGCTGTGAAGTTTTGTCAGTTTAGGAAACCTGTTTTTAATAATGACTTTGTTCTCCTGGAAATCATTAAGGACGGTAATACTGTCCTGAGAAGGATCACCAATGAATTCACCAAAGTGAAGATTGTTTATTTTAAAACTGTTGAAAGTAATAAAGGAACTTCCGTCATACCGTACAATTCCGTTTTCTGTAGCGATCCAGATAAAGCCATACTTATCCTTAACAATGGCCTTTGCACTGCTTTGTGGAAGTCCGTTGTCAATATTATACCAGGTAGATGTATAGCGTTGTCCGTATATGTTGAAATATAAGCAAGTGAAAAACAATGCCCAAACTCTCATGCAAAACTGATCTTTATCTCTTGCCCTAAAGCAAAAAACGGTTAATAATAGTTTTTGTACAAGTCGAAGTTTTTTTAAAAGATAGGAACGATTGGAAATAAATTTTTGTCATTAATTCTTTGCCTCTGTGTTTTTAAGAGTTAAATAGTTTTGTTTGATGCTGTAAAAATAATGAAATTATATAGATAAATCAGTATGTTTTGATTTGTTTTATTATAAGTTTTGTCTGTATTTATTGACAATAGCACTGATATTAGTCGGCTTTTTTGTAGTAATATTTCTACATGATGGGACAATTTATTTTGCTGAATCTGGTTTTAGGAGAATTCTTAGCCTGCAGGTTTATTTCTGAAATTCTTGTTTTATATAAAAACTGAAACATTTTCATACAGCGCAGGGCAGGTTTTGGAGAGGGCTTTTTATTGTTTTTTAGTTTAATTAATTACAATTCAGTAATCTAAAGTCTGCAGGTGGTCTACCTGTCTGTTATGAAATTTACGTTGGTAGTTTTCATTGATTACTGTTGTTTTGTAGTAAAAATTTTACAGAAAAGTTGTGATTATTCTACATTCTTTTTTTGACCGGATTCAGAAAGGTCCATACTTTTGCAAACAAATCCTATAGCGGTATAAAAGAGTTTTTATTATGCTGATGATTCTGAAAGCACAAATGATTTCCCTCCAAAAAAAGGTCTCTTCAGGAGATCTTTTGCTTTTTAATAAAATGAAATTTGAGTAACCTGGGATCCGACAGATTTTTTAATTTTAAAAGCAGGAAAACCTTATTCTTTCTTATAGTAACCCGAAAAGTTCACCATGTTGTTTTTAATTCGTATTTTTAGATTTATAGTTTTAATTAATTATAACAAAAAAACACATGAAAAGAAGCGAAGAAATTACGACTCAATATTTTGACTTTTTGATAAACCATATCCGGCAGGTGGTTTCAGGAGAAGTTCCTGAATTTATGGAAGTAAACGAGATTGCAGGGGAACTTGCAGTATCCCACAAGCATCTTACTGATACCATTAAAAAGAAGACCGGACAGCATCCCTGCTACTTTTATGACGAAGAAATTATCCGGCAAGCCAAACAAATGTTAGTTGATTCAGATAAATCCGTTGCAGAAATTGCCCGTATTCTTACTTATGATCCTTCAAATTTTTCAAAGTTCTTTAAAAAAGTGACAGGTAAGACACCTGGTGATTTTAGAAGTTCTTCCAGTAGGTGAAATTTAATTTGTTATCAAAAAACCTTATTATAGTATGGTTTTATATAATTTATTTCTTTATTTTGTGATAAATTTAGAAGGAGTATTGGTTGGTATGTTCTTGTAACAGCAATCATGTTAATTAAATTGTTAGATAATAAAAAATAATCTTTTATAAATGAGGTAGTTGTGTTGTACATGGGAGTTTTTTTATGGTTTCTTTATTAATATTGCTTTATGGATTTCTTTTTTTTGTTAAATTTAAATCTAGAAAATTAATTAAATCAAAAATTAAAGAAACTACTGATATATAAATTATTTGACTTCAGAAAATATGCTTTTAATAATTTTTTAATTTCATTAAACTTTTGAAGCCTCTTGAATAGTCATATATTTGTTACATGAACCCCACTAAATAACTTAGGATGAGTATTGATTTTGCAACAGCAACATTTAAAGATTTTGAGAATATCCCAGACTACGATATTGCTCAAAGAGCAGATTATTTTTATGAGTTTCTAGATACTATGAAATCTAGAGGGCACATGAATTACAGACTGAAAAATACTTCAGGAACCGACGCAATATTAAATATTGATATTGCAGACCAGAATAAACAGTATGTAAGCTTTGTGACCAGTGATTATCTTGGATTAACACAGCACCCGAAAGTAAAACAGGCTGCTATTGATGGAATAGAAAAATATGGAACAGGTACAGGAGCATCACCTCTTATCGGGGGATACTTTGATTACCATAGTGATATAGAAAAAAAAATAGCCAATTTCTTTGGAAGAAATGAAGATGAAGTAGTGTTGTTTACTTCCGGATATACGGCTAATAGTGCCACTTTGCAGATTTTAATGCAGAAAGAGGATATTGCGATATTAGATATGGGGGTGCATGCCAGTGTGCATGAAGGATGTGCTTTTACCAATAAAAAAACATTTCCTCATAATAATTTGGAGGCTTTGGAACATATTTTGAAGGTATGTGAAAATACGTACCGTACAAAGCTTGTTATCGTAGATGGAGTATACTCTCAGGAAGGAGATGTTTCACGCGCTAAGGAAATTTGTGATCTTGTTAAAAAATATAATGCTTATCTTCTGGTAGATGATGCACATGGAGTAGGGGTTTTAGGAGAAACCGGGAGAGGAGCTTTAGAAGATGATGCATTATTTGATAAAATAGACTTTATAACAGGAACATTTAGCAAGACTTTCGGTAATCTGGGAGGATATGTGATCGCAAACAAGAAAATTGCATCATTTCTTAAATTCCAGTCGAGACAACATATTTTCTCAGTGACGCCTCCACCTTCTTCCTTTGGAATATTGAAAGCAATTGATTTGATTGATGAAGAGCCTTTCTGGCAGCAGAAACTATGGGATAACATCAATTACTTTAAAAAAGGACTTAATGATTTAGGTTTGGATACCGGGATTACCTGTTCTGCAATTATTCCGGTGAAGATCGGTGATCAGAATAAGATGTGGGATATAGGACGCATATTACTGGAAAATGGTGTTTATACCAATCCGATTATGTATCCGGCCGTAGCCAGAAAAGATGCCCGAATCAGGATGAGCGTAACAGCAAGACACGAGAAGGAGCATCTCGACAAAACTCTTAATGTCTTTGATGATATTAATAAAAAAATGCATATTGCAAAAAAATAATAAATTATGCCTAGAAAAGTAGTGCAGGGCCCTATTAGGGACAAAGAAAAAACAAAACAAAAACTGCTTGCTGCAGTTGGTAAAATTTTGAGAGTAAAAGGTTATTCCGGTCTGAAAGTAAGTAAGATCGCCGCAGTAGCTGGATTCGATAAAAAGCTTATCTATGAGTACTTTGGAAGTACAGATAAACTGATTGATGAATATATTAAATCTCAGGATTATTGGAGTAAATTCAGCCCGGATATTGAAGAAGAAATACATGTTGGAAAAGGCCAGGAGGCTTTAACCCAGGGAATTCTTGCACAATTCGAGAACCTGAAGAAAAACAAAGAGCTTCAAAAAATTATTCTTTGGGAACTTTCTGAAAGTAAGCCAATCCTTAAAAATATTCTTAAGCAAAGAGAAGAAGTAGCTGCTAATCTTTTTGAAAATGTAACAGATCCTTATTTTGGAGAAGATGCTACAAAAATCAGAGCAATGTTAGCTTTAATTGCAGCAGGAGTTTACTATCTGAATTTATTCCCTGCATACAACGGGACAGAGTTTTGTGGTATTGATATGAGAACAGACGAAGGAAGAGATGAAGTGAAAAAAGTAATTGTAGAGATTATCAACCATTACTATACTACAAAAAAATGATAGTTAAAAGTTTTCTAATTGAAACAGAATAATAATTCTTGTGGATAATTTGAAAACTTTTAATTTTCAAATTAAAACTATATTTCTTATTTTTGACCAATGGAAAATTTTATAGTATCTGCAAGAAAATATCGTCCTCAGGAATTTGACACTGTAGTAGGACAATCCCATATTACGGATACTTTAGAACATGCAATTGAAGAGAGCCAGCTAGCTCAGGCATTACTTTTCTGTGGTCCTCGTGGTGTAGGTAAAACTACCTGTGCCAGAATTCTGGCTAGAAAAATTAACGAGAAAGACGGCTCTGTTTCAGAAGATGGCTTTGCTTATAATATCTATGAACTGGATGCTGCATCCAATAACTCTGTAGATGATATCAGAGAACTGATAGATCAGGTACGCTTTGCACCTCAGGTAGGTAAATATAAAGTATATATCATTGACGAGGTTCATATGCTGTCTTCTGCCGCTTTCAATGCTTTCCTTAAAACCCTGGAAGAACCGCCGGCTCATGCCATTTTTATTTTGGCTACTACAGAAAAGCATAAAATTATTCCAACCATTTTATCCCGTTGTCAGATTTATGATTTTAAAAGAATCATGATTGAAGATATTCAGGGACATCTCAGAAATATTGCTCAGAAAGAAAATATCCAATACGAAGATGATGCCTTGTATCTGATCGCTCAGAAGGCTGATGGTGCATTAAGAGATGCGCTTTCTATCTTCGACAGGCTTTCCACGTTCTCTCAGAGGAATATTACCCTGGCAAAAGCCGCCGAAGTACTGAATATTCTGGATTACGATCAGTATCTGAATATTGTGGATCTTGCCAAGGAAAATAAAATTCCTGAAGTACTTTCTGCTTTTAATGAGATTGTTAAAAAAGGTTTCGATCCCCATATTTTTGTTGCCGGACTTGGAAATCATTTCCGCGATTTAATGATGGCTCAGAATACGTCTACCATAGACCTGATCGAAGTGGGTGAGAAGACAAAATCTAAGTTTGTGGAGCAAGGTCAGAAATGGTCCGCACAACTGCTGATTGATGGTATTGAGATTTGCAACCACGCAGATATTAATTATAAAAATTCCAAGAATCCAAGACTTACTGTTGAGATTGCTTTAATGCAATTGGCTTCGCTGACTGCTAATTCAGACGTTACTAAAAAAAAAAATTCCTGATACTGGCTCCGTTTCTCAGTGAGAAACAGGAAGTGAAAATTCCTGAAAAAGCTCCGGAGAAAAAAGAACCCGCTAAGATAGAACAGGCCGTACAAGTAGATAATGTACAGGCTGTTATCAGCAAAACTACAAAACCTTTATCCAGACCTGGAGCTTCCTCCGGCTTCAGTATCAATTCCTTTTTGAATAAAGAAGAGAAAGTGGTTACTGAAGAAGATGCAGTAGTGAGAACTGATTATCTTCCCAAAAACCATTTTACAGATACAGATCTGCAGATGGAATGGAAAATCATGCTTAAGCAGCTGCAGGTAAAAAATAATTTCGTTTTTAATGCCGTAAAAACCTTTAAGCTGGAGAAAAAAGAAGAGAATAAAATCAAAGTTTTGTTCCCTTCCGACTCTGCAAAAGTAGAATTTGATAAAATAAGTGGAGAATTTTTTAATCATTTCAGAAGAAAAGTTCAGAACTATTCAATTGAGGTAGAATACGTGAGAGACGTTGAAAATCTGAAGATTGAGGTAGTGACCAAAAGGAAAATATTCGAAAAATTTATTGAAAAAAATCCACTTTTGAAAGATCTTGATGATTTAATGAAGTTTGATTTGACATAATTTTTATATATTTGTCAAAGTTTTCTGCGAGAAATAACTTTTCGACAAAAAACAAATTATAGTACGAAACGCTAAAACAAAGACATTTCCAGAACAAAATGGAAAAATTATCTAATACATATCTGTCTTTCTTTGCACCCGCTAATTATTTTAGCGGTTATTTTAGCTTTTCTGCTTCTTATTTTAGAAATTTTAGAACGTATTACCGATTTTATTGGTACTGTTAATAAAATTTCTTTCCAAAAAATACAGGAGAAGTAGAGCCCTTTCATTTTCCTGATTCCTTTAAATAATTTTGAACGGCATTTTTTGAAAAGAATTATAAATTAAATTTTATGATCAAAAGGGCTATTGCTGTAGACTTAACAAAAAATATAAAAACAATAAAATTTAGAATATGAATTTAAAAGACTTAAAAAACGAGTGGATTAGTGGGCTTACACAGCCGTTAATGATTGCAGGACCTTGCAGTGCTGAAAGTGAAGCTCAGATGCTTGAAACAGCCAGAAGAATTAAAGAATCCAATGCTCAGGTATCGGTTTTCCGTGCAGGAATCTGGAAGCCTAGGACTAAACCTAATGGGTTTGAAGGAGTAGGAGTAATCGGTTTGAACTGGCTGAAAAAAGTAAAAGAAGAGTATGGTTTCAAAACAGCGACTGAAGTTGCTAATGCTCACCATGTATTTGCAGCGTTGGAGGCAGATGTAGATGTTCTTTGGATTGGTGCACGTTCTACAGTAAACCCTTTCACGGTACAGGAAATTGCAATGGCCTTAAGAGGAACAGACAAGCCGGTATTCGTTAAAAATCCTGTAAATCCAGATCTTGCTTTATGGGCTGGAGCATTAGAAAGACTTTTGGGGCAGGATATTAAAAATCTGGGAGTTATCCACAGAGGATTCTCAACATACCAAAAAACAAAATACAGAAATAACCCTAACTGGCAGATTGCTCTTGATTTCAAAAGCCAGTTCCCGAATATTCCAATGCTGATTGACCCGTCTCACATTTGCGGAAACAGAACAGGTTTGGCAGATATTACTCAGGAAGCACTTAACGTAGGGTACCAAGGAGCCATTATTGAAACCCATTCCAATCCTGATGAAGCATGGAGTGATGCAGCACAGCAGATCACCCCTGAAGTTTTGGCTGATTTGATCGGTAATTTAAAAGTAAGAAGTACAAATCTTGCAGGTTTCGAAGGTGAAATGGGAAGACACAGAACCCTGATTTCTGACCTTGATTTCCAATTAATTGAACTTCTTTCTCAAAGGATGAAAATCTCAGAAAAAATCGGGAAACTTAAAAAGGAAAACGATATTGCAATCTTCCAGCCTGAACGTTGGAAAGTGATTACAGAATACGCAACCCAAAAAGCAAAAGAAACAGGAATGTCTCAGGACTTTATTGAGAAAGTATTCAAAGCGATTCACGAAGAATCTATTGAAGTACAGAACAGTATTATGATCGATAAGAAATAAACTGTCGACAAAGGATAACAAAGAATAGGGCTTAGGGAATAGAATTTAGGAAATCGGAACATTGTTTTCACCTATATTCGAAACCCTAAGCCCTAATTCCTTATATTTGCACCATATTATTTATGAAAGGAAAAATCATTAAATCTACAGGCAGCTGGTACCAGGTTTTGGAATTGGAAACAAATAAAATTTTCGAGGCCAGGATCAGGGGGAAATTCAAACTCATCAAAACAAGACTTACCAACCCGCTTGCTGTAGGAGATTTTGTGGAATTCCAGCTGGAACAGGATGATATTGCATGGATTACAAAGATTGAGTCCCGCAGAAATTACCTGATCAGGAAATCCGTAAACCTTTCAAAGGAAGCGCATATTATCGCTTCCAATATTGATCTGGCTTGCTTTATTTTTACTTTAAAGCACCCGGAAACGTCATTAGGTTTTCTGGATCGGTTTCTGGCATGCTGTGAAGCTTATAACATTAGGCCGCTAATTCTTTTCAATAAGATTGATGTTTTACATGAAGAGGAGATTGAAATTGTAAAAGATGTTGAATCTGATTATCAGGGAATAGGGTATGATACATTAGAGATTTCATCATATTCAGGATTGAATCTCGATCAGCTTCAGGATCTTCTGAAAGATAAAACCTCTGTTTTTTTCGGACATTCAGGATGCGGAAAATCTACATTGGTAAATGCTTTACAACCTGGATTAAATCTGAAAACTTCTGAAATTTCGGATACGCATTTGAAAGGTAAACATACAACGACCTTTGCGCAGATGCATTTCTGGCATTTCGGGGGAAATGTTATTGATACTCCAGGAGTCCGTGAATTTGCAATGATTGATATTGAAAAGGAAGAAGTACAGCATTATTTCCCTGAAATATTCAAAAAAAGAGAAGAATGTAAGTTCCATAATTGTCTTCACGTCAATGAGCCGAAATGCGCCGTAATTGATGCTCTTGAAACCGGAGAGATCCAGCATTCCCGTTATGCAACTTATATAAAGTTGATGGATGAAGCTGAAGAAGCTACCCAAAAATAATTATAAAATATTTCTACCAATATGCCTCCATATAATAGTATGGAGGTTTTTTTTATCTGAACCTAACAAATTTTAAAAACCTATTAAGTTTTCTTTGTCCTGTTTTAGCAAATAAATTTTCTTATTTCATTTATAATCTTGGAAATAATTTTTAAAAAACTGTAATAAAAATAATTTCAGGAACTTTTTGTTTTTTGGAGATAAAAAAATAAAAGATTTTAAAATAACTCTACTTTTTGTCATGGGAATTTATAGTATAACTCCACTTTTTGATGTCAGAATTTTCTACCATGAAAAAAAAGTGAAAAATATCAATTATTTCATTGATTGAAATGGAAGCAATACTATATTAATATAGTTTTATATGTATTTTAGTTTTGTCAAATTGATAATAAAATGCATGTTTTTTTACAAATAAAAAACCCAGCCGAAGCTGGGTAAAAACTAATAACCATGAAAACTCAAATTAAACATGAGAATCGTAATAGAATTAACAATTACTGTGCCAAAGTTTGGTTCATGATTTCTTAATAAAAGTTATTTTTATGTTAAAAAAAAATTAAAATAAAAATCAAAGATATTTTTTGTAATTTTGCGGCATTAAAAAAATATACATTTATGTCTAACATTACATTCACTATGATTAAGCCAGATGCAGTAGCTGACGGACATATCGGTGCAATATTGGGTAAGATTGCTGAAGGTGGTTTTAAAATCAAAGCTTTAAAATTAACTCAGCTTACAGTTGCTGATGCAAAAAAATTCTATGAAGTACACGCTGAAAGACCATTTTATGGTGAATTGGTAGAGTTCATGAGTTCTGGTCCTATCGTAGCTGCAGTTTTAGAAAAAGACAATGCAGTTGAAGATTTCAGAACATTGATCGGTTCTACTAATCCTGCAGAAGCAGCAGAAGGTACAATCAGAAAAATGTTTGCTAGAAGCATCGGAGAAAATGCAGTTCACGGTTCAGATTCTGACGAGAATGCATTAATCGAAGCTCAGTTCAATTTTTCAGGAAGAGAGATTTTCTAAGAAAATTACTTTACAAAATAAAAGATCCGGAGAATTTTTTCTCCGGATTTTGTTTTTATGAACTCCTGTTTCAAAATTGATTAAAGGTTGTTTTCGATAGCTCCTACACTTTCTCTGTACAGTTCAATAGGTTTATTAAGTAAAACGGCGATCACAGTCATCTGTTGATCCAGTCTTTCTTTTGGGATATCAATGTAAATAATTCCCGGACGGTCACTCCAGTAAAGTTTATTGTAAATAGTATGGGTAAGCATACTGCCGTCACCTACGATTCTTATCCTGGAAATATCATTTTTTATTCCTTTTAGAGCAATAGGGCCGGTAGGGATTCCTTCCACAAAAAGATAAAGAGTCTGTTTGTCTTTTGATAAAGCACTCATTCCAGGAAAATGCCCCTCCGGAAGACCTTTGCCTGTTTCAAATAAGGCCTCTGCATGTTTGCTTATCCATTGTAAGGTCTCTGGGTTTGCCTTAGATGTTTTTTTAATTTTCATGTCAAGGCCATCATTAGTCAGTCCATCAAGTGTTACTAGATTATTATCGTAGTTCAGAGCATTGGTGATATCGTAAACTGCTTCATAAGTGTTTTTCATTTCCAGTATTTCGGAAAGCGGGCGTTCTTCCTTCTTAAAATCTTTAATAAATAAAGGTGGATGGTCAAAAGTAACTTCTGCTACGGTAACATCTTTGTCAAACTTTACATTGGAGAAGTTCAAGGTGAGTATTTTTTCAGCATTATAATCTGTTTTAACAACAGCCGATGGATCTCCAACGATTTTTACTGAAATTGGCTTTGTTGCCAATCCATAGATCTTTGTAAAATTTTTGGCTTCATCAAGATAAAGAAATAAAGATTTTTTAGAGACTGACAAAGCCGACTTCCCTTTGTAATTGTCGAAAGGAATCCCTTGAGTCGTTTCGTAGATGGCATGCTGATGTTTGGATGTCCAGCGCCCAAGGTTTTTAAGAATTTCAATCTGTTCTTCGGGAATGGTACCGTCTGACTTCGGACCGATATCAAGTAAAAGATTTCCACCCATACTGATTACATCTGTGAAAGTTCTTACAATCATATTAGGGGTCTTGTAATTTTTGTCATAAGGCTGATAGCCCCAGGAATCATTCATGGTATAGCAAAGCTCCCAATATGTTTTTTTTGGTGGAACTACAGGAATGCCCTGTTCAGGAGTGTCATAATCCCCATGATTGTTGAGTCTGGAGTTGATGATAATATTAGGATTGTATTTCTTGAGTAAATCTAGAGTCTGAGAAGCTTTCCACTCCTCAGAAGTGTGTTCCCAGTCTCCATCAAACCAAAGAAGATCTGGAGAATATTGAGTGGAAAGTTCATTTAGCTGACTTTGATAATAACTGATGAAATTATGCCAGCGTGTTGGCTCATCTTTTATTTCATAACGTTTTTTTGTCCTGGTATTGATATCATAATATGGATGGCTCCAATCCGGTAAAGAGAAATAAAGCCCTGTTTTTAAGCCCGATATTTTCAGAGCAGAAACAAAAGGGCTTAAAATATCCTTTTTTGCCAGAGAGTTTTGAGGAATACTTGTCGCTTTTTCGGCCTTTGAGTTCCACAAGGAAACTCCATCGTGATGTTTTGTGGTGATGACAGCATATTTTGCTCCAGATTCCTTAATAAGATTTACCCATTGTTCTGGTTGATATTTTGAAGCTGAAAAACCATTCAGCTGTTTCATATAGTTTTCGTGATTAATGTAATTGTTGAAGAATGACCAGGATTCAGAGATCCCGTTAACGGAATAGATTCCCCAATGAATAAAAATACCCAGTTTTGCATTTTTGAACCACTCCATTTTTTTGCTGTTGTCAACTGTTTGGGCTTGTACATCAATACTATTCGCAGATAATATTAATCCAAGGAAAACAGCTTTAATCAGACTGATTTGCATATTTATATTATTTAACATTAAATATAAATAAAGAAAACCTTACAGTATAAAATAGTTTTTAATATTTGATAATAATTGTTGTTAAAACGTTTCTTATTATTGTATTTTTAAAAATGGAACGTTTATTGTAAATTTTTTAAAAAAGAGATTATGAAAATTCCAACGTTATTAATGGCGAGTTTATTGGCAGCAGGAGTTTCTGCACAAACAACAAAACCTGTTTCAAAAACTAAAAAGCCAGTGAAGAAAGTTAGAAAAGTAGCACCGGCTTCTGAAAGTCCGGAAAAACCTAATCCGACTACTCCTAAAGCCATTGTTAAAAAAGACACCATTAAACTTAACGGGTTTTCCTGCCCGGCTTGTGGAATGGGATAGGTTATGGGAAAACCTCTGTTAGGGCTGTCTATGATGGCAGAAGCAGAATTTCTGTCTGCTGTTTTGCCTTTATTACAAAGCAATTCTATTGAAGTGCTTGAATGGTCATTTGATACATTCTACAATACGGAAGAACCGGATTGGTTGAGTGATCTGCTTAATTTTTACTCAGAAAATAATCGTCTGATTGGTCATGGAGTGTATTACTCTCTATTTGATGCCCGATGGACCAAAAGGCAGGAACTTTGGCTGCAAAAATTAAAAGAAGAGTTTCATAAAAGAAAATACAACCATATTACGGAACATTTCGGTTTCATGAATACCGAAAACTTTCATCAGGGAGTACCGCTGCCTGTCTCTTTGCATTCAAAAACACTAGCGATAGGTAAAGACAGGCTTTACAGATTACAGGATGCTGTACAGGTTCCGGTAGGAATAGAAAATCTTGCATTCTCATTCTCATTGGATGATGTGTTGGAACAGGGTGTATTTCTTGACAAGCTGACAGATGATACTGATGGATTCCTGATTCTTGATCTTCACAATATCTATTGTCAGTCCTGTAATTTTGAAGTACAGATGCAGGATATTATTAAACTATACCCACTCGATAAGGTTAAAGAGATTCATCTTTCAGGAGGAAGCTGGCAGGAAAGTGCCTATGGAAAAAAGTGGGTACGGAGAGATACCCATGATGATGTAATTCCTGAAGATATTCTGTCTGTATTGCCTTCAGTCTTATCTCAATGCAGAAATCTGGAATATATAATTATTGAACGGCTCGGCCATACAATCAATACGGAAGAAAAAAAGAAAAGTTTTCTGGATGATTTTGCAAAGGTCAAAATGCTGATCGATTCATCAGATTGGCATGCCCAAAATAAGGAGAACCGAAACAGGAAAGAAATACAATTCCCGGAACATCCTTTGGAAGATAGGATTCTACACGAGGAGCAGACATTACTCACAAAATTACTGTTTGATAATGTTGAACCTGAATCTGTTAATCATCATACATTTCAATATTTCAAAACAGAAAAATGGGACCCGGAAATGATTATTACGGCCCGGAATATCATTAAAAAATGGAATCCCTATTAATCCTGATAAGAAGCTAATAATAACAAACCAAATTATATGAAAATGACCATAGTATTGTTAATCATCACAGCTGTGCTTATGGCTCTCATTGCCGGACTTTTCTACGCCTACTCCTGTTCTCTAGTTCTGGGACTGGGAAAATTGTCTGATGTGGAATATCTGAAGGCTATGCAGAGCATCAACCGTGAAATTCTTAATCCGGTATTTTTCCTGAGCTTTATGGGAACGGCTATTCTTCTTCCTGTGTCTACCTTTTTTCTGCGTGGGGAACAACCTGTTTTTATTTTTCTTTTATTGGCTACATTGGCTTATCTGATAGGTGTTTTCGGAATTACGGTAGTTGGGAATGTTCCTATGAACGATCAGCTTGATCAATTTGATATTTCGGGATCTACTGCTGAAGCTATTAAACAAATGCGTGAAAATTTTGAAGCCAGATGGAACTTCTTGAATAACCTACGAACTGTTTTTTCTGTGGTAAGTATTGTTTTGGTAGTTTGTGCCTGTGTATGGCATAAAGATGTATAGAAAATCTTGTAATAAGTGGAAATACTCAAGTATAAATTCCGTATTTCTACGGATTGACCGATGTCTATTTTATGTTGATCTTTGTGTTGTTAGTAAGAAGGAATTTAAACATTAAAAGAATTTTGAAAAAAAATTAATAACCAGGACGACTCAATTTCAAACTGAAAAAGGCAGCTCCATTGGAACTGCCTTTTGTATGTTTAAACTTGTAACTTTTATTAGATTTTCAAAAGTTCAATGGTTCTCTCCGGACTCTCGGCAGAGAATACTGCATTTCCGGCAACCAAAACATCAGCTCCGGCTTCAAAAAGCTTAGAAGCATTATCAAGATTTACTCCACCATCTACCTGAATAAGTGCAGTAGAGTTGTTGCTCAGGATAAGATCTTTTGTTTCAGCAATTTTTTTGTAGGTGTTCTCAATGAATTTCTGTCCTCCAAATCCTGGATTTACACTCATCAATAATACAAGATCCACATCAGTAATAATGTCTTCAAGCATTAGAACAGGAGTGGAAGGGTTCAAAACAACACCTGCTTTAGCTCCTTTGCTCTGAATATGATGAATGGTTCTGTGAAGGTGAGTACATGCTTCATAATGTACAGATACAAGGTCAGCACCATGGTTGATAAATTCATCAACATATTTTTCGGGTTCTACGATCATCAGGTGAACATCCACGAATTTTTTAGCATGCTGCTGAACGGTTTTCATCACCGGAAAACCAAATGAAATGTTAGGAACAAATCTACCATCCATAACGTCAATATGGAACCAGTCGGCCTGAGAGTTGTTCAGCATTTCAATATCTCTTTGCAGGTTCCCAAAGTCTGCAGATAAAAGGGATGGAGCAATAAGCTTCGTTTTCATTTTTACTTTTTATACTTTTACTTAGATTTCTCTCTCTTAAAATGGATTATCAACCAGAATATGATACAGGAAAATACTTCCAAATATCATTGTTTCTATGATAGTCAATTTGATGTGATTAATTTTAATGACCAACAATCTATCAATTATAAATAATCCTAAAGGCACGAAGCTGACAATGAATAACATTTCAAGAATCATGTTGTATGGTGATCCTATTTTGGGCGGATCAAATAATTTATATACAGTTAAAAAAGCTACATAAAGAAAAAAAAGAGCAGTTAAAACTGATATAAAAGTTGGTTTTCGGATTAAATGATAAAAGAAAACTTTCATCTTAATGATACTTCAGCTTCATTTCCGGTTTAATCTTCAGAATTGTTTCGTAGATCAGCTTAATAACATTTCCTACGTCTTCTTTAGATACCATTTCTACCGTTGTATGCATATAACGCAAAGGTAAAGAAATTAATGCACTTGGTACACCGCCGTTGGAATGTGCAAAAGCATCAGTATCTGTCCCTGTAGCTCTGCTGGCTGCTGCTCTCTGATAAGGAATTTTCTTTGTTTTTGCTGTGTCAATAATCAGTTCTCTGATGGTATGGTGAACACTTGGAGCAAAGAATACTACCGGTCCTGCACCACATTTCTGATCTCCTTCTTTTTTCTTTTCGATCATTGGAGTAGTGGTATCGTGCGTTACATCAGTTACAATGGCAATATTAGGTTTAATGGTGTCGGCAATCATATCAGCGCCGTATAAACCAACCTCTTCCTGTACGGAATTGGTGATATAAAGACCGAATGGGATCGTTTTTTTATTTTCTTTTAAAAGCCTTGCCACTTCAGCAATCATGAAACCTCCGATTCTGTTGTCAAGAGCTCTGCAGACAAAATACCTGTCATTCATTTCGAAGAACTCATCGGGGTAGGTAATCATGCATCCAACAAAAATTCCCATGTCTTCCACTTCTTTTTTAGAAGTAGCTCCACAGTCGATGAAGATATTTTCAATTTTTGGAGTGGGTTCATTCTGGTTTGTTCTCGTATGGATAGCCGGCCATCCGAAAACACCTTTTACAATCCCGTTTTCTCCGTGAATGTGTACTACTTTTGATGGAGCGATCGTCTGATCTGAGCCTCCGTTTCTGATTACATAAATCAGTCCGTCATCTGTGATATAATTAACATACCACGAGATTTCATCCGCATGAGCTTCAATCACTACTTTAAATTCAGCCTCAGGATTAATGATTCCATAGCATGTTCCGTAATGATCCACTTCAATCTTGTCTACATAAGGTCTGATATAGTCCATCCAAACCTCTTGTCCCTTGTGTTCGTAACCTGTTGGAGATGAAGTGTTTAAATATTTCTCTAAAAATTTTAAAGATTTCTTTTCAAATTTCATAAAAAGGAATGATTTTTGCGTTTAATTTTTGTTATTATAAGTGTAAAAATAATGAATTTTAGTAAGATTGTCTGTCTTTTTATGTTCTTTTTTGGAGTCAGTGTTTTTGGACAGAACGATACTGTGGTGGCAAAACCACTGAATCAATACCCCGCTGAATCTTTGAAAGTAGATGAATTTGGTAATAAATATTATTACGACGAGCAGCAGAAAGTCAAGATCTATGAAGTGAACGGAGAGCCTGTGGTAGTAATGGATGAATTGGTTTTGGTTAATAAGCCGAGGTTTAATAATCAGTTGGATAAGAATTACTACTATTTCTTAAATAAGAAGTTATACAGAGTATATCCGCTATTTGTAACCGCTTTGCAGCAGTACAGAGACATTCAGGTAGACATGAATGATATGGATAATAAAGCCAAGAGAAAGTTTGTAAGAGAAAGACAAAATATGCTTGCCGATCAATATGAAAAACAGTTGAGAGATCTTACCACTACCGAAGGGCAGGTTTTTGCAAAGTTGATGAATAGAGCAACCGGTAAAAATGTATACGAAATCATTAAAGAGATGCGAGGCGGGTTTAGTGCCTTTTGGTGGAACCTGAAAGGGAAAATGGCTGATATTGATTTAAAAGAGCGATATGATCCCCATAAAAACAGAACAGACGAATTTGTAGAGTCATTACTGCAGTCTAACTGGAATTCAGGATATCTGAAACCTTATCCGGGTGCAACTGATTTTAAAGTAAAGAAATAATAATATAAAAAATTCCTGTAAGCTCACTTACAGGAATTTTTCTTTTAATTTATCAAATACGATTTTATCAATAGGAAGGGGGAAAGGGTTATCAGGCCTGTCAATATCCATCCATTCCGTTTTTTCAATACAAGGATCCATAATAAGGAATTCGTTCTCGTCCACAATGTTTACAATATAATATATGGTAAGAAGCTGTTCGTTTTCTCTGAAACGGGAAACAAGAAAGTTTTCCTGAGTATAGAAGTGTTCTACAATATCTACTTTCACATTCAGTTCTTCATCAAATTCACGATGGAGACATTCTAATGTTCCTTCACCATATTCCAATCCGCCACCCGGAAATTTCACTAAAGGTTCGCCGGCATATTCTTCAAATAAAGTGAGTACTTTCTTATCTTTTACTGCACAGCCATACACTCTAATGTTGATCTTGTCTATCATATATATAATGTATAATATTTTGTATAGCTAAGGTAAGGAATTTTTATGAGGCATATATTGATGAAAGGATGAAAATGTAATTTCACTGGTATGCATTTTTACTTGATTAAAGCTTGATTGCATTAATCATTTCCCTTTTCCCTGGAGGTCCTTGTTTCTTCTCGACCTGAAAGTTCAGCTCCTGAAGGATTCGCCTCACACTTCCTTTAGAAGAGTAGGTTGTTAATAATCCGTTAATGGCCATTTTGTCAGCTACTAACTCGAAAAGTGGTTTTTCCCAAAGATCCGGCTGTACTCTTGCTCCGAAACAGTCGAAATAAACAAGGTTGATTTCAGGCAGATTAATGTTCTTCAGATCAAAAAAGTCACATTCTATCTTTTTAAGGTTGAATCCACTAATGATTTCTACTGACTTTTCCCAATCTGCCAGATGAATTTTCTGATAAATATTTTTAAACTCAGGGTTATCAAAAAGTTCAAAGTAGGCTAAATCATTAACTTCAGATTCATTTATGGGATATTTTTCGAGCGAAAAATAATTAATGACATGATTTTTGTCAGTTTTTAAATATTCATTAATTGTCACTAAAACATTCAAACCTGTTCCAAAACCTAGTTCTAAAATATTAATTTCGCAATTATTTATTAAGTTTAATCCATTTTTAATAAACACATGTTCTGCTTCCTGAAGAGCACCATGATGAGAATGATAATTTTCATTTAAATCATTGATAAACAGTGTTTTACTTCCGTCGTTTGTTGTCTTAATTTCTCTTTTCAAGCTAATTTTTTGTCAAATTTACTCTAAAATTTTTATATTTAGAAAATTATGTTAAATTTGTAGAACATCGTAAAAATTTTAAAAAATGATAATTCAAAAAACTGAAAACTCCAGAATTTCTACATTTGACCCTAACAATTTTTCATTTGGTGGTACCTTTATAGATCATATGATTATATGTGAGTATGAAAATGGAAAATGGGGTGATGTGAAACTAGTTCCTTACGGTCCAATACCATTTACACCTGCCATGATGGGCGTAAACTATGGACAAGCTTGTTTTGAAGGTATGAAAGCCTATAAAGACAAAGATGGACAGGTTTTCCTTTTCAGGCCTGAAAAGAATTTTGAACGTATCAACAAGTCAGCGAAGCGTCTTGCTATGCCTGAGGTGACTGAGGAAATGTTTTTAGACGGATTAAAAGCATTAGTAGATATCGACAGAGACTGGATCCCTCAGGGAGAAGGTATGTCTTTGTATATCAGACCATTAATTTTCGCAACAGAGGAAGCTTTGAAAGCAAGAGTTTCTGAAAAATATATGTTTGCTATCGTAGCAACACCAGCAAAGAGCTATTATTCAGAACCGGTTTCTGTAAAAATTTCTGATCACTATTCAAGAGCAGCAAACGGTGGAGTAGGTTCTGCTAAAGCAGCGGGGAACTATGCCGCTTCTTTCTATCCAACTCAATTAGCTATTGAAGAAGGTTATGAGCAAATCATCTGGACTGATGATGCAACGCATGAGTATTTCGAAGAAAGTGGTACTATGAATGTATTTGTTAGAATCAACGATACAATCTATACACCACCTACATCTGAGAAAATCCTTGACGGAGTTACAAGAGACAGCTTCCTTCAATTAGCTAAGAAAAGAGGAATCGAAGTTAAAGTTGAGCCAATCCCGGTAAAAACCGTCATTGAAGCTTTGAAAAACGGAGAGCTTAAAGAAGTATGGGGAGTAGGTACAGCAGTGGTAACCACTCAATTCCAGGCTTTAGGATATGAGGGTGAAAAATTAGCACTTCCAAGATTATCAGATGAAGAAAGCTATGCAGCGATCCTTAAGAAAGATTTAGTAGACCTTCAAAATAATCTTGCTGAAGATCCATTCGGATGGAGAGTGGTTGTAGACCATGCTCTTGAAACAGTTTAAAAGTATTTAAATACATTATAATAAGCCGGGAATCACCCGGCTTTTTTTATTATTCTATAGATTTAATTCACACAAATTAAGAAACTGGAGTATATGTAGGTAGATTTTAACCACAGATGACGTAGATTTGCACAGATGTTTATATGTAATCACTGCTCATAAATTGAGTGAGATCTGGCCCAACCAAAGAAATCTTTCATTTTTTAAACTTAAGTGCTCTTGCCCACGTTATACTTTTAATTTATAAGACTTAAGTGTCTAAAAACTTTTGTATCTTTTGTGATTGGATTTTAATCATAAATAGCAATGGAGGTTTTTATATAATTTACATTAATGGTTTAAAGCTTTTGTAATTGATTCACAAAATGTGTATTTTCGCAAAAGTTTATGAAAAAAATACTCTTCATATCAGCCATAAGCCTGTTGAGCTGTAATAGAAATGTACAGACGGCACATCCTCCGGTAGGAGGTGTTTTGAGCCAGAAAGATCTGGATGTTTCTAAGAACAGAATGAAAAATCTGAATACCATTGAAAGAGGACATATTCAGGATTGGATTAGTGGACAAACGATAAAATTTTATCCTACACAGCTTAATTATTGGGTAACGGTTGATGGTTTTGATTATAGAGAAAGAAGAGCAGATAATACTCTGATTTCCTATTCTTATGAACTGTATGATTTTGATGAGACCAAAATTTATGATCAGCCTTTTGAAAGAAGAGATGCCAAATTCGGGCATTTTGATGAACTGAAAGCGGTGGAAAATGCTTTGCGTTTTATACATGATGGAGAGGAAGTGACGCTTTTGGTGCCGTCTTCTTTGGCTTATGGAACTTTTGGAGACGAAAAGAAAATAGACAACGATATACCATTAATCATAAAATTAAAAGCTTTATAATACATGAAATTGTTTAACAAGAATATAATTCTGGCAGCGGCAAGTGTTTCGCTGATGAGTTGTACCCCAATTTATAAAAAAATGAACGTAGACAAAGAAACTTACGAAGGTCTTAATGACGGGCTTTATGCCAATCTTCAAACTACAAAAGGTAACCTGATTGTGAAGTTTGAGGACAAGAAAGCACCAGTAACTGTAGCCAACTTTATCGGTCTTGCAGAAGGGAAAATCGACAACAAAGCTAAGGCTAAGGGAGTTCCTTATTATGACGGAACTATTTTCCACAGAGTAATCAAAGATTTCATGATCCAGGGAGGTGATCCTCAGGGAACAGGGATGGGAGATCCTGGATATAAATTTGAAGATGAAAGAAACGATCTTAAACATACAGGAAAAGGTATTCTTTCTATGGCGAACTCAGGGCCAAATACAAACGGTTCTCAGTTTTTCATCACTGAAGTAGCTACTCCTTGGTTAGACGGAAGACACACGATCTTCGGAAAAGTGGTAAAAGGTAATGATGTAATTGACACTATTGCTAATGTTGAAAAAGGAGCTCAGGATAAGCCTAAAACAGATATCGTTTTAGAAAAAGTTTCTATCTTCGGTAAAGGTGACGAGTATAAAAATTACGATGCAGCTAAAACTTTCAACGAGGGAAAGGCTAAAATCGCAGAAAATAACAAAGCTTTCATTGCTAAAGAAGAAGCGGAAAAAAAGAAAAAAGAAGAAGAGTTCAAAGCAAACCAGGAAAAATTAGTTGAAAACCTAAAAGCCGGAATGCAAAAAACTGAATCAGGTCTTTACTATAAAATCACTAAAACTGCCGATGGTAAAGCACCAAAGGTAGGTGATAACGTTTCTGTACACTATGCAGGAAAATTAGTAGACGGAACTGAATTCGATTCTTCATTTAAGAGAAACGAACCTATTGATATTCCAATCGGAATGGGGAGAGTAATCAAAGGATGGGATGAAGGAATCCTATTATTGAAAGAAGGTGAAACTGCTACTTTATTGATCCCGCCAGCAATGGCTTATGGAGAAAGAGGGGCAGGAGGAGTTATTCCGCCAAACTCTTGGTTAGTTTTCGATGTTGAGCTTGTAAAAGTAAAATAATTGAATCTTTAAAGATATGAGAGCCGCCCCGAAAAGGGCGGCTTTTTTGTTTATATTAATGAGATGGTTTTGTCTGCACTCTGAAAATGACTACTTTAGTAAAAACTGTTTCATGAAAAAAATCTTCTATACTCTTTTTATATTTTCCAATCTTAGTCTTATTGCCCAAGGGAAGAAGTTCTTTGAGAATGGTGATGTTCAGCTAAAATCGACAGTTGAAAAAATCAATTTAAAATATTCCACAGATTTACCTTTTGTAAAAGTAAGCATTAATGGAAAAATATATAATTTTCTTTTAGATACCGGAGCTCCAACTGTTATTTCTACGGCAGTTTATACAGATCTGGGTCTTGAGAAGAAATATAAAAGCAGTGTGAAAGATTCGCAGAAAAATAAGCAGGATCAGATATTTACGGTATTACCTGAAATGATTGTAGACCAGCTGGTTTTTAAAAATATTGGAGTCATGGTAATGGATCTTACGGCAACTGAATTCGAATGCTTTAAAGTGGATGGAATTCTTGGTTCTAATCAGATGGCTAAACTTTTCTGGAGGATAAACTATGATGAAAATTCATTGGAAGCAACTCGGGATCTTTCAAGATTTGATCTTACAGGTTATGATATTATAATTCCTTTTGATGTAAAAGATCAGAAAACACCTATTATAAAAGCCAGTATTCTTGATCAGAAAATAAATTTCACATTTGATACCGGATCTTCAGGAAATATAAAAATTACCAATAATAATTACAATTCCAAAAAAGTAACAGAGAAAATAGATGTTTACGGAAACAGTTCTGTAGGGGCGTTTGGGGCTGGAAATCCTGTGTCCGGATATATTTTTAAGGCTTCTAATATCGCTGTGGGAAATAAAACGTTTAACAAGGCAATGGTAGCAACAGGGAGTTCAAACTTAATAGGAAATGATTTTTTAAAAAACTTTGTATTTGTTCTGGATTGGGAAGGCCGTAAGATTTATATGAAGCAAATTAAAGAAGCTTCTTACAAATTGGAATCCTTTGGTTTTGGGTATCGTTTTATAGACTCTAAACCTACTGTTGTCTATGTATTACAGGAAGAAAATTTCCCTTTAATGGTAGGAGATTCTATCATTAGTATTAATAATATAAACCTTGATAATCTTGACAAAGAAGGCGTTTGTCATTATTTTCTGAACAGGGTAGAAAAGGATGTTACTGCTATTGATATGAAAATAAAGAGAGGCGGAGTTGTAATGAGTGTGAACCTTAAAAAGAAAATGTATTTAAAGGCTGATTCCTAGATCTGTATGAAATGAAATACTGTGGAAATACGGGTTTTCTATGAAAGTAAATTATTCCTATCTTTATCCCTCACCAATGAATAAAAATAAAAAATATGTTTGATCTTAATTACGATTTAATAAAACAGGAAATAGAGGCTGAAGTTTGTAAAGAACATAACTTACATCCGGAATTTGTAAAAACAGATGACGGATTTGGAATCAAGGCATGCTGCCAGCCCTTTCATGCAGAATTAGTAGCAAAATCTGAAAAAATGGTTGAAGAGGAAACTACTCAGTTCCTTGAGAAGATGATGAAAGATATCTTTAAAGAATAACTTATAAAACTGTATAGAAAAAACCGCCCCAGAAGGGCGGTTTTTCAGTAAAAGAGTGAAATAAAAGTTATATGTTTCTACCGGATCTTTTATTCATTCCTGTCCCCGCAAGGGAACTAATGAATACAAGACCAAAGCCGATATAAGCGGCAAAGGCGGTCAGATATACTATTAAGCTGTTTAAACTTGGTTTTGAACTGTATACCAGTACAGAAAAGGCAGCAAAACTTAAAACCAATAACAGGCTCCAGATATGCATTTTTGCAGCGTCTTCATTTCTCTTAAAAATCATTTCAAAAAAGGCTCTCATCATTACTAACATTTTAAGGGTTATACTTTAATTAATTGAGAATAAATCAGGTATAAATCATCACGGTAAAAAGAAAGGCATATTTCTTTACTGGGCTAAGGTTCGCGATGACTTTGCCGTTTTATTCAATATTATGATACCGGGCTTTAAAGTCCGGGTTTAATAATCATTTTTGAATCAATAAATGACTCACGGGTTTATTGTTGATACCAGTTAGATACGGCGCATAACTCTGCTGTGAAAAATCGGCCAGAGGGCTAATTCATCACGTTCCCGTATCTTTTACGGCATCGTAGAAAAAAAAGGATTCATAAGATATGAACTTTGAATCAGTGGAAAACTGAAAATCCACAGAAAACCTTTTTTCTCATCCTTAGTGTTTTTTTAATTTTTTCTCACAAAAGGACATGCCAATTTCATGCCAAAGTGATAATTCTACGATTAACAGTTGGAATTATTTTGTTTTATTTTGTTGTTCTTCAATGTTTTATATTGTTTATTTCCTTAAACAAAGAAAAAATAGATTTTGAATGTAAAATTCTTAGATCTAGGTTTTAGCTAAAGTCAATGAAATTTAATGTATAAAATATGAACGGATTAAAATCTGTTTCTATTGAATTTTTAGAGCACAGTTTTTAGGCCTCGTCACTGGGATAATTGTAAAAAAGTTTAATTTTGGAAAAGTGAACAAAGATAGCTTAAAAGATAATATTGAGATTTGTATTGTTAATCTTCAACGATTGGCAAAGATGAATTGTTGGAATAAGATATCTCCTGATTTTGTTTTTATAGTGTCTGATTTCAATGAGTTTGAAAGGCCAAAATTTTTTGAACAAAGGAAAGCCCGGAATAAAATAAATAAACATAAAGATGTACTAGGATTAGATTCAGTAATTGAAATTTTAACCAATGAGTATCATGATCTTTATGATATTACATTATATATCTTCAAAGCGGGCCGAAAAGAAACTGTAATTGAAATTCAATATTACAGGAAATCGAATTTTGAACCTGATTATTTTGCTATAGTGAAAAAAGAACCACCTATGTTTCATTCAAAAATTTCGCTTCCTAATTATGTAGTAAAAGGAAGAAAGTTTGATGTCAATTGGGAATTAGGTGGAATAAGAGATTCCTGGAATTATTTTCTACATCAAATTAAGCACAAAATAAATACTTTCTGTGGCTAGACCCTTACATTAAATAATATTTAGTTTGTCATCCCGTAAAAATCCAGACCATAATTTTTAAAAGCTTTATTTGGATTTCTAAGGAATAACAAAGCACCATTAAATTTTTAAAGCGAAAACTTTCTAAAATCTATTCAGTGTCCTCTTCTTACATAATCATTTCTGAGATTTATGTTTTTAAAGTAATAAAAGAAACCCCCATCAAATCTTATAGAATTTAATGGGGAGTTAATTTATATCAAGCTAGTATTTCATTACCAGTTCTTATCAATCATATAAATAATATGGGTCATAGCTACAGCGCCTAATAAAAGCTCTCTTCTATTAACTTTTTCAAAAGTGTCTTCTTCTGTGTGGTGAATATCAAAGTAACGCTGAGAATCGGGCATCAGCTCAGCTGCGGGAATTCCCATATCATGAAGCGGGTAGAGGTCTGTTCCGGAAAACTTTTCTTCGAAATTATACACTCCATAAGGCAGGAATAGTTTGGACCAGCCTTGGATCTGTTTTCTTTTGGTATCATCCATATCCAGTGCGATCCCTCTCGGAGCAAAACCTCCGGCATCGGATTCTATGGCAAAAAGATGTTTTTCATTCTTTTCTTTTACTGTTTTTCCATATTGAATACCACCTTTTACCCCATTTTCTTCATTGGCAAAGCAAACAACTCTGATCGTATGGTTATTCTGTATTCCCAATTTTTTGAATGTTCTCAGAACTTCAATGCTCTGAACAATTCCGGCTCCATCATCATGAGCGCCTTCTCCTACATCCCAGGAATCAAGATGACCACCTACTACAATTACACTTTGGTCTTTTTTACCTGTAATTTCACCAATCACGGAGTGGGAGAGTTTCTCACCTTTCATTCCACAATTGGAGTTCAGTTTTGCTGTAATTTTCTGACTCTTTAATAAAGTTTCCAACTCGTCTGCAGTAGTACTTCCGACAGCTACAGCGGGTATTTTAGAAACGTTTTCTTCATAACGCATGGCTCCTGTATGAGGAACATCGTCGAAAGCTGAGGAAAGAGAACGGATGATGGCAAATTTTCCTCCTTTTTTAGCGGCTAAAGATGCTGCTGTTGTTCTGTACTTGGCTGCATCACCATAACCTTTAAAAGTTTCTATGAATGATTGTTTGAAAGCGTAATTGAAGAACAGTATTTTATCTTTTACCTGTTCCGGTGTAAGATTATTGTATTCATCCATAGATTTCACCATGATAATTTCTCCTGAAATATCTTTTCCACCTGTTCCTTCGGAGTTCCCGAGAGAAAGCATTTTAAGACTTTTCCAGCCTCCGCCGGAGGTTTTAATGTGTAGGGATTCTTTTCCTCTCACCCAAACCGGGATCATCACTTCCTGAAGCCATACTTTATCTGCTCCTGCTTCACGAAGTTTTTGTGCGGCCCATTGTACAGATTTTTCATAAGCTTCAGATCCGCTTAAACGGTGGCCAATATTTTTAGTGAGTTCGCGAAGATCACTGTATCCTTTTCCGTTATTTAAAACTTCAAGGGAGATCTTGCTAAATTGTATTGAGTCTTCTTTGGCCTGGCCAAAAACTGCCAATCCTAAAAACAATAATGAGGTTCCTAATATCTTTTTCATTGTTACCAATTTTTATCAATCATATAAATAAGTTGTGTCATCACCGTTGAACCGAGAAGTAATTCTCTGCGGTTGACTTTTTCAAAAGTATCTTCTGCTGTATGGTGAATATCAAAATACCTTTGTGGCTCCGGAACGAGTTCTGCTGTAGGAACACCCATTTCATGGAGAGGAGCGACATCTGAACCTGAATATTTTCCTTCGAAATTATAAACGCCATAAGGTAAAAACAGATTTACCCAGCTTTTGATCTGATTTCTTTTCGCGTCATCCATTTCCAGAGAAATTCCGCGGGGAGAAAAGCCTCCTGCATCAGATTCTATGGCAAAGAGATGCTTTTCATGGTTATCCTTTGCTGTTTTTCCGTATTGCTTTCCGCCTTTGGTTCCGTTTTCTTCGTTAGCAAAACAGACCGCTCTGATGGTATGGTTATTCTGTATTCCTAATTTTTTGAATGTTCTCAAGACTTCAATGCTCTGAACAATTCCGGAGCCGTCATCATGGGCGCCTTCACCTACATCCCAGGAATCAAGATGCCCACCTACTACGATTACATTTTGATCTTTTTTACCCGTAATTTCACCAATAACTGAATGGGATAGCTTTTCCTCCTTCATACCACAATTGGAATTGAGTTTTGCAGTGACGTTCTGATTTTTTAATAAAGCCTCGAGTTCATCTGCTGTCGTATTTCCGATAGTAACAGCCGGAATTTTGACAATATTCTCTTCATATCGCATGTTTCCTGTATGCGGAATATCGTCAAAAGCTGAAGAAAGAGATCTGATGATTGCAAATTTTCCACCTTTCTTTGCGGTTAAAGAAGCTGCGGTGCGTCTGTAGGCTCCTGACTCTCTATAGGAAATAAAAGTCTGTACATTTCCCTGATTAAAAGGATAATTAAAGAAAACAATCTTATCTTTTACCTTTTCAGCAGGGAGTTTATCATATTCTTCCAGGGATTTAACCATGATGATATCCCCTGAAACATCTTTTCCGGCTGTTCCTTCGGAGTTCCCAAGAGAAAGCATTTTAAGACTTTTCCAGCTTCCGCCGGAGGTTTTGATGTATAGGGATTCTTTTCCTCTTACCCAAACCGGGATCATCACTTCCTGAAGCCATACTTTATCTGCTCCGGCATCACGAAGTTTTTGTGCTGCCCATTGCACAGATTTTTCATAGGCTTCTGAACCACTTAACCGGTGACCGATATTTTTAGTGAGTTCCCGAAGTTCTTCATATCCTTTTCCGTTATTTAAAATTTCAGTGGAAATTTTATTGAATTGTATGGAATCTTCTTTAGCCTGGGCTGATATGAAGGCTGTTCCTAAAGTTAATAATGAGATTGTGATTGTCTTTTTCATATTACCAGTTTTTATCAACCATAAAAATCATTTGTGTTATGGCAACCGCTCCGAGAAGAAGTTCTCTTTTGTTTACTTTATCAAAAGTATCCTGTTCGGAATGATGATAATCGAAATATCTTTGGGTGTCTACCACAAGTTCAGCTAAAGGAATATCCAGTTTTTTTAAAGGAGAAATGTCCTGAATAGCATCTGTCTGATCGAAATCATAAATGCCATAAGGAAGAAAATATTCTTTCCAGGGAGAAACTAATCTTCTTCTCTGGGGAGACATATCCAAAGAAAATCCTCGCGGAGAATAGCCTCCTGCATCTGTCCCCAGTGCAAAGATGTGTTTTTCATCTTTCTTTTTCACATAAGCTGCATACATTTCGCGGCCTTGCCCTCCGTTTTCACTGTTGGCATACAGGACTACGCGAATGGTGTGATTATTTTCATATCCGAGTGCCTTCAGTGTTCTTAATACTTCGATACACTGAGCGACTCCTGTTCCATCATCAATTGCTCCTTCTCCAATATCCCATGAATCAAGCTGTGCTCCCAGAACAATTACTTTGGAATCTTTATTGCCATGAATTTCAGCTATAATATTAGGATTGGTTGTATTGCCTTTTGATTCGGCAGTCATGTTGATTTTAGCCGTTACTTTTTGCTTTTTTAATGTTTTTTCAAGTTCATCTGCTGATCTTACGCCTATTGATAAAGCTGGAATTTTAACTTTATCATCTGGTTCGTAGTAAATCATTTTGGCATGCGGCGTATCATCGCTAGCTGTTGTTAGTGATCTTATGATTAAAGCTTTTGCACCGGTTTTAGCAATAACGGAAGCAGAAATTAATTTTGATTTAGCGGTCTGTAAATAAGAATCACTGGTGTTGATGATTTTCGGGTCCATAGGAACATTTACGAAGACTATTTTGTCTTTTAGCTGGCCTATTGACATTGCATTAAGCTCTGAAGTGGAATTGATTAAAACAATTTCACCTGTCAGATCTTTTCCTCCGGTTCCTTCAGAGTTTCCGAAAGAAAGCATTCTGAGGCTTTTCCATTCACCATTTTCTGCTTTTATCTGTAAAGACTCTTTCCCTCTGATCCAGATTGGAGCTTTGGCTTCCTGTCTCCAGATCATATTAATGCCAATTTCCTTGAACTTTTTTTCAGCCCATTCTACTGCTTTTGTGTACCCGGGGGTTGCACTGAAACGTGGTCCTATACCTTTTGTGAGTTCTCCAAGATTTTCATAAGCTCTGCCGTTGGTCATGATCTCATCTGAGATCTTTTTGAATTCATCATGGTAATTTAATTTTACAGGAATTGCTGTTCTGCCGGCAGGCTTTTTCTGGACTTTTTTTTGAGAAAATAAAAATCCACTCAAAAAGAGTGGAAGTATAATGAATATTTTTTTCATTTTTTATTTACCTTTCTTTTTCCAATGATAAAAGTAGGAAAAAAATAGGAATTTATTAAGGTTTCATATCGTACATTAACAGTGCTGTAATCAATTTTGGCTCAATGAATGTACATTTTGGAGGCATACTTAATTTTAAGTCTGAAATTTTAATCATGTCATTAAAACTTACAGGATAAATACCAAAGCCTGCAACTCCTTCTTTTTCATCTATCTTTTCTTTTAAGATATTGATTCCATTGATGTTGGATGTTCCTTTTACATAAGAGATCAAATCAGAACTGTCCGGATCTTCTATTTTTAGAATACCTTTGAAAATGTATTTGTCCAACAAGTGGTGATCAAGGTTTTCCAGAGACATTTCCTTGGAACGAAGGTCGTGTTTCACATGAAGGGAATAAAATTTACCATCCAGATACATGGAGATGTGGAATTTCTGAGAAGGGAAATAAGGGGTCTGACCTTTTTCGTGAATCAGGAAATACTGATCAAGTTCTTTTAAGAACTGTTCGCTGGAAAGGCCGTTCAGATCATGAAGAATTCTGTTGTAATCATGAATCTTAATTGATTGATTGGAAACGATAAAGCTATACACAAAGTTATAAAGCTCTGTACCGTTGTGCCTTTTGTTTTTCTCCTTATGTTTCTTTGCATTTAATGCAGTAGAACCAATTCTGTGGTGTCCGTCAGCAATATAGAAGGAATCAATCTGGTCGATTACTTCTTTAAACTGCTGAAGCTTCAGACGGTTATCTATTCTCCAGATCTTATGTCTGATTCCAATGGTATCTACATGATTGAAAATCGGAACATTCTTTTCCTCATGATTCATCAGCAACTCAATTTTCGAGTTGGCAGGGTAGGTAAGAAGTACCGGTTCAGCCTGAAGATTTACTTTTTCAAGGTAATGAGCCAGTTTTTCTTTTTTCTGGGGAATGGTACTTTCGTGCCTTTTGATTTTTCCGTTCCAGAAATCTTCAATACTTGCCAGACCTAGAAGCCCTCTAAAAATTTGCTTGTTAGGATATATTTGTTCGTAAAGATAATAGGCAGAATTATCCTGAACGAGTTTCTTTTCGTCCAGAAGTTCTTCAAATGTGGAACGGATCTTTCTCAGGTTCCGGTCAACATCTTTAGATTTACTTACAACATATGGTTTTATCATGTTGATGTAAGTATTTTCAACTTGTGCTTTTTCTGCTATTTCTTCCTGGGTAAAATTATCCAGTGGATGGGTAGGGAAAGTATCCTCAAAATCTCTGTGAGGTCTTATTCCACGGAAAGGTTTAAAAACAGGCATATTTATCTTATAGTTTCTTTTTGTAGCTTAATAATTTGTTCTGCAAGTTCGATACCGATTTTCTCTTGCGCATCTACCGTATTTCCGCCTACATGAGGAGAAAGTGATAATGCCGGATTCATCAGTAAAGGAAGTTCAGGATTGGGTTCGCTTTCAAATACATCCAATGCTGCTCCCGCTACTTTTCCGGAATCAATAAAATCAATCAGTGTTACTTCATTCATCACACCGCCTCTTGCAGTATTTACAATATAGACGCCATCCTTCATTTTCTCAAACTGTGGAGTGTCTATAATGTATTCATTCGTTCTCGGAGTATTGATACTGATGAAATCTGCTTCTTTAAGGAAAGCGTCCATGTCATTGGTGGAAGTGATTTCAAAATTCACCGACTGTCCGTCAAAGAAGTTCAGGGTCAGGACTTCTGTTTTCGGGCTTCTTGTCAGCACCTGTATTTTCATTCCTAAGGCAATTCCTATTTTTACAACTTCCTGGCCAATGCTTCCAAAGCCAATTACTCCTAATGTTTTTCCTGAAAGTTCATACGCATTACTGAATGACTTTTTCATGGCGTTGAAATGAGTTTCCCCTTCCAAAGGCATTAGTCTGTTTGATTCGTGAAGGAATCTTGCCAATGAAATAAAGTGCCCGAAAACCAGTTCCGCAACGGATTTTGAAGATGCTGTTGGGGTATTGATGATTTTAATTCCCTTACTTTTTGCATATTCAACGTCTATGTTATCCATTCCGATACCGCCTCTGCCTATAACTTTAAGCCCCGGGCAAGCATCAATCAGATCCTGTCTTACTTTTGTTGCACTCCTTACAAGAAGAACATCTACATTATTATCGTTGATAAAATTAATAACGTGATCCTGAGCCACTCTATTGTCCAGAATATTAATTCCGGCGTCTTTTAAAGCCCGTTCTCCTGCTTTTGAGATTCCATCGTTTGCTAAAACTTTCATGTGTTATTGGATTTAAAGATTGAAAAATTTAGATCTTTCAAAATTTTAAAACTAGGCGCAAATTAAGAAATTTAAATTTGTCGCTTCTAAATCTTTCAATCTTTGAATTTCTTTATGCTTAAATTATTTGATAGATTTCATTACATCCACCAATACCTGGACGCTTTCAATAGGTAAGGCATTGTATAAGCTGGCTCTGTATCCGCCAAGGCTTCTGTGTCCGTTTAATCCACTGATTCCTGCTGCTTTCCATGCATTGTCAAATTCTTCTTTCTTGCTTTCATCTGTAAGCTTGAAAGAAACATTCATTAACGAACGGTCTTCTTTTACGCAGAACGTTTCAAATAATGGGTTGCTGTCGATTTCATCATATAAAAGCTTTGCTTTAGCCTCGTTTCTTTGTTCTGCAGCAGCAATTCCGCCATTATTTTCAAGATACTGAAGCGTAAGTAAAGAAGCGTAGATAGGGAATACCGGTGGAGTATTATACATAGATTCTTTGGAGATATGCTGAGAATAGTCCAGCATAGACAGCATATTTTCTCTTCCTGTTTTGCCAAGAATTTCTTTTTTGATCACTACTAAAGTAACACCTGCAGGTCCCATATTTTTCTGAGCCCCTGCATAGATTAAATCAAATTTAGAAAAATCCAGCTGTCTTGAGAAAATATCAGAACTCATATCGCATACCATCAGAGTGTCTACTTCAGGGAAAGATTTCATCTGAGTTCCATAAATGGTGTTATTGGAAGTACAGTGGAAATAATCGTATTCTGAACCTACTGTATAACCTTTAGGAATAAAAGAATAGTTTTCTTCTTTTGAAGAACCCAATACATCTACTGTTCCTAATTTTTTGGCTTCTTTGATGGCTCCGGCTGCCCATGTTCCTGTGTCCAGGTAAGCCGCTTTTCCGTCTGCTTTCATCAGGTTATAAGGAACCATGGCAAACTGCATGCTTGCGCCACTTCCTAAATAAAGAACCTCATAATCGTCACCAAGGTTCATTAATCTTTTTACAATTGCACGTGCTTCGTCCATTACAGCAACGAAATCCTTGCTTCTGTGCGATATTTCAAGAAGAGATAATCCAATACCGTTAAAATCTAAGATTGCCTGTGCCGATTTTTCGAACACTTCCTGTGGTAAGATACATGGCCCTGCGCTGAAGTTGTGCTTTTTGTTCATATTTTTATTTTTTGGTTGCTTCAGGAAATGGAGTCCTTTAGCTGAATTTTTGGTTTTATTGGATTTAGGTTAAAAAAAGCCGCCTCACACATGATGAGACGGAATTTTTTTTATTCGCCGTGTAAGAAAGCTTTCTTATTAAGCAAAGTTTCTTCAGATTCTACGTGATCTTCATCCGGAACACAGCAGTCTACCGGACATACCGCGGCACATTGTGGCTCCTCATGGAATCCTTTACATTCCGTACATTTATCTGTTACAATGAAATAAACATCATCACTTACAGGTTCCTGTGGTGCATCAGCATCTACAGTAAGTCCTGAAGGCATTGTAATAGTCCCCTGAAGACTGGTTCCTTCAGAAGCTTTCCAATCTACAGCTCCTTCATATATTGCATTGTTTGGACATTCCGGTTCACAAGCCCCACAATTGATGCATTCATCAGTTATTTTAATAGCCATCGCTAATTTTTTTTAAATTTGCACAAAATTACAAAATATTCCCCAATTTTAAAGTAATTATGAATATCGAAAATCAAGTTTTAGGACTTATTAAATTAAGTGATTATATAAAAGCGTTTTTAGCGAAAAAATCAGAAGATCACAATGAAGATGATGTAAATATTGAGTTATTGTTAAAGAAATCTCAAATAGAAAATCCGTGGTTTGTGGTTGATAATCAGAAATTTGCTTTACAGCAATGGGCAGATCTTCTTACTGAGGTAAGTATTAAAAACTGGCTTAAAAATTATTCAATCTCTGCAACTTCAAAGAGAGTGGGGCTGATTTTGGCTGGAAATATTCCTTTGGTAGGGTTTCATGACGTGATTTCTGTAGTACTCAGCAATCACATCCCTGTAATTAAGTTATCTTCTAAAGACAGGTATTTGATCCCGTTCCTATTAAAAAAATGGAATGAGTTTTCAGATGGCCAGGTGCAGTTTGAATTTGTAGAAAAATTAGCGAATTTTGATGCAGTTATTGCTACCGGAAGCAATAATACAGCAAGATACCTTGAGTATTATTTTAAAAATCATTTAAGTATTATCCGTAAAAACAGAACTTCCATCGCTGTTTTAAAGGGTGATGAAACCAATGAGGAACTGCAGCTTTTGGCGAATGATATTTTTCAATACTTCGGTTTAGGGTGCAGAAATGTGACAAGAATTTTTATTCCTCAGAATTTTGTTATTGATCGCTTATTTGAAAGCTTTATAGGATTCCAGGATATTATCAATCATAATAAATATGCTAATAATTATGATTACAACAGAGCGGTTTATCTTTTGAATCAGGATAAATTCTGGGATAATAATTTTGTGATGCTGAAAGAAGATGATAAATTGTTCAGTCCGCTTTCTGTAATTAATTTCAGCCGATATGAATCGTTGGAGGAGGTTAAAGGCTTTGTTGCTGAAAACGAGGAGGATATCCAGTGTATAGTAGCGAAAGATGAGTTGGGATTAAATTCGATTTCTTTTGGTGAAGCGCAGAATCCGGGTCTTGATACCTATGCAGATAATGTGGATACAATGAAATTTTTGGAAGTGGTCTGATTTTCGTATCTTCCATGACCTATTTCACTAATAACAAAATGAATAATATGAAAAAAATATTTTTAGGTCTGGCGATTGTTGGTGCGCAGTTGACGTTTGCTCAGAAAGTAGCGGGGCTGAAGGTTGAGAACAGCCAAAAGAAAGAACAGCCTGCTACTATAAGTAAGGATAAAGTGAATGTTTATAATGATAATTTTCAGAAATTTATCAAAGCTTTGCATTCTTCGGATTATAAAATTGCAAAGGAGCTGCTTTCTGATAAAGTAAAAGAAATTGTTACTGAGAATGTTCTTAACAAGGTAAAGGACGGAATTGATGCCAACAAAAAACTGGAACCTCTGAAAGTAGGCTATTATGTTACCATGGATGGTGTGAATCATCCTAACATTAAATATAAATATGCCGGAGATTCTGAATCAAAAGAAGTGATAAGCGCTGTATTTGAAGATGATGGAAAGATTCTCGGAGTATTGCCTGCCGGAATGGAAAAATAAATTTCTATTAATCAAAAAAAATATAACTATGATGACAGATGTTTTAGTCGCTCATTCTACAGACGTAGAGAAAGCGAATTTTTACAAGAAGACGTATTTGCATGTTGCATTATCTATTCTTGCATTTATTGGAGTTGAGACTATTTTGTTGAAAACTGTACCCGTAGAGATTATTGCGATGATGTTTAGCGGAAGATTTACCTGGTTATTAATTATCGGGGTTTTCTGGCTGGCTTCTATTTTAGCTTCTAAATGGTCGCTTTCACAAAGTCAATCCACTCAGTACCTTGGTTTAGGATTCTATATTGTATTGGAGGCGGTGATTTTTTTACCATTGCTTTATATAGCTACTAATGTTGCAGGTGGTGCTAATATCATCTTCCAGGCAGCTACTTTAACAGTTGCTATGTTTGCGGGGATTTCTGCAGTTGCTTTTACTTCCAAAAGAGATTTTTCCTTTTTAAGAAATATCATCATTATTGGTGGATTTATTTCTATCGGATTGATTATCGGAGGAATGGCATTCGGTTTTAATCTTGGATTATGGTTCTCTGTAGGAATGGTAATTCTTGCTTCTGCAACGATTTTATATCAGACAAGTAAACTGAAGGATGCTTATGCTACTAATCAGTATGTAGGAGCGGCGTTACAGCTTTTTGCTTCTATTATGCTTCTATTCTGGTATATCCTGAATATTCTGATGAGCAGAAGAAGCTAATTGAATATCTATTTAGCATTAAATAATTGTCCTGGTGAGTTTTCATCAGGATTTTTTATTTGTATGGATCTGTTTTTTTTTTTTTTTTTTGTCTCGCAGATTTACGGATTCAACAGATGTTTTTTACTGCAAATGGCACTTTTTGCGTCGCGGTACTTGTGCTGTTAGTGCAAAATTAGTGGGAAATTAATGTTTGATGGGTAAGAGCCCAAAAAATCCTGATGACATTTCATCGGGATTTTAATTGGATATTCTTTAACGGGTTCAATGCTGAATCCTGCTTCAATAGGATTTGAAAAGCCTCTGAAGTTCTGTTTCAGTGATAAAAGTAGAAGAGCTGTTAAAGAATAGGGAAGTATAGAGTTGAGGAAAACCTCGGTTGTTTTGTGTTTGAATGGAGAATGATAAAGATTATTTATCAATCGATCCTAAAACCTTTTGGGCAAAAGAATTTAAGGCATCTTTTTCGCTCATTCCATTTTGTACATTAGCATGAACTTCTAAAGCTCCACAAATGTTCGTAATAAGCTCTCCTGCAACATTTAAATCCTCTTCACTTGTTCCTCTGAATTCGCAGAAGCTTTCTAATACTTCTAGTGTTTTTTCTAGGTTCTCAGGGGTTTGATTCTGATAGAACTGTCTGATTACGGGTAATTTCATTATGCTAATTCGTTAAAAAGGTTAATTAAACTTTCAGTCTGGTTAGATTGAACCTGGTTTACCAATTCACCATTTTTAAAGATAGCGAATGTAGGTAAGTTGTCTACTTTTGCTAATTTTCTGCTTTCAGGAAGTTTTTCAGCATCTACATATAAGAAAGGAATAGATTCGTTCTCAGAAGCTAATTTTTTGAATTTAGGCTTCATGATTCTGCAGTTTCCACACCATGTTGCGCCATATTGAACAACTACTTTTTCGTTGTCGTTTACTATATTCTGTAATGTATCTTCGGTTAATTCTGTGTACATAATAGGTTAAATTTTAAGAATTAAAATTTAACAATGTAACAATTGAATAGTATATCAATGTACCAATAAAAAAACTATTGTTACAATGACGTATTGTTACATTGTTAAATTAGTAGATTATTAAATTGAATTAGTTCTTCGCTAAGTATTCTGCAGTAGAAGTTCTGTCAGCTTTCATAGCATCTTTACCTTCTTCCCAGTTTGCAGGACATACTTCACCATGTTTTTGAACGTGAGTGTAAGCGTCGATTAATCTTAAGAATTCTTTTACGTTTCTGCCTAGAGGCATATCGTTTACCGCTTCGTGGAAAATTTTTCCAGTTTCGTCGATAAGGTAAGTTGCTCTGTAGGTTACGTTAGAACCGGTGAAGATTTCTTCTCCATCTTCGTTATATTCGAAATCCTGATCTACAATACCTAAAGTGTTAGCTAATTGTCTGTGAGTATCAGCTAAAAGCGGGTAAGTTACTCCTTCAATACCTCCGTTATCTTTTGGAGTGTTCAGCCATGCGAAATGTACTTCGTTAGTATCACAAGATGCACCGATTACTTTAGTGTTTCTTTTTTCGAATTCACCTAAAGCCTCCTGAAAAGCGTGAAGCTCAGTAGGACATACGAAAGTGAAATCTTTAGGGTACCAGAACAAAAGAACTTTTTGTTGGTTTTTTGTAGCTTCTTCAAGGATGTTGATTCTTAAATCATCACCCATTTCAGACATTGCATCGATTGTTAAATTCGGGAATTTTTTTCCTACTAATGACATAATTTTCTGTTTTATATTTAAATTTCTGTTGCAAATATAGAAAAGTTTCATCTATCGAACAAATGAATTTCGATAAATAAAATCTATAATTGTTTTTGATGTGTTATTAAATAAAAGGCCCTGAATTCAGGGCTTTTCATTATTTTTTATACGTTAATTGAGATTTTATTGCAAGGGTTATCCGAACTTTTCCAACAGTTCTTTAATTCTCCTCATGGCTTCTCTTAATTCCTCTTCAGAAGCAGCGTAAGAGAATCTGATACATTCCGGACTTCCGAAAGAGAAACCTCCGACACAACCTACATGTGCATTTTCTAACAGGAACATTGCAAAGTCATCAGAATTTTTAATTTCTGTTCCGTTAAGTGTTTTTCCAATATAATATGAAATATCCGGGAAGAAATAGAAGGCTGCCTTTGGAAGCAGAACTTTAAATCCTGGAATCTCCTGAATCAGTTCATATACAAGATCTCTTCTCTTTTTAAAAGCATCAACCATATATCGGTATTCAGATGGATCTGCTTTTAAAGCGGTAATAGAAGCTCTCTGGGCAACAGTATTAGCACCACTTGTCATTTGTCCCTGTACTTTTTCACAGGCTTTAGCCAGCCACTCCGGGCATGCCGAATATCCGATTCTCCATCCGGTCATTGCAAAAGCTTTAGACATTCCGTTGATTACAGCGGTCTGCTCGTAGACTTCCGGAAACTGAGCGATAGAAGTTGTTTTTGTTTCATAATTGATAAATTCGTAGATCTCATCTGAAATAATAGTTACCTGAGGATATTTGGCAACCACTTTAGCAATGGATTTTAATTCATCATAGGTATAATATCCTCCTGATGGGTTACATGGTGAACTGAAAAGAATAGCCTTTGTTTTGTCAGTAATTGCTTCTTCAAGCTGTTCAGCAGTTACTTTGAAATCGTTAACGTAAGATGTTGGAAGGATTACAGAAGTTCCGTCCATCATTCTTACCATTTCGTCATAGCTTACCCAATAAGGAGCAGGAAGTAAAACTTCATCACCATCATTGATGATGGCGGCCAAAACATTTAAAATAGCTTGTTTGGCGCCATTGGAAACACAAATCTGTGCTGGTTTGTATTCTATGTTATTGTCTCTTTTTAATTTATATGCAATCGCCTCACGCAGTTCAAGGAATCCCGGAACAGGAGAGTAGTGGCTATAATTTTGATTGATGGCATCAAACGCTGCCTGTTTGATATTGTCCGGAACATCAAAATCCGGTTCACCAAGGGTTAAGCTGATTACATCAATTCCATTCGCCTTCATCTCCCTTGCTTTATTAGACATTACAAAGGTCTGTGAGTATCCTAGTCTTTTTACTCTATCTGATAGTTTATCCATGTTTTTTTTGAATTTTAACAAATATATAATAAAACGTTTTGCGGGAGAAATAAAAAGGGAACAGGTTTAAAGATTTTTATCAGGTTTAGAAGGTTTCACTATATTTGTAGTTAAGGTGTTTTTTTTGAGACAATTTGTATTGGAAAAATTTATTTCCTTAAAAACTTAATTCCATGAAAAAAATATATAAACTTTTACTTTTGGCATTAGCCTGTACAGTATCTGCCCAAAACTATCGTTTTGTGTATGAGTACAAAATGAAATCTGATATTGATCATAAAGACTCCTTGGTTACAGATTATATGAATCTGGATTCCGATGGGAAGACATCTTATTTTTATAATGCAGTGAAATATGAAAGAGATTCTGTTTACCAGGCAGATAAAAACCTTAAAGTTCTTTTTAAGAGTAAAAACTATGACAGAAGCTTAAGTTATATCATTGAAAAGGACTACTCGAAAAGAGAGGCCAATTTATATGATAAATACAAAACGGCCAATCTTGTTATTACAGATTCTGAAGTCCCAAAATGGTCTGTAGAGAAAGAATTTTTAAATATCAATGGAATGAATTGCCAGAAAGCGGTTGCCCGATATAAGGGCAGAGAATGGGAAGCATGGTTCTCCAAAGATTATCCTATCAGCGATGGTCCTTACAAATTCAATGGCCTTCCAGGGATTGTAGTAAGGATTAAAGATATCGATAATGAGCATGTTTTTAATATGGTTCAGGTGAAAAAAGTAAACTCCATATTTAGCTTTGTTCCTAAAAACAATAAGAAAATGTCTGACAAGGAATATAGAAAACTTCTGAAAGATGATATTTTCAGCCCCGAAGATATTGAGAGTATCAATATAGACGGACAGACAGGGAAGATGGGAGTGCAATTGAAAGATGGATATGCTACTCAATTGGATATGAGTCTGATTAAAAAAGCCGGTAAGGGAAATGAAGATGCAGAATTGGGAAGACTGCTTAAGAAAAGTAATAATCCTATTGAAAAAGAAACAGCAGATTAAAAAGAAACTTGTATTATTTTTTGAGATACTCTTTCTGAAAATTTGAATAAAGCCAATAAAAACTTATTTTTGCGGATTATAATAATTCACATGTCTACATCGTTACTATTAAAATATTTTCCGAATCTTACCGAAACTCAGTTGGAACAGTTTGCAAAACTGGAAACCCTGTACAATGAATGGAATGAAAAGATCAACGTAATTTCCAGAAAAGATATGGAATCGTTGTATGAAAAACATATCCTTCACTCGTTGGGAATAGCAAAAGTAATGGAATTTGCACCTGGAACCAAAGTTCTGGATATCGGAACCGGAGGTGGTTTTCCTGGAATTCCTTTGGCTATCCTTTTCCCTGAAGCGGAATTTACCCTGATCGATTCCATTGGTAAAAAAATCAGTGTAGTCAATGCTGTAGCAGAAGGAGTAGGGTTGAAAAATGTTACGGCTATCCACGGAAGAGCAGAAAAATTAAAAGAGAAATTCCACTTTGTAGTCAGTAGAGCAGTAACCCAGATGCCGGAATTTTTAAGATGGCTGAAAGGTAAATTTGAAAAAGAACAGTTTAATCCTAAACATAACGGAATTTTATATTTAAAAGGAGGAGATCTTGCAGAAGAACTTGCCGGAATTAAATGCGAAATTTTCAACCTGAAACAATATTTTGAAGGAGAATTTTTTGATACTAAAAAAGTGGTTTACTTATCAAAAGGTAATTTTAATTCCTGATTTTACTTGAAATAGGAATAATTTTTGCTAAATACAAATTGATAATCAGGAAATTTAAAAAAAACATGAAAAAGCTTCTAAATATTGGATTTTCCGCATTATTGTTTGGTTTAGTATTGGTTTCGTGTAATGACGATGATGATTATCAAACCATTGAATCTATTGGCAAAATCAAGATAGACAGCGTGAAAATCACCAGAGATACCATGGATGTTTTAGCCATACAGCAGATAAAGACTTATTCTGCTTATCCATCTAAGTGCCAGGGGTTTTATGGGTATGATTACGTCTATAGTGGTGAACTTGAAAGATCAGTGACGGCTTACAAATATGTAACCAATGGTCCCTGTTCTCAAAATATGTATACCGCTGCAAATCAGATTAACTTTAATCCTCAGAAAAAAGGAAAATACACCTTTAAATTCTGGAATGGCGGAGATAACTGGATTACAAAAACGATTGTGGTGAAATAATGAGATTGATGTTTGTGTTTTGTCTGTTATCTGCCCATTGGGTATATGGACAGAAAATTATCTGGCAGGAAGGGCAGAAACTGGTATGGGATAATTTTAAAAGCCCAGTCAATAGAAGGAACAATCCTGATGTTGCAGCGTACACCAATTGCGGCTGGGAATATTCCGTAGTAAAATCCAGTAATCCGAAGTCGCCGGTAAAAATTGAAATAAAAACGATTTTCAACGAAGATAAATCCTGGAAGGATAACAAAAAGATTAACGATTATATTCTACTGCATGAGCAGAAACATTTTGATATCGCAGAACTTTTTGTAAGGAAATTCAGAAGATCTGTTGCTGAAAATATCAGGAACTCCGGTGATTATGATAGGTTATTTAAATCTATTTATAGTCAGATATCCAATGAATATAAGAGTTTTCAGATAGCCTATGACCGGGATACACGTCATGGAATGAATGAAGACAAACAAGCAGAATACAATGTTGCTATTTCCAAAGAATTAGAAAACCTTAAAAGCTACCAAGCCCCTTGAAATTTCTCAATAAGATCATTCACGAACTGTTGGCACAAAACCCGGATCTTTCGGCGTTCAATATCATTCTGCCGGGAAAACGTCCGATTGTATTTATCAGACAAATTCTGGAGGAGAAAAATTATTCAGGATTTCTCCCTAATTTTTTTACAATTGAGGAGCTGATCAATACTATTGCCGACAGGCAGGTCATTCAGGGAATTCCACTCTGGCTTTTTTCATTTAATGTTTACAGAAGCTTAAACCTGATTCCAAGAGATGATTTTTCGGACTTTCTGAAGTGGTTTCCAACCCTGCAGAAGGATTGGGACGATATTCTGAAATTTTCAGACAGTGACGAAGCTGTTTTGCAATACATGTTCGATGAGGAAAGGATCAAGGAATGGGCTCAGAACCTGGGTGAGGATGATGATGTACCGAGAAGGAAATTCCTTAATTTCTGGCAGAATATGAATATTTTCCTTCCTGAATTAAAAAGCAGGCTGCAGGAAAAAAACTGGGCGACCTCAGGAATGATCCACGAGGCTGCTAAGGCCAGTATTTTGGATTTTGCGAAGAATACCCAGGAACATTTCGTATTCTGCGGATTTAATGCCTTTACGCCGGTTGAAGAAAAACTCGTAAGAAGTCTTTTGAAGTGGAATAAAGCTCAATGCTTTTTCCAGGCAGACCAGTATTACTTTAATGATGAGAGACAGGAGGCAGGGAAATTCCTCAGAAATCATAAAACATGGAAAGAATTTGATGATAACAGGGCTTTTCAGTGGATAGAAGATGATTTTAGCCAACCTAAAAAAATCAAAGTCTATGAAGTATCCGGAAATGTCACCCAGACGAAAGTGCTGCCGGAGATCTTTAAGGAAATCAATAATAAGACCTATTCCAATACAGCAGTAGTGCTGCTGGATGAGAACCTTCTTCCTGCCAGTCTGGACGTTATGCATGGAGTAGATAATCTGAATATTACAATGGGATTTCCATTGAAGAACCTTTCTTTTTCCAATGCGGTAAAACGACTTTTTTATCTGCAGAAACAACTGGAGAAGAACAAAACATCATATTACTACAGAGATGTATTTCCCATACTTGAAGAACTTCCGAAATCTGCTAAAGATGGATTAATAATCAATGATTTTAAGACGAAAATAGAAGAAAGAAATATTGTTTATATTTCTCAAAAACTGCTGAACGAACTTTTAGGAGAGTTGTCTTATTTCGGACTTCTTCAGAAAGCAGCAGGAACGCATGCTTATCTGGATATTCTTATTGCATTCTGTCATCAGGTAAAATGGCTGGAAATAGATGATATTCAATATGAAAATGTTTCTCACTTCGAGAATGCCTTTAGGGTCATCAAGAACCAGCTGACTCCTTACAATATTGAGATCAAAATGGAAACCCTGGAGATTTTGATCAACCAGCATATCAACTCTGAAAGTATAGATTTTCAAGGGGAACCTTTACGTGGTCTGCAGATCATGGGATTACTGGAAACACGTCTGCTGAATTTTGAAAATGTGATTCTGCTTTCAGTAAATGAAGGAAAGCTTCCGTTGGGGAACTCACAGAACACCTATATTCCTTTCGATATCCGAAGATTTTTTGATCTTCATACGTTTTTGGAAAATGACAGTATTTACGCTTATCACTTTTACAGACTTATTCAGGATGCTCAAAATGTCCATTTGTTGTATAATGCTTTGAGTTCAGGAGTGAATACCGGAGAAAAAAGCCGTTTCATTACACAGATCGAAATGGAAAGCTCTCATCAGATCGAGCATCTGATTATTGAGAATGCTTCAGACCCCATCGTCACCAAACCTATAGAAATTTCCAAGACGGAAATTGTAAGGGAAAGACTTCAGAAGTGGAAAGAAAAAGTGTCAGCTTCCCACCTTACAAGTTATCTTTATAATCCTATTGATTTCTATCTGTCCAAGATTCTGAACACATCGGAATCGGATGAAATTGAAGAAGAACTTTCAGTAAAGAATTACGGAAATTTAGTACATTATTCACTTCAAGAAGTTTATGAGGGGTTGAAGGGTAAGGTTTTAAAAGAAAGTGATTTACAAAAATCAGTTAAAGCGATAGATCAATTTATAAATATTGCTATTGAGAAGCTTAAACACCAGCAGGAGTTCTATGAAAAAGGGATGAATTATATTCACAAAGCCATTGCAAAAAAGGTGATTGAAAATATACTGAATCATGATCTTGATCTGATCAGACAGGGAAATAAATTAGAGATCATTGATATTGAAAGGAGGTTTGAAAATGTAGAGTTTTATCTTGACGGAAATGATAAAATTTCGTTCTTAGGATTTATTGACCGGATCGATAAGCTGAACGGTACCTTAAGGATCATTGATTATAAAACGGCTAAAATTAAAAACCTCCATGTAAAAATTGATGCGGATAATGTAGAAGACTATTTCCATAACAGTGACAGAAAACAGGCATTACAGCTCTGTATCTATCATTATGTAGTGCAGCATCTTCCTGAGTTCTGGGGTTTCCCGATTGAAACCGGGATCTGGAGCTTTGCTGAAGCCAAGAAAGGAATGGTTCCGCTGGTATTTGACAAAGGAGATATTGATGATGCCATGAGATCTGTTAAAAGTCTTATTCTGGAAATCCTGAATCCTGATATCGACTTTGTGGAAAGTATAAAATCTTACTGAGCTTAGAATTTTCTTCACAGATAATTGGTCTATGGATGCCTTTATGAGAGTTCATTTATTTTTCCCGTAGATTAACTTAATACACAGGTTTTTAAGTGATATCTGTCCTCTTTGTCTTTCCATTAAAAATTCAGCCTCAGGTTACTTTTAGTTTCTCACAGATCAGGTTGTGAATCTGAATGATTACAAAAGCAAATCTATTTTGAGGTTTTATTTTAGTGAACAAAGATGTAGCTTTCTGTAATGCTCAAAAAGAATAAAATGATTTTTGACGGGCTTTTATGGTATAATTGTATATTTACTCTAAAATTTTCTTATACATAAAAACAGGCTGTCTCATGAAAAAACTCCTGGTTTTGGGAACCATAATTCTTTCCCTTTTTCTTAAATCACAGCAGATCAACGATTCCCTGAATATCAGATTGCAAAATGTAACGAAGGATACAAAATTTGGCTTAGCTCTGAGTGGAGGAGGCGCAAAAGGATTTGCTCACATTGGTATCCTAAAGATGATAGATTCCCTTGGAATAAAGGTGGATTATATTACAGGAACCAGCATGGGAGGAATTCTGGGCGGTTTATATGCAATGGGATATAATGCTGATGAATTAAAGAAAACCATTTATAAAGTTGACTGGAACAGAATTTTAAGCAATAAAATCCCTTACAGCAAGGTGAATATCAGTGAAAAGGATGAATATGACAAATATATTCTGGAGTTTCCTGTAGTCAAAGGATTTCCCACCCTTCCCAGCTCTTATATTGAAGGGCAGTATATGGGAGAGGTCTTGAATACGCTGACGTTTAATGCAAAACATATCAATGATTTCAGTAAACTGAGAATTCCTGTAGAACTTACTTCTTCAGATATTGAAAACGGAGGGCTGATCATGCAGAAAAAAGGATCCCTGCCACTGGCTATTCGTTCTACATTGGCTATTCCTGCTGCTTTTGCTCCAGTTTATATTGACGGAAAATTATTGGTTGATGGTGGTTTGGATCGAAATTATCCGGCCAATGAAGTTCGCCAGATGGGAGCTGATTTTGTCATCGGTGGGTATACAGGTTTCAGACTTTTTACCAAAAAAGAAATTGAAAATCCCATGAAAATGATCTATCAGACACATGCGATCCGTTCTGTGGAAGATTTTAAACATCAGAAGGCCTTATCTAATATTCTGGTAGACTTTGTAGAGCCTTTGGGAGATATTACTACAAAAGACTTTGCGAGGTTCAGAAAGATCATTAAAATAGGAGAAGTAGAAGCCAGAAAGCATCTTCCTGAGTTTGTAGCATTGGCAGAAGTTCAGAAAAAATTGGGAATCAGGTATGAACATGAAAAAATTGAGGAAGTAAAGCTTCCCACAACAAAATTCACGTTTAACGAAGAAAACGGAACTTCCCTTACTGATGAAGTGGAAATTGCCGTTATTAAAAAAGAACTTGGGCTTACGGAAGGGAAGTATTATGATGTGAAAACCGTCAATGAAGCAATAGACAGGGTGTTTGGAGTACGTCAATATGAAAAAGTATACTATACCTATACCCATGAAGGAGATGGCCTTACCATGAATATTTTCGTTAAAAAAGCAAAGAAAGGAGCCTTTAAACTTGCGCTTCACTACGATACGGAACAGTCGGTGGGAATTATTGTAAATTATACTTACAGAAATATCCTGGCAAACAGATCCAGATTTCTTGCTACTATTGATATTTCGGAACGTTTTAAGGCACGTCTGGCTTATCAGTGTTTCCTGGGGAGCGGTGACCGTTGGTGGATAGATCTTGAAGCGAAAATGGTTCATCTTAAAAGTAATGATTTAATTTTTAGGACATTTGGATATGATGATTACACTACAAAGTTCCCTAACCACATGTACCGGAATATTACCGGAAAAGTAGCGTTAAATTACAATATTACACCTAATGCTTTTATCTCTGTGGGAACAGAATTCAGCACTGAAAGGATGTATACATTGCTGGATAAAATAGATCAGGCAAAGGCCGATAATTTTAGCAAAAAGCTTTATAATCACAGCAATTTTAATGCGTTTCTGAAGTTTGAACAGAATAATCTGAATAAGAGATACTTTTCTACCAAAGGGAATCATCTTCAGATAAGTACAAGACTGTATTTTGGAGAGCAGTATAATTTATATGATCTGCAAGTGGTACAGCCTCAGTTATATCCGATTTTAAACCCTAAGACTCCTGGTTATCTTGTTCCTGAAAATCTGGTGTCTTTTACCCTGAACGAAAATTTTGCCTATCCTATTACAAGAAGACTGGCTGCAAAGGTTAATCTGTTCCTGGGAACAAGCTTTGGTGCATACAGAGAAGACACAGTACCTTACTTTTTCCTGAATCAAAAATATAATTTAGGGGGGAGTGAGTATAATTATGATATATTAAATCCTGAGTTTAACGGACTTCGTCAGAAAGAATTACCAATGAATTCTGTAGCAAAGGCAGGTATATCACTTCAGTACAGAATTATGAAAAGATTATACTTAACGCCTTCATTCAGCTACGGAAAGGTGAGTGAAGAGTTTTCGCCTTTCAATGATAGTTTTGAAATGTTTGGATATGGGGTGAACTTGGGATATGAATCTCTCATAGGACCAATTAATATTAATATTTCCAGAAATAATCAGCTTGATTTTTCAAGAATATATTTCAGTGTTGGGTTTAAGTTTTAAGGAAGTAAGGAAGTTGGAAGCAGGGAGAGGGAAGAGCTCGGGATTAAGGCTATAGCTGTACCTCAGTTTTATCAGTTCAAGAAAGTTTTAAGAGAGTAAGAAGATGTAGGCTGGAAGAGGGAAGGAATTGTGGTTTACGGTGTCTCTGGATATTGTTTTAAGATAAGGAAGCCAGAAATTTTTGAGAGATTTTACTTATCCATTCAAATTAATGAAAAAAGGAGGCTGGAAGTGATTTGCTCAATCGCAACTTCCAGCCTCCCTCTTCCAGCTTCCAGTCAATAATTTCCTACTTTCTCGGAATTTCAGGACGTGGCATCTTGTAATAACTTCCGGATATGCTCTTCAGAAAGGCTACAATAGCCTCTGTTTCCTGATTGTTGAGCTGTAATGGTTTCATTCTCTGATCGGTAACCGGAAACTTAGGATCGGCTTTCTTTTCTTCCGGACTGGGGTTAATCATCTGCATTCCGCTATTGTATAAATTTACCACACCGTGTAAGTCATCCATCAAACCATTATGCATCCATGGAGCTGTATAACTCAGGTCCCTTAAAGATGGGGTTTTAAATTTGCCTACATCATCAGAATCTTTGGTGATATGATAAAGTCCAAGATCTTCATATTCACGCTGATAGTAGGTAAGTCCTATATTATGGAATGATTCATCAGTCAGATATTTACCATAATGGCAGTTCATGCATCTTGCTTTGGTGCGGAACAGGTGCATGCCGTATATTTCCTTGTCACTCATAGCTTTGTGATCACCATTGATAAATTTATCCAGTTTGCTCGGCTGACTTCTGATGGTACGCTGGAAGGTAGCCAATGCATTCGCAATGTGATTAAATGTAATTTTATCGGTATGATAAACCTCTTTAAAAAGCTGTTTGTATTCTTTATATTTTGAAAGCTTTCCGGCCAGCTTTTCCGGTTTCATATTCATTTCATTGTGAGCAGAAATAGGACCTATCAATTGTTCTTCCAGAGTTTTGGCTCTTCCGTCCCAGAAATAAGAGGTTCTATCCGCAATATTATAAAGGGATTGTGTATTTCTTTTTCCCAGCAAATGATCATTACCCAAGGCTACTTCCTGTCCGTCACTCCAGCCCAATTCAGGATTATGACAGCTGCTGCAGGAAACCTGGCTTGATGAGGATAGTTTGGGATCAAAGAATAATTTTTTTCCCAACATTACTTCGGGCAGTTCCTGGGTTTCATAATAATTGGAATCCCATTCTATAGATTCAAACTCTTTCCATTTTACATCGGCATCTACGGAAGGTTTAGGCCAGTACTGTATTGGCTTTTTATATTGTTCTATTACTTCTCCGTAATCTTTTTTGAATGTGGGTAAAGTATACTGCATGCAGAATAAAGCGATTATCCCGATTAGCAGTATTAATTTAATATTTGAAAATTTCATGTTTTTTTAATTAAAAAATACCTCCTATAGTAGCCGCAAAAAACATATTGTTGCCATTTTTGAAATCACTGTACATCATTTTACCACCTGCAAATGCATTCTTAATAACCGGAAGGCTGAAATGAAAATTAACATCAAGTTTTGCCTGCCAGAAGTCTGAAGACTGATAGCTGTAGTTTTCCTGCAGCATTTGTTGAATGCCAGGTTTGTTGGAAATACTGAATGCTGCATTTTTTTTATAAACATCAGTTACCGTAAGTCCCATGCAGACCGAAAGAGCGAGTTTGTCAGTGAATGTCTTTATCCATTGATAATCCGCGCCATAGACAAGCTTATTTAAATCAATGAACGAAACAGGATTGTTATAGTTTTCTTTTTCCTGAAGCCATCCAAAGAAGGGGAGCAGTGATGATTTTGCTTTTTTATGCTCAAGTTCTAAGAATCCTTTTAATAAAATATCAGTTATCTGATGATTGTACCTTTGTGCAGAGCCTATCTGTATATAATTCCTTGAATTGTCATTTAAAAACAGATTTTCAGTTCCTTTTCTGTTGATATGGTTTCCGTTTGCAGAAATTCCCCAGGAGATTCTTCCTGTTTCAAAAAACTTCCCTAATGAGAAATTAAACTGTTCTTCATCAATTCTGGAGGCATTAAGGTCCGTATATTCAGTCAGGAGCTTGTCAAGGTTGAGCTTTTTAATTCCGGCAGTAAGATACCACGATCTGTTTTCTGCTTCAAAAATCTGCAGACCAGTTCCATAGGACCAGCCTTCATAATATGCCTGACGAAGTTTCCCTGAAAGCAGTTCATTAGAATTACCCAGGCCACTCATATTGTAAATCATTGGAAAACCTTGATTGCTTACAAAACTCAGATAATGCTTTTGAGTATACTTTTCAGCTTCCACATAAGCCCCGATTTTAAATTTTCCAAACATCATTTTATGAGCTCCCAGCGCCAATAAAAAATTAGCAGAGGTGTTCTTAGGCCTCGGATCAAGATCACGATAGCTCAAACTTGCTCTGTAGCTTCCTGTAATACCTATGGTGAATGAATTGAATTTCCTGGAATATCCTCCTGAAAACGCATAATTTTCAAACTTCATATCTCCGCCTACACTGTCTGCTGCCACATAAGGGTAGATGATGTCATAGTCGGCATTTTCGTTCCATACTACCTGCTTGTTTTTCCCCTGTGAATAGGAAGCATTGCCCCAAACCGTAGTTTTTGGATCCAATATCTGATGGGTACGGGCTTCTGCACCCCAAATATTTTTCCCTTTGCCCTTTTGCTGTATTTCATTCGGGGTATCACTGTTTTGGGTGAATATATTAAAAACTGTAATATCATACTTCCTTGAGCCTAATACATTGGCAGGGTTGGAATTGATACTGCTTTTAAGGCTCCTTTCATAGCTGTATTCTTCATGAATCTTCTTCATGATGGTGTCATTATCCTGAGCATGCATTTCAGAACAAAGGAAAAGAACCGGCAGGATAAGTATGGATTGAAAATGTTTCATTTTAGTTGAATAATGATGGTTTTACACCGTGATCAAAATCCACAGTAGAGTTGTTGGTGTCTTTTAGAATATCTTTACCTTCTGAAGTTTTTCCAATCACTTTTCTACGGACTGCTTTTCCAAAACGGTTTTTATCTCCATCAAAAGATGTTACAGAAGTCCATCCCATATCTAAAGAAGGTGAAGTTATCAACCATTGGAAAGAATCCTGTACACTGAGATTAACTGCATCTGTGATCCATTCATTTGGAATTTTAACAGCTGTTCCGTCCATAGGATAGACATCTCCGCCAAAAGTGAGGTTATATGTGTAAGTGTATGAGTTCTGGCTTACTAACGCTTCATTGGTCATTCCTAGTGGCATACGAGCTAAAACATAAGCATAATATCCCTGGGTGTGAATAACCATTTTTTCAAATAAATTAAGCATTTTAGGTACTGCAGGATTATCAATGTCATCAGAATCTTCCTTGAAAATCTGGAAGTTGGCCTGAGAAAGGTTAATAGAGGAAGAATTAAACTCCAGATGGTTGATAGCATCTTCTGCAATGATTATAGATGAACCTGGCAATACCGGATATGTACTTCCGTTACCGGGAATTCTGATGACCGCTCCGGCAGAGAATGTTGTTCCGATAATATTCGGGCTGTAATCCTGTTTTTCATTCGTCATAAAAGCTGACTGTATCAGCAGCATTCCGTCAGCATATAATGTTTTATCCGTATTATTTGTGATTTTAAAATACTGATCTCCAAAATACATGGCTCCCTGCGGTGTTTTTGTTCCTGCAAAAAATACCTCTTCAAGGATAAGATCACTGCTTTGCGCTTTCATTGAAATGTCAATGACTTTAGTCTGTTCAGTACCATTGATTACCACTCCGGTCTGAACTCCACCAACTTTTGCTTCTGTAGCCCCTGCATTATCAGTATACACAATACTTCCTTCTACAGTAATGTTATAAGTTCCTGTAGGAAGAACTGCTTTCAGAAGGTTGGTATTATTAAGCTCCTGAATAACTGTAAATCCGGTATTCAGTTCTTTAAAATTAACGGTAAGGTGTTTGTATTCTTTCACCTTAATGTTTTCCGGAACTACCTTCAGTTGAAGATTAAGTGTGGTCTGAGCCTGGGATTCCGGTGCGTCAGAGTCTGATGAACATGCTGCAAGACTTACTACAGCACACAGTAGTAATAGTGTTCTTAATAATTGTTTTAACATAATGTATTGAGTTGAAATTGTTATAAATTGAAATTGATTTCCATTCCAAAATAGGGATCATTTGCCCCTTTTCTATTGATCGTGAATCCGTTAACACTATAAGGAGCATAATAGCTGAAAAGTCTGTTGGCAAACATAGAAACGATAACGGTTTTATGTCTGAAACTTTTGGTTACCTTCAGGTTAACATTGGCTTCGAGTGGCCTTCTGTTGGTGGTATATTTGTTTTCATTCTGGGCAATGATCAGCCTTTCAAGAATAGTTCCTTTGGCTGTATCAGGATTGAATGGCAATATATTCCCGTTTTGATCTACGTAATGGCTGGGAGTTCCGTTCATAGGGTCGAGTTTTCTCATTGAATACCATGAAAACTGGAAAGAAGATGAAAATATAAGGTCCAGTTTAGGAATATAAGTATCCATCATAAGATTGGTATTCAGAATTTCGTTCACCGAATTAGGTTCCATTCCATTGTAAAGCCCGAGGTAAGGATAAGGTCTTCCATTGAGCAATACATCAGATCTTTTATATACCGGAAGACTGTTGCCGTATGTTGTACGGAACCATGCACCACTAAGCGTAAATCTAGTGTTGATTGCAGGGATTCTGTTAGAAGAATACTGAAACTCAACACCTTCTTTATCTATTTTGCTTCCGTTTCGCTGTGCAGAATAAGTGAAGTTTTCTGTCATATCCTGATAGGGAAGTGCATTGACGTCCGGTGGAGAAGTGATAGCATCATGATTAAGTCCTGAGGTATCGTATTTTTTATACTGATAAACCGCATATTCATTCATACTACGGAATGCATTATGCATTTTTTCCCTGAAAACGGTCACAGATAATTGATGAAGTCCCAGACTGAAATCCATTCTTGCTTCAAACTTTTCATTAACAGCAGGTTCTATTTCTTTGTTTTGAGGGTTATAGATATTGGTTTTGTAGTTTACCCTTCTGTAATTCGGATTAGAGTGGAAATAATTCAATTGCTGAATATCCTTATAAACCAGTTCCGGATACAGCAGGTTAAGATCCGGGAATAAGCTCTGTTTTCCATAGCCAAGCGTTAATGTAAACTGGGCTTTTCTGTTCATAATATTAAAAGCAGGAAGATCCCATTGAAGGTTGGCTCTCGGGTCCGCATAGATTTTTCCGCTCATTTTAAAATCAGAAGGCAGGTTCAGCATTGAATTTCCTCTTATACCTAATGCTACAGTAAGTTTATGCTTTCCGATATCTGCAGTACTGATGGTTTCAAAGAATAAAGCAGAAGTAGAATAAGCCGGAACATCACGATAAGGGCGGGGTCTGAATGTCGCTTTAGGATCTATAGGTTTATAAATGTCAAACAGCTGTCCTTGTCCCCAGTTTTTACTTAATTGCCAGTCGAATCCTGTATTGATTTCATTTTTAATGGTTTTAAAATCCCACTGGAAATTATTGATCATTTTTACAAAAATGTCAAGGGGCTTGCCATCTACGGTATAATCAGAAATATATCTGGCTTCAGGATAATATCCGTCATATTCACCTTCAATTCTGGAAAGTGGAAAGGCTGTTGCGTTTTCCAACTGAATGAATTTGGTCTGTTTTATTTTATCGAACCTTTGGTTTACTGTTGCCTGAATTTCTGTAGATCTGTAAAATGAAGGCTCGTTTTTTGTGTAATTAAAAACATTTGAAAGGCTCAAAAGGTGGTTGTTGACCTCATAAGAGTTTAATTGGGACAAGTCAACATCCGGATCGGTCTTCGAACCATCCAGAGAACCTGTATAGCTAAGATGAGTTTGCCATCTGAAAGAGCTATGGCTGTATTGTTTCTCCTTGGCCAGGGCAAAATTTGCTGTAATTCTTTTATAGTTTTCAAGTCTGTCTCTCGGATCAGATTTTGCATTCAGATAATCAATTCCTGTATTGATTTTCAGACCATACTTTTTATCTTCAAATCCTTTACTGACAGCAAAGAGTTTACTATAGCCATCTGCTTTAAATCTGGATTTCCATTGAGTATAGCCTGACTTGTTGGTGATTTTAACGATCCCTGAAGTTAAATTTCCATAGATAACGGAAGGAATTCCGCGCAATATTTCTACCTTCTCGATCTGATCTGTGGAAATGCTTCGCATATCAACTCCACTCGTAAGATTAAGCCTTCTTTTTAATCCATTATTGCTTTTGTCTAAAAAATCATAAGTATATTGAAGGTTTGCACCAGAATTCAATGGAGCGCCATCTACTAAAAATGTGGTTCCCATTGCAGAAGTGTTGTAATCATTTCCGGGATTACCTGTTTCACGAAGGCTGATCTTATTCACCTGATTCATTACCGGATCTCCGGATCTCCCTCCAGGAAGTAATTCCAAAAGATCTGTAAAGCTTGATGGCTGTAAATGCTTGATGGCCCGTTGGCTGATAATAGATGAAGAAGTTAGTCCCTTACTTTCCTTAGCAGTAATAATCACTTCTTCAATAGAATTGATTTTATCTTTTAATGAGAAAGTAAATGCTTGAGAAGTTTTGATCACAATCTTCCCGGAATATTCAAGAATTCCGTTTTTGATAATCTCAATAGTGTACTGGCCGGGATTGATAGAGGCAGTTGCAATACCTTTGTCATTAGTAGATATCGAATATTTATGGTCTGTAGATAATATTTTTATTTCAGAATCTTTTAAAGGTCCCGCATGGATGTTCTTTACTTCAAATGAAATAGTGGCAGACCTGTCTTGTGAATGGACTGTTGAAAATGCACTGAAGAGAAATAAAAATGTGAGAATTTGTGTTTTAATAGGGAATCGTGGATCATTGCTTACCATCTGGTACTTTTCTTCCCGCAAAGGTAGGAGGGCTTAAATAAGATTTCTAATTTTATTTAGAATAATTTAAAATAATTGATAAAAATCATTTTACTTGCATTATTGATAATATTCATTTAGAGTTATAAATTTACATTTATTTTAAATTTATTATGTTGATTTTATAATTATTTACGTTTTGTTTGATTAGTGTCTTTTAATATTTATTTCTAAGTTTTATTGTTGGAGTTATTTCCGTTTAAAGGATACTTACTTTCTTTACAATGGAATAATAAGAATAATTGAACGTAAAGTCTTTATTATACTGTACTATTTTGAGGAGGCAAAATAGGAATCCTCTAGCAAATAACTATATAGTGTTATCAACGGCAAAGCAGACTTTTTAGCTCACTAAAATGTAACATTTGATAATTTCTATTTGCGTTTAAAAAAAGATAAAGTTTATTAGCCTTCAAAAAAAGCACTCCATTGCTGGAGTGCCAAAATTAACTTGAAAATGATATATAAAAAGGATTGATGCTATAGTTTAACTTTTTTATTGATCACTTTCCCATTGGAAAGAGTCATTTGTACCACATATACTCCGGAATCCATGTTTTTTGATTCAAATTGCTGGGAATTGACTTCCTGCTGAACAATTAAAGTTCCGGAAATGCTGTATATGCTGATGTTTTTGATGTCAGTATTGGCTCTGGCTCTGATCTGTTTGTTTTGTGCAAATATATCTGTGCTGTTTACCAGTGTACGGCTTCCGATATTTTTACTGAACTGCAAATTATAATAGGAGGTCGTTACTTCGAATGTATATTTCTGGGCATCCAGATCCTGTATATTGATTCCGTCATTTTCCTGATACTGGTTTTTAGAAATCGTTTTAACAAGATTTTTATTTTCATCAAAAACATAAACTGCAGAAAGTTCATTCTGATCAATCTTCAGCTTTAAAACTGCATTATTGTCAGACTGTACAATTTCATTTTCAGCTACTTCATTAGGGGTGTTCTTAATGTATGGAAGCATTTTCTCCTGATTATTTTCCGATACTTTCAATAGATACACACCATCTTTTAAAGAAGATAAGCTTTGGTCATCTGCTGATCGTCTGTTTGCTTTTTCTTTATTGAAATCAGTTACTTCAAGTAACTGCATATTTCCAAGGTCAGGTTTTATCTGGGATGAAAATAGAGTAGGAGCTTCTTGTGAAGCGTTTGCAGACTGTTTTCCAAAAACAGACCCTACTACAGCCCATTGATTGAACAATCCGCCACTTCTTAAAGTATTGAATTTAGCATTGGATGCCAAAACAAAAGGAACAATGCCACCCACATGTCCAAGAGGGCCCCAGTAAAAGGAATCCAGTTTGTATTTATTCAGATCCCACCATGCATAATAACCTCGCTGTACATCTATAGTTTTAGAAGTATTTTCTGGCGGAATCGCAAGATCAACGGTAGAATGACCTAATGTCATAGGGGTCTTATTATACCAGTCGTATACATCTTTAGGCTTTAGACACTGTCTGAATTTATGATTTGGATTGTTGGTAACTTCATTAACGAAATTGTTCGTGAAAAGTTTTTTCCATATAAATGGCCCCCATAACAAACCTCCGTTATCCTGAACAACGTGATAATTGTATTTGTCAAGATATTCTGCAGAAATAACTTCTGAAATATCATTAGTATAAGTTTTATAGCCCATATTGTTACAGCTATGAAGAACATTGGCAAGGAATGAGCTGAACGGATAAATATCTTTTTCTAAAACACCTTTCTTTAAAGTGGTTTCTGACATATCATAAGGTCCATCCCCCATATAGGCATACTTAAACTTTAAATTACCTGGATTAGAGGTGTTTAACCTTTTTAAGGTTGACATAGCTGCATGTGCCCCTTGTGAATAACCTGCCAGGAAATATTCATCATAACGCTTTATTCCTAATTGTGCTAATGCTTTATTGGCTGCTGTTACAAAATCAATAGTTGCTCCGGATTCGGTAGCATAGTCTACGTAAGGATGTACCCCTTCTCCGTCTCCCATTCCTACATAGTCAGGAGCCATTAAAATATAACCATTGAGAACATAAGAGAGCTCAACCACAAATCCGGCTACCAAAGCTCCCTTAAAATTTGAAGGAACATTGTGTCTGCTATCGGTAGTCCCATGGTTGGATACGACAGTGGAAAGCTTCATATTAACATTGGGATACATGAGGAGCCCTGTAGCTTTTACAAGAACATTGTTTTCATTTTTGGTGTAATAGGTTATTTTATATCCCTTTAGTCCAACATTGAAACCATTGAGATAGCTTACAAAATCAGGGGAGTTCTGTTCGCCAAGATTATTGGCAGTGAAATTAACAACTCCCTGCGGTGTTAAATTCAGTTTCTGTTCGGCGCTTACAAGGTCTCCTGCCTGCTGGCTGAAATAGAATGGGGCTACCAGTCCTATTAAAAAAGTTGTGATTTTCTTCATGTCGTGATTTTTTATTAGGGTTAAGGTAATAACTTTAGTAAATTCGCAAAAATATTCAGACATTAATAACTATTCATTGAATATTAAATTGTCTGAAAGGTGAGTAAAACAAAAGAGTCTGATCAATGACCAGACTCTTTTATTTATATTTTTTCTCTTCTTTCTTTTCTTAGAAAGCGTTGAGACCTGTAATATCTAAACCGGTGATTAACAAATGAACATCGTGAGTTCCTTCATACGTAATAACAGATTCCAGATTGGCAGCGTGTCTCATCATTGGGAATTCACCCATGATTCCCATACCTCCAAGGATCTGTCTTGATTCCCTTGCGATATCAATTGCCATTTTTACGTTATTACGTTTAGCCATTGAGATTTGTGCAGGAGTTGCTTTATGTGCATTTTTAAGATTTCCTAACTGAAGACATAATAACTGAGCTTTTGTAATCTCTGTTAAGAATTCAGCTAATTTTTTCTGTTGAAGCTGGAAAGAACCGATTGGCTTACCAAATTGTTTTCTTTCCTTAGAATACTGCACTGCTGTACAGTGACAATCAATAGCAGCACCAATTACGCCCCATGAAATTCCATATCTGGCAGAGTTAAGACAAGATAAAGGTCCTTTCAATCCTGTCACTCCCGGAAGCAGATTTTCTTTCGGAACTTTTACATCATTGAATACCAATTCTCCTGTTTTGGAAGCTCTTAAGCTCCATTTATTGTGCGTTTCCGGAGTCGTGAATCCTTCCATTCCTCTTTCAACAATTAATCCCTGTACTTTTCCTTCCTCATTTTTTGCCCATACTACTGCAATGTCGCAAAGTGGAGAATTGGTGATCCACATTTTAGCACCATTCAACAGGTAATGGTCACCCATATCCTTAAAATAAGTTTCCATAGAACCCGGATCAGAACCATGGTTAGGCTCAGTTAATCCAAAAGAACCTATCATTTCTCCTGCAGCAAGCTTTGGAAGATATTTTTTCTTTTGTTCTTCAGAACCGAACTCATTAATAGGAAACATAACCAAAGAGCTCTGTACTGAAGCAGCAGAACGTACTGCAGAATCTCCTCTTTCCAACTCCTGCATGATAAGACCATAAGAAATCTGATCTAATCCGGAACCTCCATACTCAACAGGAATATACGGACCTAATGCTCCAATTTTTCCTAATTCTCTCATAAGGCCAGGAAGGTCAGTATGATTTTGAGCTGCCTGATCAATCTGCGGCATTACAAAACTTTCAACCCAGTCTCTGACAGATTGGCGGATCAGTTTGTGTTCTTCAGTAAGTAAAGCATCAATTCCATAGTAATCAGGGATGCTTGTAAGAGGATAATATGACATGATTTTTTGATTTTGTTAAAAATAACATTTTTTGTGGTGTCTGGGAAATTTTTTTGAAAACTTATCTAAATGCTGGTTTTCAAATATATAATGCTGGTTTTTCCTGTTTGAGGGGTAAAACTTGTATTTTAACTCTCCTCATCATTGGAGATAGGGTACTGATTGGTTGCATTATGCACCTTGGTTTTAAATTTATAGAGGTATGGCGCTTTATTGGCAGAACCGTCATAAAGCTTTTCCAGCCTGTCAAGGATGTTTAGGCTTAATATTTTTCGCTGGAAATTATTTCTCCTGAATTTCTGACCTAAAATAGTTTCATAAAGAGCCTGAAGATCCTTCATAGTAAATTTTTCCGGAAGAAGATTACTGGCAGCCACTTCGGTATTGATATTCATTCTCAGATATTCCAGACCGGTTTCTATAATTCTGTCGTGATCAAAAGCCATCTTGGGCAAATTATTAACTTCAAACCATTCACAGCTTTCATTAAAAGCATCCGGAAAAGTATTTGTCATAGAAAAATCAATAAGGCTGCAGTATCCCACAGTAATAAATCTCTGAAAGATCCAGTGATCCTCAGGGACTTCTATTCCTTTGTTTCTAAGGAGGATCTGGTGAACATTATTTTCTGTACGGTCTATTCTTCCAAAGGTATGGAATTGTTTTAAAAACAGATCTTTAAGATGAGTACGCTCATACAAAACTCGTTCAGCAGCTTCCCTAAGGTCTTCATCATTGAAAACAAAACCACCCGGAAGCGACCACAGATCCAGATCATGATATTTTAATAATAAAACTTTTAAAATATTATTGTGAAAGCCGAATATCGTACAGTCTACAGAAATATGAGCAACAAAATCCTTTGTGTCGATCAGTTCCTGAAGTGTTTCCTTACTTTTTGTGTCTTTGATTTTCATGATTGTAAAAATAAAAACTATTTTCTATATTTTCTTTTTGAGACGTTAAAATACATCAAACTAATCACAAAAAGAAGAATTACAGAGCATAATATATATAATGGATAAAAGTTTAATAGTTGTTTTCCAAAGAGTACAGCCATAATAATAGAACTGACTGAACTTCCCAGGGAAGAAAAAATAACAATAAGAGAAGTAAACAGATTGATCTTTTCTTTGTCCACCAAAGTAATCATTTTTGAATTGACAACAGGGTAGAGTGGTGACAGGAATAATCCTATAACCGGAAATAAGAACAGAAGCATTTTTGAATCTTCAGAATCAAAATACTGAATTCCTAAGATCGCCAGCAATAATGCGATGATTAATGAGATACATGCAACGTAATATTTTGATAATGAAAATCTACGGATGATATTAGCCGTAACAGTTCTTCCTGCGTATGAAAAAAGAGAGAGGAAGGATGTAGCCTGAAGGGCAAAAAATGAATTCACTTTCAGATGGTTCTTATAAAAAGAAGGAAGCCATGAATTAAATCCCTGTTCTACAAAAACAATAAAGAAGATCACAGCAAGAAATAAAGCAACCACAGGAGTTGTAAATCTTGATAATTCAGCGAAAATATTTTTGCTTTCCGAGGGTTTAGATTCTGTTATTTCTATTTTTGAAAGAAGGAATATGGTAATGGCAGATAGCACGGCAATCAACAGAAAGCCAAATCTCCAGAATTCGGAATACTGACTGGAGATAAGCCATCCAAAACCTGTATTCACTACAAAGATTCCAATCATAAAGGAAGCTTCCACACTGTTCATGGTTTTGGCCAAAGATTTTTCATCCGAAATATTATTTCTGATAATTCCGAATACACATATTTTTCCAATCGCAAAACAAGCTCCAATGATGGCAAACCATACCTTGTAAAACCAGAATTCTTCTATAAACGGCAGTAAGCAGGAACAAAATCCTACAATAGCCAAAGCGGCGATTAATGCTTTTTTTGATCCTGTTTTATTGATGAAACCTACTGCAAAAAGAGAGATAAAAGCAATAGGCAGGTCTTTAAAAGATTCAAGAAACCCAAGCTCCCCATAGGTGATATTAGTGTCTGCAAGCTGTAGGATAATAAGTCCCATACAGTTTAACACCATGGAGAAAATAAGGAAGGTTAGTTTTAACGGGAGAGAAATTTTGGAAAGCTTAGCGGTCATTTCGGGAGTTAACTTTATTGAATTTTTATAGCTTTTTGTGAATAATTGATGCGAAGATATGGCTTTTAACCCTCAATAATAAACGAAATTTTAAAATATTTATTAATATAATGTTAATTAATTGAAAAAAAATATATTTTTATTGTCTCAATTTGAGAATTAAAACAAATAGCTGTATATGAATGTAAGAATATCGAGAAATTTAGGAGTGATTGCCGTCCTCTATTTTACGGCTAACTTCAGTGGCCAGACAAAAAAGGACACGCTTTCTAAAGAAAATAAAATAGATGAAATTGTAGTGATCGGTTATGGGACTCAGAAGAAGTCTAATGTAACCGGAGCTATTGCAAGTATTAAAGCCAGTGATATAGAAAACATCCCCACCGGTAAGCCGGAACAGGTATTGCAGGGAAGGGCTGCAGGGGTTTCTGTAGTAACCAATTCCGGGCAGCCGGGTGCTGCGGCAACGGTGCGTGTCCGTGGAATTACCAGTTTCGGAGCTGGAAGTAACAGCCCGCTATGGGTGGTAGATGGTATTGTAGTAGACAATATCGGATGGCTTAACCAATCTGACATAGAAAGTATTGAAGTATTGAAGGATGGAGCTTCATCCGCAATTTATGGGGTTTCCGCTGCAAAAGGGGTAATTCTGGTTACCACTAAAAAAGGGAAAAAAGGAAAGCTTTCTCTTTCTTATAATGGATTTTACGGATTCTCAAATGCATCTAAAAAATTAGACCTTCTGGATGCCACCCAATATGCAAAAATTATCAATGAAGGCTTTGTAAACGATGGGCAAGCACCACGTTTTGCTAATCCTGAATCATTTGGAAAAGGAACAAACTGGCAGGATACTATTTTTGGAACAGGAGAAAAATCCTCTCATGAGGTAAGTATCACTGGAGGTAATGATAAATCAAGTTATTATACATCGTTTGGATATTTTGATCAGACGGGTATTGTAATGACTGATATATCCTATTATAAAAGAATCAATGCCAGATTCAACTCTACTCACAAGGTTACGGACTATTTAACTTTGGGGCAAACCTTTGCTTATACCCATACCAAATCTCAGGGAGTAAGTGCCAACGAAGAATATGGTGGGCCATTGGCTTCAGCTGTTAACTTAGATCCTATTACACCGGAAGTGGTTACAGACTGGTCGAAGGTAGATCCAAGCGGGTATACCGATGAGTATATCATTCGTGATCCCAACGGCAATCCGTATGGGATTTCAAGGTATGTAAACAACGAAATGACAAACCCAAGAGCTTTCCGTACTATTCAGCAAGGGAATTACAACTGGTCTGATGATTTTGTAGGAAATGTTTTTGCTGAACTTAAGTTTCTTGATCATTTTACCTTCAAATCAAGTTTAAATGGTAAGAAATCATATTGGGGAAGCCGCACTTTTACTCCTAAATATTATTTAAGTCCTAACTATAGAAATACAGGTTTCAATAGTCTGAATAAAGTGGATGAAAATAAGTTTGAATGGAGCATGGAAAATACATTGACCTATCAGAATAAATTTGGGGATCATAACTTAAGTATTTTGATAGGACAGGGAGTATATCGATATAATATATCAGGTGGAGCCAGCTTAACCTACAGTAATCTGCCTATTGATAGCTGGCAGGATGCTTCTTTTAACTTTGATATTCCTCAGGATGATATTACAGCCAAAGGATGGGATGGGATTCAAACCCGTAAAGCTTCTTATTTTGGTAGAATTATTTATGATTATGCTGATAAATATTTATTTACAGGAACCGTTCGTAGAGACGGGTCTTCAAAATTTGCCACGAATCAGCATTGGGGAACTTTCCCATCTATGTCATTAGGATGGAATGCTCATAAAGAAGATTTCTGGCCAGAAAATAAGGTGATTAATAGCTTGAAACTGAGAGGAGGATATGGCGTTTTAGGAAATGATGAGATGGAGAACTTCAGATTTGCAAGCTTTATGGTTTCAGGAAGTAACTATACCAATTCAGGAAATAATATCATTATAGGATATGCACCAAGTACCCTGGAGAATCCAAACCTTAAATGGGAACAAACCAGCCAGCTGAATATTGCTGCAGATCTTAAGCTATTTAATAATTTTACTCTTACTGCAGACTGGTATAAGAAAAAGACTACTGATATTTTAAGGCAGATTAATATTCCCGGTTATGTTGGGGTTCCTAATTTACCTTGGTCAAACGTAGGAGATATGGAAAACTCAGGATTGGAACTTGAGTTGGGATATAAAAAGAACTGGGAAGACTTCAGTATATCTGTAAACGGAAATTTTGCAACCATCAAAAACAAAGTTTTGCGATTAGAGAATGATATTGATTATTTCAATCTTGCTTCTTTCCAGACCATGGGAGCTGTCTCAAGAGTAGCAGTAGGACAGCCTTATGGATCTTTTTATGGCCAGACTTACAGTGGAGTGTTTCAGAATCAGGCGCAAATTGATGCCTATGTAAATGCTAACGGTGGTAAGCTGTTACCTGGTGCTAAACCAGGAGATTTTATCTGGCAGGATAATAATGGTGATGGTAAAATTGATGAGGAAGACAAAGTGAATTTAGGAAGTTCTATTCCAAAATATACCTTTGGACTTACCGTTAACATGAATTACAAAAACTTTGATTTTATGATATTTGCTCAAGGGCAAGCTGGAAACAAAATCTTTCAGGGATTAAGAAGGCTGGATATTCTTGATGCGAATTATCAGACAAAGGTTTTAGACCGATGGACAGGAGAGGGTTCTACTAATGCAAATCCGAGAGTTACCCGAGATGATCCTAATCATAATTATTCTTGGATGTCTAACTATTACCTTCAGAAAGGCGATTATATACGTGTAAAAATCATCCAGTTGGGGTATACACTTCCTCAAGACGTTACCAGCCGGTTTGGAATGAATAAAGTGAGATTATATATTACCGGAGAAAACCTTTTCACCTTTACAAAATATACCGGATATGATCCGGAAATAGCCGGAAGAAATAATTCTGAGCAGGATATTATCGGGGTAGACAGAGCTTACTATCCACAGGCAAGAACCTTCTTACTGGGGGCAAATATTCAATTTTAATACATAATAACATGAAAAATAAAAGTTTTATATATAAAGGACTTGCTGTAACTTTTTTGGCGGGTCTGAGTTTTAGCAATATGGCCTGCAGTGGTTCATATCTGGATGAAGTACAGAATTCAGGAGCTTTTAAAACGGAGACTTATTTTCAAAATGAGAGACAGTCATTTAGTGCTCTGGTTTCTGTATATGATATTTTAAGAAAATATTCGGGGGGATTTGAAAATACTGTTACCTTTTTTAATGCAGGATCTGATGATTTTTATTCCGGAGGTGGAAATTCTAATGATGGTGCAGGTATTCAGGGACTCAATAATTATTCACTTAATCCTAACACAATGCCTGCAAGTTATTGGAGAGATTATTATCAGGGTATAGCACGTGCCAATCTTTTAATGGAGAGAGTGTCGGGAGCTAATATGGATGAAGGTCTCAAAAAAAGATACAGTGCAGAAGCTAAAGTTTTGAGATCTTTATACTACTTCGAATTGGTAAGAATGTTTGGAAATATTCCTTTGGTTCTTAAAAGTGTAAAATTTGATGATGATTATTGGAATATCCCGCAGGCAAAACCAGGCGAAGTATACACACAGATAGAAAATGATATCATTGCTGCACTTCCTGATCTGATGTTAACTGCTACAGGTAATGACAGAGGAAGAATTACTCAGGGAACAGCCAGGGCAATATTAGGAAAGATCTATCTTTATGATAAGAAAATGCCGGAAGCAGCAGCACAATTTGAACAAGTGAATGGTACACCTGGAGGGACCAGCCAATATGGGTACAAATTGGTAGCAAATTATGGAGATCTATTTAAAGTAGGACCAGAAACGGTAGATCCTTATAAGTTTTCGACGGAATCTATTCTGGAAGTGATGCATACTAACAAAGGGAATTCTGACTGGGGTTTCTGGGGACAGGGAAAAGATGAAGGAAACTCTATCAATGCAATGCTGGGACCCCGTTCTTATTCCATTAACAAAAAAATTAAAGATAATGATGCTCCTGATTTATATCCGGGGTGGGCATTTAATACAGTGACTGAAGACTTGTATAATTTCATGCAGGGTGACCCGCGAATGAATACAACTATTTTCAATATGAAACCATTGTTAGCAGAGGATAAAGTTAGCTATAGTCCTGCATTTTCGGATACCGGATATTTTTTAAATAAATATTTGCCTACCAATGACTTGAAAAGCTCACTTCCCGGAGCAGCAGAACTCAACTTCAGACAGAATTATATTGCGATAAGATTAGCTGATACTTACCTTATGGAAGCGGAAGCATTAGGTGGTTCGGGGGCGAGAGCTCAGGCTTTACTGGATGCTGTAAGAGTCAGGGTAAAACTAACTTCAGTTCCCGTTTCTATGCAGGCTATTAAGGATGAAAGAAGAAGAGAGCTTGCCGGAGAAGGACATCGATGGTTTGACCTTGTAAGATGGGGCGATGCTCCTTCAAAACTTGCATTTAAAGGATTCAAAGCACATAAGAATGAAATTCTGCCTATTCCGTTTAATGAATTGCCCAATACACTGATGGATCAAAATCCGGGATATTAAATATGAAGTTTCACAACTTATATAGTTTCTTTAAAGGTACTGCACTGCTATGTGGTGTGGTACTTTTTCCTTTGTCATGTACTACTGTTACTCAGAAGAATGGTGATGAAGTTGAATATTGGCTTACCAAAGGAGATGAAAACATCAAATTACAGCCCCAGGCTCCCATCAGATTTGTAAATACATCTAATGCCCATCAGAATATTGAAATTGATGATATGCAAAAGTTTCAATATGTTGACGGTTTTGGATATACATTAACGGGAGGAAGTGTTGAGGTTATTAACCGTTTGTCTCCAGGCAAAAGAAAAGCTTTATTGAATGAACTTTTTGGAAAAGATAAAAATTCCATTTCCATCAGTTATCTGAGAGTAAGCATTGGAGCTTCAGACCTTGATGGAGAAGTTTTTTCTTATGATGATCTTTCCGAAGGACAGACTGATGTTTCTCTTTCTAAATTCAGTTTAGCAAAAGACAAGGCTCTGATTGCAATGTTGAAAGAGATTTTAGCTATTAATCCTAAGATTAAAATTATTGCAGCTCCGTGGTCACCCCCGGTTTGGATGAAAGATAACGGAAAATCTAAAGGAGGAAGTTTAAAACCTGAATTTTATGAGACATATGCCCGGTATTTTGTAAAATATATTAAAGAAATGCAGAATGAAGGGATTGTTATTGATGCCGTAACTCCTCAAAATGAACCCTTGCATCCTGGAAATAACCCTAGTATGTACATGCCATCTGATCAACAGAGGGATTTTATTAAAGGGCATTTAGGACCTGCTTTTAAGAACAATAAAATAAAAACCAAGATTGTAATATATGATCATAACTGTAACAAACCTGAGTATGCTCTTGATATTTTAAAAGATCCTGAAGCCTATCAATATATAGATGGATCTGCTTTTCATTTGTATGAAGGGGATATTTCAGCATTGAGTACGGTTCATGATGCATTTCCAGATAAAAACCTATATTTTACCGAACAGTGGACGGGTTCAAAAGGAACTTTCAATGAAGATCTGAACTGGCACACAAAGAATGTGATTATCGGTGCTATGAGAAACTGGAGTAAAACAGCACTGGAGTGGAATCTTGCCAATGACTCAAAGTATGCCCCCCACACAGAGGGCGGATGTACGGAATGTAAAGGAGCAATAACCATTTCAGACAGTGAGAGCTTTACCAGAAATGTTGCCTATTATATTGTAGCACATGCCTCTAAGTTTATCCCTGCAGGATCTCAACGTATTGCTTCCACTCAGACCCAATATTTATCGACTGCTGCATTCAGAACTCTCAACGAAAAAACGGTATTGATTGTTCAGAACGATAGTAAAGAAATTGAAATTTTTAATATTAAATTTGCCGGAAAGATCGCTACAGTAAACATTCCTGGGCAATCTGCCGCCACTTATATTTTTTAACCGAATAAGTATGAAGAGAGTTTATTTCTTACTTGCATTCTCCGCACTTGGAATGAATGTCTACGGACAGAAAACAACAGATCAGAGAGTTGCAGAACTTTTGTCTAAAATGACACTGGAAGAAAAAGTAGGGCAGATGGTGCAATACAGTGGATTTGAATATGCCACAGGGCCTCAGCATTCTAATTCGGCTGCAGTGCTGGACGAAATTAAAAAGGGGAAAGTGGGCTCTATGCTGAATGTTGCCGGAGCAGAAGAAACCAGAGCATTTCAGAAACTGGCCATGCAGTCCCGATTGAAGATTCCTTTACTGTTTGGCCAAGATGTTATTCATGGATACAGAACTACTTTTCCTGTTAACATCGGGCAGGCTGCGAGTTGGGATCTGGGAATGATAGAAAAATCAGAAAGAATTGCCGCTACAGAAGCCTCTGCTTATGGTATTCACTGGACTTTTGCCCCCATGGTAGATATTGCCAGAGACCCGAGATGGGGAAGAGTGATGGAGGGGCCAGGAGAAGACACTTATCTGGGAACTCAAATCGGATTGGCAAGAATTAAAGGATTTCAGGGGAAAGGATTAGGAAGCCTTGATGCGGTAATGGCTTGCGCAAAACATTTTGCAGCCTATGGTGCAGCGGTGGGCGGCAGAGATTATAATTCTGTTGACATGAGCCTCAGACAACTGAATGAAACCTATCTTCCACCTTTCAAAGCTGCCTCAGAAGCAGGAGTTGCTACGTTCATGAATTCTTTCAATGATATCAATGGAATTCCGGCCACAGCCAATCAATATATCCAGAGAAATTTACTAAAAGGAAAATGGAATTATAAAGGTTTTGTGGTTTCGGACTGGGGCAGTATCGGGGAAATGATTCCTCACGGATATGCAAAAGATACTGCGGAGGCTGCTGAAAAAGCGATACAGGGAGGTAGCGATATGGATATGGAAAGCCGGGTATATATGGCAGAACTTCCGAAACTTGTTAAAGAAGGAAAAGTAGATACTAAACTGGTGGATGATGCTGCAGGAAGAATTTTAACCAAAAAATTCGAGATGGGGCTTTTCGACGATCCTTACCGATTCAGCAATGAGAAAAGACAAAAAGAACAAGTTAATAACCAAGAAAATAGAAAATTCGGAAGGGAGTTCGGTTCTAAGAGTATCGTTCTCCTTAAAAATAAAGATAATATCCTTCCACTTTCAAAAACTGTAAAAACAGTGGCTTTGATTGGTCCGTTCGGAAAAGAAACTGTTTCCAATCATGGGTTTTGGTCTGTAGCTTTTAAAGATGACACCCAAAGAATAGTTTCTCAGTTTGATGGGATTAAAAATCAATTGGATAAAAATTCTACCTTATTATATGCAAAAGGCTGCAATGTAGATGATCAGGACAAAACAATGTTTGCGGAAGCAGTAGAGACCGCCAGAAAAGCAGATGTGGTGATTATGACTTTAGGAGAAGGACATGCGATGAGTGGTGAAGCAAAAAGCCGAAGTACTATTGGCTTTTCCGGGGTACAGGAAGAGCTGTTGAAAGAAATTGCCAAAACAGGAAAACCGATTGTTCTTATGATTAATGCAGGAAGACCTTTGATTTTCAACTGGGCGGCAGACCATATTCCTGCTATTGTTTATACCTGGTGGCTGGGAACGGAAGCAGGAAATTCTATTGCCGATATTCTGTTTGGAACCGTAAACCCAGGCGGAAAGCTTCCGATGACTTTTCCAAGAACTGAAGGACAGATTCCGGTGTATTACAATCATTACAATACGGGAAGACCTGCAAAAAATAATACGGACAGAAATTATGTTTCAGCATATATTGATCTTGACAACGATCCGAAATTCCCGTTTGGATTTGGGTTAAGCTATACAGAATTTACCTATTCCGATTTGGTTTTAAGTTCTGAAAATCTGAAAGGAGACCAGAAATTAAACATCAGTGTTACTGTTTCCAATACTGGGAAATATGATGGTGAGGAAGTGGTGCAGCTTTATATAAGAGATCTTTTTGGGAAAGTAGTAAGACCTGTAAAAGAATTAAAAGGGTTTAAAAAAATATTCATCAAAAAAGGAGAAACTAAAAAAGTAGAATTTACACTGACTCCGGAAAATTTGAAATTTTTTGATGACGAACTGAATTTTGACTGGGAGGCAGGTGAATTTGATATTATGGTGGGAACCAATTCTCAGAATGTACAAACAAAAAGAGTGAATTGGGTGAAATAAATATTCTTTTAACCTGACCACAATAAAAAATATAAATGTCTTTAGCCAAAGCTTAATCATCATAATAATATGAAAATTAAATTCCGAAATACCATTCAGTTTTATACAGCAGGAATATTAGCCTTATCTGTGGCGAATTGTGCTTCAAACAAAGCAGATTCCGGCAGAAAACTGATCTGGAGTGATGAATTTAACGGAAAAGGACTTCCGGATTCATTAAAATGGAACTACGATGTGGGTGGTGGTGGCTATGGAAATGATGAAGCTCAGTTTTATACCAAAAACAGACTGGAAAATGCCAGACTGGAAAACGGAAATCTTTTTATTGAAGCTAAAAAAGAAAATTGGGAAAAGAATAAATATACTTCAGCAAGATTGTTAACCAAGGGGAAATTTTCCTTTCAATATGGAACGGTAGAAGTTCGTGCAAAACTTCCGAAAGGCCGGGGAACATGGTCAGCCATCTGGATGATGAGTGAAAAGATGAAGAAATGGCCCGATGATGGTGAACTTGACATTATGGAACATGTAGGATTTAATCAAGGCTATATCCATGCTTCGGTACATACTAAAAAATACAATCATATTCTGGGAACCCAAAAAACGGATACTTTGATGGTAAAGGATGTAAGTGAGAAATTCCATGTGTATAAAGCAGATTGGACCCCGGAAAAGATAGAGGTGTATATTGATGATCAGAAGTTTTTCACCTATGAAAATAAAGAAAAAGCCTATGAAGCATGGCCTTTTGACCAGCCTTATTTTATCATTTTAAATCTGGCAGTAGGTGGTTTCTGGGGCGGAAAAGAGGGAATAGATGACAGCATCTTTCCACAAAAGTATTATGTAAGGGTCTATCAAAATAAATAATGAAAAAGAGGACATACGGTCCACAAACAAAGAAATCATGAGAAAACTAATCGTAAGTTGTTTTGTAATAGGGATTGCCATCAATGTCAATGCCCAGAATTATTGGAAAAAACACGAAGGGAAAACAGCTAAGGTCATTCTTACCAACTCTAAAGTGAATGAAAGAATGGTAGATAAAGGTCCTGTAAAATTTGAGCAGTTCGGACAGCCAAAGGAAACGGAAGCCTGTATTTTTGTAGCTCCTGGTTTTAAATATCAAAAGCTGATCGGAATTGGAGGCGCTATTACAGATGCATCAGCAGAAACATTCTACAAAATGCCAAAGAACAAGCAAAAAGAAATTCTGGAAGCCTATTTTGGGAAAAACGGATTGGGATACACTGTGGTGCGTACCAATATGAATTCCTGTGACTTCTCCAGCGATTCCTATACCTATGTAGAAGATAACGACACTTCTCTGAAAACTTTCAACGTTGCCCACGATGAAAAGTATAAAATTCCAATGATTAAGGAAGCACAGAAAGCAATAGGAAATAATTTCACCTTTTACTTCTCTCCATGGAGTCCACCAGCCTGGATGAAGTCTAATAAAAGTTTATACAAAGGAGGCAGATTAGAAAATCAATACTATCAGACCTGGGCAGATTACTATATTAAATTCATTAAGGAATACGAAAAAAGAGGAATTAATGTTTGGGGATTAACCGTTCAGAATGAACCTATGGCGACCCAATCCTGGGAATCCTGTATCTATACTGCTGAAGAAGAAGGGGAGTTTCTGAAAAACAACCTAGGTCCAGCTTTATGGAAAAACGGCTATAAAGATAAAAAAGTAATGATCTGGGATCACAACAGAGATCTGATTTATCAAAGAGCAACTACCACACTTGGTGACCCTGAAACTTCAAAATATGCCCATGGAATAGGATATCACTGGTATGAAACATGGAATAATAAAACCCAGCTATTTGACAACTTAGCAGAAACCCATAGAGCTTTCCCAGATAAATTTCTTGCCTTCACGGAAGGCTGTAAAGAGCAGTTTGCCATGGACAGAATTTATGATGTAAGCCTAGGTGAACTATACAGCAAAAATATGCTGAACGATTTTAATAAAGGAAATGCTTTATGGACAGACTGGAATATACTGTTGGATGAGACCGGCGGACCCAACCATAAAGGAAATTTCTGTTTTGCACCTATCATTGCCGATACAAAAACAGGGGAGGTGTTTTATACTTATGAATACTACTACATCGGACATGTATCAAAATACATCAAACCTAATGCACAAAGGATAGGTTCATCTTCCAACAGAGCGGCATTAACATCTTCTGCTTTTATGAATGAAAACGGTCAATTGGTTACTGTAATTATGAACGATTCCGATAATGATATCGAAACTAATCTTTGGATTGAAGGCATGGCGGCTAAGGTAAATGCTCCGGCACACTCTATACAGACCGTAATTTTATAACTTCATATTAGTATTATTTTAAAAGAATCGGCGGCCTCGAAGAGGCCGCCGATTCATGATTTTGATATGATCATATTTTTTGCACGATACATTAAGAAGAGCATCGCAATGGTGATGCCCTTCTTTTTCAAAGTGATGTACATAGTCTTCCTTTTTTTAAAGTTAAATTTAAAAACAAAACCAATCTTATGACACTTCCTATTAAACCAATAAAATTTATATCCATTTTTTTATTGTGAATAAATTTTTACTGCAGTTTTCATTCCTGTTTTTAATCCAAAATAGCTAATTTTAGTGGAATTTCCTTTATATAAGTTTAAGGAATCTTATTATGAAAAAAACGGAGAAAAATAAGTTCATAAGATTTTTAAATAGCAGGGTATTAATGACCGTGCTTTCAATTTTTTTATACTCTTGTCTTAGTGCCCAACAGAAACAAAACTTTATAAGATCTAAAATAGATTCATTGCTAGATATTAAAACAGAAAAAGCTTTCAATGGGGTTATTCTTATTTCTCAAAACGGACAAACTTTATATTCTAAAGTAAAAGGATATTCTAATATTGAAAGGAGAATTCTGATAGGGCCAGATGACCAGTTTATTAGTGGATCAATAGCAAAACAATTTACTTCTGCATTAGTATTACAAGCATATGAAAAGAAATTGTTAGTTTTGGATATACCTATCGGTCAATATATACCAGAGCTTTCACAATCCTGGAAAGATACAATTACCATCAGATTACTTTTAAATCATACCAGTGGAATAGAAGCTTTGGATAAGCCAACCCTATTTATACCAGGAACTCAATTTGATTATTCTCATTCTACTGTTACTTATGATCTACTTGCTAAAATACTAGAGAAAATATACCGTAAATCTTTTACAGAAATCACAATGGCATTATTTGAAAAGTGCGGAATGAAAAATACCTACCACCCCAATATCAAAAAATATACGAGATTAACGACTCCTTATACTGAAAACGAGAATGGGCAACTGGATATTGAAACCAATAGCTTTATGTATTCTAATTCTCCTGCAGGTGGAACTTTTATAACAACAGCTTCTGACCTAAATAAATGGAATCAACTTTATTTTGAAGGGAAATTACTCAAAAAGAAAACGATGGAATTATTATTAACCAAGCAAAAAAACTCAATCAGAAATCATCCTGTTTTAGGATTAACAGAATATGGACTTGGAGTTACTATTGATACCAGCGATGATGTTTTAAGGATTGGCCAAACAGGATTTGTACCAGGGTATGTTACTGAAAATTATTTTTTCCCGGAAAATCATATTGGGGTTACTGTTCTAAGCAATGTTGACTATAATTCTGGCGGATTTAAAGAAACATTCAAATACCATACAGCAGTATTGGATATTATACATGAATATTTGAAGAAGGAATAAATTAATTAGAAATATAGTAGAGTGTATCAAGAATTTATCAAAGCTTCTTAAAAACTGAAAATTTCTGTGCAATAAAATAACAATCCACCATTAATAGATACAATAAATCGGCGGCCTCGTAGAGGCCGCCGATTTGATTTATAATATATTAAATACTGTTATTCAGTATCATATTTACCAATCACTTTTTGAGTAACTCCCGAGCTGCTGAAACCTCCATCATGGAAAAGATTCTGCATGGTTACTTTTTTAGTAAGATCAGAGAATAAAGTTACACAATAGTCTGCACATTCAAGAGCTGTAGCATTTCCTAGTGGAGACATATCTTCAGCATAACCAAGGAATCCACCGAAACCTTTCACACCACTACCGGCAGTAGTCATTGTTGGAGACTGAGAAACCGTGTTTACACGTACTTTTCTCTCTCCCCAATAGTTTCCGAAAGTTCTTGCGATACTTTCAAGGTAAGCCTTGTTATCAGACATATCATTGTAATCAGGGAATGTTCTCTGAGCTGCAATATAAGTAAGTGCAAGGATGCTTCCCCACTCATTCATACAGTCTTTCTCCCAAGCCACACGCATTACTTTATGGAAAGAAACCGCTGAAATATCCCAGCCTTTTTCCAACCAATCGTAGTTCATTTCCGTATAGTGTTTTCCTTTTCTTACATTGATAGACATTCCGATAGAATGAAGGATAAAGTCGATTTTACCAAATTTTGCAACCGCAGCATCAAAAAGTTTTTCAAGATCTTCGATAGAAGTAGCATCTGCAGCAATCACTTCAGAACCTGTTTTTTCGGCTAAACCATTAAGTTCTCCCATTCTCAAAGCGATAGGAGCGTTAGATAAGATGAATTCTGCACCTTCCTCATGACATCTCTCAGCAACTTTCCATGCGATAGATTGTTCATTAAGGGCTCCAAATATAATTCCCTTTTTGCCTTTAAGTAAACCGTATGACATAATTTTTTAATGTTTATTGAAATACAAATGTAGCAATAATTGTGGTTATGACATAATAAAAATGGAGCCTTATCAATTATAAGGCCCCATTTTCTTGAAAATATTTATATGACTGAAATTTTAATTGGTTTTCTTATTCCATTCTGCCTTCACATCCTCTGCTGCATCTTTAGTTTTTTCCCAAGCTTCATCTGCTTTATCTTTAATATCTTCCCATGCATCGGATACATTAGCTTTTACCCTGTCTAGCCAGTCTTCCTGTTTGGCTTCTTCGTCATTATTCCGTTTTTCATTAATATAGTCCTTGGCTCTATCTGCCAATTCATTGATTTTCCATTTGGCATTTTCCGTTGCATTCTGTAAAGAATTTTCTACATTGTTTACTGCATTTTCCGCTTTGTTGTAATCTGAATTGTTCATAATACTATAAATTTGGTTTGGTACTATTGAATAAACAATAACCATTCCTAAATCAAGATGGCTTTGTTAAACTTTTCATAATCTTTTGTTATACTTTTCTAAATCAGTTTACCTTTATCTCTATAATATGAAAATTATGGAAAAAGTACGCTGTGCATGGTGCGAAAAAGATGATCTCTACAAAAAATATCATGATGAAGAGTGGGGGAAACCTGTGTATGATGATGAAACTATATTTGAATTTCTTATTCTGGAAAGCTTTCAGGCAGGTTTGAGCTGGTATACCATTTTGTCTAAAAGAAACAACTTCAGAAAAGCTTTTGACCATTTTGATTATAAAAAAGTAGCTGCTTATTCTGAAAATAGAAGAGTTAATGAATAATGCCGGAATTATCCGAAATAAGCTTAAAATATTAGCTACAATAACCAATGCAAAGAAATTTATGGAAGTGCAGACAGAATTCGGAAGCTTTTCAAAATACATCTGGGGATTTATAGATGGAAAACCCATTGATAATAAACCGAAAACTTTATCAGATGTCCCGGCAACAACTGAAATTTCCGATACCATTTCTAGAGATCTTAAGAAAAGAGGATTTAAATTCGTGGGTTCAACAGTTATTTATGCTCATATGCAGGCCACGGGTATGGTGAATGATCATATTGAAACTTGTTTCATTAGAAAGTGATAAATTGTATTTTATTCAATTTTATGTGATGTTTTTTGTTTATTGTTCAAATGATTTATCTGGTTTAATTGATTTTAATTCACTAAATTTTAATGAATAATGGGTTGCATAAACTATTGTTAATTAGAAGTTTTTTCATTTTAAAGTGAATAGAGACTGCTTTAGTCACTTTAATGTGTTTTAAATTATTGAATTTCTAATAAAACTGTGTATTTATTAAAAAGTTTGTATATTTGCACCTCTGAAAAAATAGGTGATGCAAGGAAATTATAAATTAAGATTTAGTCTTCTCTTTTTACTCTTTACGTTTTTTACATTTGCACAGGTTGGAATTGGTACGCCAAATCCTGATACTTCTGCTATGCTTCATGTAAGTGCTAAAGATAAAGGAGTATTGCTTCCAAGCGTTGCCCTGACTTCGGATACGGATATTACTACAGTTCCTTCTCCCGCAGATGGTCTTATTGTATGGAATAACGGAAAATCAGGATTAGCGGAAGCTGGATTTTATTATTGGTTTGCTTCCAAATGGAATAGACTGTCAACGTCTGCTAATACCAATAAAGGAATTGATGGTGCTGGATGGAATACTATGGGAGAGAATGCAGGAACATATAGTGGAGCCAATACTGCTTTGTCATTAGGAACAAAAACAATGGATGACCTGGTCTTTAAAGTAAATGCTGCCACAGCAGGAAGATTAGGAGTAGATAACTCTGTAAGTTTCGGTTTAGGTGCTAATGCTGGCCAGAACGGAATTGCTATCGGAAGTTCAAGTTCTGCATTTCAGGGGATTTCCATTGGTAATGCTGCAGCAGTTTCAGCAAATGATGCATTAGCAATAGGAAATAAATCAACAGCTGGTGCTTTTAAGTCAACAGCTATTGGATATAATGCACAAACCAGTAAAAATGAATCCACAGCCATTGGAAACAATGCTTCAGCAGGAGGTTTCCAATCTATTGCAGTGGGATTTAATGCAAAAACAAATACAAACAGTGAAACCGCTTTAGGATATAATACTGTTACTAATAAAGAAAACTCTACAGCAGTAGGTTCAGGAGCTAATGCTCTGGGACAGTTTTCTACTGCCATAGGATATGGAGCAAATACCTCTCAGGCCAATGCTGTTGTGTTGGGGAATAATAATGCGAATGTAGGCATTGGCACAGAGGCTCCAAATACTTCTGCAAGATTGGATGTGAATGGGCAGTATAAGCTTGGTGAAAAAGGCAGTGTGCAGAAAAACCAGATCAGTTTTGAAGTATGGCCGGGAGTTTCCATTAATAATATGCCTCCGGGAAAATCTGCTACATTGGAAATTGCAGTTCCATCAGGATTTCAACCAAGTTCTACAAGGGCCGTTGTTGTTGTCTCTCCAGCCGGAGATTTTGCAGGAAATTCAACATTCTCCATCTCTAATCCAAGAATGACTTCCACTTCAAGTATTGTGATTAACCTTACCAATATTTCAGGAAGTGCCAACAGTCTAAACTCTGGTCACTTTTATGTGATGATCAACGAGTTTTAAATTTGATAATAAGTTTTATTATAGTTGATATGGTGTTAAAGCTCTCTGGTTTCGGAGAGCTTTTTTTATAAAAATACCTATCATGTCTCTTGCAGATTATTAATTGATTGCTCATAAAGAATTAATATTTTAAACAAATATATTGTGTGCAAAATAAAATAAGTATTTTTGTCTTTAAAAATAAATTATGATGGCTCTTTCAGAACACTTATGCTTTAAGACCTATGCTGTTTCAAGATATATTACAGGCTTATACAAACCTTATCTGGATGAAATTTCATTAACTTATCCTCAATATCTGGTAATGCTGGTCTTATGGGAAAATGGAGGAATGAACATAGGGAAGATCGGTGAACATCTTCATTTGGATAATGGAACTTTGACTCCATTACTTAAACGCATGGAAAAACATGGTCTTTTAAGTAGAACCCGCAGTGTAAATGATGAGAGAGTAGTGCTTATCAGCCTTACCGAAAATGGAAAATCCCTGAAAGATAAAGCGAGGCATATCCCGGAAGCCGTTCAGGAGTGTTTTCATCTGGATGAAGAAAAAAAGAATCAATTAATGTTTGCGCTGGACGAAATATTATCAACACAATCCATTTCCAAAATATGAAGAAAATAGGAATTATAGGCTATGGCTGGCTTGGAGAGAGAATTGCACCCGCCTTATCAGCTCACTATGAAATATATACCACCACTACCACTGAAGAAAAAGCTGAAAAACTTAATGCTAAAGGACTGCATGCTATACTTGCCAGCTTTCCGGATTATCAGCTTTCCGGACCTTATCCCAAATGGGATATGATGGAAAGCCTTGACGTTTTAATTATTACCATTCCGATTTCGGAGAAAAGTTGTTGTGTAAGCTCTCTTTACAACAGAATTCAAAATTTAGCAGCATTTGTTGGCGACTTTAAAGGACAGATGTTTTTAATGAGTTCTACAGGTGTTTATCCCGATCTAGATAAAGAGTTTACCGAAGTTGATATTCCTGTTGAAAAAATTTCAGGAGAACGAATGATAAAAAGCAAATATTCACAGGTAAATATTCTGAGACTTGGAGGGTTGATGGGAGACAATAGGCTGCTGAAGAATTATAATATCAGTAACCTGGAAGCAGCTGTTAATCATATTCACTATGTAGATATTGCGGGTATTCTCTTAAATATGATCGAAAATGAAACAGAAGGATGTCTGTATAATGTAACAGCTCCGTTACATCCGTCAAAGTCTCAGGTAATCAACGCCCAGAAAAATATAGAGGATAGGAAAGGAGCCCTTGAAGTAAAAGGAAAGAAAGTCCTGTCTTCAAAATTGGTTTCAGAACTGGGATATGATTTTCAATATCCTGATCCACGGACATTTCATAATAATTAGTTTGAAGAAATTAAGTTTCATCAAGAATATCAAAAAGATCCCTTAAGACAGGATTTCTTCAAGCGAAGCTCATCTTAATATTCTTAAAATCTTAATTATAAATTCAATAGGAACGGGCTTTAGTCCGTTCTTTTTTATCAAGATTCCATTGGCTTTAGCCAAACTTATAAAAAAGCCCCCGAAAATAATTTCCAGAGGCTTGTATTCAATAAAAACGGCATTTGCCATTTAATTTTATCTAAAAATATTCCTTTACCTCAATTCAATCTGCTGATCGGTATGAAACAGGAGGTGAATTGTCCTATAAAGATTTATTTAATAATTCTGTCAAGAACCCAAGTGATCAGGTTTTTCTCAGAATTGTGGTGGTCTGTAGAGAACTCTCCACGTCTTCTGTTTGCCACTACGTTATTTACAGTGATAGCTTTGTGACCTAATAGTTTTGAAAATGCATAGATGGCAGAGGTTTCCATTTCAAAGTTGGTTACTCCAAGGTCATTCAATGTTTCAAGGAATTTATCATCCACAGCCTTTAAACGAAGCTGTCTTCCCTGTGGTGCATAGAACCCTGGAAATGTAGCTGTATTTCCGTGGTACTTGGCATCTTTGTAATATTCACCCATTTCTTCTGCCCAGTCTGAGAAGTAAAGCATTGGTTTGATCTTTTCGTAAGGGAATCTTTCCATGAAGCTTTTTGAAAACTCATTTTCGAAGTTGTAATCCTGGTAGAAGTGCATTAAGCCATCTAATCCTACTACGTTTTGAGTAACCAGCATATTGTCAACCTGTACATCAGGATTCACACTTCCACAAGTTCCCATACGGAATAATTCAAGGGCTTTGTGCTCCGTTTTGAACTCCTTGTTTTTAAGATCGATATTTACCAGAGCATCCAGTTCGTTCATAACGATATCGATGTTCTCAGTTCCGATACCGGTAGACATTACTGTGATTCTTTCCCCTCTAAGTGTCCCTGTATGGGTGTAGAATTCTCTTTTATTTTTTTTGATCTCTACGGTGTCAAAATATTTTGAAACCTTAGCTACTCTGTCCGGATCACCTACAAGGATGATCTTATCTGCGATATCTTCAGGTAAAAGGTTCAGGTGGTATACACTTCCGTCTTCATTCAGAATAAGTTCTGAGTCAGCAAGCTTGTTTAGCATAATTTATATTTTTTGTTTTTAATCAATGAAAATTGCTTCCTTATAAGGTGAAGCCATGAGTTCGTAAATAGAGTCATATTCTTCAATAATCCTTTTTTGCCCATTGATTACTTCATATACTGTAACAATGGTCTTTTCAATGTTTTTAGGATCTTTTCTCTGTGAAGTGATCTCATAGAAATGATTATCTTTTTTAAGAACAGAGATCAGTTCTTCTTTAGTAGAATTATTGGAAGTCATCATTCCCGGAAACTCTATAACAATGTCTTTAAGTTCTGTATAGGTTTTGTAAGGTCTGGTTACTCCATTGGAATACACATAAACGTTGGGGATCTCTTTATCTTTTTCCAGGCGGATCAGATAGTAATCACTGCCTTTTTTTTCTGCATATACAGCCATTTCCTGCTGTTTTAAAGGTTGTTTTTCTGCTTGCTTTTTCTTTTGTGAAAATGCAGTAAGAGAAAGAAAACTTGCTGTAACAGCCAACAATAATTTTGTTTTCATACTTCTGTTTTAGTTTTGATGTGTTGAATTTAATTAAAAAACTCCTCTCCCAATAACCTCTCGCCATTATTATTGCCGGTATTTTAGAATAAACCGTTCCTTAAAGAATAATGAATCTGATTTCGGGGTTTAAAATTAGTGAAAAATATTGTATCAGAAATATAAACATTATTTAATCTGCTATTAAAGTTAAGATAATATCAGATTAATAGCTTTGCCGCTAAAAATTCATGAGATCTTATCCACTACTTGTGGTCATCCTTTTAATAGGATTCGCAGTAATGTCCTTTAATCCTGTTTACAAAGGAAAAGAAAGTGAGAATACATATATTAATAAAGGCTTAACTGATTTTAAAGGTAAGCTCGAGCAGCTGAAATCTGATGTACGGGAGTTCTCAGAAGATCGTATTTCTCTGGAAGAATTGCAGACATCATTGAAGAATACGAGAAATTCATTTAAGGAAATAGAGTTCTATATTGCCTATCATTACCCTGAATTTACCAAAACCCATCTTAATGCGGCTCCTCTTTTTCATATTGAGGCAGCAGGTACCTCTGCCTATACACTTCCGCCTGAAGGATTACAGGTTTTAGATGAACTGATATTTTCTGAAGAAGCGGGAAATGAAAAAGAAAAGATCAAAACCATTACCGATTTTTTATATAACAGTTATTCAGGGTTCTACCTGAGTGCCATGAAAAATGGAATGAGTAAAGGAAACAACAAGACTTTGCCCTTGCGTATAGAATTAATCAGAATATATTCCCTTGGGGTAACAGGTTTCGATACTCCGGGTTCCTTAAATATTTCCGAAGAAGCCAGCCATGCGTTTTCAGGAATGCAGAAATATATTAATGATGATCCTTATTTTAAAAATTATAATACCCAAAAAGCAGATCAGACCCTAACGCAAGCCATCAGCTATCTTTCAAAAAATAAAGATTTTGAAACCTTTGACCGGATTGAATTTTATAAAAAATATATTCAGCCTTTGTATGAAGAACTGGGAAAATGGGATGGAAAAGCTGATGACCTGAAAGAGTTTTCCGGCTGGAATGTCAGCAATAAAAACTTTTTCAGCAGTGATTTTCTGGATCCTTATTTTTATACATTGCTGAAGTTTTCGGAAGATAATCCGGATCTTAGAAGCCTTGGGAAATCAATTTTCTATGATGAGAATCTAAGCGGTAACGGCAAAATGAGCTGTGCAACCTGCCACCTTCAGGAAAATGCCTTTACTGATCTTAAAACCAAGTCTCCAAGCAATGTGGAAGGGAAAACTGTACTGAGGAATTCACCGTCTCTGTATAATGCTGTTTTTGCAAAAAGATTTTTCTATGATCTGCGTGCTTTTTATCTTGAACAGCAGGCCGAACACGTAATTTATAATGAAGATGAGTTTAATACAAGCTATGAAAGTATTATTCAGAAGCTAAAAACAAAACCTGAATATAAAAAGGCTTTCCGTACTGCCTTCAAAGATGGTAAGATCAATAAAGAAAACTTTTCAAAGGCCCTAAGCTCTTATGTAGCCTCGTTGTATTCTTTTGACAGTGATTTTGACCGTTTTATGAGAAATGAAAAGAATGTTTCTGAAGAGGTGAAAAAAGGGTTCAACCTGTTCATGGGAAAAGCGAATTGTGCCACCTGCCATTTTGCTCCTCATTTTTCAGGGTTGGTTCCTCCATTTTTTAATGAAAATGAGTCTGAGGTTCTGGGGGTGACAGCAAAACCTATTAAACAACTTCCTGTAGAACTGGATCAGGATCCCGGAAGGGGAAATAGTCCGGTGAAAAAGGAAAAATCATGGATCTATGATTATTCATTCAAAACGGTTACTGTCAGAAATATTGCGCTTACAAAACCTTATTTCCATAATGGGGCTTTCAGTACTCTGGAAGAGGTTCTGGATTTTTACAATGAAGGTGGTGGAGAAGGGTTAGGACTAAAAATGAAGAATCAGACCCTTGCACCGGATAAATTAAACCTTACCCAGACGGAAATGAACCAGATTATTGCCTTTCTGAATGCTCTTACGGATGTGAGTAAAGCGAAGTAAGCGAATTTCAGGATAGATAAGCTAGAATTTTACCATATCTAATTAAACCTAACAGATTTCTAAAACCTGTTAGGTTTTCTTGTCTATGAAGTAAGAGTATTCCCAAAAAACAAAAGGTTTTTTCTATTCCCACACCCGCATCACTAAAAATAGACGCTGATTATTTAACAGAAATTTAATCCCCTTAACATTAGGTTTTAAATTAATTAATATTCTCCCACCCATATTTAAAGTCCTATTAACAGGAACGTGCTCTTTAAAAAATAGTTTTGCAAGGTCTAATAAATCAAATTAAAAATGAAGAAAAAACTACTAACAATTGGAGCTTTGGCTCTATTTGCTGGGTCAACCATTCAGGCGCAGACCATTATTTTTGATAAAGGAACATCCTGGAGCTACCAAGACCTTGAGCAGGCACAACCTGATGCATGGAAGACCAAGAACTACGATATCTCTTCCTGGCCTGCTGGTAATAGCCCATTAGGATATGGTGATCCTGTTACTACTACCATTCATGGCGGTACTACTGGTCTGATTACAGCATATTTTGCAAAGGATTTTACCGTAAACCTTTCAACACTTTCCGATAATATGGAGCTTGGAGTGATGAGAGATGATGGTATTGTAGTTTACCTTAACGGGGAGGAAGTGATAAGAGATAATATGCCTGCAGGTACAATTACATACAATACTTTCTCAAGCACAACAATTGATGGTGCAGCTGAGAATGTGTATAATGTTTTCTCTATTCCAAAATCAAAATTTATCAACGGTGTTAACAGAATTTCTGTTGAATTACATAACAGAAGTGTAAGCAGTTCAGATCTTAGAATTGATGCTTACCTGAAAACAACATCTAATACTACACCTACACCTGTTGTATGTAACGGATCACACATTAGCTGCTTTACTTCAATTGTTCCTACTGCACAAACCAATAAACTTATTATTCCTGCAGAGCATAAATATCAGCTTATTTTAAAAGAAGGTGATAACTATACTGAAGGTGGAGGTTTAGTAGGCGGTCAGAACGACTTTACAGCATATGTTGCCAAATCAGGAAGCAGTACAAATGGTTACCTTTCAGTAAACCATGAAACCAATCCGGGAGGGGTTACTATGGCTGAGGTTAATTATAATGTTGGTACAAAGCTTTGGCAGTTGACAAGATCAAGAGCGGTAAGTTTCTCAGATCCTAGTTTAGTGCAAACAATCAGAAACTGTTCGGGAGGAGTTACTCCTTGGGGAACTGTAGTGACAGCAGAAGAATCTGTAACTTCTAATGATTCAAACAATGACGGATACAAAGATTACGGATGGTTGGTAGAAATTGATCCTGCAACAGCTCAGGTTATTTCTAAAAATACAGACGGTTCTAAAGGGAAACTTTGGCAGATGGGAATTATGAACCATGAAAATGTGGTGATTAATAATGCTGGAACCACTGCATATTATGGTGAGGATGGTGGAACTCACATGGTGTATAAATATGTGATGGATACACCAAATAATCTTGCTTCAGGAAATCTTTATGTTTTAAAATTAGATCAGGGATTAACAGCAGCAGGAGATCCGGCTGGAACTACAGCAACATGGATTCAGGTTCCTAACAAAACTAAAGCAGATCAAAATAATACAGCATCACTTGCTCAATCATTAGGAGGAACAAGGTTTAATGGAGTAGAAGATGTAGATATCAGCCCTCTGGATGGGAAAATCTATTTCACGGCAAAAGGGTTAGATAAGGTTTACCGTTTACAGGACAACGGAGCAACAGCTTCTCAGGTGGAGACATTCGTAGGAGGTGCTAACTCTGTATACTCTTTTGAAACAGCACAAGGTTCAAAATCTGAAGCATGGGGCGATGGAAATGACAACCTTACTTTTGATGAACTTGGAAACCTTTGGGTACTTCAGGATGGTGGTAAAAACTATATCTGGGTAATTGCTCCAGATCATACACAGGCCAATCCGAAAGTGAAATTATTTGCATCTATGCCGGCAGGATCTGAACCTACGGGATTAACATTTACCCCTGACCATAAATTCGGGTTCTTCTCTATCCAGCATCCGGATTCTACCATCTCTACAGATGTTGATGCTACAGGAAATACGATTGACTATAGAGGGAAATCAGCTACAATAGTTATTGCTCTTAAAGGAAACCTGGGAACACAAGGTTCTTTAGGAACAATTGAAAACGTAGCTTCTGAAAACACAGTAACAGTAGCACCGAACCCAACCTCAGGAATGGTGAAAATCAATTCGCCAAAAGGCTTAAAAGATATTTCTGTAACTGCTTATAGTATGGACGGAAAAATTGTTTATAGCAAGAAGTTCAATGGAACGAACAAAGCATTAGACCTTGATTTTACACAGCAATTGGAAGGGTCTAGAGTTTTAATTCTGAATATTGAAGCAGAAGGAGGATTCCAGAAAACGATAAAACTTTTAAAGAAATAAATTATTTATAATTCCGCCTGTTGGTGACGAAAGTTACTGGCAGGCATTTTCTGTTTATGAAATCGCCATGACTTGCAAACACAAACATACGTCAGAATGATGTGATTTCCTATGGCTTTTAAAAAACTATCAACATCTTCATATGAAAAAGCTTATCCTGTTTATTTCCATTTTATCTTTGTCCAAGGTTAATGCTCAGATTGACCCAGTTAAATATCCTACTTTTACAAATATTGAAGACGCTCTGAACAGCAAAAAAGCTGTTTACAGTATGAGCTTTAGGGAAAAAGGAATGTTTAATCTTCCTCCTCAAATCGTAAAACTGGATTCATTGTTCTTTTTAAATGTAATGGCAAATAAGCTTGAGAAAATGGATCAGGAGCTCTTTAGGTTAAAAGAACTGGAATTTTTGAATGTGAACGAAAACAGCATCAAATATATTCCCGATGAAATCAGTCAGCTCAGAAAACTCACCACATTCTCTATGAATTTGAATAGTCTGACAAGCATCAATCCTAATATAGCAAAGCTGCAAAATCTTAAGGTAGTTCATTTTGATGCCAATAATCTTAATACTTTTCCCGAGGCACTTATGAAAATTCCTACCTTGGAAGAAATAAATTTACAGGGAAATCAGATAAGTTTTATTGCCGACCGGTTATATCAGATCAAAAATCTGAAGTTTTTAAACCTGGCAAATAATCAGATCAATGATATGGGAGACCTATCATTTCCCCAAAATTTAAAATATCTTGAATTACAGCAGAATGCAATTGGCAGGCTTCCGGAAAATCTTTTTAAAGCCCGGGAACTTGAATTTCTGAATGCAAGTGATAACAATATCACTGAAATTTCATCCAGAGTAAAAGGATTAAAGAACATTGTAAGCATGAATCTGGCTAACAATAATCTGAAAGATATTCCTGTAGAAATCAGCCAGCTTAAAAATCTGAAAACTTTGATTCTTACAGGAAATCCTATAGAAAAATCCAGAATTGAAAAGTTAAAAACCTTACTTCCGGAAACCCAGGTCTATTTCTAGGCCTATCCGCCAACACGTTTGGTTTTATAACCCATATCTTTAAGGATAGCCATTATTTTATCACGGTTGTCACCCTGGATGATAATCGTTCCATCCTTCTCAGAACCGCCTATTCCTAAGGTGGTTTTTATTTTCTTTGAGATCTTTTTAAGGTCTTCTTCACTGCCTTCCCAGCCTTCAACAACCGTTACAGGCTTTCCGTTTCTTCCTTTCTTCTCAAATTTGCATACCAATGGTTCTTTCTGCTTGAATTCTTCTTCAGGCATTTCAAAATCCTGCTCTTCATGTGCAGGAAAAAGATTCTTCAATTGATCACGTAAGTCCATACCGCAAAATTAAAAAAGATTTATGGATTAGCCCGCGCAATCCTCATGAAAATTAAAGAAGAAAGTTTTTAAGCTTGAATTATTCTGCTTCAAAAGTAACAGATATGTTTTCGGATCCCAGTGCTGTTGTTAAGCCGGTTGTATTATTTATGGTGCCCAGTCTTGTATAGCTGTAGGAAGTTGGAATAGCTTTATAAAATAATACCAGTGTTTGTGATCCATATAACATCAGGTCACCATTTTTTATAGTCTTAGGACGCTCCATATTTGTTGGAAGATTTTTCGGTAGATCACTATACTTTTCATTTCCGTTGAGTTCAGTCATAGCTATCGTTAATGGTAACATTTCTTTAAATGCTTTTGCCGGATAATGATCTAAAAGGGTAGCGGTGAAAACCTGTGAGCCAACTTTTATTTTAATGGTGTCGTTTGTCACTGGAGAAGTATTTTCAGGGTTATTTACATTTTGAAGAGAGGATGAGACGCTGTACAGAACCATTGATATGCAAACTGAAATCATTAAAAATAATGGTCTCATAGCTGTTTTTTATTTTAAATTATCCTTAAAAAAAGCTTCCAGTTTATCAAAAGGAATAAGATTCGTTTTATCATATAAATCTACATGAACGGCATTAGGAATAATCACCAGTTCTTTAGGTTCAGCAGCCATTTTGAATGCATCTTCACTGAAATAACGGGAATGGGCTTTTTCTCCGGCAATTATCAGAAGTGGTCTGGGTGCTATTTCTTTAATATAAGTGAGGAGAGGTATGTTCATAAAAGACACTGCATTTGTAGCATTCCACGCACCGGTAGAATTTAGGGAACGTTCGTGAAATCCTCTTGAAGTTCTGTAATAATCGTAATAGTCTTTTACAAATTGTGGCTCATCACCTTTCAGTTTTTCAGCATTCAGTAAGCTTCCGGCATGAAAAACTCCTTCTTCAGCATCTTTCCAGCGCTGTTCTCCCAACTGTTCTAATGTTTTATTTCGTTGTTCAGGTGTCATAGCATCATAATATCCCTTTGACATTACTCTTGACATATCATACATGCTTGTAACAGCAACAGCTTTTACACGTTTGTCTATAGCCGCAGCATTCAGAGCAAAACCACCAAAACCACAGATTCCTATGATTCCTACCTTATTTCGGTCAATATTTCTTTGAATGCCCAGAAAATCTACTGCAGCACTAAAATCTTCAGTATTGATGTCGGGAGATGCTACATTGCGGGGCTCACCACCGCTTTCACCGGTATAGGAAGGATCAAATGCCAGCGTGATAAATCCACGCTCTGCCATCTGATTGGCATATAGTCCTGATGATTGTTCCTTTACAGCTCCAAATGGCCCACTGATGGCAATTGCTGGTAATAATTCCTTACTGTGGTATTTAGGAAGATAGAGATCGCCTGTAAGAATTATTCCATAACGGTTCTTAAACCTTACCTTCTGACGGGTTACCTTGTCACTTACTATAAAAGTATAATGTTCCGCTGTATTCATTTTTTGAATTTTTGATTTCTTGTCTTGTGCAAATACTTGTCCCATGGCTAGAAATATAATACACAGGCTTATTATTTTTTTCATAGTATGTCTTAGATCTGTTTAATTGTTTTCGCGGGAATCCCCCCAGCAATAGTGTTGTCCGGAACATCTTTTGAAACTACTGCACCGGCAGCAACTATTGAGTTTTCACCAATGGTTACCCCGGGTAAAATAGTTGCATTTGCCCCAATCCATGCATTTTTTTTAATGTGAATAGATCCAACCATTAAAGAGTGCCTGTCTTCAGATGAAACAGGATGTCCTTCAGACAATAAACTGACTTTGGGAGCAATCAGTACATTGTCCTCAATTGTAATTCCTCCTAAATCTAGGAAGGTACAATCAAAATTGATAAATACATTCTTTCCAATTCTGGTATGTTTTCCATAGTTGATGTAAAGTGGAGTAAATATATGGGTGCTTTTGTCAATCTCAGAAGCTGTTATTTGGCCTAGCAAATCTCTCACTTCGTCAGGATCAGAAGTGTTGTTCATCTGAATAAGCAGTTTTTTTGTCGAAAAAGATTGTTCCAGCATTTTATGAGCTTCAGGATCGTTGGCCGGAATGGTTTTTCCGTTTCGTAACCTTTCAAAAATATCTTGTGTCTGCATTGTTTTATTAATTTACTAACCCTGCAAAATTAAAGATAAAGCCTCACTGCTGTTTTGCTGTGAGGCTCAAACTACTTTTTCTGTAAAGCTCGTTTTTAGACCTTGTCCTTATATTTCTGTTGGTGGTACACCATATTGTTTTTTAAAAGCAGTGGAGAAGTGGGAGAGATTTCTGAATCCAACTTCCATATAAACGTCTTGTACCTTTTTCTTTTCTTCTTTTAGTTTTACATAGGCCATTTCAAGGCGTTTTTTTATCAGCCATTTCTGAGGAGGCAGGCTGCTGATCTTTTTGAAATCCCTTTTGAATGTAGCTAGGCTTCGCCCAGTGAGTGATGCAATCTGTTCCATATTCAGATCATCCATATAATTATTATTGAGAAACTCGAGAAGATCAATCTTCCATGGTTCGGCGAAATCAAAAAGGATGGGATAAAGTAATTCGTTGTTGCTGAGCAAGGCATAAATTCCTTCAAGCAACTTAAGGTGTACGATGCTTTCAGTTGGCTGAATATTGCTGTCAAAATAAGGGGTAAGTGATTGGAAAAGGCTTTCAATAGCCGGTGTAGACTTTAACTTAAACACTTTTTTATCAGAAACATTAATGTCCCTTGGAATTTCTGATGTATTGATCTTGCTATAAAAATCACGCAACACATTACGTTGAAATACCAATGAAATACCACTATACAGATTGTTACCCTGGCTGTTTTTATACATTTTTAAACGATGATCTCTTCGGATAAAAGCACAGTCACCTGCCTTTAGTTTTATTTTCCTGTTTCTGTCTTCAATCACTTGCTCACCGGAGTAAAGGTAAACCAAAACATGCTCTGGCTTAGAATGAACACAATGTATACCATGTTCAGAAAAGCAGGAAAGAAATATACCTGAATAACTTATAGTTTCTAATGTGTTGTCTGTCTGTGTTTCCATATTTCTATAGTATTCATTGTTATACAAATGTAAGGTTTTTGTAATGAGGTGATTTTGCTGTGCAGCTCAATTATTATTTTATATTAATGCGTACAATTTTTCATATTTTAAATCGTTAACATTAAAAACTAATATGAAGACCCACTACATTCTTCCTGCTTTACTTTTAGCTTTCGGGATGACAAACGCTCAAGCCGGTTTTTCCACAGATCCATTGAATGCTATTTTTGAAACAAAAGATACCGAAAACTTCTGGAAAGCATTTGATAAAATGGATACCTCAAAACAAAATCCATTCATAGACTATATGAAAAATGGTTCTCCCGGAGTGAAGGGCTTCACAGAAAACAGAATCATCAATGCAGACTCTTTATACACAATGGTAAAAAAGAGAAAAGCAGATTACCTGGAAAGCCGCAATGTTTTATCAGGGTTAAAACAAAAAGAAAAAAGAATCCGGTCCATTTACGCAGGAATGAAGTACTGGTATCCTGAAGCTAAATTTCCACCCATCTATTTTGTATACGGAAGATTCAATGCCGGAGGTACATTTTCCAAAGACGGTGTGATGATCGGAACTGAAAACCTTAGAAATCTGGATGGCATTGTAGGCCTTATTTCCCATGAGCAGGTTCATTTTCAGCAGGATATTAAAGGGAAAGATAATTTGCTGAAATATTGCCTTATGGAAGGGAGTGCAGATTTTATCAGTGAGCTGGTTTCAGGAGAAACTAATAACAGTCCGTTTTATCAGTATGGTGAGGCTCATTCTGACAAATTATACAGAGAATTTGTAACAGTATTAAAAACAAGCAGTCCCATGGATTGGCTTTACGGGACCACTAAAAAAGATGACCGTCCCAATGACCTCGGATATTGGATGGGATATAAAATTTCTGAAGCCTATTTCAATAAACAGACAGATAAGCATAAAGCAATTTGGGATATTTTAAATATTAACGATCCTTTATTGTTCTTAAAAGAAAGTGGCTTCTTAGATTCCTATATCAAAGAATACACAAAGAAAAACAATATGAAGTTCGAAGACTTTTTTAAAGAATAATTTCTCTTAAATTAGAATGAAAGCCTTTGTAATCATACATAGGTTTTTTGAAAATCTCCGATTTTCCTATCCATAAACATCCGTGTAAATCCGTGGGATCTGTGGGAACATAAAATCGTTCACTGTTTTTTTCTTTTTACTCGGAATAGATGATTAGAAAGAAATTTCAAGGTTTCAAATTCTTCTATTCATCGGAAATTAGGTAAATTTGTGTACTAAAGTTTTACAAAATGTCAAAAAAAGCAATATTAGCAATCCTTGACGGATGGGGACTGGGAACAAACCCTGAAGTTTCTGCCATAGACAAAGCAAATACACCATTTATAGATAGCTGTTATCAAAAATTTCCACACACAACCCTTGAAGCAAGCGGCCTGGCTGTTGGTCTTCCTGCGGGACAGATGGGAAATTCCGAAGTAGGACATATGAACCTTGGAGCCGGAAGAGTTGTTTATCAAAATCTGGTAAAACTGAATATGGCTGTTGAAAACGGAACACTGGGACAGGAAAAAGTGATCCAGGATGCTTTCGAATACGCTAAAAAAGAAAATAAAAAAATACATTTCATCGGATTGGTTTCCAATGGAGGAGTACACTCACATATCAATCACCTAAAAGGTTTACTGACTGCTGCAAAAGAATTCGGTTTGAATGAAAATGTATTTGTACATGCATTCACTGATGGAAGAGACTGTGATCCGCATTCCGGTTTAGGTTTCATTGAAGAACTTCAGGACCATATGGAAGCAACCACCGGAAAACTGGCTACCATCGTAGGAAGGTATTACGCAATGGACAGAGATAAGAGATGGGAGCGTGTAAAGCTGGCTTATGATGCTCTTGTAGAAGGAGTAGGAGAGCAGAGTACAGATGCATTGGCATCTATCCGAGCTTCTTATGACAATAAGGTAACGGATGAATTTCTGAAACCTGTCATCTTAATGAATACAACAGCTACAGGAAACATTGTACCGGTAGCAAAAATTATTGATAATGATGTAGTGATCTGCTTCAACTTCCGTACAGACAGAGGAAGAGAAATTACAGAAGTTCTTTCCCAAAAGGATTTCCCGGAATATTCAATGAAAAAATTGAACCTTAACTATATTACGTTAACCAACTACGATAAAACATTCCAGAATGTTCAGGTTGTTTTTGATGAGAATATTTTAACGGAAACAATGGGTGAAGTTTTGGAGAAGAATGGGAAAACTCAGATCAGAATTGCTGAAACCGAAAAATATCCCCACGTTACATTCTTCTTCTCAGGGGGAAGGGAAGAGGAATACAATGGGGAGAAAAGATTATTGTGCCCAAGTCCAAAAGACGTTCCTACCTATGATTTAAAACCTGAAATGTCAGCATACGATATAACCAATGCCATTGTTCCTGAACTGGAGCAGGGTACAGCAGATTTTGTATGTCTGAATTTCGCCAATACAGATATGGTAGGACATACAGGAGTATTTGAAGCTGCAGTAAAAGCTGCAGAAACAGTAGACGCATGCATCGAAAAAGTAGCCACTGCTGCTTATGAAAACGGATATGCAGTGTTCATTCTGGCAGACCACGGAAATTCAGATGTTATGCTGAATCCTGATGGCACTCCTAATACCCAGCACTCAACAAATCTGGTTCCTTTTATTGTGATGGATAAAGATCATACATGGAGCTTAAAGCCCGGTAAATTGGGGGATGTAGCCCCTACAATCCTTAATGTAATGGGGGTTGAAATACCAAATGCAATGACAGGAGATATTTTAGTTAGCTAAAATTCAATAATATTGTTAAAAAAATGCCGTTATATCTATATATCGGCATTTTTTTATGATTTATGTCAGATAAAGTATGAGTTGCATACTTTATTATGCGCTAAATAATAAATAAATCATATCTTTGTTAATTAAAACTGAATATAAAAATGTATCAAAAGCTTGTTAGGAAAGAAGTAATGGGATTATTGGAAAAGGAAGTAGGTTCTTTTCTTGATAAATTTTTAACTCCAATTGAAAAAATTTGGCAGCCTTCTGATTATTTACCAGACCCTTCAAGCGAAGAATTTAAACATGATCTGGAAGAAATTCAGACTTTTGCCCGTGAAATGCCTTACGATCTTTTTGTAACATTGATTGGAGACTGTATTACGGAAGAAGCTCTTCCTTCTTATGAATCTTGGTTAATGGGTGTTGACGGAATTAATCAGGAAGAAAAAGTAGGCTGGGCAAACTGGGTAAGAGCTTGGACTGCAGAAGAGAACAGACACGGAGACTTATTAAATAAATACCTTTACCTATGCGGTAGAGTAAATATGAGAGAGGTAGAAATTACCACTCAATATCTTATTAATGATGGATTCGACTTGGGAACAAGCATGGATCCATACAGAAACTTCATTTATACAAGTTTCCAGGAAACAGCAACCAATATCTCTCACAGAAGAGTAGGCACATTGTCTAAACAGTCCGGAAACGGAAAGTTAGCTAAAATGTGTGGTGTAATTGCTGCTGATGAAGCAAGACACGCAAAAGCTTACAAGCATTTCGTAGCTAAAATCCTTGAAGTAGATCCATCAGAAATGATTCTTGCCTTCGAAGATATGATGCGTAAGAAGATCGTAATGCCAGCTCACCTGATGAGACAGTCAGGACAGAAAGCAGGTGAACTTTGGGGACATTTCTCAGATGCAGCACAAAGATGTATGGTATATACCGGTCAGGATTATATCAATATTATGAAAGATTTGTTAGATGAATGGAAGATTGAGCACGTAAAAGGTCTTACAGAAAAAGCTGAAAAAGCTCAGGAATACCTGATGAAGCTTCCTGGAAGACTACAGAAGATTACCGACAGAGTTTCTACTCCGGATCTTCAGTTCCAGTTTAACTGGGTTAAGAGCTAGTAGCCCATATTATTATTTTAAATTATAAAAGTATTGAGTGCCTTTCTTTTTGGCACTCTTTTTTATTTCTTATCTTTGCAAAGCTAAAAAAAGAACAAAATGTTAAATAATAAAAAGATTGCTGTTGACTTTGACGGAACTATTGTTGATGATGCTTATCCGGGGATTGGGAAGGCAAAGATCTTCGCTTTCGAGACCTTGAAAAGATTGCAGGCAGAGGGATACAGGCTTATTCTTTGGACATACAGACACGGAGAAACATTAGAAGATGCAATAGAATTCTGCAAAAAGAATGGAGTAGAATTTTATGCAGTGAACTCAAGTTTCGAAGGAGAAGTTTTCGATTCTGAAAACCAATCCAGAAAGTTGGATGCAGACTGGTTCATTGATGATAGAAATTTAGGCGGATTCCCTGGATGGGGTGAAATCTATAATATCATTCAGGAAAGAATAGAATTCCGTGTAGAAGGAAAAGAAGTTTTAGCCTATTCAAAACTTAAAAAAGAAAAGAAAAAAGGCCTTTTCTGGTAGAATAAAAAATAACAATTTAACAGTGCACCGATTGAGCAATCATATTGTTACACTGATATATTAATACATTGGTAAATTAATACAATGATTCAATTAAAAACAATAGACGAACTGCGTCTGATGAAGGAGAGCGCCCGATTGGTTTCTAAAACATTGGGTATGTTGGCAAAAGAAATTAAACCGGGAATTACGACTTTATATTTAGATAAGTTAGCACACGATTTTATTAAAGATCATGGTGCCCACCCTGCATTCTTAGGATATGGAGGTTTCCCGAATTCTCTGTGTATCTCTCCGAATGAGCAGGTAGTTCACGGCTTCCCGAATAATGAAGTGGTAAAAGAAGGAGACGTTCTTTCCGTAGACTGCGGAGTAATCCTTAACGGATTTGTGGGAGACCACGCTTATACTTTCGAGATCGGAGAAGTAAAACCAGAGGTTAAAAAACTATTGAAAGTTGCTAAAGAATCTCTTTATAAAGGTATTGAGCAGTGTGTAAGAGGAAAAAGAATCGGAGATATTTCTAATGCTATCCAGAAACATTGTGAAAAAGAAGGATACGGAGTGGTAAAAGAATTGGTAGGACATGGTTTGGGAAGACAGATGCATGAAGATCCTCAGGTTCCTAACTATGGAAAACAGGGAAGTGGAAAGGTGATTAAAGACGGTTTGGCAATTGCTATTGAACCTATGATCAACCTTGGAACAGAAAAAGTAAAGTTCCACAGCGATGGCTGGACGGTAACGACTTTAGATAACCTTCCTTCTGCACACTTCGAGCATGATGTAGCAGTAATCAATGGTAAGCCGGTATTGCTTTCCACATTTGATTATGTGTATGAAGCATTAGGGATTGTAAGTGATGAAGAAAAAGCTTTCCAACTGGACTTTTAATGAAAAAGATAACTAAGCTTTTACTGAACAAAATTCCACGTCCGATGCTTATTAAAATGAGCATCTGGGCAAGACCGCTTATTTATCAGTTTTTCAAAGGAGATCAGTTTTATGATCCTATCGATGGAAGATCTTACCGAAAGTTTCTGCCTTATGGGTACGGGAAGCAAAGGGAAAATGCCCTTTCTCCGGGAACCCTAAGTCTGGAGAGACACCGCCAGATGTGGCTGTATCTTCAGAATGAAACCGATTTCTTCATTAAAAGTTATAAAGTTCTGCATATTGCTCCCGAACAGGAATTTTTAAGGAAATTCAAGAGAATGAGCAATCTGAATTATATATCAGCAGATTTATATTCTCCCATTGTTGATGTGAAAGCCGATATTCTTGATTTACCTTTTGAGGATAACAGTTTTGATATAATTTTCTGTAACCACGTTCTGGAACACATTGAAGATGATGCAAAAGCAATGAGTGAACTATACAGAGTAATGAAGCCAGGTGGATGGGGAATCCTTCAGGTTCCGATGAAAAATTCACTGGAAAAAACCTATGAAGATTTTACCATCAAAGATCCAAAGGAACGCCAGAAACATTTTGGCCAATATGATCACGTTCGTTGGTACGGAATGGATTATTTTGACCGTTTAAAAAAAGTCGGCTTTGAAACAGATGCGAACTTCTATTCGCAGAAATTTTCTGAAGAAGAAATAAAGAAGTACGGGTTGAGAAGCAATGAAATCTTACCTTTAGTCTTCAAAAAATAATAAGAAATATAAATATGGATACAAACAAAGCTAAGGCTGCAAAGTATCCTGAAATATAATCAAAAAACAAAACCGTCTTCATATCGAAGGCGGTTTCATTTTTAAATATAGATAGAAGTTTATATTTTTATCTTAGTGTGATGAAGACACAGCTTTTAATCCTACAACAGAACCAATAAGAGTCATAATAAAGAATACTCTCCAGAAGCTTACAGGGTCTTTAAAGAAGATGATTCCCATTAAAGCAGTTCCTACCGCTCCAATTCCTGTCCATACCGCATAAGCAGTTCCAATAGGTAACGTTTGTGTAGCTTTAATCAGAAGAAGCATACTGATAGTCATCGTTATCAGAAAACCGGTATACCAAAGATACATTTCCGTTCCTGATGTCTCTTTTGCCTTTCCTAAACAAGAGGCAAAGGCAACCTCAAATAATCCTGCGATAACTAATATTATCCAATTCATTTTTTAAAATTTTTCTACTGCAAATTTCAGGATTTGAATGGAGAAAACATTTTACAATTGTTAAAAAATGATGTTTTATATAAGAGGGAAGCTGGAGGCTGGGAGAGAGAAGTTTATGGTAGTTGGAATAGGGGATGTTCTGATGTTTAATTAATGGAGTTATTATTTGAAGGGAAGCTGGAAGCGGGAGGTTATGGTAGTTGGAATGGGTGATGTTCTGATGTTTAATCAATAGGGGTCTTTTTGATAGGAAGCTGGGAGAGGGAAGTTATGGCAGTTGGAATGAGTGGTAATTCTGTTGCTTAACTAATGAGAGCTTTTTAGATAAAAGCTATTACTGCTTCCTTTTATTTCAATAAATAATCATCAATATTGAGATCATGTAGTATATAATATCAATAGGAGCGGACTTTAGTCCGCTCTCAATATAAATAACCATTCCTTCGGCTTTAGCCAAAACTTAAAATGACCTTTAGATCAATTAATAAAATAGAGGTGTCTTTACAGACTACCATAAACTTCCATCCTCCCTCTTCCAGCTTCCATCCTCAAACACATAAATTATTTAATCTCCGCCCGGATTCTGCTCAAACTCACCTGTGTAATTCCAAGATAGGACGCAATATGCCCAAGCTGAACTCTTTTAAGCAGATCAGGTTGATACTGGATAATATCTTTGTATCGCTCCAGAGACGTTTTGAATTGTCTTGAAATAATCAGTTCTTCAGATTTTATCATTTCTGCTTCAGCCAGTTTTCTTCCCCAGTTGGCAATATGAATATCTTCATTAAACAGCTTTTTGAGATTATCTGTTTCCAGTCTGTACAGATCACAGTCTTCCAGTAATTCAATGCTTTCATAACCCGGTTTGTCTTCCACATAGCTTTTCATAGAAAGGACGCATTGACCTTCACTTCCAAACCAGAATGTAATATCATTATCAGAAGTGGAAGAATAGGCACGGGCAATTCCTTTCCTTATAAAATAGACATAGGGAATTACCTTATCAGCTTCCATCAGACAATACCCTTTCGGGTGTGAAACTTCGGTTATATATGCTTTTAAGCTATTTTTGGAGGACTCCGGAAGGATATAAATCTGGTCAAGAATCTGGTCTATATTCATAAAAGATGAATTCTAATATTCAAAAGTATCAGTTTTAAGTAATGCGATACAAAATTATTTTATGGTTTTTGTGAGAAATATATCAGCTGCCGGATAAAGAAAAGATTATGACGGGTATTGCGGTAAGGTTTATCTTTCGACAGCAGTCTCTACAAAGTATTTGAATAATGTTAAATTGTTTAGATCTTTACAGGATGATAAATAGAATGTTTTAGAAACCGCGGATCTTTTTATCATATCATACCATATAATTCTTCTTAGTAAAATAATATAAAAACAAATAACTCTCTTTTTTCTTTTAAATATTGAGATTAACCGTAAAGACCAATTTTGTTTTACTAACTTTGCAGTTCGTAATATTATTTTTATGCACAAAGCTGGATTTGTAAATATAGTTGGAAAGCCCAATGCCGGAAAATCGACACTACTCAACCAATTAATGGGAGAGAAACTGGCGATTGTAACGCAGAAAGCCCAGACAACCCGTCACCGAATTTTTGGTATTTATAATGAAGAGGACCTTCAGATTGTATTTTCAGATACTCCCGGAGTATTGGATCCAAAATACGGATTGCAGGAGAAGATGATGGATTTTGTAAAAGATTCCCTACAGGATGCGGATGTATTCCTGTTTATCGTTGATGTAACCGATAAAGCTGAACCTTCCGAATTTTTAATTGATAAATTAAATAAAATCCCTGTTCCTGTACTTTTACTATTAAATAAAGTAGATCAGACTGATCAGGCAGGCCTTGAAACATTAGTAGAAACCTGGCATAATAGGATTCCAAAAGCGGAAATACTTCCTATTTCTGCTCTGAATGCCTTTAATACTGAGGTTATTTTACCTAAACTAAAATCTTTATTGCCTGAAAATCCACCTTATTATGATAAGGATCAGTATACAGATAAACCAGAAAGGTTCTTCGTAAATGAAGCAATCCGTGAGAAAATCCTTTTAAACTATGATAAGGAAATTCCATATTCTGTGGAAGTAGTGACGGAGCAGTTCAAAGAAAAAGAAGGAATTATCTTCATTGACTCTATTATTTATGTGGAAAGAGATACCCAAAAAGGAATCATTATCGGACATAAAGGAGAAGCTATCAAAAAAGTAGGAACAGAAGCAAGATTAGACCTGGAGAAGTTCTTTTCCAAGAAAATTCACTTAAATTTATTTGTTAAGGTGAAAAAAGATTGGAGAAAGAACGATAGAGACCTTAAGAATTTTGGCTACAGATAGACTAAAAATGCTGTAAAGCCCCTTGTATTAAAAGATTTTTATTACCTTAGTCTAAATTTTTTAGTAGATGAACTATAATAATTCAAATTCGAGCTCAATACCTAAAGATATTATTTTATTAGTAGTAAGAGTATTTGCGGGTTTTGCAATGCTATCTCACGGATACCCGAAACTACAAATGTTGTTGGCAGGTGGAAAAATCGAATTCTTTGATTTTCTTGGCATGGGACCTCAGATTACTCTGGTTCTTACAGTACTTGCAGAATTTGTTTGTTCAATTCTGCTGATATTAGGGCTTTTCACAAGGGTTTCCTTAGGTTTCCTGATCTTTACAATGATCATTGCCGGATTTGTAGTTCATGGAGCAGATCCTTTTGAAAAAAGAGAAATGAGCCTTATTTATCTTTCGGTATACCTTCTTCTGATGATGACAGGAGCCGGAAAAGTTTCTGTTGATCATTTGATTGAGAGAAGAAAAAGAGCTTCAGACTGGTAAAAACATTACAATATATAATCAAAAGAGCATCTTCGGATGCTCTTTTTTATTGGAGTTATTTTTATAAATCTCTTTATTATTAGGGTTTATAGATGGTTTTTTATACCAGATTTATCTCAAAAATCACTACATTCGTAGAAAATGAATCTATATGAAGATAAAACTGACAATCTGCCTTCTGGCATTTCTCAATTTTTATGATGCCCAGGAGAATATTACTTATCAGAAACCCTCTGCCGAAATTTTAAAACTGGCAGATTATGAAAGACCACCATCAGTTTTAATGAACAATAAAAAAGATTGGGTGGTGTTTACTTACCGTCCAACTTATAAAACGTTGGATGATCTTAATCAGCAGGAAATGAAGCTGGGTGGATTAAGGATCAACCCGGTTACCAATATAGCAAGCACTGTTACTTATTTCAACAATCTTAAAGTAAGAAAGTTCAGTGATAAAAATGAGGTTCAGGTGAAGAATCTGCCTGCAGGTGCCAAAATTGCCTATGTACAGTTTTCACCGGACGAAAAAAAACTCACTTTTACCAATACAACGAATAAGGGAGTAGAGTTGTGGATTGTAGATATGGAAACAGCTACAGCCAAAAAGATTACAGGAGACATTCTGAATGCCAATTTAGGAACTCCATATCTTTGGTATAATGATTCCCAAAGTTTACTAATCAGAACGCTGCCTCAAAACAGACCTGCTTTGATTGATTCAGGAAAAGATCTTCCCACAGGACCCATTGTCTCTACAGCAGATGGAAAAGTATCCCAAAACAGAACATACCAGGATCTTTTAAAGAATCCGCAGGATGAAAAGAACTTTGAGACATTAGTAACTTCTGAAGTATTCAATGTAGATCTGAACGGAAACCTTAAAAAGGTAATGGACCAGGATATGTATACAGGATTAAGTTTTTCTCCTGATGGAAATTACCTGTTGTCTTCAGTCATTAAAAAGCCATTTTCTTATATTGTTCCACTGAACAGATTTCCTATGACCACAACGGTATCTGATACAAAAGGAAATACAGTAAAAGTTGTCAATGAAATTCCTCTGAATGAAATTATGCCTAAAGGCTTTTCATCAGTAAGAACAGGAAAGAGAGAAATGTCCTGGAGAAATGATGCTCCGGCTACATTAGTCTTTACAGAAGCTCTTGATGGTGGAGATCAATATAAAACTTCAGAATACAGAGATGAAATTTTTACCTGGGATGCGCCATTTACAGCTGCTCCTAAATCATTCTTCAAAATCAAACAGAGATTTGAGGATGTAGACTGGACGAATGACCACTATGCCTTAGTATCTGAAGAATGGTATGATACAAGAAATACCAAAACATTCCTGGTTGATCTTAACAATGGTGAATCAAAGATAATTGATGACAGAAATTCTCAGGACGTTTACAGCGATCCGGGAAAATTCAATACAGTGAAAAACCAATACGGTAGATCCGTTGTTGATATGAAAGGAGGTAAAGCTTTTCTGATAGGAGAAGGATTTACCAAAGAAGGTCAGCATCCGTTTATTGATGAGATGGATGTTAAATCATTGAAAAAGAAAAGGTTATACACTTCTAATCTTAAAGGCGCTAAAGAAAATATTGTAGATATTTTAAATCCGTCAAAAGGAGAAATCTTAACAACGCAGGAATCTTCAAGCCAATATCCGAACTTTTTCAAAAAGAATATCAAATCTAGCAAAGCTGAAGCGGTAACTCATTTTACCAATCCTTTTGAAAGTATCAAAGATGTTCACAAAGAAGTAATTACTTACAAAAGAAATGATGGTGTTACATTAACGGGAACCCTTTATCTGCCGGCAAACTATGACAGAAAGGCGAAGAAAGAAAAATTACCTTTATTGATCTGGGCTTATCCAAGAGAATTTAAGGATAAGAATACAGCAGGGCAGAGTACTCAGAATGATAATGACTTTACTTTCCCTTATTATGGCTCTTTCGTGTACTGGGTGACTAAAGGATATGCTGTTTTAGATAATGCTGCATTCCCGATCATCGGAGAAGGAAAAACAGAACCCAATGATACTTTTATTACGCAATTGGTAGCTGATGCTGATGCTGCGATTAATGCAGTAGATCAGTTAGGGTATATAGATAAAAAGAAAGTTGCTGTTGGAGGTCACTCATATGGGGCATTTATGACGGCTAACTTATTGACACACTCTAATCTTTTTGCATGTGGAATTGCAAGAAGTGGTGCTTACAACAGAACGCTGACTCCATTTGGATTCCAAACTGAGCAAAGAAACTATTGGGATGTTCCGGAGATCTATAATACCATGTCTCCGTTTATGAACGCAGATAAAATGAAAACCCCATTGCTTCTGATTCATGGTGATGCAGATAACAATCCGGGAACTTTTACATTGCAGACGGAAAGGTATTTCCAGGCTTTGAAAAACCTTGGAGCATCAGTAAGAATGGTTCTTCTTCCGAAAGAATCACACGGATATCAGGCTAAAGAGAATATATTTCACGTTTTATGGGAACAGGATCAGTTCCTTGAAAAATGTCTGAAAAAATAATATTAAAGGCTGTCTCAGAAATGGGACAGCCTTTATTTTTACAGAATGACAATGAAAGTAAATTGGAGGATTAAAGAAATTCTAAGATCTCATCAATATTTTTTAATTCTATAAAACGGTCATGTTCAAGGTTTAGATCATATTGTTCATGGCTCCAGGTCACATGGTAAGGAATATGAGCTGCTGATCCTCCGATTTCCAATACGGGCAGAATATCAGACTTAATTGAATTTCCGAGCATCAGGAAATTTTCCGGCTGGCAGTCAAGATGCTTCAGTAATTTTTTGTAATCATTTTCCTTTTTATCACTCATGATCTCAATATGGTGGAAATACTCCTGTAATCCTGAATTTTTAAGCTTGCGTTCCTGATCCAGCAGGTCTCCTTTGGTGGCAACAACCAGCCTGTATTTTCCCTTTAGACTTTCCAGGGTTTCTGTTACTCCATCTAAAAGCTCAATCGGTTTCTGAAGAAGCTCCTGTCCCAATTCAATAGCTTTGTTGACCAGTCGGAGAGGAGCTGTATTGTCAGAAACTCGTCCGATAGTTTCAACCATACACAGCATAAATCCTTTGACTCCATAACCATATAGATGGAGATTTTTCATCTCTGTTTTAAACAATTCCTGAGAGACAGAATGCTGAGGAAGATAGTCTTCAAGCAGTATACAGAATTCTTTTTCAGCTTCCTGAAAATAAGGCTCATTGATCCAAAGTGTATCATCCGCATCGAAAGCTATTGTTGTAATATGATTATTCATTTTTGTTTTGTAAATTTCTGGTTCAAATTTCTGTATAAAAAATAAATCAGCAAAGGACAATTGTCCCGAAGACCTATGTTACGAACAAATCAATCTTTTTTAAGCCATCTGGAAACACTTTATCAAAAACAATCCGGAGAAAATATAGTTCTGGAATCATTCTTCATAGGTCAGAAATTATTAATCCAGGATCACTCTGTTTCTAAAGTAATGCTGATTAAAGAAGGAATTACGAAATGCTACTTTGAAGAAGAAAATGGAAAAGAATACATTGTTGAATTTCTGGGAAGTGGTGAAATCATGGGGGAAGTGGAACTGATTAAAAATATCCCTTGTCTATGCGGTATTGAAGCATTAACGGAAGTTGTGGTATATACGATCAGCCTGTCATATTTTAATGAGCTGATTCAAAAAGATCTTATTTTAAATAACCTATTATTGAATTCCTTTGCAGAACGTATTATCAATACTTCCAGCAGAGCTTCATATCAGCAGCTTTATACTGTAGAACACACATTGACGCAGTTGCTTAAAATGCAGTCTAAACAGAATATTCAGATTTCCAAAGAAGATATGGCTGCATATTTAGGAATCACAGTGCGAAGCCTGAACAGAATTTTGAAAGATTTGAAATAATAGTTGTTGGTAAGCGTAAAGATTTTAAACCAACTTTATATCTATTTAAGAAGCAAGAGAATCAAAGATTCTCAGCAAGAAAAATACGTTCAACTTATTTTTTCTATTACAATATTCTAAGTCCCTATGGAATTTTTAAACGGATTTTAAGTACGTCAGCTTATAGTTTTTATAGGGGTTGGATGATTTTTATTAATTGAATTTAAATAAACTATTCAATTAAATAGGGGGTGTTTTTAAAATTTATTATTTTTGTATAATAAAATTGAATACAATACCAATGGGGAATTTAAAATTCAGAAATGCAGAATTGGCCGATTTAAATAAAATTGTAGCGATTTACAACTCAACAATTGCTTCAAGAATGGTGACTGCAGACGTTGAAGAAGTTTCTGTAGAAAGTAAAGTACAATGGTTCAGTGAGCATAATACTGAAACAAGACCACTTTGGGTTGTAGAAGATGCAGATGGTCAAATGATAGGCTGGGTGAGTTTCAGTTCGTTCCATGAAAGGTCGGCCTACAGTGGTACTGTGGAAGTGAGTATTTATCTGGATGAGAGCTGCAGAGGAAAAGGGTATGGCAAAACGATTCTTCAATATTGTATAGATAATGCAGGAAAATTCGGGGTGAATAACCTGGTTGCACTTATTTTTCTTCATAATGAACCGAGTTTAAAGCTGTTCAGGTACTTTGGATTTGAAGATTGGGGAAGCCTTCCTAATGTAGCCGTTCTGGATGGAATAGAAAGAAGCCTTGTAATATTGGGGAAAAGGATTTAAATAAAAAGCGACCTTGTTAGGATCGCTTTTATGATTAGTATTACATTGAGTCTCAGAAGACAGGCTGCTTATCTTTTTCAATATAAATATATCGGCCTTTGATTCCTTTCTGAAGCATTTCTTTTTTACTGTTAAGAGCTTCAATAGATTCTATCGTTTCATTCTTAAAGGTTGATTTTTGCCCGTTCTTTATTCCTTCCGAAAACATCCTTGTAGGGTTTTGATAAATATCTTCGATATACTTATTGAACTTCTCATTGGTGATAGGAATAGCCTGTTTTCCATAATGGGTTTCTACGAAATCCTGAGTATCATAATCTGAACTTAGTTTTTCATTGTTGATAAGCTTATACACAAAATTCTGATCTAGATCTTCCAGCATAAAGATGAGACCGGGAAGTCCTCTGAATTTATAGGGGCCTTCTTTGATGTTGATCTCATTAGAAAACCATGCAATCCAGCTTCTGCCTCCAAATTCTGTGGTAGCTTTTTGAAGTTTATAACCATTGTATTCTTTGGTTTCAGGGATGACCTGCCATTTCATTTCATCATTTGTTTTTACCACAAAATAGTCAAAAAAATCTCTGTACCAATTATTTTTGAAAGATTCAGGTTTTCTTTCAATTACCTGGTCTGTTCTTGTACTGTAATGCGATATTGATTGGTTGTTTTCTTTATTTTTTACATCATAGTCGGCAAAACTTTTATCATAAAATTTAACAGATCTGGGGCTTACATCCAGATTCATCAGGTTGGTGATGTATTCCTGGGAAGAATCGTTTCGGTATCGAAGTTCGTAAGTGAATCTGTTCGTTTGAGATTGATATAGAGCACCTGCATACAGAGCGAAGATGATCAGTGTTTTTTTCATGCTTATTAATTAATGTCGTCAAAAATAATAAAAAAACGCAGAGTTTTTATCTCTGCGTTTTTTTATTATTATGCTTTAACCTCAATATTTTGTTTGATTCTCTTTGCTGACATATTTAAGAACCGTTTAACAAGGAATACGGCTGAAATCGTTAATCCCAATCCTAGAGCGATCCACATTCCGAAAGCTCCCATTTCCAATGTTACGCAGAAGAAATATCCCAGTGGAATGGTAATCACCCAATAGGCAATAAAGGTGTAGATTGATGGGATTTTCACATCCTGTAACCCTCTCAGCATTCCTAAAGCTGTTACCTGGATTCCATCAGAAAGCTGGAATAAAGCTGCAATGATCATCAGCTTTGAAGCCAGGGTGATCACTTCTACTTCTTCTTTTTTCGTAAAGAAAGTAGGCAGTATATTTCTTCCAAGAATGAAGACCAATCCACAGATGCACATGAAAATAAAAGCGATCTTTAAATTATTGATCCCTACTTTTCTGAGTTCCACAAAGTTTTGTTCACCCAGTTTTCTTCCGATCATTACGGTAGAAGCTACACTGAATCCAACACAAAGGTTGAAGGTGAATGAAGCCATACTCAAAGCAATCTGGTGAGAGGCAATATCGTGTGCCGAAATTAATCCGCAGATAAATGCTGCTCCTGCAAAAGCTGTTACTTCGAAAAACATCTGTAATGCGGTAGGCAGTCCCAGTCTTACCATTTTATCAAACATCGCTTTTGAGAAACTTTGGATTTTTAATGAAAAATCCTTGATATAACGTCTCGTTCTCTTTTCCTTCAACAATACAAAATAAAGGAAAACTACCATGAAGATTCTAGAGATTAAAGTTGCTAAAGCAGAACCTTGTACTCCCATTGGCGGAATTCCCCAAAGTCCTTTGATAAAAACGTAGTTTAGAACAATATTGATGATGTTAGCAATAATGGTAGCCTTGGTAACTCCAATTGTATAAGATAAGCCTTCTGAAACCTCACGAAGTGTCTGAAAAGCCATAATAGGTATCATACTGACCACCATAATACTTAAAAAGCCTATCGTATCAGGAATGATCTTCTCTGGCTGCCCGGAATGATAGAGTAGTGGCATTACTGCGAATAATACCAACATAAGAATAACACCCACAGCCATATTGATGATAAAACCATGACTAAAAACAGAATTAATAGTAGCATGATCCTCCTTTGAATGTGCTTCCGAAACCAATGGTGGTATCGCAAATGAAAATCCAAGAGCCAATACAAATATAGAGAAGAACACTGCATTACCTAATGAAACGGACGCTAATGCATCAGCGCCTAAAAGTTTTCCAACAATAATATTGTCAAATAAATTCACTGAAACTTGCCCTACCTGGGTAAGCATTACAGGTAGAGCCAAAGTCAGGCATTCTTTTGTGTGGTTTTTGTTTAAAAATTTCATAATATTTTAAGATTCATATAGTTTATCATTCAAAATAGTCCAAAAAAAAAATTTGCAGTAGTGTACTGCAAATTTTTATAATATTGTAATAATAGCTTTATTATTTCCTTACAAAACTTGCAACGTCACTTTCAGAAACAGTATTTCCACCAAGAATAATCAATCTTTCCACAACATTCCTTAACTCCCTGATATTTCCAGTCCACGAAAGAGCTTTTAAAGCATCAATAGCTTTATCTTCAAACTTTTTCATAGCAGTACCATGTTCATCAGCAATCATACCGGAGAAATGCTCAACCAGCAATTTGATATCGTCTTTTCTGTCATCCAATGGCGGAACATAGATTTCAATTACAGAAAGTCTGTGGTAAAGGTCTTCTCTGAATTTTCCTTCTTCGATCTCTTTCTGCATATTTTTATTCGTTGCTGCAATTACTCTTACATCAACTTTTATTTCTTTATCGCTTCCCACAGGAGATACTTTACTTTCCTGAAGTGCTCTTAATACCTTAGCCTGAGCGATAAGGCTCATGTCTCCGATCTCATCAAGGAAAATAGTTCCTCCGTTAGCCTGTTCAAATTTTCCCTGCTTATCTTTAATTGCACCTGTAAAAGAACCTTTTACGTGTCCGAAAAGTTCAGATTCAATAAGTTCAGATGGGATGGCCGCGCAGTTTACCTCAATCATTGGTCCTCTTGCACGCTCACTTTGATTGTGAATAGCATGAGCTACCAATTCTTTTCCTGCACCGTTAGGTCCTGTAATCAGAACTCTGGCATCAGAAACAGCTACCTTTTCGATCATATCCTGAATCTTCTGCAAAGCAGGAGAATTTCCGATCATCTGGTATTTTTTATTTACTTTTCTCTTTAGCGTTTTATTTTCAGTCTGAAGGTTTTTGTTTTCTTTCTTCAGGGTTTCTTTTACTAAAGCATTCTTTACACTCGTAATAAGCCTGTTGATATCAATTGGCTTAGAGATAAAGTCGTATGCACCTTCTTTCAGGCAGGAAACGGCAGAATCAATGTCTGCGTGACCTGAAATCATGATAAAAGTAGTTTCAGGCTTTAATAACAGGCTCTGCTTCAAAAGCTCGGTTCCTGAAAGTTTAGGCATTTTGATATCAGAAATCACCAACGCGAAATCTTCTTTTTCTACCTGTTTGTAACCTTCAAGGCCGTCTTCGGCAATAACAAATTCATAATCTGTAAGTTCATCAGAAAGAATACTGTGAAGTACACCTGAGATTGCTTTTTCGTCTTCTACTATAAGGATTTTTTGCATAGTTGCAAATTTAAATTTTTTGTTTCAATTATTAGCAAAAACCATACCTAAATATTCTATTGAGAATAGTCTCTTCTTCCAAAAATTGCAGATCCCACTCTCACAGAGTTAGCTCCACATTCAATAGCCACAGGGAAATCATCACTCATTCCCATTGATAAGGTTTTTAAAGATTTCAGTTGATTTAATTCATCAAAAAGCACTTTTAGAGTTAAAAATTCTTTTCTGATCTGGGACTCATTATCCGTAAAGGTAGCCATTCCCATCAAACCGGTAATTGCAATATGTGGATAATTTCCATCAATATACTGTTGGAAAAGAGCTTTGGCTTCAGAAATTTCAAGCCCAAATTTACTTTCCTCTGCAGCAATTTTTACCTGAAGCAAAACTTTAATGCTTCTATTGTTTTTACCAGCTTCCTTATTGATTTCAGTCAATAATTTTTCTGAATCCACACTTTGGATGGTATCTATAAACGGAGCAATATACTTTACCTTATTGGTTTGTAGATGCCCGATCAGATGCCATTGGATATCTTCAGGCATGAGAGGAGCCTTTTCCATCAGTTCCTGAACTTTGTTTTCTCCAAAAACTCTTTGCCCAAGATCATACACCTCCTGAATAGAAGCAACCGGATGCGTTTTTGAAACGGCAACCAGTTGAACATCTGATGTAAGCTGACCTTGTATTGCTTTATAATTTTCCTTAATACTCATACATGCAAATTTCCGAAATTTAGTTCAAGGTTCAAAGCTTTAAGTTGAAAGTGGTGGAAAAACAGATGTTTTCCTATAGGTATCTGCTTTTCATGAATTTTTTGGCTTCACTTTAATGCCTGAATTAATTCAGGATCTCATTGATCTTCGGATACTGAGAGATCTTTCTGAAAACAAACTTGTTGCTTTTCTGTAGTTTCTCAATAAACAGATCCAGCTCATTGATAGAATCAGTGTCTCTAAGGTATTGGTCATGAGTAAGGAAAACCAGATGTCTTGATGTTTTTTCAAGATCGTTCAGAAAGATGCTGTCTACTTTTTTCAGCATGGCTTCATGGCTTCCTTTTAAGGTCATTTTTTGAGAAGGTCTCCATTCAAGATCCCAGCCAATGACTTTATAGCCTGCTCTTTTAAGACCATCTGCAGCTGCAGTGGAGCTTTTAATATCCGTTACATTAATATTGTTCAGTCTCCAGATATTTCTTCCCGGAGTTCTTGCTATTTTATCATGAAGTTTCAGACTGTCTTTGGCAATATCAAAATCATGAACCACGGCATCAGCATTCTTATAAAAATCACTGTATTTGTTATGGGCATGGGTAAAACTGTGATTGGCCAGCTCAATCCTAGGATTTTCCTTTAAAAGGTTAAAGTCATTTTTTTGTTTCGTGCTTCCATAGGCGTGTCTTCCCACTAAAAAAGCTGTGGCACATACATTTCTTTTATCAAGGATCTTTAAAAGATTTTCTGTTCCCTGATTGGGGCCATCGTCGAAGGTAAGGTAGATCACTCTTTTATCCGGATCTACGTTTTCATCGTCCATCGTGGGAACTGTTTTTGCGGTAGGATGTTCCAGTGAACTCATAGTGTCGTTCACGTCGCTTTTAAAATTACAGCTGTTTAATACTACTGAAGTTGCACTCATCAATGCAAACATCCCGAGAAAAGTCCTGTTTTTTGACTTTCCCGCAAAAATTTTTCTCATAAAGGTAATGGAAATTTAAATTGTTAAAAATCGTTAAAAATAACGGTAGAATGTTAACAAATTATATGCCATATTTCTCGGTAATTTTCCTTTTTAAGGTTATTTTAAGAACTTTATTTTAAAGGTGATTTCCGTTAAATTACTGATTGTTGTATAATGGTTTTATTTTCTACAATTCTTAACATTTATAAATGCTAAAGCGATAGTCTTTTTCTATTTATGTTGAAGTAATAATATTCTTCCTTTAGTTGGGAATTATTTTATTTTAACAAACGTAAGACATATTATGAGAATGATTTTGACAGTATAATATTCATTTTAAAATGCTTTTCAGGTACAAAGCATTTTCAATGGCAGCAGTTCCCCATGTATTGTTAAAGAATATAAATACAGTCTGTTGGGTATTTGCTGTACTTTCTGCAAGATGATTAAGAAAACCTTCGGTATAAGCAGATTTGTAGAGAACTGGTTTTCCATGAAGTCTATAGTATATTACCTCAGAATGATTAATGATAATGTCCTCAGGAAGATTTCCGGGGAAACTTACTCCTGAGAATACAATATTATTGCTTTTTAAAAGATCAAAAATCTCCTTCTTCCACCAGGATTCGTGACGAAACTCAATAACATTTAAAAATCGATTGTCAATATTGTTAATGATCAAATCTATATTTTCCTGAGTATGTTTAAAAGAGGGTGGAAACTGATACAGGAAGCCGGAAAGTTTTTGTTGAAGATGTTCATGAATATGTCTGCAGAAGACGGTGATCTCGTCTTTTGAATCTGCAAGACGTTTTTGATGGGTAATTGTTTTAGGAATTTTAATAAAAAACCTGAACGATCCGTGTGTTTCGTTATGCCATTTTAAGAGTGTCTTGGCAGTGGGTATTCTATAGAATGTAGAATTGATCTCTACGGCATTAAAAGTTCTGGTATATAAGGAAAGAAAATCTTTACCAGGGGTATTCTCAGGATATAAAGACCCTTTCCAGTCATTATTATAAAACCCTGAGCATCCTATGTAAAGATTTTCTTTTTTCATGCTGTTATTTTATATCCAGATCCACCGAATTTAATCTTAATGAATTTAAAATCACGGATAATGAACTTACGCTCATTGCTGCTGCTGCAATCATCGGTGATAAGAGGATTCCAAAAAATGGATACAATAATCCTGCCGCAACCGGAATTCCCAAAACATTATAAATAAAGGCAAAGAACAGATTCTCTTTAATATTTTTAAGAAGTTTTTCGCTTAATAATTTTGCTTTTGCCACTCCTAAAATATCTCCTTTTAATAAGGTGATTTCAGCGCTTTCAATAGCAACGTCGGTACCGGTTCCCATAGCAATTCCTATATCCGACTGGGCAAGGGCAGGGGAGTCGTTGATTCCATCACCGGTCATCGCTACAACTTTACCTTGTTGCTGTAATTTTTTTACTTCATTCAGCTTATCTTCAGGAAGGCAATTGGCTTTAAAATGTTTGATTCCTAATTCTTCAGCAACAGCTTTGGCGGTATGTTCATTATCTCCGGTCATCATAATAATGTCAACACCTTCGCTCATTAATCTATCTATTGCTTTTTTTGAACTTGCTTTAATTTTATCCGTAAAGCTGATGAATCCTAATACTTTCTGATCCTGAGCAATATAAGAAATAGTATGTGCTTTTGACTGTACTTCTGTAGCTTTCTGCTTTAATGTTGCTGGAATCTGGATCTGATGGGAGATTAATAGATTTTCATTTCCAAGATAGGCTGTTTTCCCATTGACGTTTCCTTTTACCCCTTTTCCTGAAATGTTTTCAAACTGATCTACTTTTTCAGCGGATACATTTTCATCCTTTGCTTTCCTGATAACAGCGTTTGAAAGTGGGTGTTCCGAATTTTGATTCAGTGAAAAGGCAAGTTTTAAAATATGATTTTTATCTTCGTTATTTACTGTCTCTATATGCTCTACAGAAGGTTTTCCTTCCGTTAAAGTTCCCGTTTTGTCGGTGATCAGAACGTTTACCTTATTCATTTGTTCAAGAGCTTCTGCGTTTTTGATCAGAATACCGTTTTTAGCTCCTTTTCCGATGCCTACCATCAAGGACATTGGGGTAGCCAGCCCTAAAGCACAGGGACATGCTACAATTAGAACTGCTACAGCATTCACAAAAGCGAATAAACTTCTTTTCCCTTCCGGGCCAAAGAACTGCCATAAAACAAAAGTAAGAACAGCAATAAGGATTACTACAGGAACAAAAACCTTTGATACTTTATCTGTCAGTTTTTGGATAGGTGCTCTGCTTCGGCTGGCTTCATTCACCATTTTAATGATTTGTGAAAGCAATGTTTCATCACCTACTTTTTCGGCTTTCATGATGAATACCTGATTTCCGTTAATTGTTCCTGAAGAAACTTTGTCATCAACGGTTTTTTCAACGGGAACAGGCTCACCTGTAATCATACTTTCGTCTATGATAGAGTTTCCTTCTGTAATTTTTCCGTCAACCGGAATTTTTTCACCCGGTTTTACCTTTAAAAGATCTCCGATTTTCACCTGAGAAAGCAATACTTTTTTTTCTTCGCCATTCACGATAAGATTCGCTTCATCTGGTGAAAGGTTCATCAATTCCTTGATGGCATTTCCTGTTTTTTTATGTGCAGCAGCTTCCATCAGCTGTCCAAGAATAACAAGGGTAAGAATCACGCAGACTGCTTCAAAATACAGTGGGATTTCATGATTGTGTCCACGAATTTCATGAGGGATAATGTCAGGGAAAGCTAATGCCGCAATGCTGAAAATAAAGGCAGCAGCCACACCCAGTGCAATTAAGCTAAACATATTCAGATTCCATGTTTTGAAGGAAACCCAGCCTCTTTTTAGCAGAAACCAGCCGGAATAAAACATCACAGGAAGTGTTAAGGCAAGCTCAATGAATCCCTGTACCTGATGTGAAAACGGAAAGTCTATAAACATTCCACCCATAGAGAGAATGAAAACAGGAATGGTGAATGCCAGTGAAATCAGAAATTTTCTTTTCAGAATGTTGTATGTTTCATCTTCATCATCTTCTCCGGTATTGGGCATTCTTACCAGATCCATTCCACAAATTGAGCAGCTTCCCGGTTCATCACTGATGATTTCAGGATGCATCGGACAAGTGTATTTTGCGGTTTTCTTCTCCGGGTATTTTACCAGGTCCATTCCGCAAACAGGGCATCCCACGTTGGAATCATAGGTTTTGTCTCCTTCACAGTACATCGGACAGTAGTATCTTCCTGCCATTTCATCAGTGACCTTAGGGGCTTCATGATGGTTGTGATTATGTGAATGTGAATGTGAATGTGAATGTGAATGATTGTGGTGTGAAACTGCGTTTTTAGCCATGTCATCGGAGATTTCCTCTAAACGCATATGACATACAGGGCAGTCTCCTTTTTCATCATATACTTTATCTCCTTCGCAGAACATCGGACAATAGTATTTGCCAATACTGTTTTTAAAGCTTTCAGGAAGATGGGTAGATGAGTAAGTGGGCTTATGATTAGGATCTTTTGCAAGTTTTTCTTCAATCGGAACCAGATACATATTACAGTCAGGACATCTTTCTCCCTGTTTGAAATATACTTTATCCCCTTCACATTCCATAGGGCAGTAATATACTGAAGATGGGGATACACGATCCTGAGGTTTTACAAAAGCTTTTTCAGGATTGTTTGGGTCTTCAAGTCTGTACTTTCCTATTTCTGTCAGGGAATCGTTTAAAACTGAAAGGGCAATTGCGTGATCAGAAGTGATCGTAGCCGTGTTGTTTTCCAGATTTACATTGGCGGTAACGCCTTCAATACTGTTCAGTTGGTTAGAGATCTTTTTCTGGCAACCGGAACAGGTCATTCCGAGTATTTTATACTGTTGGTCCATGATTCTTAAATTTATACTACAAATTTCCAAAATGAAAATCTAAGACTGTTATAAATTTAAGGATAATAGTTATAGAATTTAGGTTTGAGAGTGGGAGAGTATTAGAGGAGCAGGGAATTGATACATTATTATAATATCAAATATTCTGAGACTCATACTCAAATACTCTCCAACTCAATTAAAGAGTATCGAGGGGTTTTCTATGATGATCTTTTAATTTTTTAAACTCAGTAGGTGTGAATCCGGTAACGTTACGGAATTGGGTAGAAAGATGCTGAACACTTTTATAGCCCAATTTTCCTGCAATTTCCGTAAGATTAAATTCATTATATAAAAGAAGTTCCTTTACCTTTTCTATTTTTTGAAGAATAAAAAACTGTTCCAGTGTGATGTTTTCATTCTGGGAGAATGTTTTTGAAAGGGAACTGTAATCTTTATGAAGTTTTGAACTTAAAAATTCAGAAAGAAGAAAATCCTCATCAATGTCAAGGTCACTGACTTTTACAATAATAAGATTTTTAATTTTCTCAATAAGTTGATGGGCAGAATCCATGATTCTTTCAAAACCGGTTTCAAGCAGTTTTTCTTCAATGGACCGCATGATCGTTGCAGAAACATCCGACTCTGTTTCTACTTCTCCCAAGATAACAGAACTTGTGTTTACATTTGCATTATTGAAGATGGTTTCTACAGCGGAAATACATCTGCTGCAGACCATATTCTTTATGAATATCTTCATAGTTCGCTGTTTAACCTGTCTTTTACAAACTCAATCTTGGTTTTGCCATGAGGAGCTGGGTTTCCGTCACTGTCCAGATTAACCATGACGATTTTATCTACGGTAATGATTGTCTGATGGGTCATTTTATTACGGACATCACATCTTAAAGTAATAGAGGAGGATCCAAAGTGATTGGCTTCAATACCAATTTCTATAATGTCTCCCTGTTTTGCGGAACTTACAAAGTTGATCTCAGAAATAAATTTAGTTACTACTTTAGTGTTTTCAAGCTGGATGATTGCATATAATGCTGCTTCTTCATCAATCCATTGTAATAGTCTTCCTCCGAATAGTGAATGATTAGGATTTAAATCTTCGGGTTTTACCCATTTTCTTGTATGGTAGTTCATATTCTTAATAATTTACTGTACAAATTTAGTGTTAAAAGCTGGTGTTGTCAAAAGAATTGCATTTATGAATCTGAAGAGAATTATTCATTTTCTCAATTATTTTCTTTTGGAGCGCATTGCTTTCGTTTTTGCGATGTCGGGATCGGTTAAGAATTTTTGGTATTCTTTACTTTCTACGGGGAATATTGCTACTTTCCCTTCCTTATTATGATGAAACCCGAATCCATATCTTTTGGCGAGGGGAGAAGAGCGGAGGCAGGCTTGACCTTTGGAAAGAACTGCTCTCTTACTTTCTGTTTTTCATTTTCTGAAATATCATTTTTAAAGGCATAGCCATCAAAAATAATATCATCTGATGAATATTGATAAGGATGTTTACTGATCTTTTCATATTGAAGGTTCGCCAGAGTTTTTTCTTTCTTATCAGGGGGAACCTGTGCATGGGAGACGGGGCAGTCTTCGGCAACTTCTATGAAAGTATTCGTGTAATTGGTGCTATGTTGTTTCATAATAAAATCCCATTAAAGGCTTCATGAATGTAATGTTAAAAAGGGATTATAAATATACTAATATCTGTTTGTATTCTAAAATATAGGTTGTCGGCAGCCAATGAGTCTTACGTGGGGTGTGATTATTCCAAACAATTACACCTTATATATAATAATACTAAAAGAATTTTATTATGTTAACTAACTTTAACTTTTTAATGTGTTTTAGGTTTGATTTACTGATAATCAGTTTTTTAATGTTTAATTTTTAGTGAAATTAAACATTAAATTCAAACCAATGTGAGAAAGAGATAAAAAAAGCTTTGATTTAACGTTTTTAATTGTATCTTGCATACGTTTATATTTGGAATCAATATTTGTTCATTAATTTATGTTGCTTTTCTTTTATATACCAAATTTTTATTAATTTTTTAATTTATTTTAAAATGAACATTTTTGTTTCAAACATCAATTACGCAACTAAAGAGTATGAGTTGCACGATCTATTTGCAGAATTTGGTGATGTATCATCAGCTAAAATTGTAACAGACAGAGAAACTGGCCGTTCTAGAGGTTTTGGTTTCATCGAGATGGGTGATGAAGAAGGACAGCAGGCTATTGAAGCTCTTAATCAAAAAGAATTCAACGGAAAAACATTAAACGTATCTGAAGCTAAGCCAAGAGAAGAGAAGCCAAGAAGAAGCTTCGATAACAACAGAGGTGGAGGTTACGGTGGTAACAACCGTGGAAATGGTGGCGGTGGCTACGGCGGTGGAAACCGTGGTGGTAACGGCGGCGGAAATCGTTGGTAAAAAATATGAAGCGGCTTTTTTAAGCCGCTTTTTTTATGGTTTCTTTTTCTTCTTCTTCTTTTCTTTATCCTTATCTTTTTCTTTGCTGATTTTTGCCTTTTTGTCTTTTTCTTTCTTCGGATTTAGTATCTCGTCAGCAACCTCAAACTTTGGTTCTTCAACTTTCGCAGGTTTGATTTCAATTTTAAGATCAAAATAGCCCTTAAGATCGGTCTGTGTAAGCAGCTTCTCACTGAACAAAAACTCAAGGATTTCCTTTCCTGAATCATTGAAAAAATTGTGTGTAAGTTCTTTTAATAAAAACTTCCTGTATTCCTCAGACGGAACAAGTACCGTATACTTGAAGATTCTCCCTTCTTTTACAGTAGATAAATAGCCCTTTTCAACCAATATTTTCAAATATGTGGAAACCGTATTTTGGTGTGGTTTGGGTTCCGGGTGCTGCTCCATAACGTCCTTCAGATAGAAAGATTCCATTGTCCAAAACAGCTTCATAAAGTTTTCTTCTGCGGCAGTAAGATGATTGATTTTCATATATTCTTCTAATGTTGAAATTGTATATTGCAATAAAGATAAATAAAAGATACCATAAAAGCTATTCCAGCTCCCATAAATACTTCTTTTACCGTATGCCTTTTTAAAATAATTCTGGTGAGTCCCACCAGGCTGGCGATCCCTAACCATACAAGACCCATTTTCCAGTCTAAGGTGAAAAATAATGCAGCTACAAATATATTAAATGCAGTGTGCATCGAACTTTTAATGAAAAAATTGCTGATCTGAAGGGCAAAAAGCAGGACTAAAATAAAAAGCATTACCAGATCAATATACCCGTTTCTGATATAATGGAAAATAAGGTAAACAACAACACAGGCAGCAATAAATACATACAGTGTTTTTCGCTGTACCCGGTTAGAAACATCCATATTGGTGTATCTTCCGGTTTTCACATTCCATATCAGCCAGATAACAACTGGAGCAATAATCATTAATAATATAGGCAGAAAATAAAGCAGAGATTCCTTAAAAGTATACTCCCTGGTGCTCATATACACAAAAAAGATAATCAGAGAAACCAGTGGATTGAAGAAATCTGAGATAACCTTTGAGATTTTGTGGAGAAGCGAAGACTTTTTTTCTTCCATATTTAAGTTTAAAGACCAAATATAAGATTATAAGCCCAAAAAACAAACGAAGACCGGATGATGATAACGTTTTTGAGATACTGAAAATGCAGATAAGTACTATGCTTCTTACTATGCAGAATGTCTTTTTGTTTTTTTTTGAAAATAATCCGCTTTATTTCCGGAAATATTTAATTTTAATCACTTCTGTTTTTGAAGATAAAAGGAATGATTTTTCATTGAATATTTTTTGAAATATCAGATATAATAAAGGCTGATACAAAGGATTAATAAACTAATATCAATACTTATATATAATGAAACAACTATTTACATTATTCATATTTGTTCTTGGTGGATTTGTTTTCGAACAAACTTATTCTTCAACAGATTCTTCGCCCTCACAACTTCCTGTTCACCAGTTGAGAATTTATGAAATTCCAAAAGAAAACAGATAGGTGTTTTTAGACCGGTTCAGAGATCATGCCTTGAGAATTATGAAAAAGTATGGATTCAATATTGTGTCAATCTGGGAGTCAGAGTCTGAAGAAAAAAAAGAGTTTGTCTATCTGCTGGAATGGAAGGATGAAAACACAATGGAAATAGCATGGCAGGGTTTTATGGCAGATAAAGAATGGAAAGAGATTAAGGTTCAGACCGCAAAACTACATGGTGATTTCGTCAATAATATTGAAGACAGAACACTGAAGCTTACAGATTTTTCACCGGAAAAGAAGCTGTTGAAATAACCAAAAGATATGTTAACAATAATTAAAGAGGAAAGAGGAAGGGAATAAAATCAAGTGGTTTTTTGATAGTCTGTTTCATTTATGATGCCCGGAAGACTATACTGACAGGCTGATTTCTTATGTATTGCAATAAGAAAATAACAGACAAATTGCTGTTTTATGGGGGGTTCTAAGGGTCGAAAATTAAGAATAATCTGTTCCGCCTGCAAATAGATTTTAGAGAAAAAAGGAAAAGTTACTTATGCATACAATAAAAACAAAGTTTTTTTCATAATTTTGCTCAACTATTTCATCATAAAAAAGCAAGAGCTAACACATGAAAGAATTTTCTAAAGAGGTATACCTGAAGTGGTATGAAGATATGACAATGTGGAGAAGGTTTGAAGACAAATGCCGTTCTCTTTACCTAAAACAAAAGATCAGAGGATTTTTACATTTGTATAATGGTCAGGAAGCAATCCCTGCCGGATTTACACATGCAATGGACCTTACTAAAGACAGTATGATTACTGCTTACAGATGTCACATTCATCCAATGGCGATGGGAGTAGATCCTAAGAGAATCATGGCTGAACTTTGTGGTAAAGCTACAGGGACATCCGGAGGTATGGGTGGATCTATGCACATTTTCAGTAAAGAGCACCGTTTCTACGGAGGTCATGGTATTGTTGGAGGACAAATTCCTTTGGGAGCAGGTATTGCTTTTGCAGATAAATATTTTGACAGAAAAGCTGTAAATATCTGTTTCTTCGGAGATGGTGCTGCAAGACAAGGTTCATTACATGAAACATTCAACATGGCAATGAACTGGAAACTTCCTGTAGTATTTGTGGTAGAAAACAACCAATACGCCATGGGAACTTCTGTAAAAAGAACAGCCAACCACGAAGATATCTATAAATTAGGATTAGGATACGAAATGCCTTGTCTTGCTGTAGATGCAATGGATCCTGTAAAAGTAGCGGAAGCTGCTTACGAAGCTATCGAAAGAGCAAGAAGAGGAGACGGACCAACGTTTATCGAAGCAAGAACTTACCGTTACAGAGGACACTCTATGTCTGACGCTGAGCCTTATAGATCTAAAGAAGAAGTAGCTGTTCACAAGAATGATGACCCAATCGAATTGGTGAAACACAGAATTCTTGAAAACGGATGGGCTACAGAAGCTGAATTGGAAGTTATGGATAACAAGTCAAGAGACTTTGTTGAAGAGTGCATCGAATTCATGGAAAATTCTCCATATCCGGATGTTGAGAAAATTTATGAGTATGTGTATGCTCAGGAAGATTATCCATTCTTAGACAAATTAGAAAACTAAAAAATAAAAATTAATTTGAAATTTGAAGTTTGAAATTTCTGAAATCTCAAATCTCAAATCTCGAATCTCAAATCAATATAGATTATGGCAGAAGTAATTACGATGCCCCGCCTTTCCGATACTATGACGGAAGGTAAGGTGGCGAAATGGCATAAAAAAGTAGGAGATAAAGTAAAGGAAGGAGATATTTTAGCTGAAATTGAAACTGATAAAGCAGTTCAGGATTTCGAATCTGAAATAGAAGGAACCCTTTTATACATTGGTGTAGAAGAAGGTGCCACAGCTGCTGTAGATTCAGTTTTAGCAATTATTGGTAATGAAGGAGAAGATATTTCAGGATTAACAGGTGGAGCTGCTGCTCCGGCTGCAGGTGCTGAAGAAACAAAATCAGAAGAACAGCCTAAAGCAGAAGCTGTGGAAACTGCTTCCGCAGAAGTTCCGGCAGGAGTAGAAGTGATTACAATGCCTAGACTTTCTGATACAATGACAGAAGGGAAGGTTGCTAAATGGCACAAAAATGTTGGCGATACAGTAAAAGAAGGTGATCTTCTTGCTGAAATCGAAACAGATAAAGCAGTACAGGATTTCGAATCTGAGTTCAATGGTGTACTATTGAAGCAAGGTGTGGAAGAAGGTGGTGCTTCTCCGGTTGACACAGTATTGGCAATTATTGGCCCTGCAGGAACAGATGTTTCAGCAGTAGGAGCTCCTAAAGCAGCAGCTCCGGCATCAGAGAAACCAGCTGAACAGAAAGCAGAAGCTAAAACCGAAGAAAAAGCTGCTCCGGCTGCTAACACTTCATCTTCTGACAGAGTGGCAATTTCTCCATTGGCTAAGAAAATGGCTCAGGATAAAGGAGTTGATATCAATGCTGTTCAAGGCTCAGGTGAAAATGGAAGAATCGTTAAAAAAGATATTGAAAACTATCAGCCAGCTGCAAAACCAGCTGCTTCAGCTCCGGCTGCAAGCGCTGCTGCTCAGGTTGCGGTAAACTTCGTACAGGGAGAAGATACAGAGACTCAAAACTCACAGGTAAGAAATATTATTGCAAAACGTCTTTCTGAAAGTAAGTTCTCTGCTCCGCACTATTATCTTATGGTTGAAATCAACATGGATAAAGCGATCGAAGCTAGAAAAGAGATCAATTCTATTCCAGATACGAAGATTTCATTCAACGATATGATCATTAAAGCAACAGCTATTGCTTTAAGAAAGCACCCTCAGGTAAATTCAAGCTGGGCAGGTGATAAGATCATTCACAGAGGAAATATTAACGTTGGAGTGGCTGTAGCTATTCCTGACGGACTGGTAGTTCCTGTATTGAAGAATACTGACCAGATGTCTTACACTCAGATCTCTGCATCTGTAAAAGATATGGCTTCAAGAGCTAAGAGCAAAGGTCTTAAGGCTAATGAAATGGAAGGATCTACATTCTCTATCTCTAACCTTGGAATGTTCGGAATTGAAACGTTTACAAGTATCATCAACCAACCAAACTCTGCAATCCTTTCAGTAGGAGCAATCATTGAGAAACCAATCGTTAAGGATGGTCAGATTGTAGTGGGTAACACAATGAAGCTTTCATTAGCATGTGACCATAGAGTGGTAGATGGAGCTACAGGCGCTCAATTCTTACAAACTTTAAGAACATATTTAGAAAATCCATTAACTTTGTTACTGTAATTTCTAGAATGAAAATAATAAAACCTCCCAATTTGGGAGGTTTTTTGTTTTAATACAAATAATGTTATGACAATTTGTTGTAAAATCAACAATATGTTACTATTTTTGACTCATGATTAAAGCGAGAAATATCCATAAATCTTATGGGAATTTAGAAGTACTGAAAGGAGTTGATATTCACATCAAAGTAGGGGAAGTGGTTTCTATTGTAGGAGAATCCGGTGCAGGTAAGTCAACATTACTGCAGATTTTGGGAACTTTAGATCATCCTACTCAATCCGGGAAATATGATACTGAAATTGAGATTGCAGGAGAATCATTTATCAATATGAATGACAAACAGTTATCAAAATTCAGAAACCAGAATATCGGTTTTGTATTTCAGTTTCATCAGCTGCTTCCTGAGTTTACTGCTTTGGAAAATGTTTTGCTTCCTACCAGAATTGCGGGAGCTAATGAAAGAGAGGCCATGGAGAAGGCATATGCCCTATTTGAGGATCTTAAAATTGAACAACGACTGAATCATAAACCCAATCAGCTTTCCGGTGGAGAAGCACAAAGGGTAGCTGTAGCAAGAGCTTTAATCAATTCACCAAAAATTATCTTTGCTGATGAACCTACGGGAAACCTGGACTCAAAAAATGCGGATGACCTTCACAGGCTGTTTTTTGACCTTAGAGATAAGTATAATCAAACCTTTGTGATTGTAACCCACAACCCGAATCTGGCTGAAATTACCGACCGTAAGCTCGTTATGAAAGATGGAATGATTATAGAATAGCCTTCTTACACATATGATGAAACACTTTATTTTTCTTTTTATACTTTTAGTTTCCTGCTCAAAAGCTGAATCTCAGCAGGTAGAAGTATTGGGTATACCCCAATCCAGAATTTCAGAAATTAAAACTTTTATTAAAGATAAAGCCTACAATCAGGATCTGGCCATTTTTATTAACTTTAAAATTCCATCCGGAAAATACCGTTACTTCATTTACGACCTGAAAAATAATAAAATAGTACAAAAAGCAATTGTTGCTCATGGCTCCGGTTCAGTAATTTCGGGATCAAATGCTTTGAAATTCAGTAATGTTGAGGGGTCTTATCAGTCTTCCCTTGGGAAATATGCAGTTGGAGGAAGCTATGTTGGACAATTTGGAAAAGCTTACCGCTTAAAAGGACTGGATCCTACCAATGATAATGCGATGCTGAGAGCTATTGTCTTGCATTCCTTTAGTAGTGTTTCTGATGTAGAATCGGAAAAACCTGCCACTTTGAGCCTGGGATGCCCAATGCTTTCAATCAATGCTTTTAAAGAAACAGCAAAATATATTGACAAATCAGAGAAACCTATTATCTTATACACTTTCTATTAACCTATAATTTATCTTAATTCTATGTCCTTGAAATTTTTGGCAGAAGACGACAGACCCCGGGAAAAATTCTTGCAAAAAGGTAAGAGTGCACTTTCCGATTCTGAACTTTTAGCCATTATTATGGGAAGCGGAAATAGGGAAGAGAGCGTTTTGGAACTGTCAAGGAAAATTTTAGCATCCGTCAATAATAACTGGCATCAGCTAAGCTTACTTTCTGTTCAGGATCTGATGAAATTCAAAGGCATAGGAGAAGCAAAAGCTATTTCTATTATTACAGCGCTTGAAATCGGAAGAAGAAGAGCCGGACAGGAAATTCCTGAAAAATCAATTATCGGTAACAGTCATGATGCTTATGCAATTCTAAAAAACCAGTTATCAGATTTAAGAACTGAAGAATTTTGGGCCATTTTTCTGAATAACAGCAATAAGGTGATACATATTTCGCAGCTTACCCAGGGAGGAATCAGTCAGTCTATTGTAGACGTGAGGGTGCTGTTTAAAACAGCCCTTGAACATTTTTCAACAGGAGTGATTATTGCCCATAACCATCCTTCAGGAAGCCTTAAACCAAGCAAAGAAGATATTAACATTACACAAAAAATAAAAGAAGCGGGAAAAGTATTAAGCATCCAGCTTTTAGACCATATTATCATTACACAGAATTCCTATTTTAGCTTTTCAGACGCAGGATTATTATGATTAGAAGATTGAAATACAATGAAATTGATTTTGTGAAATATTCTCAGTGTTTAGACCGTTCTGAACAAAGAAAATACTCTGCTGCAAAAGACTTTTTGGATACCACTGCACCGAAACAGTGGGAAATACTTGTATATAACGATTATGAAGCAGTAATGCCCGTTCCTTTTGTGAGGAAATATGGTGTCAAAATAGTTCATAATCCTAAGCTTTGTCAACAGTTAGGAGTTTTTTCCGAAAAGGATGATGTGAATCTTAATGAGAAATTTTTAGATTATCTGGAAAGTCACTATCTGATAAGAGCATATCCTTTTAATGATGGCAATGAGCTTCGTACACCGTTCAGAATAAAGAAAAATTTTTTGATTTATCCTGATGCCTATGAGGATGTTTATGCAAGATATTCACCCAAAAGGAAGAGAAAACTGAGGCTGGATCAGGAAGTTTGTGATCATTCGGAATTGAGAAGCGTTTCTTATGGTGAAGTGAAACCTTTTATAGAATCCAATATTATAGGATTGAGTAAAGAAAGTGATCTAGCCGGATTTATGGATATCTATGAAACTTTCTACAGTCTGAAATATCTGAAGTTTCTAGCTTTCTATTATCAAGGGAAAATCATCAATGTTATTGCTACTTATTCAGACTGTGGTATGGTGGCACTTTTAGGGAATTTCAGTGATAAAGAATATGTAAAGCTATCCGGAGCTTCTGTTCTGATTGACCGGATGATTAAAGAAACCATTGCAACCCATATCTTTGATTTTGAAGGGGGAGATATTCCAAATATAGAAGAGTTTTTCAGAGGATTCCGCCCGGAGTTGAAACCTTATGCCATTATTGAGCGTTCCAAAAAAGACCTTTTTAAAAAATTAGGATCTTTATTTTTAAAAGGAAGGATTTTTTAATGATAAAAAGCATTGTTTAGATTGGTTCTAATGTAGTATTATTCCGTACCTTTATAACAGTTATATAACCGTCATGTTACAACAAATTCGTAATTATAAATTATCCTATATGCTTTATAATTTCTTTAAAAAAAGTAAATTAAAGCATAATATTCCATTATATAAAAAATACGGGATCAGCAAAAGCTATTTTTCGAGCATTTCAAGTAAAGATTTTTCACACCTTCCGCAGACAGAAAGAAGTATTACTGAAGAAAAGCTTTCTTCTACTGCCTTTTTTAAAAAACTATCAGAAGAAAATAAAGAAAGTGCTCTTCATTATGATGATAACGGCTACATGATCCTGAGAAACTTTATTACCCCGGAAACAGCAGAAAATATCAATCTTGAGATTGAAAAGCTGATGAAAGACGGAACCTTAAAATTTCGTTACGGTGGAAAACTGATGTTTGCGATTCACCATTCGGAAATTCTCAGAAATATCGGAAGCGATAAAAATTTCCTTGAATTTCTATCTGTTTTGCTTGATGGTAAGGCTAAATTGTTTCAAAGTATCAATTTTATTAACGGAAGCCAGCAGAAGACCCATTCCGACAGTATTCACATGACAACATTTCCTTTGGGAGGACTTTTAGGAGTATGGATTGCATTAGAAGATGTAGATGAAACCAATGGCGCATTGCATTATATTCCGGGAAGCCATAAACTGCCTTATTTCCTGAACTCTGACTATGATAATGAAGGGACTGCTTTAAAAATAGGGAAGAAAAGCTATAAGGCATATGAAGAATTTCTTGAAAATAAAGTCAAAGAATTGGGTTTGAAAAAAGAAATTTTCAGGGCGAAAAAAGGAGATATGCTGATCTGGCATGCTAATATTCTTCACGGGGGAGAGCCACATACTGATAAAAACAGAACCCGGAAAAGCCTGGTATATCACTTTTTTGACGAAAACAGTGTATGCTACCATGAAGTTACACAAAGACCCGCATTATTTGAACTGTAATATCAGAAAATATTAGTAATTTTGCATCCTAAAATTATGACGAGTCTTTCAGGATACCTACCGTATGCATTTGCATTAATTATTGCAATTCCTTTTCTGGTTTTGCTGAGACAATTTGTACACTCGTATATTACCCTTAAAAACCAGGAACTCAAATTACTTACCGTGAAGTCGAATTCAGAGAATAAAGCCCATTCTTATGAGAGAATGACTTTGTTTCTGGATAGAATAAAGCCTTCCAACCTGATTCAGCGATTTGATAGAGGATTGGCGGTTCATGAGTTTATTTTCCTTACCGAAAAAGCGATCAACGAAGAGTTTGAGTACAATTCCTCCCAACAGCTTTATGTAACAAAGAATTCATGGAAGAATATTGTAGACTCTAAAAACGCCATTATTGACCTTCTTCATAAGACTTATGATGGGTTGAAGGGTGAAGTGAAACTGGATGAGTTCAAAACCATTTTCATCATGAATTATATGGAAAGCAATGATTATGTTGCTGAAACAATAGAAGATTTAAGAAAAGAAATTTTAATAATAACTTAAAAATAACAGATAAATAATGATTCCAAATTTTAAAGCACATCCATGGCATGGAATTTCTGCAGGAGAAGATGCGCCAAATGTTGTAAACGTATTTGTGGAAATTGTTCCTTCAGATACTATTAAGTATGAAGTAGATAAAGAAACAGGATATTTAAAAGTAGACAGGCCTCAGAAATTCTCTAACATCATCCCGGCTTTGTATGGTTTTGTTCCAAGAACATATTGTGATAAAGAAGTGATGAGACTTGCTGTAGAAGCAGGGGCTACTGATGTAACAATGGGAGATCATGATCCGCTTGATATTTGTGTTTTAAGTTCTCACAATATCCACGCTGGAGGTTTATTGATGGAAGCTATTCCAATCGGTGGTTTTAAAATGATTGACGGTGGTGAAGCTGATGATAAAATTGTTGCTGTAATGATCAATGACCATGCTTTCGGACACTTCAGAGATATTACTGAGTTACCGGAAGCAGAAGTAAAAAGATTGATGCACTATTTCCTAACCTATAAAAACCTGCCGGACGAGCCTGCAAAATGCAGAATTCAGGAGGTTTACGGTGCTGAGCATGCTAGAAAAGTAATCAAAGCTTCTCAAACAGACTATGCAGATAAATTCGGAGGATAAGATTCTCTGATGTAAATAATACAAGAAGGATAAACGGGAAACTGTTTATCCTTTTTTGTTAATTAAGAAAACTGGGGGCTGGAAGAAGGAAGTTATTGAAGGATTTAATGATGAAAGGCTGTCCCTTTGAAGTGCTTTTTATTGCTTAAACCTTAATTGTTTACAAAATCAAAACCATTTTCAGTCCTCATTCTATAAGCTTTTATATTGATTCTCATATTGCATATTTTTAAGAGAAATCAATATTCATATTTAAAATTCTTTTGATTGATAATGATAAGTCCATGTTTTTTTTGATGCTTTGATGGTAATTATTTATTATATTTAATTTTCTATTACCAAAAAAATATTAAACTATGGATCTATTTGTGTTAGTGCCAATTTTTGGTGTCGTAGCTTTGGTGTATACATTTCTTCAGAGCAACTGGGTAAGTAAACAGAATGCCGGAAATGAAAAAATGAAAACAATCAGCGGACATATTGCTGATGGTGCCATGGCTTTCTTAAAAGCTGAATATAAAGTCTTAGCCTATTTTGTCGTCATTGTCGCCATTCTTTTGGCAGTAATGGGATCAAGCAATGCCAATTCTCACTGGAGTATAGGGCTTGCCTTTGTGATGGGAGCTATTTTTTCTGCAGCAGCTGGTTTTATAGGGATGAAAATCGCGACTAAAGCCAATGTAAGAACTGCAGAAGCAGCAAGAACTTCGCTATCAAAGGCTCTTAAAGTTTCTTTTACAGGAGGTTCCGTTATGGGAATGGGAGTTGCAGGACTTGCGGTGTTAGGGTTAGGAGCTTTGTTTTTAATTATTAAACAGATCTTTGCACCGGAAGCCACAGTAGACTCTCACGAAATGGAAACAACCATAGAGATTCTTACAGGATTTTCCCTTGGTGCTGAATCCATTGCTCTTTTTGCAAGAGTAGGTGGTGGTATTTATACAAAAGCAGCAGACGTTGGAGCTGACCTGGTAGGAAAAGTAGAAGCAGGAATTCCGGAGGATGATCCAAGAAACCCTGCTACTATTGCAGATAACGTAGGAGATAATGTAGGGGATGTTGCAGGAATGGGAGCCGATCTTTTCGGATCTTATGTTGCTACCGTGCTGGCAACAATGGTATTGGGAAGGGAAACAATTTCTGATGATTCATTTGGAGGTTTTGCTCCGATTCTTCTGCCTATGCTTATTGCAGGAACAGGAATTATCTTTTCAATGATAGGAACTTTATTTGTGAAGATCAATGATAATGAAGGGTCATCTACTTCCAGTGTACAGAATGCATTGAATTTAGGAAACTGGGGTAGTATTGTCATTACAGCTATATCCTCTTATTTCCTGGTTACTTATATTCTCCCTGAAAAAATGATTCTAAGAGGTCATGAATTTACTAAAATGGGAGTGTTTGGAGCCATAATGGTTGGTCTGGTTGTTGGAACCCTCATGAGTATTATCACCGAATATTATACCGCTATGGGAAAAAGACCGGTTTCCAGTATTGTGAGACAGTCTTCAACCGGACATGCTACCAATATTATCGGTGGACTTTCCGTGGGAATGGAATCAACATTACTTCCGATTATTGTACTGGCAGGTGGAATCTACGGATCTTATTTATGTGCCGGGCTTTACGGAGTTGCTATTGCAGCAGCCGGAATGATGGCAACAACAGCCATGCAGCTGGCAATTGATGCCTTTGGACCTATTGCAGATAATGCAGGAGGTATTGCCGAAATGAGTGAACTCCCGAAAGAAGTCCGTGAAAGAACAGATATCCTGGATGCTGTAGGAAATACAACAGCTGCTACGGGAAAAGGATTTGCGATTGCTTCTGCAGCATTAACAGCTCTGGCCTTATTTGCAGCCTTTGTTGGAATTGCAGGTATTGACGGGATTGATATCTACAGGGCAGATGTTTTGGCAGGGCTGTTCGTTGGTGGAATGATTCCGTTTATATTCTCTTCATTAGCCATTACTGCAGTGGGGCAGGCTGCTATGGCCATGGTGGAAGAAGTAAGAAGACAGTTCCGTGAAATCCCTGGAATTTTAGAAGGAAAAGCCCAGCCTGAATACGAAAAATGTGTTGCCATCTCTACCGATGCTTCCATCCGGAAGATGATGTTACCGGGAGCTATTGCCATTATTTCACCATTATTGATCGGATTTATCTTTGGACCTGAAGTGCTTGGTGGATTTCTTGCCGGAGCTACCGTGTGTGGTGTATTGATGGGAATGTTCCAGAATAATGCGGGTGGCGCTTGGGATAATGCGAAAAAATCATTTGAAAAAGGGGTTGATATCAATGGTCAGACCTATTACAAAGGTTCTGAGCCTCATAAAGCTTCAGTAACAGGAGATACGGTGGGAGATCCGTTTAAAGATACTTCAGGACCGTCAATGAATATCCTGATTAAGCTGATGTCAATTGTTTCCTTGGTTATTGCACCTACTTTAGCCGTTTTACATAAAGATAAAATTGAAGCGAACAGAAAAGCTAAAATAGAAAGTTTAATAGGAGTTTCAGCAGCAGCTGGAACAGCTTCAGATCTTAAAGTTCCCGCAGCTCCTGGTGAGGTGAAAGGGCATTTAAATGAAAACGGAGACTTTGTATATGAAACCGGAAATCTGCAAAAAGTAAAACTAAAAGGTGGGAAAATAATAGAACTGGGAGAAACTAGCCAGCTGTATCAACTTTACAATGCTGTTAATCAGAAAGACAAAACTGTTCTGGATCCTAATAAATGGTATACGATTGAAAACCTCTATTTTGAAACAGGATCAAGTGACCTGAAAGCAGGGTACGAGCTACAGCTGAATAATCTGACAGAAATTCTGAACGCTTATCCTGATCTGAAAATAAAATTAGGAGGATATACTGATAATAGTGGTAATGAAGAAAGTAACCAGAAATTATCTAATCTGAGAGCACAAACAGCTAAACTTAAACTATTGGAATTGGGAGTATCTGCAGATAGAATAGAAGCTGAAGGATATGGATCCCAACATCCGGTTTGTGAAGCTAATGATACTGATGAATGTAAAGCCAAAAACAGAAGAATTGATGTAAGGGTTCTCGCTCTTTAATGTCAATATAGATAAAAGTAAAGCATCGCATGAGCGATGCTTTTTTTATGCTTTTTGGATAAAGATTTAAGTCATTACAACCTGAGTTTTAACATAATCATTTTATTTACCAGGAATTTTTTATTTGGTATTCTTGGCAAAAATATATTGTGTCCTTTACTGAGAACCTTTGTACCCTTGGGATATATCCAGCCCAAAAAGTTAGTTTATTATTACAGATTTTTTCTTAGATGCTCCAGTGCCTGGATGATCACTTCATCCTTTTTAGCAAAGCTGAACCGGATGTAATCTGAATTCTGTCTGGAGTTATAGAAGGCAGAAAGTGGGAGGCAGGCTACTTTTTTTTCAATGGTCAGCCATTTTGAAAACTCCACATCAGTCATTGTTTTGGAAACATTTCTGAAGTTGACTACCTGAAAAACACTTCCTTCAGCTTGTTTTTCAATTTGTAAGGGGGTTTCTTTAAGCATTTCATCAAAGATATCCCGTTTTTTCTGCATCATTGCTTTATTTTCCGAAGGATCAAATACTTCAAGATACTTTGCCAGTGCATACTGAGCAGGAGCATTAGCACTATAGGAAATATATTGCTGGTGGATTCTGAATAAAGCAGTTAATTTTTCAGAGGCAAGCATATAACTGACTTTCCATCCTGAGGTATGAAACATTTTACCAAAAGAAAAGATACAAAATGTTCTTTCTTTGAGCTCAGGATGAATAAATGAACTGTAATGCTCAGCATCATCATAACAATACGTGTCATATATTTCTTCTGAAATCAGATAGGCATCCCGGTCTTTTATCAGTTCATATAACCGATTCCAATCCTCCTGCTTCCATATTTTACCGGTTGGATTCTGTGGAGAATTGACGATAATTGCTTTCGTTTTTTCAGAAATGCAGGTCTTCAAGAGGTCCCAGTTTATGGTAAAGTCAGGCTCCAGGTCGTAATAAACAGGAATGCCACCGTTCATCACAACAGCCGGTGCATAAGTGTAATAGGAAGGTTGGATAATGATAACTTCATCATGTTGATTTAAAATAGATTTGAGTGCAGTATATAAAGCAAAGGTTGCGCAGGGTACAATAGTAATTTCATTTGATTGCAAGGAAATACTGTTTTTCCGTTTTGTATTAAAACCGATAATATTTGTAATTAGCAAAGGATTTCCTGCAAGAGGCTCGTAGTTATGAGTGTCAAGATCTGCAGATTCTTTTAAAAAGAATTTTAAGCGTTCATCAATATCAAAATCAGGCAGGCCTAAAGAAAGATCAAAGCTTTCATGTTTTAAAGCCAGTTCAGACATTTCTGTAAAAAAGGAATAATGAGTAAATCCGAAAATTTCTTTCATTTATTTTGTTTTTGTTCAAATGTAATAAAAAATTGATATCGTATTGGATGTATATTTTAAAATATGCTAATGTTTGTTTTAATTTTTTAAATATTTCCTATTGGCAGGGAAGTGTTTAATAATAGACGGGGAGTTTTATTAATGATACCTGAAAAACTGGTATTCTTTATAGTGATATTGCATTATATGTTTCAGATTCAATAAAAAATGTTATTTTTAAGAAATTTATGTCTGTATGAAAAAACTACTTATTCCGTTATTTGCCCTTACTCTGGTGACGAGTTGCGGAACAGCGAAGGTTGCTGATGGTGCATCCTCAAATCCGGTTTCTAAAAATCATAATAAAGCGTTTACGAATGCCTATAGCATGATTAAAGCTGAGAATTTAAAGAAAAACTTATACGTTATTGCTGCTGACGATATGGAAGGCCGTGATACAGGAAGTAAAGGACAGAAAAAAGCGGGGGAGTATATTGTTAACTACTATAAAAGCCTAGGCATTTCTCATCCTAAAGCCTTAGGTTCTTATTATCAGAAAGTTCCTTCAGAGTTTATGAAGAAAAGAGGCGGAGGCAACCTTCCGGATTCTGAAAATATCCTGGCCTTTATCGAAGGAAGCGAAAAGCCTGAAGAAATTGTAGTGGTCTCTGCACATTATGACCACGTAGGAACAAAAAATGGCGTAGTATATAATGGTGCTGATGATGACGGAAGCGGAACCGTTGCCGTTATGGAAATGGCTAAAGCTTTCCAGGAAGCTAAAAAAGCGGGTAATGGACCTAAAAGATCTGTTTTATTTCTTCATGTAACAGGAGAAGAACATGGGTTATTCGGTTCGGAATATTATACAGACAATCCTGTCTTCCCATTGGCGAATACGGTTGTAGATCTTAATATTGATATGATCGGGCGTGATGATCCGGATAACAGAGGAAAACAGTACGTCTATGTAATAGGCTCTGATATGCTAAGTTCCCAGCTTAAAGTAATTAACGAAGCTGCTAATAAAAGAACCAATAATCTTGAGCTGAACTATAAATATGACGATCTTAATGATCCTCAACAGTTATACTATCGTTCAGATCATTATAATTTTGCTAAAAACAATGTTCCTGTAGCATTTTTCTTTGACGGAATTCACGAAGACTATCACAAACCAACAGATGACCCGGACAAGATCGACTATAATCTGTTGGAAAAAAGAACTCAGCTTGTTTTTACCACTGCATGGGATATTGCCAACAGAGCAGAAAGGATTGTGGTAGATAAAAAATAGAGATAACCAGTGTAAGCTGGAAGATAATAATACATGCAGAGGTGCAGGATTTCATGGATTCAGATTTTTAAGACTAGTTATTTTCTTGGAAATCAATTGGATTAACATGATTTTTGCACCTTTGTTTTATGCTGAACTCAATTTAATTTATCATGAATATGATCATCCGTGAAGCCAGACCAGAAGATATTCCACAAATTCAGATCGTTAGAAACTCTGTGAAAGAAAATGCCTTATCAGATCCAGGTCTGGTTACAGACAGAGATTGTGAACTGTTTATGTTTCAAAGAGGAAAAGGCTGGGTGAGTGAAGTAAATCACAAAATTGTAGGATTTTCTATTGTTGATCTGAAAGAACATAATATCTGGGCATTATTTGTACATCCTGATTTTGAAAACAAAGGCATTGGAAGAACACTTCACAATACAATGCTCGATTGGTATTTTGAACATACAAAAGAGAACATTTGGCTTGGAACTTCACCGCAGACAAGAGCAGAAACTTTCTACCGAAAATCAGGCTGGGAAGAAATCGGAATGCACGGAAAAAAAGAAATCAAGTTTGAAATGACCCTCAAGAGTTGGAAAAATAAATAATATGAGACAATTGAAATCCATCAGACCTTTTATCGGAGCGAAGAACTTCGGGGTCAGCAGAAATTTTTACAGAGATCTGGGATTTGAAGAAGTAATCCTTGAGCCTAAGCTGTCATTGTTTATAAGAGAAGAAACAGGGTTTTATCTTCAGGACTATTATGCAAAAGACTGGATTGATAATACGATGATTTTTATGGAAGTTGCTGATACAGAAGAATTCTGGAAAGAACTTCTTGCCTTAGGGCTTCAGGATAAATATGAAAATGTAAGAATTATTCCTGTAAAAACTATGGATTGGGGGAAAGAATGCTTTGTACATGATCCCTCAGGGATATTATGGCATTTTGGTGAATTTTTTTAATCCTGAGAATTCTGCATTCATTACTTGTACAGACTTTTTGTTTGCGATCAATAGTTAATGTATCTTGTCAGCACAATTAGAACAAAATGATTTACGCATTTGATACCTATTATTATGAAGATTATGCCAATACTGTATGTATTGCATTTGAAGGCTGGAAATCCAGTCGTGAAGTAGAAATCTTTACAGAGCAGACGCCTATTACTTCAGAATATGAAAGCGGAGCCTTTTACAAGAGGGAATTGCCTTGTATCCTGAGTTTATTAAGTAAAATAGTTTTAAAAGAAGAAGATATCATTATTGTGGACGGATATGTTACTCTTGATGATGAAGGTAAAATTGGTTTAGGAGGACATCTCTATGAAGTTCTGCAGGGTAAGGTTCCTATAGTGGGAGTTGCCAAGAATGAGTTTACCACTCCAGATTCTCAAAGGAGAAGTGTATTTCGTGGAGATAGTAAAGTACCACTTTTTGTAACTGCCAAAGGGATTGATGTTGATCAGATTACACTTGATGTAGAGCAGATGCATGGCCCTTTCAGAATTCCTACCTTACTGAAAAAGCTTGATCAGCTCAGCAGAGAATAGTTCAATACTTTGTCTTATCTATTTTTGGATAAGATTTTTTTACCTTATCAATATACCGATTGGTATATTTTATTATATTTGTAATTGAATCCGTTTGAATATAAGAGCGGAATTTTTTTAACTATAAATATACCGATTGGTATTTATTTTAATAAACAAAACTATGAAAGAAGTATTTATCATTGCAGCAAAAAGAACTCCTATCGGAGGTTTTATGGGAAGTTTATCTGGTTTTACTGCCCCTCAGTTGGGAGCGATAGTTATACAGAAAACCTATGAAAGTGTATTGATTTCTCCAGAAAATATAGACAGTGTATACATGGGAAACGTATTGAGTGCAGGGTTGGGGCAGTCACCGGCGAGGCAGGCCGCCATTTTTTCAAAAATTCCGGTAGATAAAGATGCTACCACTGTAAATAAAGTATGTGCTTCCGGAATGAAGGCCACGATGATCGGAGCACAACAAATCCAGCTCGGAATGGAAAATCTTGTGATAACGGGAGGAATGGAAAGTATGAGCAATGTGCCTCATTACCATTATCTCCGTCATGGAAGGAAACTAGGAGATGTCACCCTTACAGATGGGCTGATTAAAGACGGGTTATGGGATGTATATCATGATTTTCATATGGGAAGTGCTGCGGAATTGGGAGTGAAAAAATATGGATTAACAAGACAACAGCTGGATGATTATGCATTACTGTCTTATAAAAGAGCTCAGGAAGCAGCATCAGCTAACAAGTTCAATTCGGAACTGATCAGGATATCTGCTGAAAATAAGAAAGGGACCATAATTATGGATCGGGATGAAGATATTGATAAACTTATTCCTGAAAAAATTTCTCTCTTGAAGCCTGCGTTTGAAAATGACGGTATGCTTACAGCAGCCAATTCAAGCAATCTGAATGATGGTGCCGCTGCCATTTTGTTGGGCTCTTCGGAAGCTGTACAGCAGTATCGTCTCAAACCACTGGCAAAGATTATAGCCTATGCAGATGCTGCCCAATCTCCTGAATGGTTTACAACATCTCCCTCTGTTGCTATTCATAAGATTTTGAAAAATACCGGACTTAGCTTAGCTGATATTGATTATTTTGAAATCAATGAAGCGTATTCCTCGGTGATTTTATCCAATCAGCAGATTCTGGAATATGATCTGGACCGGGTAAATGTATATGGTGGAGCAGTGGCACTAGGACATCCGATTGGGGCTTCAGGAGCGAGAATAATGGCAACATTAGTGAATGTACTGTGCCAGGAAGGCGGAAAATATGGAATTGCGGCGATTTGTAATGGCGGTGGTGGTGCATCTGCGGTTCTTATTGAGAATTTGAATTAAAAAACATAATTTTATAGGATAAAAGACTGTTAAAAGAATTTATTCCAATAAAGAAATATGAAGTTATGGAACAGGAATCTGAAGGATTATTAGGCAATATAGATCATTATTGGAAAATAATTCCAACCCATCATTCGGCGTCTTATTCTGTAGACAAAGAAATGACAGATATAAAATCAGTTAAAGTTTTAACAGTAGGCAAGCACCATCAAAACTGGAAGCTCATCTTTGATTGTCCCAATCTTGAAGAAATAACCCTGGATCAACCTACTCCTGATCAGGCTCAAGCTGTCAGTGAGATAAAGAGCCTTAAAAGGTTAAGAATAAAATCATTCCGTACTAAAGATATAGGCTTTATCAGTACTTTGGGAAACTTAGAAGAAGTGTCTTTGGAATATGTCTCAGGCTTTTCAGACCTTTCTCCACTGCAAAAACTTTCAGAGCTGAAAGCACTTCATCTTGAAAATCTGAGAAAGGTCTCCAGTTTTGATGGGTTAAGAGGAATTAAGAACCTGAAATACCTTCATATTGATGGTACTTTAGACTGGAAGCAGCCTATAGAAAGCTTCTCCTTTTTAGAAGATCTTCCCAAACTTGAAATTCTCAGTGTTATGTCTGTTACTCTTAAGGCTTCTTTTCCAGCCTTTACATCTCTTTTAAGACTGGAAAAGCTTTTAGAGATAAGAATACCAAGAGAAATCTTAGATAGCAGAGAATACGCTTTTTTAGAAGTTGCAAAACCAGAAATCATAAAAGGCTTTGTAAATGAAACTTCATGGCCTTTGTTTGCCAATAAGGATTATACAGATCAGGGATATGTAAGTTTACTTGGTAAAGGTGAGGGGAGAATTAAGCGTAATCATCCTGATTTTAATAGGAAATTAAAAGCTTATTCTGAAAAATATGAGGAATTTAAACAGAAGGCCAGAGAAATTATTTCATCTCGATAATGAATTAAGATATTGATAATTATATAATTAATTTAAATTTTTTTGTCTGTTTTAAAATAATTCAAAGCTAAATATCTGGAAACTGATAAATATCATCACGTTCTTATTTTTATTGATTCTAAATAAATATAAATTTGTCTCATCAAAAATTAAGAACTTTATGAAAAAAATAACTACTCTTTCTGCTGTCATTTTATGCGGGCTGATGGATGCCCAGTATTGCACTCCAACATTTCAATATGATGCAGGCAGTAATATGATCAGCAATGTTACTTTTGGTAACATCAACAATAATTCAACCACCAATTCATCCACTGTACAGGAATATGAGGATTTTACTTCGCTCGCAACTGATCTGGTGGCAGGAAATACCTATCCGATATCAGTAAAAGGTCCTTCCAGTACATTTCCAAGTGATGTAATGGTTTATATCGACTTTAATGGGAATGGAAACTTTGATGATGCCGGTGAAGGCTTTTATATAGGAAGGCTGGAAGCCGCTAATCCGGCAAATGCTTTTACAGTTGATAACACGATTACGGTTCCGGCCAACGCATCTGGTGGAAGTAAAAGAATGAGAGTCCTTAAAAATACAAATGTATTGGCCTATTCAGATCCCAATGCTGAAAACTCTATTCATTCTGCCTGTGATTCGGGGTTAAGAGCTGGTCAGACCGAAGATTATACAGTGAATATTTCCGGAAATAATACTTCTTTTCCATTTCCTTATTGCGGTGCTGAGGGGATAACAAGTCTTACCGTAAGTGAAATAAGCAAGGTGGAATTCGCAGGAATAACAAATGAAAGCCAGATTGACGGAAATTCAAGTGTTATTGAAGACTTTACGGGAACTATTTTTAATGCCAGCCGTGGAAATGCGTATCCGATAACCGTAACAGGTGGAACTCATGGTCAGACAACGGTTTCTGCTTATGCTTATATTGATTTTAATCATAATAATCAGTTTGATGCTGATGAAAAATTTAATCTGGGATATTTGGATGCTTCAAATCCGGTTTCAGGTCATGAATCAGGAATTACATCCGAAACAATCACTATTCCAGCTAATGCATTATTGGGAAATACACGTTTCAGACTGGTAAAAGCATATGAATCCAACTCGTGGATGGGAACACTGGAAAATCTGCCGTGTCCTTCAGGATGGGTTATTGGTCAGGTGGAAGATTATACCATCAATATTCAGCCGGAAATCCTTTCCACTGCTGAAGTTGCTAAAGACAAATCCATTGAAATAAAAATATATCCGAATCCTACCCATGAAAATATAACCATCAGAGTAAAAGAAGGACTGGAGAAGTATGAGATTTATACTGTTGCAGGCCAGAAAATTTCAGAAGGAAATTCTGATACGGTAAATATGAACGGCTTTATTCCGGGAACTTACCTGATTAAAATTCAGACAAAAAATAAAAAAATAATCACCGAAAAGGTTATAAAGAAGTAAAACACATATCTAATCATATCCATATCAATTTTTGTTTTTTACCGGCAGATTCTATCTGTCGGTTTTGTTTTGTTGTATGTATTTGAAAATTAAATGGATGTGTATGGTGTGTTTGCGGGAATTTTGCCGATTTTAAATTAATCAGGCACAAACAACAGGATATTCTTCCCGGAAATGAATTGGGAATGTTACTTGTATAATAGCTCTAGCTAGGTCTTAAAGATTCTTCAACCAGTAATCCCAATCCTTTATTTCTGATCCAGAATATTCAGCAGGTCCTGTTTTGAGAGCCCCTGAAATTTAGTTCCATCAGTCTTAAGAAGATTTTCAGCCAATAGTTTCTTCTTTTTCTGAAGGGCGAGGATTTTCTCTTCCACTGTATTGGAGCAGATCATACGGACAGCAATGACGTTTTTAGTCTGTCCTATACGGTAACTTCGGTCTATAGCCTGATTTTCAGTAGCAGGATTCCACCATGGATCAATCAGATAAATATAGTCAGCCTGGGTAAGATTAAGTCCGACACCCCCAGCTTTTAGACTTATCAAAAATACACGCACATCTTCATTTTCCTGAAAATTAGCCACTTTTTTACCTCTGTCTTTGGTTTGTCCAGTAAGATATTCAAAAGGAATTCCGTGCCGTTCCAGTTCAGGCTTTAATAAATCAAGCATTCCTACGAATTGAGAGAATATAAGAATCTTGTGGTCTCTTGATTTTCCAAGGATCTGTTCCATCAGAATTTCAATTTTTACGGCATGCTCTCCGGAATACCCTTCTTTAATCAGTACAGGAGAGTTACAGATCTGTCTGAGCCTCGTAAGGCCTGTAAGAACGTGTATGCTGTTTTTGTTGAGATCATCGTCATCATTAGCAGCAATGAATTCACGGAGTTCTTTTTCATATGCATCATAAATTCTGCGCTGTTCAGCATTCATTTCGCAATAAATAACTGTTTCCGTTTTCTCCGGAAGTTCTTTGGCCACCTGTTTTTTTGTTCTGCGGAGAATAAATGGTTTTATTTTGTTCTGAAGCTCCAGGGCCCGTTTGCTGTATTCAAATTTATCAATAGGAATAGCATAGATATCTTTAAAGTACTGTTTGCTTCCCAATAATCCGGGGCAGGCAAAGGAAAGCTGGCTGTAAAGGTCAAAGGTGCTGTTTTCAACCGGAGTTCCGGTGAGTACAATTCTGTTTCTGGACTGGAGCAACCGGGCTGCTTTATATCTCTCGGAATTAGGGTTTTTAATGGTTTGTGACTCATCAAGGAAAACATAATTGAAACTGAATGTTTTCAGGAAACGGATATCAGAAAGCAACATTCCGTAACTGGTAAGTACAACTTCATAATCTGAAAAATGATTGATTGATTTTTGCCTGTCAGGACCATAATGTAACAATACTTTGATGGAAGGAGCAAACCTGCTGATCTCTTCCTGCCAGTTGAAAAGCAGGGAAGTAGGAACCACAACGAGATTGGTGGTTTTTCCTCTTTTTTCTCTCTGAGAGAGAATAAAAGCAATGATCTGAAGGGTTTTTCCGAGTCCCATATCATCGGCGAGACATCCTCCGAAATTAAAACTATCAAGGAAATTGAGCCAATTGAGTCCATCATGCTGATAATCTCTTAGCTCAGCTCTTAATTCAGTGGGAATACTGACCTGGGGAATATTCTTAACCGTTGAAAACTGGGTGGAATACGTGGAAATCTCATCCTGTACTTCAGTACTCAGTATTTCTTTTTCAAAAAGAGAAGAGACTTCGGTAAAATTGATTTTGGGGATTTTTAGGAGTTCTTCATCTATTTCTCCAGCCTGGAAGTAAGCTGCAATTTTATCCATCCATTCTTCAGGAAGAATACCAAGGCTGCCATCATCCAGTTGAACAAATTTACTTTTATTGCGGATTGTTCGGTGTAGTTGTTTCAATGTGGCTTCTTTCTGTCCAAAGCCTACTTTTAGCTTAGCATTAAACCAATCCAGTCCGCTGGTGATCTGAATATTGATCTTTGCACGATGAGGATTCAGTTTGTTATTTCTTAATTCATTAAAGCCTAAAATAATGACACCTTCATTTCTCCATGTTTCAAATGCATTCAGAAACCAATTGTCATCAAGGAATTTATCCCGGTGTAGATAGAAATACTGATAGCCATCCATTTGCTCTTCAAAGTCAGGATGCTGCTGCATCACCAAAGAAGTGAAACGTGCTTCTGCAGCATCGTTTCTTTCTATTTTGAACGGATTTCCGTTTTGATCAGTATCAAAAATCTGTTTTCTGGAATATACAGGAACCTCCACCTCTCCATACTTCATCACTGGGGTAATCCCAATATAATTTTCCTGCTGGCGAAGGTAAATAATTTTTTCTGTCCCGAAATTCTTTTCTTTAAGCTGTACTTTCGTTGCGGTCTGTATGTAGCTGTAATTTATATGGATACATTCTTCAAGTGTAGATAGGATTCCCTGCATAAACCCTTCGTATTTTGAAGAATGAATGAGCAAAATCTCATTATTTGCTTTGAAAAATCTGATAACCCTGAGCATGTCAGTGTTGTTTACTAAGCTGAATGTCTGGTTGTTATAGATGAAATACTCATTCCTGATCATTACATTTTTAAATGGGACCGAAGAATCATTAAAGAGTAATTCTCCGGTAATTTCATAAAATGGATCTTTCTTAAATACAGAGAGTTGGATCTCGGCATCTAAAGTATTAAGTTTAATGGAGGTCAGGGATTTTGCGGAGATTGTTTCTGCGATTTCACGATCGTGAAAATATATATCCAGATCAAGAGGATTCTTTACAATAAGTTTTAAAGCCTCCAGTTCAGCGGAATTATAGTCTTCATTGTAATTGTTCTGAAATGAAGAAATAGCGGTATAGAACTTTATATCCTGAGGTTTCTCGGCTTTCCATATTAATTGCATAGCATCTACCGGAGTTACAGGATTTTTAATTTTGCCGGTTTGTGTGATTTCTGCTTCCATAAGGGAAAATACAAGATGATTGTAGTAACGGTGTTTACCGATAACCAATATCTGTTTTTTACCTGTTTCTGAAATAGCCAGCTCATCTAATTTAGATGGAAGTTGAGGCAGAAGGTCTCTTTGGAACATCAGCTCATCCATGGGAAGCATTTCCCTGATCTTTGGAGAAATTTCAAGTTTGCCATCTGAGATCTGCAGTTCAAAATATTGATCAAGGTCAGGTTCATTTTCTAAACCATACCCTTTAGCTCTGGAGAGTAATGTATTTTTACGGAGTATATCATCAAAGAAAATCCTGTACTTTTTCTCTTCCAGAATGCAGTGGATAATTTCTGCCTGATGTGAACACAGCTGAGCTTTAGAGTTATCACAGGTGCAGCTGCAAAGTAGTGAATTGCCAATTCTGCTTATGGAAACCACTGGGAAATCCTTTAGCGAAGAATTTTTTGTGAAAATTCCGGTGTTATTTTCAATGGTAACAGGATAAATTTCATGAAAACCTGTGATCCCGACAAATGCACTTTCTGTGGTATGTTTTAATAAGTCATATACGGAAAGTGTACTGAGATTGATGTTTTCAAGAATGTATTCTGCCATAAAAATTAATGGGAACAAACTTACAAAAAAACAAGAAAACGAAAGGAAGTTTAAAAATTCATTTTGGCTACAGTTTAATCCGTTTTGGCAACTCTTATATTTTCTTTGATTCTGAACTTTGTCCTGTAATTTTAAACAAGAAAAAATGAAAACAATTTTTATAACAGGAGCTTCTACAGGATTAGGTAAAGCGACTGCACAGTTATTTCAACAAAGAGGATGGAGAGTGATTGCTACAATGAGAAACCCTGAAGCGGCTTCAGATCTTGCTTCTCTTAATAATGTGACGATACTTCCGTTAGATATCACCCATCCGGAACAGATAAGAATGACGGTGAAACAAGCCCTGGAATCAGGAGAGGTGGATGTTGTTTTTAATAATGCAGGTTATGGTCTTATGGGACCTTTGGAAGCTTTGGCTGATGAACAGATTGTAAGACAGTTGAATACGAATTTACTGGGTACTATTCGTGTTACTCAGGAATTCATTCCCTATTTCAGAGAGAAAAAGAATGGAATGTTCATTTCTACCACTTCTATTGGAGGATTGATTACTTTCCCTTTGAATTCAATTTATCATGCTACAAAATGGGCATTGGAGGGCTGGAGCGAAAGTATGGCTTTTGAACTGAATACATTTGGAATAGACATTAAAACGGTTTCTCCAGGTGGAATTAAAACTGATTTTGTAAGCCGTTCTCTAGACTCTGCATCAAGTCCTGCTTATGAAGAAATCATAGATTCCCTATATTCCAAAATGGAAGGGATGATGGAGGCTGCCTCTACACCGGAACAAATTGCTGAAGTGGTCTACGAGGCTGCAACAGATGGTAAAAAGCAGTTGAGATATGTTGCAGGTGACGATGCAAACGCATTATATGCACAACGTCTGGAACTGGGTGCTGAAGCATTCAGAGAACAATTGGGAAAACAGTTTTTATAATCTGTTACACAACAGTATTATGGTAGGACTGCTGTTTTTCAGTCTAAATAATTTGTAAATTTATATCATGGAAAAAAGAGAGCATATTCCACAGAAAATATCATCCATTTCGGAACTGCACAGCCTTTTACAGCTTCCTAAGCCGTTGCATCCGCTGGTAAGTCTTGTAGATAATACTAAGATGACCATTAATAAGGAGCTGCTGAGCAGAAGTTTTGTTCTTAATTTTTATAAAGTATCTTATAAATATTCGAAAGTAGGAAAAATGGGGTATGGGCAGGGATATTATGACTTCAATGAAGGTGGAATGATGTTTACAGCTCCAGGACAGATCCTTTCTACGGATGAAAATACAGAATATTGTGGATATACGTTATTGGTACATCCTGATTTTCTGCGAAACTATCCTTTGGCCAGAAATATTAAGAGTTTCGGATTCTTTTCATACGATACTCATGAAGCGCTGCATCTCTCTGATCAGGAAAAGAATATCATAACGGGATTGCTGGATAGCATTAAAAATGAACTGAATACAGCCATTGATGAAGTAAGCCAGGACGTTATAGTTTCTTATATTGAAGTACTTCTGAATTACAGTAATCGTTTTTATAAAAGACAGTTTATTACTCGGAAGGCTGTAAATAATGATCTATTGACTAAAATGGATGCTATACTGGAAATGTACTTTAATCAAGAAAAAACATTGACTAAAGGGCTTCCTACTGTAGAATTTTTAGCTTCTGAACTTCATCTCTCACCACATTACCTCAGCGATATGTTAAGAAACCTTACAGGGCAGAATGCTCAGCAGCATATTCATGAAAAACTGATTGAGAAAGCCAAGGAATACCTTACTTCAACAAGTTTTTCAGTATCAGAAGTAGCTTATGCCTTAGGATTTGAGCATCCGCAGTCTTTTAATAAATTATTTAAAAAGAAAACGGATCAGACCCCTTTAAGTTACAGACAGCTATTTAATTAAGTATAACATTCCCAGCCAGAACGGCTGGGGATTTTTTGTTGTGTGCAGTTGGTAGGATACAATATGTTTTATGTAGATATATGATTTACAAAAAATAAATTTTATTTATCTTTATAGTGGGAAATATATGTATGTAACTAACCATAAATCAATATAATATGAAAAAGTTAAACTTTGTTTTATTCCTTTTCATAGGAATAATGTCCTACGCCCAGCCATCAGTAACAAGAGCTGGAGTTGACAGAATTAACAGCACAGTTAATCTCAAATCAGAAGATGTAAGCAGTACTTCTATTACAGCAGGCTCGTCAGGAGCAAATATTACTTGGGATTTTTCAATGTATACGGGAACTAATCCTGTTGCATATACTGTAAGAGCATGTCCCGGCCAATCGAACTGTTTCAGATTTCCCGGTGCTAACAGGATTGCAACAATGACTACTGTTGATACGCATGACTTTAGTTCTATGACAGATACTGAGGCTACAACGTTGGGTTCTTATTCCGGACCTGCGTTAGGAGATGTTACAGTCACTTATATTAATCCTCTGACTGAGTATAAATTTCCGATTACTTATCTGCAACAGTTTGATGATACCTATGAATTTAACAGTGTTTCCGCAGCAATTGGAAATACCAATGAAACGGGACAGGTAAGTGTGAGTGTAGACGGCTATGGTACAGTAATTACCCCGAGAGGAACCTATGCTAATGTGCTGAGAATAAAAAGAATGAGAACGGGAACGCAGACTTTTGCCGGTTCACCTACACCCATTACCGCTACTTATACCAACGAATCCTATCAATGGGTGAGCCAGACAGAAGGTATGGTGTTTAGTTTTGCCATCAATACTTTTGTTCTGAATGGAAATACAAATATTTCAAAGTCGGTGTCTTATCTTGATCCTACGGTATTATCAACTGCTGAGCTGAACAGAAGAGCAGAAGAGTTTGCCATCTATCCGAATCCAAGTTCTGATTTTATTACTATAGCTTCTAAAGAAGATATTAGAAAGGTGACGATAACTTCTTTGGACGGTAAGAGAGTTTTAGCTGTGGAAAATTCTGAAAATATTGATGTTTCAAAGCTTTCCAAAGGGGTTTATATTCTTCAGGGAGAATTGAAGAATGGAAATGTGGTTTCAAAGAAAATAATTAAGAAGTAAATTGATCATTTAAATAAAATCAGACGTAAAGTCAGATACTTTTACGTCTGATTTTTATATACTGTAGTTTATCAGAATATTGACTTTAGAGCTTTACGGAAGTTTCTTTTTCTCTGATTTGAGCTTCAATTTTCTGTTTTGCGGCCTTCCATTCGTCGTCCAGAATACTGTAATAGACTGCATTTCGGGTGCTGCCGTCATTTTGAATTTTATCTTTCCGTAAAATACCTTCAAATACCCCTCCGATTTTTTCGATTGCTTTTCTTGATCTGAAATTATTATCTTTAGTTTTCAACTGTACCCGATTGGTCTTTAATATTTCAAAACAGAAGGTAAGCAAAAGCAATTTGCATTCTAAATTAACAGTTGTTCCCCAAAAATCTTTTGTGATCCAGGTCCAGCCGATTTCTAATTTTTTATCTGACGGATATATTTCAAAAAATCTTGTGGATCCTATCAGTTGTTGGGTTTCCTTATGTCTTATGACGAAAGGGTATTGGTTTCCGTTTTCTCTTTCTGATAATGAGAATTCATAGTTTTGATAGAATATTGTTTTATCTGAAGCATTCGTGGGAATCAATGTCCAGAGATCTTTATCTGCTGCTGCAGCATACAATTCTTCAAAATGTTCTTTTTCCAGAGGAATCAGTTCAATAGTTGTGCCTTCTAAAATGATTGGATGGGATATCCATTGTTCCTTCATAAAATATTTTTTTGGTAAGCTAATTTAATTAAAAGCCTATATTCGTTTGGTTTTTAAATTGAAATAAATAAAATCATCAGCTGATATTTTCAATGGAATCTATCAGCCATTGATCACCATTGCCTTTGGAAAGGATATACTGATAAGTCATACCACAGTTTTTCAGGTGAAATTTTACAGCGTATTGTTCAGAACTGATTTGTTGTACAGTGAATTGTATGGCTTCAATATTTTGTAAATCGGATTGATAATCATCCTGGGTTCTGAAAAAGTAGTCATAATCAAAACCGTGCGGAGGCCCGTCATCAGTAGGGTTCTTCTTGAAATACTCTTCTCCTTGTACATAGTTTTGTTTGTAAACAGATAGAAATTTTTGAGAGAATAAACCGCTGCTTTTCAGAAAGTTCAACTCTTTTTCTGCCTGATTAAAATCTACATAATAATTAACCTGAGTTTCATTTTCGCCCTGAGGTCCTCCTTTTATCGTATTGAAGCTATATAGGTTATCTTCATTATCTCTATACCATTTCAGAAATGATTTTACCTTCTCCATCTGAGAATCATCTTCAGGTTTGGAGATTACCACTTCTCTTTTTTGTTGTGTTATGGTGTCCTGTCCAACAGACGGTTTGGAAACATTCTCTTTTTTACAATGAATAAACAGCAGACATGCTGTAGATAATAACCATGTTTTCCCTGGCATAATTCGTTTTTAAGGGTACTAAAGTACAAATAATAAGTGCTTCACTTTACTATTTTATTGAATGGCTTTCTTACTTTTATTTCTTTATCTTATAATTTTCTCTGTAGGTATTGGCTGTAATTCCTGTACAGCGTCTAAAATACCGGCAGAATAGGGAAGAATCTACAAATTGTAACCGGTTGCTGATTTCTTTAATGGACAGAGGGGTTGTTTTGAGTAGTTCCTGAGCTTGTTTTATCACTCTGTAGCTTATCCATTGTTTGATAGGCTTTCCGGTTTCTTTTTTTATTAAGCTGCTTAAATACTGAGGAGAAAGATGCAGCTGATCAGAATAAAATAATACACTTCTTTCCAGATATCCATGTTTATCCAGCAATTCAAAAAAGTGTTCTATAATGTCCTGACTTCGGGTCTGCAAAAGGCTGTTATTTTTTATCACAGGTAAATAGAGCTTTGAAACGAGCTCGAGAAGGGCATAGAGCAGATATTGTACAGATTCTACGGTACTTTCTTCTTTTGTTTTAGCATGATAGTCCTGAATGAGTTTTACAGTAGACCAGATTAGTTTTCCTGCAGGGTTTTCTATAGACATTACCGGATTGAATTTGATCTCATCACTAGCCAGAAGTACAGTCAGAAAACTATAACTGCTTATGAAATCCAAGGAAATAAAAAACACAGATAATTCAAGCTCATTACTCCCTGAACTGTTTTTAAGGTCTGTGTCAGGAAGTAACATGAGGATGGAATTGGTTTTTACATGAAAAGGAAGTGTATTGATCTGAAGATCCAGCGTCCCTTTTGATACAAAACAAAGCAGCAGTTTATTGAGATTTTCTGCTTTTCTGTGAAATTCAGAGAGGCTGTTTAGGATATATTTTTGAATATATAATCCTTCAAAATTGGGCTTGATCTCTATCATAATATTGTTGGATGACTTCTCAGAATGGTTAGTAATTTCGTCAGTGCATTCCGGTGATCAAATGTAAGCAGTTAATTTTTCTTTTTAAAAGCGTTGTTTAAAATGGAATATAAAATATCAAAAATGGAATATATTTTATTGGATGAGTGTTCCTAACTTCGCAAACGGAAATTTTAATCAAACACTGTTATAATGCAAGACCGAGAATCTCTCAATGCGAAAATGCCTGCTGCCTGTTTTTTACTTTTCTTTGCCCACGGACTTGTTTTCTCGTCTTGGGCAAGCCGGATTCCTATTATTAAAGACGCTCTTTCCATCAATGAAGCAGAGCTGGGAACTCTTTTGCTTCTGATGCCGATAGGGCAGCTTTCCACCATGATGTTATCCGGAAAGCTGATCAGTCAATACGGAAGCAGTAAAATCATTAAAAGTCTTTTTTTACTGTATCCGGGTTTTCTTTTGCTGATCGGTCTTTCTCCTTCTTACTGGGTGTTGGCCACTGTTCTGTTTTTTTTCGGCGTTACCGGGAATCTGTGTAATATAGCAATCAATACACAGGCGATTGAAATAGAATCAATTACAAAGAGAACGTTATTGTCTTCTTATCACGGAGCATGGTGTTTTGCTGGATTGATAGGGGCAGTTGTAGGCCTGATTACCATTAATCTGCATATAGAAACTTTTCATCATTTTGTGCTGACTTTTATCCTCGTCTCTCTGATCTGGCTGTATAGCAGAAACAATCTCACCAATATTATCCATAAAGCGGAACCACAGACGAGATCTATTTTTAAATCTGTAAATCCTACTTTGGTTGGGTTAGGAATCATTGGTTTTTTAAGTATGGCCATTGAAGGAGCTATGTTTGACTGGAGTGGCGTTTATTTTCAAACGATTGTAAAGGCACCGGAAAACCTTGTTATATTGGGATATACAAGTTTTATCTTAATGATGACTTTGGGGCGGTTTGTTGGAAACCGGATTATTGAAAAACTCGGAAAAAGAACTGTTCTGCAGTTTTGTGGGATTTTAATGAGCTGTGGTCTTTTCCTGAGTGTTTTCCTTCCGGAACTATGGATTTGTATCATTGCATTTATGATTATCGGGCTTGGAGCCTCTTTAAGTGTACCGTCGGTTTACAGTACCATTGGTCAGGTGAATACTGTGGCACCGAGTATTGCGCTGTCCTTTGTATCCAGTATTTCATTTTTAGGCTTTCTGATAGGGCCGCCATTGATCGGATATATTGCGGAAGGTTTTGATCTCAGGTATTCTTACGGGCTTTTTGCCTGTTTTGGAATCTTACTGAGCATTATGGCTGGTAAAATGGAGATATTCAGGAAAAAGAATTAAACTGTATATTATAACAAACGGTCTGTGAAATACAGACCGTTTATTTTTTATATCCAATTTTCTATAAGATGAACCCACAGTGCTCTTTCTTCAGTTAAAAGGAAAACAGCCGAGGACTTTCTGGTGTTGGCTACTCCTTCTGTCATCTGAATCTCTGTATAAGTGGCCAGACCATGATGCTCAGAATGATTAATTTCTATATTTTCAATCCGTACACTGCGGTCCGGGAACTTTCCAAACACGGTAGGAAGCCACTCTGAAAACATGGATAAAGTAGCTGTATTTCCATCCCCATTAATCATTTTGAAGTCAGGAGAAAACCCGGAAAGTATTCTTTTAAGTAATGCATTCTGATCCTTTTCATTACCCTGGAACCATTTTTCAATATTTTCACAGAAGTCTTTTAATTCTTCGGTAATTTTTTCTTTGTTGTTCATAAGATTTAAATTTAAAGCTATTTTTTGTTGTTGATGAAAATTAAGAGTTAACATATTTACGTAATCTGATGTTGGTAAGTATTCCTATCATCTGTACAGCGCCGATCATAAAAATAGCTATTGCAAAAGCCTTTGGAAATCCCAGGAGGTCAGTCAGATTAAAAAATAAGGTGCCGATCGCAGCTCCTCCGACTACACTGCCTACCTGTATTCCAATGCTGATCAAACCTGAAGCCTGTCCTGCCTTTTCTTTGGTTGTGAAAGTAATAGCAGTCTGCATCATTACCGGCATGATCGTTCCATGACCTAGTCCTGCCATAAATAAGGTCATATAACTGATGAAAGAAGGCTGCTGTTGAAAATAAAAGTACACTGCAGTACAAGTAAATCCTCCTATTAGTAACCCGAGCCCGATGTAAATCATTGTATACGTTGATTGTTTTATTTTGGATACTATTAATGGGGCCAGAAAAAAAGCAACTCCATAAGGAATAATGGCCAATCCTGTCTGCATGGAGCTTTGGTGTAGAAATTCCTGGAGATAATAAGGGTAACAAATGAACAGTCCTGAAGTAAAATTGTAAAAAAAGAGAATCAAAAGGCTCAAAGCGAAAGGTGTATGCTGTAATAATGTTGGGTCTATAAGCACAGGACGATTGTTTTTCAATAGATACGTTTCATATCTAAAGAAAATAATTAATAATGATACTCCTGATATCATAACAGTAAATATCCACCATGGCCAATGATACTTCTGCCCGAAGATAAGAGGACAAATCAATAGGAGAAGAGCAAAAATAAGGAGTAATGAGCCTTTAAAATCAATTCCAGAATCGGATTCCTTTCGGCTGTTGTCCATAGTAAAATGAATTCCCACAATACAGATAATGGTAATAGGGACATTAACAAGAAATACCATTTCCCAGGAAAAGTTTCCCCAATGCATGCTGAGGAGCAATCCACCAAGCAACTGTCCAATTACAGAGGCCAAGCCAAATACAGAACTGAAGAGACTCACAGCTTTTGGTTGTTCCTGGCTGCTGAATAAAACTTTGATAGAAGCTAAAACCTGAGGAGCCAGCAACGAAGCTCCAATTCCCTGAAATAATCTTGCTGCAATAAGCCATGTTACTGTAGGAGAAAATGCACACGCCAGCGAAGAAAATAAAAAGGTATACAATCCCAATATAAAAATTTTTTTACGCCCATAGAGGTCACCAAGCCGTCCTCCGCATACTACTAAAGCTCCATAGGTGAGTCCGTATATGGCAATAACCATCTGTAACTGATGTTCACTTGCTTTGAAAGCTTCTTTTATAGAAGGTAATGCCATATTGACAATAAAATAATCCAAGGGTGAAAGAAAAGCTCCGGCGATCAGAAAATTGAGTGCCTGCCATCGCTTCGGATAAGTGTTCATATTTTTTTATGCAAAATTAACCTCCTTTTGTTCTGTGAAAATTGTACTTTTGGAGGAAAGTATAGTGCGAACTCATGAAAGGATTACATCTTGAAGGTATTGAAGTGAAAGAAATAAAGCTTAAAGGAGAAATAACCTTTAAGACCATATCTTTTTTATCATTTGTATACATTGTACAGGGAGCCGGAAAACTCCTGTATGATGAACGTTATATTGATTTCACAGAAGGTAAACTTGTTATTATTCCTCAACAGGAATCCTATCGTTTTGAAAGCGAGAATGCTGATTTGATTACGATCGAATGCCCCATTGAATTTATTGATAAGATCCGCCTCGAAGCAGACCGTATTGAAAGCTGTGAAAACCTGTACAAGCTGCAATACATCAGTAATAACTATCATGCCCGTGCCGGATGTGTATTCCGTAATAAAAATGATGAAGATTTTGCTAAAGTGATTATTCAGCAGATTGCAAATGAATTTAGAAACAGGGTAGAGGATTACCTCATCATCCGTAACTGTATTTCGATCCTGCTTAATCTTATTGCCAGAAATATAATTCAGAGTGAAACTTCAGATCTGCAGAAGAACAAGAAGGCTTTTTCTATTATGAAAATCATTACTTATATCCAGCAGAATATCAAAGATAGAGATAAGACAGGAATTCAGACTATAGCAGAGCATTTTGGAATTTCGGGGAATTATTTCGGGGAATATTTTAAGCAACAGACCGGAGTTTCCTATCAGGACTATGTACTGGATTATCGGCTTAAGCTGGTTGAAACTTATCTGAAATACAGCAGTATAAGGCTCAGTGAGATTGCTTATGAACTTCAGTTTAGTGATGAAAGCCATCTCTCGAAACTTTTTAAAAAATACAGAGGGATTACTCCAGGGGAATTTAGGAAGAAAAATAAATAAAAAAGTAGCATCAGAACTGTTTTTATTTTTTTAAAACATTGATTTATTTAGGGTTATGAAAATTTTAATAAATTAATATAGCGAACTATATAGTTCGCTATATAGTTTATATATTTACACCAAAGATTTTTAAAATGGATTTTGACTTTATTAAAGAATTGGGATATAAGGCATTAGACAGCAGGTTGAAAAGGATCAGTGACCGGATGTCTCATGATGTCAGAAAATTCTATAAAGAGTTTGGAGTAGATGTAGAACCTAATTGGTACCTGGTGTTTATGTTACTGCAAAAAAAAGAAGAAGTTTCCATTACGGATATTGCAGAACCATTGGGATATTCTCATCCGTCTGTGGTCATCATTGTAAAGAAAATGGCTGAAAAAGGATATCTGATGATTAAAAAAGACAGTACAGATCAGCGTAAACAAATGGTTTCTTTATCCCCTAAGGCAATAGAAATACTTCCTCAATTGGAAAAGATCTGGGACAGCTGTGAAAAGGCCATTTTAAAATTACTTTCAGAAGATTTATCTATTCTTTCTTACCTCGATACCATAGATCAGGAATTGAAGAATGAATCTTTCCATCATCGGTTCAAACAGGAATACTTAAAAACAATACAATCATGAAAACATTTTTTCTCGCTACAGCATTACTTTTTTCCAATCTTATGGTTTGGGGCACAGAAACTAAGGTGATGGTAAGGGCAAAAGCAAAAGATGCTAAATTTATCGGAAGTTCATTGGGAGGTGCTCATATTATTGTCAGGAATAAGCTAAACCAAAAGATTTTAGCAGAAGGCAATACAGCAGGAAGTACCGGCAATACGGATCTGATTATGAAAACTCCTAAAGTGAGGGGAGCTTCAATTACTGATGATCAGACAGGTGGTTTTGTAGCAACAGTTGATATTGATGAGCCTACCTTTGTGACGGTTGAAGTTATTTCTCCACTGAACAGCAGACAGGCACAGGCTGTGGTAAGTACAGAATTATGGTTGATTCCCGGAAAGAATATTCTGGGCGAAGGAATCATTCTTGAGATTCCCGGATATATTATTGATATTTTAAAACCAAGAACTCACCAGTATATCGCATTGAATACAATTAAAGATAAACCGTTTTTGTTTCAGGCGAATATTGTTATGATGTGTGGATGCGTTATCGAAAAAGGCGGAGTTTGGAATTCTGATGAAATCGAAGTGAAAGGAATTCTTAAAAAAGATGGAAAACTGGTTAAGAATATTGATATGTCATGGGTTTCTACCAACTTATTTGAAGGCAACCATACCATCAGTACTCCAGGAAATTATGAACTTACTCTATATGCTTATCATGAGAAAACAGGCAATACAGGAGTAGACAAAGTAAATTATGTTGTTTTTGAATAACTTAAGAAATTAAAGGTTAAAATACATACAATGTTACACTAAATTAATTTTCTAATATAACTATCTTATAACGATTCTAATAAAAAAGGAAAGAGGATTCAATGTCCTCTTTTTAAGTAGTATAACTTAAAATTAATCCAAAATGGAAAATACAGAAAACGAAAACATTGAAAAATTTAAACGACATGGATTTTTTACAATGCCTGAAAATAAGGTAGTAGATAAACGCTTATTTTAAATTAATTAACATAATAAATTTAATCTCTAATGTTTGATTTATATTTCTATATTTGATATTAAAGTCTAATGTTTTATTATGGTAAGATTTGACGAATTGTGGAAAAATCATCCAGGAAAAGGGTCTCATCCCTGTAATGTAGCACTATTTCCAAACCAATGTGCTATCAGGATGAGTGAAGCTTTTCATAAATCAGGTGTTGATTTAATGTCCTTTAAAAAGTAAGATGCTGGGAGAACATGAAGATGGATTTAGACACATATTAAGAGCTCAGGAACTCGCTGATTGGATGCATCTGCATCCTGAAATATTTGGAAATCGACTAAAGCTTGAAAGAAAAAAATATCCCAAAATGGACCACAAATCTTTCAAAAATGGGAAGGGGATCATTTTTATTAAAGATGGATGGTCTGAAGGTACAGATCACATAGATGTTTGGAATGGAATGTCTTTAAAAGGTGGGAATGCTTTCGATTATTTAGGGAGAGGTACAGAAATTTGGTTTTGGGCTTTAATTTAACTACTATGAAAAATATTTGTTTTATAATAACATTATCATTAATATCTTTTTCCTGTAAAAAAAAATCAAGAAAAAGAATACACTCAATCAAATACTAAAAAAAGTACAATAATAGTAACTGATACAACTAATATTGACGGAGTATTATTGGAATTAATAAATGACAATGGAAAAGCAAAATTAAAGATTAATACCAAAGAATATAAATTATCCGGTGATATAAAAATCAACCCTCCATGTTATTTTTTAAGATGGGAAAAGAATAAAGTTGAAAACTTCTCTTATCCGGATGTAGGAGTAAAGCATACTTTAGTTATTCTTGGAAACATGGCAACAAAAGATGATAGAAAAACATTTGGAGCAGAAAATAGTGATAATATATGTGGAACAGGTATGCAGGGTATTTTATTTAAAAAAGACAGTATCATTGTTACAAATAAGATTTTAACACACTCATTTGTATGTGCTGATATTGGTACTGATGAAAAAGATTTTAGTGGATTTGCTCATGATTAAAATTACCATATCGGAAATATTCTCTTCAGTTTTATATAAATAGTCTGGATAATTAAAAATAGTCTCCCAATGGAAGACTATATGCAATAAATATATTGAAGATAAAGAATCAATTGTATTTATTCAAAATGATGGCCTTTATCAGTTAGACTTTTTTCTCTTCATCAGAAAAAATTTCATTATACTCATCAATGTAAATTTCTACATTATTTAAGTTTAGATCATTGACAACATAATCGTTAATTTTATTGGTCAATTCTTCAACAGTATTAAAGAAAACATTTTGCCTTAGTATTGTTATTTTCGTCCTTTATACCTACTGTAATAAGATTTCTATTTCAGAAGCTTATAATACAATATTAGAGGAAGTCAAAAAATTGAAAAAGTAATTAGTGTAAAATTGTATGTAGGTGGCATATTTTTTATAGGTATAACATTTTATTCCCAAGTGAATGTATACATATATTTTATCCCATTGGAATGCGAATACTTGGCTGAGAGAGGATAGTTATCTTTATCATAAGTAAATTCTACCGTAAATCCGGTTTTAGATCCGTTAAAGATATTATCATCCAATACAGATTGCGAATTATGCTCATGCTGATATACAAAAGGATCTAAAACTTTATCCCAGGCAACCGCGTTATCTTTTACCGTGGTAGTGACATTGGTTTTTTCTCCTGTTGCATTATAAACATTCGTTATGTTGCTTCCGCGGCTATCGGCGTATGTAATTTCACTTTTTCCAATTAGATTTCCAGTTCCGTTATAATATTGTGAACCTGTTAAATTATGGGAAGGTTTGGAAGCATCATTAGTATAATGTACCACCTGCATTAAGATATCCTGTCCTGTTGATGGGTTTCTGGTGTAACTTGATCGCTCAGTAACAAGCCTGCCGCTATAGGTAAATGTATAATAATTAAATAGTACATTCTGTGAATTATAGACGCTTCTTTTCGTTTCCAGACCATTTGTGTATTCTACTCTTGTAGTATTGGCTAAAGTTCCATTGTTGTAGTTTGTGATTTCGGAAATACTACCAGCATTGTTATAGGAAAATTTATAATAGGGCTTACCATCTTGTTTTACTTCAATAATTTTTTTTGATTTAGTAGTAGGTTCATCCGTGTCAGAACTACAGGATGAGAATAGATAAAAAGGGATGGCCAGCAGTAATATTTTTTTCATGGATATAATTTTTTGCAAAGAAAATACTTTTTATTCAATTTACCCTTGCTCGTGAATTATATAATTGATAAAAGGCAGCAGGGTATACCAGTATAAAAAAATACCTTATTTTTATCAGATCAGGAAAATGATTATTCTTGATTGCAGAGACTGAATCAATCATTCTGAAAACTTATGCGTTTAAACTTATTATTTTTCTGTTTACTTTTCTCAACATTCTGCAGCAGCCAGGATAAAAAAGTAACTATGTCAACCGGGCAGAGACTGGAATATTTATCAGAGAAGGTTATTAAGTTTAAAAATGAGCCGCTCTACCAAATAGATATACAGTCGTTTTTTAATTTTAAAATCATAATTAACGGCTGTCCTGTTTATTCAAATTACGATAAAACTCCGGTGACGGCAAGGATAAATATTAATCCGTCTATTCTAAAGGCAGGAAAACAGAAAATTGAAATAGAGCTTTATCCAGGATATGATAAGGCTGGAATTCAGAAGCACTCCCTTGAAAATGGAGAGAATTTTATTTTAAAAATTGAAAAAACAGGATGGAATAAAGATAAATCTCTGATAGAGCCTAAAGAGATATTAGTCTTTAAAAATAATGAACAGAGTGCTGATTTTTCTAAATTAGCGGAGTATAAAACCAGTTTAAACTTTGAGGCTTCTGTTCCTTACATTCTTCAGGGCTGGGAAAATGGGGAAGATCTGTCCCAGCTGGATCAGAAGGATCTGGAATTAAAAGTGGTCAATTTTTACAATACCATTGCTTCTGCTCTCAAAGAAAAAGATTATGATTACCTGAATACCCAATTTCTGAATGCAGACAGCGAATGGTATCAGGCAGAGTATTTCCCTAAGGATATTATGACTAAATTTCAAACTGTAAAAGGAAGAAAAGGCAAGTCTGTAACTTCAGGGACAGACGTTTCTTCGCAGAGTATTTATCCCATTGAAAATTATATAATGAAACTCTATGCTAATAATAAAATGGTGAGATTAGAGCCTAAAGAGGGAAGTCATAAGGGAGAATCTCTGCTTAGGTATACAATAACAGATAAAAATGGAATGAGCAGAACCTCTTTCATTGATATGCTGCTATACATTCCAAAAGGGGCTAAAGCCTTACAAATTATAAGATAAGAATTATGAAAAAATATATTTTATTAGGTTTGATATTATCTTTGTCGGCTAAAGCTGAGAAAAAGACTGAACCTGTGGTATCCCACCAAAATATTTCTGTAACCTCACAGGAAATCAGATATTCTGATAACGAACCTCATTATGGGGCCTATATCTCTACCAGTAACTGTTCTTTTGAAATCTTAATTAATGATATTCCCATTATAAAGCATAATGACACTTCCGGCAGTAGTCTGTCAGGATCTTATTTTCCGCTGAATGAATGGATTACTAAAAAAGGAAATCAAAAAATCATCATTAAAATGACACCGGGATTTAATCAGGATAAAAATATTTTAAATACGGAGCTTTCTCCTAATTCAGAAATTCAGGTGAAGATTGTAAAATCACTGAAAAATAAGAGTGGGAACTCTGAAGAAGACGAAGTGAGAAAATATTCAACATCTAAAAAGAAACGCATCAATAGCAATACATTTGAAGACGCATTCACCTTTTTTGCGGATATTCCTTACCATATAGAAACTCTGGAAAATGCAGAGGTCCTACTGACTACTGATAAAGATAAATTACAGGCCATTGAACAGGAGGCAGTTGCTAAATACAATAAGGTAAGAGATATCTATATGAAGGGTTCGTGGAGTACGCTGGCTAATATTTATTATAATAGAGAAAAAAGAGTGGCTAAACAGCTGTTCTTATTGCCAGATGAGATAAAGAACAGATGGAATGAGTATGTATTCAGAACAAATACCGATATTACATTTTTTGATGTAAAGCCGATTGAGGATTATAAAATGACTTTTTATGGCGATGGCAAAATCGTATGCCTACAGAAAATCAATAATGAAAAATCAGCGCTTTGGGGAGGTTTTAAAAGAAAAGGTAAGGATAATGTAACAACTACTTACATTACCCTTTATCTCTATCGTCCAAAAGGGACTAAAGAACTGGAAGTATATTAAAATTGGATAAATATATACAACCAGTAAGTCACCTAAAATTTTATAAAGAATCGGCGAGGGCCAATCCTGTGATGGTATCCAGCCATTCTTTTCTGTCTTTTTCTGTTAATTCATACAGTGGACCTATAAAATGGTTATTAATGGATGAAACTCCACAGTATTCTAAAATCCCCTTCTTTAGCTGAATAAGTCCACTTGACTGGTATTCATTCTCATAAACCTGGAGGGACAAATCACCCGCTGTGGTAATAATTCTTGCTGATCTTGCATTGAGTAATCCTTCGCTGTTCCCTTTTTTATCACTTTTAAAAGTAATTCCCGGAAGAAATGCCCTGTCAAAGAAGCCTTTCATTATGGCAGGCATCCCCAGCCACCAAACAGGATGTATCCATACCTGATGGTCACTCCACTGAATATCTTCCAGCGCTTTTACAAGATCAGGCTCCAGTTCCATTCTCTGTTGATATCCGAATTGAAGGTTAGGATTAAAATTAAGCTTTCCAATGGCAATATACCGTACCTCAGCACCGGAAGCTACAGCAGAGTGGATATAGGACTCTGCAATAACAGAGTTAAAGCTTTCCTGAGCCGGATGGCCGTTAATAACAACAATTTTTTTCATAATTTCTGAATTAAAATAAGTTTAAATAATTTGACTTGCTGTAGGTAAAAATTTTCAGAGATCTTACAAGGGAAGAAATCAAAAGCATGTACAGCACCTTTAATTTCCAATAGATGCACTGAAGCTCCTGCGTGCTGTAATTTTTGAGCATATTCCTTTCCTTCATCTTTTAGCGGGTCCAATTCGCATACAATAATGGTAGCATCCGGAAGATTGTCAAAATTCTTCTCCTGCAGCGGAACAGAATATTGAGGCGGTTCAATCATCTGATGCTGAAGATAATGTTTCCACATCCAGTAAGCAGCTTTTTTAGTCTGCATGGGAGCATTGGCTAATTCATTCATTGATGAGGTTTTCAGGAGATGGTCCGTAGGTGGATAGAGCAGATATTGATGCTGAATATTTACTTTTTCCTTATCTCTTGCATGCTGTGTTACTGAAGCTGCAATGGTTGCTCCGGCACTGCTTCCGCCTATTATGATCCTGTTTTTATTTCCACCAATACGGTCAGCAGATTCAGACAGCCATAGTAAAGCATCATAACCATCTTCCATAGCAGCAGGGAAGGGATGTTCCGGGGCTAACCGGTAATCTGCAGAGACAATAACCGCATCAATATCCACTGCCAGCCGATAGAATATAAAATCATACTGTTCCGGCATTCCATATATAAAAGCACCACCATGGAAATAGAGCAGTATCGGTAAGTTCTGTTTTCCCTTTGGCCTGTAAACTCTCAACCTGATGTCTCTTTGACGTTCAGAAGAGGGAATATAGATGTTCTCTACAGAAAGAGATAGAGGAACAGGCAACGGTTCTTCCACTGTCATGATCTTCATTTCTTCTTCCCGGATCTTTGCCGGATGATTGGCCAGTAAATAGTCATAATCAATTTTGCTAAATGGACTGTCAATAATGGCTTTTAAAAGCTCAGGATCTATTTTTTTCTGCATTACAGTTCTAATTTGTGTCGCAAAAATAGACTGATAAAATGGGCAAAAACAGGTATATTTAATGCTTATTTAGGTATCTTTGTACTATGGCAAGAGAAAATATACACCAATCCCTTGAGGTTTTTTATGAAAAGATAGATCAATGCCCGTTAAAGGACAGGCAATTCAATTTTTTTGAACTGGTGTATGTCATTTCCGGTATTGGGGATCATATCGTCAACGAAAATAAAATTGCTTTTTCTACGGGAGACCTGTTTTTAATTACACCCAATGACTGTCATGGATTTGATCTGAATGGAATCTGTGAATTTATGGTGATCCGTTTTGGGGAAAGCTATATCAAAGAATATCAGTGGAAAAGCATCGATCACATAGAATGTCTTTTGTATTACGCTTCTCATTTGTCAGGCTCGGTACTCGTGAATAATGAGGATAAAAAAATGATGGGTCTGCTCATACAGAATTTGCAGCAGGCTGTAGAGCATGAGTCAATATACAACGAAGATCTTACCCGCCATCTTGTGAATGCTATCATTGTAATTGCAGCAAGAAATATAGCTATTGTTAAACCACAGAATATCTCATCCAATGCAGATATCCGCCTTCTTCAGATGCTGGATTATATTCAGGAAAATATACGTAAGCCAAAACGATTAAAAGTAGAGGCTATTGCCAATGAGTTCGGATTATCTCCAACCTATCTTGGAAGCTATTTCCGTAGACAGTGTAACGAATCTATCCAACAATATATTTCTTCTTATAAAATTCGCCTGATAGAACATCGGTTACGTTTCAGTGATAAAAGAGTTCATGAGATTGCGGATGAGTTTGGCTTTGCTGATGAAAGCCATATCAATAAGTTTTTCAAAAGGCATAAAGGGAAAAGCCTTAAAGCATATCGGTTAGAGCCTGTTTAGGTTAAAGAGCATTAAATACTTCCATAATTGCCTCAATAAGCCCTTTTTCTATCTTTGATTCTGATGAGGTATCCTGTACCATAGCCCGCATATTGCCTTCATCGTCGCGTTCAAAAACGACTTCGTTACCATCCACATCTACATAGAATTTATAACCATAAGTGAATGTTGCCAGTTTTACATTAAATAGCTGCTCTTTGCCTTTATAGGTTACGGGTAATTCAAATTCTTCCATTAGGGGTTCTGTACATTTTAATTGTAGACAAAGTTCGGAAATCTTGGGGTAATTTTATCATACTTATAAGTGATTCTTGAATTTGTATTGATAAACAATTCATTCTAAGTTATATTCATGATATACGGGTTTCCTATTGGAGTTGAAAGCTATCATTAACCATTTTTTTAAACAGGCGTATTGCCCGGTTAGGATTTATTAGTTTTTTTTAATAACTTCGTGTCAAAGATGATTTCCAGAATCAACATATTATTTTTCTTCTTCTTTTTTGGCCCCCAAGGGCCGAGATAATTCTATATGTCCGTTGCGTACGGATATTCAAAACAAAATCAGACTTTTATATATTTTTTAAACCATACCTCTGCAACATTATTTTTGCAGATACTATACCATTATTTTCGATATGAATAATATATCAAAAACAATCAATGAAAAACGCGGAAGAAAACTGCATAACGATTCAAAACATCCTATTACTCAGTTAAAACAAAAAATACAGCATTTCTTCAAAGACTTTACCATATTCGACGACTTAAATGAAGTAGTAAGCATCCGTGACAATTTTGATGATCTGCTGATTCCTTTGGACCATCCAGCCAGATCTGCTAATGACACTTATTATACTGATGACAATAATGTATTGAGAACTCAGACATCAGCACATCAGAATGCATTGCTGCGTGCCGGTAACAGACAATTTATTGTAACCGGAGATGTCTATCGAAAGGATACCATAGATAAGACTCATTATCCGGTTTTTCACCAAATGGAAGGCGTTAAAATTATGCCCCAAGGTGCAGATGCATTAGCGGATCTAAGGCTTACATTGGAAAAACTGATTCAGTATCTGTATCCCGGAAAGGAATATAGGTTTCTGGATGATCATTTCCCGTTCACAGAACCATCACTGCAAATAGAAGTATACCAAAATGATGAGTGGATGGAGGTTCTTGGAGCAGGAGTCATTCACTCCAAAATTCTTCAGAATTGTAACATAGACGGAACTGGCTGGGCATTTGGTCTGGGACTTGATCGCTTGCTGCTTTCTTATTGTAATATTCCGGATATCCGATATCTTTGGACCCATGACCCTCGTTTTCTTTCCCAGTTTACAAATGGTTTGGTGGAATTCCGGGAATATTCAAAATATCCTCCCGTATATAAAGACATATCATTCTGGGTTAATGAATATAAAGAAAACTTTGAGGGAATCTGGTCAGACTATAATAACTTCTGCGAGATTGCAAGAGAAGAAGGAGATGACCTGATTGAAGATGTCCGTTTACAGGATAAATTTACCAAAGACAACATGACATTCCTGTCTTACAGAATTACATACCGCTCAAATGAACGAACCCTGAACAATGAAGAAATCAATACCATTCAGAATCGGATAAGAACTTCTTTGTCTGCTCATTTTGACATTGTCTTAAGATAATGCTTTATATCGTTTCTCAGGTAATAAGTTTGAGAGCTTCATTTTCATAGCATTATGCAACACCCAATCATACATCTGATTGGGTGTTGTTATATTTAGATATTGGGTTGTATGGAGCCTGAGATTTAGAAAAGCATTATTTTTTTTATTCCAAAGTAATCATTTTCGATACTCTGTTAAGGTAACACCTGTTAATTTTTTGAAATAACGAGCCATATATGAGGTATCTTTAAAATCGAGGCGGTCTGCAATTTCTTTGATAGCCAGATCTGTCGTTTTCAAAAGTGCCTTTATCTCCAGGATTACTTGTCTGTCAATTAATCCTTTTGGAGAATCGTTGAAGAAGTTTTTGGTTATTTGGGATAAGTAGAATGGAGTTATATTTAATTGATCAGCATAAAAAGCTACATTACGTTTTTCAGTACCATATTTACCTACTAACTCCCAAAATTTCCAGCATAATACTTCTTTTTGGCTATAGGAATGCATTTTTTTTATTTCTGCCACCGGCATTTCTTCTGCCATTCTAAGAAAAAGGTTTTGTAGGTGGTTGCGCAATATTATATGCCCGTGGGTAGTACATGTTTTCTTAATATATTGAAGCTGTGTTATCCACATTTTCAGCAGATCAGCTTCTAATTCCGGAGTTTTGCACAGTGGATGCTGATGCAGAAATAGGAAAAGCTCATTGGGTAAATGATACGCCACTTCTTCGGCCATAGCTTTATCAATGAGACAATAAAAGGATCTGAAATCATTTGATATTCGTTTTACGATACTTACATCATCTTCTGATAAAACCAATATATCATTTGGGTTTAATAGATAGTTTTTAAAATTTACATTCAGCAAAGCACTGCCTTCAATACAGATAATCAGGTTGGTGTAAGTAAGTTGCAGAGGATAACCAAAACCTTCGCTTAGATTAGTTTCCCCAATGATGACAAGACCTTTTCCCTGGGTAATATTTTGTGAATAACGAAGCATTAGTAAGTTTTAATTAGTACCTTAAATCTATCATTTTTTTCTTTATATCCTTCTTATTTGTTTTCAAAAGTACCTATTATGCGCAAATTTAGTCAATGTACTTTTGTGAAGTCCCTTTTATCTTTGCGTTGTAATAATTTAAAAATATAATGTTATGATTTTAGAAACAGAAAGATTGTTTTTACGTCCATTCAGGGAAGCAGATGCTGCAGATTTATATCATTATGCTAAAGATGAAAGAGTAGGACCAATAGCTGGTTGGCCGCCCCATGCAAGTGTTGATCAAAGCAAAGAAATAATCAATACCATATTTGCACAAGATGGAGTATTTGCCATTACACTCAAAGAAGACGATACTGCCATTGGAATGATTAGCCTGATTATAGGAGAAAAAAGTAATTTCCCAATAACAGAAGCTGAAGCTGAGATTTCCTATTGGATTGGAGTACCATTTTGGGGGAAAGGGATAGTGCCTGAAGCAATTCGCGAGGTAGTACGTTTTGGTTTTGAAGATCTAAGATTGGTGAATATCTGGAGCGGATATTATGATGGTAATGTGAAATCTCAAACGGCACAAGAGAAATGTGGATTTAGGCATCATCATATTGAAGAGACCAGCCAAAGTATATTTATAGATGAGGTTCGTAAGGAACATATAAGCCGTTTGACAAAGGATGAATGGACAATGGCTGCTTACGGAACGGTATCCTTCTAATGGAGTTGGATTCTTGTAGCTGCTATTACAAAACTTATTTCTACGAGGAAGGATAATATGTTTTTTCTTGAATATGAAACTCCGTTTAAAATGAATATTGTTACAATATGAAAATAAAGAATTTTGAATTTAAAGCAAAAGTAGAAGAGCTTGAAAAATATCAGGATCAGATTCTTAAACTAAATCCTATTGACTTTGGGACAGAACATCAGATAGACACTTACTTTAATGCTCCAAAGGGAAGATTGAAATTACGTGAAATTAAAGGAAAGGAAAGTAAATTGATTGATTATAACCGTGAAAATACTCAGGGAAGTAAAAAGTCTGATGTTCTTCTCTATAAACACGGTATGGATGATACTTTAAAACAGATCCTCTCCAATCAAATGGGAGTAAAAATAATTGTAGATAAAAAAAGAAAAATATACGGAATAGATAATGTAAAGTTTCATTTTGACACAGTTAAAGATCTTGGAACCTTTATTGAGGTAGAAGCAATAGATGAAACAGAAAAGTTCAACTTAGAGGAATTGAAAAAGCAATGTGATTTCTATTATGATTATTTTAATATTCAGCTACACCAGGTAGAAAAGTTGTCCTATAGCGATTTACTTACTGATAAATTAGAAAAAAGTTGGAATGCTTAAAGCAGTATTGGTCATCTCTAATGTTTTGGACATGATTGATTAGATATGGAATGGGTTCAAAGCAGGGAGACTTATACAGAAGGAGGACTGTTTGATGTTTAGTTTATTGATCGCGTACTTTAAAATGCTTTAACCCTTGTATTGATTTGTATCCTCTTATTGAGTTCGGAACATTAATACACTAAATTATTTTTATTTTAAGTTAATTTGGTCTATTAATGTTCTTAATTTTATTTTAAATAGTATATTTGTATTCATTTTTGATTAACGAATATTTATTTTTTTAAAAGAGAGGTCATGAATAGAGTGAATGTTTTTTGGTTCAGGAGAGACCTTAGGCTGGATGATAATATAGGGCTTCATCATGCCCTTAATGCGGGGGAAAATGTTGTTCCCATTTTTATTTTTGATACAGATATACTGAATCAGCTTCAGGATAAAAAAGACAGAAGGGTAGATTATATTCACCAGGCTTTACAACGTATTCATAGCAGATTGAAAAAGCATAACAGTGGACTTCATGTTTATCATGGAGATCCAATAGACATTTTTAAAAAAATAGCAGAAGATTTTACTGTTGATACTGTATTTAGTAACAGGGACTATGAGCCACAAGCCATACAGCGTGATCGACAGGTAGCTGAACTATTGTCAAAATATCATATTCAATTTAGGAACTTTAAAGATCAGGTCATATTTGAAAAAAATAACATCCTTAAAAATGACCTTTCTCCGTATACTGTTTTCACTCCTTATTCAAAGAAATGGAAAGAGAATTTGGGAAATGTAGAATCCGTTACAACAAATTGGGAGTTCTTTGCAGATTATGACGGAGCTTCAGGTGTTGTTCCATTAAAAGAAATTGGATTTGAAAAAACGGATATAAAGTTTGTAGAGCCTAAATTGGAGAAGGATATCATAGATACTTATGGAGATTACAGAGACTTCCCTGCAATGGATCGTACTACTCATCTCGGGATTGCGCTTCGCTTTGGAACAATTTCCATCAGGAAATGTGTACAATATGCTGTTAAACATAATGAAGTATGGCTTAATGAACTCATCTGGAGAGAGTTTTTTATGCAGATTCTGTATCATTATCCAAGTGTTGTACACCATTGTTTTAAAAAGAAATATGAGAATATTTCCTGGAGAAATGATGAAAAAGAATTTAAGGCATGGTGTGAAGGTAAAACAGGATATCCAATTGTGGATGCGGGCATGAGAGAACTCAATGAAACCGGGTTTATGCATAATAGGGTAAGAATGATTACAGCCAGTTTTCTTACCAAACATCTGCTCATTGACTGGCGGTGGGGAGAAGCCTATTTTGCAGAAAAACTCTTAGACTATGATCTGGCAGCTAATAACGGGAACTGGCAGTGGGCTGCAGGATGTGGATGTGATGCAGCACCTTATTTCAGGATATTCAATCCCTATGAACAGACTAAAAAGTTTGATAAAGATACTCAGTATATCAGGAAGTGGCTTCCTGAAGATTATAACGAAAAACCCATTGTAGAGCATACAAAAGCCAGAGAACGGGCATTGAAAGTTTATAAAGAGGCATTGGCAGAATAACAAATAAAATAAAAAAAATTGGCTAACAAAGGAATTTTATTAATCAATCTTGGTTCTCCAAGATCAACCGCGGTAGAAGATGTAAAAGAATATCTGGATGAATTCCTGATGGATGAGAAGGTAATTGATTATCGGTGGATTTTCCGGGCACTTTTGGTTCAGGGAATTATTTTAAAAACCAGACCTGCAAAATCAGCGGAAGCTTATAAAACGGTATGGACAGACGAAGGGTCTCCTCTCATTGTCATAACGAAAAAGATACAGCAAAAGCTGCAAAAACTTGTTGATATACCGATTGAGATCGGAATGAGATACGCGGAACCAAGCATTGAAACAGGAATCAGGAATCTTGTTGAAAAAGGAATTACAGAAATTGTATTGTTTCCTCTTTATCCACAATACGCAATGAGTACTACCGAAACGGTTATTGAAAAAGCGGAAGAAATCAGAAAGAAAAAATTTCCTCATGTCAGGATCAATTATATCCAGCCTTTTTATAACCGGGATCTCTATACGGATTGTCTTGCAGAAAGTATCCGTGAGAAACTTCCGGAAAAATTTGATGCCTTGCTGTTCTCTTATCATGGAGTTCCTGAGCGGCATATTTACAAAACAGATAAGACAAAGACATGTAATATGAATGACTGTTGTTATAAAGATAGCCATCCCAGTCATTCATTTTGTTACCGTCACCAGTGTTTTAATACTACTGAGCGGGTGATCAGAAAACTTGGATTACCAAAAGATAAAGTCATTGTTTCTTTTCAGTCCAGATTAGGAAAAGATAAGTGGATAGAACCTTATACAGATCATACATTAGAAACAATACCCGGTAAAGGAATTAAAAATCTTGCCGTTGTTTGTCCGGCGTTTGTCTCAGACTGTCTTGAGACGCTGGAAGAGATTTCCGTTGAAGGAAAAGAATCATTCCTGGAATCAGGTGGTGAAAAATTCACCTATATTTCCTGCCTGAATGATGAAGACCGTTGGATTGAAGTTATCCGAACCCTTTGTGAAGAGCAGCTTAATCAATTCTATTTAGTATAGTTTTGAGTATATATTGGCATTATTCTTTAAGAAATCAGGTATTTTTGTAGACGATTTGAAACGAATGAATTATACGCTTATTAAAGACTTCATAGACCTGCTGCAGGATTTTGAAACGGAAGCCTGTACTTGTCCTGATGTGTACCCGGGAACCATTCAGGGGTTTAAAGCATGGATTTTTGATAAGGAGAATGCCGGGGAAGTAGCTCATTCTGAAGAACCTTATTGGGAAGGTAAGGAGAATGGGAGAACTCCGGAAAGCGCAATAAATACATTGCTTGTTCATCTTAACCGATATGCGAAAACCTACTCAAAGTCTGCCATTTCAGATTCTGAATTTTCTACTCAGGAAGACTTTATTTATTTAATTAATCTGAAAGCTTTTGGAGAGATGAGCAAGATGGCTCTGATCAAGAAAAATATTCAGGATAAACCGGTAGGTATGCTTATTATTGCAAGGCTGCTACGTCAGGGACTTATTGAGCAGATGGATTCTGATACAGACAAACGCAGTAAATTAATCCGTATTTCAGAAAGGGGACTGATGATTCTGGAAAAGCAAATGGATAAGATCCGCCAAGCTACTAATATTGTTGCAGGAAATCTTAATCATAGCGAAAAGATGGAACTTATACATATTCTTAATAAACTGGATCAATTTCATTATCCCATTTTTTCACGGAATATCAATTCTGAACAGCTTATAAACACAGTGTATGATGAGTATTCATTTAAAGATAAGTAGCATAAGTTTCTCGCTGAATTTATCCTAAAAAGGAACTGTATTAAAAGACTTAATTAATCTACTAAATAAATCGCTAACTGTATTCAGTTGGCGATATTTTTTTGAAAATAAATGAACAATGAAGAGAGGATGTTTATTTGATCGGTGAGAAATAGCTATAAGAGATTTATGTTTATTTTGTATTAATTATTGATTATATGTAAAAAAACGGTATCAAATGGCGCCGGATTACCTAGTTATGGTCCGAAGAATTTTTCTTCCGACTTTTTTTATATTGTGATATAAAAAAATAGATTTAATCCGTTGGTTAACAGGTTTTTAATTTGTTTTTATTGTGGGGATTTTGTATCTTTATATTTGATAATCAATTATTTATATCAGTTTTTAAAGATCACAAAATATCTCTTAAAGATGTTTTACAATTTATTCCCGAAGCACTTTTGAGCCATCTTTCCACCAGTACCAAGTAGATCATTATAGCAAAGTTCTGCACCGCAAAAAAATGTTTTACCTGCTTTTGTTCTGCATCTTTGATAACGAAAAATTAAGTCAGAGAACTTTGGAAGATACTTTTAATAGCAGCGGATTCAAAGCATTGTTTGGACTGGGTGAAGAGGAAAAAGTACGTAGAAGTTCAATCTCAGAACGGCTTTCAAAAATTGATTCTAATTATTTCAAAGAAATCTATGAGCAGATGTATGAACGATTTTCAAGTCTTTATGACAAATCTGAAATCGAAAAATATAATCTCATCAGAGTGGACAGCACAATCGTTGCCGATACCTGTTCGAAACTTAAAGAAGGAATTGATCAAAAAAGCGGAAAGAAACTGGTGAAATTCAGTTTTTCTTTTGATGGAATTTTGCCATCGGCAGTAGAGATTTTTACGGGACAAAAATACTCGGCAGAAGACAATGCGCTCGCTGAGGCCGTTCTGAGCCAGGTGAAAAAAGAAGAGCACCATGATAATATTTACGTCATAGACAGAGGGTTGCAGTCTACAAGAACGATGAAATATGAAGCCCTTATAGATAAAATAGAGAGTAAGAGTGATGAAAGTCTCAAAGTTAAAAATAAAGTTTCCATTACGGATGATACTTTAGAGAAGATTTTGGAAAGCCTAGCGACTTTTGAGAAAAACAATGAATTCACCAATAAAGATACTAGCCTTCCTAAACTGGCACATCAGCTGGGCACCAATACAACATACCTGTCCGAAGTGATCAGACAGCATAAAAATACTAATTTTAACAACTATATCAATGGTCTCAGGATAAAGTATATTATCCAACTGTTGTATGATAACGCGGTTTTAGGGAATACAAGATCAGTTATCTCGCTGAAAAATCTGGATTTTCCTCCAGAGAAGTATTTACTGTTACATTCAAGAAAGAGAGAGGAATTTCTCCGTCTCATTTTATAAAAGAACTAAAGGATTCCAAGAAATAAAAACTTGAGTAATTAGTAAAGGAGCTCTGAAAAGAGCTCCTTTGTTTGGGTTTTATATATCCTTAATGAATTGATTGATAATTCGGGTGTTATTGAAACATTCTTCGCCATTTGGTCATCGTATTTCTGCTCAATCCAAAGTGTTCGGCTATCTGAAGATTATTCATTCTATTATTTTTTTGATAATCAAGAATACCCATAATATCTGATTCATTATAGGAACGAAGCTTTTGATTTATCTTTTTCAGATTTTGGTCTCTACTGCCAAAGATCCTGTTATTCAGTTCCATGATATCAAGAGCAGAAAGCATCTTTTTTTCTAATAGCCTTTTGCATTCTGCTTTTTTATGGGGAAATTTTTGTTCAATGATATCTGAATATATTAGCTTATAATTGGGTTGACTCTTTTTTTTCATTCTGATTTCTGATTTGATGCTGTCATTTATTATGTTTTGCAATCCACTTGCATAAAGTGGTATAAGGAATTCCATACTCATCCGTAACCTGGCGTTTGGTCTTTTTTTGTTTTTCTATCTGTTCCAAAATGAAGTCTATCATTTCCCGGGTATAGATGTTTTTTCTGAAACGGGGAAGTTTTGAAGAATCAGATTCCCGAATGGAGGCCGAAGGAGGAGCATAGAGGATGAGGTGCTGGGAATAGATTCTGAAGAAATCATATTCAAGCAGCTTGCTCCATCTCAATAATAGGTTTGTAGGGATGCTTTCTTGTTCATACATCTTATTTATTTCACTCTCGGTACATTTCATGAAGTTGCAAATACGAAGTAAGTCAATCTTACTTTCCTTAACCCGCATATGTATAAGCTCTCCAATATTAATATCTCTAAAATTTGCAATCATTTTTTTATATTATTTAAGAAACAGCCTTGTTGAAAAACTTTAACAAGGCTGTTGATTTTAAAAACCTTCACGAGAAAGGTATTGTTGATAATTTAGTCCGGACAGGTTTGTGTAGAAATGCAATGCCATGCCATGGAGGAGTCTCCCTCTTTAAGGGTATACATCTTCAAACATTTGTTCGTTGCATCATATACCATCATTCCTTCCACAAAATTAGAAGCCGGAATGCCCACCGGATTTCCTGATGTATCAAATGCAACTCTGTTTGGAACAAAACCTTTTGTTTTTGCCTCCAGAGCCAGCCAGCCACCTTTTCTTACCATAGGCCAGTTATCGGTTCCCGCTCCAGCTCTACCAAGTGCTGTGATTCCTACTTTGGTATCTAATGTGATTCCAGTCGTGATACCAGGTTTGTAACAGAATGGAGGGATACAGGTTGAAACGGAAGCGTTTTGTGAACTTCCAATTGCCTGTCCTGCATTGGCAATTGTTGGTATTCCATTAGTATTGACCGTATTGCCAAGGTTTTTGATAACCGGACCTGCTGTTCCGTTGTATCCACTTCCTGTATTACCTCCCGGAAGTGAAGAATCTATAAGATTGGCGATAGTGAAGCCTCCTGTTCCCTCCAGGGCATCAGGACATCCATCTCCATCAGAATCCAGATCCAGATGATTAGGAATTCCATCCCCATCCGTATCACAGGATTTGTGAGCAAACAAGTTGTAGGCAACTGCATCATTCGCACCAAAATTATTACTCGTAAGGGTAATGGAAGTAACAAGATTATTTCCTGTACCTCTTAAAAGAATCCATTGATCATTTACAGCACCTATTGAAGAAATAGCTCCTGTTACCGGATCATAGTTCATTACAGCTGAAGGAAGACTTGCCATGTAGGAAGTTGTCATATCTTTTACCAACGCACCATTTACATTTCCACCATTGATCTTTAAAGAATAACTGGCAGCTGAAGAACCGTTTGAAAGACCGTCTACATCCTCGATGTAGAAAGCCAGTTCACTGGCAGGAATTCCTACGGAGAAGCTATAGGTGATACTCACGGAATTATTACTATGAAATCTTACAAGTCTTTTGGTTGCTCCATTGCTGTCTGTATAGAAATGGTTCAGGTTATCATTAAAACCAGAAGCTGTTTGCAAGGAGGTATTTGGCGCTGTCACCGTTAGATTGGAAACTGTATCTCCCTTCCACGCACCACTTTCATTATCTGAATAATATCCTCCGCAGTTTTCATTGAGGTCAGATATACCGTCATTATCATTGTCTAAATCGCACATGTCTGCAACACCATCTCCATCAGTATCAGGGCCATAACAAGGGCTTTTCGCAAATGTAATGAACTTACCATCAGCGATGTTCTGTTGATAGATCCATTTTGTGGCATTGCTTGACGTAGGATTCACTACTGTTACATTGGTTGTGAAAGCTGCATCATCAGCTACCAGCATGGCGATCATACCAGATCCCGTATTAAATGTACCACTGTTATAGGCGGTAAGATCCGCTTCAAAGAACAAAGCTCCTGCATCAGCATTTTTCTCCTGAGCCAACCAGGTTCGTGGGATTCTTTTATAGACAGTGCTTCCTACCGTAAGGTCTACAGGTGCTAGTGTAACATTAGCATTATCACCTAAAAGGAAATAGGTTTTATCATTCGCAAACCCTGTTCGTGCTGCATTTTGGTTCGGATTAATGAAATCATTAATGGTGGCAATAGTAAGAATCGTTCCAGTATTGACACTTTTGGATACTTTTTGTTCTAACATTTCAACATCGTCTCTGCTCACTCCAAAGATATTGTTGTTGTAAGAAGCATTGCTTGCTCCGTTCCATACTGTGTTTCCATCAGTATTCAGATAATGGTCAGTATTAACCTGCCCCAGCGTAATACCATATTTAATAGCAAGATAAGAATCTACCTTTCTACGTTCAGCAGGAGTAAGATTCCCGGAACCATAGATAATGGTTTCTCCTAAATTACCTATGAATCCACGGTTATCACTGCCATTACTGCTAAATTGAGAATCACCGAATAAATGGCCTCCATTCAGATTTCGGACCCCGGTTCCTGAGTGATTGGTTGTAGCAAAATTAGCATCTCCATTAAGAGCCTTAGTTGTTGTAAGGGCTGTAAACGTATGGTACATGATGCTTGGAATAGTTGTTGAGAATGCTCCAGCAGGAGTTCCATAATAATCAGTATTACCTCCCGTATTGGAAAACCGTTCTATTCTGTTATCCATTACGATTCCTAAACCATCCCATCTGCGTAAATCCCCGGTAAGTAATGAATTATCAACCAGAGATCTGAAGATACTTGGATGAGCTCCTCCACTGGTCATACCTTCTTTGGTAAATGTAAATACATCATAAGAATCCTCAGAGAATGTTCTTACATCAATATTACCAAGAGTTTGTGTTCCTGCTGTAAAATTAACCCCTGGGTTGAAGTTAAAATAATTGGCAGCACCCAACTTGAATTTTGGCAGTGCATTGGTTCCCAATTGTGCAGAAGTAGTTCCGGAGAACTGGTCTGTCCATGCCGTAATATCTGTTCCGTCTCCTGTATTTACAGCATCTTTATCTGCTCTATACCAATAGGAAAGATTATTTACAACCCCACCTGGTGCACGTCCGAAACCTGCAAAAGTGAAGAACTGCCCATTACTTAAGGTTACATTGGCTGTGTTGTAGATTATTCCATTGATGGTTACTTCCGTAGCCATCGGAGTAAAATTATCCGCTGTATCGAAGGTTTCATCTGGAGACTGCACCAGATATAGGTTTTTGATTCCTTTTGGCCATGCAACTGTCACGGTTCCTACACCATTTGTATTCTGGGCTTTCCAAACCGCTTCGAAACGAAAATTAGTTTCTCCGTTAGCACCAGCAATATAAACCAGTGGCGTTTTTAATCCTTGCTTCAGACTGTTATCTCCAACCATTAGGAATTGTTGGTTATTTGACAAGGCTGTATTATTAGTCGCATTACTATCAGAAAGTCCTGTGGTAGCAATAATAAGCTTTTGTCCATTATTGATACTTCCTGATTGTTTCTGGTTCAATATAGTAACCTCATCTTTTGCAATACCGAAGATATTGTTGTTGTACCCGGTGTTGACGGTTCTGTCCCATACCACATTACTGTTGGTGGCAAGATAGTTTTCATTTAAGGTAACCCCGTTCTTTACAGCAAGATAAGAGTTGATTCTTGATTGTTCATTAGCTGTTAATGTACGTTTGTACCAGGCAACCTCCATAATATCTCCAGGGAAAGCACCAGGTGCATCCCATCCCGCATGGCCAACCCTTAGGTTACGGCCATAAATTTGGAATTTATTGCTATTATTGAAGGTAGTTGTTTCGTAAGTACCATTCAATCCTAATCTTTTTTCTCCACCTGAGAAAGATGAGGTTCCTCCATTTGCAACGGAATTATCTGCTATTGTTGAGAATACATTAGATACCCCAATATTGAAAGTGGTTGAAAAATCAGTTGAAGTGGTAACATTATAATACTCATAATGTCTAGGTTTCCCATTGGCAATTGATAATGCAGGTTCAGAAGCATAAGTTGCATCATCATCAATTCCAGTTATACGCCCATTATCTGAAGTGGTAGGTCGTACCGCTGAGAAGATAGAGTGGGAGATATTGGGAAGTTCACCATTGGTAGGATTCAGTACTGAGGCATTATTATAGAATAATTTCGAGGCACTATATCCTGTTGTGTACGGATGGAAGTTGTGGTTTCTGTCCGCTGAAGAAAGAGACCATGTACCTACTGCAGGAATGTCATTTGCGTTGATGGAATTATCCTTCCATGCTGTTGCAATATCTCCGGCATCATCAGATCTGATCCAGAAATCCGGTCCGGAAACTCCTCCCGGAGCGTATAGGTATCCTGCAAAAGTAAAGTACTGCCCATTCGTTAATGTTACATTGACTGTGTTGTATATCACTCCGTTTACAGTTGTTTCCGCTGTCATTGGAGTAAAGGTAGACGTTGCATCAAAAACAGGATTGGCAGACTGTACCAGATATAGATTTTTTAAGCCTTTAGGCCATGCAACAGTCACGGTTCCTACACCATTCGTATTCTGAGCTTTCCAGATGGCTTCAAAACGATGATTGATTTCTCCATTTGCTCCTGATGTGTATACCAAAGGAGTATTCAGGATTTGCTTAAGACCGTTGTCCCCTGCGATTAAGAATTGCCCTTCCGCTAAAGAGTTGGTATTATCAATATTGGTATTGGCCAATGAATTCCCTGCACCAATGATTAACTTTTGACCATCATTTATACTTTGAGATTGCTTTTGATGTAAAGCAGAAGTATTATCCCTTGCAATACCCAGGATGTTGTTGTAATAGCTGCTGGCCGATCCGTCCCAAACCACAGTGCCCGTAGAACTCAGATAATTTCTATTTTGTTCTTTGCTCAGTGTTTGTCCATATTTTATAGCAAGATAGGATTCTACTTTATTTACCTCTTCATCCGTTAGTTTGTCTGCGAAAATAATCATTTCGTTCTGCTGTCCGGTAACTTGTGATCCTGCATCTGCTTTTCCTACCATCAGTGCATTACGTACTGCGGCTGTGTTTACATTTGAAATACTAGTGTTATACGTCTGGTGAAAACCGTTTAATGTAATATTAACAGCATTATTTCCTCCTGTTCCGGCACCGTTTTCCCAGGTACCTCCACCAATATAAAAGCCATTGATTGTATAGGTACTTTGTGGAGCGTATTCTCCTATTACAGGGTAGAATAAAAGTTTATTTCCTGTGAAACTGTACAACCCCGGATCATCCATCGCATTTGCCGCTCCGGATACTCCAAATCCAAGTAATGAAGCGTTTGCACTGGTTGTGTTTCCTGCAGAGAAAACAGCTCCTTTATTTCTGCTCAATATATTGCCTTGAGCATCTGTCGGAGCATACTGCAACCATTTTTGAGTGCCATCATAATTCATCGTTGGATTGAAATTCGCCAATGTTGTAGTATTGGAAAACTTCGGACGATAAGCAGCTGTTGCTTGTAGAAGAGAGAACGGTTTATTGTTGAACTCATTCCATTGTTGAATAGCAGTGTTGTCTGTAGCTGTAGTCGTTCCAGCGTCTGAAAATAAGTTTAAAACAGCATCTGCACGATACCATGCTGCAGAAAATACTCCACCAGGTGCATAAGCATAACCGGCAAAAGTAAAATACTGTCCATTCGTTAATGTTACATTCGTAGTGTTGTATACCACTCCGTTTACAGTAACTTCGGTACTCATTGGAGTAAAGGTGTCTGTATTGTCAATAACAGCATCTGGAGACTGAACCAGGTACATGTTTTTTATTCCTTTTGGCCAGGCAATGGTTACAGTTCCTACATTTCCGGTATTCTGCACTTTCCAGATAGATTCAAAACGGGAGTTTACTGCTCCGTTAGTACCAGTTGTGTAGGCTAATAATGTTTTCAATTCTTGTTTCAATCCGTTGTCTCCTGCTATTAAGAATTGTCCTTCTGTTAAATTGTTGGTATTGATGCTATTGGTATTCGCTAATGAATTTCCTGCTCCAATAATCAATTTCTGGTCAGGGTTTTCGCTTCGTGACTGTTTCTGATATAAAGCCGAAAGATTATCCCTTGCAATCCCTAAGATATTATTCTGATAGGATGGGGTATTATTCCAAACAATACTATTGGCAGAATTTACATAGTCAGCCATAAGTGTTGTCCCCCATTTAACAGCCAGATAAGAATCTACGCGGGCTTTTTCTGATGCCGTAAGAGGAGTGGCAAATACAATGGCTTCATTCATCTGCCCATCATGGCTTCCCCAGTTCGTATCACGGCCAATTCTAAAGGCACGGGCTGTATTTCCTGTATTTACATTATTAAGTGTATTGTTGTAAACAGATTCATTGCCATCTAACCAAACCTTAGCCAATGGATTTGATGCAGTGGCTCCGGCTGCATTTAGCCATGAAGAACCGGCTACAAAGGGCTTTCTATCTGCAAATAGATTGGTAGACAAAGTAGTATAGCCACTTCCTGCCGTATAAAACAATAATTTGTCTGTAGTCGCATTATTGGAAATATGCAGTCCTGGATAATCCATACTTTGGTCAAATCCAGCTAATCCAGCTGCACCTAATGTGCTCATTTTACCGGCAATGTAGATACTTCCTTTAGTACGGTCTATAATTTCTTTCCCAGTTCCCGGATCAGCTGCCATGAAACCTCCTTGTCCTGTTCCATGTGCAGTTGAATTGAAGGTTACCGTTGGGTTGAAATTAGCCAACATATTCTGATTCGAGAAAGTAGGTTGTAGGGTAGTGGCAGCCTGTACAAGATTATATCCTGTACCCATCTGATCAGTCCATTGGTTCAGTGGAGTATTGTCCGCAGATGTAATCGCGTCTGCTTTATACCAAACTGATGCTGCAACTCCTCCTGGTGATGGAGCAGAAACATTAACCGTCAGGTCACTGAAGCTGCTACAAGTACCAGTGGTAACTGTCCATCTGAAAGTGTAGTTTCCTGAGCCGGAAAGCCCTGTAATATTGGTATTATATTGCGAAGGACTAACAATCACAGGATCCGAAGCTCCAGCCGGCTTTGAAACCAAGGTCCACACTCCTGAAGAAGATACTCCCGGATTGTTCCCGTTTAATGAAGCTTGTGATACTCCTATTTCTAATGTTTGATTAGACCCTGCATTCGCGTTTACCTGTGGAGATACAAATATGGAAAATGTACCCTCAGGAGACGTTCCCGAGCAGGCATATTCCTTATCTATGAATCTGGGATCTATTCCTCCTGCAGTAGGAATAGCCTTTATCTTGAATATATACTCTCCTTGCTTATCCAGATTACTTATTGTAGTAGAGGTATTGGTAAAGGTTCTGAGATTAGTGGATTCATAAACAGGGTTGGCAGCGCCGACAGGTTTGGAAACCAAGGTAAAATCATAACCGCCTACAAACCCTTGAAAATAGCTGCTGTTAACCACTCCTTGATATACGGTAGGTAAAGGAATCGTTGCCGTTACAATACCTGATCCTGTATAGCATATTGTAGTATTGGGAACCGTTACATTCGGACGGTTACCATCTGAAATATGAATGTAATAATCCTGGCTATTACCACAGGTGCCGTTTTTGGTGGATAGATTAACAACGTAGGTTCCTACTCGCCAGCCTCCGGAAGGTGGTGTTACCACAATATTTCTATTCATCGTTCCGGCTCCGTTCAATACCAGAGTAGGACTTCCTCCAGGAGGAACAATCCCTGAATTACTAACAGTGGTAATCATTGTGGCTGGATCTGAAGGATCTACCTTGAAGTAAATGGTTATAGGAGTTATTTTACCTGCCATATTACAATGCACGGAACCTGCACTGCCAGCTGCTCGATAAGTCTGCATTTGTTCAGGATAGGAAGCATCAATAAAACTAACTAGCTTTGGATCTGTTCCATTGTAGTTGTAGGTTATCTGTGGAGTTGTATAAGTTCCGTTTGCATTCGTAACAGTTAAGGTAAATACATAGGCTCCTGTAACATTTACACCATTGAAGTAGATTGAACTATTTCTCATTTGGAAAAATGAAATATTTCCTCCTGCCGGCTGACTGATGACATTTATAGTAACTGTCGTTCCGAAGGCCGGGTTTCCGGATGAGTTTGCGGTATTGGTTGCAAACACTGGAGATGTACTACTCAAACTGATATACCGGTTGGTATCTGTAGATGGATAGCATCTGTTGTGGGTTGCTGAAAGACTGATTTGTGGATTAGGAATGAATCTTACAATGGCATCATCTTCGTACCAACAGTTTGGATTGTTGATGGAGGTAATTCTTAACACTGCACGATAAGAAGGATCACTATCATGATTTGCTTTTTTTGTGAGAGTCAGTGTGGGAGTTGCCGTTGTTGTGTTAGACATTGTAGCGTTCACAGTAGTGGTCTGTCCATAATATTCTTTATCAAAAATATTATAATAGGTCCACGATGCGGTATATCCAGTTGGTATTACTGCATTTAAGGTGGCTGTACCGGTACTTGCAGAAACATTGGTAACGTCAGGTCCTGCAGTGAAGGAAGTGATATTTCCTGGCGCTGTAATGGTAACCTGTGAGGTTGCTGTTCCTGTAGTACATATTTGTGCAATCTGGAACACATAATTTCCTGGATAGGTCATTCCTGTGACATTAGTGTTGTAACCTGAGGGCGTTACAATAACCGGATCCGGTGCACCGGAAGGTTTGGATACCAGAGTCCATAATGGAGTTCCGGCTGTACTTCCTCCTGGGCTTCCAGATAAATTGGCAGAGGTGCCGCAAATGACGGCGTTGGCTCCTGCATTAATGTTGCAGTTCTGTGCCAAAATCAACATATTGCCCATAAGAAGGAATATGAAGAAAAAGAGGGTTTGTTTTTTCATGACTCAATAGTTTTTAGCCGGATTTCCGGCATGTGCGTTTTGTAATGAAATTTTTATAAATAAGGCTATGGATCTTATGAATTTGGCTTTGTGAAAAATCAATAAGAAGTTTTTTTCGTGTTGCCAGGGTTCATATCATCATTTAACTTGTACTGTTTAAGGAATTAATAGCCCTTGAAGTCTGAGTGTTAGTACCTACTTGAGTAGAAGCAGCTGTATTTATAAATAATGGGGTTAATAAATGTGTATTTTTTCCATATTGTGTTCATTTAAGGTTTCCAGAAAGTCCAGACTTTACCGTTATATACAGCAAGCTGTCGTTTAACCGTATCATAAGCCATCATTCCAGGGGCAGGGTCGATGATGTTGAGGTGTGGGCTGGCCACTTTGGGTAATATCATTGCCTTGTTGGGATCAGATAAAATCAATATCCCCGGGGTGGTGTCTGTAGCAGCAGATCCGATCACTGATTTTGCAGTTGTAGATTCCGTTTTGCCGATCTGAGGCAAAAGACTGGCTGTTCCGGTGTTGTCAACACTCAAGTCAGTCCAGGTTCCTGTATCTTTCAGGTATTTTACTTTGTAATCGGTAGTATCATAAATGAGGGTACCGTTGTTTGTAATGCCTGTTTTCGTTTCTACATAGGGGAGTATCAATCCCCGGTTTTCTGTGTCCGCAAATTCCAGGGAGACCGAAGTATTGGTTATGGTCGGTTTCCCTATGGCAATCTGAGACTTTACAGTGCCCGTTACAGCAAGTAAAATTGCGATGGGCAAGAGTTGTTTTTTCATGATTTTTTAAATAGGTTTTTATAAATGGAATGTTTTCTTTCATAATGTGGTCTCCTTTCCAAAAAGAACCGTTTAGCCTGGGAAAAATAAATCATGAAGGATACCTTTAAAGCTTTGCCAGGCATCCTTCATGATCTTATGGACTGACCGGTAATATCAATCCGATACAGCTTTTTCCTCCTGCAATGATGTTCAAAGACATGGCTCCGGAAGTGGCAGGTGTACCATTAATTGTATACACCAGATTTCCGTTTCCAATACTGAAATTTCCAGCTGTAAGGGTGAATATCAGTCCATTCTGAGTAAAGCTCTGTACAGGATAAGTTCCTCCATTACCACCTGTGTAGGGAATGGTTAGTGTGCCGCTATAAGTTGCTCCCTGAGCAGCTGTTGGCTTGAATGATGCGGAACCACAAGTAAATCCTGAAACAACGCCGGATACTGAATCCATACAATCTGACCATTTTGGCGGATTATCCTGATAGGCTTTTATACAATGTTCAGAGACATCATAGATCATCATGCCTGGCTGCGGATCGTTAATAGAAGCCGTATTGGCTGTTCTGTTCAGGTAAAGTGCCTTGTCTGTAGCGCCTAAATCAAGATCTGAGCCTGTATGTGGGGTAGGAGTGCCTATGCCAACTTGAGAGAAAGCAAAATTTCCCATCATGATAAGCATAAGTGTCATATATTTATTCATAATTATTTTGGTTTTAAAAGAAGGCTAAAACCATCTGTTGTAGAAGCAGATGGTTTTATAGAATTGATTACTCCTTGATGCAGCGTACGGGTTTGCCATGATTTACTTCAGTGTTACCTATACCCGGTCCGTTAACACCAGTATTGTATAATGTGTATGTGGCATTGTAGGTTGCATTATAACCATCCGCTGCCGAATAATTGGGAACTGTTGGATTAAGTACTGTGGAAGAACTATTAATACTCTGTCCGCCATAAGTTAATTTTAATGCTTTGTTCATAGCATAAATACCATTAGTATTAGAAGTAGTGGCAGCGTCGCTAAGTATTTTCAACCATTCTGTTCTTACAGGTACTTTGAATCCTTGTGGACAAGGATTATTGGGTGATGAAGCTAACCAACGGTCCCCTGCTGGCGGCGTAGTAAGGGATGTCCAATCATTAGAAGCTATTCTATAAGGATAATTAGGGGTCCAGGTTGGTACTGGTCCAGTGGCAATCCCATATTTAGGGGCTCCTTGATTTGGAGCATTAATATTTCTTTCTATCAGTTCATGTCCATCAGCTTTTCTACCCCATTGTAATAGGGAACCCATTGCATTTACATCTGTGTTGCTTGTTGCTTGCTGAGTAAGGTTAAATACTGGGTGGTCTATATTGGAATAGTTGGCTCCCAGGTTGTTGTTCAGCCATATTTTGCCATCCTCTGCCTGTATCGGCAAGTAAAGGAAGTTATGTTCATATAGACCAGCATTGTCTATTTGCCCAAACATCCTATCCGGTATACCTGGTATGTCGCGTAACTGATAAGTAGTAAGTGTACCTGTCGTGTTATAAGGATATTGGAAAGTTCCTAATAATAATCCTAAATAATCATTCCCTATCCCCGCATTGATGTCCAGTTTCTTGGCAAGCAGATCATTTCCAACAGCTTTTATGGTAGCCACAAGAGAAGTATTGCTAGTTGTAAGCGTCTGTGCTGCCCAGGATAAAGTTACCTGTGTCGCGATACCATTCTGTGTAAGATTTGCCGGAATGGTAGTGGTGGTACTCCATGCTGCGACAGTTCCGCCGCTTCCTGTAACGGTAGCAGGGATATAGACTGTAATTCCTGTAGTGGAGATGCTTCCCTGTACATCAACCAGAGTATCCGGTGTTCCATCTGCATTGATAACAGCTGTGCTGGCAGGTGCTGTAGGTTTGGTATAAGGCATATAATCGTTATCATATACTGAGGCTACCCAATATCGGCTGTTTTGTGCCAACGTAACGGTTCCAGGCAATACGCCACCAGGATTTCCTGTTGAGGGGTTCACTGTAAGGGATAGAGCATTGGCCCCGGAGCAGCTTTGTCCACCAATGCTGATGTTGACCGAAGTGCTTCCTGCTGTAGTAGGAGTTCCGGTAATAGTATACACTACATTGCCGTCTCCATTAGCAAAAACACCTAAAGGGAGACTAAACGTAAGTCCGTTCACTGTAGTGGTTTGTGCCGGGTATATTCCGCCATTACCTCCAGTGTAAGGAACAGTAAGGGTTCCGGTATAAGCCTGTCCCACTGTTGCGAAGCTTGGAGTAAAATAAGCACCGGCACAGTTAAGGTTGGTAACAGAGCCTGTAAGTCCTCCGTTTCCTATGATGCATCCTGACCATCCTGCCGGATTGCCTTGATAGGCTTTTACACATTTATCAGTAAGATCATAGATGACCATTCCGGATTGCGGATTATTGATGGCTGTAGTACTGGCTACTCTGTTCAGGTAGAGCGCTTTGTCTGTGGAAGCCAGTTCCAGAGAAGCGCTGGGATGAGGGTTGGGGGTGTTGATGCCTACTTGCCCAAAAAAGGTCGTGCTAATAAGGCAGGTCGTTAATAAGATTGTGTTTTTTTTCATTTTAAAAAGTTTTTTTCATTCAAAGGGTTTATGTAAGGGTTGGCTTGTTAGGCTGATTACTTTTGTTATTCCATTAGTTCTATCAGGTTGTTTTATGCTGAGATATTCTATATAATATATGGTAGTCTTAGGGGTGATCATTTCTAAGGAGAATTTTGTTTTCCCAATTGCAACTTGTGATTTTGTAGGCAACCTGAACCTACGATCAGTGGCTCTTCTTTCATGAAGTTGGTGTTTACCCTAAGGAAAAGGACTACCTGTTCGCGTCGGGTGAATCCGGCAAATAGGTGTAAATCACAATAGATTTTTCATTGAGTAAAGGAGTTGCCTGATAATCTCAATTAAATGAGCATTACACCAGTAGAGTGAGCCTGAGGGGGAGGTCGGTTGAAGTTTCGGGAAAGACTCAGATACGAGAACCTACGGCTTTTATAGGGTTTATTCAGATAAATATCCAGCAAATGATGTAAAACAGGTGTTTTGCTTTCAGGCTTAAGCAGAAGGAATTTCATCATGTGTTGAGGCCTGATAATTTGCTTTTTATTCTCAGAAGCAATCAGTAAAGATCCCTCTGATTGGGGATCCCTGCTGAAAATTAATACGGTTTTATTGCTGCTTTTAACAGGTGGAGAAATGTTTTTCTCTTTCTCTTGCTTTCTTTTGCTGGATATGAAAGTATTTTTTCTTTTGGAAATCTTTTTGGTTTTCTCTTTTTTAGGCTGGGAAATATGTACTTGTTCCATCCCTGAAATTGCGGTGCCTTCTGATATAAATAGGGTAGTTGATGGAGTAGCTGCATCTGGAGATGTAGAATCATCTTGCCTGCAAATAGACTGAGTCATCTGAAAGTTAACCAACAACATGAGTAAGAATAAAAACCTTCCCCCTCCAATAAAATGCAGAGAGAAGAATTTGTTCATCATGTTATTTTCAGAATCGGTTTTCATTTTGGTGCAATATTATGATTCTCAGAAAGTCTCTACAAGGCTAATACAGGAATAATTCGGAAAGTTTCATGTGCTGTTTGATGAGTTTTACAATTTTTCTATTCTGTAAATCAGTGTGTTGAAAAATATTAATGTATTTGTTTAAAATTTAAAAAATACTAAATATGTATATGAGTTTTTAGGATATTTATTTCATTAAATTTGCGCAAATGATAATTATGAAAGGTTTATGATATGAAAAAATCCTTCTTATTTAAAATTTATAGAGGATGATTAAACTTTCATTCTCTTTAGTTATCAGGTGTTAAATTCACTGATAGCAGTGTATGATCAATTTTACTTGAAAAAAAACTAATTCTCCGGACTCTGATGAAAAAAATCTACTTATTTTTTACTCTTTTTACCCTGTGTATAACATTTGCTCAAAATTTAGGATCTTCAAAGAATCCACTTTCTATAACTGAAAAAATTGATGGTGAAATTAAAAAAAGGAAAGCTTCCGCAGCTTCGGATCCCGTAACAGCTAAAAAAAAATTAAAGGAGCTAAAGGACCAGAGTGAAAAAATTCAGTATCCAAATGGAGCCATGACCAGTTCTATGGGGCTTGTTTTACTGTATTATAATGATGGTGATTATAAAAAAACCATTGAAGAGACTCGTTTTGTTGAGAAATATGCTAAAGATTTAAAAGCTTTTGATTATGTTTCTGATATCTATAGGCTTAGAGCAAGCTCTTATGGGGAAATGGGGCTTTGGGATGAACAGCTTAAAGAGCTGGCAAAATCATTGATTAATATTGAGGATATAAAAGCTCCAAATCGCCGCTTTTATAGGAAATCTCTTATTTACGAATCCTATGCCGGAGCCTATGGAAAAAAGGGAGATGTTAAAAAGCAGATTTTTTACAGACATAAGAGCATTGTAGCGTCAAATCAAATGCCCGAGAATAATAGGGAGACGATTAATGCAAAATATCAAAATCTAGCTTTTCAATTTGCAGGTTTGGGTTTAATTTATAGTAAATTAAAGATAAAGGATTCTGCTAATTATTATTTTGATAAAGCTTTGGCAATTCATAAGAGTAAAAAATATGATATCTATATAAACGGAAGGGCAATTCTGTTGAGTGATATGGCAAAATTTTATAATGACAACGGTGAATATCATAAAGCTATTGTATTTGCCAAAAAAGGGGAAGGTTTTGAAAAGCAAACCTCAATGCCATATATAAGGAAAGATATTTACCATACCTTGTTTAGTTCTTATGTAGAAATAAATAAACAGGATTCTTCAAAATATTATTCAAAGCTATATGTGTATTTAAGTGATAGTTTATTGAAGTCTGAAAAAGAAAGTATGGTAACCCCTGTGAAGCAGATTATTTCTGATAAGGATCGCGAAACTCAATCTACCATCAAAACGATATTGATTATAGCAGCATTGACATTGTTGGTTGCAGTCTTAATAGGTTGGGCGTATTGGAAAAGAAAAAATAGAATTATTCATGAAAAGTATAAAGATTTAATCACCAAGATAAGTTCACAACAGACAGAGCATACATTAGAAGTACAGGTAAGTCCAAGAAATAATCAAACAAAAACATCAGTAACGATCACCGATGAGACGGTGAAGGCTTTACTTACCAAACTTGAAAAATTTGAGAACTTAGAAAGATATTTGAGAAAGGATCTGAGCCTTACCTGGATGGCCCATCACCTTAATACCAATACAAAATACCTTTCGGAGGTGATTAAAGTGTATAGGAACCATAATTTTACCAGCTATATCAACGAACTTCGTATCAACTATATTGTAAGGAAGCTGTATGATAATCCCATCTACAGGGAATATAAAATAACTTATTTGGCAGAAGAGTGTGGATATACAACCCCAAGGGTATTCGTTAATGCCTTCAAAAAAGAAACAGGCTTTACACCTTCTTACTTTGTGGAACAATTGAAAGCCTCCGCATAAAGTCAATGTATTGACAGTTAAATTATCTAGACTTTTAATAGACATTTTGAATAATATACTATTTTTTGACTTTCAGAATAATAAAAATACTAATTCATTATAAAACATAACCTTATGGCTAAAAAAATATCTTGGTTTGTTTGGGAAGACAGGAATCAGTTTTTTCAGAGATTGTATACCGTTTTTATTACCCTATTATTTTTCTTTAGTTCCTCCATAACAAAGGCAGAAACAGTTTTATGTCCCGGAAATAAAGAAATTGATAAATTGATTGACAAGGGAACATCTCTTGACAACGATGGGAAAAGTAAAGAAGCTCTCGGATTGTTTCAAAAAGCTAATGATCTCGCTAAGTCTGTAGGATGTGAAAAAGGAGAACTGAATGCCACAAAAAGTATTATGATGTTCTATTTCAATGCTTATGACTACAAAAAAACGTTGGAAATATCAAACAGGGCCATAGAGTTGGCGATGAGGCTAAAAGATTATGAATCCTTATCTTCTTTATGCAGTAGAAGAGGTGCTGCTTATGATGATCTGGGCATGTATGATGAGAGTTTAAAGGAGCACGAAGCTGCTGTAAAATATGTGAAACTTATTGCAGAGCCGGATCGGAGACATTATCAGGCTTCTTTGGTTTATTATAATATGACTCCATACTACCAGGATCGATCAAATGAAAAAGTGGAGTATTATCTGGAAAAAAGCAGGGAAGAGGCTTTACAAATAAGTAATAAGAGTAAAGACATTCCTTTAGAAAAAAAAATAGACATGTTGGTATCAATCAATATGAACTTAGGGATACACTATAGAAACAGCAAAAATAAAGATAGGAATGTGAAACTCTCTGAATTTTATTTTATGGAAGCTTTAAAACAGTTTGATTTACTTAAAGGAGATGTACTTCCCAATACAAAAATAGATTTATATCAGGCGCTTCAGGAATTTTATCATATGAAAAAAGAGTACAGGATGGCCATAGAATACGGAGAGAGAATGCTGGCTTTGGAAAAATCCAGCAGTATGCCTTATAATCGAAGAGTGGGGTATATGGTATTGGCAAAATCTTATCTGAGTGTTGGAGAAAATTCAACCTCTCAAAAATACCTCGATCTTTTTTCAAAACTGAATGACAGTATTAATTCCGCAGAAAAAGATGCCGTGGAAGCTCCCGTTAAAAAGATAATTTCAGAAACAAAAAGCAATGGCGATAAAAAAATAAAGAGTATTGCTGTTATTTCTTTTACGATTCTTATCCTTATAACAGGCGGAATGTTGATGTACCGAAGACGCAGCAACAAGATTATTCATAAGAAGTATGATGATCTGATTGCTAAAATACAGATTGAAAACGAGAACAATAAATTGGAGTCAGCATCTGAAAAGAATAATGAAAATAATAAAGTGAAACCTTCTGTTACCATTACTGATGAAACGATGAAAGCCTTACTTCTGAAGCTTGAAAAATTTGAGGGTTCAAAGAAATATCTGAGAAAGGAGGTGAGCCTTACCTGGATGGCTAGTAGTTTAGTGACTAATCCAAAGTATCTTTCAGAAGTCATAAAAACTTATAAGAACCATAATTTCACTAGTTATATCAACGAACTTCGAATCAATTATATCATTAAAATGCTGTATGAAAACCCAGTTTACAGAGAGTACAAGATTACTTACCTGGCAGAGGAGTGCGGATATGCTACACCAAGGGTATTTGTGAATGCTTTTAAACAGCAAACAGGTTTTACGCCTTCTTATTTTGTAGAGCAATTGAAAGTTGCTGTATAGTTTTTAGGGTACTTTATCCCATAAAAACTTTGAGTTTATAATAATGCGATGTTTCATGGAACTTCGCATTTTCTATTTATTGAGGTTTATCACATTACGATTGGTAAAGAGAAACGGTTTAATAATAGAGAGTTGTTATGTATCTATCTATCCAGTAGAAATATATGTGCTTGATAATCAGTTTTTATTTTTTGTAAAATATTAATGGCTGAATAAATTTTGTTTGGAATAATTCAGAAATCATCACATACAACATTTGTTAGAAAGGGATGTTGATGTTAATATTGCCATGTATTAACCTATAATCATATGACCAAAACCCAAGAAATAAAATCGGAAAAAATCTAGTCTTTTTATAATTACGACTCTGATGGGTGTTTTCGTTTGATTATCTGATACTTACAAATGATAATTTTTATAATTCCCAAAGGTTTTCAGTCAAGAGAATCTAGTTACAAAGAAAAACAACATGGATGAAGGAAAAAAGAAAAGTAGAAATGAAGAAATTTCAAAGAAATATTTTGAGTTTTTAGATCGTCATATAGATGATGTTATTTCGGCAAGGACAACCGATTTCATGGGTTTGAGCCAGATTGCTTCAGAATTGGCAGTTTCTCATAAACATCTTATAAATATTATTCAACATGAGTTTGGAAATCATCCCAGCTATTTCTACGATGTTAAAATCATAAAAATAACAAAAGAAATATTACTTAAAGAAGATGTATCCATTGCTGAAGTAGCTAGAAAATTCACCTATGATCCTTCTAATTTTTCAAAGTTTTTTAAAAATCGAACAGGTCAAACTCCAGGAAACTTTCGTAGACAAAATAAAATGTAAACTTCCAGAAGTTTTCAAACACCTAAAATGAGTGTTATAGAGATTTTTATGTCAAAAAAAAGAGACAACTATTTGACAGTTGTCTCTTTAAGTGACCTTGGCTAGCATATCTTCAAACACTTTTATAGATGATTTGGTTCGATTAAGCTAAATTAAAAAAGAATTACTAAATCCATTTCTCTCTGGAAATATCTTGTAATTTAATTTGAGATTTGCTTAAAAGTTAGTTTCAAAAAATTAGTATAACTAAAAGTGGTATAATGTACTTTCCTATGGCTTTTATTGTCTTCATTGTACTGTTTTTTTTCTTCCCTATTTTAGTAGATATTAAGTCTTTTTACAAAGTTTTTCAATATCGCTTTAGGCTGCATTAAAGTGTTTCTTATTTATCAAATTTTATATTAAAAATATATTTAGGTTTATAAATATACTATTGTTTGTTAATCTCCCTTTCATTATTATATGTTTTTTAACTTTTTTTTAATGTTTAAATTGTTGTTTTTTAGTGTTTTATATTTTATTGTATCTGCTCTTCTTTTAGAAGTAAATCTTTAAATCTCCACGTTGTAATTCTTAAGATTTAAAATAAAATAAAATAATAGTATATTTATATACTATTATAAGTATATTTGTATACTAATATATAAGTTATGAATTTTGATCTTATAAAAGCAGTTATAGAACTTGTTCAGCAATTTATGGAGCAAAATGAAAGTGAGGCGTTATACAGTAACGATCTTCATGGCTTTATGGAGTGGATTAATTCTTCCTATAAAAATACTTCTGAATCAGCAGATCCATCTTGGATAGGTAAAGAATCGGGAAGAAGTTCTGATAGTATCATTAATACATTATTAATAAGAATGGGGAGGTATGCAAAAACTTATTCCAGATCAATTGGTAATTCAGCTTTTTCAAGCCAGGATGATTTTATTTATCTGATCGGTCTGAAAACGATGGGAGAGATGACGAAAATGGAATTGATAAGACATAATGTGCATGAGAAATCTTCAGGCATACTTATTATTAACCGATTAATTCATCATGGTTGGGTTGGACAAACAGTCTCTGAAAAAGATAAACGAACAAAGCGTATTCGTATAACTGGGAAAGGGCTTACTGTACTGGATGAAAATATGGATGAAATCCGTAAAGCCTCAAATGTTGTAGTAGGAAACCTTACTCATTCTGAACAAATGCTGCTTATTACGATACTCTCTAAACTGGATGATTTTCATGATTCTTTTTACCACATGAATCTGGATGCAAGAGATCTTTTGGATACTGCGTATAAAAAACTGAACTGAATCAACCATAAAAGTGTCTTTGGAAAACTATTAAATAAATAACGATGAGTACTGAAAACTCAAGAAAGAGAATTGCGGTTATAGGTTCTGGATTTTCCGGGCTGTCTGCTGCAGCCTATGCGGCAAAATCAGGAAATGAAGTACATGTATTTGAGAAGCACGACCAGCCTGGGGGCCGCGCAAGACAATTTAAGACTGAAGAAGGCTATGTTTTTGATATGGGACCAAGCTGGTACTGGATGCCGGACATTATTGAAGGTTTTTTCGCTGATTTTGATTCTAAAGCATCCGATTTTTTTGAACTGGTCTCTTTGAATCCTCAGTTTGAAATGATTTTTTCAGAAGAAAAAGTTTCAATTCCTGAGAAAAATGATGACATCCGTGAGTTATTTGAAAAGATAGAACCCGGAGCTGCTAAGCAATATGATAAATTTATGCAGTCTGCCAAATTCAAGTATGAGGTAGGAATGAAAGACTTTGTAACAAAACCATGTTATAACTGGTTGGAATTTGCTTCTTTAAAAATAGCGGGCAGTGCACTGAAGCTTGATCTTTTGAGCAATTTCAGGAAATATGTTTCTGGTTATTTTTCCGATTCTAAGCTCAGATCCCTGATGGAATTCCCGGTTATATTCCTTGGTGCCTCACCCCAGAATATTCCCGCACTTTATAGTCTTATGAATTATGGGGGATATGTATTGGGGACGAAATACCCGATGGGAGGATTTTATCAGCTTGTTTTGGGCATGAAAGACGTTGCTGAAAAACAGGGGGTGACTTTTCATTTTAATCATGAGGTGCAGAAAATCAATACAAAAAATGGGAAAGTAGTCTCAATAACAACAGATGGTAAAGATTATGAATTTGATGCCGTGATTGCATCATCGGATTACCATCATACAGAAACATTAATTCCCAAGTCACTCAGGAACTATAAAGATGCCTATTGGAAAACAAGAACCTTTGCTCCTTCATGTCTGATTTATTACCTGGGAATCAAAGGGAAAATTTCTCATGTAAAACATCATACTCTGTTTTTTGAAAATAAGCTTGATGATCATATAGACTGTATTTATATCAATAAGAAATGGCCTTCTAAACCACTTTTTTATGCGTGCTGCCCTTCAAAAACTGATCCGGATGTAGCTCCTGAAGGATGTGAAAATCTTTTTTTATTGCTGCCCCTGGCACCAGGAATAAATGATGAAGAAGCTGTAAGAGAAGAATACCTGAAAGAAATGCTTGAGAGAATTGAAAAACATACTGGTGAAACCAGTCTGAGTTCCAGAATTGAATATAAAAAAAGTTATTGTGTAAGTGATTTTGTTTCGGATTATAATGCCTATCAGGGAAATGCCTATGGATTGTCCAATACCTTATCGCAGACGGCTGTTTTAAAACCCAAAATAAGAAACAGAAAGATCCGAAATCTTTTTTATACGGGACAGTTAACAGTTCCGGGACCAGGAGTTCCCCCGGCAGTTATTTCTGGAAAGATTGTAGCAGAAGAGGTTAATAAACTAAAAATAAAATAATATGAAAAAATTGTTTGATGAGTTGTCTTACGAGGTCAGTAAGTATACGACTCAAAAATACAGTACCAGTTTTTCATTAGGAATATTGGCTCTGAAGCCTTCTATCAGACCTGCTGTTTATGCTGTTTATGGGTATGTGCGCCTTACAGATGAAATTGTTGATAGTTTTCATGGGTATGATAAAGAGAAACTTTTGAAAAGATTAAAGGCTGAAACTTATGATGCGCTGGAAGACGGTATATCACTCAATCCTATTTTACATTCATTTCAGGAAACTGTGCGTCAGTATGATATTAATATTCAATTGATCGATCAGTTTTTGCATAGTATGGAAATGGATCTGCAAAAAATAGACTACAACTCCGATCTTTACAATGAGTATATCTACGGTTCTGCAGAAGTGGTAGGTCTCATGTGCCTGCAGATATTTACAGAAGGTGATAAACAGCAATTTGAAAAACTTAAACCTTTTGCCATGAAGCTGGGGTCTGCTTTTCAAAAGGTAAATTTTTTAAGGGATCTGAAAGATGATTATCAGATTTTGGGAAGAACCTATTTCCCGTCTCTGAATATGTCTGTCTTCGATAATACGGTTAAAGCCCAGATTGAAAAAGAAATTGAAGATGAATTTAAGGAGGCATTACAGGGAATTAAGAAGTTACCAAGCTCTTCCATGTTCGGAGTGTATCTGGCATACAGATACTATCTGCTGTTATTTGAAAAGATAAAGAAAACAAGTTCTCAGCATATTTTGCAGCAGAGAATCAGGATTGCGAATTCACAGAAGCTGTTGGTTGCATTTAAAAGCTATATAAGATACAAATCTGCTTATTTCTAATACATATACTGTTTAAAAGGAACTTTTTAGAGCTTTCATATCAATAAAAAAATAAATGATGTACAGATTATACAGAGAACAACGTTTGAAGTGTACTATTGAGACGGCATGGAAATTCTTTTCATCCCCTCATAACTTATCCGAAATAACCCCTGAAAACATGAATTTTGTAGTTCTTTCAGATATTCAGGATGAATCTATTTTTGAAGGAATGGAAATAGATTATACAGTTTCTCCTGTATTGGGAATTCCAATGAAGTGGAAAACAATTATCAGTCAGGTAGATGACTATAAGAACTTTACGGACTTTCAGAAAGAGGGACCTTATAAATATTGGAATCATTTTCATGAGTTTATTCCTGATAAGAATGGAATATTAATGAAAGATACTGTAGATTATGAGCTCCCGCTGGGCATTTTAGGAAGGTTGGCTCACGGGTTATTTGTTGAAGAAAAACTCAATAGTATTTTCGATTTCCGGTATAGGGTTTTAAATGATCTTTTTAACAGTAAACATAATTAAATATGAATTTTCTGATCGTTTTGAGTGTTTTTATTTCTATGGAAGGCGCCACATGGCTGATCCACAGATATATTATGCATGGTTTTCTGTGGGGCCTGCACCGTGATCATCATGATCACAGCCATAACGGGAAACTGGAGAGGAATGATCTGTTTTTTTTCATTTTTGCCAGTCCTGCAATTGCTTTATTATATTTAGGAGTACGTCAGGAATTCAGTTATTGGTTTTTCATTGGCTTGGGTATAAGTCTTTATGGGATGGCTTATTTCTTTGTTCATGATATTTTTATTCATCAGAGAGCAAAGGTGTTGACCAAAACGAAAAATCCCTATTTGCTTGCTATAAGACGTGCTCATAAGCAGCATCACAAGCATTTGGGAAAAGAAGAAGGAGAGTGCTTTGGCTTTTTGTGGGTTCCCATGATCTATTTTAAAATGTATTTCAACAAAAAATGATGCAATATACTTACATACTGATTAATTTTTTCACGGTCATTATTTGCTTTTTGGCTTCTTTTGACAGAAGAATACAGTTTAACAAACTTTTCGGAAAATTTTTGCTCTCGTCTACCATTGTGGCCATTCCTTTTATTGTGTGGGATATATGGTTCACCGGAAAAGGGGTATGGTGGTTTGATTACAGATATACATTAGGAGTTAAAATTTCAGGACTTCCTATTGAAGAATGGCTGTTCTTTTACTGTATTCCCTTTGCCTGTGTCTTTACTTACTATTGCCTTGAAAAATTTTTTAAGCTGGCATGGGTTAATGTATTTAATAATCTCATTGTGTTTACGGCTGTTATTGTTCTCTGTGTGGCAGGACTTCTTTACTATGAGAGAATATATACTTTGCTTACAGTTATTGTAACGTTAATCACCCTTTGCTATCTGCATTTTATTGCTAAAAAAGAATGGATTGCAAGAGCAAGTTTTGTCTATCTGGTTTTGATGCCCGGATTTTTCGCAGTGAATGGAATACTGACGGGCTCTATAATTCCTTCACCAGTTGTTAACTATAATCCTGATGATTTTTTGGGGATCAGGATGGGCACTATCCCTATTGAAGATGCCGTTTACGGATACAGCCAGTTTTTACTCAATATTTATTTCTTTAAAAAAATAACTAAAAATGAAAAATAGAATAATTTTCACCTTGTTAATGAGCTTCGGATTATTAAATATTCTTAGTTCATGCTCTTCTATGCCTGAAAAAGCACAACCAGTCAATCAGTTTGATGTCAACAGGTATTTAGGAACATGGTATGAAATTGCCAGATTTGATTATCGTTTTGAAAAAGATCTTGATAATGCAATGGCTCAGTACAGTCTTAATGCGGATGGAAGTGTGAATGTAACCAACAGCGGATATAATTTTAAAAAGAAGGAATGGGTTTCTGTTAATGGTACCGCCAAATTTAGAGGAGACAAGAATACTGCTGCATTGAAGGTAAGCTTTTTCGGGCCTTTTTATGCAGGATATAATGTTGTTGCACTTGAAGATTACAAATATGCATTGGTTGCCGGGAAAAATTTAGATTACCTGTGGATTCTTTCCCGTGAAAAAAATATACCCGAAAATATAAAACAGAAATTTATGATCAAAGCACAGGAAATAGGATATGATACCTCAAAGCTCATCTGGGTGAAACAGGATAAAGAAAGTCCGTTTGACAAATAGATGATCAATTAATTTAAAATTAAAATCGAACTTATGCTTAAAATACAGGCACAATCAAAAATCCCTACAGATTACGGGTTATTCACGATGTATGCATTTTCAGAAAATGAAGAAAACTGGAGCCCCCATTTGGTTTTAGTGGCGGAAAATACTGATTTTAATAAGGTAGTCAATGTCCGTTTTCACTCAGAATGTATTACCGGAGAAGTCTTTCATTCAAAAAAATGTGAATGCGGACAACAGCTGGATGCTGCTATGAAATATATGTCTGAATATGGGGGAGTTATTGTTTACCTCAGACAGGAAGGAAGAAATATTGGAATTATCAATAAACTGAAGGCTTATGAACTTCAGGAAAAAGGGTTAGATACCGTTGAAGCCAATTTGAAACTCGGCTTGCCGGCAGACGGAAGAAACTTTGATATCGCAGTTGAAATGCTTGATATTTTAAATATCAGAGAAATAAATCTGCTGACCAACAATCCGGAAAAGATCAAATCTGTTGAGAACAGCAGCATCAAACTTAATAGTAGAATTCCCTTAGAAATTGATCCTAATGGGGTAAATGAAAGCTATCTCGTTAGGAAAAAGGATTATTTTGGTCATCTTTTGGAGAAGATATAATGTCATACCTGAAGGGTAATACTTTTTAATTATACATTTAAATCCCGTCATCATGGAAAAAATACTGCTTACCGGTGCTACCGGATATATTGGTAAAAGAATGATTAGTGTCATTGCTGCACAAGGATATAAAGTAGTATGCTGCTGCAGGGATATCAATCGTTTCACGGCAAATATTGATGATAAGCTTGTTGAAGTTATTGAAGTCGATTTTTTACAACCGGAAACATTACAGAATATTCCTGAAGATATTGATGGAGCATATTATTTAATGCATTCCATGAGTACAAATGAAGATTATGAAGATTTGGAAAAGAAATGTGCCCGTAATTTTTCAGAATATATAGAAAAGACACATTGCAGGCATATAGTATACCTTTCCGGTCTGGTCAATGAAAAACAACTTTCAAAACATTTAAGTTCGCGATATCAGGTTGAGAAAATTCTTATGGATTGTAGAGTTCCTGCCACCGTTCTTCGGGCAGGTATTATTATTGGCTCAGGAAGTGCTTCTTTTGAAATTATAAGAGACCTCGTTGAAAAATTGCCGTTGATGGTAGCTCCTAAATGGCTTTACACTAAATGCCAGCCAATAGGAATTGCTAACGTTCTCGATTTTCTGATTTTTGTTTTGTTTAAAGAGAAAGCTTATCAGAAAGATTTTGATATCGGGTGTGATGATGTGCTTACCTATAAAGATATGCTGTTGAAGTTTGCGAAGGTAAGAGGATTGAAAAGGACTATTTTTACCCTTCCGGTAATGACTCCAAAGCTTTCTTCTTACTGGCTCTATTTTATTACTTCAACTTCTTATCATCTGGCAAAGGCTCTTGTGGGAAGTATGAAAATAGAAGTTGTCTGCAGACCTGAAAATCTGGCTCTGATTAAATCAATTACAAACGTACAGCCGTTTTCCTATGAGACTGCACTTAAAAGAACACTGACAAAAATTCAGGCCAATGAAATCGTGTCGAGCTGGAAAGACAGTTTTGTCAGCAGCCGAAATGATTCTACTTTAAAAGAATATCAGGATGTTCCCAAATACGGCTGTTTTACCGATCTCAGAAGTGAAGAATACGATAACAGGGAAGATTGTATCAATAAGATTTTTGAGCTGGGTGGTAAAAACGGATGGTATGCCCAGGGTTTCTGGAAAATAAGAGGCTTTCTTGATAAACTTGCTGGTGGCCCTGGACTCAGAAGAGGAAGAAGACACCCTTCAGATCTTAAAGAAGGGGATGCCCTAGACTTTTGGAGGGTGTTGTATGCCAACCGCAATGAGGGAAAGCTTATCTTACTCGCTGAAATGAAACTTCCCGGAGAAGCCTGGCTTATGTTTAAGATTTATAAAAATAAAATATGGCAGAAAGCTGTATTTCGTCCAAAAGGTTTATGGGGTAGGATATATTGGTTGATGGTGCTTCCGTTTCATGAGATTATTTTTAAGGGAATGATTAAGAAGCTTAGCAGAAGTAAATGACCTGTTCTTTGCATTAAGCTATGATTAGGATTGAAAATCGGATAACTTAATTCTTATGGTCTTGGATATGAGGTAAGTATCCAAAATTAAAATGAGTTCTCCGATAGTGGCTTAAAACTTTAAGAAAGTTTAACATTATAAATGATTTTTAGGCATAAACATTGTTTATTTATATACCAAATTACTTAAATATATTATTATGAATAATTCAGATTACAACAAAGCAGAAAATGCAGTTAATGAAGCAGAAAACTCTTTAAAAAATGCGGCTGATAATGCAAAATGGAAGATCAGCGAGTTAGGGGATAAAGCTAAAGACTATATCAATGAAAAAAGAGATAATGATCAGGAAGCTTCTCATGAAGACTGGTTAGAAAGGGTGAAGTCAAACATTTCAGATGCCTGGGAAGATATTAAGGATAAAGCTGATGATGCCTGGGAAAGCACTAAAGATGCTGCTGAAGATGTGAAGGCTGAATGGAGAAAAAAGACCAATTAATGTTAATTTAAGACATCAACTGTCCGGAGCTTTTAAAGTTTCGGACAGTTTATATAATAATTAAATATAGTTTATTTGTGTTCTATTTTTGATTTGTGAATTCATGAAGCTTTTACTGTAAATGCCTTAATAGAAAAATAAAGGGAGTTTTATTTTTTCTGTCGGTATCGTTTACTAATAGATGTAAAAAATCAAATTTATACATTTGAGTAAAAAAATATAGATTAAATTAAAAGCAGGTATATTTGTAAAGTATTTTAATTGAAATGAATTTTACCCTTATCAAAGACTTTATGACTCTTCTTGAGCAATTCGAATCAGATAATAAAACATCTCAGAATTCCTATCCGCCCACTATTGAGGGTTTTAAACTGTGGGTTTCCGGTAAAGAGAATGCCGAGTCTGTGTGTGATGCTGCTGAGCCATACTGGGAAGGAAAAGAGAATGGAAGAACAGCCGAAAGTGCAATTAGTACATTACTTGTCCATCTTAACCGATATGCTAAGACTTATTCAAAGTCAGCTATCACAGATTCTGAATTTTCTACCCAGGAAGACTTTATTTACCTGATTAATCTAAAAGCTTTTGGAGAGATGACTAAGATGGCGCTCATCAAAAAAAATATTCACGATAAGCCAGTTGGCATGCTGATCATCGCAAGACTTCTGCGTCAGGGACTGATCGAACAGACAGATTCTGATTTGGATAAACGAAGTAAACTGATCCGTATTTCTGATAGGGGAAAAGCGATCCTGGAAAAGCAAATGAAAAAAATTCGTCAGGCTACCAATATTGTTGCGGGGAATCTTAATCATAATGAAAAAATGGATCTGATTCGTATCCTCAACAAACTGGATCGTTTTCATTATCCTATTTTCGCACGAAATATTAGCTCCGATGAACTCATTAATAAGTTATATGATGAATACTCATTTAAAGAGTAATATAATATCAAAAAACAGTTGAGGAAGATTATAAAATAAGACCTGTAGAGATCTTTTTAGTTTTTTGCTAATGGTTCGACTGAACACATTTAAACAAAAATTACAAATCTATTTTTTATCAAAATAAATTTAAGAGATTTCATCTCTGTATTGATGTTGAGCATACGTCAATGGACTTTTATCTTTTGCTTTTTTCTCAATTAACAGAGACGTCTCAGAAATTATTCATAACAATAGGACTGAGCATTTCAGCCATTGCGGTCATATCGGTAATCCGCGGAATACGGATGAAGTGGGGGATCAACATCAAATCGACCGTTCTCCTGGAACTATTGCTTTTAATCATCACGATTTCGTTAGTCACAGGGAAAACCAATATCATGCTCAAATACTGCAGATATTAAATTATATATAAATTGTTCAGTATTAGCTGTTTCTATTATATTTACCGATCTATTTAGATCGTAAAAAACATAGCAATTGATGCAGCAGCCATGAAGAAAAAAGTTGCCCATAATAAGCTTTTTGACAGCCATCTGCTTTTGAATTCTCCCATAATGTGTTCACTTGCAGATATCCGGATAATAAGAAACAAGAGGGGTACGGCAGCTACACCATTGAGAACTGCTGTGTAAATAAGGGCTTTCACTGGATTAATCCCAATAAAATTCATGCAAAGGCCAATAAGTGTAGAAATAATAATGACCATATAAAAGCCTTTTGCTTTGGTAAATTTCAGATCTAAACTTGCATTCCAGTTGAGAGCTTCCGAAACTGCATAAGATGCTGATCCTGATAGAACTGGAACAGCAAGTAGTCCCAAGCCAATGATACCAATTGCAAATATAATTTTTGATATCAATCCGGAATTGGGAAATGATTGAACTAAAGGTTCTAAAGCCTTTGCTGCATCAGCGGCAGTATTAATATCTGTTATATGAGCGCTGTGTAAAACGGTTCCTCCAACCAAAATAATACACCATGTAGTAAACTCAGAGATAATCATCCCTATATTATTATCTTTTCTCATCGCATGAATGTGGCGCCAGCCGATGCTGGGCTTTCCATCTTGAATCAGACCTCTTTTATTTTCTTCTTCTACTTCCTGAGATGCTTGCCAAAAAAACATATAAGGTGTAATAGTCGTCCCAAATACTCCTGTGATTATGAACAGAAAATTGAAAGAAAATTCGAAATGAGGAACCATAGAGGCTTTTAGTACTTCTTTCCATGGCTGATCAATCATGAAAGCTGTAAGAGGGTAGGCAAGAAGTGATAATGCCAGCCACTTAAGAACTTTTGAATATACACGATAACTGGTAAAAATCTCTAAAGTAAGTATGCTAACAGTAAACAACAGCATTAGGATAACAATATCGGCAGGAATAATTAATTGTGCCGCTGCCGCCATGGCTCCTATATCCGCTCCTATATTAATTGTGTTAGCAATAACAACGAGCCCTACCGAGCTATATAGGATTTTTTTACTGTAATGTTCTTTAATTACGCCTGTTAATCCTTTACCAGTAACCATTCCTATTCTTGCACAGGCTTCCTGTACTGCGATCATAAATGGTAGCATATAGAGTGCGGTCCATAGCTGCCCATAACCGAATTGAGCCCCTGTCTGAGAGTATGTAGCAATTCCCGAAGGATCATCATCAGCAGCCCCTGTTGTCAATCCAGGACCTAGTAGTCCGAAAAATTTTTTGATTTTTTTGCTTTGGTTTTGAACATTATGCTTAACGGACATAATTAAATAGTTTTTAGGGATACAATATACTATTAAAGAGAATTAATTGGTATATTTTTTATAGCAAATCGCAGTCCTTAATTTTATATAGTAAAATAGCTCTTTCATAGTTGAGAAGGCCTTCCCGACGTCCAGAACAATCTTTTTATTTAATCTCTGTGGTAAATTTTTCAAAGGAAGAATTTTTCATGTATGGTAATTAAAATAGCCGCGTCTCAGATTGAACTGCTCCTGTGTAGGAACTGATATTTTCTCTGCAGACATTTAGCAGACAGAATAGTCGCTTCTAAAAACATATAATGATGTGTCAGGAGTAAAACTTTACTTTTTATGCTATAATATTTAGTCTGTGGAATGTTATGTATCAATATTAAGAATTTTTTCTCTGAAAAAATGTAACTGCACTATGAATTATATAATATCATCAATACTAGGTCTTAGTAGATACCTGGGCAGTCATTGTTGCTATGTGCTCATAATTTACCATTTCATCGAATATTTGGCAGAAAAAAATCTTTTCCTTACTGTATAGTGTCCATTCGAATCTTCTGCTTTACCCTTTCTAAATTATTACCTGTTTTTAAATCATAGAGTAAAAGAACTTGGATATATATTGTTCATACTGCATTTTAAAATAACAGCTCACCCATAAGATAATATACAAAAGATGCTGCTATACATCCTTAATAAGAAGTATTGATGGAATTTACTTTTTACCATTTCATGTATACCCAATATACTTGTGATTTGCTGGTTTTTTTTAGTAAAAAATTAATTTAAAATCATTTTTATTTAGAATAAAATTAATTTATAGTCTTTTTTTAATGAAAAAAATGATATAAATTAAAAACAAAGTAAAATATTATATATTTGAGGTCAAAAAGTGTATGGAAAAAATAATACTATCTTCCTTTAGTAGCTATAAATATTGTTCAGGATCAACTGTACTGGATCAACATTCCTTATCAATAAATGGAGTAAAAACAACTTTGTAAAGTATGAATTCAACTTTATTTATTGGTATGATTTATTTTAGAAAAGTATTTTTTTTAGGGGTCATTTTTTCTTTTTTAGAATATAAGTCACAATCCAAGATACATGATATTGACAGTTTACAGACAGAGGTTTTTGGTAAACTGTTGAGAAATGGTGATTTTAAAAAAATAATTTTACAAGAAAGAAAGTACCTTGAAGCAGCTAGGAAACAGAACTATAAAAAAGGAGAAATAAGAGGGAACATTAATATTGCTTATGCTCTGACTGTATTTAATAAAAACAAAATGAGCCTTGATTTTTTAGAAATTGCTAAAAAAGAACTCAATAAAGACGAAGATAATAACTTACTAGCGTATCTATATTTCGTCTATGGTGTCAATTACAATTTCCTTCATCTACATTCACAAGCGATAAGAAGCTTTGATATTGCATTTGAATGTGCACAAAGAATTGAAGATAAAAAGTCGAGAGAAAAGAGACTATATAATATATATGATTGGAAAAGAAATAGCTTTCAGGCGCTAGGGATAATGGATTCAGTATATAGTAATGAAAAAAAGTGCATGCAGTCTCCCATGCCCATGCTGTTTATAACTATTGCCAATAGGCATTTTCAAAAACAAAATATTGATTCAGCCGAATTTTTTATCAATAAAGCTAATGATTTATTGTTTATAAAAGAGATTCCTATTGAGGGAAAGGCTAACGTATTGCGGGCTTTTGGTAAACTAAATATCAAAAAAAAACATTATGATAAAGCTCTGGATTATCTATTTAATTCATTAAAAATTACTACTAAAGCCAATCTGCGAAAAAGAAATTTGGAATCATATGAGCTAATTTCTGAAGCTTATAAAGGACTTAATAATAAGGAAAAAGAACAAGAATTTGTATTGAAGTACTCTCAGCTACGTGATAGTCTAAGAACTGAGGAGGAAACTGTTACCAACATTGTAATTGAAAAAATTCTTGATGAGGAGTTGAAAAAAGAAAAAGGTAATAAATTTTATTTTTACTATATTATTGTAAGTATTTTAATCATGAGTATCGTAGCTATTTACTTGATTCGTGATGAGTTAAAAAAGCGAGAAAAGCTAAAAGATTTTTTAATAAATCAAAAAGTGCAGGAATCTCAAGAGCTCAGAAGAAAGCTTAGCAACGTCCATGATGAACTGATTCAACTTGTGAAAAATTCTGATCCTTCTTTTATGAATCGTTTTAAGGAATTGTATCCTGAATTTTGTAACCATCTTACTTCTAAGTATAGTCAGCTTACTTCAAATGATTTACGATTATGTGCATTTATCAAATTGAACTTTTCCAATAAACAAATTGCTGATTATGACCACGTCTCATTAAGGACTGTTGAATCTAAAAAATACAGGTTAAGAAAGAAACTTGAGCTTCCAAAGGACATAGATTTTAACAAATGGATTTTGGAACATTAATTAAAGGATCATGTTTCACTTGTAAAACGGCACAATGCTTTTACTGGGAGTCAAAATTAGTTTTTGACAAAACTTTTTACCAATGTTTCCTGCATTACTTTTTGTCTATATGGCTTGAAAGTAACCTGTTATTTCATAGATTATTCCAAATGTATACTAATCTATTTCCTATTTTGTAGAAACCATATTGTGATCATACAATGTACTAATTTGTAATCCTACTGCTGCAACTATGGGATTTGGGATACTCCTTCCATTGAATTAATCCTAATGATTTGGAAAGAAAATAATAATTCGCTTTTGGGTAAAGTGCTTATATTCAGTTGTTTATTTGTTGCAGTGCAAATGCAGTGTAGATTTTTTTGTGATATTACAATACATTTGACAAGAAGATGTAAACATGTAGTTAGTTTACTTTTTCCATATCTATTCTATACTATTTTTATAGAGATAGACTAAGATAGATCTACTTTTTAATACCCCCTCATATTTTACAAACTCTAAAACAGCATATATGAAAAAAACAGTATTTTTTGCAAGTATATTACTATCAGCTACTACGATTGCGCAAGTTGGTATTAATGAGGTGACTCCCAGCGCCATGTTAGATATTAAATCTAAGGGAAATACAAATGCGACTAAAGCACTTGAAATAAGTAATTCCAATGGAACAGAACTTCTGACAGTTCTTGATAATGGAAATGTCGGGATTAATGTTTCTAATCCCACTGCAAAACTGCATACCAACGGAAGTGTAAGGTATGAAAACTTACCTGTTGTTTCCGGAAGTTTATCTCCTCTTGCTATCAAAGATGATGGTACAGTTGGAACCTACGTTCCAGAGCCTACGAAATACCTTTATATGGCAATGGCGTCAACAGTTACTACTTCTGGTTTCCAACTTTCAGATATCGGTGTTTATACCAATATCCCTCTTACTTCTGCACAGGCTGTTACCAATACTATTAATACAGGATTTGGTACTGACGCTTCTGCCTCTTTAAATGTTAACAGTACCGTAATTTCATCCTCAAATGTAAGATATATCAATTTTCCGGAGCCTGGGGTTTATAAAATAAATTTAAATTACTATACCAATTGCACTGGAAGTCCTACTGATTCATCCAATGGGATGTTGGGAATAGGAACAGCTCTATTCAAAGCATCTTCAGCTAGTACGAGCTACAATAGGTTAGCAGTAGTCCGTTACAATGGTTTACCCAGAAGAAATGATACTGGTGCGGTAATTACAGGGCCTTATAATTTTCCACTTCCCCACACTGTTTTTCTAGTATTTGAAACTACAGCAGCAAATGAAAAAATTGCCCTTTTTGTAAATTATGGTTTTGGTGATAGCTTTCCCACAAATGTGTGTGCCTTTGCTGCTCCTCCTGGTTTATCCAATAAAATAACAATGAATATTTCCAAATTATGATTCACTAATTATGAAAAAGATATTTTTAATAATTTTAACTTCAGTCAGTGCTGAAGTTTGGGGACAGGTGGGAATCAATATCAGTAATCCTTCAGCAGCATTAGATATTATTTCAAAAGGGAATGATTTGACAACTAAAGCTCTGGAAATTAATAACTCAGATGGATCAGAATTATTTAAACTCCAAAATAATGGGTACCTAGGAATTAATACAGGTATATCTCTACCTACTGATTTACTGCATATAAAAACTGAGGTAAAACATGAAAATCTGCCTGTTTTGTCTTCTCCTTACAGTCCTCTTGCTGTTGATGCTAGTGGTGCTGCTAAGGTTAAGCCTGCAACAATTCAGTATTTTTATTTTAAACGCAGTTCATCCTTTGGTAACTTTTCGCTTTATAATACAAATATGTATACCAATATTCCTTTTCCTGCAGGAGGAGATGTTAAAGGTAATACAACAGGTTTTGGATTCGGAACAGATGTTTCGGGAACTGTCAATTCACAATCTGTCAGCAATATAAGTTATCTAACGATTCCCGAACCTGGTGTATATCTTTTTGAGATGTATCAGACAGCATTTTGTACCGGACTGCCAACAACATCATCTAATACTGGTCAGATTGCTATCAATACCATATTTGCTACAGCCGGTAATGGAAGTTCTGCTTATTCTACCAATACAATTTTCAGAGATTATGCGATTGCTCGAAGAAATGCGACAGGAGGAATTCATACCAGCAGTTATGCGTATGCTAATCCACAGAAGCTTATTGTTGCCTATCAAAGTACGGCAGTAAATGAAAAAGTAGCGTTGTTTGTTAATTATGCTGGAGGAGACAGCTATAATACCCAAACGTGTCAAATGAATATTCCAAATGGGAGTGATAATTATGGTTACTTAATCGTCACCAAACTTTAGATGAACTAAAATCACACTTCAAGATTCTAAAAACAAAAATAAAGAAAAATTATTCCCACGAACTCCTGCAACTTTACTCTATCCAGAGAACAGAAGCAGGAGTTTTTAAATACAGAATTTAGAAAAAAGAGTAATTCTATTCATATTTTACCTTCTGAATTCCTTACATATTACCAATTGCAATATTTATTTGGAGGATTAGTCTGCCTCTGCATGAAAAATGATATTTCCTTTACAGATATAATGCGGTGAGAGGTACGGTGAATGGTATTGCAGCAGCATCTGATGTTAAGTTGATATTTCAGGCAGACAAAAATAACAAATAGTGGGACTTCCAGAAGTGCATCTGCAGCAAGAACCGGTGGTTCATGTTGATTTCAAGTTAATCAAAAAAGGGATAATACTTTGAATTTTTTTGGTTTTAACCAATTATAATTAGTTATTCTTTATTAAGGTTTTTTATAGTATCAAACAACAGATGGTAATATCAATAAAGTGTAGTTTTGAGTTAGATTTATTTTTAATGATTTACACCTGGTTCCTCTTACTTTTCTTATAAAGTGTTTCGGAATAAATATAAAGACTATGGTTCCCTTGGCAGAACTAACAAGTATTTATTTGTTCTAATAATTAATAAGCAGTATTTGATTGTTTAAAATGATTCTTAATGAAAAAAGTTGTAATTTTGATACAGTGAAAAAGCTGATTTCCATATTGTTGTTAACATTGTATTTGGTTTCTACAACTGAACTATATCAGCTTTTGAAAATGCCGCTTCTTATTGAGCATTACATTCAGCACAAAAACCTGAATCCTGAAATGTCACTTACGGCATTTCTGAAAACTCATTACGATCATCCTGTAAAAGACAGTGACCATGATCAGGACCAGAGACTGCCTTTTGTCTCACATGGAAGCCTACTGTCTGCAGTTTTTACCATCAATTCTTCCTTAGATTTTCATTGTATAGAGAAGGTATTTACTCCTATTGAGATCAAGAAGACCTTTTATAAAAGTGCTCTTTACAATAAGGAAATTCTTAATTCTATCTGGCAGCCGCCAAGATTTCTTCAATCTTAATCTATTTTTCTCAGTCATTTTTTGATTGGGAAGGTATTCTGTTTTTTAGAAGTATCTGTATGTAATACGGATGCGCTGATTTATGCGTCAGAATATCGAAATTTTATCACGATAATTAAGATTAATCAATCATTATATGCTTACAAAAATCATTGAGTTTTCTGTAAAGAATAAACTCATTATTGCATTGTTGGTATTGGGACTTATTGGCGTGGGCGCCTATCAGGTTACCAAACTGCCGATAGATGCGGTACCGGATATTACCAACAATCAGGTACAGGTTATTACCACTGCGCCATCTTTTGGTGCAACAGATATAGAACGTCTTGTTACCTTTCCTATAGAGCAGGCGAACAATAATATTTCAGGATTAAAGGAAATCAGGAGTTTCTCCAGGTTTGGACTTTCCCTGGTTACCATTGTCTTTGAAGATGATGTTGACATCTATTGGGCAAGGCAGCAGGTTGCCGAAAGGCTTCAGCAGATACAGGCCATTATTCCACAGGGAATAGGAAGTCCTCAGCTCGGACCTATTTCCACAGGGCTTGGCGAAATTTTCCAATATGTGGTAAGACCTGAAAAAGGATATGAAAAAAAATACAATATCACCGAACTCCGTACCATTCAGGACTGGATTGTAAGAAGACAGCTTCTGGGAGTAAAAGGAGTGGCGGAAGTAAGCAGCTTTGGAGGCAAACTGAAACAATATGAAATTGCTGTAAACCCTGACAGGCTTAATGCGTATGGAATAACAATCAATGACGTGTTTGATGCATTACAGGCCAATAATCAGAATACTGGAGGTGCTTATATCGAAAAAGGCCCCACTGTTCTCTACATCAGGAGTGAAGGATTAGTAGGAAGTATTGAAGAAATCAAAAATATTTCTATTGCTACAAAAACAAATGATGTACCGTTATTTATAAGAGATATTGCGGAAGTGAAAACCGGCTTTGCAACCCGTTATGGAGCCATGACCTTTAATGACCAGGGTGAAGTGTCAGGAGCTGTAGTAATGATGCTCAAAGGTGAGAACAGTAATCAGGTCATAAAAAATGTAAAGGAAAAAATTGCCCAGGTTCAGAAAACACTTCCGAAAGGAGTGGTGATAGAGCCTTTTCTGGACAGAACTAAAATGGTAAACAATGCCATTGGAACAGTAGAAAAAAACCTTACAGAAGGAGCCCTGATTGTAGTCTTTGTACTGGTTTTATTTCTAGGTAATATAAGAGCAGGTTTGCTGGTCGCCTCTGTTATTCCTTTGGCTATGCTTTTTGCAATATGTATGATGAACCTCTTTGGAGTCAGTGGAAACCTGATGAGTCTTGGAGCCTTAGATTTCGGGTTGATTATTGATGGAGCAGTGATTATTGTAGAATCTGTCTTACATCAGTTCAGTCATAATTCAAAGTTTAAAAAGATATTCTCCGTTGGAAAATCAGAAATGGACACTGTGGTTATAGAATCTGCAGGAAAAATGATGAACAGCGCCGTTTTCGGACAGATCATCATTCTGATTGTCTATCTTCCGATTCTTACCTTACAGGGAATTGAAGGAAAAATGTTCAAGCCTATGGCCCAGACCGTAGCTTTTGCACTGCTTGGAGCATTTTTGCTTTCACTGACCTATATTCCGATGATGAGTGCGGTATTGCTGAGAAAAAGAAGTGACAAACCTACTTTATCAGACAGAATGATGAAAAAGGTGGAGAAAATATATCTTACAGTTTTACTTAAACTTCTCAGAGTACCCAAAATAGTTTTTGGTGTTGTGGCAATCCTGTTTATAACCGCTGTTTTAATCTTATCCAAAATGGGAGGTGAATTTATTCCTTCTCTTGAAGAGGGCGATTTTGCTGTAGATACAAGGGTTTTACCCGGAAGCAATCTGACAACAACGATTGAAAGTACCCAGAAGGCAGCACATATTCTCAAATCCAGATTCCCGGAAGTGGAAAAGGTCGTTACAAAAATTGGAAGCGGTGAAGTCCCTACTGATCCGATGCCGATGGATGCTTCTGATATGATGGTTATTTTAAAGGATAAAAAAGAATGGACCTCAGCTTCCACTTTTCCGGAACTGGCTGATAAGATGGGTAAACAGCTGCAGGATGTACCTGGAATTACTGCCAGTTTTCAATATCCCGTTCAGATGCGTTTTAATGAATTGATGACCGGGGCAAGGCAGGATGTGGTAATCAAAATTTTTGGAGAGAACCTTGATGTTCTTTCACAAAATGCCCAAAAGCTTGGGAAAATTATTGAAACAGTGGAAGGAACCCAAAATCTCTATATAGAACCTGTTTCGGGAATGCCACAGGTAATTATCGAATACAACCGTCCTCTGATTGCCCAGTATCATTTATCCATTTCTGACATCAACCGGGTGGTCAATACTGCATTTGCGGGACAAAGTACTGGATTGGTTTTTGAAGGTGAGAAACGCTTCGATATGGTTGTACGCCTGGATACCAAAGACCGGAAAAATGTTACCGATATTAAAAACCTTTTGGTTCCCACACCTTTTGGAAATCAGATTCCGCTGTCTCAGCTTGCTAAAGTGGAAGTGAAGAATGGTCCCAATCAGATTCAGAGGGAAAATGCTCAACGAAGAATTGTAGTAGGCTTTAATATAAAAGACCGGGATGTTCAGAGTATTGTAGAAGAACTTCAGCATAAGGTAGATCAGAAGATGAAACTTCCTACGGGATATTATATGACGTATGGAGGTTCGTTTGAAAATCTCAATAATGCCAAACAGCGCCTCATGATAGCAGTTCCCATTGCTCTGGCTCTTATTTTTGTCATGCTTTTCCTGGCCTTTAATTCTGTTAAAGAAAGCTTGCTGATTTATACTGCGATTCCACTTTCTATTATTGGCGGTGTATTTCTGATGGCGCTTAGAGGAATGCCTTTCAGCATCAGTGCAGGAGTGGGGTTTATTGCTCTCTTCGGAGTAGCAGTACTGAACGGAATTGTGTTGATCTCAGAGTTTAACCGTCTTCATAAGAAAGGAATTAAAAATATTGTAAGAATCATTACAGATGGTGGAGAATCGAGGCTTCGACCGGTGCTGATGACGGCTTTTGTCGCTTCGTTGGGCTTTATTCCGATGGCTGTCAGTAACGGAGCGGGAGCAGAAGTACAGCGACCTCTTGCAACGGTGGTTATTGGAGGGCTTATGGTTGCAACTTTTCTTACCTTATTTGTCTTACCATTATTGTATGTAACTATTGAAAAAGGATTTAAAAAATGAAAGAAATAAAAAATAAAAAACAGATTTCCGCTCTGGCATTTTTTGTATGCTTCGGTTTTGTGGGGCTGGTCAACTCCCAGACTCCCGTTACGCTGCAGGAAGCTGTTGATATCGCTCTGAAAAATAACAGAAATCTTAAAAATGAAAAACTAAAGTCAGAATATACAAAAGCTCTTATCAGGTCATCATCTGATATTCCTCAAACGGGAGTAACAGTAGATTATGGGCAGATCAACAGTGCTCTGACGGATATGAAATTCGGAATTTCACAGAATATAGCATTTCCAACCGTATATAAAAAGCAGAAGAATGTATACACGGAAGAATGGAAAAAGTCTCTGCTGAATGTTTCTCTTAAAGAATATGAACTGAAGAAAGCCGTGAGTCTTACCTTTTATAATATTCTGTATGGGAAACAAAAAGAAAAGCTTCTTCTGGAAACATTAAAGCTGTATACTGATTTTCTGGATAAGGCAAATATCCGTCTGAAAGCAGGTGAGAGTAATATTCTGGAAAAAACTACGGCTTCCAATCAGAAATCTTCTATTGAAATTCAGTTAAAGCAATTACGGCAGGAGCTTTCTGTGCTTGGATATCAGCTTCAGTGGCTTTTAAATGCAGAAACAGATTTTCTTCCGGAAGATCAGAAAATTTATAACGGAGGTCTTAAAGAAGAACTCACTTTACATCCGGCAATCAAAGTACTACAGCAGCAGAAAAACATCTCTGAACAGCAAATTGCGCTTGAAAAGGCAAAAATGCTTCCCGGACTTCAGCTGGCCTACAACCTCAACAGCTTCAGAGGGATGGGGGCAGATGATAAAGTATACAACGGTGCACCACAGTTTCATTCTGTGCAGCTTGGGGTTTCGGTTCCTGTTTTTTCAGGTGGGCAGAAAGCCAGAGTACAGGCCGCAAAAATAGCTGAATCTGTTGTAGAAGGTGATATCGCCAATATGGAATTCAATCTGCAGAATCAGTACAGAAAGGCGTCGGGTATTTATCAGGCTAACCTTGACATTGTTTCGCAATATGAGAGTTCTGAATTGAAAAACGCCGATATCATCACTGAAACAGCTAAAAAACAGTTTCTTGCCGGTGAGATCAATTATCTTGAATTTGTTATCCAGATCAATCAGGCGGTTACTTTAAAAAACAGCTACACCGATGCGGTCTGGAAACTTAATCAGAGTGCTATAGAGCTGGAATACCTTACTTTAAATTCATAACAATGAAACGTACATTTAAAATTATATCATATTCCCTGTCAATAATGGGATTGCTCATGTTTTATGAGTGTAAAGACCATGGAAAAATGGAGCCGGAACCCGCAGCACGATCTTCCAAAGATGAAAACGTTGTAACGCTTACCGATGCTCAGCTTAAAAATGCACCTGTAGCAACAACAGTACTTTCTTTACAGAAGATATCCTCTGTTTTAAAGCTTAACGGAATGATAGATGTACCGCCACAAAATCTGGTTTCTGTAAGTATTCCTTTAGGCGGATACCTGAAGTCGAGCAGCCTGCTCCCAGGAAAACCGGTGTCAAAAGGCCAGGTGATTGCTGTTATAGAAAATCCACAGTTTATTCAGCTCCAGCAGGATTATTTAATGGCAAAGTCTAAAAATCATTTTGCCCAATTGGATTATAACCGTCAGAAAACCCTTAACCAAAGTCAGGCTACCAGCGATAAGGTGATGCAGCAGGCTCAGTCTGAAATGAACAGCCAGAAAATCCTGATGAACTCTCTGGCTCAGCAGCTCCGTCTTATCAATATCAATCCTGAATCTCTGAATTCGGGAAGTATTCAGAAAAGTGTACCTGTTTACAGCAGTATCAATGGTTTTGTAAGCAAGGTCAACGTGAATATCGGTAAATATGTAAATCCATCCGATGTCCTTTTTGAGCTTATCAACCCGGATGATATTCATCTTAATCTTAAAGTATATGAAAAAGATCTGGCGAATCTGAAGAAGGGGCAGAGGTTTGCTGCGTATACCAATACTGAGCCTGATAAAAAATACTATGGTGAAATCCTACTGATCAGCAAAGATGTGAGCCCAGGCGGATGGGCTGAAGTACACTGTCATTTTGAAAAATATGATCAGAGCCTTGTACCGGGAATGTATATGAATGCTGATATAGAGACCAGTACTTCTTTTTCCAATGCAGTTCCTGAAGAGAGTATTATCAATTTTGAAGGAAAAGACTTTGTGTTCGTAGAAGAAAAAAGGCAAACCTACCGATTGACTTCTGTAACATTAGGTGAAACAGAAAACGGATTTGTGCAGATCATGAATGCTGACGATTTTAAGAACAAAAAAATTGTCATCAGGAATGCATACACACTTCTTATGAAACTTAAAAATGCTGCTGACGAGTAAACGGCAGAGTTTAAACTTTTTAAATAGATAAATAATGAAAACATCATCTTTAATAAAAACAGGAATAGGATTTACAGTCCTGTTTCTGATTGCGATTCAGTTTTTTAATACTGATAAAAATATAGCGACGGTTCCTTCGGAAAATACTATTGAAAAACATTACCGGGTTCCGGATCATGTACAGGGATTATTAAAAACCAGTTGTTATGACTGTCATTCCAACACTACAGCTTATCCGTGGTACAATAACATACAGCCTGTAAAATGGTGGCTGGCAGATCATGTGAACTCAGGAAAACGGCATTTCAATTTTGATGAATTTAACAGCTATTCAAAAGAGAAAAAATTAAAGAAACTTGATGAAGTTGCAGAAACCATCAGAGAGGGTGAAATGCCGCTTACATCTTATACTATTGTTCATCGGAATGCAAAGTTGTCTGATATCCAAAAGTCAGAAATAGAGCAATGGGTAAAAGAGTTGAAAAAACAGATTGAAGAACAATAGTGTAACTCCTACTTGTGTATCAAGAGTTATTGATTGTTATTAATATTTTGGTTTTTGTAGTGCGTGATTTATAAGTTGGTGGAAAGACATTTGAGAATAAAATAAAAAAATCACTCGTAATAAAATATTTCATAATTTTGATTAGTGAAAAAGTTGATTTCCATTTTGTTGTTATTTTTATATTTGGTTTCCACAACCGAATTATATCAGCTTTTGAAAATCCCGGAACTGATCGAGCATTACATCGAGCATAAAGAATTGAATCCGGATATGACGCTTACGGCATTTTTGAGAACACACTATGATCACCCTGTAAAAGACGGAGATTATGGAAAAGATCAGAGACTTCCGTTTATCATTCATTCTGCACCTTTGTCATTGATTTTTACAATTAATCCGGGCTTCAGTTTTGAAACAGCAACATATCATTTCAGTCCTTTACAATATCATAAAATTCCTTCAAAAGATGAAGATCTTTGCTATAAAGGTTTCCTGAATTCTGTTTGGGAACCGCCAAAGGCTGCTTGTTCATAATTCGGGCAGAAAAATGATTTGTAGTTTCTACAAATCAATATCGTCAATTACTTAATTTATATTATTAATTCAGAATAATGAAAACACTATTTTCAGCCATTTTAATGGTTGTATTCGCTGTTGGCATTCATGCACAAAACCGTTTGGAAAATGCCAAAACACAAGCCTCACAAAATAAAGAGCTTATCCTTTTAAATTTTTCAGGTTCAGACTGGTGTATTCCCTGTATAAAACTCCATAGGAATATTATCGAAACCGATGAATTTAAAAAGCTGGAAACGGAAAATGTAGTCGTTTACATCAATGCAGATTTTCCAAGAAACAAAAAAAATCAGCTTTCCTCAGAACTGAAAAAAGAAAATGCTTCACTTGCTGATCAGTATAATCAAAAAGGATTATTTCCTTACACATTATTACTAAATTCTGAAGGCAAAATCCTGAAAAGCTGGGAGGGTCTTCCTTCGGAAAATGCATTGGCTTTCAGCAAAGAAATAAGAAGTATCAAAGAAAATCAAAAATAAAAGGTATATGTTAAGAGAATTCAAAAGACCTCAGAAATTAATGGGGAACGCTTTTGAAATTACCGTTGTAAGCGATGATGAAAATTCGGCAAATCAGCATATCGATGCAGCTATTGACGAAATCCGGAGAATTGAAAAACTTCTGACGACCTTCAGTGAAGAAAGCCAGACCAATCTCATCAACAGAAATGCGGGTATCAATCCTGTAAAAGTGGATGGGGAGATTTTTGATCTGATTGAAAGAAGTTTGAGAATCAGCAAAATAACAGACGGATATTTCGATATTTCCTATGGCGGAATCGATAAAAGTTTCTGGAATTTTGACCGTGAAATGAAAGAACTTCCTAGTCCTGAATTAATGAAAAATCATCTGAAACTCGTTAATTATCAGAATATTATTCTTGACGGCAAAAAGCAAACTGTTTTCCTGAAAGAAAAAGGAATGCGGATCGGTTTCGGAGGAATAGGAAAGGGCTACGCTGCTGAAATGGCAAAACAAATGCTTCAAAGCCGAGGTGTGACTTCCGGAATTGTGAATGCTTCGGGTGATTTAACGACCTGGGGAAATCAGGCGGACGGAAAGCCCTGGACTGTAGGAATTGCCGATCCAGATAACGCCAAACAGCCGTTTTCGTATATGAATATCGCAGATATGGCAGTTGCAACTTCGGGAAATTATGAAAAATTCGTCTTTATCAACGGTAAAAAATATTCTCATACCATTAATCCCAAAACAGGGATGCCTGTTTCGGGTGTAAAAAGTGTTACGATTTTTTGTCCCAATGCAGAAATTGCCGATGCAATGGCAACTCCCGTAAGTATTATGGGAATTGATGCGGCGCTCAATATGATCAACCAGATCAATCATCTGGAATGCATCATTATTGATGATCAGGACAAAATTTATTCATCTCAAAACATTAATTTAAAATGAAAACCTTTATAAAAATATTAGCTTGCTTACTGATCACAGTTGCTTCAGTACAGTCTTGTACAACCGTAAAAGAGTACGAAAAAAATAAATTAAATGACGCTGAAATGGCTCTCGGAAACCGAAAAATTGAAAAAACCGAACTGAGCTTTCAATCGTACAGAGAAGGATCTTCGGGCGCCAATGCCGGAAAAGTTGGCGGTGGTTGCGGCTGTAACTAAAAAGAGTAATCGTAAAATTTAATCGTGATTTAAAAATGAAAAAATTGATCGTAAGTGTTATTGCTCTTTTCGGAATTTTCAACGCAAAAGCACAGGAGAACACAAACAATGAACAGCCTAAAAAACTAACTTTTGATGAAGCTAACTTAGTTTCAAGCTATTACAAACAAAACGGGAACAACTCTGCAGTTACGGGAGGAATCGGTACGGAAAAACTAACCGATATTTCCAATACCATTGACGTAACTATGGTAAAATACGACAAGAAAGACAGGAAAAATAAATTCGATTTCAGTGTTGGTATTGATCATTATACGTCCGCTTCGTCGGATATGATCGATCTGAAAGCCAATTCATCGGCTTCCCACGCAGACAACAGGATTTATCCTGCATTAAGCTGGAGTCGTGAAAATAACGAAAAAGGAACGACTTTAATGGCGGGTGTTTCTACGTCTTTTGAATTTGATTATGCATCTTACGGTGCAAACATCGGGTTTTCACAAAAAACCAAGAACAGAATGGGAGAGTTTGCTGCAAAATTCCAGGCTTATCTGGATCAGGTAAAACTGATTGCCCCGATTGAGCTCAGGACAAACGGAAGCACCGGAGGTGAACACGAAAGTTATGGAACCAGTGGAAGAAATACTTTTGCACTTTCTCTTTCCTATTCACAAATCATCAATCAGAACTTTCAGGTTGAATTTTTGGCGGATGGTGTTCAGCAGACAGGATATTTGAGTTTGCCTTTCCACAGAGTTTATTTCAATGATAATTCAGTTCATCAGGAAGCTTTGCCGGATAAACGGTTTAAAATTCCTTTGGGCGTAAGAGCGAATTATTTTCTTGGAGACAAAGTGATTCTGAGAGCATATTACCGTTATTATACCGACGATTGGGGATTAAAATCAAATACAATTAGCCTGGAAACGCCCGTGAAAATTTCACCTTTTATTTCGGTAAGTCCGTTTTACAGATATTATTCTCAGACTGCGGCTAAATATTTTGCCCCTTATCAGCAGCATACGGCTTTTGATGATTATTATACCAGTAATTATGATCTTTCAAAATTCAGCAGTAATTTTTATGGAGCAGGGATCAGAATCAGTCCGAAGAACGGTTTATTTGGGATAGAAAGGCTGAATATGCTTGAAATCAGATACGGACATTACACGAAATCTGTTGGGATGAAGTCTGATATTATTTCCCTGAATTTAAGATTTAAATAGCATCTTTTTCTTGTTAGGATTTTCAAGATTAAACCTTTATCAATATTTATTAAAAAATAGCGCTACTTGGCTTCAAGTGGCGCTATTTGGTTATGTTTGAATTTGAATGGCTGCTGATCATGAAATGAATAATATTGAGCAAAATAAATGGAAATGAAAAGACATCTGTAAATGTTCAGTTCAAGAAATATAGTGATCTCTTGAAAAGTTGGGGAAATCCATTTTTAATAAATTTAAAATACCATGCCTAATGTTCCGAGCTTGTATTTCTTCATCTTTTCTACTATAGCTAAATTATTCTTATTTGACATAAATTTCAGGATACTCTCTTTGCTTTTTATCTATTTAACTATATAAACAGGCATGCTTATGATCGCTGCGAAAAAACACCAAACAGAGAGTATGTAATGATCGTAAAAGATCTCTGAAACTATATAAGAAACCAAAATGGCTACACCAAAAAAGTGCATTCTTTTTAGTTGGAAAAAAAACGGTGGAGCAATTGTTGCCACACCGTATAATATAATTATAATACTGTAATTTCTCAATGAAGCAGGATAGTTTTGGATGTAAGTAATATGATGACCAATAATCTTTGCTTCTACATGATATGACAAAAGATTGAGCTGAAGCTTACAATTAGGACGATAAACTATTGTTTGAATATTCATAATCTACCAATAGCCTATTATCTACATGTTTTACCCCTGGAGTTTTCCATGCAATACGGCCGGCTTCTTCTTTTTGATGCCATGAATTTACTGTTCCTGTTAAAATCACTGTAGCGCCGGATACTTGAATGTGAATATCATTATTATAAAGTGCCCAGTTCATGTTCATTGCGTGCTCAATATCTTTTTGTTTAATATCATCGATTATATCTGATATGATTTTAATATGATTGATTACCCCTTTTACACCTGAAAGATACCGGATTGCATTTTGTGTAATTTCCCGTTGATAATCCCATTGCAAGTCACCTTCTAAAGTCACCTGACCATTTTCTACAATTACTTTTATTTTGTTTTCTGGAATCAATGCATTGGATTTAAAAGTTTTTAAAATCTCTGTGGCAATTTCATCATCAGTTATTGATAAGGAATCTTGAGATTTAACGATAATGTTTTCCACTAAAACTTTTACTCCAATAACTTTTTTTGCAGCATTCTCGGCTTCTATTTTTTTTGCATAATGATCAACTACTCCAGTAAGGGCAACGACACCGTCTTTTGCAGTTACCCCTATTTCTGCTGCATGCAATAATGGCTCTCTTTTAATGGCATCCTGAACATTTTTTTGTAATTCTGTATTTGTCTTCATGATAACGTAATTTATCAATCAAAATTCCAGAAACTTTGGAAAAAACGCTATGATATGCATCACGCTGAAACCTGATAATGGTCAAGCAGAGAAATTGAATTTGTATATAATAATTGCTTATTTTTAGATAACCTATTTATTTGTTATGTCTTACAATATACCCGAAGGTCTTACACATGATGAAGTGGCAGCTTCCCGGCAACGAAATGGATATAATCGTTTGGAGGGAATCCATAAAAATACGTGGTTTGATCTGGTCGTTGATATTTTAAAAGAACCTATGCTAATCTTGCTTATCATTATTTCGGTCATTTATGTGATTGTGGGAGATTATGGCGAGGCTGCTTTTATGTTTGTGGCTATTGTGGCAGTAACTGCTGTTTCTTTTTATCAGGATAATCGCAGTAAAAAAGCTTTGGAGGAACTTGAGAAACTGAACGAACCTTTAAGTAAGGTCATCAGAAACTCGCAAATAGTAGAAATTCCAACCCATGAAATTGTTGTAGGTGATTTATGTGTTACTGAAGAAGGGAAAAATATAAATGCTGATGGAATGATTGTGCACAGCAATGATTTCTCTGTGAATGAATCATCTCTTACGGGTGAAAGTTTTTCAGTTTTTAAGGATAGTAAATCCGAGGACAATCTTGTATATAGCGGTACGGCTACAGTTTCAGGTTTGGCAGTTTTTAAAGTTGAAAAAATAGGCTCAGAAACGCGCGTAGGAAAAATTGGAGAATCTATATTGAATATAAAAGAAGAAATATCACCGTTACAGATCCAGATCCGAAAGTTTGTAAAATGGATGGCTGTTATTGGGATCATTATTTTTCTTATGGTTTGTATCTTCAGTTATATTAAAACCGGAGACCTCATAACGAGTCTTCTTAGTGGATTAACACTGGCAATGTCTGTATTGCCTGAGGAAATTCCTGTAGCATTTACAACCTTTATGGCGTTGGGAGCATGGAAGCTCATGCGTGAGGGAATTATCATTAAGCGGAGCAGTATTGTAGAAACTTTAGGAAGTACTACCATCATCTGCACTGATAAAACAGGAACCATTACAGAAAATTCAATGCACTTGAAACATTTGTACGATTACCAATCAGGAAGGACTTATGGAGAAAAAGAATTTAATGTTGAAAATTTGAAAGAACTTATTGATTATGCAATGTGGAGTAGTGAACCTGTCCCTTTTGATCCCATGGAAATTACTCTGCATAACACCTATCAGCAGACTCAAAAAAATGATGCAAGGAAAGAATATAAGATGTTTCATGAATATCCGCTTGAAGGCAAGCCACCCATGATGACTCATCTTTTTGAGAATGCAAATAAAGATAGAATTATTGCAGCAAAAGGAGCTCCGGAAGCAATTTTGAATGTTTCCCGCCTTCCAGAGACAGAAAAAGAAAAGATAAGGGATATTATAAAAACATTTGGACAGCAAGGTTACCGTGTTTTGGGAGTTGCGAAGTCACATTTTGAAGGAAACAATTTTCCTCAAAGACAGCAGGATTTTGTATTTGAATTTCTAGGACTTACGGTATTTTATGACCCTCCCAAACAAGGAATTCATAAAGTATTTCAAGAGATTTATGATGCCGGTATTAAGGTAAAGGTTATAACGGGAGATAATGAAGATACAACCAAAGCAATTGCAATACAGGCAGGAATTATCAACACTACTCCTGCCATCAATGGTAGTGAAATAATGAGTAATACTGAAGAAGCATTAATGGAAATCTCAGAAAAGACTACTTTATTCACCAGGATGTTTCCGGATGCGAAACTTGCAATAGTACATGCGCTGAAAAAGAAAGGCGAAGTGGTGGCTATGCTTGGAGATGGTGTTAATGATGGCCCTGCCTTAAAAGCGGCGCATATTGGTGTTGCAATGGGAAGTAAAGGAACCGAAATTGCTAAATCAGCTGCTGCATTGGTTATTACAAATGATGATTTAGAAAAACTGATTGTGGGAATTGCTGCAGGAAGGAGAATTTATAACAATATTAAAAAGGCGGTTCAGTATATTATTTCAATTCATATTCCTATTATACTGACGGTTTCTATGCCCCTGTTTTTGGGATGGATATTTCCACACATATTTACTCCGGTTCACGTTATTTTCCTTGAATTAGTAATGGGGCCGACTTGTTCTATTGTTTATGAGAATGAGCCCATGGAAAAAAACACAATGAAACAGCCGCCACGAGCCATCGGAAATACTTTTTTAAGTTTGAGTGAGTTGGGAATCAGCTTGATTCAGGGGGGCGTGATAACCCTCGGAGTTTTATTTGTATATCAGTTTACAGTTCAGAATGGAGGGGATGAAACCAAGACAAGGGCAATGGTATTCAGTACATTGATCTTTGCCAATATATTACTGAGTTTTGTTAACAGATCATTCTTTTATAGTGTGTTGGAAAGTTTCAGAAACCGTAATCCCTTGCTTATTGGTATTTCTGCCTTAGTTCTGGGATTGCTTTTTGCAATATTATACGTAAAGCCTGTCTCTCTATTCTTTAAGGTAACAGCACTTAATATAGGTGAATTGGGATTCACTGTTTTCATCGCAGCGGTTTCTGTTTTATGGTTTGAGATCTATAAGTATGTAAGAAGAATAAGAAAAGCAAAAGCATAGTGATACTACCAATTCTTAGAAATACTATATTCTTGAAACTTACAGGGATAAATTAAGAATAATAGAAATAAATAATTAATACTAAAATAATGATAGGAAACCAACATCCGTGGCATGATGTTTCACCAGGAGAGCATCTGCCACAAATAGTTACAGCAGTTATTGAAATCCCTACTGGCAGCCACACAAAATATGAAATAGACAAACCTTCAGGATTAATAAGATTGGATAGGATTCTTTTATCTTCCATGTATTATCCTGCCAATTATGGGATCATACCACAGACCTATTACAGTGACGGAGATCCGCTGGATATTCTTGTGTTATGTTCGGAAAGCCTCGTTCCCCTTACTCTGGTTAATGCGAGGGTGATAGGAATAATGGAGATGACAGACGAAGATAAAAAAGATCATAAAATAATAGCAGTGGCTGAAAATGATTCTTCTCTGCTGCATATTCATGATATTGAAGACCTGCCCGCTTATACCATTAATGAGATTCAGAATTTTTTTGAAGAATATAAAAAATTAGAAAGGAAAACAGTACAGGTATTTGGTTTCAAAAATAAGAAAGAAGCTTTCACTTGTATTGAAGAAAGTTTAATGATGTATATCAAAGAAATTAAACCCAAAATAAAAAATATTTAACTGGGTTCTTTTTTGTATATCTTAATAGTACGTTGGCATTATGTAAGGCTAAATGAATCATACCTTTTGAATGGATTAGGCAGCAATCATCTTTTTTCTTTTTCAGCTTCTTTCTTCTTTTTATTAAAATAACCTCTTAACAAAAAGTTATTCTTAGCGGCGGCTTCTATTTCTCTCAACTCACCAACACCTTTTTCAATATTTGTGATAGTGGAGTCTACAGACTTCCCTAGTTTAGGATTGTCAGTAAGTTTCGATAATACATTCTCATCATTATTTAATTTTGAAGTAAATTGTATGAGATCATCAGAGCTTTTTTCAAGGTTACGGACTGTCTTTTCTATTGAAAGAGCCAAAGTATCATTGGAAGCTAGCAGCTGAGAAAGCACATTATTTTTATCATTGAGTTTTGTAGTAAACATATTGATTTCACGGGAGCTGTTCTGTAGATTAGAAATGCTGGTTTCAATATTATCGGACCATTTCTTATCAGTAAATATTTTTGCCACCGTTCCGTTTTTATTATTTAGTATAGGGGTGAATTTTGCCAGTTCCTGAGAGCTTATCTCTAGATTTTCTATGGTTCTGTCTATTCTCGCAGCAAAATCTTTATTAGTCATTATTTTTGTTAATAAACTATTCTTGTTATTCATGTTAGTACTGAACTCGACAAGCTCATCAGTAATTGCTTTGGCGTTGTCGGCGCTTTGTTTTATACTTGAGAATAGATCATCTATTTCAATGGTTTTATAAGAAGCAATCATATCATTATCCTTTACCATGATAGTGGAGGAGGTGCCGGGCGAAATAATAAGAATTTTGTCACCCATTAATCCGTCTGATGCTATACTGGCAACCGCATCGGTTTTAATGTATTTTTGTACATCTTTTCTGATTAACAACTTGACCAGAACCAATGAATCTGAAATAAAATCTATATTGTTGACCGTTCCTATATTAATACCGGAAAGACGGACATTACTGCCCTGTTTTAATCCGCTGACATTCTTAAACTCTGAACTCTGAACGAAATTAGAGCCAAACAAATTTCTGTTGACACCAATAAAGTAGATGGCTATTATGAAAAGAAGGATGCCTGCTACAACAAAAATTCCTAATTTCCAGTTGTTTGACGATTTATTGTTCATGGCTTTATTTATTTTTCAAAAAAAGATTTTACCCAATCATCGGCGTTATTTTCTATGTCTTTATAGCTGCCTTCAGCTTTAATTAGACCGTCCTTCAGGACGATGACTCTGTCACCGGTATATTTTGCACAGGTTAAATCGTGTGTTATGATAATGGATGAGGTATTGTATTTTAGTCCGATATTTCGGATGAGCTCAATGATTTCACGGGCTGTGATGGTATCTAAACCTCCGGTTGGTTCATCATAAATGATAATTTCCGGTTTAATGATTAATGCTCTTGCCAGTCCTATTCTTTTTCTCATTCCTCCGGACAGCTCTGCCGGCAATTGATCAATAGCTTCTTCCAGTCCTACGTTTTGTAATGCTTCTTTAACAGCAGATTCCGTTTCCTGTTCAGTAAGGTTTTTATTATTGTGCTGTAATGTAAAGACTAAATTCTGTCTGACTGTCATAGAATCATATAAAGCTCCGTTTTGAAACAGAAAGCCAATCTTCATCCGAATCCGGTTGAGTTCTTCCTCATCCAATTTTGTTATATCTTTTCCTGATATAAATATTTCCCCTTTATCCACTTTAGTAAGGCCGACAAGGCATTTAACAGCAACGGACTTCCCTGAACCTGACTTTCCCAATATGACCAAATTTTCTCCTTTTTTAACGGTAAAGTTAATGCCGTTCAACACCTTATTATTACCATAAGATTTGTAAACATTTTTAAACTCTATCAATGGTTCATCGCTGGTTGGCAATTTTATACATTGGGTTATAAAGTTTTTCTTATTTTCCATCACAATTCAAAAAATAAATCGGTTACCTGTACGGCTACCAGGTCAATAATAAAAATCATCAGCGAGGCAATCACTACAGCAGAATTTGCCGCTTTTCCCACACTTTTTGTTCCTCCTGAAGCATTAAACCCCTCATAACAGCCAATAATCCCGATAAAAAAACCAAAGAAAAAGGTTTTGATAATAGCCGGTAAAATATCAGTGTATTCCAGAGATTCAAATATGTTAGAAAAATAATGTTCTACATTGCTTTCGCTGTGCATATTAATCCCGATAAAACCGCCCATGATTCCGATCAGATCGGCATATAGTACTAAAATAGGAATCATTAGTGTTGTAGCGAGGGTTCTGGTCACCACCAGATACCGATAGGGGTTAATCGCTGAAACTTCCATTGCATCAATTTGTTCCGTTACTTTCATAGAGCCCAGTTCGGCTCCAATTCCTGATGAAACTCTTCCAGCACAAATTAATGCCGTAATAACTGGGGCAATCTCCCTTATTAATGAAAGTGATACCATACCAGGTATCATAGACTCGGCTCCGAATCTTGCCATAGCCGGACGCGACTGTATGGTGAGTACCAGTCCCATGATAAAGCCTGTGATGGTCACTAATGCCAATGATTGATAACCAACAACAAAACACTGTCGGGTAAACTCTTTAAACTCAAAGCCCGGTTTGAAAATTTCTTTAAAAAACCGGCTGGAGAATGAAGCTATATTGCCTACAATACTAAGATTTTTTTTTAAATAGGTTTCCATGATGTTTACGGTAATGCATATTTCATGTGCAGAGTGACTATATACCTGTTAACTGATGGATAAGAATTGACCGCCCACAATACTTAGGTGTAATAAGGTATTTGTGAATTATAGGTCATACTCATAATCTACTGCTAACTCATTTTTTACGTCTTGTATACCAGGCGTTTTCCATACGATACGCTCTGCTTCCTCCTTTTGATGCCAGGTGTGTACCGTCCCGGTTAATGTAACCGTTGTTCCGGATACTGATACGTTGATTTCGCTATTATCAATTGAGCTTCTGTCCAGAGCCTTTTCAATATCACTTTTTTCAACAGTGTTCTGAACTTCCGGGTTGATAATAATGTTATTATAAATACCTTTAACGCCGGGAAGATACTTTACTGCATTTTCTGTAATATCCCTTAAATACTCCCAGGACACTTCACCATCTAAATCTACCCAACCATTTTCTACTTTTACTGTTATTTTTTCTTCGGGAATAAATGAGTTTGCTTTAAATGCGGCAATAATTTCACCGGCAATTTCTACATCAGTTTTTGACCGGGGGTCCGGTAATTTTACTTTAATATCGTCCACCAAAACCCTTACCCCCGTAATATTTTTTGCGGCATGTTCAGCCTGCAGCTTTTTTGCATAACTGTCTACATTACCTGTAAGGGAAACAATTCCGTTATTTACAACAACACCAATTTCTGTTGAATACAGCAAAGGTTCCCATTGAATGGCATCCTGAACATCTTTTTGTAATTCTGCATTTGTTTTCATTTGTTATACGATTTTATACTTCAAAGTTCCAGCAACTTCGCAGAATATAAGATGACCAATATCACAATCAATTATGATGTTAATCAGGATAAATGTTTGGTGGTGTGTATTTTATTATTGAAATTTGGATAGCTATGTACGCGTATAGCTTAAAGAATAATAAAAATGGACAAAACTATTTTAACAATAACACTGAATCCATCAGTAGACAAAAGCAGCAGTGTTCAAAGCGTCGTTCCCGAAAAGAAATTGCGTTGTAATTCTCCTATATATGAACCGGGTGGGGGCGGAGTTAATGTATCGAGAGCCTTAAAAAGATTGGGAGTAGTCTCAGATATTTTTTTTACTTCAGGGGGAAGGACCGGCAGACTGCTTGAAAAGTTGCTTAAGGGCGAGGAGCTGAATATATTCCCTTTCCATATTACTTCAGAAACGCGGGAAAATTTCATTGTTTTGGATATCTTCACCAACAAACAGTATCGATTTGGATTTCCCGGAGAAGAGCTGACGCAGGAACAGCAAAAAGAAATTCTAAGCATTTTGCCTACCGTAAATCCCTGTCCGGATTTTGTCGTCATCAGCGGTAGTTTACCACCAGGCACAAATCCGAATTTTCTAAGAAGACTTGTTAATATCTATAAGGCAATGGGAACTAAGGTAATTATCGATACATCAGGAGAAGCTCTGAAAACAGCGGTAGAAGAAGGAGTATTTTTATTAAAACCTAATATTGGAGAACTTGCCTTTTTAGTGGGAAAAGAAAAACTGGAAGAAAATGATATAGATCAAGCTGCCCGGCTTATTATTTCACAGGGTAAAGCTGAGATTATGGTAGTATCGTTGGGCTCTCAGGGAGCTGTCTTATTTTCAGAAAGTGAAAAAATTAAGATCACGGCACCGGTTGTAGAAGTGAAAAGCACTGTTGGTGCCGGAGACAGCATGGTTGCAGGAATGGTTTCAGTTTTGGTAAAAGGGGGTGATTGTAAAGAAGTCCTTTCCATGGGAATTGCTTGTGGATCTGCCACTACAATGACCCAAGGAACAGGACTTTTTACTAAGGAAAATGCACAACATTTATTTTATGAAATATGGAAATAACTGTTAGTCAAAAAAGATATATCACATTTAGATCCAATTTTTATCGGCTAATTTATTCTATGATATATGAACGTAAAGGCCAAGCCATTTTCTGATGTATTTCTAAGAGACGCGTTATAAAATGACTTGTTGCTACGTCGTGTAGGTCATCCTTACAGCTCATGGTATATTCACAAAGTCTAAGAATAAGACTTTCATGATCTTGTAACAATTCTGTAATAAAAGCCTGACTGTTATGTCTCTCCCCATTTTGTTCTGTAAAATGTGTTGAACTTAAATACGATTGTAGAGTTGCCGGAACATACTGACCGAGAGAACGTATTCTTTCTGCAATACTGTTGATAATATCATCCAATTGTTTGGATTGAGTTTCAAAAAAAGTATGTTTGTCATGATAGTCAGCTCCTTCCACATTCCAATGGGCATTTTTAGTTTTTATATACAAAACGTTTTCATCTGCTAATATTTTTATAAGTTGATCAGCGATTGCCTGACGATGATTGTTTGCTATTCCTATCTGTATTTTCATTTTTAATTGATTTTACTGTTTTTTATACTGCAGAGAATATATATAACTATTCAGCGGACATTCCGCCGTCAATAATCTGAGTTGTCCCTGTAATGAACTGGCTGTCTTCGCTTGCAAGAAATAAAACCAGTTTTGCAATTTCAATAGGTTCCGCATATCGTCCCAGCGGTATTGCTGCCTCAAATTGTTTTCTGATTTCATCACCGTGTCCAGCAGAAGAGCTCTCTTCTATAGAACGCATCATCCTGTTATTTACAGGAGAAGGATGAATTGTATTTACTCTGATTTTTCGCGAAGATGCTTCAAGGGCCGTAGTTCTCATAATGCCAACTACAGCATGTTTGCTGGTGACATAGGCGCTTAACCCTGCAAACCCCAATATTCCAGCCACAGATGAAGTTATAATGATGCTTCCACCATCGTTCATCTGGGGCAAAACATATTTATTACCCAGCCATACACCTTTGACATTGACGGATATGATTTTATCAAAAATATCTTCGGGATAATGCTCAATTGGCTTTACAACCCCTTCAATACCTGCATTGTTGAAAAACACATCTATTTTTCCAAATAATTTTACGGTCTCAGCAACATAGTATTCAACTTCAGCTGCATTTGAGACATCTGCAACACAATATTTTATATGTTCGCTGTTGAGTTCTTGAACAGCTTCTTCTAGAGAATTTTCAGAAAGATCTACCAGCATTACTTTTGCTCCCTCTTCTAAAAAGAGTTTAGCTGTAATTTTTCCTATGCTTCCAGAACCACCGGTTATGATGGCAACTTTATTTTCTAACTTTTTCATAAGTTCAACGGTATTTAATGAATTGATTTTGATGATTTTTTTATGGTAATCTATATAGAACTGATAATTGACCTGTAGGAAAAGTTATTTCGCGCAGGTCAAAGATTAAATCCAGGATTAATAAAAAATAATATTCATAATTAACTTCCAGTTCATTTTTTACATTCCATATACCCAGAGTTTTCTTGGCAATACGGCCGGATTCTTCCTATATTGTATTTTTTTTCACAGCCATGGTTGTTAATCCATCTCAAAGGTAACTAACCAGCATGAAAAATAATATGACAGGTATCACTGCGAAAAATGATGCTAATCATTTCAACAATTCAATCTTTTAAGCGCATAAAATTTTAAATCGAATTTCTTATAATAAGCATTTAGCGAGCTTTGATAAAAAATAGATGAAAGTATAGCGATATCATTTTTTTTAGTGATGGCAGTCATTATTTCACAGTACAGTAATTAGGAAATTTGTTGTATAAACTTCAGATTATGAAAACCCTTTTAACATTCACCATTATTTTTTGCTTTGCAATATTTACGCAAGCTCAGGATAAGAAAACAGCGCAGGAGATTTCTTCTTTACTAAAAGACAATGGTACACTCTCAAAACTGCATTTTCCCCAATCGGTTATTAGGTTTTATGCCGGAATTAATTCTGAATATGCGTGGATTACTGTAGAAAAATCAGACCAGCCTGAAACTGCAATGTTACTCTTGGAGTATTCCTCTCGATTTGGTTTGTCTTTGTCTGATTATCATTGGGATACCATTTCTCTTCAGAAATTAAGAAAGTTGCGAGATACTCCAGTTGAAGAGAATCAAAGGGGAAAAGCTGAGTTCGATATTCTGATGACGGATGCTCTTATCACTTTCATCAATCATTTGCATTTAGGAAAATACAACCCTTTGTACAAATCATCATATATTGATTCCAATGATATTAATGGTTTTCGATCTGGCGATATATTGTTGAATGCAAGACAGCAGCCAGATTTTCTTAAGACAATCCTTGAGGTTCAGCCTAAAATAAAAGAATATACGGACTTCCAGAACTATTTAAATACACTGTATGAAGAAGATGACTGTATAGCGCCACAAAGGGAATCTGAAAAAATCATGATCAATATGGAGCGCTTACGATGGATTGATACCAATGATACTTCCTATATTCTGGTAAATATTCCTTCCTATACATTGAAACTTTATCACGGGGATAATGTGTTTGATTTCAAAGTGATTATAGGAAATCCAGCCACTAAAACACCAGTTTTGAGGAGCAGTATTACTTATTTTACGACAGCGCCTGACTGGAAGGTTCCTCAAAGTATTTTTGTAAAAGAAATGCTGCCTAAAATCTTAAAAAGCCCTCAATATTTAGAGGACCATCATTATTCAGTTTATGATAAAAATGGAAATCAAGTTGAAATAAGTTCATCAAAACTAAAAGAGATCCGTCAAAACCCTTCCCGATATAGTGTAAGGCAGTCACCCGGTTGTGATAATGCATTGGGAGCGGTAGTTTTTAGATTTGAAAACTCTTATGGGATATACCTCCATGATACTTCTCAGAAACAATTATTTAGTAAAGATGATAGAGCTTTGAGTCACGGGTGCATTCGTGTTGAAAATGCTAAAGAGCTCGCAGCTCTCCTATTAAAAGACGATGGCTCAGAAAGCAAGATTCCTGTTTTAGAAAGTGCAATGTCAGAGTATAAAAGAAAAGATTTCGTTCTAAAGCAGCCTGTTCCGATTATTATAACCTATCTGACCTGTCTTATAATACATGGAAAGCCTGTATTATATAAAGATATTTACCATTTAGATGATTCATTAGAAAATATGTTTAACCAAAATAAATAATCAGATTATGAGAACGATTTTAGTCGCTACAGACTACTCAAAACCAGCGCGAAATGCTTCTTTTTATGCACTGCATTTGGCTAATGCCTTGAAATCCAATATCGATTTGTGTCACGCTTTTGGATTACCGGTTGAAAGTCCGATGCTTGGGCAGACTGTTTGGTCACCATATGAATACCCAGATTTACATGAAGAAAATACAAAAGAACTTAAAAAGTTGGTTAAAATGCTGGAAAAGAGGGGGAACGTTTTATGGGGTAATGAGGCTTTTCCATTTCATCCTGCAATACATTATGCATGTGATGGCGGTGATGCCGTTCATGTGATCAACAATATGGCAGCCGATAAAAAGCCGCTTCTTATCGTAATGGGTATGCAGGGAGCAGGGATGCTTACGCGTTTTATTTTCGGAAGCAACAGCATACAGATGATTGAAAACGCAAAGTATCCGCTTCTTTTAGTTCCTTTAAACCATAAATATAATGGGCTCAAGAAGATCGCTTTTGCCACAGATCTGAATAAAAAAGACATACAAACTGCTCAATTATTAATTGAATTTGCCAAATACTTTGATGCCGAGCTTTTAATTACCCATATTATTCAGAGTGATAATGATGTGATCCAGGATGCCACTTATGAACATAAGAAAGAGGCGTTTCTAAAGAACCTTAATGGTAAAATTTGCTATAACTGTATATATAGTGAAAATATAGATTATGGCTTGGAAATATTAAAATCCAAAGACATCGATATGTTAGTGATGGGCCATCATGACAAAAGTTTTTTCAAAAGACTATTTTTGGGAAGTCATGCCGCAAGACAGGCTGTAGAATTAGAAATTCCACTATTAACGATTCCTGAAAATGGTCATGTTCATTTTTGAATATTTGAATTAATTATTACATATAATTGTTTATAATAGAAATAATATCTAATACGAAAACATTTTCATAGATCATATATGTTTATTATGCCAAAATGTATAACTTTATATGGCTGCATAATACAATAACTATGGAAAGTGCCAAACTGTTGCAAGCCATTATTGAAACGGCTATTGACGGTATTATAACCATTGATGACAGGGGGAGGATAGAAAGCCTGAATCCCTCTGCACTAAAAATATTTGGTTACAAAGAACAAGAATTAATCGGGAAAAATATCTCATTATTAATGCCGGAACCAGACAGGAGCCGGCATGATGGTTATCTACTCAATTATCAGACTACCGGCGAAAAAAAAATCATCGGAAAAGGAAGAGAAGTAAAAGGTTTAAGAAAAGATGGTACTCAATTTCCATTCAGGCTTGCAGTGAGTGAAGTACAGTATCAGGATAGGATGATTTATACAGGTTTTATCCATGATCTTTCCAAAGAAAAAGAAGCGGAAGAATCTCTTAAAAGATATGCCAGTGAGCTGGAAGAATTAGTTGGAAACCGTACAAAATCACTAAAAAAAATGCTTCATGAATTGGAGATAGCAAAAGAAGAAGCCAATGTATCTCTGGAAAAAGAAAAAGAACTGAACCGTATGAAAAGCCGTTTCGTATCAATGGCATCTCATGAATTTCGTACGCCTTTAAGCTCTATGCAGCTGTCTGTTATTTTGATAGAGAAATACCTTCAGGTTTCGGACAGCCTCCAGATTGTAAAGCACCTTCATAAAATAAAGACCGCTATTGGGGGTTTGAACGGCATTCTCAATGATTTTCTTTCATTGGAAAAGCTGGAAGCAGGGATTGTGCATCCCAATCACTGCCTATTTGATGTCATTAGGTTTTCAGAAGAACTAACGGAAGAAATGCAGCTTATCACCAAAGAAGATCAAATTATAATTTACCAGCACACAGGATCAGAAAGTGAAATCAATTTAGATCAAAATTTATTGAAGAATTGTCTTATGAACCTGATGAGTAATGCTATAAAATATTCCGGAGAACACACCCTGATTGAGTTTTCCACAGAAATAAATGAAGATAGGTATGTATTTTCAGTAAAAGACAATGGAATAGGAATACCTGAAGATGATCATTCTGGTCTTTTCCAACCATTTTTCCGTGCTCATAATACAGGAAATATTCCCGGAACCGGCTTAGGACTTAATATTGTAGACCGCTATGTCAGACTTATGGATGGAAAGATACATTTCGAAAGCACATTCGGTAAAGGAACTGAGTTTACTTTATCATTTCCTAAAAATTGATAATAATATTCCAATTGAGTTGAGATGGAAAAAATACAGATACTGATTATAGAGGACAATGAGGACATTCGTGAAAGTACTTCTGAGATCCTTGAACTTGCCAATTATCAAGTATATCAAGCTTCTAATGGTAAACAGGGCATAGATCTGGCCATAAAACATATTCCGGATGTCATACTGTGTGATATCATGATGCCGGAGCTTGATGGCTATGGTGTACTGCACCTTCTGAATAAAAGAGAAGATACTGCACTTATTCCTTTTATTTTTATAACGGCAAAAGCAGACAGGATTGAAATAAGGAAAGGTATAGAAATGGGAGCAGATGATTACCTTACAAAACCTTATGATGATATAGAACTTCTGAATGCCATAGAAAGCCGTCTGAAAAAAAGGGAACGACAGAGAAATATTTACAGTTCCAATCTTACTCAAATCACCAATTTATTTCAGGCATCACATGGACTTGAAGAATTGCAAAAAGCTTTTAGCGAGAGGAAAATTAAGTCTTTTAAAAAAAAGCAGGTGATATATTATGAAGGAGATGCGGCAAGTACAGTATATTTAATGATATCGGGTTCTGTAAAAACAACAAAAATGACAGAAGATGGGAAGGAATTTATGACTGGTGTATATGGCGCTGAAGATTATTTTGGCATTACCTCATTATTTGCTGGAAAAGAATACAAAGAAACTGCAGAAGTTCTGGAAGAAGCCACTCTATGTTCAGTTCCCAGAGAGGTTATCGATCAATTGTTTTACAAATATCCTGATGTAGCAGAAAAATTTATTAAGATTCTTGCCGGAAATGTTATCAGTCATGAGGAGCAGCTATTGCAGCTTGCCTATTTTTCAGTAAGAAAAAGAATGGCAGAAGTCTTGCTTAAACTTCACACAAAACATCCTCAAACTGAAAATTTTGAAATTTCAAGAGAAAACCTTGCTTCTATGGCGGGAATGGCTATTGAAACAGTAAGCAGAATTCTCAGTGATTTTAAAGAAGAAAATTTAATAGACAGAAATGCAGGCAAGATTACGATACTCGACGTTTCACGTCTTCAAAAATTGAAAAACTAATATCTGTCACTTTTTATAATGATTTTATACATTGAATAGTTCTAATGGGTTCAATACATTTGATTATTCAAAAGACATTATGAAAGTGATAGTTTATAATATAAATCAGGAAGAAAAAGAACTTCTTGCGTTGGCTAATCGTAAGACACACAAGATTACCATCATAACAGATCCTTTGGATGAAAATACAGTTCATTTTGCAGAGGCAAAAGATGCTGTCATTATCATCAATCAGGAAAATCAACTTTCACATAGTTTTATCCTGAAACTTATTTCATTGGGAATTCCATACCTCATTTTAAAATCGAAGGAAGAGTTTTTTATTAATTTATCGATTATTAAAAATTCCGGAATACAATACAAAATTATTAAATGTTCAGATCCAAGACTGGCTGCTTCCTTGATTATTGAAACCTTAGATAATTGGGCAAATAGTGACCAGGATCATGTAGAACCCTAACTGAAATCATGGTCAGAATGCTGTTCCCATAATACCTTTGGAGTATTAAACTAAAATAATTTTATTATGAAAACTTTAGAAAAAACCACTCAATCTCCAATGGCTCGTGTAATAGAAGAGTTCTGGAATAAAGACGGATTTTTAGATGAATCAATGAAAATGGAACCGACCATTAATATCATTGACAGAAATGGTGTCTATAAAGTCAGAGTATCCGCTCCCGGCTTTAAGAAAAAAGATTTTAAGGTAGCAGTGGAAGGCGGATCGCTAATTATCAGCGCTGAAAAGAGGTTAGAGAAAAAAGAAGAAAAGGAAAATTTTGTAAGAAAAGAGTTTTCTGCTTCCTCATTTTCCCGCAGTTTCCGTCTCCCGGAAAATATCACGTTAGGACATATAAAAGCCAATTATAAAAACGGGCTGTTAAATATTACAATCAGTAAAACTAATCTGGATAAAAGAGAAGTAAAAGAGATTAAAATACGTTGATTTTTTCACTATTAATTCATAAAGCCTGTTATTCATTTGAAAATTTACTCCTTTATGGTTTGATCAAAATTATTTTCAGATGAGCAACAGGTTTAATAAAAAATAAAGAGATGAATACTATGATTATAAAATCCCTTGGAGGAGCGGGGACCGTTACCGGATCTAAGCATTTACTAAAAACCTCGGAGCTGACCATATTAATCGATTGCGGATTATTTCAAGGGATAAAATCACTTCGTGAACAAAACTGGGAGGCACTAAATATTGATTTAGCAGAAATCGATCTTGTTATTCTTACCCATGCTCATCTGGATCATTGCGGATATATTCCCCTTCTTGTAAAAAATGGATTTAAAGGTAAAATTTATATGACTGCACCTACGAGGGAACTGACTAAATTAATCTTGCTTGACAGTGCAAAATTACAGGAAGAGGATGCAGAAAAAGCAAACTATCATCACTATACCAAGCATAATCCTGCAAAGCCTTTATACACGATAAATGATGCTGAAAAATCTTTTAAACAATTTTTTACTGTGAAGGAAAATACCAGCATACAGTTAAGTAATCACATACAATGCAGATTCAAGCCCTGTGGTCATATCATTGGAGCTTGTTCAGTAGAAATTGTATGCTTTGATAAAGCCATTATTTTTTCAGGAGATATAGGGCGTAGCCACAGTGCTATTCTTGCTCCGCCTGATTTTTTTACTAAAGCTGATTTTTTAGTGATGGAATCAACATACGGAGACAGGCTTCATGACAATACCAATTTATATGATAGTTTGGAGCATTGGATCAATCTTACTGTTAAAAACCACGGAAATGTAATTATTCCGAGTTTTGCTGTGGGTAGAGCACAAGAAATTATTTATATTCTTTCTCAGCTCAAGGAACAAAACAGAATACCCCGTAACCTTCCAATAATAATGGATAGCCCTATGGCAGCTTCAGCCACTGATATTATGGTTAAATATGCTGAGTATACTACTGTAGATGAAGAAAAATGGTTGGAAATTATTGAGCATATCAATATTAACAGAGAATATGCAAATACAGCGGAGATCATTCATGATAAACAAAGCAAAATAATTATTGCAGGAAGTGGTATGCTGACAGGAGGACGTGTGCTTGAATATTTAAAACATGATGTAGGAAATAGTCGGAATACAGTATTGATTGTTGGATTTCAGGCGGAAGGTACTCGCGGAAGAGCCTTGCTAAATGAATCTCACGAATTAAAGATTCACGGAATATATTATCCTGTGAAAGCAAATATTGTTGAATTAACAGGTTTATCTGCCCATGCCGACCAATCTGAACTGATAGAATGGATAAAAAAATATAAGAATCCACCCCGACAGATCATGTTGGTTCACGGTGAACCTTCCGCATTGGAAGCATTACGAGTTAAAATCCAGACAGATTTGAAAATACCTGTTAAAGTTCTGATAAAAGATATGGAAGTTGTCTGCTAAGATACAGACGATATAGTTTAATCAATCTAAAATTTATTCTATGGAAGTTCTTACCAAAAATGCCATACAAATTCTATAATAGAAATCTTAATTGAGCTTGATCCTTAGAGTATATTTTTATTTTAATAGTATTGAGGCTTTACAATTAATTAAATATCTGTTATTACTAATATCTTCAAGGTCAAACTCAATCATATAGAACTTCTTCTAGCAAGCTAAACTTTAGTAATCATTTATATAATCAATAAAGAAGCTTTCAGTTTCTCAATAAAATAGGAGGGGGTTACACCATGTTCATTTTTAAAGGCGGTTACAAAAACTTTGTGGGTGACAAATTCACTTTCTTCAACGAGATAACTTATTTTATATTAATACATTAAATATATTGAGACCTGAAATTTCCAGCGGTCTGCCCTGTTGCAGCTTTAAAGAATCTCATTAAATGACTGGGATCGGAGAAGTTTAATTTATAAGCAATTTCAGCTATTGTTAAGTTAGAGTATATTAAATAATCTTTTATCTCAGACAGCAGTCTTTGTTTAAGGAGATGTACAGCTGTAATGTTGAATTGTTTCTTAACAGCTTCGTTAAGAGATATGCGGCTTATATTTAACATGTCTGCATATTCGCTAACACGCTGTTTTTTGTTCATATGAACTTCAACTAACTTTTTAAACTGAAAAGCAATCTTAGTATCTGTTTTTTCTAAACCTAAGTGATTTATTTCTGCGTATTCCATGTTTAATTTCTGCAGTATGTAATAAATCAATGATCTGATACAATATACAAATGACATTTTTGTCTCCAATTGTGTTGAATAATGCTGTATTGAATACCTGTGATAAAAACTTTAATTTAAATGAAACCTTCCAGCTGAGTGATGCGGTTGCCCAGTTATTCATTCCTGCTCAAAACACTGAGCCACTTTCAGCAATGACGATAACCTATTATCTTAGTGCCGCTGATGCCGCTTTGGGAAATCCGGCCAATCAGATTGGAAACACTATGACAACAAATGTATCTACAGTAACGGTATGGGTGAGATTCCAATCCAATACTACTGGCTGTTATTCCATAGCTTCCATCCAGCTCAATACCTATTTTCCTCCTAAAGCCATTACTACTACTATTAGTGTTTGTGATGAAAATTTAGATGGCAGCTATGAAGTTAATTTATTGAATTATACCAGCTCAATGGTCAATATTCCTAATGCAATGAATGCCTTTAGCTTTTATCTGACCCAGCAGGATGCACAAAATGGAGTAAACGCCATTGCAAACCCTTCCAATTATTCTGCTCAGCCTTTTCCAACACAGATGTGGGTAAAAATCCAGAATATACTGGGTTGCGATGATATGACTATTATTAATTTTGTATTCGGGACCAAACTGACACTCCAAAATGCGGGTCCGTTCCCGCTGGACAATGTCTGCGATGCAGGAGATGACGGCATTGAAAATGTTGATTTAACCCAGTTTATGCCGCAGATGTATCCCGGTGCCAATGTAACATTTGCTTATTATTCTTCTATGGCAGAACTTAATGCAGGGACGAATGCCATTGTAAATACTACGGTCTATCTATTCAATCAGAATACAGGTTCCAGTACAGTCTATGTAAAGGTGAGTGTTCCCGGATTCTGTTCCGAAAAAGCTGAAATTAAACTGTCTTTAAAAAAGCCTCCATTTTTCATGATACCTGAACAATATTTCTGCCCTGAGGGTTCATTTACTTATACCGCGAATATTCAAGGGTATAATATTGTAAGCTATGTCTGGAAAGACCCTAACGGAAATACTATTTCAAATGCTGCAACAGTGAAGGGAATTAAAGTAGCCGGTATATACAGTCTTACCATAGTATCTGATAACGGCTGTTCTTATATGGCAACCATGGAAGTAAAACATTTCGATGTTCCGGTTATTCAGAACATTAGTATTACTGGAGGTATTTGTACGGTATTTGCTACCGGATCAAAGACAATCCTGTACTCTATAGACGGCATAATATGGCAGGGGAGCAATCTATTCAATGGTCTGCCGGAAGAGATTATTACTTTTTATGTGAAATATGAAAATGAAGAATGTATTGTAAAGCATCAGGAAGTGGTTTTAGATATAAACAATACGATTACCCCTAATGGAGACGGTAGAAATGATCGATGGATTGTAAAAAATCTTCAGATTTTTGGAGGCAAGATGACCAATGCTAAAGTATTTGACCGCTACCAAACCCTGATCTTTGAACAAAATACCAATACCAAGGTTAATTGGGACGGAACTATTGCGGGAAGACCTGTTCCTACCGCTAGCTATTGGTATGTCATCACGCTTCCAAACGGTAAAGTATTTACTGGTTGGCTACTCGTAAAGAATATTGATTAAATAAAGAATTTTGAAATAATATTAGTCGATTAAATTCTTTAATAAATCGTGTTTTTACTATTATGTTGATTACAAACCTTGTAAATAATTTTTCGAAGCCCTACCAAGAATCGAACTTGGATCTAAAGTTTAGGAAACTTTTGTTCTATCCATTGAACTATAAGGCCTTTTGAAAAATAAAAATACAAATTATTCTTGTATGTATTTTAAATCAATACGTTAGTTTTCCATCATAGATTATACAAATGTTTGTATATGTTTTTTTAAGATTTCGAGATTGAATAGGTGGGTGGCTTTTGGTATTTGGAATCTTTAGAATAAAAGAATCTGCCCTTTAGAGGCAGATTCAGTAGATAAGACATCTCATTTTTTTAATTAGACAACAATAAAAAAGCACAGCCGACAATGCTGTGCTTAAATTTTTATTTCAAATTTAATTGCAATTTCAAGAGTAGTAAGAAAAGCAAATAAAGTTTCCACTTCGATGTTTATTACATAGTAAATGTAGTAATATTTTTAATAAGAAATGTGAATTTAATGTTAAAATTCACAAGTTATCCACAATTTATTGTGGATAAGTCCGGGATTGTTCTCTCATTATTCTTTCAGAAGAAAAGAAATGTCTACAATTACTGTTCATTCAGGTATTTCATCACAAAATCATTCAATATTTTCTTCTCTTCATCACTGCCTTTATTATTCATATGACTATGATTGATAGTGGTTAGCTGTATCGTCAGGTGATATTTTTTTCTGTTCTTCTTCTGTAGGTAAAACCCCTTCATCAGCAGGATAATCATTGGAACGTAACGAATAGATTTTAGGAATACTTGTCCTCGGAAGGAGCATCCTCCGGTTATCCATCGCAATGATTTTATAATCCAGATCCGGTTTTGTTTTTTTAAGCTCATTCAATACATATAATATATTGTCGGACCCATTTTGCCAGAAAGGTCTTCTTACCATTTGGAGGTTTCCTTCCACAGGCAGGGGAGAGTCTGTGGTCTGCTCATGCTGAATGCTCACTGTGAAATACCCTTTTGAAGCCAGCGTTTCCGTTGAATAAGAATACACAAAATAATCTCCACCTTTATTGAAGCCATACCCATGATTAAAGATAATCACTTGCTGATTCTGAATTTTCTTATTGGTTTTAGGCAGATAATATGCCACCGGAATCTTACGGTTTCTGCTTGGGTCAAGTAAAGTTAATGTATCCCGCTTCACTTCATATTCATTACTTGAAGTTATATTTTTCTTTACAGAGCAGTTGAGAAGGAATAAAAGTGAGGATAAGGGAATGAAGCTTTTGATATATTTCATCTTAAAACAGGCTGCATAGTTTCTATAGATTTTGATTAAAAAAATAGCAGTGGTTTTCTTTTTTCTAAGATAAAAATTTTCCTCTACAATGATCGTATTCATTTTGAAATACACAGAAATGTCAGGTAATTCTGACTTTTGATGCTATAAGTAGAAAGAGTTTATTTGCCAAAAGATCGTCACGAATTCATGAATATTCTTATTTGTTATGCATAAAACTTATCTGTCTGCATGATTTAAAAAATAATTTAATTTATAGTATAAATAGGGATTTTATACGAGTCCATAATATAAAAGCAGCTAAAAATATTCGTGCATTCGTTACAAATAAAGAATACACTTAAAATCGTTGATTTTCCCGAGCCTTAAAATCAAAACAGAGAGCTCAACGGCTCTCTGTCTGTATTTATTGTTCAAGTTTTTCCTTGATGTATTTTGCAGTATAAGATTTTTTATTTTTCGTCAGATCTTCAGGAGTTCCGGCAAAAACAACCTCACCACCATATTTTCCGGCTTCCGGACCAATATCAATGATATAGTCTGCACATTTGATAATATCCGGCTGGTGTTCAATAACAATCACCGAATGTCCAAGGTCTATCAGTGCCTGTAATGATTTCAACAGCTTTTTAATATCGTGGAAATGGAGACCTGTAGAAGGTTCATCGAAGATAAATAATGTTTTATCTGTAGTAACCCCTTTTACAAGGAATGAAGCCAGTTTCACACGCTGTGCCTCACCACCAGAAAGGGTAGAAGAGCTTTGCCCCAACTGTAAGTAGCCCAATCCTACTTCCTGTAAAGGTCTCAGTTTGGTAACTATCTTTTCTTCATTATTATCCTTAAAGAATTCCAACGCTTCATCTACAGTCATGTGAAGAATGTCTGAGATACTTTTTTCATCAAACTTTACTTCAAGAATTTCACTTTTGAATCGGGTTCCTTTACAAACTTCACATTCAAGTTCAATATCAGCCATAAACTGCATGGAAACATTGATCACTCCTTCACCCTTACATTCATCACATCTTCCGCCATCTACGTTAAAAGAGAAGTGTTTCGGTTTGTAGCCCATCATTTTAGCCACTTTCTGCTTGGCAAAAAGATCACGGATGTCATCATAAGCTTTCAGATAGGTTACAGGGTTTGAACGTGACGATTTTCCTATTGGATTTTGATCGATCAGTTCAATATTTTTAATAAGCTTCTTCGGGAATTCTACAGAATCATAATCTCCTTTTTTACCACCCATTCCCAGCTGGATCTGAATGTCATTGGTAAGGATTTCCTTCATCAGAGTCGACTTTCCACTTCCTGAAACTCCTGAAATAACAACCAGACTTTCCAAAGGAAGATCTACATCAATGTTTTTAAGGTTATTTTGGCGTGCTCCTTTAATGTGAATCCATTCTTTTGCTTTTCTGCGTTTCTTCGGAACTTCTATTTCCAGTCTTCCTGTAAGGTATTCTGAAGTAAGGGTATTGGCTTTTTTAAGATCTTTATAATCTCCTGCAAATACAAGTTCTCCTCCCAGATAACCTGCTTCCGGGCCGATATCAATAATATAATCTGCAGCACGCATGACATCTTCATCATGTTCCACCACAATGACAGTATTTCCCAGATCACGAAGATTTTTTAATACTCCGATGAGGTTTTCCGTATCCTTGGAATGCAATCCAATGGAAGGCTCATCTAATATATAAATGGAACCTACCAAAGAACTTCCCAGGCTGGTGGCCAGGTTAATCCTCTGACTTTCCCCTCCGGAAAGGGTATTGGAGGTTCTGTTTAATGTTAAATATCCTAAACCTACTTTTAATAAAAACTCCAGGCGGGTTGTAATTTCGTACAATAGTCTCTTGGCAACTTCTTTATCGTGATCAGACAGTTGTAAACTGTTGATTAGTGGTGACAGTTCATCTAAAGGAAGTTCAATCATGGACTGAATATTATATCCGTCTACTTTTACCCAGCTTGTTTCTTCACGCAGTCTCAGTCCTTCACACGTTGGACAAAGCGTTTTTCCTCTGTAACGGGAAAGCATCACCCTGTACTGAATTTTATAAAGATTTTCTTCAAGCATTTTGAAGAAATTGTTGAGACATGGGAAATTACTTTTACCATCACCTTTCCAAAGGAAATTTTTCTGTTCTTTGGTCAATTGATGGTAAGGCTTATGAATAGGGAAGTCCCCGGCCTTTTTGATAAAATCTTTTTTCCATTCGCTCATGGTTTCTCCCCTCCAGCAGACTACAGCGTCTTCGTAGATGGATAATGTTTTATTAGGAACCACAAGATCTTCATCTATTCCGATTACTTTTCCGTACCCTTCGCAGGCAGGGCAAGCTCCATATGGATTATTGAAACTGAAAAAATGGACATTCGGCTCAAGGAATTCCATACCGTCCAATTCAAATTTATTGGAAAATTCTTTTACCTTTTCGGTATCTGTATTTTTTAGAGAACAGTAGCCGCGGCCTTCATAAAATGCCATCTGAATAGAATCTGCCAGTCGCTGTAAAAAGCTCTCATCTTCCTCGTATGAAAAACGGTCGATCACAAGATTGATCTTCATGCCTTTTTCCGGCGCAAATCCAAAACTTTCAAGATCTTCAATTCCAGCTACATTTCCATTGATCTCAAGTCTTGTAAAACCTGCCAGTTTTAAAATATTTAAGGTTTCCTTAAAATTGTCAGCATCATATTCCAGAGGAGCGGTCAATAAAAAGGAAGTATCTTTTTTAGAGGCTTTAATAAAATCAACGACATCGGAAACTGAATCTTTTTTTACCTCCTCTCCGGAAACAGGAGAAAATGTTTTCCCGATCCTTGCGAATAAAAGCTTCATATAATCATAGATCTCCGTAGAGGTTCCTACGGTAGAACGCGGATTGGATGAAATTACTTTCTGTTGGATGGCAATAGATGGTGCAAGCCCTTTAATATCATCCACTTTAGGCTTTTCTAATTTTCCCAGGAACTGGCGGGCATAAGAGCTCAAACTTTCTACATATCTTCTTTGTCCTTCTGCATAGATGGTATCAAAAGCCAGGGATGACTTTCCACTTCCTGATACTCCTGTAATAACAATCAATTTATTTTTTGGGATCAGGACATCTATATGTTTCAGATTGTTAAGATGGGCATTCTTAACGAAAATCTGTTTTTTAATATCTATTTCTGTAGTATCAGCCATATTTTGTTTATTCATAAAAGCAACTGTACAGCGTTGTAAGCAGCCAGTCTAATGGTGTTTCCGGAACATTCCGGATGTCATTAATTGAACTTTCAAATTTGTTTTCCGATTCATCAGACAAAGGCAAGACATTAGAAATGCTGCTCAAAATACAGTTGAAAAAGAAGACTTCTGTCGAAAAATTAAGACCCACAAAATTACGAAATTTTTAGCAAAAATTATAAGCTTTTCCTATGACTAAAATTGTATATAAAAAAACAAAAATTGGTGTTTTGATACCACAATATTGTACTCAAAAAAAGAATATTTAAGAAGTTTTTTGTGGAATTATTCTGTGTTTACCTTTTATTTTTGTTGAATTTCAAACAGTTTCACTTGCTTTAATATGTTTTTTTATTCAGGTATTGTTTTATGTTTTAAAATTATTTAAAATTGTATTCATAAATATGTAATATAGAAATGAGAAAATTATTCAGAGATCTAGTTACACATTTAATGAGAAAAAGATAGAATTACCCCCTCACAAAAACATAGACGCAGCATTCAGCCGCGTCTTTTTTTATGACAAGTATCATTTGCCTGTCTTCATGAACTCCCTTACTTTTGATCCTTGTTAAAAGAAACTGCGGAAACGATTATGATCAAAAAGATAGGAAGTGTTTTTTTTCTGGGATCTCTGCTTTGGGCACAGGCACAGGAAAAGACTACAGATATTGAAAACATAGAATTTCAGGGGAAATTTATCTCCACACCTTATAAAAGTGCTAACCAGAATATCACTGTTATTACAAAAGAAGATATTGCCAATGCTCCATCTAAAAGTATTGATGAAATTCTTCAGCAGGTTCCGGGTATGGACATCAGAAGGAGAGGATCCAATGGAGTTCAGAGTGATATCAGTTTCCGTGGAAGCTCCTTTGAACAGGTTCTGTTATTATTGAACGGAGTAAGAATCAATGATTCTCAAACAGGTCACAATTCCATGAACATTCCGGTAGATCTGGAAGATGTGGAGAAAATTGAGATTATAAAAGGTCCTGCAGCAAGACGTTTTGGGCAAAATGCTTATGCAGGCGTCATTAATGTGATTACTAAGCCCGGAATAGGGAAGAAAGTTAAAATAAGTGCTGAAGGCGGTGACTATGGTTCCTATGGTTTAGGCTTTAATGCCCAGCTGGGAAATGAGAAATTTGCAAATACTCTTCAGGCCAATACTTCGGGATCAGAAGGGTATATGTATAATACCGATTACGAGATCAGAAACGTATTCTATCAGGGAAAACTGAATATTAAAAACGGAGATCTGAGACTTCAGGCCGGTTTTTCAGAAAAAAAATTCGGTGCTAATGGATTTTATGCTTCCAAAAATGCTGTAGACCAGTATGAAGAAATGCAGGCTTCTATTGTGAGTATTGCTCATCAGCAGACATTCGGAAAACTAAAGATTAATTCTAACATATACTGGAGAAGAGGGCAGGACATGTATCTTTATACCAGACAGAATCCTAAGGGTTATAGAAATATGCATATAGGAAATAATGTGGGTGGTGAAGTGAATTCCAGTTACCAGTGGGGATTGGGAACTACCGGAGTAGGTGTAGAACTGAGAAAGGAGTTTTTGGTGAGCAGCAATTTAGGAAATCCGAACCGTTTTGTTTCCCAGGTTTTCTTTGAACACCATTTTTCTTTATTAGATAAAAAACTGAACATTACCCCGGGAATCTCGTGGGCTAATTATTCTAAGGAAGGAAATTTCTTTTATCCGGGACTGGATGTAGGTTATAATTTCAATCCTAACAATAAAATATACGGAAATATTGCAAAAGTACACCGTATACCTACTTTTACAGATCTTTATTATGTAAGTCCACAGGAGCGCGGAAACCCGAATCTGCTGCCTGAAAATGGCGTTTCATCCGAGGTGGGATACCAATATCAGGATCAAAAGATTTTAGCTAAAATCAGTGGGTTTTTGAGAGATTCAAAGAATTCTATTGATTGGGTTAAAAAAGATATCAATGATAAGACATGGGCTGCCGAAAATGTAGGGAACATCAAAATCAAAGGAATAGAAGCAGAAGTAAACTACAAAATGAACAATTGGCTGAAGCTGATGGCAGGGTATACCTATATTGATGGTAAATTTCAAAAATCCAATGAATTTGTTTCAAAATATATTATGGATAATCTGAGACACCAGTTCATCGGTAAAATGGAAACAAAATTCCTTGGTTCTTTCACGAATGAGGTTGTTTATCGATACAATCAGAGACAGAGTTTAGGCAGCTATCAGCTTGTAGATGATAAATTAAGCTTTAGCAGAAAAGACTATTCCGTCTATGTTCTGGTAAATAATATTACCAATACGAAATATACGGAAGCTTTTGGAGTGGAAATGCCACAAAGATGGTTCCATATTGGTTTTTCTTATACAATTAATATGAAGTAAGTGTTAATTCAATATTAATGAAAGTTAATATTAATAAATTGTTAAAAAAATTACATTTGCAAAAATTTTTTATGAAACGTTTTTTAGGTTTAGGTCTACTTCTTAGTCTTTCTTTCTTTAAAGCTCAGGAACATATTTCCAGCTTCAATGCAGTGACTTTAACCTATAAGTTTCATCCCAAGTTTTTCTTATACGGAGAAGGCCAATTGCGAGGTAACGAAGAATATTCGTATCCGGATTATTATGAAATAAAAGGAGGGGTAGGATATAATCTTACCAAGAATCACAAACCATTTGTGGGGCTTGGAAGATATGTTAACTATAAAGACCATAAATTAAGCAGGGAAGAGTTCAGGGTATGGCTTCAGGATGTCATTGACATTAAAAAAGGCATCGTGAAATTTGAAAACCGTTTCCGTGTGGAAAAAAGCTGGTTTTATGAACCTCAAAGCGATAATACTTCTCAAAGGATGCGTTACCGTTACCGTCTGAATGTAAGCGTACCTTTAAACTCCAAAACTATAGAGAAAGGAACTGTTTTTGCCAATGCTTATGATGAGATTTTCTTCGTAACCCCGATGAAGCCTACTTTTGCCAGAAACAGAGTCTATGGTGGTTTCGGCTATCAGATCGATGATTATTTTGGAATAGCAACCGGATATCTTTGGCAACGTGAATTTGAAGCAAAAGGAAATAAAAATTTACATTTTATTTATCTGGCTCTGAATATCAACATTGATGATACCGGTCATCATGTAAAAACGTACGATTTCCCTGGTGCAGATTAATACTTCTCCACCAGATAACGATAAGCTTTAAGGTATTTATTAAACCTTTTAATGTCTTTAGGAGTAAGCTCTCGGTTTACTCTTCTAAGGTCCATATTATCACGCAGATCGTTTATCTTTACGGCAACAGAAAGCAGAGATCTTTCTGTTCGTTTAATGAAATCATCATAATCCTCTTCCGGATCAAACTTGGTAAGGCAGCTGATTGCAAAGATCATGTATTCCGGAAATCCTTCGCTTCTTAAATAGTCCAGACTGAATTCCACCGGATGATCTTCTACAACATCATGTAATACCCCAACAATTTTTTCATCGATTGTTTTACCGTATTCCATTACACGCATCACATGTCCTATATAAGGAGCATGGTATTTGTCCGTTTGTCCTTTATGAGCCTTATCGGCAATCTTTATTGCTTTATTTAGTAATTCTTCTTTTGTCATCTTTTCTATCAAAATAGAGTACAAAAATAAAAAATGCCTTAAAAAAATAAGACATTTTTATTGAGATTATTTAAGATTATTCTACAAATCTGTTTGATCCTCTACAGAAGCGCTGGGAGCATTGTTTTTTACAGATTCTATCCCGTTTTCCATGCCGTTATCAGTTTCATACATCTGGCTTGTTCCAATGATCTGCCCATTTCCGGCCTTAAGATTAAAGTAACATCTTCCATCTCTGGCGGTATTCCTTTCATATTTGGCATCTTCCTGTGAATTGGTTTTTACAGAATTGATTCCGTTTTCGCAGGATGGTTTTGTACCGTATCCCTGACTTGTTAAGATGACCTGACCGTTTCCGGCCTTAAGGTTGAATTGAAAATCGCCACTGGCTCTTTTAGAAATAATAAATTTTCCCATAGGTTTGTATTTTGAATTAATGGTGTTTAGTTATAATAAAATTAGGAAAAAAATATTAAATCATCTGTTATTCAGTCTGTAATTGATTTATTAAAACTGTACTTTTTTATAAATATTTATAAAACATTTTTTCTGATAAAAAGAACGGAGTAATTACATAGCAGATTTTAATGAATATTTAATCTTGAAATAGAAATGATTTTTCTGTCCGAAGCCAGTCTAAATTCAAAATAATCATCTTCATTATTTTTTAAGTCTTCAAAAAACATATCCTGCGATTGTAATTTGTCTGTAAAATATTTAAAATTTGTTGATAGTTGCAGCTCTTTATTTACTGATGATACACATTGAATGCTATACATGGCTTCACAATGTTCATTATTACCGCTGATATCACTTACTGATGCAGTTCCGATAAGCATAGATGCACACCGGAACTCCAATAGACTGTTTTCAGCATCTTTTTTTATATGTATATTGGTTGCATATATAATGGTTTCGTTGTTATTTATCTTTTCACAGGCGCATATCCCTGTCTGAGGATTCGATTTATTGATGTCTTTTGATTCCTTACAGTTACAGGCTGAAAGTAGGAGAGCGGCGATGAGAAGAGTTGTTTTCATAATTAATGACTGTGGATAAAAACCTGGTTATAGGAAAACTATATTTAAATATACATAGAATAAATCATTTTGAAGGTTAATGGACAATCGTTAAAATATGAATGTGAGTGATGTTATATAAGCATTATGTAATCAAATTTTAAACGAAAAAACGCCCCAAAAATGGGACGTTTTGAAATCAAATTTATGTTATAAAGACTAATAAGCTCCTTTATCAATATAGTGAGCAGCCACTTTTTCAGTTAATGCTACTACATTTGGATTGTTAGTGTATTTTGTAAATCTTCTTAATCCGGAAAGCATCATTCTCTGCTCATCTCCTTCAGCGAAAGAAATAATTCCTTCTTTAGCTGCTACAGTGATTTTCTCAACAGCTTTGTAAAGGTTCAACTGAGCCATAGCTGCTTCTACAGAATCAGGAGAGAAGTGTTTCTCAGCTCTTAATACTGTAGATTCTGCCATATAGATCTGGTTTAGGATTTCAGAAGCATTCAACAATAAGTGCTGCTGTTTTTCGATATCCATCATATATTTTTGAAGAGCTGCTCCGGAAACCATAAGGAATACTTTCTTAAGGTTAGCGATGATTGCTTTTTCCTCACTCATGAATGCTGAATAATCTGGAACTTCAAATGAAGGAATACCCATCAATTCTTTGCTGATTGCCATTGCAGGGGATAAAAGGTCTAATTCACCTTTCATTGCTCTCTTAATAAGCATTCCTACTGCTAATAATCTGTTGATCTCGTTAGTCCCTTCATAGATTCTTGAAATTCTAGAATCTCTCCAAGCCGCTTCCATCGGAGTGTCTTCAGAGAATCCCATACCTCCGTATACCTGAATTCCTTCATCCGCAGTGTGTTGTGCAAGATCAGAAACGAATACTTTAAGGATAGAACATTCTACAGCGAATTCTTCAACACCTTTAAGCTCTGCAGCCTGGTGATCCATTCCGCCTGCTACCAATTCGTCAATTTTATCCTGAACATTTTTCGCTGCTCTGTAAGAACCGGCTTCACTTACGAAAACTCCGGTTGCCATTTCAGCAATCTTCTTTCTGATTGCTCCAAAAGTGGCGATAGAAACTCCAAACTGCTTTCTTTCGTTAGAATATTGGATAGAGTGGTTTAAGATTCTTCTTTGTGCATCTAAACAAGCTGCTGCTAATTTGATACGACCTACGTTCAATGCATTTAAAGCGATTTTGAAACCATTGTTTCTTTCTCCTAAAAGATTCTCTACAGGAACTTTCATGTCATTGAAGAAAACCTGACGCGTTGAAGATGCACGAATACCCAATTTGTGCTCTTCCTCACCGAAAGTTAAGCTTTCAGGGTTTTCCAATTCAGAACGGTTGATTACAAAACCGGTGATATTTTTATCATCATCAATTTTTGCAAATAAAGTGAATGTATCAGCAAATCCTGCATTAGAAATCCACATTTTCTGTCCGTTGATGATATAATGTTTTCCATCTTCAGAAAGCTTAGCTCTTGTTTTTCCAGAGTTCGCATCTGAACCTGCATCAGGCTCAGTTAAGCAATAAGCTCCGAATTTTGTTCCTGTTGCTAAGTCCGGAAGATATTTTTTCTTTTGCTCTTCAGTTCCGTAAAGAACGATAGGCAGGGTTCCAATTCCGGTGTGCGCCCCATAAGCTGTCGCCAATGATCCTGTAGTTCCTGAAATGTAATCACAAGCCAGCATCGTTGTTACAAAGCCCATTCCAAGACCTCCGTACTCTTCAGGAACTGCTATTCCCAGCATTCCCATATCACCAAGCTTACGCATTGTTTCTTCAGTAAACGCGTAATCTTTCTTTTCGAAACGCTCTCTTTGAGGCACCACCTCTCTATCTATAAATTCCTTCGCTGAATCACGAAGCATTTTTTGTTCTTCATTCAGTTCTTCAATACTGAAAATTTCGTTTGCAGGAATTTCCTTGATTAGGAATTCACCTCCTTTTAATGTAGCCATATATTATTTTATTTTTTTATTATTTTTTGAGACTATTTAGATAATAGACGGATAGATGATAGATGTTTAACATTGTCTATTATTGATCTGTTTTTATTATCTTTTTCTCTTAATTAATCTTTATTTAAAGTATTCTGAAATACCATTGTTGCTTTTTGAAATTCTTCAATTTTAACTTCAAAGATTTCACTTTTTTCATCAGATAAATATTTTCTGTGATTTGCTAACAATATTTGTGTTTGCAATTCAAATGATGAACCTAAAGAAATATCCAGAAAATGACTAAAAGACTTATTCGTTCTGCTTGATCCTTCAGCTATATTTGATGGAATTGAAATTGCACATCTGTCCATTTGACTTTTCAAACCATATTTTTCATATGTTGGAAAGGTATCAGTAAGATCTAAAGTGCTTTTTGATAATTCCAGACCTAGCTGCCAGATTTTAAGCTTTTTGAAATTGTGCCTTTTAAAACCATTCATTCTTCTTTGTATTTTTGAGACTATTTAGATAATAGACGGATAGATGATAGATGTTCAAATTTGTCTATTATCTCTCTGTCTATTATCTATTCATCTATTTATAGTAGTTCAAAAATACTTGCTGCTCCTTGCCCTGTTCCCACACACATCGAAACCATTCCGTATTTGTTACCACGTCTTCTCATTTCGTCAAGAAGTTGAACCGTTAGTTTAGTTCCTGTACATCCTAGCGGGTGACCAAGAGCGATGGCTCCTCCGTTTACGTTTAAGATATCAGGATTTAAGCCTAATTCTTTTTTGATAGCCACTGATTGTGATGCGAATGCTTCGTTTAGCTCGATCAAATCGATATCCTTTAGTTCAAGACCTGCCTGTTTTAATGCTTTTGGAATAGCATAAACGGGTCCCATACCCATAATTCTTGGTTCAAGACCTGCAGCAGCATAGGCTACTAATCTTGCTTCCGGTTCAAGACCTAATTCTTTTACCATTTCTTCGCTCATAACCATAACGAAAGCAGCTCCATCACTCATTTGAGAAGAGTTTCCGGCAGTTACACTTCCTCCGTTAGCGAAAACAGGTCTAAGCTTAGACAAACCAGCAAAAGAAGTATCTGCTCTTGGACCTTCATCCACAGAGAAATCGAATTTCTTAGTCTGGATCTTCTGGTTTTCATCAAGGAAATTATACTCTACAGGGATTGGAACAATCTGATTGGCAAATTTACCTTCCTGATTTGCTTTTAAAGCTTTCATATGGGACTCAAAAGCAAACTGGTCCTGTTCTTCTCTTGTAATATTATACTGTTTTGCTACCTCTTCTGCAGTATAACCCATTCCCCAGTAATAATCAGGGTTTGTTTTAGCGATATCTGTTTCAGGAACCGGCTTATAACCTCCCATCGGGATATAGGACATAGATTCTGTGCCACCAGCGATGATGCAATCTGCCATACCAGCCTGAATTTTTGCGGAAGCGATGGCAATAGCCTCACTTCCTGATGCGCAGTATCTGTTTACAGTTACTCCCGGAACTTTATCTGTATTTAAACCCATTAAGGAAATCAAACGGGCAACGTTTAATCCTTGCTCTGCCTCAGGCATTGCATTTCCTACAATAAGGTCATCAATTCTGTTTTTATCTAATTGCGGAAGCTCAGCCATTAATTTTTCAATAACGGTAGCTGCCATTACGTCAGGACGTGTAAAACGCAGGGAACCTTTTGGTGCTTTTCCTACTGCTGATCTGAATCCTTTTACGATGTATGCTGTTTTCATTTTTTGTTTAATTAAATTGTTTTTGAAAGATTTTCGCCTCATAGAGGTAAACTGTTCATAGATATTTGTTTATGCTTTTTTGCAATCTGTGGAGCTCCGTAGGAGCGACCTGTTAATCTTCAATCCATTTAAATAGATATTTTGGATCATATTCAATTTCAAATTTTGACATCAAATCCAGATATTCTTCTCTAAAAGTTTTCTTTTTATGATGTTCCTCCTGGTTTAAAATATATTTCACCACTGGATCAACACTGCTTTTAGAATAAGAGAAAGCTCCGTATCCTTCCTGCCAATTGAATTTTCCATTTATCCATCCTTTTTCATTGATGAATTTTGAAGACCCAGCTTTAATGTCTCTTACTAAATCTGAAACTGACTGTGTCGGATTCATACTTACGAGAATGTGTACATGGTCTGGCATTGCAAAAACTGCGAATAATTTTTGATTTCTATTAGAAACGATACCTGTAATCAATTTATGTAATTCTTCTCTGTTTTCTTTTGAAATCAGGTTTTGTCTTCCTTTGACTGCAAAGACAATTTGAATATAAATCTGTGTATAGGTATTGGCCATAAAATCTAACAGGTCGCCTCTACGAGGCTCTCTCATCTTCTAAAATTATTCAATAGCTATTAACAGTTCGGTCCTACGGAGCTCCCCGTTAGTTTCTTAATGGCTTCCCATTCTGTAGCATATACTGAATTCTCTCTAAAGTTTTTCTTTCACCACAAAGCTGAAGGAATGTTTCTCTTTCAAGATTCAATAAGTATTGCTCAGTAACCACTGTGGGTTCAGACAAGTTTCCACCTACCAATACATTAGCTAACTTATCAGCAATTTTCTTGTCGTGTTCAGAAATATATTTTCCTGTTAACATCTGGTCTGTTCCTACGTAGAACATTCCTAATGCATCTCTACCTAAAACTTTTACTTTTTGTTCGATAGGCTGAGTATATCCCTGTTCAGCTAATAGTTTTGCCACCTTTTTAGCTTCGGCAATCTGTCTGTTTTTGCTTACAGAAACAATGTCTTTTCCTTTTTCAAGGATTCCCATATCATAAGCTTCATATGCTGAAGTAGCTACTTTACCCATAGCGATATTCATGAAAGCATCACGAAGCCTGTTGTTTTTAACATCATCGCTGTGGAATTCTCTGGAAGTTCTTAAGGCAAGTTCTTTAGTACCACCACCACCAGGAATTACACCCACTCCGGTTTCAACCAGTCCGATGTAAGTTTCTGCTGCGGCAACCACTCTGTCTGCATGCATTGTCATTTCGCATCCGCCTCCTAAAGTCATTCCATGAGGAGCAACTACTACAGGGATAGAAGAGTAACGCACTCGCATCATCGATTTTTGGAAATAAGCAATGGCCATATTCAAGTCATCCCAATCCTGCTCAATAGCCATCATAAGAATCATGGCAAGGTTAGCTCCTACAGAGAAGTTTGCGCCTTGGTTTCCTACTACTAATCCGTCATATTCTTTTTCTGCTAAATCAATAGCTCTGTTTAATCCATCTAAAACTTCGCCTCCTAGAGAGTTCATTTTTGAACGGATCTCAAAGTTGATGATACCATCACCTAAATCAAGAATGGCTGAACCTGAATTACTCCAAAGCGTTTTATTTTTTCTGATATTATCAAGGATAATGAAAGCATCCTGTCCAGGAATTTTGTTATATTCTCCTGAATTTTTGTCAACATAAATACTCTGTCCTTCATCGTTAACTTTGTAGAATGTTTCTACATTTTTAACCCAGTCAGAAACTTCATATCCGGCATCTTTAGCCAATTCAATACCTTTCTGAACACCTACAGCATCCCAGATTTCAAATGGACCATTTTCCCATCCGAAACCAGCTCTCATAGCGTCGTCAATTTTGTAAACTTCGTCAGAAATTTCAGGAACTTTATGAGAAACATAAGCGAATAATGCGCCTAATGATTTTCTGTAAAGTTCACCAGCTTTATCTTTACCACCGATCAATACTTTGAATCTGTCGATTGGCTTATCAATAGCTTTTGTTAATTCTAATGTAGGGAATGAAGACTTTCCTTGAAGCTCATATTCTAATGTGTCAAGGTTTAATCCGTGAATTTCAGATTTACCTTCTGCGTTTTTCACTTTTTTATAGAATCCCTGTTCTGTTTTTGAACCTAACCATTTATTATCCATCATTTTCTGGATATAGGCAGGAAGAGCAAATACATCGTTAAAGTCATTCGCTTCAGCACCGCTTTGACGAACGCCGTTGGCTACCATTACCAAAGTATCAAGACCTACAACATCAGCAGTTCTGAAAGTTGCAGATTTTGGACGACCAATTACCGGACCTGTTAATTTATCAACATCAGAAACGGTAAGTCCTAATTTCTGTACATTGTGAAGAAGATCCATCATAGAGAATACCCCAATTCTGTTTGCAATAAATGCAGGAGTATCTTTTGCTAAAACGGTTGTTTTACCTAAGAATTTAGCACCATAGTTCATATAGAAGTCTATGATTTCCGGATCTGTATCGTTTGTTGGAATAATCTCAAGAAGAGGAAGATATCTTACCGGGTTGAAAAAGTGAGTTCCTGCAAAGTATTTTTTGAAGTCTTCGCTTCTTCCTTCTGTCAAGAAGTGGATTGGAATCCCTGAAGTATTGGAAGAAATTAGTGTTCCCGGTTTTCTGAACTGTTCAATTTTTTCGTATACAGACTTTTTAATGTCAAGTCTTTCTACTACTACTTCAATAATCCAGTCTGTATTTTTAATTTTTGGTAAATCATCATCGAAGTTTCCAACTTTGATTCTATCTGCAAACTTTGGTGAATAAAGAAGTGCAGGGCTTGCTTTTTTCAGTTTTTCGAAGTTTTCGGTAGCAATTCTGTTTCTTACTGCCTTATCTTCTTTAGTCAAACCTTTTTTCTGTTCAGCTTCAGACAATTCAAAAGGTACAATATCCAAAAGTGACACTTCCACACCAATGTTGGCGAAGTGAGCTGCAATACCGCTACCCATAATTCCTGAACCAAGAACCGTTACATGTTTGATTCTTCTTTTCATATCTATTTTTTTATTATTTATAAGGTTACATGAACCATACAGTTCATGATAATTTATTTTCTGTTATTGAGGAGTTCATTTGCAATCTTCATAATCTCAGTCATCACATCTTTAAAAGTATCCATCTTTTCCGGGCTGATCTTTTCCATTACTTTTTTATTGAAATTGACAACAACTTCCTTAGACATATTTCTGGAGTTTAAGCCTTTGTCTGTAAGTTTGATAATCACCTCTCTTTTATCTGTGGTGGTTTTCTCCTTATAGATGTATCCGTTATCTTCCAGAAGTTTAATGATTCTCGTTAGGGAAGTGGGTTCTATGGCCATTTTAGGTCCAAGATTCGTACTTCGCGTTCCTTCTTTGGGATCAATTTTAAGAAGGGTAAGTGCTTGTACTGCCGTGGAATCATGTTCCTGAGCCAATTCTGTGTACATTTTAGAAACAGCCAACCAGGTCTGTTTTAAAATTAAATCTACGTTTTCTATTTTTTCCTTATTATTATCCATCATTTTTGCGCCAATGGTTTTACCCAAATTTAGTAAATATTATGCATGCATAGTATTTATTAAAGTTAAATTTTGTTAATAACCTGATAATAAATGAGTTAAATTGTATGATTTGCATAATACTATGCATGCATAGTATGTGAAATAAGTAAAGAAAACTATTGATTAGTAAATGTTTCCAATGAAATTTATGATTTCTTCAAAGGATTCGCATTGTTGTTTCAGCGAATCGTTAGTAATTACCCAAAAACCATCCTGAAATTCAAAATTAAGAGAAGAAAGGTCTTTTGAGAAGTTTTTTTGAAGCAAAGAATAGAGCATTTCCTTCTGAACCTGTGGTGCAGAAATATGTGGTGGAATAAAATTCTCGTTCATTTGAAATAATGAGGCATTGGTGAGTTCATCATGCTGAAGTAATATATCTTCCACAATTCCTGAATGAAGCTGTGAATCTTTTACATACCATATTTTATCTGCAAATTCCTTAGCCAGGCGCCAGTCGTGTGAAGAAAACAGAATAAGTTTATTCTGTTCCTTGGCCAGTCTCCTTAAAGTTTTAAGGATAATAATCTTATTTTTTTCATCCAAATGGGTGGTAGGCTCATCCAGAATAATGATAGGGGAGTTCTGGGTGATGGCACGTCCGATAAATGCTTTCTGAAGGTTCCCATCCGAAAGATTCTTAAGGAGCGTATATTTATATTGTTCAAGATCCAGTTCTTCAATAATATGGGCTATCTCTTCACGATCTTCCTTTTTTAATTCAAAATAAAAAGGGTAGTAGATGTATTTTCCCAACGAAATAAGATCCTCAACTGTATAATGCTGTGGAACAACAGACTTTGAAAATACAATAGCAATATTCTCTGCAATTTCTTTTACAGACAGCTTTTTTACATTCTTGCTATTAATTAAGATTTCCCCACCCAATAATGAAATCTGGTGAAGAATAGATTTGATTAAAGTTGTTTTTCCAACTCCGTTATTTCCAATCAACAAGCAAACATCACCAAGTTTCAATCCTGCATTAGCATTTGAAATTAATGTTTTATTGTATCCTATGTTAGCTTGTTTGATCTGTAGGTGCATGTTTAAAAAGAAAGGAGAGTTAAAAAAATAATAAAAGGAAGAATACTAAATAAGAAATATAGAAGTTTATTTTTATTGATTTTCCATAAACTATAGCCTCCTAAAATGAGAGATCCCAAAAGAAGACAAGGAAAAGCAACCATTAGCCACCAGTTATGGCCCCAAGAATAAATCCAATGTAATTCTTCATTCATTCTGAACATTTTAGAATACTCCAAAAAAGCAAAACTTATTGCAAACAAAGCTATGTGTGCAATAATCAATTGTTTTTGGGATATTCTAATTTTCATAGTTTGAATTACTATTGGGGATTTAATAACTGAGTTTGTTTTTCAGCCTATTTTCGTCATGCTAAAAGTATCTCTCCAAAGTGTAGTTTAGATTCCTATGGAAATGACATAAAGTGAAAAATTTTACCATTATTAATAAATATTTAGAAAGGTATGAAATTATTCGTAAACATCTCCGAGCGATTTAAAGCTATGTACAGATAGAAAAATTTGCGTCTTCGCGTTTCCCAACAAAAATCACACTTTATTCTGCTTCAAAAGCATGAGTAAAACCACAGGAATTCCAAAAACAGAACTTATCACATTCAAAGGGATTTGGGTTTTTTCTGCAATCACAGAGAAGATCAGCATAACCAACATTCCCAGAAACATATTCAAGATCCATTGCTGCCATAATTTTGCAGGGTTGTAAATCAATCGGCAAAAGTGAGGAACAATTATCCCAATAAAAAGAATTGGCCCTAAAAAAGCAGTAATAGAGGCAGAAAGTAGGGAAGAGGCTACGATGATTAGAAGTTTTAAATGCTTCAGATTAACTCCTAAACTTTGTGCATATGAAGTTCCCAATGAATTTCCAATTAATGGTTTTATAGATTTAAAACAGAAAAATAATCCTATCAATACTAAAGCTGATAAAACATAGATCTGATTCCTCGTTACCATATTATTAGCTCCGAAAGACCATAAAATATAGTTTTTCAGACTTTGATTCTCTGCATAAAACTGTAACAGGGAAACGATGGCTCCGGCAAAAGCAGATACCAGAAATCCGAAAATAATCAGGTAAGATTTATCCTGAAATTTATTGGACATGGATAACAGAACGAGCATCAATAACAAACTTCCTCCAATAGCTGATAGACTAAGAAAACTGTTTTGCAGAAATTCAGGAAGCAGAATATTATGAGAGAAGAAAATATAAAATGCCACTGATAGGCTGGCTACAGAGGTGATGCCCAGAATATCAGGTCCGGCTAATGGATTTTGAAAATATTCCTGCATCAGAAATCCGGAGGTAGGAATTGAAATTCCAGCCAATAGCATAACAAAAACTCTGTTAATACGAATTTCAGCAATTTGACTTTGGGCAGAATCCTGAAAGAAATCCTGAAGGCTTAAGCTTAAAAATCCTGTGTTCAGATTAATAATTGCGCCTCCAATGATTGCAATAGTTAACAATAAACACAGGATCTTAAATCTTTTTGACATGATTCAGAAAGATGTATATTTTATTTTAGAAAAGCATTGATTTTAGAGTTCAATACTTCTTCGGTCATCATACCAAGGTATTCATCCGTTTGACTTCCTTTTCTCATAAAGGTAAAAGGAATTGAACCACCATCCCATTGTTTAAAGTTTTTGGAGAAGAAATTCGGATCTAATTTTTGTCCATCCAGCAGAATAACATTGGCTCCAAGATTATGTTCTACTACAAAATCTTTCACTGCAGTATCCCATTCTGCTTTGTCATCAAGGTTTACAAAGGTGAATTTTACAGGCTTGTCTTTTAATTCCTCCATTTTATTTTTAAAACTTGGAATTTCTCTGATACAAGGACCACACCATGTTGCAAAGAAATTGGTAACATATAAAGTGTCATTATTTTTAGCTAAATGCTGACCTACATTTTCAGGAGAAAGTTCTTTGGGAATATACGTACTTACCTGATCTGCTGTGTTTGGAGTTACAGTAACTGAATCCGTAACAGGAGTGTTGTCTTCAGCTTTTGAAGTTTCTTTTTTACAGCTGTAAAGAGCTGTCAGGATCAACGTGGATAAAATTATCTTCTTCATAAATTATTTTTTATCTATTTTTGAATTGAAGTATGGAACAACAAATCTATAAAGGGAAACTGATACAGTTTCATCCGTTAAAAATAGCGAAAAAGGTAGAGCTGACCAAAAATACTTTTTCTCTGGAGATCGATATTCCGGAGAATCTGAAAGAAAATTTCAAGTTTGATGCCGGGCAGTTCGTTAGTGTAAAATTCCTATCACATGGAAAAGAAGTTATTAATGATTATTCAATGACTTCGGCTCCTTATGAAGGGAAAATATGTTTGGGAATAAAGGTTAATTCTCCTGATGGAGCTACTTCTCAGCTGTTTCAAAACTATGGGGAAGGGGATGAATTAATGATAAGTGAACCCGCAGGCAGATTTACTATAGTATCTAAGCCCAGCGAATTCAGAACTATAGTTGCTTTTGCTGCCGGTATTGGAATTACTCCTATTTTAAGTCATTTTAAGAACATCCTTCATAACGAACCAAGAACAAGACTGTTTTTATTCTTTGGAAATAAAAGTTCAGATGATCTCATCTACAGAGATCAGTTGGATAATCTTGCCAGAACCTGTGGAGACAGACTTCAGATTTTTTACTTCTTTTCTCAGGAGAAAACAGCTGATCAGTTTTTCTATGGCAGATTAGATGAAAAGAAATTAAACTTAATTATCAATCAGATCCTTCACCTGGATGATACAGATGAAGAATCTACAATTTGGGATGCTGTAGACGAAGTTCTGATCTGTGGAAAAGGGGAAATGATTAAAACGTTGGCAAACGCCTGCTATCATCACGGAATTCCAAAAAGAAATATTCATTTTGAGCTTTTTGAAGAATATAATGATGATATTTATCCTGTAGAAAAAGAATTTCCACTTATTGAAAATATAGAGGTAGAATTTACGATGCTCGGAAAAAAATATACAACCCAACTTACTGATAATAAGGATAGAATTCTGCAGCAACTTTTGTTTCAGAAATTCCCGGTTCCTTACTCATGCAAATCCGGAATCTGCGGAAGTTGTGAATGTTCTTTGGATGAAGGAGAAGTGGAACTGCTGGAAAATGAATATCTTACCGAAAAAGAAGAAGGGCAGGGGCATATATTAGCTTGCATGTCAATAGTGAAAAGTAAAAAAATAAAGCTTAACTTTGATCTTAGTTGAGAATTATTAGGAACATATTTAACCTGGGATTTGTATCATTAGAATTGGGGATTTTAATGATATGCTTCTGTAATGTGTGGGTTTTCGGACTCACCAATGGCCGTACTTATACCAAAATTTCAAAAATCCCACCAAGAGAAATTGCATTGGTATTGGGAACCTCTCCAAAGATGAGATCAGGTCTTTCCAACCCGTATTTTACGAAAAGGATGGATGCAGCAGCTCTTCTTTACCATCATGGAAAGATCAAGAAAATTATTGTAAGCGGTGAAAAAAGTAAAGGTTATAATGAGCCTGCTGCCATGAAGAATTATCTGGTCTACCAGGAGGGAGTTCCTGGAGATATTATTATTGAAGATCCGAAAGGCTTTAATACCTATAAAAGTATTCTTCGCTGTAAAGACGTTTATAAGAAGAAAAACGTCATTATTGTTTCCCAGGGATACCATAATCTTCGGGCCTTATTTTTTGCAAGAAATAATGATATGAATGCTTTGGGGTTTGATGCACAGGATGTAACGAAGCCTGAAAGTTTCTACAGAAATCAGGCGAGGGAAGTCCTCGCCCGTGTTATTGCTGTAGTATATTTTATTCTTGGAGTTTCTCCGGATTAGAAAGGATATCCGAAGGCAAAGTTAACAGTAGGTTTGAAAGGCTGCAGTGTTTTGAATCTCCAACGGTCTCCTTCGGGTTTGTTTGGATCAAAGATCTTATAGGCAAGGTCTATTCTCAAAGTAATATAGGCTACATTTACTCTTATCCCGAATCCACTACCAATACCCATTTGGCTCAGGAATTTATTGAATTTAAACTGATCCTCATGAGCATCATTGTGATTTCGAAGGCTCCAGGTATTTCCTATATCTGTAAAAATGGCTCCTTCATACATGTTATTAAATGGAATTCTGTATTCTATATTGGTTGTCAGTTTTACATCATTGGTCATGTATGCACGTACTCTTTCGTCCACCTGAGAGTCAGCAGGACCTAATCCTCCGAATGCTACCCAGGCTCTGATATCATTGGAACCACCATTGAAATAAGACTTGATAATAGGCATATCTTTAGAGTTTCCATATGGAATACCCACTCCAATAAACTGTCGAAGAACTAACGTCTGGTTACCATTGAATTTAAAATATTTTCTTGTGTCGATATCGAATTTTACGAATTGGGCATAAGGAATTCCAAAGATGGTTTTCTGAGGTGCTGTAACCAGTCCTCCATCATTACTTTTCTTATTGAACAAGCTTAAAATATTACCACCAAGTTCTACTTTACCATTAAAATAAAATGCATTAGGATAATCTTTTTTACCAATTTCGTTGTAAACAAAATTATAGATCATGGAAGAAATAAAGACATCTTCCGTCTGTCTTTCTTTGTTAATAAGAGTTCCTCTGAATGTTGTAAAGAGATCCTGACCCTGTTGATTAAGACCATCCTGATATCCTTTATTATTAAGGATTTCTTCAGTGACAGCATCCCCTGTAAGTTTCCCTGATTTATAATCAGTTCCAATGTTGGGGTAATTAGCAAAATAGTCATTAAATATTTCGTCCCTTACCACTCCATCATTAACGAAATAATCATAATAAGCATTCTTATTTTTCGTTAAACTGATCTGGGTATTGAAGAGGGTAAGTTTATGATACACCTGTTCATTTACTGTGGCCTGATAATTTAATCCCGTATTAAAGTTAACCCTTCCCAATCCAATATTATTCTGGATAGATGCTCCCAACAAAATAGATGAAGTAGGGGTATATCTTTTGGGAATGAATTTATAATAATTAAATGGTAATAGTAATCTCGGAAAGTTTAGTGATGCCTGAGCAGATATTTCATACGCCAATACTCTCTTATCATTATTTTCTGTACTTGCAATAGATCCAAATGTACCGGAAAGACTTGTAGAAAGGTTTTCTGCCCCTTTGAAAATATTTCGGGTAGTAAGGTCCACAGAAGGAGAGATTCCCAGATTCAGGATCTGAGAATAATTAAGATCTGTTCCTACTTTAAGCTCATACTTAGGAAGCGGTTTCAGTATATATAAAACATCTACAATACTGTCATTAGGGGAAGTGATACCTCCCTGTCTTAAAGAGTCTCTTGCCTTTACGATACTGAAATTGTTCATGGTCATAAGATTTCTCTTAGTCACATCCAGTTTTTGCTGATCATAAGGCTGCTTACTGTCTACAATGATGGTTTTCCATAATGATGATGTTTTATATTTATCATTCATTTTATGGAACCTTATTCTTCTTAAGCTGTCTTTAACGGTATTCTTAGGAAAATCGCTGGCTTCATCTACGATCGCAACATCAATATTTCCAAAAGTGGCTTTCTTATAAGGGCGATCTAAAGAATCTTTATGAATTTCCAGAGTAACAGGAACCTGTTTTTTACTTTTTAAAGAATCTGCAACAAAATAAACCTCGTCATTCGTATTGTTGAATTTATAATATCCGGACTCTCTCATCAGGTCTGTAATTCTTGTTACCTCTTTTTCAAGAACAGTCTGATCAAGAATCTGTCCTGATCTTATAAGGGTTTTATTCAGATGATAGTTATAGACCTGTTTTATCCCCTGATCAGGAATATTAAAAAAATAATCTTTAATATAGGTAGGATCATTGTGTTTTATAAAATACTTTACTGCTGCTTTCTTGGAAGCTGAGTCTATATCATGTCTGTATTTTACTTCTGAATCCCAAAAGCCCCGGTACGTAAGCCTTTTTTTAATAGATTCTATACTTTTTTCGCTTCTGGTCTGATCTAAAATGACAGGCGGAGAACCCCAGCTATGCAATAAACGGTCGAAGAAAAGGTTTTTTCCGACACTGCTTTTCATATTATACCTGATAAATAATGAGTCTCTCAGTTTCTGATCTCTCATTTCACTGGGATACGTCATATATTCATTAAGGATCGTATCGTATTTTGGATTGGCCATGTTATAAAACATAAGACCTAACGGCATGAAAAGAAATTGCTTTTTATTGGGCTTCTGCTGAACGTAATCTTTTAATTCTTCATCAAAAAATTCTTTCTTATCCTCGAACTCAAAGTTGTTCTTAGTAAGCAGATATTCACCATCCGGAACTTTTTTTGTGGTACTACACGCATAAAGGAGACCAACAAATGTTGCAAATGAGATAATTTTATAATATTTTTGAGGAGAATTCTTATAATGCTTACAGCTCATACAATAAAAGTTTTACAATCTTTAGATAAAAAGAAGTTCAGACAAAAATACAATTTGTTTTTGGTTGAAGGTAATAAAATCATTTGTGAACTTTTCAATTCTAACTTTAAAGTTAAAGAAATATTATCAACCGATCCACAAAAATTGGACCGTACTGATGTCCCCATTACTCATATCTCTGAAAATGAGTTAAAAAAAATCAGCTTTCTTAAAACCCCAAAAGATTCTGTCGCCGTGTGCTATCTGGATCAACAGGAAACCTGGGCGGATAAGAAAGTACAATTGGTTTTGGATGGGATTCAGGATCCCGGTAATTTGGGAACGATTATCCGGTTGGCAGACTGGTTTGGAATAGAACAGATTATCTGTAGTGAAGATACAGTGGATTTTTATAATCCAAAGGTAATTCAGGCAACGATGGGATCTTTTACAAGAGTAAACATCGTTTATACAGATCTTGTGGAATATCTTTCTAAGACAGAAAACGTAAATATCGGAACAGATATGGATGGCGAAAACATCTATACATTTGAAAAACCTGAAAAAATCAACCTGATTCTAGGCAACGAAGGAAACGGAATGAGACCGGAAACGGAAAAGCTTTTGCCGAAATGTATCAGTATTCCAAGGTTTGGAAAATCCCAGTCTACAGAAAGCCTGAATGTATCAATGGCTGCCGGGATTATTTTAGGACAGTTATTTTCGAAATAAAGAAGAACAGCAAAAAAATCAGGGCTTAGGGAGTGAAAATTATTTTCTGCATCCTAAGCCCTGATTTCTTATATTAATTGTTCCATACTGGAAACACTTTTATTTTTCTGATATACTTCCAATTTTTTTCTTACATATTTAAGAGCAATAGGAGCGAGGTAGATCAATGCGGCTCCTACCAGCTTATTCTTCCAATTAGAACTTTTCATATTCTTTTTGGCGTAGTTACCAACGATAGCGGTAACGCCCAACTTGATAATGCCGTCTGCAATATTTCCCTTGAAGGCTGTATTCGCAAGTCCCACAGCTGTATTTTTACTGATGAAAAGATCTTTAACCTCTGAAGTAAGCTGCTTAGCAATGACATCCTTTCTCAGAACAACTTTTTCATCGCCGTCTTCGTCTACTTTTTCCTGAAGATACTGATCACTTAAGCCATTGGTAAATGCACTAAGGCTCTCTTTTGTATTTTTAAAAGTAAGAAGATTTTCCAGATCATTAATTTCACCTTGAAGCAGTTTTTTCTTTCTTCTTAATTCTACGATACTTTCATATTTTCTACTCATGGCTTGAATGATTTAAAAATTTAATAACCTGGTCTGCAACAGTATTCACAATCTTGTTTTTGAATGCAATGACAAAAGCCATTACTACAGCATAGAATGCTGCAACAATTAAGAATCCGTAGGAGTAATTATCCAATGCTTTACCAATAAGAAAAGCGATTCCAAAATTGAAAAGGATAATAAAAAAAGCAAAAGCAACAAGCAGTACTACAAAGTAGGTAATGAGCCCGGCAGAAAGAGAAGATTTTTCTGTAGCTTCTATTTTAAGAAGGTCTATTCTCTTCGAGGCGTATTCTTTAATAGTTTCTATCATTGTTTTTTTTTAAAGTTACAAAAAAAGGAACTTTCGCACAAAAGTTCCTTTCTGTAATTTACTTAAAAAAGATAAATTACTTATGATTTAAGATCATTCAGTTCTGCTTCTACATCTTTTACTACATCTGCAGTTTTAGAAACAATCTGATCTTTGTATTTATCATACCCATCTTTCATAGTATGTGCTACGTTGTTTGCTGTTTCTTTAAAAGTAGAAGAAATATTGCCATATTGGTCTTTCACTTTTTCAGAAACCTCTCCGTATTTGTCTTTTGCCTGATCTTTTAGATCATTTGCTTTGGTTTTGATCTTTTTTCTGGTTTCTTTTCCTTCTTCAGGTGCATATAGCATTCCTAAGATTACACCTGCTGCAGCACCTGCAAGAAGTCCCGCCAATATACCTGCTGTATTTTTTCCGTTTTTAGACATTTTAAGTTTTTTAATAGTTAATAATAGATTAGTTTTTACACTGGTAAAACTTGCAATTTGTATACCAAAGGAGGCTTTGTGCCTATTAAAAATTGTTAAATCTTTTTGATATAAGAAAGGATCAGCTCAATGGTTTCTTCTTTAGTAAGCTCAGAGTTGTCGATCACGATGGCATCGTCAGCCTGCTTCAAAGGTGCTATTTCACGCTCACTGTCGATTTTATCTCTTTCAATAAGGTTTTGTTTTACCTGTTCTTTATCAGCTTCTATTCCAAGGCCTTTTAGTTCAAGAAATCTTCTGTTGGTTCTTTCATCAATGCTGGCAGTAAGGAAGAACTTATAGTCCGCATTTGGCAGAACTACTGTCCCTATGTCACGTCCATCCATGATGACACCGCCTTTTTCTGCCAAAGAACGTTGAGACTGCAATAAAAAATCTCTTACTTCCTTTTGCTTGGCCACCAGGCTTACATTATCTGAAACCTGATGAGTTCGGATTTCCATAGAGATATCCGTATTATTAAGGTAAAGAATGAGTGTTCCGTCGTTATTTTTAAATTCAAGATGGACCTGATCCAAAGATGAAAATAAAGTTTTCAGGTCAATTTCGCTTTTTTCATTCAGACAGTGTTGCAGAGCAAACCAGGTAACTCCTCTGTAAAGTGCTCCTGTATCCATGTGAATAAGTCCTAGCTTATCAGCAATGATTTTGGAGATAGAACTTTTTCCGGTAGACGAGTACCCATCGATAGCTATTACAGGTTTTTTCATACTGCAAATTTCAAGATTTTTTTTAGAAAATCAAGAATTAATAAGAAATTTTAAGAGGGTTTTATGAATTTTTTTATTCTCCTCTGTGACTGGAAAGGTCCATGGAAATCCCTATCTGATTGACGTTCGAGGAGTTGTGATATCTTACGTGAGCATAATCTATACGGAATTTTGAAATCTTGATTCCAAACCCTCCCGAAAGTCCTGAAAAGTTTCTCTGATCTGCTACAGCAAGCTCATTTCCTCTTCTCACATTATATCCCAGTCTGATATTAAAGTTTTTTTCCGGGAATAATTCTGCTCCTAAAGAGAAGTGATCGGCAATTTTTCTTCCTGCATTCACTTTCTGACCATCCTTATTATATTCAGATGAAATATTAAACTCTTGAAGATCGTGTGCCGTAATAGTAATGGCAAGAGGGAAGTTCTTTAATATTCTGGTATATCCTACATCTACTCTGAATGGCAGATTTTCACGGGTACCGTTGAATGATTTAAGCTGGAAACCGAAGTTTCTCAGTACAAGGGAAAGAACTTCTTTGTTCTTTTTATTATGATACGTAATTCCGGCAGTTCCTGAGATTGCGGAAGAAGTATAGTTGTCTATTTTTGAGGTAACGAAGTTTAATCCTCCGCCAATGGTCCAGTCTTCTTCAAACTGGTAAGCATATCCGGCACCGACAGCTACATCCGAAGCTTTATATTCTCCATCCTGGAAACCGCTTTCATCTGTTCTGGGAATACTTCCATAGCTCATATACCTTGCATTGATGGTGGCCATATGTCCATTTTCAAAGTCTTTGGCATAAGCAATGGTTCCGTATTTGGAGTCGGCAAGATAAGCAGTAGCATTTACAGAAAGCTGCTTGTCTGAATCTTTATTTAACAGGGCCGGGTTTGCAATAGCAAAGGAAACATCATAATCTCTTATCGAAATTGCATCTCCACCCAAGGCAGCCTGTCTTGCAGATACAGGTACATTTAAGAACGGATACACATTTGTTCCTGTTTGCGCATAAGAAACAATTCCTGATAGAAATAATGAAAAAATGATAATTTTCTTCAACTCAATTTATAATTAATGCAAAAATAATCCTTTTTCGTACTTTTCAAAATATTTCTTACATTATTTCTAATTAAATATTTTTCTTTTACCAATATTTTTAATGATTATATTTGCAAAATCAAATTTTGGGGAAACCCACTCTAATAAATAGCTTATTAAAAATAAAAGATGAAATATAAAAGAATCCTTCTAAAACTTAGCGGTGAGGCCTTAATGGGGAACAGACAATACGGTATTGACAACGAAAGACTGCAGGAATATGCTGCCGAGATTAAAAAAGTAGTTGAAAAGGGCTGTGAAGTAGCGATCGTCATTGGAGGAGGAAATATTTTCCGTGGTGTTGCAGGTGCTGCAAAAGGAATGGACAGAGTACAGGGAGACTACATGGGAATGTTAGCCACTGTAATTAATGGTATGGCACTGCAGGGAGCATTAGAGGATGCCGGGATCAAAACAAGACTTCAGTCTGCAATAGAAATGGATAAAGTGGCTGAACCTTTCATCAAAAGAAGAGCGGTAAGACACCTTGAGAAAGGAAGAGTAGTGATCTTCGGTGCAGGTACAGGAAACCCTTATTTTACAACAGATACTGCTGCAACATTGAGAGCGATCGAAATTGGGGCAGATGTAATTCTTAAAGGAACAAGAGTAGACGGAATCTACGACAGTGATCCTGAGAAAAATGCTGATGCAGTAAAATATAATTCATTATCTTTCGATGAAGTATTTGAGAAAAATCTTAAGGTAATGGATATGACTGCCTTTACTTTGAGCCACGAGAATAAGTTGCCTATCATTGTATTCGATATGAATAAAGATGGGAATTTAGTAAAAATTGTGGATGGAGAAAACGTAGGTACTTTAGTTGATTTGTAATCAAGTAGATGACAGGTAGCCGATAACAGCTAAAGAGGTTAATATTACTCATTGCTCATTACCGATTACTCGTCATTTATCTTTTATCAATCATCATTTATCATAATGTGCAATTTATCAAACTTTAATATAATAATGGAAGAATTAGATCTAATATTAGAATCTGTAAAACATGACATGGATGGAGCGGTAAAGCACCTTGACCATGCATTTCAAAGAATTAGAGCAGGGCGTGCTTCTACAGCAATGGTTCAGGATGTAATGGTTGAATACTATGGAGCAATGACTCCAATCAACCAAGTTGCCAATGTTTCTGTTCCAGATGCAATGACCATCTCTATTCAACCTTGGGACAGAACAGCAATCAATGCAATTGAAAAAGCGATCATTAACTCAAACCTAGGTTTTGCACCTTCTAATAACGGAGAAAATATTATTCTTAATGTACCGCCTTTAACGGAGGAAAGAAGAAAAGAATTAGCAAAACAAGCTAAGGTAGAAGCTGAGAATACTAAAGTAACAATAAGGAATGCAAGACAGGACGGTTTGAAAGAACTTAAGAAACTGGAAGGTATTTCTGAAGATGTTGTGAAAGGTGTGGAAGAAGAAATCCAGACGTATACAGATAAGTATGTAAAGCTTTGCGATGAGCATCTTAAAACAAAAGAAGCTGAAATTATGAAAGTATAATTTTCAGCTATTGAAAATAAAAAAAGAGGATTCCGGTTTTGGAATCCTCTTTTTTGCTTTTTTTAGAAATTTTGCGGATAAATTATTGAAAATTTTATCATATTAAGTAGGTCTGTTATACTAATTAGTAAGTATTATCGTTATATTTATCGAATTATTCCTGAGGAGTTGTAGAGCAGGATAAATAACATAAAGATGATGACCAGAATTATTGGCGTGGGGAACTATATCCCATCTGAAATGATAACCAATTTATTTTTTGACAAGCATATTTTTCTCAATGAAGAAGGAGCTTTATTAAAAGAAAACAATGCTTCAATAACAGAGAAATTAAAGAAAATCACAGGCATTGAAGAAAGAAGATATGCACATAGTACACAAGTAACTTCAGATTTAGGACTTATTGCAGCTCAGGCAGCTATAGAAAATGCAGGGATAGATCCTGAAACACTGGATTATATTATATTTGCCCACAATTTTGGAGATGTCCGTTTTGGAACGATCCAGTCTGATACGGTACCCAGCCTTGCTGCCCGGGTGAAGCATTTATTGGGAATAAAAAACAATTTCTGTGTTGCATATGATGTTTTATTTGGATGTCCCGGTTGGATTGAGGGAGTAATACAAGCCAATGCATTTATTAAGGCAGGTATTGCCAAGCGTTGCCTGGTAATTGGAGCGGAGACACTCTCCCGTGTTGTGGATATTCATGACAGAGATAGTATGATTTATGCTGACGGTGCAGGAGCAGCTGTTTTGGAAGTTAATACTGATGATGAATCTGGAATAAAATCTCATTTATCCGCATCTTTTACTTTTAATGAAAAGGATTATTTATATTTTGGAAAATCTTATAACAATGAGAAGTGTCCGGATACCCGATATATTAAAATGGATGGGAGGAAAATATATGAATATGCACTTGTAAATGTTCCTGAGGCAATGAAAAAGTGTCTGGATAATAGTGGATACTCAATCAATGAATTGGATAAAATTATTATTCATCAGGCCAATGAAAAAATGGATGAAGCCATTGTGAGCAGATTTTATCAATTGTATAATGTTCCTGTTCCTGAAAATATCATGCCTATGGTGATTCATAAACTGGGTAATAGCAGTGTGGCAACCATTCCTTCTTTACTGGCCATGATTTTGAAAGGAGAATTGGAACAGCATGAGCTTAAAAAGAATGATGTTGTTTTATTTGCTTCGGTAGGTGCCGGGATGAATATTAACGCCTTTGTATATCAGTTTTAAAGAAAAAAGAGACTCCAAACCGGAGTCTCTTCTTATATATTACTGGTGATTTATTTACAGTTTTCATTATAATCTGTAATAACCTCGTCTACAATTTGCGGAATGTTTGATGTCACATCATCAATCTGGCTTTTGATCAGTTTACCCAGACCGGATCTTTTCTTTTCATCATTCTTCAGAGAAGTATAAGCGCTGCTGGTCATTTTGCCTTTTGCATAGCTGCAGTCTGCGATGATGATTTTAGCTTTGGCAAAAGTAAACTCTTCAATTTTTCCCCCTTTTTTACTGTAGATATAAGACGGATTTTCCCTCATTCTCTTGGTTTCCGCATCGGCTGCAACCATCTGGCTGGTTCCGGCTGAGAAAGTAGTAGGGTAGCCGTATAGTTTATATACCTTGATCTTCCCGTCTTTTACAATTTCAGCGAATTGATTGCTTTTTGTAAGGTTATTAAAGGCTTTGATATTGCCGCTTAAGCCTCCTGTTGCAGTATTGAAGCCTTCTTTGGTATTGGTATACTTAATATTTTCAAAGTGTCTTTCATTATTGCTGTCATCAATGGAAACATACTCTTTGATATCATCAGTATCCAGTGTTTTGAATTTTTGTTTTTTCTTGGATTTGTCGATGTCAGAAACCGAAATGAATTTTACTTTTTTCTGATTATTCCAGGGGTAAATGGCATCTCCGTTCAGTCTTACAATTCCTTCGATTTTTTTACCGTTTTTGTCGATGATATAACCATATTTTTCATCTCCTCTTAATTCATAATCCGTATTGTTGTCTTCCTGTGCGTAAGCGTTAAAGGAAACCAATGCAAACAGGCATAAGGCCAGTACTTTTCTCATGTAATTATAGTTTTATTTTTTGCAAATATAATCTTTTTGGTATAGTAAGGAAGCAGGAAGATGGAGGGGATTGTAGTTTACTTTAGATAAGAAAGCTGATGATATGAACTCTGGATGTGGTTATTGGTTGCGGATAACCGGAGCCTGTTTCAAGATAAAAAAGGAGAAGAAGAGTATTTTTGAAATGGAATAGAAAGCTTAACTGTAGTAATTTTATATAGTTGTATTTTACGGCTTGTTTTAATTATACGTGTGTAAGTAACTTCCAGCCTCCTGCTTCTCTCTTCCGTCTTTCAAAAAACAAAAATGCCCGGATTTTCCGGGCATTTTTGTTTTTTGAAATTATTGATATCTCTTATGTTCTTTACTTTTAGAGAATCTTTTTGTAATTGGTTTAAACAGGGCTTTATATTTTTCTGCATCAAATAATTGTGAATCTGTAAGCGCTTTGAAGGTCATCCAGATCCCAAACGGAAGAAGAATGAAATTAGGAAGCCATGCTGCTAAATAAGGATTCATTTTACCACTCCAGGACATGTTTTCTACTCCAACGTTGATGACGTAGAAAATGATAAAGATAACAATAGCTATAATAACCGGAAGACCCATACCCCCTTTTCGGATAATAGATCCTAAACTTGCTCCAATCAGGAAGAAAATAAGACAGGTTACCGAATAAGAAATGTATCTCTGCTGGTAAATAACAATCTTACTGAAGTATTTCACATTGGTACTGAATTCATTCTTTTTTGATTCCAGTGTGGATTTCAGGGTTTCAAGCCTGTTGTAAGAATTATAGATCAGTTCTAGTTTTTTATCACTTTTTACTGTATCCAGTTTTATTTGCGATTTTGGTGCTACTTTAGGTTTGTTATCCTGATCCATATAACCTACCACAGTATTGGTCTGGTTTAATACATCTCCTCCGACATTTTTAAAGAACAGCGCATTTTCTTTCTTACTGGTTGCAATGGTTGAGTTAAGCTCATTATAGGTTTGGAAACGGTAATCGTCCGTAATCTGCTCCTTTTCGATTGCTTTATTGATGAGTTCACTGATGTCAAAGTGATTCACTAATGTATCAAACTTGATGGCCTGATCAGGCTGCTTTAGTCTTGCTAATTCACCTTTTCCGGCAAAGGCATCTTCAAATACATATCCGTTGTAAAGGATCAGTTTCAGGTAATTCTTATTGGTAGCCGGAACAAATTTTCCTTTTTCAGCTACAACAGATTGCTGGTTTTCGTAGGTATTGGCTTTTTTGTGAACAAATACTCCTTCAATATTTTCTCCATTCTCTCCATAGATCTTATCAAATTTTACCATGTATCCTGGGATCTGGTCAATGAACTGACCGGGAGTAAAGTTGATGGCCGGCTTCGTTTGAGCAATATTAAAAAGCATGTTTTTGGCCTTTCTCTGAAAATCCGGAATAATGTTATTGGAGAAAAAAAACAGCATGATAGCAAGAATGGTTGTAATTCCCAGCAAAGGAGCCATTACCCGGGTAAGGGGAATTCCTGCGGCTTTCATGGCAGCCAGCTCATAGCGTTCTCCAAATTCTCCGAATGACATGATACTCGCCAAAAGGATGGTAAGTGGAAGAACCATACTGATAACGTTTACCCCAAGGTAAAAAAGAAGTTTAAGGATTTGCCAGTAGCTCAATCCTTTTCCCATAAACTGTCCTAATTGAACCCAGATAATGTTTACAATGAAAATGAAAAACAATACGCTGAATATAAAGAAAAACGGTCCAAAGAAGGTTTTTATGATATATCTGTCTAGTATTTTTAACATGTGCCAAAATTAATCAAAAAGCCGCAAACTTGCGGCTTTTATATTTTGTTATTTTTTTTCTGAAGCGAAATTATGAAAAGGTAGATTCACCCTTTTGATATTCAGCTTTTAAAGTTCTGTAATTATATAATTTTTAAACTTATTCTTATCAAAAACAAACATATTAGGATCCAGATTCTGGTTTTCCTTGTACTCTTTAATAGCAATCACTGCAACATCTTTGTTGTTTCCATACTGTTCCAGTTTTACCATTTGTTTTTTTGCAGAGTCTACAAAAAGATATACAAATTGAATTCCGTTTGCCTTTACAGGAGTGAGTTTAATGAAATCTGTACTTACACCATTTACTGTCTTCTTACCGTTATAAGTGACGTTGTATTCGTTTCTGTAGGTCGTAAGATAATTAATAGGGGAGAACATGGTCGTACTTCCGTTAGGTTTTGCGATGGTTACTTCCATATCATCAGCATTGATGTTGTAGATTTTATTTCCATCGAAGATCTGTTCTGTATCCATGATCTTCAGCTTATATTTATCTCCTGCAGTATAGTAGATACCAGGCTCTGTTTTGTTAACCTGTCCGTTAAGTCCTGTTCCAAAAGAAAATTTGAAGTAAGAATTCTTTTTAGAATTGTAATTGGCTGTAATGTCATCCAATATCTTTTTAGCTTTTGCGTCTATTTTCTGAGCATTGGCCATACCTACTGCACCTACCACAAAACTTCCCAATATAACTTTTGAAATAATATTCTTCATTTTTCTTATTTAATAATCTTTAGATAATTTTAAATTTTCAAGGGTAAAGCTTTTTGCTTTTTTCCCTTTAACTACGCAGATCTTCCAAAAACTGTTCCAAAGAATGAAGATCACTAATAAGAACTTCTCTTGCTTTAGCTCCGTTAAAGCCTCCTACGATACCACTTGCCTCCAGTTGATCCATAATTCTTCCGGCCCTGTTGTAGCCCAGTTTCAATTGTCTCTGAAGCATTGAAGTAGATCCCTGTTGGGTAGAAACAATGATTCTTGCAGCTTCTTCAAATAATGCATCCTTTTCATTAGGGTCAAAAGAGCCTACAGAAGAACTGTTAGCATCTTCTGAAACATATTCCGGCAGAAGTAAGGCAGATGAATATCCTTTCTGTTCTCCAATGAATTCTGCAAGTCTTTCTACTTCCGGAGTATCTACAAAAGCACACTGAAGTCTTAAGATTTCATTACCATTGAAGTAAAGCATATCTCCTTTACCAATCAATTGATCTGCTCCCGGAGAATCAAGGATCGTTCTTGAATCCACACTTGAGATTACTCTGAAGGCAGCTCTTGCAGGGAAGTTGGCCTTGATCATACCCGTAATTACGTTTACAGATGGTCTCTGTGTAGCAACAATAAGGTGAATTCCTACGGCTCTGGCAAGCTGTGCCAATCTCGCAATTGGTAATTCCACCTCCTTTCCAGCGGTCATGATCAAATCTGCAAACTCATCTACTACTAATACGATATAAGGAAGGAAACGGTGTCCGTTTTCAGGGTTTAATTTTCTTTCTGTGAACTTCTTGTTGTATTCTTTCAGGTTTTTACAGAAAGCATTTTTAAGCAAGTCGTATCTGGTGTCCATTTCAATACAAAGAGAGTTCAGGGTATTGATTACTTTATTGGTATCCGTGATGATAGCTTCTTCTGCATCTGGTAATTTTGCCAGATAATGTCTTTCTATTTTTGAATATAAAGAAAGTTCCACTTTTTTAGGGTCAACCATTACGAATTTCAGTTCGCTTGGGTGCTTCTTGTAGAGTAGGGAAGTAAGGATAGCATTAATCCCGACAGATTTACCCTGCCCTGTTGCTCCTGCCATCAGTAAGTGAGGCATTTTTGAAAGGTCAGCCATAAAGATCTCGTTGGAAATCGTCTTTCCGAAAACCACCGGAAGATCCATGTCTGTATTCTGGAATTTATGAGACCCAATAACAGAACGCATAGAAACCATAGTAGGATTTTTTCTTGGTACTTCAATCCCAATTGTTCCTTTTCCTGGCATCGGAGCAATAATTCTGATTCCCAAAGCAGAAAGGTTCAATGCAATATCATCCTGTAGTTTTTTAATAGCCGCTACACGGATTCCTGCTTCCGGTACAATTTCGTATAAAGTAACAGTGGGTCCAATAGTTGCCTTGATCTCTGCAATTCCTACGTTGAAGTTCTTCAGAAGTCCAACGATTTTGTTTTTATTTTCTTCTAATTCTTCCTTGTTGATAGAAATTTCTTCGTTCCCGTAATCTTTCAGTAGTTCAACAGGTGGCATCTGGAAATTAGGAAGATCCAATTTGTGGTCATATAAACCATGTTTTTCTACCAGCTCCTGAGATTTTTTGTCAGAATCATCCAAAATATCAATTACTGGGGCTACCTCTACATTAAACTTAATGTTTTCTGCTGGAACAGGTGTTACAGGAACTACTGATACCGGAGCAGGAACAGGAATAGAAGGTGTGATGTCAAAAGCATCCTCCGGGCTTGAAACCGGAATTGTCGGTTTTGTAGAAAGGTTTAAGCTGACAGGCTCAGAAACTTCCTTAGGTTCATTATCAAATGAAGTATGATTAGGAGTTGTAATTGTTTCTATAGAACTTGCCGGCTGAATTTCCGGGAAACCTTTTGGTACATTTACAGGCTCTTTAACTTTACTGATCGGATTATTATTTGTAATATCACTTACTGTAACATTAGGAGCTTCTGCTTCCTCAATTTCAGTTTCGTCTCCTTCTTCTTCTTTTAATTCTTCATCAGCTTTAAAGTCCTCATCAGAATCTGGCATCATGGATCTTACTTTTTCGATGGTATTTTCATTAATCTTAGTCAGTTTTGCCTTGATTGAACTTGGGCGAAGATTAAATTCAAGAATGAAATATAACAGGATGCTGGCCGCCAATACAGTCCATAGACCTACAGATCCGATAATGGCATTTAGGTAATCCATAATCTGGTATCCATAAACGCCTCCCAAAACTCCTTGTCCTTTGGTAAGTGCACCCATAAAGATAGGCACCCAACAAATGAAAAACAGGGAATGGCCAATCGTTTTCCATGGCTTAAACATCTTCTTTTTAAGGATCATAGTTCCCACAACAAGAAATAAAAATGCTATAATGAATGAAGCTATCCCAATGCTTTCAAATATGAAAATATTTCCAAACCAATCTCCGGCTTTACCGAAAATGTTTGAAGATTTTATACTCTTGTCCAGCATAGTTCCTGCCTGGCTTTGGTCTGCTTTCCAGTTCATTAAATAGGAAATGAATGATAAAGCGAGTACAGCGGAGAACAGTATAAAAGTAAGCCCGAAAAATATGCGTGGCTTAGATAAAATTCTGCCTTTTTCAGGCGATTCAGTCGGTTTTTTTTGTGTCTTTTTATCCATAAATATCAATGTGGCAAATTTAATGTTTTTTCAATACTAAAAAGAATCTTTTTTCTTCAAAAAACATTTTGTAATGCCCACTTTTTAATACTATTATTTAAAGTTGATTAAAAAATATTTTGTGTTATAAATATTGTCTGAAATAAAAATAGGGTTATTTTTTTTGTTAATCCAAATACAGAGCTGTTAAATTATATTAATTGATCTGTATTTCTTTATAATTTTTCAAAAAAACGTGGAGCATAACTTTAAATTCTGCAAAAAACATTGATTATTTAAGCCATGATGTCATCTTAAATTGAAAAAAGTATTTCATATATTCGTAATCTGCATAAAATTAAGTACTTTTTAGAACCTATTATTTCATTGCTTTAACAGGTGTTGTAGATGAAGAAAAGTTAACGGTATCAATTTTTCACTTTTCATTAATTTCTATATTCAACCCCTCTTAGCGACTTGGCAACTATCAGGAACCTATGATATAGTGAGTAAAACTATAGCTGTATTTGATGGGTTGAAATGGAGTTATTGGAAATAAAATAAATTTGAAACCGGAGGGCCTTCCTTCGGTTTTTATTTTGTAACCAGTGAGTTTTTTTGAACTAGTTCAAAGGTTAGAAGCTTTAGGACTGATAATTTTGTCATATAAAATTTAAGCAATGAAAAATCTATTGAAAAGCACGCTGACTTTATGTCTGGCTCTATTATCACTGATATCAATGAACGCACAACAAAAAAGAAAAATGGAAAACACTGCATTATTAATTATCGACGTACAAAACGATTACTTTCCAGGAGGAAAAATGACATTGGAAGGAGCTGAACAAGCTGGTAAAAACGCTCAACAGGTTTTGGAATATTTCAGGAAAAACGATCTTCCCGTTATTCATATTCGTCATATTTCAACAAACGAAGGCGCTACTTTCTTTTTACCGGGAACCTCAGGAGCAGAAATACATGCATTGGTTTCCCCTTCGATTGGTGAGAAAGTGATTGAAAAACATTTTCCAAATAGTTTCAGAGATACTGATCTGTTGAAATATCTGCAGTCTGAAAAAATTGAAAATCTGGTTATTGCAGGGATGATGACAGACGTCTGTGTAGAATCTACAACTAGAGCATCTTTTGATTTGGGTTTCAACAATATCATTATTGGTGATGCTACTGCTACAAGAGACAGGGAGCTTTATGGTCAGGTTGTAAACGCTGCAGATATTCAAAGGTCTTTTCTGGCAGGTATATCTGCATTGGACAACCTTTACGCCCGTATTGTTAATACACAGGATTTTGTAAAAGGAAAATAACGCTTGTCTGCTTTATGAATGAATAAAGATATCAGTAATATTGGTATCTTTATTTTTGTTAAATATGATCATGTTCAATCTGCTTTATAAAAATATCAGCCGGTATATTCATCTTTCAGAGGAAGAATTCAGTTATTTTTCTGCTCCTTTCCAGTTGAAAAATTTCAAAAAAAAGGAAGTGGTTTTGAGGGAAGGTGATTACTGTCTCTTTGAAGGCTTCGTTCTGGATGGATGTTTTAAAATCTATTACCTGAACGAAAGCGGATTTGAACAGACTCTTTATTTTGCTGTAGAAGGATGGTGGATTACTGATGTTGATAGTCTGATTAATGATGTTCCAAGTATTTTGAATATCGAAGCCCTTATGGACAGTAAGGTATTGATGATCTCAAAGAAAGATAAGGAACATCTTTATGAAACAATGCCGCAAATAGAAAAGCTTTTCAGAATCATGAATCAGCAGTCGTCTGTAGCGCTTCAGAGAAGAATTCTTTCTTTAACAGGTAAAACGGCAGATAAACGGTATCTTGAATTTTTACAGAAATATCCAGGCTTAGAACAAAAGCTTACCCAGCAACAAGTGGCATCTTACCTTGGGATCACCCACGAGTTTTTAAGCAAAATCAGGAAAAGAATATCTCTGGAAAAATAGACAAGTGATTATTTAAAGATACTGTCTATCAACGATTTGTTATCTCTAAGGTTACACATTTTGAATTAACCTTTCCTAAAAAGCTAAATGAACTGATTTTTTAACTCAAAAAATCAGTTCAGAATCATTGTGAGTCAAAAAAGATATACTTTATTGCTTGTCCTGATTTTTCTTAAAAATGAAGACTCATAAATAGAAGTCTTCAATCGCTGATATAGGCATTATGAATCTGTATTTTTTCGGTTTTAAAAATTGATTTTTTCATAATAACTCCAATCTTATTAAGAATGGTTCAAAATAACGAAAACAGCGATCAAAATGACAAAAAACAGCTTTTTTTCAGCTCTTTATGGTTTATCATCCTTATTTTTGCATGTCAAGTATATATAAATCATGAAGAAGCTCCAGGATATTATTATCTCAACCAGGACAATGGCTGTATTGTTACTGGTGTACGCATTCGCAATGGCCTATGCAACGTTCTTAGAAAACGACTACGGAACTCCTACAGCAAAAGCATTAATTTATGAGGCGAAATGGTTTGAACTCATTATGGTGCTGCTTATCGTTAACTTCATAGGGAATATCGGAAGATACAGACTGTGGAAAAAGGATAAATGGCCGGTTTTGGTTTTTCACCTTGCCTTTATTTTCATTTTTATTGGTGGTGCCATCACAAGATATATCAGTTTTGAGGGGCAAATGCACATCAGAGAAGGGGAAACATCCAATGAAATTGTAACGGATAAAAACTTCCTTAAAATCCAGATCGAGGAAAAAGGAGATGTCCTTAACTATCAGGATATTCCTTATTTGATGTCTCCACTTCACAAAGATCTTAATGCCACTTACGATTTCCACGGAAAAGAAGTGAAGATCTTTGCAAAAGAATATATTCAAAGAAAAAAAGACAGCTTACTGGCTGAACCTAACGGAACTGAATATCTTCACCTGGTTTCAACAGGAAAAACCGGAAGACAGAACATCTATATCAAAGCCGGTGATACAAAATCCATTAACGGAACTTTGGTAACCTTTAACAGACCCATTGACGGAGCTGTTGAATTCAAAAATGAAGGTGGTAAATTATTCATCAAGACTCCGGTGGATGCAAGCTATATGACTATGGCAACGCAGGCTACCGGAAATACTGCAAAAGATGTGTTTCAACCTTTAGTATTGAGAAGTTTATATAGCATCAATGAACTAAAACTTGTAGTACCTGAAGGTCTTAAAAAGGGTAAACTGATGGCTATTGAAGGTGATAGAAAGAAGGACGCTAGTGTTCCTGATATGCTTCAGATCGAGCTTCAAGGTCCAAAAACAAAGCAATTGGTTGATCTTTCTGTAGAAAGAGGAAATCCAAATGCTTATAAGCAAATCACGATGGACGGATTGAACATCATGGTTGGATACGGTCCAAAAGTGTACAACACGCCATTTGCCTTGAAACTGGATGATTTCGTAATGGAAACATATCCGGGAAGTAGTTCTCCAAGTGCTTATGAAAGTCACATCAAAATTGTAGACGAAGGAAAAGAAACGCCTTATAAAATCTATATGAACCACGTTCTAAACTATAAAGGATACCGTTTCTTCCAGTCAAGCTTTGACCCGGACAGAATGGGAACAGTATTATCTGTAAACCACGATTTTTGGGGAACTTTAGTTTCTTATATCGGGTATGGATTATTATTCTTAGGAATGTTTGTGATCTTCTTCTGGAAAGGAACACACTTCTGGAAATTAAATAAAATGCTGAAAGACGTTAATAAGAAGAAAGCAGCAGCAGTACTTTTATTATTCTTAAGCTTTGGGTTGAATGCTCAAAAAATCGAAACGCATGGAACTACTGACGGAAGCAGAGAACATGTACACGTAGAAGGTGATGGGCATACGCATGCGGCACCTGCTCCTCAAGCTCAAACTCAAACTCAAACCTCTCAGGATAGCGAGATAAGACAAAACTCATTAGCTTCTCCAATGGGGAAAATGAGAACCATTTCAGCTGATGAAATCATTGGTAAAAATAAGATCAGCAAAGAACACGCAGAGAAATTCGGTTACCTTTTGGTTCAGAACTTCGAAGGAAGGATCATTCCAATGAACACGCAGGCTTTAGAGGTTTTAAGAAAACTTTATAAGCGTGATCATTTCAAAGGAACAGACGGGAAGTCTCTGGATGCTAACCAATGGTTCCTATCTATCAATACAGATACAGAAAGCTGGACATCAGTTCCTTTAATCAAGGTTGATGAAAAAGGAGGAAAAGCACTTCTTGAAAAAACAAAAGCAAATGAAGAAGGATATACTTCTCTATTGAATTTATTCCCGGTAGATAAGAGAACAGGAATGTTAACCTATATTCTGGAGGGAGACTATAATACAGCTTTTGCCAAGAAACCGGGAGACCAGTCTGAATACGATAAGCAGGTAATTAAACTTAATGAAAGAGTTCAGATTTTCAATGAATTTTTCAGTGGTCAGTTCTTAAGAATTGTTCCTGTGAAAAATGATGCGAATCACACTTGGCATTCTTGGCTGGATCAGAAATTTGAACCGGACATGGAATCTCAGCAGGTAATGGGACCTTATTTTTCACAAGTAATCGGATCTCAAAGATCCGGTGATTGGAGTAAAGCAGATGCTGAATTGGTAAAACTTTCAGACTATCAGAAGAAATGGGGGAAAGCAGTAATTCCTGATCAATCCAAAGTAGACCTTGAAGTATTTATGAATACTGCGGATATCAATTTTAAACTATTGATTTTCTATACCATCATCGGTGGACTTCTTTTACTGCTTGGATTTGTAGAATTATTCAAACCGAATAAAGTATTAAACAAAGTAATTAAAGTAATTATTGCAATTGGTTTAATTGGGTATTTATTCCATTTCTTAGGTCTTGTAGCAAGATGGTATATTTCAGGGCACGCTCCTTGGAGTAACGGATATGAAGCTATTATTTTTATCTCGTGGGTTGGGATTACAGCAGGTTTAGTACTTTATAGAAATGCTAATGCATTGATTCCTGCATCCGGATTTATGGTTGCTGTTATCATGATGGGGTTTGCACACGGAGGTTCAGCCCTTGATCCACAGATTACACCACTTGTTCCGGTACTGAAATCTTACTGGTTGATTGTTCACGTAGCAATTATCACATCAAGTTATGGATTCTTTGCCCTGTCGATGATTATCGCCGTACTATCTTTGGTATTCTATATCATTTCAAACAAAGAAACATATAAAATTCACCACGATACTACATTGAAAGAGCTTGTAATTGTTTCTGAAATGTCATTAACAGTAGGTCTTTTTGCCTTAACGGTAGGAAACTTCCTTGGAGGAATCTGGGCTAACGAATCATGGGGAAGATACTGGAGCTGGGACCCGAAAGAAACCTGGGCTTTCATTTCCATTATGGTATACGCTTTTGTATTGCACATGAGATTAGTTCCAGGATTAAGAAGCAGATGGGCATTCCACGTAGCAACTATGTTTGCTTTCTGTTCAATGGTAATGACCTATTTTGGAGTAAATTACTACCTGAGCGGACTTCACTCTTATGCAGCAGGTGATCCGGTACCAGTACCGGCTTGGGTATACATCGGAATCGCAACAATGATTACTTTAGCAGCTGTATCTTATTTCAAGTTTAAAGTTTTAACGAAGAAGTAATTTTTTTCAACATATTATTCAAAATCCCGGAAGTTACTTTCCGGGATTTTTTTGCATAAAAGATGGAAGTATAACTGTTCTTTTATGTAGATAATGAAAATACTTTAAAGATTTATTTTAACGCGATGTTTGCAAGGTTAAATATATAATGTGGCTAGTTTTTCGATCATAACGGCACTTCGTTCAGCAAAAAGCGTCCTTAACTGAGTGAAACGCCTTTGCACCTTTTCATTATAGACTTTGAAAAAAACTTGCGAGCTTAGCTTTTATATTTTTTGCTCTCGGTTCATAATTGTAAAAAAATTATAATGGTGTACTTTATACCTTGAGCATTGGATCTCACGCTCATCAAAAAAAAACGAAAATTTATCATTCAGAATCCAAAATTTACTGCTAACTTTATGATATCAAAATAATATCAAATTAAAAATTCAATCATGGAAAAAACATTAAAACCCATGTCGGGTTATATTACATTAGTAATCTGTCTGGTACTCTTTGTTGCTGCACTGTACTTCTTTATCAGTGGAGTAGATCAGAGTATTACATTTGTTGTCCTAGCAATGCTTTGCTTCCTGCTTTCATGCTTTTTCTTAAAAGGGTTAATGATTATTCAGCCTAACCATTCAAGAGTATTAAACTTCTTTGGAAAGTACGTGGGAACAGTAAAAGATAATGGATTGTTTTTTATCAATCCATTGTACTCCTCTCAGAAAATGTCATTACGTTCAGAAAACTTACAGGGGCAGACTCTGAAAGTAAATGATAAGATGGGGAATCCTATCGAAATTGCTGTGGTAATGGTATGGAAGGTAGGAGATACTTATAAAGCTGCTTTTGATGTTGAACGTTATTCTGATTTTGTAAGAATGCAGAGTGAAGCAGCAGTGCGTCATTTGGCGATGAGCTTTCCTTATGATAATTTAGAAGATGACCATGCACCTATTACTTTAAGAGAAGGAGGTGATAAAATCAATTCTATTTTGGAACAGGAACTTACAGACCGTCTTTCAAAAGCAGGAATTGTGATTCAGGAGGCAAGAATTTCACACTTGGCATATGCCTCTGAGATTGCCGGAGCTATGCTTCAGAGACAGCAGGCTACTGCTATTGTAGCAGCCAGAACGAAGATCGTGGAAGGAGCTGTCGGAATGGTAGATCTTGCGTTGAAAAAGCTTTCAGAAGACAATATTGTTGAGCTTGATGATGAAAGAAAAGCGGCGATGGTAAGCAACCTGATGGTGGTTCTTTGTGGTGAAAAAGCAGCAACCCCAATATTGAATGCAGGTACACTGTATAATTAGTAACAATGAATAAATTCCAGATTTATAAAGAAACGATGAGTCTGGAATATAACCCATGCATCTTGCATTAAAAACAAGAATAAATGAAATCAGAAAAAGCTCAGAACACTTCGGAAAACAAAGGCAAGAAATCCTTTGTCTTAAGAATGGATGAGTCTACCTATAAGCTCGTTGAAAAATGGGCCAATGATGAATTCAGAAGTGTGAATGGTCAGATTGAATATCTCCTGCATCAAAGCCTTGTTAACTCCGGGAGAAAAAAGAAAGAATAAGTTATAAATAACCGGCTTGAAATTAAAAATCCGTCTTCATGTTTTTTTGTAGGGCGGATTTTTTATTTTTTTTTGAAAAATATCTTAGAAAAGCCTTTAATTTCGGTAATTATCCAAAGTGTTTCAAAATATTGACTCTATAAACTTATCTTTGCAAAAAAAATATTTTGAAAAAAACACTAATAACCCTAACTGTCATTCTTGGGCAGTTATCTTCATCACAATGCTTTAAAGAATTCAGTCCTTCTAAAACTGGAAGGTATACAGCAGGTATAAAAACTGATGGTACACTATGGACATGGGGAGAAGTGGGGTATGGGGCACTTGGAAATAATCTACAAACATCTTCCCCAACCCAGATCACTTCATCTACCTGGAAGAATTTTTCATTGGGAAGGCATCATACATTAGCTATTAAATCTGATGGTACTCTTTGGGCTTGGGGATTAAATAACTACAAACAAATAGGTAATGGAACAAATGTGAACCAACCTGTTCCTGTACAAATTGGGACAGACAGCGATTGGAGTTTTGTAATGACCAGTGAATATTCTTCTTTTGCTATTAAAACAAACGGTGAGCTTTGGTCCTGGGGAAGCAATGGTAATTATGGCTTGGGATTAGGAACTAAGACTGAAGTTTCCGTACCGACTAGGGTTGGTACAGATACGGATTGGAAGAAACTTTCAGGTGGTGGCAGCCATACAATTGCTCTTAAAAATAATGGAAGTATTTGGGGATGGGGTCTCAATGCATCAGGGCAGGTAGGTGCTGGAAATACGTTTGTAAAAACTCCTATTCAGATTGGTACAGATACAAATTGGAGAGATATATCCGTAGGATATAAAAGTTCTTTTGGAATAAAAAATGATAATACTATTTGGGCTTGGGGAGATAACTATGGTGGCCAAATGGGAAATGGTGGATGGGGTGCTCAGATTTATACCCCAACTCAGGTAGGTACCGATAATAATTGGAAAACTATCAAAGCTGGTGGTTATCAGATTGTTGCTTTGAAATATGATAATACTCTATGGGGATGGGGATCAAATGGGTTGTCAGAATTAGGAGGATATCATGGAACTTTGAATTATAAAACTCCGATCAGGATTGGTTTGGATTCTGACTGGAAAAACATCTACCCAGGGTATGCTGCAACATATGCTGAGAAAAATGACAATACCATGTGGGTAACAGGAGATCAGTGTTGTAATGAATTTGGAAGCAACTTCTCAAGCGGAAAGCACTATCCTTTGGCAATTATTCCAGGATACTGTGCAGAATCTGTACTTGCTACATCAGATTTGCCTAAGAAAAATGATATCATTGCTTTTTATCCTAACCCGGTAAGAGATATACTTAATATCTCTTTAGATTCAAAAATGGAAGGAGTTGAAGTATATGAAATGAGTGGTAAAAAGATTAAAGACTATGCTGATGTGAATAGTTTTCAGTTAAAAATTAGCTTTTCTGAACTGCTTCCTGCTACATATATTGTTAAAATTAAAACAAAAAATGAAGTGAGGACTGTTAAAATAGTCAAAGAATAAGTTTGAATACATATTCTACAAAAAGAAAGCAGAGAAAATTTTTCTCTGCTTTTTTATTTTATACAACTCTGAAGTGTGTCTGCTCCAAAGTAGAAGATTATGAGCCAAATCAAGCCTTTAATGGTAAAAAAAGCAAACCCTGCCCATCCCATGCGCTTGAACCACTTTTTAAACTTTGAGTTATTTTCTTGTGAATTTTCCATTGGTGACTGTCAAAAAGATTACCCTACAAAGATAAGCATGTTTATAATTAGTCCAAATAAATAACATATTAAAAAATTAAAGTTTTGAGGTTCGCATAATATTTTTATCTTTAGAGAGAACGAAAAGTAAGATTTTATGTCAAAAAAAGTAAAGGATTTCGGAATCGAAAAAACACTCAAAAACCTTGGTATTAAAGAAGAAAATAAAGGTACTTCAGTGGGCGGGAAATATTTCGCTTCAGGAAAGACGATAGAAAGCGTATCTCCTGCAGACGGGAAATTAATTGCAAAAGTAAAGACTTCCGGAGAAAGTGATTATGACAAAGTAATTGAAACGGCTCAGAAGGCATTTCAGGAATTCAGGCTGATCCCGGCTCCTAAAAGAGGAGAGATCGTAAGACAGCTTGGATTAAAATTAAGAGAATATAAAGACGATCTTGGAAAACTGGTTTCCTATGAAATGGGTAAATCTTTGCAGGAAGGGCTTGGAGAAGTACAGGAAATGATTGATATCTGTGATTTTGCAGTAGGTCTTTCAAGACAGCTTCAGGGATATACAATGCATTCCGAAAGACCTGGCCACAGAATGTATGAACAATACCATCCGCTTGGGGTAGTAGGAATCATCACTGCATTCAACTTCCCGGTAGCAGTTTGGTCCTGGAACACAGCATTAGCTTGGATCTGTGGTAATGTTACGATCTGGAAGCCATCAGAAAAAACTCCACTTTGTGCCATTGCATGTCAGAATATTATGAACGAAGTTTTGAAAGAAAACAATCTTTCAGAAGGAATTTCAAGTGTATTGGTAGCTGACCATGAAATCGGACAAAAACTGGTAGATGATAAGAGAGTTGCTTTGGTATCTTTCACAGGGTCTACAAGAGTAGGAAGAATGGTTTCTTCTAAAGTAGCAGAAAGATTCGGGAAATCTATCCTTGAATTAGGAGGAAACAACGCAATTATCATTACTAAAGAAGCAGATCTCAATATGTCCATTATTGGAGCTGTTTTCGGAGCTGTGGGAACTGCAGGACAAAGATGTACTTCTACAAGAAGACTGATTATCCACGAAGATGTATATGATGAAGTGAAAACAAGATTGGTAAAAGCTTATGGTCAGCTGAAAATCGGAAATCCATTGGATGAGAATAACCATGTAGGACCGCTAATTGATGTTGATGCTGTAAACCAATACGAAGAATCTATCAAGAAATGTAAAAAAGAAGGTGGAAAATTTGTTGTTGAAGGCGGTGTTCTTTCAGGAAAAGATTATGAATCAGGATGCTATGTGAAGCCTTGTGTTGCTGAAGTGAAAAACTCTTATGAGATTGTTCAGCACGAAACTTTTGCACCGATTTTATACTTAATCAAATACAAAACATTAGAAGAGGCAATTGCTATTCAGAATGATGTTCCACAGGGACTATCTTCTGCCATCATGACTCAAAACCTTAGAGAAGCAGAATTATTCCTTTCTCATGCAGGTTCAGATTGTGGTATTGCGAACGTTAATATTGGTACTTCAGGTGCTGAAATCGGAGGAGCTTTCGGTGGTGAAAAAGAAACCGGAGGTGGAAGAGAATCAGGATCAGATGCATGGAAGTATTATATGAGAAGACAAACCAATACTATAAATTATACTGCACAACTTCCTTTAGCACAAGGGATTAAATTTGATTTATAAAAGCTTTACTTAAAGCATCAAAAAAAACAATAAAAACTTAATAACCTGAATGATTAAATGCTCAGCCTTTGATCGTTTAATCATTCATTTATTAAATCACACAACAATTTATTATGGAACACACATTAGATATACAAGCAAATAAAGTAAAAGAAACAGTTGGAAAACACGTGTTGGCAGACGGTTTCGATTTCGTGATGGATATTGAAAAATCTCACGGATCATGGCTTTATGATAAACTTACAGACAGAGAATACCTGGATATGTTCTCTATGTTTGCATCCGCTTCCATCGGGTACAACCATCCGTATCTTGTAGAAAGATCAGAATGGTTGGGAAGAATGGCTGTCAACAAACCAACATTGGCAGACGTTTATTCAGAAGAATATGCTCACTTTTTAGAAGTATTTGAAAGAGTGGTTATTCCAGAAGAATTACAGTATGCTTTCTTTATTGAAGGGGGAACTTTAGGTGTTGAAAATGCATTGAAAGCTTGTTTCGACTGGAAAACACGCAAAAACTTCGAAAAAGGACTTGAGACTGAAGCAGGAATCTGTATTCATTTCAAGCAGGCTTTCCACGGAAGAAGTGGGTATACTTTAAGCTTGACAAATACTTCAGATCCTAGGAAATATCAATATTTCCCAATGTTTAAATGGCCAAGAATTTTAAATCCAAAATTATCATTCCCGATTACAGAAGAGAATCTGGCAGAAACAATCAAGAACGAGCAGTTAGCATTAGTTCAGATTGAAGAAGCTATTCTGATGAACCCTGATAAAGTAGCTTGTATCATCATTGAGCCTATCCAGGCAGAAGGTGGTGACAACCATTTCAGAGATGAATTCTTACTAGACTTAAGAAAAATCTGTGATGACAATGAAATCTTACTTATTTTTGACGAAGTTCAGACAGGTATTGCTATTACAGGTAAAATGTGGGCATTCCAACACTTTACAGCTAAGCCTGATATCATTTCTTTTGGTAAAAAAGCCCAGGTTTGTGGAGTATTGGCTAACAAAGAAAAATTTGATGAAGTTCCAAACAACGTTTTCAGAGAAAGCTCAAGAATCAATTCTACATTTGGGGGTAACTTTATCGATATGCTTCGTTTCCAACTGGTAATGGAAGTTATTGAAAAAGAGAATCTTGTTGAAAATGCAAGAGTTGTAGGAGATTTCCTATTAGAGAGCTTAAAAGCAATGGCAGATAAGTATCCTTCAAAGATTTCCAATGCAAGAGGTAAAGGGCTGATGTGTGCTATTGATCTTCCATCCGGATCAGACAGAAACAAGATGATGAACGAACTTTTCAATGACGGATTGATCATTCTTCCGTGTGGAGATCAGTCTTTACGTTTCAGACCGCATCTGAATGTTACCAAAGAAGAAATCCAACTGGCACTTGACAAAATTGAAAATAATATTAACAAAATTTAAAAACAAAGATTTGTAATTTTCAAAAAAACATTGTACATTTAGATACTCAAACAATTAGAATATATGGAAAGAAGTACGAGAGTATCAGTTTATGAAAGTGATAACCCTTCAGAAATTCAGTTGGTTAAATCTAAATTGGATGATGCACAAATTACAAACACCGTTGAAAACAACTATCTTACATTTACCACAACACCTACTGCAACATCGCTAAAGGTAATGGTGGATCTGGAAGATGAGAAGAAAGCATTTGAGATTATTGATGCATATCTTCAACAAAGTGAAAATTAATAAAACAATTTCATAATTTTAAATTTTACTACTTCAAACCGAAAATTAATACTTAATTAATTTTCGGTTTTTTAATTAAACAAATCATTAAATATTTTAAAATTAAATGTTTAAAAGGTGACTTAAAAAATCATTATTATAAAGAAGAACTAAAGTCCGGATAAACAGGAGTTTATATTGGTCTGATTTAAATTTAACACAAAGTTTTAGTAACTCTATATTATATTTTTAAGGAAGCAAAGACGGATCAATAAAATTCATTCTGATTAAGTGTTCGCATAGCCAACCACTTCTTCAACGACGAAGTCGCAACCTTTGCTTACTTAAAATCTTAGGCTTCATAAATAAAACCTTTGTGTCAAAAAAATCAGACTTTAGCTCACAGTAAAAAAGATAAATGATTCTGATTTCAGTCTTTTAAACTCTATATTTTTTAATCAAAATCAACAACATGAATCCAGAAATCAAACTAAGAAAATCGGAAATTGAAGACAGAGACATTATTTGGGAAATCATCCAGCAATCCATTGAAAGAAGAAGACAGGATGGAAGTACACAGTGGCAGAATGGCTATCCTAATCTTGGAACAGTAGAAAGTGATATTGCGAAAGGGTTCGGATATGTGCTTACCGTAGATGGGGAAATTGCAGTATATGCTGCTTTGCTCCTTAATGATGAGCCGGCATATAGTAAAATTGAAGGAGCCTGGTTAAGTAATGGAGAGTTTGTCGTTGTACATCGTGTAGCGATTGATGAAAAATTTGCAGGCCAGGGGATGACTAAAAAACTTTTCGATCATATTGAAGATTTTACCAGAGATAATGGAATTCAGAGTATTAAGGTAGATACCAACTATGATAATATAGCCATGCTGAAAATTCTTGAAAGCAAAGGATATTCTTATTGTGGTGAAGTGGTTTTGGCAGATGGATTAAGGAAAGCTTACGAGAAGATTATAATTTAAGCCAAAAGTTAAATCAAGTTTCATTGAATTTTTAAAACGCTGTGTATTTATAATCTCTATCAGCTTTGTTCGTTTGGTTCTGAACTAATTTTTACTTTTGTTAAAATTTTTATATTATGCACCAAAGTATAGAAATTGATGAAAAAATTTTTCAGGATGCCGTAAAGTTTTATGGCACTGTGTTCAGCTTACCCCCTTTAGCTTCAAAAATCTATTCCTACCTTCTTTTCGATTATGAGAAAGTAGGAATTACTTTTGACGAGTTTGTGGAAGTGCTCTCTGCGAGCAAAAGTTCTGTTTCTACAAGTATTTCACTACTGCTCAATGCTCAGCTTATTGTAGATCATAGTAAGATGGATGAACGGAAACGGTATTTTTTCATCAATGATGAATATAAGAAAATCAGATTTGAGAAAATTGTCCAAAAAATGCAGGACGAATTAAGACTATTAGATGATTTAAACAATTTTAAAAAAAGTAAAGACGATGGATACAACGAAAGAATAGAAGTTTACAAAGCACTCTTAAATAAAAACATAGAAAATATTCAGGAATCTCTTAATAAACTATAAAATGAATAATAAGCTAGTTATACTTTCAATTGCAGCGCTTTCTCTCACAGCCTGCAAAAAAGAAGCTCCGAAACAGGATGGTGCCAAGCCGTACCCTGTTGTTTCTGTGGAGTCAAAAAATATAGTAGGTTATCAGACGTTTCCGGCTACCATTCAAGGTAGAGTAAACAATGATGTACGTGCTAAAATACAGGGATATATTACCCAGTTATTGGTAGATGAAGGACAGTATGTTACCAAAGGACAGCCTTTGTTCCGTCTGGAGACCAATATCCTTACCGAAAATGCTGCAGCTTCCAAAGCCGGAATCGGAGCTGCTGAATCCAGTATTGCCGCTGCACAGGCATCTGTAAATGCTGCACAGGTAGAAGTAAATAAACTGAAACCTCTGGTTCAGAAAAACATTATCAGTAATGTACAGTTACAGTCTGCCCAGGCACAGTTAGCTCAGGCTCAGGCACAGTTACAGCAGGCACATGCTGCCAAAAGACAGGCTGAAGCCAATTATAAAGGGGTAGAAGCAAATATTGAATATTCCATTATTCGTGCACCTATTTCAGGGGTTGTTGGAAGACTTCCATTAAAAGTGGGAAGTTTGGTAGGACCATCTGATCAGACCCCTCTAACAACAATTTCTGATACTTCTGAAATCTTTGCTTACTTTGCGATGAATGAAAAAGAGTATTTTGATTTCCTTGAAAAATCTCCAGGTGCTTCTATGCCTGAGAAAATCAAAAACTTACCAATGGTTGAACTCCAGTTAGCCAACGGAAGTCTTTATCCTGAAAAAGGAAGAATTGAAGCCATTACCGGTCAGATTGATCCTACCACGGGAACCATTCAGTTCAGAGTAGCCTTCACCAATGCTCAAAAATTATTAAGCAATGGTAACAGTGGAACCATCAGATTCCCTCAGAGTTATGATAATGTTCTTGTAGTTCCTGAAAGTGCTACTTATGAGCAACAAGGTATTGTATATGTATACAAAATTGAAAAAGGAGATACAGCGAGAAACGTTGTTGTCAATGTTATTGACAGAATCGACAATTTAGCGCTTATCAAATCAGGAGTTAATAAAGGTGAAAGAGTTGTCGCAGCAGGTATCGGAGGATTAAAACCAGGAACAGCAGTGAAGCCGAAACCAATCAAAATGGATAGTCTTGTTCAATCAATAAAACCGAAATTCTAATGATAAAAAACTTTATTAACAGACCGGTTTTATCTACCGTAATCTCAATTTTGATTGTGATTCTCGGTGTGCTAGGGCTGATCTCGTTACCGGTTACACAGTATCCGGATATTGCGCCACCCACAGTAAGCGTTTCTGCAAACTATACAGGGGCCAATGCGGAAACTGTAATGAAAAGTGTGGTAGTTCCTTTGGAAGAGCAGATCAACGGGGTGGAAGGAATGGATTATATCACTTCCTCTGCAGGAAATGATGGTTCTGCCCAGATCCAGGTTTTCTTTAAACAAGGAATAGATCCGGATATTGCAGCGGTAAACGTACAAAACCGTGTGGCCAGAGCTACTCCTTTGCTGCCATCCGAAGTGACACGTTCAGGAGTTGTAACACAGAAGCAGCAGACCAGCGCCCTGATGTATATGTCTTTCTATTCTGAAAATAAAGATCTTGATGATGTGTATCTTCAGAACTTTCTGAATATCAATATTATTCCAAACCTGAAAAGGGTAAATGGTGTAGGGGATGCCAACGTTTTCGGAGGTAAAAACTATTCCATGAGAATCTGGCTGGATCCTGCAAAAATGGCTGCCTACGGGGTAACTCCTACGGATGTTACCAATGCTATTAATGAGCAGAGTAGAGAAGCAGCAGCAGGTTCTATTGGTCAGAACAGTGGAAGTTCTTTTGAATATATCATCAAATATGTAGGTAAATTCAACGATAAAGAACAGTACGATAATATCATCATCAAATCTCTGGCAAGCGGGCAAAATCTTATGCTGAAAGACGTTGCTAAAGTAGAATTGGCAGGTCAGTCTTATACAGGGGTCGGAGAGAATGGAAACAATCCTTCTATCAGTATGGGGATCTTCCAGACGCCGGGTTCCAATGCGCAGGAGATTATTAAAAATATCAAAACATATCTGAAATCAGCAGAAGGTACCTTCCCTAAAGGGATTAAATATACTTTCAACTTTGATACCAACGAATTCCTAGAAGCTTCTATTGAAAAGGTAGTACATACGCTGATTGAAGCTTTCATTCTGGTATTTATTGTTGTATATATTTTCCTTCAGGACTTCAGATCTACTCTGATTCCGGCCATTGCGGTTCCGGTATCCATTGTAGGGGCATTCTTCTTCCTGAATTTATTTGGATATTCATTAAACCTGTTAACCTTATTTGCATTGGTACTGGCGATTGGTATTGTGGTGGATGACGCCATTGTCGTCGTCGAGGCTGTTCATGCGAAGATGGAGCATGGTATTTCAGATGCTAAAAAAGCAACAGTGGAGGCGATGGATGAGATTACAGGGGCTATTATTTCTATTACTTTGGTAATGGCAGCAGTATTTATCCCAGTGACATTTATTACAGGTCCTACAGGGGTATTCTATCAACAGTTTGGGATTACGCTGATCATCGCGATCATCATTTCTGCTATTAATGCATTAACGTTGAGTCCTGTTTTATGTTCATTATTCCTAAAACCTCATGCAGAGCATCATGCAGAGTATAAGAACCTTAACCTGTTGCAGAAGTTTTTCTATAAGTTTAATATTGCCTTTAAAACAACAACTGAGCGTTACGGAAGAGGATTTGTATTCCTGTTGAGACATAAATGGGTAACCCTTGTTATTTTCGCCATTACAGGAGGTATCTTATTCTGGGCAAGCAGCAGTATGAAAAAAGGGTTTGTACCTACAGAAGACAGAGGAATTATCTTTACCGATGTTCAGCTTCCTCCGGGTGCTTCTATGGAAAGAACGTATAACGCATTGAAAACACTTCAGGCTAAAGCAATGAAAGTTCCGGGAGTGCAGAATGTAACGATATCCACCGGTAGAGGATTCTTATCCGGAAACGGAAGTAACAATGGTCTTGCCTTTGTGAAACTGAAACCATTCGAAGAAAGAAAAAAAGACGGCCAGACGTCTGAAGATATCACCAAAAAACTATTTGGAATCGTAGGAGCTGTTCCCGATGCTAAAGTAGTATTCTTTCAACCGCCAAGTGTACCGGGATTTGGTAGCAGTGCAGGTTTTGAAATGGTATTACTGGATAAATCAGGTGGAGAATATGTTGACCTGGATAATAAAACCAATGAATTCATCGGAAAATTGATGGAAAGACCGGAAATTCAGTTTGCACAGACTTCATTCAATACAAAATATCCTCAGTACCAGATGGAAATTAACGTTCCTCTGAGCAAGCAGCTTGGAGTTTCTGTAAATGACATTCTTGCTACAATGCAAGGGTATATTGGAGGTGTTTATACGGCTGACTTTACCAAGTATGGAAAACAGTTCAGAGTAATGGTTCAGGCACTTCCTGAAAACAGAAAGAGCATCGAAAATCTGAACCAGCTCTATATAAGAACCGGTTCTGGAATAATGTCTCCGATTTCACAGTTTGTAACCTTAAAAAAAGCTTATGGACCACAATCTGTAAGCCGTTATAACCTATTTACTTCAGTGAAGGTGACAGGAGCCAACTCTGATGGATACAGCTCCGGGGATGCTATTGCTGCAGTACAGCAGGTAGCCCATGAAACCCTGAATCAAAACTACTCAGTAGAATTTACCGGGTTAACCAGAGAAGAATTAAATTCAGGATCTCAGACCCTTCTGATTTTCGGGCTAAGTTTAGTCTTTGTTTACTTTATCCTTTCTGCACAGTATGAAAGTTATATCCTTCCGCTTATCGTTGTTATCTCTCTTCCTCTTGGAGTAATGGGGGCTTACTTCGGACAGAAGATTATGGGCTTGGAGAATAATATTTATTTCCAGATTGCCCTGATCATGCTCGTCGGATTGTTGGCGAAAAATGCGATCCTTATTGTTGAATTTGCAGTCCAGAGAAGACATCATGGTGAAACAATTGTAATGTCTGCCATCAATGCAGCAAAAGCGAGAGTAAGACCCATTCTGATGACTTCATTTGCCTTTATCTTCGGTCTGTTACCATTAGTGCTGGCAAGTGGAATTGGAGCTGTAGGGAACAGATCCATTGCAACTGGAGCAGCCATAGGATTGTTGATAGGTACTATTTTAGGACTTTTTGTAATTCCGGTATTGTATGTGATTTTTGAAAGCATACAGGAGAAAATTAAGCCTATTAAAAAAGAAGATATCAATTTAGCAGAGTAAATTAATTTAGTTTAAGGTTTTGGAGTTAAAGTTAATACTGAAACCGGAAACCTTAAACTTTTAAATTTCAAATAATGAAAAGTTTAATAAACATCATAAAAGGAATAACTTTCTCAGCGATTATGCTGGGAGCCATCACGTCCTGCATGGCCAGAAAGGAATACGAAAGGCCGAAGAACGTTGTTGACGAAAAGCTTTTCCGTACAGATATGCTTCCTTCAGACAGTACCAGTATTGCGAATGTTTCATGGAAAGAAATCTTCACAGATCCGATACTTCAGGGACATATTTCAAAAGCTTTAGATAATAATCTGGATATTAGGATTGCTTTACAGAGTATCAATTCTGCAGATGCCTATCTTAAGCAAAGTAAGGCGGCGTACGCTCCAACGCTTTCAGTTGGACCTAATTATACTTTCCAGACCCAGTCTATCAATACTCAGTTTGGGCAGATCATTGGAGAAAGAAGATATGTCAATCAGTTTGATATTACTGCTACCTTAGGTTGGGAAGCAGATATCTGGGGGAAAATGAAAGCGCAGGAAAAAGCACAGATCGCTGCATATTTTGGAACGGTTGCTGCTCATAAAGCAGTAAAAAGCAGTCTTGTTTCTTCCATTGCTTCTGCATATTACCAGTTACTGACATTTGATGCTCAGAAAAAGATCATTACGGAAACAATTGCTATTCGTGAGAAGAACCTGGAAACAACAAAGGCATTAAAATCTTCCGGAAGCCTTACAGAAGTTGCAGTACAACAAAGTGAAGCACTTGTTTTCAATGCAAAATCGTTATTGATTGATATCGATACTCAGATTCAATTGCTTGAAAATACCATGAGTCTTTTGATGGGAGAACCATCACATACCATCGAAAGGTCTACATTGGAAGGGCAGAACCTTCCCATTGATCTGAAGCTGGGATATCCTGCTCAATTGCTGGCTAACCGTCCGGATGTCATGAGAGCAGAGTACAGCTTAATGAATGCATTTGAGTTGACCAATGTTGCAAAAGCTCAGTTTTACCCAACATTGAAGCTTACAGGAACAGGCGGACTTCAGTCTGTAGATATCGATCACCTGTTCAACGTAAACTCATTGTTTGCAAATGTGGTGGCAGGATTGGCACAGCCTATTCTGAACAAAAGAACTATCAAGACCAACTATGATGTGAGTCTTGCTAATCAGGAGACCGCATATCTGAACTTCAGAAAAACAGTTCTTACTGCAGGAAAAGAAGTTTCTGACGCGATCAGGGTGTTCTCTGTTCAGGATTCATTTATTGAGTTAAAACAAAAAGAACTGGATGCCTACAAAAAATCAGTAGATTATTCTCAGGAATTGGTTAACTACGGGATGGCCAATTATCTTGAAGTTCTAAATGCCAGTGTAAATTCATTGAATGCTGAACTTAATATATCCAATGCAAGATATAACAAAATGAAGGCTGCCGTTGAGCTGTATCAGGCTCTAGGCGGAGGCTGGAAGTAGAAAAGCTATTTGCAGTAAATAATATAAACGTGTGTCAGTAATGGCATACGTTTTTTATTTTAATAAGCTTACAAAATAATAGAAAAATGCTTTTCGAATTGGAATAACAAAATATTCTGTTAGTTGTGATGGCTTATTGGTTTCTTCAACCTTCATTGGTAAAAAGAACAAATACAACTTCCATCCTCCAGCTCCCAGCCTCCTTTTAATTTCCGTTAAATTTGTTATAAAAATAAATTTCCATTTGTATATATGTATTTAACTACGTAGTTTTATACCTTAAAAATCAAACACTATGAAATTACAGATAGAACCCATAGGAAATGCTTATTCAGAGCAGGCCATTGACCTGATTTTGACAATTCAGCAACAAGAGTTCAATATTCCGATTACGGTAGATGACCAGCCGGATCTGAAGCAGATTGAAAGTTTTTATCATGAAGCAGGTGGAAATTTCTGGGGAGCTTTTATAGAGGGTGAGCTAGTAGGATCTATTGCGTTGGTAAAATTCGATGAAAAAGCAGGAGCGATAAGAAAGATGTTCGTTAAAAAAGAATTCAGAGGAAAGGAACTGAATATTGCCCAGATCTTACTCGAGATCTTAATTGCTTTCTGCCGTGAAAACAAAATTGATGATATATATTTAGGAACTATATCTGTATTGAAAGCAGCTCAACGTTTTTATGAAAGAAATGATTTTGTGAAGATCAAAAAAGAAAACCTTCCGGAACGTTTTCCATTAATGAGTGCCGATGATATTTTTTACCACATACATATAGACTGAACATGAATGTTATCAACGAAGCAGGAATTCTTGCCTTATCTACAAGGTTGCGCCGTCTTAGTGAACAGCTGAGAAAAGATGGAGCCCTAATCTATAAAGCCTTTGGAATTGATTTTGAACTCAAATGGTTTCCGGTAATCTTTACGATCTATAAAAAAGAAGTGGTAAGTGTAGTTGAAATTGCCAATGAAATTGGGTATACCCATCCATCTACAATTACTTTACTTAAAGAACTTGAAAAATTGGAACTGATACAATGGGAAAAAGATAAGCAGGATGAACGTAAAAGATTATTTAAGCTTACCCTTAAAGGACAGGAACTTATTGGAAAAATGAAACCAGTATGGGAACTGATGGCACAAGTATTAGGAGATATTTCTGATAATCAGAATAACTTGCTAGCAGCCATTAATGAAGCAGAAGAAAAGATTGCCAACCAGTCTTCTTATCAAAGAGCTTTACAGCTTAAAAATTCTAAATAAAAAGCATATTCTCATATCTCGAAAATATTAAAAATGTTAACTATGATTAGAAAAGCAATTGATGATGATACTCTTCAGGCCACTCAGGCTCTTGAAGAAGTGAAAAAGTACATGTTGGATCAGGAATATCCCAATGCAAAGATACTTATAGATGATATTGAAAGAGGTGAAGGTTTTGTTTTTATTGATCATGGGGAAGTATTGGCTTATATGGCACTGAATGAATTATGTGATGAAGAATACAATGATCTTAACTGGAAAACACAGACTCCTTCTCTTATTATCCATCGTTTATATGTAAAGCCTACAGCACAGGGAAAAGGAATATCAAGCAAGATGATTCGTTTTGCAGAAGAATTTGCTATAAATAATCACTATCAATCTATCAGATTTGATGCTTTCTCTTTGAATGAGACTGCTAATATTGTTTATCTAAAAAAGGGATATGAACTTGTTGGAACAGTCTGTTTCCGGAAAGGAATATTTAATTGCTATGAAAAGAATATGTAATAAAAGGCCTACAAAAAATACACATTAACCTATTTTTCATGTTGCTGATATTCTGAAGGTAAAATGAATATTTTTATTGGATAAATGTTTGTTGAATTAGAATTTGGAAAGGAAAACACCACTTTCCTGATCTTTCAGACAATTTAATTCTTATGTCTGCTGATTTAGTAAAAGTTATAGGAGATCTTTAGATTGCGGTCCTGAAAGTATTGAATCATGTTCATATCTTTGGATTTTCGTTCTATTGAGGTTAGAAAGCCTTTTTCATCGTAGATCATCTCTAGCTCACTTACTTTTTGTCCACCCCATAGATCTTCCAAAAGAATCAGATTCTTATCAGTAGTATAAGTGTATTTTTCTGTTTTAGAGTCAGAGCTGGATGGAACCTCAGTCAGTTGGGACAAAAGACCCTCTTTGAATTGATATATTTCCGAAGGTGTTTTCTTGGGTTCACAGCCGTTATGAAGAAATAAGCCTGCGGGATGTCCATTCAAATAATAATATGTTTTTTTTTGATGACAGAAATCCGAATTTTCACTATTTTTTTGAAAATTAAAATATTCCGTACGCTCTTCTGCCTCAAATTTATCTTCGGTGTAATAGCGGTATTGCCAGGAAGAAAATGCATTTTCAGCCATCATTTTTTTCCAAAGATTATCATTAGGTAAAGAGCCCTTCAGAATCATTTTATCTACACCGGGAACAGGCTCTCCCTGCCAATCATTATGCTGCGATCTGTTGGGCATTTGAGAGTTTAATGAAAAGATTCTGATAGTATTAATTTTGTTTTTATTATCGTATTGATAGCTGTTGATTGTGACGATGCCATTCCGATAATCTATTCTTGCTTTTTTACCAATCAATCCGTTTGTATTATAATAATATCTGGTATAAAAGGCGGTATCTGTTTTTTCTTTATTATAACGTAAGGTTGTCATACTCTCTATAAATCCATTTGGGTTGAAATTATAGAGATACCTGGTGCCGGTTTCTTCATCACTTTTAAGCAGTATGCTTTTTACTTTATTGCTCTTCATAAAAGCAGGGTTGAAAGGAAAAACCGTCTTTGTAAAATAATCGTCATCTTCAAAAGGAGAAACCTTGTAAAATGGGACAACCTGTGCTTTACAGACCATGATACCGCAAATTAAAATGAGGCTTAAAAAGGGAGTGAATTTATATGTTGGGTATATCATGATTTTTATTTAAAACGTTGGTGAAATTCAAACATATTACATCCGGCATTAAATTCAAATATAATAAAATTGAGGGCTATTCATTGTAATTTTTAATTAAAGGAGGGAGCAAATAGTTCAACTCTGGTGAATTTTTATTTTATTTGAAAAGAATACCTGTGCGTAAATTATTTAATTAAAAAAAATCGAAATGAGTTACAATATTCAAATATTCAGAATTGAAACCAAAGAACGGGAACAAAAACTAGATCTTGATGATTTTTTTGAAACGGATGAAAATCTGGTTCCATTTACTGACCAACAATTTAAAGACCTGAAGGAAAGGCTTCTGCAATATGGATACAACCTGACTTCGGAAACGGATCAGGAGCTTCATTTTAACCATGATGATGAAGATTATGGAATGGTATTATTAACATCCAATGGGGTTTATTTTAATACCGGCTGGAATAGAAATTCAATCTTTGAAACGAGAATGGTTGCTTCAGAATTTACTGATTCAGGAGAGTTTGCCAAGTATGACCCGCAAAATGATGGGTGGGAAGAAGTATAGGTGACGGAATTCCATATATGAGTGTTCTTTACATAATTTTAAAATAGGAGAGAGGAAGATCTATTTTACAAGAAAAGAACCCACCAATATTGGCGGGTTCTTTTTTGTATTATTCAGATGATTGATTAGAATCTGAAAGTAGCCGCAACGGACCACGTTCTTCCGAATCCTAAGAATCCTGTATTAGCATCTGCAACACCCTGATAAACTCTTCCTGCTTCCTGGTATGTTTTTCCGGCACCCGGACCATTGGCAATTTTATCTGTAGCATGAATATTAGAACTTAGTTCAGAAATATAATATTTATTGAATAAGTTATATACATTCGCTCTTAATGTTAAAGACTTTTTCTGACCGATTTCGAATTTATAACTAGCTCCTACATCAAACAGGTTGTAACTAGGTAATTTTACAATTCCTCTTTCTCTGTCAGCTTCTGTAAGGAAGTTGATAGGGTTGAACTGTGCATACAGCTTGTCATAGTATTCCCAGTTTGCATCAATACTGAATGCTTTGGTAATATTATAGTCAACTCCTAAACTTGCTGTTGTTTGTGCTGCATCTCCGACTTTCAGATCTTTAATATTGATCATCCCTGTTGCTCCGGCAACTTCCTGATTGCTTTGAACATCAAGAATGTTGAAATTAGCGTTTCCTTTGTATTTCCAGTTTCCTAAAGATACCATCCCTCTTACCCTAAGATTTGAAAAAGGTCTTGCTTTCGCTTCCAATTCAATACCCTGGTGAAGCTGTCCAACATTCAGAGCATTATAGAAATAAGCATTTCCTTGCTTTAACTGAGAGAACTTAGCAACATCAGCAGCACCTGCATTAAAGCCTCTTGAGATGAATCTGTCATCCCATTGCGTTCTGTAGGCATTGATATTAACATCTATATAACGGGATTTGAAACCATATCCTAATTCCACAGAGAAGATTCTTTCATTCTTCGCATCGTTGTAGATGTTCTGGTTGGAAGGGAATAAAGCATTGAATAGTGGCTGTCTGGATATAACCCCTGTATTAAAGAATACATTATGGTGATCATCAATATTATAGTTAGCACCTCCTTTTACAATATAACCCGTTTTGTGATACCATTTGGTCTCCTGGTTTTCCGGAGTATATAGCATATAGTCTCTTCTTTTGTAATACTGCTCAGACACAGATCCCTGAACAGATGCACTTAGCTTTTCAGAGCTATATTCAATCATTCCATAAAGACCTGCCCATTTTACAAGTCCTTCGTTGTAGATAGATACCTTTTGAGTATTTCCGGTTTTTGTTAGAGGTTCAGGTTTTACGGCACGGTCTACATAATACCCGTTTGGAGCGTTTACTGTATTCTTCACAAATAAAGCATCAGATCCCAGCATATCAGTCACAATATCATAAAGACCTCCTTTATATGTTTTAAGATCAAGACCTCCGTTAAAAGTCCAGTTGTTTTTTTTGTAATTAAGGTCAGCGATTACACCATACCAGTCATGAGAATTAATACTCTGCTTTCTTACAATACCACTGGTTCCGTTTAAAGTAGATACATATTGACCGTTATAATCAGCAGGAGAACCCGCAGGAGCTAAAAATGTTCCTTTCTGGAATGTATTACCATTATAGTCTGTTACTGCGCCACCTCTGTTATAGCGGTAGATCATATCCCAGTTGATTGTGCCATCTCCACCTGCACCATAATTCATGAAATTCATGGTCTGATCTTTAGCGTTTTTAATAGAACCGTTAAGTCCGGTACCACCGCCACCGCGTCCCCATGATCCGTAAAGAACTGTTGATAGTTTTAGATTATCATTAATATTCCAGTCCCAGTTCAATGATGCAATAGGCTTATGATAGAAGTTAGGCGCTAAATTGAATTGAGAACCATTCAGCATACCTGTCTGTGGATTGTATCTTCTTCCGTAAGTTTCAAACTGCTGTAAAGTAGCTACATTTGCACCCGTTGCAGAAGATCTTCTTGTATCGTGTACCTGCGGGGCACCGGTTGCAATTAAATTGAACGCATGTTTTTCATTCGGCTTAAATCCTGTTGAGAAAAACCATGAATATCCTTCCCCTTTAGTCCCGTTGATGTAACCATCACCTTGCCAACGCGAAAGTAATACGGTAGTTCCCCATTTGTTTTTCAACCCGGAAGAGTACATTGCTGAAAGTCTGGAGTAGTTATCGTTACCTGCTTCTGCCTTGATCATGGCTTTCTGCTCAGAATCGGTAGCTTTGGTTACGATATTGATCGTTCCTCCTACAGAAGGAACTACAAATTTAGAAGCACCCAAACCTCTCTGAATCTGAATAGAACTGGCAATGTCAGCCAATCCAGTCCAGTTAGACCAGTACACAGTACCTCCCTGCATGTCATTAACAGGCTGTCCGTTGATGATCACAGCAATATTGGCACCATCAAATCCTCTCATGTTAATTCTGCTGTCTCCAAATCCGCCACCTACTTTGGTAACGTATACCGAAGGAGTAGATTTCATAATTTCAGGGAATTCTCTGTTTCCCAGTTTCTCCTGAATTTCAGCTGCCTTGATGTTGGAAACTGCAACAGGTGTTTTTCTCTCTTTGGCTGTTTGGGAAAGGTTTCTACCCACCAACATCACCTCATCAATAGATTTAGATTTTTCTAAAGAATCCTTCGTACTCTGCCCATAATATAAGGCGGCCGTTGGTAATACAAGCGCTATAAGTAAGCGCTTTTTCAAAATAATGCTCATGAAATAAACTAGCGTATTTGATTTTAAGGCTGCAAAGATGATTATTTATTTTTGAATTGAGTATTAAATGTTTTTTAAGCAATTTTGTAAACGTCGAAGAATGAGCGTGATCGCTCGCTATTTTATGATATGTTAACTTTATTTAACAGTTTAATTTGTAGATTGTTATATCAATAATTTTAACCGAAATGAGTCTGTTTTGATGATAATATAAACATTTATTTGATAAAAAATATTGAGAAATATCATTATTTTTATACAAAATATAGATTTTTTTTAATATTAAGTCTATATGTAGAGAATTATTGTATTTAATTCATGTAATATAATCTAACTTATATTCAAATGGTAAAGAATAAAGCTTTTATAATACTCCAATGGAGGATTGATATACTATAAAAGATAGAATCTTTCGAAAATTTGATACCTTTATTGCAAAGATTCAGATTCATAGTAGGTATCTTGAACTGATTGAGTATTTCTTTCAAAAATATAAACAATATTTATGCTACCACTTACAGAGATATCAGAATGGGAAAAATTAAACAGTGCATTTAATAATTCAGAAGAGATCCCTGAATTAATCCAAAAGCTATCCGAAACATTTGATATTGACCTGATGATTGAAATTACTACAGAATATATCAGCCATCAGATGAGTCTGTATGAAGTGACATTTGCTGCCTTTCCCTATCTTATAGAATTGATTGAAAAGACAGAAGATCATGAATTTAAGATTGAAACTTTTCTTTATACATTGGCAATCTTTTCAGAATATAATGGTGATGGAGAAATGGATTTTATTTTTTTGCATAGTAAATGTGATCCAGAAAAAATTATAGAGATAAAAAATGCATTTAAGCATTCCTTTGATAAATTAAAGCAGATAGCTGTTCCGCTGGAATTTGATATCCTGAAAAAAGACGAATATGATAAAAGGCACTTTCTGATTGCCTTAGCTGTTTCCAACAGAATATCTGAAGTATCATCCGTTTTATGGCGATACAGTGAAAACGAAGAATATGTATGTAATTGTCCAAGCTGTGGTGAATCTTTAACCTTATGGAACGAAAATAATATCCTTGTTCAGTACAAAGAGGATCCTGTTTTCGTAAAAGATCAGAAGAAATATCCTGTTGTTCCCGCAACTCTTCCAAAAAAAGAATACTCTCCAACAATCTCCCCAGAAAAGAACTACCAATGGCTCAGTTATTATATTGATAAACTGGAAGTGGAATCACTCAGAATGATCATCAACTATCTATTTGGGAAAACAATTTGTGGATACTGTAATACGGAATTTGACATTTTTGAGAATATTGAATAGTGTTTTTGTGTGATGATACTTGCTGTAAGCTCTTTTTTAATAAAATTTTCAACAAAACATTTGCAAATATCATTTAAATACTTACTTTTGTACCGCTTCAAAAATGGGGGATTGGCGCAGTTGGCTAGCGCGTTTGACTGGCAGTCAAAAGGTCACGGGTTCGAATCCCGTATTCTCCACTTTTTATATCAAAGAGTTGTAATTCAAAGGATTGCAACTCTTTTTTGTTTAACTTTTAGGGACAAAAACTGGAATCAGTGGAGCTTATTGGAATCAGGCGCAAAGTTTGAAGATTAGAAAAAGTTTCGTAGATATGCATTCGCCTAGAAAGAATCAATGAAATTGATTCCATTCTTTGCTCCCTTACAATATCAGATAAAGTGCTAAAACTTTACGTCAAATTAAATTGAAACAATATATCCTTCCAACTTTTGAGATTGATTCCAAAGAATGAAATCGATTGAATAATTTAGATTCATCCTAATAAACTGCTATATTCCTAGCTTTTCTTCATCCCTTGAAACTCTTAATGTTTCAAATTTTCACCATCAATTACCACAAATAGAATAAGTGTTGAAATAATATCTGTTTAGCCGGAAACAATCAAACATTAAAAATAACAGGAAATATTAATTCAAAGAATGGTGAAAATGCCTATGTTTTTATTGAGCAATTTTATTTATTATTGCATCATAAAAACACAGATTCAATGATCATTTATTACACCAAATCAGGACAATCCCTTACTGATCTCTGTAATGAGATACAGCTTGAAAATCCTGAGTATTTAAGGGAGTATCATAATCAAAATTGTTCTTTGTCTGAACGTTTTGAGGGGGATATTGTTCAGGGAATGAAAATCTATATGCCGTCATCATCTGAAATCCTTGAGCTCAACAAAAAAATCAGAGACAATAATCAAAGCTTTTATGATTTCCCAGCTAAAGGAAAATTTCCTTTTGACTTTAAACTCTGGGAGGGAAATTATCAAATTACCCAGACTACCTATTCTGATGATACAATCCTTGCAAAGTATGAAAACAAAGTAAGATTAGATCTTGAAGGAATTAAAAACGGGTATTATCACTTTCTCTTTTCAGCATTTGACTTCAGAAAAAATGAGGATACTTCAGATTACAAAATGGACACCCTTGCCAAAATGTGCATAGAGGTTATCTATCCAATTCGATATAGTATAGATCCTGAAGGAAAACTTATTGATATAGTACTGACAAAGAAAACAGAAGATATTGTTTCTGAATTAGATTCCATAAAGAACTTTTTTCCAGATCAATATTCATCTGATTATATTGAAAAGATGAAAGGTATCATTGAAAATCCAGAAATCATTTCACGGAAGTTTAAAAGTACGCTATTTAATTCTTTTATGTTTGGTACATTCTACAGAACTAAATTAGAAAGCTGGACGAGTTCAGATGTTTATTATGATTTTTATCCTTGGATCTTTGATGCTCAGCCGATACGTTTTGAATTTCAAAACATATTATTATCTAAAGATATTGTAGATGATGAAAGAGTAAAAATTCAGCAAAAAGGTATCTCTATTGACAATCGAAATCTGGAAGGGTTACACTTTACAGATTCCAAGTTTGATGAGAAAACAGATATAGAAAAGAAACCTATAGATTGTGAACATTTTGCAGAATATCTTTTTAACCGAGAAAATCTATCATTGTATAAAATTGAAGCAAGATTTGAATATTTTGGCCGTGAAAATACCCGAAGAGAAGATTTTTTATTAGAAAGAATTACAGATAATTACTAAATTTGAAAAACACCAAAATCACAATACGATGTCAGAAAATACTTCCCCTCACGATGGTAAATATTTCGTGATCCAAAAAGGAAAAGCCCAGTGTAATCAAGGGAATCAGTTTCCACAGTTTAAAGTAACCTCTCACCAGAAACATTATTGGAATAACAAAGAAGGACAAGCGGATTATTTAGCCGTTACAGAAGATGATCTACAATTCACACCATCTGGCCCTAGCTTTGGACAGTGCAAGCTGAAACCAAGTTCTGGTGGTTATTTACCTTGTGCTTTTGCCCCTGCTGGAAAATGGCAAAAACCTTATGAGAAGACAAAAGTCATGAACAAAAGTTGTATTACAGAACTTTCTGAATTGATGTGTACAACGGGAGGGAAAATTACGATAAAAGAACATGGGCAAATTGCGGAGATAACCCAGCAGAATGTTAGGAATGCAGATCCAAAACAGCAACAGAATATAAATCCATTGCTTGACTACAAAGAATTTCAGGATGAACAGGAAGAAGATGTAAACATCTGCGAATAAACACACGCAAATATGGGAAAATTAACAATTATCGGAAATGACAAGCCTGTAATAGGTAAACAGGAAATGTATTCTGTTGCTGCAATAAATGGATGGCAGAATCCTTTACAATCTATTAAAAATCCATTGCAAGTTCAAAAAGCACATTGGGAAGTGATGGTACAGACCAAAACAGGATGGAGAAAAGGCGGAAGCGATAAAGAAGGTCAAATGGTTCCTTATATTTTCGGACAGAAGAGTTTATTTCATAAGGGAATAAAGATCATTGTACGTCAGGGTGAAGACTATGGAGAACTGATTGTACATCCACAACGGGCTAAAGAACCTAAAATAACCAGGGTGGAACTTCTGGATGCTAACTATAAACCTATTCCAAAAGGTAAAAAGCTAAGCTATAAAGATACCATTATTGCAAGGGCATATTGTGTAGAAATGTTTGAGATGAATATTGCTTTTACCCTTTGGGAAGATGATGCTCAGGGAGAAGGACACAATCCCACAATAAATGCTTTGAATAAAATAAACCCTGTCCCTGTTCTTAGCAGAGTGAATGAAAAAGGAATGGCAGAAGCTGTTTTCAGATTACCTTTTTACACAATGGCTGTATTGATTGCCAATTCACGCACTGCATCAGGTGATAAAAACGAAGGACCCACCCACGAATATTATGTAACTGCTGATGTGGTTAGTAAACATATACAAAAAGCAAGTCCTAATATTAATGTAGTTAACCCAACTCATAATCCAGAACCTCCAAGAAAAAGAGAGGTTCCTAAAAAACAAACTCCCTCACCACCAAAACCTAAAACAACTCCAGCTCCAGAGAAGCCCAAACCTAAACCTGATGGGAATTCAGCAAAATTCCCAGTCACTACGGGTGGGAAAAAGAGTGATGATCCACAAGGGAAAATACTAAGTGCTGAATTTGTTGACGGAAACGGAAACAGACTCCATTCTTCCAAAGTGGGAACAGCTGTCGCTGTAAAAATTACAGCAAAGGGTATGAAGAATAAAAAAGTGAAGATCAAAATATGGGAGGAAGACAATTTCAGTTGGACTAATGATTTGATTCATGAAAAAGATTGTGTATTGGTTGGTGATACTAGTTTTGTAGGAGTACTGTTAACAAAAGAAATGTTTGACAAAGCCAAAGAATTTGGTACTGACAGCGCAAGGCAGGATTATTTTATAGAAGTAATACACAATGATACTTCCGTAAAATCTGCCATCATGCCTGTGAGTGCAGATGCTACTCCTACTGAAGTGCCGAGTGGGAATAGTGCAACGATGGTGAAAGAATCGAAGCAAGGGAAAACTCCTTCTAGTTGTATTTGTAAAGAGCAATATAAAGACTTGATTTGGGGAGGAAAAGTAAGTTGTGAGTTTAGGAAGAAAGTTGTACAAATCTGCTCTGAACTATGGGGAGAAAGCAGAAAAATGGAAATGGCCAACGGTTTAATGGCCGTGATGAAAGTAGAGACTTGGGGAAGCTTTAAAGCCCATCATAGAGAAGGATATAAGTCAGCAAATGATAACCCTAAAGAATTAACAATAAGCAGTTTCCATAAAGAGAGTGCAAAGTCATCAAGAGCGGTTGGATTAATTCAGTTCACACAAGATGCTTTAGAGGGAATGGGTGAATTTCCTAAATCTACAACAGCTACAAAGGGAACGCAACTAAGATATGATAATTTAAATAAATTGAAACTGAGCTATGCCCAAATGGGGGAAATTAAACAATTAGATAAAGTGAAAAAGTATTTTGAACCTGCTAAGAACAAAATAAAGACTCCAGAGGATATTTATTTGCAGGTTTTTGCTCCTGATGGAGTTGGTAAAAATGATAATTACTTATTATACTCTAAAGGCACGGATGAATATACTAACAATAGAAGTGTAGATAAAAATGATGATGGAATACAAAGGAAAGAAATTTTGGAAAGATATTATGATAGTAAAAATGAAGGGGGAAACTATAAAGCTATAGACTTTTCATGTGGTATTGATAGAAACGAAAAAAATGATATTAAATCAACTGATATTGTAACCTATCATATATATTCAACTGGAATAATTGAGAAATTTATACCTAAGAAAGTCAAATCAGGATATGAAAATAAATATAAGTATATATATCATGATTCAACTGATAAGGAACATGAAATATGCATAGTTGATTGGCACAAAACAAAAGAAAAAAGTGTTGGTCAAGTATATAAAACCAAACCTACTCACGCTAAAATTCTTGAAGATAAAAATGTTTCAGAGGGTAATACTTCACGACGAGTTAAATATATTAATGGAGATATTGCAGAATATGGCAGCCATCCAAAAAAAGGAATTATTTGGCTTCTTTATTCTGCTGGAAAAAACGATGTTGAACTAGTTAGAATGCCAGATACTTTAAATTATTCAAATGGTGATGTTAGGATTTCGTATATATTTAATAAAACCCAAAGAAAATTTACTGGAGCAAATGCATTTGCTGGATTTATTGGGTATCTTGCAAGATCAGGATATAAGGTAACCACTTCAGGAAGTTGTTTTTCAGAAGGATCAAGTTTTCCAAGTCAGGAACATTGTAATGGTAGAAGTGTTGATACTTTCTATCTAGGAAATATTATTCAAGACCAAAAAGTAATTGACAGTGCAATATTCTTTCATTTTACTGAAGTTTTAAAGGGAGTAAATGAGTATTGTAAAAAATTAAAAAGGGCAGGAAATGGTGGAACGTTGCATAATTCGCACTTGCATTCTGGAAACTTTAATAACAGTTCGATAAAAATAATAAAAGAAAAATAATGAAATATTTAGTAATTCTAATGTGTTTTTTTACTACGTTTTCTTGTAAAAAAATAACCAATAAATCGGATAAAATAAATAATTCCAATCAAGCTTCTATAAATAATCAATGGAATGGTGATAAGCTGATATCTGATTTAGATTTTGTAAGCCAGATAAATACTTCTTGTCTGCTAACATCATCTTATTTTAATCGTTCAGAAGAAAAAGTTAAACAGGATGATTTAAAATGTGTATTATCTAAAATTAATTTTGACTATTCAAAATTAGACTCACTTAAAGGAAAAAGAATTATTGGAAACCTTAATAATGCTTTGGAATTGTACATTGAAAAAACAACTCCAAGAAATCTTGAAAATGCAGATATTTATAATCAGGTGACCCTATTCATAAAAAAAGATAAAATAATAATGGATTCAATTGTTATTTATGAATCAATAAATTATATTGAAGCCCTTACTGTAAAACAGCTTTATTACTATATAGATAATAATAAAATTTTTCTACTTAATTTATCAGAAGATGAATCTGGCTCAATTGTGAAAGGTTGGTCTGAATATTATATAAATGAATCTGGGAAAATTAAATTAGTAAAAAATAAAAAGACTGATAATACAAAAATAGAAAAAAAGCCATCTCAAATAGAAAATGCTGAAACAACGAAAAATACAAACTTAATAGGTAGTTTTAAAATTTATGCAGATGCAATAAGTAACAATACCAAAGAAAAAGTTTCTTTAGGATATTTTATTACAATTAAATCTTTAACCAAAGCTGTTTTAAGTATTGATGCTAAATATTCAGAAGATTATGGTTGTGAAGGTGAGTACAGATTGATAGATGAAAAAAGTATTCTACATGCTAAAGGAAAATGTGATCAGGATGATGTAGATGATTTTTATCTTAAATATGATAATGGAAAATGTTTTATTAGAAGTAAGCGCTTTATTAATCAGGATTGGCTAGAGCTTATAAGAGAATAAAATTGGGTTAATAATAAAACCTTAAAATAAAGTAATGAAATATTTAATCTATTTATTAATCAGTACTTTTTCAATATTTAGTTGTCAAAAAAATAACAAGAAAGAAGGTCTTCAATCATCTGAAAAACTCTCAACAGAGTCAAAAAATTATTTAAACATTAAAATTAATAATGATTTGAATGTATCAATTGGTGAGCTAACATCGATAGATGAAAGCATTAATGAAGACTATGAAGTTATAAACAAGCATGATACAATCTATATTACTAAGCAATTTTTAGAGTCAGATAATATTGATGGAAAAAACATAAAAGTTCTAAGTAATCATAAGACTGATATTAATGTAAAATATAATGTTGGTTTTAATTTTATGGGGAATGAAAAAGAATCAAATTATTTACCTATAAATTATACTATTTCAAAAAAAATAAATTCTGGATCAATTCTTCCCTTATTTGAAAAGATTTACAATGATATGGGGTTTCAAAATTTTGTAAAAACGAATAAACAAAAAATTTATAATCAATCATATAATACTTTTATAAAATATTACGGAAGCATGACAGAGAATGATTTGAAATCCTGTTGTCCTGCAGACTATGAAAATTATTCCAAGATTAAAAAAATAGATAATAATCATCTACTTAGCTTAGATTTAGAAAAAGATCTGATTACGGTTCCAGATTATAAATCTATAATCATTGATATTAAAGATCTTGATTCCTCAAAAAATTATGTAGTAGTATTTAAAAAAGATAATGAAAAAGTAGAAGACTTATCTACGAACTCAACGATAACACAAAAAATAAATTGGGATGGTATTTACTGGCTTTATCCTTATAAGATTGACAGCGAAAAACAAGGAAACTACTACATAAATATTTCTAAGGATAATAATGAATTTGGATTTAGTGGAGATATTCAATTTAATTATAAAATTAACTACAAATCCACAGACAATAAGTTATATATTTTTGATAATAATCAATCTGCTATAGATCCTTTAGCGTTTATCTACAAAGAAAAAGATAAGTATTATATAAAAAGTGATTTGATAAAAATGGAACGTACCGATTTAAAAGAAACTAAAAACGGCTATCCAATACGTTGGGCAAAATCGAGTGATGATGTTCCAGACACTCCCCAGTAATTAAGAGAATAGTAAACACAAAATGAATTACGAACAATACAACAAGCAAAGTTTTGATAATTTAATTCAGATTCAAGAGAAGTTCAAAGAAACTTTTGAAGTTGATTCGTATGCAAACTGGTTTTATGACGATGAAACAGAACTTTTAAGGTTATACAACAATGATGAAGATGAGATATATTTTAAATATGTTTCTGTAGGAACTTACTCTTTAAAATCAGAAACATGGATGTGGAGCTGGTTTAATAAATATTCCATTTTAATCAAAATATTCAAAACACATTAAAAGGATATATAATTAATTCCGAAAAAACAGCCAGCCAGTCTTCAGCTATCATAATTGACCTAGATGGTTATACCAATTTAAGAAAAGATAAAAACACATCTTCAGAGATTTTACAAAAAATAAAATCAGGAGAACATATAGAAGTTTTAGATAATGCAAGAGATTGGTTCTTAGTAAAGACTAAAGAAGAAAAAGAAGGGTATATTCATAAGAGCAGGCTCAAAAAATAAAGCCCCTTAAATAGAGGCATTTATTAGAATATTTAAGGGGTAACTTTATCAATGATTGTAATAAAACTATTCTTCAAAAGTTCCGAGGGGTAAATGAGTTGTTCTCCTTTATCGTTTCTTACAACTATAGCTGCCTGTTCATTGTTTAAACATCTGTCAATCTGTTCCTGCATTTCATTAAGCCTTCCGGGAGCCACATCCAATATATATTTTCCTGTAACATGGGTTATCTGAACGAGTTTTTCTTTCATGATTAAAAATTTAATTCTTTCAAAGATAACTTTTTTCCCTTAACTAAAGGGGCATCATTGGAGTAGAAATGGATTAAAAATAACAAACAGAAACTGACAGATCATTTTTACTTTTTTGTAGTTTTATGAAGGTAGTCCTTTTTGCCTTTTTGCCTGTGCTTATAGGATATAATAAAAAAGAAATTTAGCGTGATTCTGTTCATACTGAAGAAATAAAGTAATTGGAAATCGTTAATTTTGAGGACAACTGAGGACGTATTCAATTATAAAAGACAAAAACATTCTATGACCCAACAGACCAGAGCCACAGCTATCGGATTTTGTGCTATTTTACTGTGGGCCTCCATTGTGGGGCTTATCAAAGAAGTAAGTCATTCCTTTGGAGCGACAGTAGGTGCAGCCTTAATTTATACTGTGGCTTCTATATTTTTACTTTTCACTATGAAATGGATTCCGTTATCAAAATTTCCAAAAAAATATTTGATATATGGAGGGCTGCTTATGGTTTCATATGAGCTTTGTCTGGCCCTTTCCATAGGATATTCTAATAATAGTAAACAGGCTATTGAAGTCGGAATGGTCAATTATCTTTGGCCTACATTCACCATGGTGGCAACCATTCTTTTTACCGGTAAAAAAGCAAACTGGCTCATTGTGCCGGGAATCATTCTTTCTATGTTGGGAATCGTCTGGGTATTGGGTGGTGAGCAGGGACTGGATATTAGTCAAATGTTTGCCAATATAAAAACCAATCCGCTGAGTTATGGATTGGCTTTTATAGGAGCTCTGTTATGGGCTGCTTATTGCGTGGTAACCGTTCGTATCGCAAATGGAGTAAACGGAATAACATTATTTTTTATGATGGTAGCTGTTGCTTTATGGATAAAATATTTAATAATAGGTGATTCAGTGAATATAGAAATTAATTTTTCTTCAATTGTATACCTCTTGCTTGCCGCATGTGCAATGGGATTTGGATATGCGGCCTGGAATATCGGAATTCTTGGTGGAAATGTTACGATTTTAACGGGGGCATCCTATTTTATTCCGGTTTTGTCTTCGGTACTGTCGTCAGTTCTTTTATCTACATCATTAGGATTGTCTTTCTGGCAGGGAGCTTTAATGGTTTGTGCAGGCTCCGTACTTTGCTGGCTGGCAACAAAAAAATCTACTGTCAAGAATTATAGCAGTTCTTAACCCTATCGCACAAGCTGAATATTTTCGATTTCCTTATTCATAAGGATAAGATTTAAGTCTTCATCGTAATCAGCATTCCATGTAGTTAATTTGCATAATTAATCTAATTGTATTTATAGGTGAAATTGAATGCATAATGGTTTAATAAATCATAATTTTATTTAATAAAAGAAACCCCAGAGAAAGAATGATTTTCTCTGGGGTATATATTAGTTCACACTGAATCCTTTACTATAAACTTTTTGAACGAGCTATAGAAAGAAGGTATACCAGGTGGGCATACATGTTTCTTTTTACAGATTCTATTTTTATATCTCCGGTTGTCTGGTTAATGGTTGTTATCAGATCCGTATTACACTGCCCGTTAAAGTTTCCGCTTCCTAAATAATTTACAGAATTAGCACCCGGATAGGAGATTCTCGGGTAGTCTGGTGCCGTTTGGTTAGCCACAGCAGTAGCATTTGAAAACCCTTTATTATCAACATATCGGGCAGACCATGAACCTAAGAATTGTCCGTTACTTGTATTAATACCTTGTACCACTACAACTTGTGTGTCTACGGGATTGGTAAATCCTGAACAAGAGGTATAATGATTTAAAGAAACAGTACAGGAAGAAGCATTGTCTCCAGGTTGAAAGCATTTTCCTTCATATACGGTGAATCTTTGCTCAGTGGATGACATGGAAGTATTTAATAAAGCTTTAGGAGAAAAAATTTCTTCAGGAGAAATTAATGTCAGAACCCCCTGTGCATTAGCAGCAACGATTTTATTTTCAGGATTTGAAAGTCCTCTTACTCTTACCAACCCGTTAACGTCCAACGTGTTTGTAGGAGACGTTGTATTGATTCCTACTTGGGCACTTGCGAAACTACACAAAGCAAGTGCTGACAAAAAAAAAGTCTTTGTTTTCATGGTATTATTTAAATACGTTAAAATTTTTCACTAAGGTAAGAAATATGTGTGAATGGAGTATAAAAAACTAATTAAAAATCTTTTATATCTAAATTTATATTACAATATATGTTTATTGATGAAAATTTTAAACAAAGGTTTTTGAACAATAACTCAAAAATTTAGCTTCTCTGTTTTGTTTGAAAAATATTTGTATTTTAGCCAAAATATGTTGTTTTTTAATAAACATATTGTCTCCTGATTAGAATTCAGATAATTTGAATGAAAAAATTAGTAGATTTGCACGGAATAAAAAATAATAAATATTAAGCTCATTCTCTGGAACAAAGTGTGTCTAATGCAATGTAATAGAGAATAACAGGATTTTAGGTTATAAAACTACTGAAACTATGAAGAAACTTTTTTTACTTTTACTAACGGCATTTTTATTTATCGGTTGCAGCTCTGATGATGACACTATCTATGATTATGTAGGAACATGGTCCGGAACATACGAAGGTGGTGATAAAGGAGTATGGAATTTTGTAGTGGATAAATCAGGAAAAGTATCAGGAACGATGCATTCCGAAGTTAGTAATGACAACTATAATATTTCAGGTAATCTGAGTAATACAGGAGATCTGATTGGAACAGTAGGTCTTCCGTCAAAAGGAGAATTCAAAGGAAAACTTAATCCGGATAAAAAAGGAAACGGAAGCTGGTCAAATACCCTGCCAACTCCGGCACAATACGGAACCTGGAAAGGAGACAAAAAATAACAGAAAAAGCCTGCAGTTTTGCAGGCTTTTTTATTTATACAAATCCCATCCGGGAAATTTCACCATTTTCATTTTTCAGTATTATAAAATAAAGTATAAAACCATCCTGTGAAAAATACTTTTTAAAAGCTATCTGATGCTGACCCAAAATGAGGTCTTCTTCAGTTTTCTCAACAGTATAATTCTCTGAATTCAGGTTTATGGTAATGATTATCGCTTTTCCTGCCTCAGCATTTTCTTTTATACGCAGAGTGTAATCCTGACGTTGAACTTCTAAGGCTACATTTTTTATTTCTCCAAACTGAAAGGTTGTAAGGAGTTTCTTTCCTTCTTCAGTTTTAAGTCCGTTCTCAACGGTCCGTTTTCCTTTCTCAGAAATAGTATCCAAATCCTTTATTTCAGTCATCAGTTTTGCAAATTTCTGGTAGAGTAGGGTATCACCTGTTTCTTTCAGGTAAAGATCTATGCTTTTTCTGATGATCTTTCCCATTTTTGAACAATGTCCGAATTCAGAACTGTTCTGTCTTACCTTTTCATAAGACGGATCCTTTTTAAAGGCCGTTTTATTGAACCCGCTTTTCTTCCGAACCACATTTTTTCCATTCAGAGTATAAAAAACCAGGTCACCCACAGCTCCTTTGATCTTAATTAAACTTTCATATGTTGCCATATTCCAAAATTGAACTCAAATATAGCAATAAATAACGGAAATTCAAATTTTAACATATATTTATAATATAGTTGTAGTATAGTTATACTATAATTAAAATATAAAATGTATATTTGTACATCAATCGTTAATCAAGTAAAAATCAGACGAATATGGGATCAGGATTATTTGAAAAAAAATTGAGCATAAAGCAGCTTTCTGTATTGCTGATTGCATCTGCTTTTGTAGTGTCTTGTGGAAGCTCAAAAAAAGTATCTTCCAGCAGGAAATCAGGTTCTAAAACGGTGGTGAAATCCGAAAATCTAAGGAAGCTGGATTCTAAATTTGATGGAAATGTTTCAAGATCCATTAATGATGTATTAAAAGATGCTGAAAAATACCTTGGAACTCCGTACAGATTTGGGGGGAATACCTCTTCAGGTTTTGACTGTTCAGGATTTACCGTAAAGGTTTTTGAAGAAAACGAATTTAACCTTCCAAGAAGATCTTCTGATCAGGCTGAAACAGGAAGAAATATTGACATTAGAGATGTAAAGCCCGGAGATTTGTTGTTTTTTGCAACAGCGGGCGGAAGCAGGGTTTCCCATGTAGGAATTGTTCATGATATTGGCCCGGACGGAGAAGTGAAATTCATCCATGCTTCCACTTCAAAAGGAGTTGTTATTTCATCCCTGAACGAAAAATATTGGAATAAGGCTTACCTTCATGCCCAAAGAGTCTTATAATAGTTTCCATGGAGAACCGGACATTTGCTTTTATCAAAACAGACAAAAAACTGGTAAAGCTTTTTTTTAAAGATATCGTTGTCTTCAAAGGCCTTGGAAACTATGTCGAAGTTCATACCATAGACGAGAAAAGATATATTTATTATCGGACACTTAAAGATCTTATTGAAAGCCTGCCGGATGAATTCATGCGAGTTCATAACTCATATATTGTGAACCTTACTAATATTGATTCTTTTGAGGATAATCAGCTTGTATGTGGGAATTTAAAAATTACCGTTGCCAAAAGCTATAAAGATTGCCTCCTCAATACCATCAGTAAAATGATGCTTTAAAAATCAATCTGCATATACAAATATACCATACACATCTTATTTCTATCCCTCTGTATAAAAAGTTTTTATTCAATACTTACTAATCATAGTTTTACAGAAACTTATTAGCAAAATGAATAAAAACAAAGCACTGGATTATATTAAAACTAATAATCTTATCGGAATAAAAGCAGGATCAGAAAGACCTGATTTTCTGGAGATCTGGATGGTCGTAGTTCAAAACCGAATTTTTGCCAGATCATGGGGACTTGCTGAAAGAAGCTGGTATAATACTTTTTTGAAAAGCTCAGTAGGACAGATCAAATGTGATGATGAAATATATACCATTAAAGCAATAGTTTCTGAAGATATAGAGCAATTAACCGACAAGATTAACCGGGCTTACCTTACAAAATATAATTTCGGGAGAAACCGAAAATATGCAATGGGAATCATTGAAGAAAAACATATTGAGAGGACGATGGAGTTTATTATTGATGATGTAAAATAAAGAGAATCTAAATATTTCATAATAGCATAATAAATCAATAGGATAGATAATAGCTCTGTAGGGTCGAAGTTTAATCCGTTTTGAGAATGATTTATCATATTCAATAGGAACGGACTTTAGTCCATGTAATCAATAAAACAAATCAATTCCATTGGCTTTAGCCAAAACATAACAAAAAAAGCAACTCTTTCCGGAGAGGAGTTGCTTTCATTTGTAAAATAAGCTCTTTGTATAGATTAAGTTTACTCACAAGCAGAAGTTACAAGTTCGATTTTCTCCTTTTCTAAAATGTCTTTTGGGAAAGAAAAGAAACTTAGTAAGAATGTAGCTGAAAGAAGTAGAACACTTACCGAAAGGACATACTGAACTCCATAATAAGCACTGACTATTCCTCCAAGAAAGGCACCCAGTGAAATTCCAATATTAAAAGAGGATGTAAGTAAGCTGTTCACAAATTCCAACGCATGATGAGGAATGTTTTGCGTGGTTCGGATATTTGAAACCAAAAAACCTCCTGTATGAATCATTCCCCAGAAAGACACAATGATAACCATCGGAATAAAAACTCCACCCATGAAGTAAGCCAGAACCTGTACTGAAATCAACAGCAGTAAAAACAACCTTGAGGTGAGTTTTACATTTCTGCTTAAAGCTATTCCCATGAGCCAGTTACCGAGAGTTCCCATCCCTCCGAAAAGAAGAAGCATAATGCTGATCTGGGCTCCATTCATTCTGGTGATTTCTTCCAGATAAGCAGTAAGATAGGTGTAACTGGAGAACATAGCGGCTAAAGTGCCAATAGTAGATATAAGATTCATCCACAAGAAAGGATTTTTCAATATGGTTAATTGATTCTGTCCAGATTTTTCTTTTTCTGCAGGTATAGAGGGAATAAAAACCAATAACCCGATAAATGCAATTAAGCTGATGCCACTGCTCAGAAAAAATGAAGCTTTCCAATCGTGAAAGAGGTCAGCTGCATAGGTCGTCATCGGAATACCGAGAACTGTGGCAAGACTCAGTCCCAGCATGACGGTAGAAACTCCTTTTGCACCCTTTTTCTTAAATGCAATAGCAATGGAAATATTCCAGAAAAGTGGATGTAATATTGCTGGTAATATTCGGGCAATCATAAGCATCGTAAAGTTTGTAGAAAAAGCAGATATAATATTGGATAGTACAAATATGCTCATTACAAGGCATAGGAGAAACTTACGGTTTATTTTGCTGGTGAAAGAGGTGATAAAAGGAGAAGACACAGCGACAGTAATGGCAAAAGCGCTCAATAACCATCCAGCTGTATCAATTGATACCCCAAATTGTCTGCTGATGGTAGGAAGAATACCTACAACACCAAATTCAGTAGTAATAATGCCAAAAGCTCCAAGCGCCAGGACATAGATTGATCTTTTCATTGATTTTAAAAATTTTGATGTAGCAAATTTGGACAGAAAAAATGTAAAAAATCAGTATATTTTAATGATAAATAAGTACTTTTATCACATGAAAAGAGAGAATATAGATCAATTGGTTAAAGTTGAATATTATGAAACTGAAAATTGCCCCTTAAAAGGTATTCAATTCTCGTTTTTTCAGATTATATATGTCATTTCCGGAAAAGGTTCTTTTGTAATCAATGACAATATTGCTTCTTATACTAAAGGGAGCCTGTTATTACTGACTCCTGAAGATAAGCATCACTTGGAAATTAAAGAAAGAACAGAGCTTTTACTCGTAAAGTTCAGTGAGCGTTATGTAAAAGATTATAAATGGAATAACATTAATTCAATAGGATGCCTGCTGTATGGAGCATCTTATCTTTCCGGATGTATTTTGCAGAATAAACCGGATGTTGTTCTGGTGGAATCAATTGCTTCTTCACTTCTTCATGGGATTCATCATCCCGATATTTATCAGGAAGAACTGACGCTGCATTATGTGAATGCTTTAATTGTGATTGCTGCAAGAAATATATCAAAAATGCGGATTGAACATGTGGCTTCCAACACTGATAAAAGAATTGTTGAAATCATTGATTATATTCAAGGTAATATTCACGATCCGGCCCTTTTAAAAGTCTCTGTAATCGCTCAGAAATTTGGGTTGTCTGAAACTTATCTCGGCAGCTACTTTAAAAATCACAGCGGAGAAACGATTACCCACTATATTCTGAATTATAAATTGAGACTAATTGAACACCGCCTTCTTTTCAGTGATATGAGAGTTAATGAGATTGTTACTGAATTCGGTTTTTCCGATGAAAGTCATCTGAATAAATTTTTTAAAAAGCAGCATAACATGAGCTTGACAGAGTTTAAAAAGCGCAAGTCTATATCTAAATCTAAGGTTTAAATAAACGTATTTAATGTTTTGTAATATAATGTTTTAGTTTGTATTATTAAAAGCTGTATTTAGCCCAAAATTCAATACATGCGGCGATTGTACAAAATGTACCGTTTTGTGCCGGATAAAGGTTGTAATGATTATTTCTGTACAGTAATTATTGCAATAGTATTGCATGGTAAAATCCTTGAAATTTGTCACAAAAACAAACCATGACAGATTTTATCAGATTCTTTATCCCTATTTATTTTATCCTGTTTTTTTTAGTTTCATTTCTCGGAATCAGCATTGCTGTAGCTAAAAAAATAGGGAAGAACCCTAATGTTTTACCAAAAGATGATTCTGCTTATGCATTGGTAGGGTTGTATTTTAAGCTTGTTTTAATGGGTTTATTCATGTATACATCACTGCTTTTATTATTTCCGGATATAATAATGGATGCGTTCAAAATATCTGTTTTAGATTCTGATGTATTTCAGTATATCGGCATTGCATTAATGATATTTTCTTTTATATGGGTGATTGTGGCTCAGCTTTATATGAAGGATTCATGGCGAATCGGGATTGATGATAAGTTGAAAACTAAGCTCATCACCAATGGTGTATTTTCCTTTTCCAGAAACCCTGTCTTTTTAGGAATGACAGTAAGTCTTATAGGATTCTTCCTCCTTCTTCCTACAATGATTTCTCTGATATTTTTCTTGACAGGAAATATTTTGATACAGGTTCAGATACGCCTTGAAGAGGATCATTTATTAAAACAACACGGAGAAACCTATGAGACTTATAAAAAGAGGGTTGGACGTATGCTGAGTCTTTATTAAAAGCATAAACTTAAAAATCGTTTTGCTGAACTTTTTTGTATCTTTGGCGGGTATAATTTTTCAAACTAATTTAAATAAGAAACATGTCGTTACAACAAACTATTGAAAACATCTGGGATAATAGAGAGCTATTACAAAATGAAGACAGCCAGAAAGCGATCAGAGAGGTTATTTCTTTATTAGATTCCGGAGAACTTCGTGTAGCTGAACCTACGGAAAACGGTTGGCAGGTAAATGAATGGGTGAAGAAAGCAGTAGTAATGTATTTCCCGATCCAGAAAATGGAAACTATTGAAGTAGGTCCGTTTGAATTCCATGACAAGATTCCTTTAAAGAAAAATTATGCGGAAAAAGGAGTAAGAGTAGTTCCTCATGCCATTGCGAGAGAAGGTTCTTTCGTAGCTTCAGGAGTAATTATGATGCCATCTTACGTAAACATTGGGGCTTATGTAGATTCAGGAACAATGGTAGATACTTGGGCAACAGTTGGAAGCTGTGCACAGATCGGTAAAAACGTTCACCTGAGTGGTGGTGTAGGAATCGGTGGTGTACTTGAGCCATTACAGGCTGCTCCGGTAATCATTGAAGATGACTGTTTCATCGGTTCGAGATGTATCGTTGTAGAAGGAGTACATGTAGAAAGAGAAGCGGTATTGGGAGCGAATGTTGTATTAACGGCTTCTACAAAAATCATTGACGTAACAGGAAGTGAGCCAATCGAAATTAAAGGAAGAGTTCCTGCCCGTTCTGTAGTAATTCCTGGAAGCTATACAAAACAGTATCCTGCGGGAGAGTATCAGGTTCCATGCGCATTGATCATTGGTCAGAGAAAAGAATCTACAGATAAAAAGACATCTCTTAATGATGCTTTGAGGGAGAATAATGTAGCTGTTTAAGATTAAGTTTTTAAACTAATACCAACCTATTTTGAAAGAAAAATTTCTTAACATACTTTTAAACCCTAAATATATATTTGGGGTTTATATTATTGTAGCCATAGCTACTGCACTTTCTAAATTTTCCAGAGGATATCAGGCAATTAATAACTATTTGATTTTCAAAGGAGTATTTTTCAATACTCTTGATGAGAAAAATCTGTATTTACAGTATCCTGAGCGTTATTCTGATATGAATCATTATGGCATTTTTTTCAGTTTACTGATCGCTCCTTTTGCGGTAATGCCTGACTGGATGGGAATTGCCTTATGGAATGTCGCCAACACAGCCATTTTCCTGTATGCGATTCATAAGCTTCCATTTTCAGATCCTAAGAAGGCACTTTTTGCCTTGTTATGTCTGCAGGAATACATTACTGCTGCTGTAAGTTTACAGTTCAATATTGCTTTAGTAGGGCTTCTAATGTTATCTGCCATATTTATTTATGAAAGAAAAGAAGTACAGTCTGCTACAGCCATTGTAATTGGGATTTTTGTAAAACTTTACGGGATTGTAGGGTTATCTCAGTTTTTCTTTATCAAAAACAAGGTTAAATTTATTCTTTCGGGAATTGTCATTGCCGCAGTATGTTTATGTATTCCGATGATCTATTCCAGTCCGCAGTTCGTGATTCAGAGTTATTCTGACTGGGCAACATCTCTGATTTCAAAAAACAATGATAATCAGGTGCTGGGAAATATGCAGGATATATCACTGATGGGGTTTGTAAGAAGAATTCTGGGGGATGCGTCCATTTCAAATCTTACCTTTTTAGCTTTTGGTGTTCCTTTATTTGCATTGCCGTATATCAGAATAAAACAGTATAAGAACTATGCATTTCAGTTGATGATTCTGGCTTCTACATTACTCTTTTTAGTATTGTTCAGTTCAGGTTCAGAATCACCAACGTATATTATTGCGGTGGCAGGAGTCATGATATGGTTTACTCTTCAGAAAGAAAAAACACCATTCATTATTGGATTACTGGTGTTTGTTATCATTCTGACCTGTTTTTCACCATCGGATTTATTCCCGAAATTTATCAAGCAAAATTATATCATTAAATATTCTTTGAAAGCCGTACCTTGTATCGTCGTTTGGTTGAGAGTTATTTACGAATTAACAACCAAAGATTTCGAAAAGGATTACACTTTAAATTAAGGTATGAAGAAAATTTCTATTGTCATTCCTGCTCATAATGAAGAAGGCAACGTTGCTTTAGTTCATGAAAAAATAAAAGAAGTTTTTTCAGAACTGGAGAATTATGATTTTGAAATCATCTTTGTGAATGATGGAAGCAGAGACAATACACAAGAGAAGTTGGAAGAACTGTCCGGCAAATATAAAGAAGTAAAATTTATTGAATTCTCCAGAAACTTCGGACATCAGCCAGCTGTAAAAGCAGGAATGGATTGTGCAGATGGAAACGCCGTTATTTCAATGGATGGCGATCTTCAGCATCCTCCTGAGCTGATCCCTGAAATGATTCAGAAATGGGAAGAAGGGTATGATATTGTGTATACGGTAAGAACCTATCCCAAACAGATTTCTTATTTTAAAAGGAAGACTTCTGATGTGTTCTATAAGCTTTTGTCCAGTCTTTCAGATGTGAACCTTACCAAAGGAGGCGGATCTGATTTCAGACTGATGGATGCCAATGCCGTAGAGGCGATGAGAAGCTTTAAAGAAGATGACCTGTTCCTGAGAGGTCTAACCAGCTGGATGGGCTACAAACAAATCGGAATCGATTTTACAGCAGGAGAAAGAATAGCAGGAGAGAGCAGTTATAACCTGAAAAAAATGCTCAAATTTGCTTTTACAGGAATTACTGCATTTAGCGTAAAACCGCTTTATTTAGCAGCTTATCTGGGCTTTTTATTCTCAGTACTTTCAGTAATTGGATATCTTGCCTATGTTATTCATTCATTTGTGGTGCATACTGAGATCTCAGGCTGGGCATCGTTAATTATGACCATTGTGTTCTTTGGAGGTCTTCAGTTGATTATCCTGGGAATCATTGGTATCTATTTAGGTAAGATCTTTAAACAGGTTAAAGAAAGACCTAATTATATTATAAAAAACAAAAATTTTTAAATGGTTTTATTAAGTTTTGATATCGAGGAGTTCGACATGCCTTTAGAATATAAAGGAGAAATTTCTTTCGATAAACAAATCTCTATATCTCAGCACGGACTTGAAAATATTTTAAATATTCTAAAAAAATACGGAGCAAAAGCGACCTTTTTTTCTACTGTAGTCTTTGCTGAAAACAGTAAACATCTTATTGAAAGGTTGCTTAATGAAGGGCACGAACTGGCTTCTCATACCTGGTTTCATTCAGAATTTGAAAATAAACACCTGAAAGAATCAAGAGAAAGGCTGGAAGAATTATTTTCCACAAAAGTGACCGGATTAAGAATGCCGAGAATGATGCCGGTAGATGAAAAAGAAGTGGAGAAGGCAGGATATTCATACAATTCATCCGTTAATCCTACGTTTTTACCCGGAAGGTATAATAATCTTAAAGTATCAAGAACTTACTTCAAAGAAGGAAATGTAATGCAGGTTCCTGCATCTGTATCGCCTAATTTCAGAATTCCTTTATTCTGGCTAAGCTTTCACAACTTTCCTTTAGCTTTCTATAAAAAGTTAGCTGCTGATGTTTTGAAAAAAGATAACTATCTGAATATTTACTTCCATCCGTGGGAGTTTTCATCTATTAAGGATGAAGCATTTAAACTGCCTGGCTTTACCGTGAAAAATTCCGGACAGGATATGGTGGAAAGATTTGATACCTTTGTAGCATGGCTTAAAGAAAAAGGCCATACTTTTGGTACTTTTCAGGAATTTCAAAAACAGATACACGCATGAAAATTGCTTTTGACGCAAAACGTTTTTTCCATAACACCTCCGGACTGGGCAATTATTCAAGAGATCTGGTAAGGATTCTTTCACAATATGAGCCGGATAATGAATATCTGTTGCTCAACAAAAATAAATCTGAACGGGGAAAGGATATTCTTGGCCGCCCTAATGTTAAGTTTGTGGAAACCTCAAAAGGAAACTTTTCACGTCAGCTTAAAATGGGAAAAGATGCCCAGAAACTAGGAGCAGATATTTACCATGGTCTATCCGGTGAATTACCTTTGAAATGGGATCAGAAACCTATTAAAAAAATCGTTACCATCCATGATCTGATCTTTGTGAGATATCCGCAGTATTACTCCTTTTTTGACCGTAAAATCCACTTTTGGAAGTTTAAAAAGGCTGCTGAAATGGCAGATAAGATCATTGCAATTTCAGAACAGACCAAAAGAGATATTATTGAGTTTTTAAAAGTTCCTGAAAGCAAGATTGAAGTCATTTATCAGGGCTGTCATAAAGCGTTTAAAGAACAACAGTCTTCCGAACAGATTCAAGCAGCCAAAGATAAATTTAATCTTCCGGAAAGGTTTATTCTGAATGTAGGAACCATTGAAGACCGCAAGAACCTTCTGAATGTTGTAAAAGCGATCAGAGATACAGAAATTCCCTTGGTAGTCGTAGGAAAGAAGACCAAATATTATCAGAAAATAGAAAGCTTTCTGAAGAAAAACAAAATGGAAAAGCAAGTGCATTTTCTGGAAGGAGTTTCTATGGATGAATTGGCTGTAATCTACAAACTTGCTAATATTTTTGTATATCCAAGTTTCTTTGAAGGCTTCGGAATTCCTGTGATAGAGGCGCTTTTTTCAAAAACAGTAGTGGTAACAAGCAATACAAGCTGTCTTCCGGAAGCAGGGGGGAAAGATTCCGTCTATATTGATCCTAAAAATGATCTTGATATCAAGGCCAAGATAAAATTTTTGTGGGAAAATGAATCCGAAAGAAAACGCCGTGAGGAAAAGGGTTTTGAGTTTGTTCAGAAGTTCAATGATGAGCCCATTGCAAAAGCTCTGATGAATCTTTATCAAAAAATTATCTGAAAAAACTTTGCATTTTAAAAATAAATCCTACATTTGCATCATAATTCAATACAATGAAACCAATAATTTTAGCATTACATCATTATTATCATCATCTCTGTTAGGCGGAATTGATTGATATATGTTTGTGCTAAAATCAAAAATATTAAAAAAACCGTCTGAGTAAGTAGACGGTTTTTTTGTTTCCTGAATTCTCTTCAGAAATTTCAACAGATCAGCTTTTATTTACTCGGACTCAAAAAAGACGAAATGAGTAAATTAAAAATTGCGATTCAGAAAAGTGGCCGTTTATATGAAGAATCCCTGCAGCTTCTCAAAGACTGTGGAATTTTTGTCAACAACGGAAAAGATCAGCTTAAAGTTTCAGTAGAGAGCTTCCCGATGGAAATCATGTATCTCCGGAATTCAGATATTCCTCAATACCTGGAAGATGGAGTGGTGGATGTTGCCATCGTGGGCGAAAATCTTTTAATTGAAAAACAGAAAAAGATTCAGATTGTTGAGAAACTGGGTTTTTCAAAATGCCGTGTTTCCATTGCGGTTCCCAAAGAAATTGAAACTGATGATCCGGCTTACTTTCAAGGCAGAAAAATAGCCACTTCTTATCCTAACACCCTTAAGAACTTTTTAGAAACAAAAGGAATCACATCAGATATTCACGTGATTTCCGGTTCTGTAGAAATTGCTCCAAACATTGGGCTTGCAGACGGAATCTGTGATATTGTAAGCTCCGGAAGTACCTTATTCAAAAACGGATTGAGGGAAACCGTTACTTTATTGAAATCAGAAGCTGTTTTGGCTCAAACACCACAGCTGTCATCCGAAAAAGCTGCTATTCTCAATAAATTTCTTTTCAGAATTCAAGCCGTTTTAAAAGCAAAGAATTCAAAATACATCCTGATGAATGTTCCCAATGATAAGATCCAAAAGGTAGCAGATGTACTTCCGGTACTGAAAAGCCCTACTGTAATTCCATTGGCTGAAGAAGGCTGGAGCAGTATTCATTCTGTGATTGATCAGGAAAGATTCTGGGAAGTTATTGATGAACTGAAAGAAAACGGTGCTCAGGATATTCTCATCATTCCTATTGATAAAATGGTCATGTAAAGCACAAAGTAATGAACTGTTAAGAAAAGAAGAGAAAAGAAAAATTAAGATAAGTTAAGTTTGAAAATACCTTCAATTATCGTTTTAATCATTCTTAGCTCCTTAAAAAATCTTAAGTCAAAAAATAACAATCAATTTATACTAAGAAAAATAATACAGATGAAAATATATCGATATCCAACAAAAGAAACATGGGCAGATCTGGTACAGCGCCCCGTTTTTGAACGGGAAGAAATTAGCGGATTGATCTCAGAAATTTTTAATGAGGTTGAAAACAACGGAGATAAAGCTCTTATTGCATTTAATAAGAAATTTGATAAAGCAGAAACAAAAAGTATCTCTGTTCCTGAAAATGAGATTGATAATGCAGAAAATGAATTAAGCAACGAGTTGAAACTGGCTATTCAGGAGGCCAAAGAAAACATCTATAAATTTCACGTTTCACAAAATACTGAGGTTCAGAAGATTGAAACTACAAAAGGAGTGGTGTGCTGGAGAGAGAACCGGGCTGTAGAAAAGGTGGGGATTTATATTCCGGGAGGTACAGCACCCTTATTCTCAACCGTTTTGATGCTTGCAGTACCTGCTAATATTGCCGGGTGTAAAGAAATCATTCTTTGTACGCCACCAGATCAAAACGGAGCTGTTAATCCTGCTATTTTGTATGCTGCCAAAGTGTGCGGAATTTCAAAGATCTTTAAAACAGGAGGTGCTCAGGCAATTGCAGCAATGGCTTTGGGTACAGAAAGTATTCCAAAAGTATATAAAATTTTTGGTCCGGGAAATCAGTTTGTAGTAGCAGCAAAAGAATATGCCCAACGGTTTGGAGTAGCCATCGATATGCCAGCAGGGCCAAGTGAGGTGCTCGTGATAGCTGATGAGCAAGCCATCCCGGAATTCTGTGCAGCAGATTTGCTTTCACAGGCAGAACACGGTAGTGATAGTCAGGTTATCTTCCTTACGACAGACCTTAAAGTTTTTAATGAGACGGTTGGGTCCGTTGAACAGCAAATTAGGGACTTACCTAGAAATGAAATGGCAGGAAATGCACTTGAAAACAGCAGTTTTATAGTATTAAACAGTCTTGAAGATGCCATTGAGTTCAGCAATTTATATGCTCCGGAACACCTTATTCTGGCGATCAGGGAATTTGAAAAATATATTCCTTATATTCAGAATGCGGGATCTGTATTCCTTGGAAATTATTCCTGCGAAAGTGCCGGAGATTATGCCAGCGGAACCAATCACACCCTTCCAACCAATGCCTATGCAAAGAACTATAGTGGAGTATCTCTGGACAGCTTTGTAAAGAAAATTACCTTTCAGTATTTATCCAGGGAAGGTCTTCAGAATTTAGGAAAAGCAATAGAAGTAATGGCCGAGGCAGAAGGCCTTTTTGCCCACAAAAATGCAGTATCAATAAGATTAAAATAATAACATGAGCACAATAAGTATCAATACACTGGTAAGAGAAAATATTTTAAAACTAAAACCGTATATAAGTTTCAGAGATCATAATGAATTTAATACCCCAACATTTTTAGATGCTAATGAAAGCCCTTTCGGGGAATGGAACCGTTATCCGGATTCTACCCAGAAAAAGCTTAAAAACAGCTTAGCAGAACTTAAAACTCTTTCTCCTAGGCAGATCGCTATAGGAAACGGAAGTGACGAGCTGATTGATCTGATTATTAAAATTTTTTGTGAGCCTAAAAAAGATGCTATTCTGATGATGAATCCATCGTTTGCAATGTATGGTTTTTATGCCACTATTAATGAAAACAGGGTTTTACAACTGAATCTGGATGAGAACTTTGAGATTGTAAAAGATGACTTTTTAAAAATAGTACAACAAGAAGCTATCAAAGTTTTCTTTTTATGCTCGCCTAATAATCCAACCGGTAACAGTACTGAAGATATTGAATTTTACCTTCAGAATTTTAATGGTATTGTCGTTGTAGATGAAGCTTATATTGAGTTTTCCGGTAAAAAGTCAAGTTTGGAACTGTTGGGTCAGTATCCTAATCTTATTGTTCTTCAGACCTTTTCTAAAGCCTGGGGTATTGCAGGAGCAAGAGTAGGGGTTGCCTATGCTTCGGAAGAGATCATTCAGTTGGTCAATACAGTAAAAGCGCCTTACAATGTTAATGCATTGAGCCAGGAACTGATCCTGAAAGCACTTGAAAATGAAAATCAGTTAAAAGAAAATGTCCGTGATATTATCACAGAACGTGAATGGTTGCAGGATCAGTTTAACAATATTGAATGTATTACCAGAGTATTTCCAACAGATGCTAATTTCTTTCTGATCAAATTAAAAGATATAGAAAATGTTTATACACAAATGCTGGAGCAGGAAATATTGACCAGTAGGAGAGATCCTGCAATTCCCGGCTGTATCAGGATTAATATAGGCAACCGTCTGGAAAATGAAAAATTGATTAACCTTTTAAAAAACATATAAGGATGAAAAAAGTATTGTTTATCGATCGGGATGGTACCCTGATTATAGAACCCCCCATTGATTTTCAGGTTGATTCATTGGAAAAACTGGAATTCTATCCCGGTGTTTTCCGGAACCTTGCAAAAATTGCCAATGAACTGGATTATGAATTGGTGATGGTGACCAATCAGGACGGGCTGGGTACAGAAAGTTTTCCTCTGGATACCTTTACTCAGCCTCATGAAAAAATGATGAAGGCTTTTAAGAATGAAGGAATTATTTTCAGTGATATTCTTATTGATAAAAGTTTTGAACACGAAAATCTGCCCACCCGCAAACCAGGAACAGGAATGCTTGGAAAATACATCTATGGTGATTACGATCTGAAAAATTCCTATGTAATTGGTGATCGAATAACGGATATTCAACTTGCTAATAATTTGGGTTCTAAATCTATTTTCTTAAACCAAAACTTTAATAATGAAGCAGATTTGGTGACAACAGAATGGAGTGAGATTTACCAGTTCTTAAAGTCTGGAATGAGAAGAGCCAAAGTCTATAGAAAGACCAATGAAACGGAAATAGAAATTGAAGTGAATATCGACGGAAATGGAAAATCTGAAATTTCAACAGGGCTTCATTTCTTTGATCACATGCTGGACCAGATCGCAAGGCATGGTAATATGGATCTTCGCATCCAAGTAAACGGAGATCTTCAGGTGGATGAGCATCACACGGTTGAAGATACGGGAATAGTGCTGGGAGAAGCCATTTTAAAAGCCTTAGGAAAGAAAAAAGGAATCGAAAGATATGGTTTTCTGCTCCCTATGGATGATTGTCTTTCGCAGGTAGCTATTGATTTTGGGGGTAGGCCATGGCTGGTATGGGATGCTGAATTTAAAAGAGAAAAAATAGGGGATGTTCCCACAGAAATGTTCTTTCACTTTTTTAAATCTTTTACAGATTCTTCAAGAACCAATTTAAATATTAAAGCAGAAGGAGAGAATGAGCACCACAAGATAGAATCAATTTTCAAAGCTTTTGCTAAAGCTGTGAAAATGGCAGTCAACCAATCTGATAGTAACTATAATTTACCTTCAACCAAAGGAAGTTTATAAATACATAAAAGATTGAATTTAATTTAAAATCTACTGTCAATGTTAGTAAACTATTGTAAAAACTTATGATCGCAATAATAAAATATAACGGAGGCAATGTAAGCTCCGTACAGAATGCTTTAAACAGGCTAAATATCAGCTCAGTCATTACAGATGATCATGAGCAGATCATGAAGGCAGATAAGGTGATTTTTCCTGGTGTAGGCGAGGCTTCATCTACCATGAAACTTTTGAAAGAAAAAGGACTTGATAAGCTTATTCCTATATTGAAACAGCCTGTTTTGGGAATATGCCTGGGAATGCAGCTGATGTGTAAAGGAAATGAAGAAGGAAATACCGAAGGAATGGGGATTTTCGATATCAAAGTAAAAAGGTTTCCTCCTTTGGAACTTGTTCCTCATATGGGCTGGAATACTGTTTCGGGAGGTAATTCTTCATTATTTTCAGGAATTACCCCGGAAAATAATGTTTATTTTGTTCACAGCTACTACTGCGAGTTATCAGAATTCACCACTTCTGTGTGTGATTATATCCTTCCATTCAGTGCTTCTTTACAGAAAGATAATTTTTATGCAACACAGTTTCACCCTGAAAAATCAGGAAGCGTAGGCAGCCGGATACTCAACAACTTTATAAATTTATTATGATGAAAATTATTCCGGCTATCGATATTATTGATGGAAAATGCGTGCGTCTGTCCAAAGGAGATTACAGCACAAAGAAAATATACAATGAGAACCCTGTAGAAGTGGCCAGGGAATTTGAAGACTTTGGGATTCAGTTTCTTCATCTGGTGGATCTTGATGGGGCGAAGTCTAAACATATTGTAAATCAGAAAGTACTGGAAGAGATCGCAAAATGTACTTCGTTGCAGATTGATTTTGGAGGTGGATTAAAAAGCTTACAGGACATTGAAACAGCCTTTGATTCCGGTGCCAAACAAATCACATTAGGAAGTATTGCCGTACAGGATCCTGAGTTTTGTCTTACGATCATTGAAAAATATGGTCCTGAAAAAATTATTCTGGGCGCCGATTGTGATAACAGGAAAATCAAGACCTCCGGTTGGCAGGAAGAAAGCGATGAAGATATTATAGATTTTATTCTCGATTATCAGAAAAAGGGAATGCAAAGCACAATATGCACCGATATTTCAAAGGATGGAATGCTGGAAGGGCCTTCAACAGGTCTCTATATTGAAATTTTATATAAAACCTCATTACAGCTGATTGCCAGTGGTGGTATTTCGGGGATTAAAGATGTCTATAAAATGAAAGATATCGGATGTGCAGGAACCATTATCGGTAAGGCTATTTATGAAGGAAAAATAAGTCTCCAACAACTTCAAAATTTTATTGAAAATGCTTAAAAAAAGAATTATTCCATGTCTGGATATTAAAGATGGAAGTACAGTGAAGGGAATCAATTTTGAGGATCTTAAAAATGCCGGAGATCCGGTGGAACTTGCCAAAAAATATGAACTGGAAGGGGCTGATGAGCTTGTTTTTCTTGATATTACGGCGACCATTGAAAACAGAAAAACATTTGTGGAATTGGTAGGAAAGATCGCCAAAGAGCTGAGTATTCCCTTTACCGTTGGGGGTGGAATTGCCTCTGTGGAAGATGTAAGAAAGCTTTTGGAGGCCGGAGCAGATAAGATCAGTATCAATTCCTCTGCGGTAAAAGATCCAAAACTGATTGCTGAGCTGGCTAATGAATTTGGAAGCCAGTGTGTAGTAGTTGCAATCGATACTAAAAGAGTCAACCAAACAGATCTTGTTCACATTAAAGGCGGAAGAGAAGCTACAGAACTGGGCACTGTAGAATGGGCCAAGAGAGCAGAAGCATTAGGGGCCGGTGAAATTCTTTTAACCTCTATGGATGGTGACGGAACTAAAAATGGTTTTGATCTTAGCATCACAAAGCAGGTTTCAGAACAGATAACAATCCCTGTAATAGCTTCCGGTGGTGCGGGAACAGTCAATGACTTTGTTAAAGTTTTTAATGAAACTAAGGCTACGGGAGCATTGGCAGCCAGTATATTCCACTTTAATGAAATAGGGATTCAGGAGTTAAAACAACAGTTAAAAATTCAAAAAATAAAAGTACGATGAATATTAATTTTAAAAAAGATAATGGCCTTGTTCCGGTAGTAGTCCAGGATGACCGGACACTGCAGGTGCTGATGTTGGGATATATGAATGAGGAGGCTTTTGAGAAAACAAAAAAAGAAAAAGTGGTTACATTCTTCAGCCGTTCCAAAAACAGACTGTGGACAAAAGGAGAGGAGTCCGGTAATTTTTTAACAGTGAAGAGTATAGCTATAGATTGTGATCAGGATACGATACTGATTAAAGCCGTTCCCACTAATGTGGTATGCCACACAGGAAATTTCAGTTGTTTTGGTGATAAGGATGCAAAAGGTTTTTTATACGAGTTGGAAGAGACGATATCTCAAAGGATTGACGGTAAAGTTGATGGATCTTATACCTATTCACTTTATCAGAGAGGAATGAATAAAATGGCTCAAAAAGTAGGTGAAGAAGCGGTAGAGCTAGTTATTGAAGCTAAGGATGATAATGAATTGCTCTTTAAAAATGAAGCAGCTGATCTTTTATATCATTTACTGATTTTATTAAAAGCAAAAGGATTTTCCCTGGAAGAAATTGAAGAAGTTCTTCAAGGCAGGAATCAATAAAACCTTCAGAATTTCTGAAGGTTTTTTTATGAAAATAAAACACGACAGGTTCTGTCGTCGTGCTGTGGTAGATTTGTATAATTAGAATAAAGTATGAAAATTAACCTGATATTATAAATACTTTGTATTAAATCATGTCAACGTGATATTTTTGTGTTAAAAAAAGTTAAATTTGCGAAAATTTGAAAACTAATCATTAAACTCAAAAACAACACGGGAATGAAAAAGATTTATCTCAGTGCATGTACTGTATGCACAATTCTTGGCGTATCTGCCCAGAATGTTCTCTGGCAAAAAGATGTCAAGTCCTCTACTCAGGATTTCCTTAGCCAGGTCACTACCACTATTGATCAGCAGTATCTTATCACAGGAAGCTCTATACAAAGCGACAAACAGCAAACTTCAGGAAGTAAACAGAACAACGGCTATGATTTTCATCTGGTTAAACTCAATCAGCAAGGAGATAAAGCCTGGGAAAAGTATTTCTCAGGAAACAATCACGATTATTTATCTGCAGCAGTCAGCACTCAGGAGGGAGGATTTCTTTTAGCAGGAACCTCATACTCCGGAAAAGGACTGGATAAGAAAGAAGATTCCAAAGGCGGTTCAGATATCTGGCTGATCCGAATCAATGAATCCGGAGATGAATTATGGCAGAAAACGCTCGGTACTGCTTCCGATGAAGAAGCTAAAGCAGTCATTCAAAGTGCAGATTTAGGCTTTTTCGTTGCCGGAAACGTACAAAACTCTTCCCAAGGGTATGGCTCCAAAGATGTCTGGATCACCAGACTCGACAAAGGCGGAAAAGAACTCTCTCAATTGATAGTAGGTGGAAAAGGTTTGGATGAAGTAGAGAAAATGATTCCTACAAAAGATGGTGGAGCCTTATTGGGAATTTATTCAAGGAGCTCCGAGGTGAAAAATTTCGGGGTAAAAAATCCTGAGAGTCAATCTTCAGGTGAAAGATCTGTCAGTTCAACAGCCATTAGCCAGACGCCAAAAGTCAGCAGCAACTTTGGTGAAGGCGACTACTGGATCATCAAACTGGATAAAAACGGAAAAGTAGAATGGGAAAAGAACTATGGTGGAAAAGGAGATGACCATATCAGAACCCTGTCTTTAACCTCAAATGGCTATATCATTGGTGGGGAATCCAGATCCGAAAGATCAGGAAACAAGACTGTTGGAATTGAAGAAGGAACCGATCTGTGGCTGATTTCTTTAAATGAAAAAGGTGATGAACAGTGGCAGAAATCCTACAATTTCAAAAACCGTGATATTCTGATGGGAGCAAGCGTAATCCATTCAGGAGACGACAAATCCTCGAAAGGAATTCTGTTAGGTGGTTACACCCAGGCAGAAGGAAGAATAGAAAAAGATGATGAGACCTTCTGGATGATCTACCTGGATGGTAATGGAAACGAACAGTGGCGAAAACATGTAAGCGGAGAATCCAGACAGAAAGAAGAGAGACTTTCAGATTTGAAACTCAACAGAGACGGTTCTATTATTTTAGCAGGAACCAGTGCCAAAGAATTAGGGAAAGAAAACTGGAAGATTGTAAAACTTGGTGATAAACAGGTAAATGACCTGATTGAAAAGTATGATATCAAGATCTATCCCAATCCTGTATCTGATTATGCTTATATAGAAATAGGTTTTGATTTTAAAGAGGCTGATATTGTGCTCTATGATATGAGCGGAAGACAGCTTCAAAATTTGAAAACAAAGAACAATGTGACTAAGATTAATACCCAGGCTTTGGTGCAGGGAGCTTATCTGGTTACCATAAAAACGGATACTAATAAAACAGCGAATGCAAAGCTGATTAAGAAATAAAAAACTAAAAATCATGAAGAAAATATATGTGTCAATAAGCATGCTTCTGGTATTTCAATTATACAGTGGGCAGGCATCACCCGAGCCCAATAACAATTACGGACTCCCTAGAATAGTGGCTCCATCACAGGAGACATTTGCCAGCAGCAGGATCAGCTTTGAACAGTCTTCCAATGGTGATTTTACCCATCAGGTTCCTGTTTATACCCAGCTCCGTACTCCCATATCCTTAAACTACTCCAGTGGAGTGAGGGCAGATGATATCGGAACCAGTACAGGAATGTCGTGGATGCTGACAGCTCCAGGCGTTATATCAAGGGTTGTAAAAGATGAAACAGACGAAAACAACACAAACTGGAAACCTGAAACGGTAAATGAAACTGCCAATCTCGCCCAAATAAGAGAAGCCGCAAGAACAGGCAACGAAATGGATACCGAATACGATTGGTTTAACTTTTCAATTGCCAATGGGTTGTCCGGAAGTTTCTATATTAACAATACCTTACAGGTTTTTACCGAATCCAAGGATAAAGTCAAAATTGAGATCACTGATCTGAATCTACCTGTTTTTGGTTACGGAAAACTGTTCCGTTTTAAACTGACGGACAAAACCGGAACGGAGTATTATTTCGGGGGAGCGGTAGAAAATATTGAAAGGTCTACCACCCAGAGTGCAGGACCTGACCGTAAGGCCATCACGGGCTGGTATTTATATAAAATCATCGGCCCTGACAAACGGGAAACCAATTTTACCTACATTACAGAACCCCTTACTTATTATTCCTCTTTGAATGCGGGTTTTAGTTTACTTGGCAAATGCCCGAGTGCCTCATCCGGCTCTCAGTATACATATAATGATATCGTTAAAAGCAAAGTTATCCAGCAGTCCTACAAGCCGAGACTTACCCTTATCTCAGAAGATGACAAGAATGTTTCTTTCATTTATGGAAAAGCGAGAAATGATTTGTTTAACAGCAATGCTGAAAACAATCTTCTGACTTCCATTGAGGTAAAAAACGGGAATTTGCTTATTGAAAAATTTAACCTTGAATATCAGGATGTCACATCGTCCGCAGCAGCTACTTATTACGGGATTCCTTCCAACGAAACATCTACACGAAACAGACATTTTTTAAAATCATTAAAAAACGTGACCAGGAATACCAGTACGGATTTCAGCTATTACAGCCCTGAAAAACTTCCTGCAAGGTTTAGCCTGGATACGGATTATTTTGGATATCCCAATAATAAGAGTAATTCTTCTCCTTTTCCTGCTCCTCGTCCTACCAACAATTTTGGTATTTTTCAAAGTTTTGGTGCTTATATGCCTTTAACGATCCTTTCTGCTAATAAAGAGGTAGAGCCATCATGGGCTTCCATTGGTAACTTAAAACAGATTACCCATCCTACCAAAGGGATTTCTGAGATTTTTTATGATCCCAATTCAAGCGCTGGAGCCACCACGAAAGAAGTGATGGAATTAGGAGGTGTGGAAGCCCTGTATACTCCCTGTGATCCATCACATAATTTTCCTACCGGGACATTTACTTTTGTTTCTAACGGAACGGATATTCATTACTTTGCAGCGGCAGGTCCTTATCCGGCACAAGGATGTTACGAGCCGGAGCCTAAGCTAGTCAAACATACTTTGACTATTACGGATGAAACAACAGGAACGAATGTACGTACTGCTGCCGGCAATGGTACTAAAGAATTAGATTCTGACGCCCCAGGTTCTTCTGCTATAGCTACTGTAGCCGGACATACTTATAAAGCGACATATACGGTTAAAGGAGTCGCCGCCTCATCTGGCGTTGCTTCAATTTACTATAATGCCCATAACGTTACCACCTATGAACCGGTATATTTTGGAGGAAGCAGGGTTTCGTCTATTAAAGAATCTGATATAGAGGGAGATAGCTATACCCGGAAGTTTTATTATAATTCCCTGGCTAATATTAGCAGTCCCAAAACTTCAGTGGCAGACTTTAACCTGAACTATATAGGTGCAAAGGCGGGCGAAACTTCAATACCTTGTACGTCAGGATCCAATAATTTTCCATCCGTAGAAATAGTGAATATTTATACAGGCAGTCAGAATAATTTACTCCCAAATTTCAACCATAGAAAAAATAAGGTTACCTATACTGATATTACAGAAGTTATAGAAAACAAAAGTGCCATAGAGAGAAAGTTTAGCTATATTCCCAATGCAGAGTACAATATTGGAAGATGGCCAGCTATTTATAATATCCCAGGTACTAATTCCGGAGAAGAAAAATCTTATTTACTGCTGGAGGAGAACAGGTATCAATATGAAAATGTGGCTTTTAAGAAGCAGCTTGTTAAGACGTACAAATATGAATACAGCCAGCTGAAAAGCCTTAAAAGCTATGTCTTTAAAGAAAATTTCACCTATAATCCGAATCCTAATGAAGACCAACTACTCAATATATCGTACGGTTCTTATGAAAATTATTACGGGTTTTATAATCCCACGGAAGTAAAAACTACGGAATCTCTGCCTGACGGTTCTGCCATGACCAGCACCAGCTTCAGTAGTTACGGGAATCCTAATCATCACCAGGTAACCTCTTCAAAAACGGTCTATGCTGATGGCTCTGCTCATGAAACCACGTACCAGTATGCCCATGAAAAAGGAAACCAGAAGTTGATCAATGCTAATATGATAGGTGTTCCGCTGGAAACTGCTGTAACTAAAATACAAAATGGGAATAGTCCTTCCGGAAAAATCATCTCCAAAATGGAAACCCGTTATGATGATTCTGCAACTTTATTTCCTACATCTGTCATTTCTACCGGACTTCAGGGTAATACAACTACCGAAGTTATATATGATCAATATGATTCCAAAGGGAATATCCAGCAGTATACTACAAAAGATGGTATTCCTACTGTTATTATCTGGGGATATAATAAGACTCAGCCCATTGCGGAGATAAAAGGTGCAAAATTAACAGATATACTACAGTCACTTATTAATTTGATTGTCAATGCTTCCAATACAGATGAGCTGGCCGAAATCAATAATGATGAAACAGTACTCTTAAAAGCATTGAGAAGTTTTAGAGAGAGGCTTCCAGAATATCAGATCTCTACATATACTTATGACCCGCTTGTAGGAATTAGAAGCATTACTCCGCCGTCGGGGATTACAGAATTCTATTATTATGATTCTGCTAACCGCCTTGACAAGGTAATAGATGCCAATGGAAAGATCCTGAAGGAAATGAAATACAACTATAAAAACTAAAACCGATGAAAAAAATAATAATCCCCATAAGCATGCTGCTGATTACCCATTCAGTGTATGCCCAGCTTACCCCGCTCCCTAATACGGAGAATTACATACAGACCAAAACCTATCTGGATTATAATGGATCTGTTCCTACAAAATCTTCTGAAACAGTAGGATATTTCGATGGCTTGGGAAGAGCCAAGCAGGTAGTGAATGTAAAAGCTTCCCCATTAGGAAGAGATGTAGTCACTCACATCGAATATGATCAGTTTGGAAGACAGACAAAAGATTACCTTCCTGTCCCACAATCAGGAACTCAGAATGGTGCCATTATTACCAATCCTTTATCCAATGCAACCCAACCTGGGATTTATGGGTCAGAAAAGATCTATTCAGAAAAGATGCTGGAAAAATCACCTTTGGACAGAATCATGCAGCAGATTCAGCCCGGTAACGACTGGGCCAATAAACCTGTAGGATTTTCATACGAAGCCAATATGGCTAATGAAGTATATCAGTATACCACGAAAACAACCTGGGAGAACGGAGCTACCAAAAGCGAGCTTATTCTGGCTTCAGCTACTTCCTTCTATGCTCCCGGAACCTTGTATAAAAATGGAGTCACTGATGAAGACGGGAACCTGACGGTGGAATTCAAAAATGGAAGGGGTCAGACCCTGATGGTGAGAAAGATCATTACCAATGCATATATAGACACTTATTATGTGTATAATGAATATGACCAGTTGGCTTTTGTTATTTCCCCCAATGTGGCAAACCAACCAATTACGGAAACATTACTGAATGATCTCTGCTACCAATACCGCTATGATGGCAGAAACCGTCTGGTTGAAAAGAAATTACCCGGCAAAGGCTGGGAATTGATGGTGTATGATAAAGCAGACAGGTTGATTTTGACACAGGACGCTGTAATGGGATCCAAAGGTAAATGGCTTCTCACCAAGTATGATATTTTTGGAAGAGTGATCTATACAGGAGTACTAGTATCAACAGCCAAAAGAGCAGTATTACAGGATCTTATTAAAGACCTGGTCATTACCGAACCTCGCAGTACCCAGGGATTTATCAGAAATGGGATGACGATTTACTATGTCAATAATTATTTCATGGTGGATACAGAAAGTATTCTAAGTGTCAATTATTACGATACTTATCCTGAATATACCTTTAATCCGCCATTTCCTTCCACCATTCAGGGAGTACCTACTTTAACTGAGAATCTTCACGAAGGAAGAAGTACCAAAGGGCTTCCTGTGATGAGCCTGGTAAAGAATATAGAAAATGACAACTGGACCAAAAACTACACCTATTATGACACCAAAGCAAGAGCTATTGGAACTTATTCTATCAATCATTTAGGGGGTTATACCCAAACAGAATCCAAGCTGGATTTTGCCGGAGTAGCTCAAAATGTTGTTACCAGACATAAAAGATTAGCAACCGATACAGAAACAGTGATCACAGAAAACTTTGAGTATGATCACCAGAACAGGCTGCTTGTCCACAAACATCAGGTAGGTGGAAATCCTGTGGAAATCCTCACCCAGAATACATACAATGAACTTTCCCAGCTTGAATCTAAAAAGGTGGGTGGAATTTCTGTAGGAACTTCACTCCAGCAGATTGATTATAAATACAATATCAGAGGCTGGATGACTAAAATTAATGATCCTGCTAACCTGAATGGGAAACTGTTTGGGTATGAAATAAAATACACTAATCCAGTTAATCCACTCTATGCCACTGCAAGATACAACGGTAATATCGCAGAAATAGACTGGAATACCTCCAACGATAATGTATTGAGAAGATATACCTATGATTACTATGCAGATAATAAACTGAAGTTCGGACATTATTCCGAACCCTGGGCAACAGCACCTCAAAACAGTTTTTACAGTGAGTATATTATTTATGACCTGAACGGAAATATCAGCCAGTTATACCGTAATGCTAAGAACTCCACTACTGGAGTGGCAATGCAGATTGATGATCTTACCTATAGTTATGCCGGAAACAGGCTTTTGAATGTAAAGGATAATGCTCAAAATAATTTAGGATATGTAGGAGGAGGCAATACCATCTCCTATGATGATAATGGGAATATGACAAGCCATATTGATAAGGATATCACTACAATTAACTATAATTACCTGAACTTACCGACCGAAGTAAATTATATTGACCCCAATACCAAACTACAATTCTTATTTAGAGCAGACGGTACAAAACTGAAAAAGACTTACAATTACTTTAATTTACGAGCAGGGAAAGTTATTACTGCCAATACAGAATATTTGGATGGATTTCAATATACAGAAGCAAGCTTGAAATTTGTTCCTACTTCAGAAGGTTATTTTAATTTTGAAAATAATAAGTATATTTACAATTACGCAGATCATTTAGGAAATGTACGATTGAGTTATTTCAAAAATGGTACGGGAATAGAAGTTCTTGAGGAGAATAATTATTATCCTTTTGGGTTGAAACACGAAGGGTATAATATATTAGGAGGTAATCCAAACTATAATTACAAGTACAATGGTAAGGAGCTGCAGGAGACCGGGATGTATGATTATGGGGCTAGAATGTATATGCCTGATATTGGAAGATGGGGCGTGGTGGATCCGCTGGCGGAGAAAATGACGAGACATAGTCCTTATAATTATGCTTTTAACAATCCAATCAGATTCATTGATCCAGATGGAAGACAAAATAAAGATGTAATTATTACTGGAGGTGCAGCAGATGCTGCGTTAAAAGAATTGCAAAAATCGGTTTCTTCTGAACTTACTCTAAGTAAAGATAGTAATGGTAAAGTTTCCTATAAACAAAATAATCTCAGTAAAAAACTATCTGGAGATGCTCAGCAATTAGCTAATGCAATTGATGACCATTCTGTGAAAGTAAACGTAAAGGCTGAAAATACAAATACAACTGAAGCAGGACTTTTATATGTTGGAGGTACTTTTTCTGGAAATAAGACGAGTTATCAATTAAGTAAAGACGGTAATTCTATTAGTGCTATAACAGAAACAAAACAAGAGGTAAATCCTACTGTTTTAGGGGCGATGAGTGATTATTTTGGAAAACCTGGCGCAGATATGCTACATGAAGTAACCGAATCATATCAAGGAGCTTTAATTTCCAGAAAATTTGGAATAAATGCAGGGGTTGCTACTCAAGCTGAAAATGATAATCCTTTTAGTATATATAATGCAGCTCATAATTCTGCAACTCCGCAAACAGATGCATATGATGTTAGATATTTTGATAAAAACGGAAAAGCCTCTAATATTTTATACAAAAGCGGTAAGGCTGAATTTTTTGTGACTGACCCAAGTGGTGTTAAGAAACCTAAAGTTGTTCAAACCTATCCTTAATTTATGAAAAAGATAATATTTACTTTAGCATCATTATTCATTATATATTCTTGTGGAATAAAGCCAAAGATTAGTGAAGGGTATAATTATAAAGTTATTAAAATTGACTCTATTGAAAATACATATTTGATATATGCAGAAAAAATAGATGCCAGTATAAAAAATACTGCAATAATAAAAATTGTATCAGCAAAGACTAAAACAAACTGTAAAAGAAAAGATTTGATTATTGTAGATAAGAATTATAAATTCAATCTTATTTCTCTGTATCCTAAAAATTTGGTATCACACAATCTTAGAGGTATTACTTATAATGGTACATTAATTCCTTTTGACAGAGAGTATAATGTTAAAAAAGATTTATTTATAACTGATAATATAAATGGGCTTTGTTATAAAGAAAAATAAAAATTCGCTCATTTGAGTCAAGTTTTCATTTACATAATGTTTTGTAATTTAGTTCGTTTTAGGAAAGCCCTGCTCCCGCAAGATTTTATCGTGTGGCAGATAAAAATAAAACCACCGCAAAATTGCGGTGGTTTTTATATTTCATTAAGGACATTTAATTTCCCTTAGTAATAGACAATTTTTCTATCTGTTACTGAAATTTTATCACCGTTCAATGTAAAGCGCTTCATCTGAATCCAATTATGCTGTGAATCGTATGTATATTCATATTTAACAGATACTCTCTCATCTATTTTTCCATTTTCAATGACTGTTAGTTCTGTAATATTTCCATATTCATCAAATGTTTTCTTTAACTCAGAAAAAATACTTTCTTTATCATTCACAACCTGCTGATAGATCGCATTTCCTTTCTTATCATACTTCCATTTCCGAACTATTGGATAAAGTCCGGTTTCTTCCTGCATAATCAGGTTATTGTTACTGTCATAGCTGTAAGTAGTTTCAGTTTCCCCTTCAGGCAGGTTATTAGATGTCTTTTCACTTATCAGATTTCCGTTCTTATATTGTTTGATCCATTGGGTAGTCTGTTTAGGTTTTGACTTTTCATAAGACGAATAACTCAAAACAGCATCATTCATTTCTTTGATATCGTTAATATATTCCCGTCTTCTAATGGTATCTTCGTTATTTTTAGTCTTTGAGAATTCAATTTTTTTATCACTAATAACGATTCCTTTTTTGTTAAGGGTCAACCTATTTACTGACTTTTTCTTATCACTTTCTTCAAACCCTACTGTTTTAACGGCATTTCCCATTGCATCATAATAATATTGGTATCTTCTCCCAAATTCATTGTTTTGAAGATAAGCGGTTTCTTCCGTCAAATTTCCGTTCTCATCAAATTTATAAATAGTTTTTGTCACCGAATGTTCCATATCAGCATGGAGAATAGACTGTTGGTATCCTGTAACCTCAATCGATTTCACCCTGCCCTGTATCTGCAGTGTTTTATAGTTTTTCTGAAGTATCGGAACCTTTACTTTAGAAGCAGACACCATTGGAAGATCCTCTTGTTCTTTAGCCTGATTTTGATTCTTTTTTTGACAGGAAATCAGCATGAGTACAGATAATGATAGTAGTAAAATTTGTTTCATTGAATTTTTAGTTTTTCTCAGGAACGAAGTATTATTGCCAGTTTCCACAAATTTCGGTATTTCTTTGGTAATAAAAAAGACAGCCATTACTGCTGTCTTTTACTATTTTTATTTAAAATGCTTATTTAAGCCAGATCAAACCTATCCAGATTCATCACCTTCGTCCAGGCAGAAATAAAATCATTGATAAATTTACCTTGTGCATCAGCACTTCCATACACTTCTGAAATCGCTCTTAGTTCAGAGTTCGATCCGAAAACAAGATCGGCACGGGTAGCCGTCCATTTTGGCTGACCTGTTTTACGGTCTGTTCCCATATATACTTCTTTATCGTCTGACATTGCTTTCCACTGCGTTCCCATATCCAGAAGATTCACAAAGAAATCATTGGTAAGAACTCCCGGACGGCTGGTAAATACACCATTTTTTGAACCGTCAAAATTAGTATCCAAAGCTCGCATTCCTCCCACCAATACGGTTAATTCCGGAGCAGTAAGCGTTAACAACTGAGCTTTATCAATTAATAAGGATTCTGTAGAAACCGTGAATTTTGTTTTCAGATAATTACGGAATCCATCCGCTGCAGGTTCAAGATATCCCATAGATTCTATATCAGTCTGCGCTTGAGAAGCATCCATTCTTCCTGGTGCAAAAGGAACTTTCACATCGTGTCCTGCGTTTTTTGCAGCAGCTTCAACAGCTCCACTTCCTCCTAAAACAATTAAATCCGCTAAAGATATTTTCTTACTTCCATTTTGAGCATTAAATTCATTTTGAATTCCTTCCAATACTCCCAATACCTTTTGTAATTGAGCCGGATTATTGACTGCCCAGTTTCTTTGAGGCTCTAATCTTACTCTTGCACCATTCGCTCCTCCCCTCTTATCACTTCCTCTGAAAGTAGAAGCAGAAGCCCAAGCTGTTGAAACTAATTCAGAAATACTCAATCCTGAATTCAGAACTTTTGCTTTAAGAGATTCTACATCAGCATCATTTACCAATTCATGATCTACTTCCGGAATAGGATCCTGCCAGATCAGTTCTTCCTGAGGAACATCCGGTCCCAGATAACGGGCACGTGGTCCCATATCTCTGTGCGTTAATTTAAACCACGCCCTTGCAAATGCATCTGCAAATGCATCTGGATTTTCATAAAAATGTCTTGAAATTTTTTCGTAAACAGGATCTAATCTTAAAGAAAGATCCGTGGTAAGCATTGTTGGTCTATGCTTTTTGTTAGGATCAAATGCATCAGGAATAATCTCTGCACCAGCCTTCGCTACCCATTGGTGAGCTCCAGCAGGGCTTTTGGTCAGTTCCCATTCATTTTCAAATAAGTTTTTAAAGAAATAATTACTCCATTGAGTCGGAGTCTCAGTCCAGGTCACTTCCAGACCACTGGAAATAGCATCTCTTCCGCTTCCTGATTTATAACTGCTTGACCATCCTAATCCCTGCTGTTCAATCCCTGCTCCTTCCGGTTCTTTACCCACATGATCTGCAGGGCCCGCACCGTGAGTTTTTCCAAAAGTATGTCCACCTGCAATTAAAGCAACTGTTTCCTCATCATCCATTGCCATACGTCCAAAAGTATCTCTGATATCTTTAGCCGCTGCAATCGGATCAGGATTTCCGTCCGGACCTTCAGGATTTACATAGATTAATCCCATTTGTACTGCTGCCAGTGGATTTTCAAGGTTTCTGGAGTGAATATCTCCATCTGCATTATCATCGGTAGGAAGAACCGCTACATGTCCTTCTACAGCTCCTTCGGATCCGTGAGCATAACGGATGTCACCACCCAGCCATGTCTTTTCTGATCCCCAATATACATCTGCATCCGGTTCCCATACATCTGCTCTTCCTCCTGCAAAACCAAAAGTTTTGAATCCCATAGATTCAAGGGCAACATTTCCTGTAAGAATTAAAAGGTCTGCCCAAGATATATTTCTCCCATATTTCTGTTTGATGGGCCATAATAGTCTTCTTGCCTTATCAAGGCTTACGTTATCCGGCCAGCTGTTCAGTGGGGCAAAACGCTGTTGTCCTGCTCCGGCTCCACCTCTTCCATCTCCTACACGGTATGTTCCGGCACTGTGCCAGGCCATACGGATGAATAACGGTCCGTAGTGACCAAAATCTGCAGGCCACCAATCCTGGGAGTCAGTCATTAAAGTGTGAAGATCTCTTTTCACAGCCTCAAGGTCAAGACTTTTAAATGCTTCTGCGTAATCAAAGTCCTGATCCATAGGATTAGACAGTGATGAGTGTGAGCGCAGAAGATCTACTCTTAACTGATCCGGCCACCAATCTTTGTTTTGAGTTCCCTCACCTGCTACATTCTGCTTCATTGTTCCGTTATGAAACGGGCATTTACTGATGTCATTCAAATCTTTTTCCATTGTCGTTTATTTATTTTTTTATATTGATTAATACAGTTTAAGTAACTTCATTGTTGTAAGGTCATGACAAACTTACAACGTTCATTCAATAAATACAATCTATTAATAATTATCTCAATGATAGTTAAAAACTATAAAGAAACATTCCCGACAGCATCCGAGCTAAAGACACAATTGTGGTATTAAGTTAGTCATTTTTTAAATCCATTCAACTCCTTCTACTCTATTTAGAATAACTCAATGTAAGGAGGAGGAGATGGAAGCGGGAGGCTGGAAGATGGAAGTTTATTGCAGACGGGAAAACAATTTAGGACAATTGTATCGCTTACAATATTCCCTCATCTCATATAAAAAAAGAATATTTCCTCTCCGTTCTCTAGTGCCTCCAGCTTCCTTCTCCCTGCTTCCAGCCTCAAAACATTCCCATTAAAAAAATTACCTATCTTTATAATCCACAAACATAAATCCCTATGAAAAAAGTAGCAGTCATTCTCCTTGTCGCCTTTATTTTCATTCAGTTTTTTCCTATTGATAAAACCAATCCGCGTCCTACACCCGGCATGGACTTTTTGAAAATAAAAAATACTCCTGAAAAAGTAGCTAAGATTATCAGGACATCATGCTATGACTGTCATTCCAATGAAACTAAATATCCGTGGTATGCTGATATTTCACCCACTTCATGGTTTGTGAAAAATCATATTAATGAAGGCAGAAAACATCTTAATTTTTCTACCTTTGCAGTATATGAACCTCAAAGACAGCTTCGTAAACTGGAGGAATGTATAGAGATGGTTGAGAAAAAAGAAATGCCGCTTGAATCCTATTATCTAGGACATCAGGATGCAAAACTGACCGATGAACAGCGGGCAGAACTTATTCAATATTTCAAACAGGCCAAAGAAGACACAGAAAGAAGGATCATGTTTAATAAATAAAAGTGGTGGAAAACTGGGAAGGCAAACATATTGTATTTTTTGACGGAGATTGTGGAGTCTGCAATTTCTGGGTACAGTGGATTCTGGAAAGAGATAAAAAAGACCAATTTATGTTTGCCTCACTTCAATCCGAATTCGGACAACAGTTTTTATCTGAAAGAGGTCTGGATACAAAGGTTTTCAACACATTATACCTTTGGAAACCCAAACAATATTACTTCATAAAATCGAGAGCCATCCTTCAAATTGCCAATATATTAGGCGGAATTTACAAACTTTCAGCTATTGGTAAAATCTTACCTGCCTTTCTGAGCGATAAAGCTTATGATGTGGTTTCAAGAAACAGAATGAAACTGGCTAATCAGAAATGTTACCTTCCGGATCAGCATCAGAAGAAAAAGTTTATTCAGGTGTAATTTCCCACAGATTTTACGGATTTACACAGCTACTTGGGTTATAAAAATCTGCGTTATCGGCAAAATCTGCGAGAAATATATGTATTATTATTTATTAAAATATAAGTTTCGATCGCCCCTCATTACTCATAAATTAAGCGACCACACAGAGTAACTATTCGGCGGACATTGAATTTTCACCCGCTTATCTCCCTGCGTTGTCGGATACCAGCTTGAATTTCCAGTAAAATCTTTGATCTGCTGATTACTCCAATTCGTATCGATCCATCTTTCCTGCCAGCTTGATGAGGTATTGATATAAACCACCAGTCCCGGATTTCCGTTGTAACCGTTACGTCTTGCAATATATTCATCATTGTCCGTGTATAAAATAGAAGTGGTTCCTGTAGCTTTATTATTGTGAATCCAGATCAGACTATTCAGTCTTTCCTTATTCAGCCATTCTTCATAGTCTCTGTAAAAAATGGTCGGATAGCCTTCATGGGTTAAAATGTAAGCATAGGCCGGCATTTTATTGTAAATAATATCGGTATCATGATTGGCAACAAAAGTTACTGCTTTGTACGGATTTCTTTTCCACATCATATCATCGTTCAATACATTCAGATTTCCGTTGTCAAAGGCTTCATCCATTTTATAATAGGCAGCAAAATCAAATACGGAACTGTTCGCATTATTCGCCCACCATTCTAACGTATTTACATTGGAATCCCATAATTCGCCTACAGAGAAACCTCCTACTTTAGAATTCCAGGTATTCACTACCCAGGGACCGAATCCTTTTACATAATCGAATCTCCAGCCATCAAATTTCATTACATTTTTATAATATTTTGCAACAGAATCATCTCTTCCCCACAACCAGTCCTGTACATGTGGATTGGCATGACAAAGGTCCGGGAATCCGCCAAAAGCCCCTTCATCATTATTTCCGTAAGCATTTTTATAAAAGTCATTGTAATTTCTTTGAAACTTTCCGGAAGCAACTCCTGAGAAATTAGTCCAGGTATTGGTCCCGGTAAACGGATTGGCTTCAGATTGCCCGCCACTGTTATGATTGATCACAATATCAGCATAAACCTGCATATTTTCTGCATGAGCTTTTGTAATCAATGCTTCAAGTTCCGTTCTTGATCCGAACCGGGTTTCTGTACTTCCGTTCTGATTAAAATTTCCAAAATCATAATAGTCAGTAGGATCATACCCCATAGAATAGGCACCGTTTTGAGCTTTTGAAGCCGGAGGAAGCCATACGGCACCAATTCCGGCATCAGACCATGCCGTTAATTTGTCTTTAACCGTATTCCACCAATTTCCACCATCAGGAACATCCCAATAGAACCCCTGCATCAGTACACTGCCTCCCGGGCCTGCTACAAACTTTGCCTGTGCCGATCCGGATACAGCTCCTGTACTGAAAGGTCTTCCATCATGGTGGGTGACATTTACTATTTTATTATGTACTTCTTCCTTCTTCAGGGAGTCTGTACTTAATTCATCGTTATTCTGGCATGAGCCAACAAGCGCTAAAGCCAATAGAGAAAGAAGAAATTGTGTTTTTTTCATTGGAATATTTAATTATCAAACTATTAACTAATTTACATTTTTATTAAAAACAAATTCAAAATAAGGAGAAATATTTTTATTTTAAATAATAATTCAAAGAGAATCATCTTTAAAATTTTCATTAAAAAATCATAAATTTTCAAGATTCTCGAAACAATTTTTCTTTTAATCCATATATTTGCATACTATGGAATACAATACCCAAAAAACTCAGCTTCATATGCCGGAATATGGCAGAATTATACAACAGTTGGTTGAGCGCTGCAAAGAACTTCCTACCAAAGAGGAAAGGAACGAAATGGCTATGGCAATCATCGATTTTATGGGTCAGAGAAACCCACAACTGCGTGACGAGGAAAATTATAAACATAAACTTTGGGACCATCTTTTTATTCTTGCTAATCATGATCTGGATGTAGAATCCCCTTATCCGTTCCCTACTATGGAACAATTGGCAGAAAAACCTAAAAGAATGGAATATCCAAAACTTCAAGGTGACTTTAAGTTTTACGGAAAAAGTATTCTTCAATTGATAGAAAAAGCAATAGAACTGGAACAGGGTGATGAAAAAGAAGCCCTTATTGAAGTAATTGCCAACAATATGAAGAAGTCTTATAATGTCTATAATAAAGAACATGTGACGGATGATGTAATTTTCCGCCACCTGAAAGAACTGTCTGAAAACAGGTTGGATCTTACCGGAATAGATTCTCTTGAAAAAAGTAAAATCTACTACACCAGTAATAACAACAACCGAAATAATAACAATAACAACCGAAACAGCAACAACAACAACAACAACAACAACAACAGCAACAGCAACAATAATAAAAATAATAATAATAACCAGCCTAATAAAAGGAGGCATAATAACAATTATAAAAACAGAAAATAATGAGTGGAACATTTCAGATAAGAGGAGGGAAAAGACTGCAGGGTGAAATAACTCCACAAGGAGCCAAAAATGAGGCTCTACAAATTCTGTGTGCAGTACTGCTGACTGACGAGGAAGTAAGGATTAAAAATATTCCGGATATCCACGATGTCAACAGACTGATTGAAATTCTGGGAGACTTCGGTGTAAAGGTTATTAAAAACGGACATGGAGATTACACCTTCAAAGCTGATAAAGTAAACTTCGACTATATAAAGTCCAATGAATTTAAAAAAGACGGCGCCAAATTACGTGGATCCATCATGCTGATGGGACCGATGCTTGCCCGTTACGGAGAAGCTTATATGCCAACTCCGGGAGGAGACAAGATCGGAAGAAGAAGATTGGATACTCACTTCCAGGGGCTGGTTGAACTTGGGGCTGAATTTCATTATGATGAGGAGGAATATTTCTATTCTTTAAAAGCGAAAGAGCTTAGAGGGAAATTCATCTTATTAGAAGAGGCTTCTGTAACCGGTACTGCTAATATTGTGATGGCTGCCGCTTTAGCAAAAGGAAAAACAAGAATTTATAACGCTGCCTGCGAACCTTATCTTCAGCAATTATGTAAAATGCTGAACAGGATGGGAGCTAATATTTCAGGGATCGGTTCTAACCTTCTTACCATTGAAGGGGTAGAATATTTAAAGGGTACCGAACATACGATGCTTCCGGACATGGTAGAAATCGGATCATGGATTGGCCTTGCTGCCATGACTAAATCTGAAATCACCATCAAAAATGTAAACTGGAATCAATTGGGAGTGATTCCTAATACATTCAGAAAACTGGGAATTCAGCTTGAGCAAAGTGGTGATGATATTTACATTCCTGCTCAGGAGCATTATAAAATTCAAAAATTTATTGACGGATCTATCCTTACGATCTCTGATGCACCATGGCCGGGATTCACTCCTGACTTACTCTCTATTATTCTGGTAGTAGCAACTCAGGCAAAAGGAAGTATTCTGGTTCATCAGAAAATGTTTGAATCCAGATTATTCTTTGTGGATAAATTAATCGACATGGGAGCTCAGATCATTTTATGTGATCCGCACAGAGCAACTGTAATCGGATTAAACCAGGAAGCTCCGTTAAGAGGAACAACCATGGTTTCCCCGGATATCAGAGCCGGAAATGCCCTTCTTATTGCAGCCCTTTCTGCAGAAGGAAAATCTATTATCCACAACATCGAGCAAATCGACAGAGGATATGAGAACATCGATGGAAGACTGAAAGCAATTGGTGCTGATATCGAGAGAATCTAAACTTATTTTTATTACTATAGAGCGTTCAGAGAGATCTGAACGCTTTTTTTAATCACCCCGTCAAAAATTCAAAGAATTTTTGGCACCCCGGGAATGTTCACACCTTCAATTGGAACTATTGTCAAAATTGAAAGGATTCTCTAAAATCTACTGACTTTTATTTTATTTTTTTCATGGTAAAATATCTGCATAATCTATTTGGCTGCAAGATCATAAAAAGAAAAAGTGCCCGGTAAAAACCTGACACTTTGAGTAATTAAAACTATATGAATCTCCCCTAAGAATACTTCCGGCAGAGATACTCCACCGTCGTATTCAAAAGTTTATTTTTATTCAGATAGACTTCCAGTTTCTGATAATCCTCTGAATTGACATTAATATATAATTGTACCGAACCAAAACTATTTCCGTTCACATATTCCACATTTGCTGACAACACTCTATGACAGATCCCCATTTGATTATAGATGGTATTCATTAAATGCTCAAATTTCATTTTGCCATTCAACTCAATTTCCAATAATAATTCTTTTTTAGGCAGGTTCAGTTTATTTTGAAAAACCTGCAGACTAGGGTTAGGTGTAATCATTGCTAAATATTTTTTAATTAAACATTCTCAGATCATATTTTGTTCTGCATTTAAATCTGTCACAAAAGTATAAAAAAATATTAGTCTACCAAATAAGTAGACTAATATTTTTTTAAATTTAACATTTAATAAAATAAGTCAGGAAGTTTGAAGCTGGAGGATGGAAGTCACTGTATTTAAAAAATCAATACAAGTAAATCTATTCATTTTAAAGTCAATTTGTTAGTTTTGAATTTCATAAAATATTTGTTCAATAATAACTTCCAACCTCCCTCTTCCTGCTTCCAGCTTCAAAGATCTCCAACTCTTTCTAACTTTTCTGATCCGGCCAATCCATTGGGATTACAACCAGGCTCTCCTTCAGGAACCTTCAGTTTTTTCTTAGTGTAAAATTCTTCCCAGAATGTATTGATTTTTCCTGTCTTCGGATCCATGAACGTCATAGGTTCTAATTTAAAAATATGATCATCCCGAAAAGCTCTTTCTATAAAATCTGAACAGTAATAAGAATTTTCATCCAAAATATAATTGAAATTATAAGGCTTCCCCAGCATAGAATGTGCATGCTCAATAGCCACAGAAATTGATTTCTGATATTCAGCCTTGAGACGGTATACCACAATATTTTGCTGATCTTTTTTCTGATCCTTCACAAAATCATTTAAACTTTGCTTTTGTGAACCGCCTTTTGGAGCTGCATGCAGAACAAACAATTTCTTTCCTTCTTTTTCGAGAATGCCGATATGATCAAAGGAAGCTATCTTCTGCTTTTGGGTAACATTATTAATGGCCCCTGAAAGCCCGCTTTCTTTTGCTGTTACAAAAAGCAAATCTCCGTTTTGAAGCTGGCTTGTTCCGGGATAGGAATTACATTGCACTAACAGCAAGATTAAAAGAGATAGAAGTCCGCCAGCAATTCCTTTTTTTATTTTTTTATTGAAAATCATTTTAATTTCCGGTATTCTGATTGTTATTTACGTCAAAATTACAAAATAGAAATCATTACATTTGTGGAACAGACCGAGTAACTTTCATAGTAACCAAACCCTTTTGCTACTTTTATGCCTCATATTTTACTTGTTGAAGATGATAAAAGACTTTCCCGCCTTATTGGAAGAGGACTTCTTGAAGAGGATATGGATGTAAGCTTTGCCTATGATGGTGAAAAGGCTACAGAACTGGCTTCTACTCAGGATTTCAATCTCATCATTACGGATATTATTGTGCCTTTGAAAAATGGTCTGGATTTTTGCAAGGAAATAAAAAATCTAAAACCACAGATTCCAGTCATTATGCTGACTGCATTGGGAACTACAGATGATAAGCTGGAAGGTTTTGATTCCGGGGCAGATGATTACCTTACCAAACCTTTTGAAATGCGCGAACTGATTGCAAGAGTTAAAGTTTTAATGAAAAGATTCTCGATGCACACTCCCACAGAACAGCTTTTAAGGTATGAAAATATTGAAATGGATCTCAAATTGAAGTCCATAAGCAGAAACGGCATCGCTATCAAACTTACCCCTAAAGAATTTAACCTTATGAAATACATGCTGGAAAATCCGGAAAGGGTCCTTTCCCGCTCAGAGATCGCTGAAAATGTATGGGAAACTCATTTTGATACAGGAACCAATTTTATTGATGTCTACATCAACTATATCCGGAAAAAAATTGACAGGGATTTTGAACATAAACTGATTCATACCAAAGCAGGTATGGGCTTTATTTTAAAAAAAGGATACGAAGAACACCAGCAATAAGAGCTAAGAAATGAAAATCAGGACCCGGCTTACCCTACTCTTTACCATTGTCACAGCCATGCTGATGATATTTTATGGTATTGCAGTATATTATTCTTCTAGTGAAGCCAGAGAAATTTCATTTTATGCCCAGCTCAACAACGAAGCAGTGGCAAAAGCCAATCTTTTCTTTCAAAGTACATTGAGCGAAAAGGAAATGCACCGGGTTTACAAGAATAACACAAAAACTATTAATGAAGTTCAGGTGGCTATCTATGATCCGGAATTCAATCTGGTATATCATGATGATTCAAAGGTAGATTTTGTTAAGGAGGATCCAAAAATGCTTTCCAATATTTTTAAAAAGAAGGAAATCAGTTTTTTCATTGGTGATCTTCAAGCCATAGGAACAGTTTACTCTCATAATGGAAAGGAATATCTGGTAACTGCTGCCGGGTACGATCAATATGGTTACAAATCTATCAATCATCTTCTTACCATCAGTATCATTGCTTTTATCAGTATTTTAATTTTGGTGTATCTGGCAGGAATATTTCTTTCAAAAAAAGCGCTGAATCCCCTCAGTGAAATGGTGAGCCAGATTAAAAATATTACCGCAGGCAAATTACAGCTTCGATTAAAAACTACTAGTGAAAAAGACGAACTGAATGAACTTGCTCAAAATTTTAACGGAATGCTTGAACGCCTGGAAAATTCGTTTGATGCTCAAAAACATTTTGTTTCCAATATTTCACATGAACTTCGTACTCCTCTATCCGCAATTATTACAGAATTGGAGTTCTCTTCTGAAAAGGAACAAACCCGGGAGGAATATCAGCAAACTATTCAATATGCACTGGATGATGCCCGTAATATGGTGAAGTTATCCAACAGCCTGATGGATCTTGCCAAAGCAAGCTATGATCCTAATGAAATCAGTTTTTCAGAAGTCCGATTGGATGAAATTTTACTGGAATCTTATTCGAAAATAATAAAGGAAAATCAAGAATACAAAGTTTCTTTGAATATTAACAGTACAATAGAAGAACATCAACTTGTTATACAGGGAAATGAATATTTATTGCAGGTTGCCTTTAATAACCTTATCGATAATGCCTGTAAATATTCTCCGGTTCATACCTGTATGATTGATGTTAAACCAAACAATGAAAAGCTTATCATCAGTTTTATCAATACAGGAATTGCCATTTTACAGAAAGACTTACTTCATATTTTTGAACCTTTTTACAGAAGTGATACCTCCAGACATGAAAAAGGATACGGAATCGGGCTTTTCTTAACGGAGAAAATTATTCATCTGCACCATGCAATCATCAAAGTAGCCTCTGAAAATAATGAAACTGTTTTTACAGTGATATTTGATATTGAAACGGTTTAGATTTTTTACGTGGCAAATATTCTTTAACCACAAATCGAAGATTCGACGAAGTCAAAAGACACAAAAATTATAAACACTTAAGGGATTTTAAGTGACAAGCGGCATATATAATAAGTACACATAAGTTTATAAAATCTCTGATTTTCTTTTTATACCAACCTTGAAATGAAGCACACTGCTTCATTCAAGTTTACTTGAAACTTAACTTTCCTTAAAGCCCTAAGGCTTCTTAATGGTTTAAAAAATTATTCATGAGAAATTTTGCTGAAGATAGTAGTTCCAATACTTGCTGCAATTACACATCCAATAGAAATCCATTGTAAAAAAGAGAGTTCTTCTGCAAGAAATACTAATCCGGAAAGAGCTGCAAATGCGGGTTCCAGGCTCATCAGAATACTGAAAGTTTTTGCCGGAAGCTTTTTTAAAGCCATCATCTCCAGAGAAAACGGTAAGGCACTCGACAGAATTGCGACTCCCAATCCTTTTACAAAAATAGTTGGTGTAATATTGAAAACAGCCCCATCCCAAATCGTAAATGGAATAATTACCAAACTGGCAAATAACATCCCGGTGGTTACGGCATCTTTTCCATCCATTATTTTAGAAACTTTTCCGCCCATTACAATATAGAGCGCCCAGAATATCCCTGCCAGAAAAGCTAATCCAAGACCTAGTAAATCAATATGATCGCTCTTCCATGGCACAATAAGCAATATTCCCACACAGGCCAATAGCGCCCAAACTACATCCAATAGTTTACGGGATAATGCCAACGCAAGAAATAAAGGTCCGGCAAACTCAACAGTTACAGCCAGACCCAAAGGAATCCTCTGGATAGCAATATAAAAAATAAGATTCATGGCTGCCAATCCCACTCCATACATTGCACAATACTTCCATTTTTGTGGGGTAAACTGTAAAAATTTGGGACGATTGATAATGGTAAGTATAATAGCAGAAAGTACAATCCTTAAAGTAACGGTTCCAATAGCTCCGATTGCCGGGAAAAGCTGCTTGGCAATTGATGCTCCACCCTGTACACAGATAATGGCTAGCAATGTAGCAGGAATCGCTAAGTTTGAATTTTTCATTTCTAAAATTTATAATTTATTAAAGACAACCATGGTTTGAAACCGGAAGATAAAGCAAGCTTTATTCTGTAATAATTAATATTATTATACCACAAAGCTAGATTTTTGCCAAATGTATTGAAATTTCAGCTTAAAAAATGGTTACAGATTATGACTTTAATTCTCATCTGTAACCATTAATAAATCTATGCATAGTATCAAATCATACTATCAAGTATATATTTTTTTACTAAAAAGTCTCATCACCATTTTTTCTAATACAATTCTAATAGCATTCTAAAGCTTTTCTAACGGCTAAAAAAAACCAGCCTTACTACTTTTGCACTGTAAAAAATAAAGCACATGGACGCAGATCCCTACAGTAATTATCAATCTTAAAAGCTTTAGTTGTACTCACTTTTCCCGTACAGCTTTCAAGCTTTATAAAAAAAGGAAAAGTTATGAATACATTTGAATTTACCCTTCGCTTATTAACTGCATTCTGTTTAGGCGCCGGCATAGGCTTCGAAAGACAGTGGCGTAAAAAAAATGCAGGCCTTCGCACCAATACTTTAGTTTGTATAGGCTCCGCAGCATTCGTCTTAATCGCCATCAGAATCGGAGGTGATGCAGCCGGAAGAATCACCTCTTATATTGTTAGCGGGATCGGATTCCTTGGTGGCGGTGTTATTATGAAAGACGGCCTTACCGTTCGGGGGTTAAATACTGCCGCTACTTTATGGTGTTCCGCTGCAATAGGAGCATTATGTGCGCTGGGATACCCTAAAGAAGCACTCATTACCGTCTTTTTCATTGTTTCCACAAATATATTTCTACGACCCACTTTATCTACTCAAAAGGAAGCCAGAAGTAAGAAACTGGCTATTAAGAAAAAGAGCAGTACAAAACCCAAAATCAGCAACAGTACCCAATTTTATTAAGATCATGAAAAGAATCACCTTAAGCGTTATTACCCTTTTTGCAGTCTCCTGCAAGGACAATGCACCTCAACAAGCCTCAGAACAGGAAATCACTCTGAAAGACAATCAGGTTACCATTCCTGAAAACAACCCTGTTTTAAAGAAAATTAAAACCATCACCGTCAGTGATCAGGAATACAATCATGACATTACTTCTGTAGGAACCATAGAAGCTATTCCTAACAATTACGCCGAAATAGCCAGTCCTTTTTCAGGAAGAATTACAAAGGCATTTGTCAATATTGGACAAAAGGTAAATGCCGGAAGCCCTCTTTTTGAAGTCCTTTCCTCTGGCTATCTGGATATACAGAAAGAATATTCCGATGCTTTGAATGAAGCTGGGTTGGCCGAAAAAAAATACAAACGTCAGCAGGATCTTGTAAAACATGGTGTGGGAATACAAAAGGAACTTGAAGAATCTGAAACTGAGTTTAGGAATAAAAAGATCTCCTTATCAAATGCATCTACTGCATTAAAGATTTACAACAGCCAAGGTAAGGGTTCCGGAGGTTTAATTGTAAGAGCCCCTATTGCCGGAGAAGTTATTTCCAACAAAATAGTCACCGGACAGTATCTCCGTGAAGATGCAGACCCTGTAATGGTTGTTGCTGAACTTTCCAAAGTCTGGATCTCCGGAGAAGTGAAAGAAAAAGATCTTCGGTTCATTAAAAACGGAGATCAGGTAGCTGTAAAAGTCAATACTTATCCGGACAGGGCCATTACCGGAAAAGTATATCATATCAATGATTGGGTAGATGAAGCAACAAGAAGTATTAAGGTTTTAATACAATGTGATAATCCTGACAGAACATTAAAACCCGGCATGTTTGCTACCATTACCTACTCCACCGATTCTGAAAACACAATTATTATCCCAACCTCTTCGCTGATGCAAAAAGACGACAATCAATATGTCTGGATTAAAAGAGGAAAAAACCAATTTGTGAAACGCAATGTAACCACTGCTGAAGCTTCTGAAAAAACAGTAAAGATTACTTCAGGACTTACATCCGGAGATGAGATCATGACGACAGGAGGAATTTATCTGCTGGATGTAAAATAAATGTAAAATGAGGAAACTGAAGTTTCCCATAAAGTTAGATTATGAAAAAGTTATTAACAGTTTCCATACAGAAAAAATGGCTTATACTGGCCCTCTTTATATTATTAGGATTTTTTGGATACTATTCCTGGACTAAACTTTCCGTTGAAGCTTATCCGGACATTGCAGATACCACTTCACAGGTTGTCACCCAGGTACAGGGACTCGCAGCTGAAGAAGTAGAACAGCAAATCACTATTCCGCTGGAAAGAGCCCTTAACGGAATTCCGGGAATGCATGTTATGCGAAGCAAAAGTACTTTTGGACTTTCCATGATTACCATTGTATTCGATGACGGAATTGATGATTATTGGGCAAGACAGCGTATTCAGGAAAGGCTGGCTGAGGTTTCACTGCCTTATGGTGCCCAGCCGGGATTGGATCCACTGACTTCGCCTGTGGGAGAAATCTATCGCTATGTTATTGAAAGTGATAATCACAGTTTAAGAGAACTTACTGATCTTCAGAATTTCGTAATCATTCCGAGAATAAAACAGGTTTCAGGAATTGCGGATGTAACCAATTTTGGAGGAATAACCACTCAGTTTCAGATAGAATTAGATCCCAACAAACTGGAGCAATATGGTCTTTCTCTTTCGGAAATCATTGAAACCATCAGTAAAAATAATGCCAGTGCAGGGGGAAGTATGCTTCCCCGTGGAGATCTGGCCTATGTAGTCCGTGGGATCGGATTGATTAAAAATCTTGATGACCTTGGAAAGACCGTTGTAAAAACAGAAAAAGGAGTTCCTGTCTTTTTAAATGATATCGGAACATTAAAATACGGAAATCTGGAACGCAAAGGAATTCTCGGTTTTACCGACCGAAACAGAAACTACAATGAAAGTGTAGGTGGAATCGTCTTGTTATTGAAAGGACAAAATCCGTCACAGGTGTTAACAGGTGTCCACGAAGCAGTGGATGAACTCAACAAAAATATTCTTCCGGCTGGAGTAAAAATCCATACCTATCTGGATAGAACGGACCTGGTAAAGACTACTCTTACTACAGTTTCCCATACTTTAACGGAAGGAATTGTATTGGTGATTATTATATTAATTGTATTCCTTGGAAGCTGGCGGGGTGCTCTTCTTACAGCGATTACCATTCCTTTTTCACTTCTTATTGCTTTTATTTTAATGCATTTCACCAATATTCCTGCCAATCTTCTATCATTAGGAGCCATAGATTTCGGAATTATTGTAGATGGTTCCATCGTAATGCTGGAAGCTATTTTAAGACAAAGAGAAGACCATCCAGAAAAGGAACTGGACGAAAAAACAATCATTCAAAAGGCCTCTGAAATTGCGAAACCGATATTCTTTTCAGGAATTATCATCATTACGGCTTATCTGCCTTTATTCGCTTTTGAAAGAGTGGAAAAAAAACTATTTACTCCCATGGCATTTACTGTAGGATATGCATTATTAGGTGCATTAGCCGTTGCTTTATTACTGATTCCCGGATTGGCTTATATGATTTACAGAAAGCCCCGAAAGCTCTATCATAACCGATGGCTTGAAAAAGTAAGTAACGCTTATGGAAAAGGAATAGATAAAATCATGTCTGCTCCGAAAAAGATCTTTATTCCTGCAGGAATCGTATTGCTTGGTGCCGGAATTCTCTCCTACAGCGTAGGGAAAGATTTCTTACCTGAACTTGATGAAGGTTCTATCTGGCTTCAGGTACAGCTTCCACCTGGAATTTCCTTGAAAAAAGCTCAAGAAATGAGTGATTCTCTCCGTCTGAGAACAATGAAACACTCAGAAGTTACTTACATTATGGTTCAGGCAGGCCGTAATGATGATGGCACAGATCCATGGACAGCTTCTCACTTTGAAGTATCTGTAGGAATAAAACCCTACAAGGAATGGACATCAGGAAAAACAAAAGCAGACCTCATCAGAGAACTGGCAGAAGATTATAAAGAAATGCCGGGCTTTACCGTAGGTTTTTCCCAACCAATGATTGATGGTGTTATGGATAAAATATCAGGAGCGCACAGTGAACTGGTGGTAAAAATATATGGTGATGACTTCGCTGGAACCCGACAGGTGGCAGAAAATATTCTTTCCCTCTTAAAAACCGTTCCCGGCTCCGCAGATCTTGCCATTGATCAGGAACCTCCTCTTCCTCAATTGCAGATTGTGGCTGACAGAAATAAAATTGCCCAATATGGTTTGAATGTTTCTGATGTTACTGATCTTATTGAAACAGCCCTTGGAGGAAAAGCCGTCTCCCAAATTTTCATTGGCAACAAAGTATATGATATATCCTGCCGCTATGTGGAAAACAGCCGTAATACTCCTGAAAAAATCGGAAATCTGATGCTGGCTTCTTCATCAGGAGCAAAAATTCCGCTTTCACAGATTGCCTCGGTAAAACTGAGTACCGGAGAAAGTACCATTACAAGAGAAATGAACAAAAGACATCTTACTGTAAAACTGAACCTTCGGGGACGTGATCTTACTTCATTTCTCAACGAAGCACAAAAGAGCATTGAAAAGAACATTCGCTACGATCATGAAAAATATCAGATCAAATGGGGTGGGCAGTTTGAAAACAAAAACAGAGCCTATTCAAGGCTGGCGGTTATTGTACCATTAGCATTAGCAGTGATGTTCCTATTGTTGTATGGTGCATTTGGAACATTCAGACAGGCATTGATCTTAATGAGTATTATTCCGCTTGCTTTATTTGGAGGAATGCTTGCCTTGAATATCAGGGGAATGTCACTCAACGTTTCTTCTGCTGTAGGTTTCATTGCTTTATTCGGAGTGGCTATTCAGAATGGAGTGATTATGGTTTCTCATATCAATACCCTAAGAAAAAGTGGAATTCCGCTTAAAGCATCCGTTATTCAGGGAGCGAAGGACCGTTTCAGGCCTGTACTGATGACCGCTTCCGTAGCCATCATAGGATTATTACCCGCTTCTCTGGCAACAGGAATCGGATCAGATGTACAAAGACCTTTGGCTACTGTGATTGTATATGGATTAATGTTTTCCACATTCCTTACCCTATTTGTACTTCCTGCCATTTATTATTTAGCTGAATATCGCTTTGACAAACAAAATACAACCTCTCATGAAATTTAATTTTTTAATCATATTATTCTGTACCGTTACCGGCATATTCATCAAGGCCCAAACAGAACAAGAGCCTATCTATTTTAATGAATATCTGAAATATGTAAAGGATAAAAACCTTGGCCTAGCCGCACAGAAATATAATGTCAGCATGGCTGAAGCCTCTATCCTCACCGCAGGAATTTTCCCGGACCCTCAGATTGAAATGGAAACCTCCAACAATGGGGTATCTAAAGATATGGGATATACCGTAGGAGGAGCTGTCAGCTGGACCCTTGAACTGGGTGGCAAAAGAAAAGCCAGAATAGAAATGGCAAAGAATGAAGCTGAATATTCCAGGTTACAGCTACAGGATTATGTAAGAAATCTGTTTGCTGATGCTACTTTAGGATACATTGAAGCATTAAAAGCAAAGGCATTACTGAATGTGCAGAAAGAATCCTATCAGAGCATGCTTACATTAGCAAAATCCGACAGTATCCGATACAGATTGGGTGATATTTCCAAAGTGACATCACAACAGACCCGACTGGAAGCTTCTTCTTTATTGAATGAAGTTTATCAGCTTGAAGGAGCCCAACAGCAATCCGTCACAGCTCTATCCGATTTTATAGGAAGTGACTGTACCGGGAAAGATGTAAGTGGAAATCTTAATACATTCAACAGAAACTTCATATTGAATGACCTTATCACACAAGCTTTTAATGAAAGGGCAGACCTTCTGGCTTCAAAACAAAATATTAATACTGCTGCAAGCCGTGTTAAACTTGAAAAAGCCAACCGTGTCATAGATTTAGGATTAAGTGCCGGTGCCGGACATAATACTGTTGCCAATAATGAAATTGCACCCTCTCCTGCTGTTAATACGGTAAAATTTGGAATCAGTGTTCCTTTGAAATTTTCCAATCACCGGAATGCTGATTTAAAAATTGCAGAAATAGGCTATTCACAGGCAGAAACGGAATACAGACAGATTGAAAACAATATCCGAATGGAAGTTACTCAGGCTTATCAGCAATATACTTCTGTACAAAAGCAACTCCAGCAGTTTGACAATGGAATATTAAAAGAAGCGGAAAACATACTGAAAGGCATTACTTACAGTTATCAGCGGGGAGAAAGCTCTATTTTAGAAGTTCTCAATGCCCAAAGGACATTTAATGAGCTTCGTCAGAATTATTTCCAGCTTTTAGCAGAAAACGCTTCCGCTTTAATAGAACTTGAGCGCAAAACCGGAATCTGGGATATTGAGTTCTAAAAGAAAGGAAGTTAGAAGCTGGAAGAAGGAAGTTTATACTCGCTGAAAAATAACTGAAAGCCATTAATTAGCCTTTTAAACCTTGAAATATTTTTAATAATAAACGATAAACTATCAAAGACACAACGGGAACTTCCAGCATCCCGCTTCTCGCTTTCTGCTTAAAAAAAGCATCCATATTAAAAAAGCCCTGAAAACTATATGATTCAGGGCTTTTATTATTTCTTATACTGAGATTCATAGATATTGATCCAGTCTTTCGCAGTCATTTTTTGGCTTAATTCTGCGATTAATTCAAAAGGGATGTCTTCCGGTTTTTTGAAACGTACGCAGGATTTTCCCATATCCAGTTTTTTTCTGGAATATTTAGGATATTCGGCTACAAACCAATCCAGAAGGTCCGGTCTGGAATATAATCCCATATGATACAAGGCAATGAAATTCTTTTGTGAAGCCAGGTTAATAAATGGTAAAGGTGTACCAGGTGTACAATGATAGCCCGCAGGATAGGTTTCCAGTGGAACCACCCAACCTAGCATTCCATAATTGGTAGCTTCTTCAAAACCTTTTGGCAGGTTGTTTTTGATAATATCAAAAAGTTTTTTAAACGGCTCCTGTCTTTCTTCCGGAATCTTTGAAAGATAGTCTTCCAGTGAGTTTGATATGATTTGCATTTTCAGTAAGTTTTAGAGGTTTAAATTAAGAAATATTATTGATTATTAGACTGGAAGAAGGAGGCTGGAAGTTACCATTCAACATATAATGGCTGAAAATACCATACATCAATATAATTTAGATTACATGATTTTAAGATTTTGAGGACTTTTTTACCTTAAAAAAAGCAGCAGTACAAAAATGTACTGCCGCCCAACTTTATTTACACTAAAAAAATTATTTCTTGATTGCTTTTACAGTAGAATGAGATCCATCCTTAAAGTGAAGAATCACAAAATACAGCCCCGAATTTAATTTGCTCAGATCAAGTTCTTTCGCAGAACCTTCCATTGTTTTCACAGTTCTTCCTGTAGTATCGGTTACAGTTATAGACTTAATATCTCTTGTATCTGATATATACAGAATATCTTTAAAAGGATTCGGATGAACGGATACTTTTTTCTCCTGACGGTTTACTTCCGAGGTACTTAGCTGAGCATTTTCAATGGTAAAATTCTTCACATAGAAATTATAATCCAGGTCTTCGTCTAGCGGTCCTGTACTTCCATAAAAAGCAAATATAGTATTTGCATTAGTAAAATTAGCCAGATCGAAGGTATATTCATTTGATGTGTTAGATGGAGAATTACTTGAATCCCAGGTTTGCAGAATTACCCATGTAGTTCCACCATCATTGGAAACCAGGAAATAAACAACATCATCACTGTCCATTGAAGAAGAAGCAGTACCTGAATAGGTAGTGATTCCATAATTAAATTTTACTTTATATCCTCCTGCTGACAGGTTAAAGGCTCCCGTTTTCAGCCACCCTGTTCTATCCGAAGAAAATAAATTCATATGTGCTGAAGGTCCATTAGCTGAATTATTTAAAAAACTACGTGATCCCCAATAAAAAGAACCTGTACCTGATGGCCCAGTAGCCGGATCTCCTCCTACTAAATTATTAGCCCAGCATAATCCCGGAAAACTACTAAAATTATTAGTATAGGCAGGCACTAACGCACCACACTGTGTTGTAAATGATTTAACAAGAGACCATGAACTTTTACTTGTTGCCGTACTGCAATTGGCTCTTACCCAGTAATAATAAACTGTACTTGGAGATAAGTTATTCAAAGTATAAGAGGTTCCTGTCACATTGGAATGATTAGGGTTGGCGTTACTCGCAGGTACGGTTGAACTTGTGCTATAATAAATATCATAACCCGTAGTCTGATTGCTCGCAGGCACTGTCCATGATATTTGCGCTGAATTTGAAGTTACTACTGTTGCTGCATCTGTAACAGGTGCCATACAATCTGAAAAAGCATCTGCAGAGAAAGCAAATATGTTAGGAATACCGGATCCTGAACTTTTGGTAACGGTAATACTCTGTATTGGCTTAGCCTGATTAGCTGCATCAATATTCAAAACAGATTGATACAGTCTTGGGTTGTTACTACTAGGATCTAAGATATTGTTATCCCTGTTAATTCTTCCAATTCCCTGAATGGCAAAATTAGAACCACTGTACCAGTCTGAAAGACTGACATTAGAGAATATTTGAGTTGTATTATCTGTGAAAGTCACTGTAGCACTTACGACTGATGTTCCACTACCACTTGTGGCAAGCATATACAGTTTAACAGCAGCTTTTGGAGTCGTAAATACCAAAGTTCCGCTCTCTCCACTTGAAGCTAGTTTTAAAGAGTTATTAGCACTTAAATCTCCCAATTGATAAGAAAGTCCGGGAGTAGAGGCTACAACTGAATTGATGATTCCATCTGCAGGAAGACCATACGTGAGAGGAGTACTGGTAGAGGTCAGTTTAAAATCTTTCGCCACAAAAGCAAAAGATACCCCGTCTACATCAGACGTTGTAGAAACGGATGCCGATCCTATTCCATTAGCAATTACATCAGCCGTAAATCCAGATGCAATAGGCATCGTTTGAAAATTTTGAGCCGTAATAGAGGCGGCTGAGAGAAGAGCAACTGCGGGAAGTACTCTAGAAAATAAACTTATTGTCATTTTTTTTATATTTAAATTGAAAATTAAGAAAAATATCAACATAAAAAACTTATTTTTAATAAATATTTAACAATTACATGAAATAAACTCAACATTCACATTAAAACCGTTAAAATAATCTACTCCGCAAGTGCATAATAAGCCGTTTCTTCCTGTTCTTAATTTTATTATTGGGAAATTAAATCCTATTTTTGTCATACAAATTTTTGAACAATGCCGAATATTTCAAACAGAGCACTGCATATGCCACCATCGCCGGTAAGAAAACTGGTTCCCTTTGCGTTACAAGCAAAACAAAAAGGAATAAAAGTATATCACCTTAATATCGGGCAGCCTGATATTGAAACTCCGGAAACAGCATTAAATGCTTTAAAAAACATCGATCTTAAAGTATTGGAATATGCACTTTCTGAAGGTAACCTGGATTACAGAAAAGCCCTTACAGAATATTATCATTCTTTAGGTTTTTCAGACCTTACCCCTGATAACTTTATTGTTACCAATGGAGGCTCTGAAGCACTAAACTTTGCCATTTCAACTTTGTGTGACGATGGAGATGAAGTAATCATCCCTGAGCCTTACTATGCTAACTATAATGGCTTCACCAGCACATTTGATGTGAATGTAGTCGCAGTTTCATCTACCATAGATACTGGTTTCGCCCTGCCTCCAATTGAAGAATTTGAAAAAAAGATCACCGAAAAAACAAGAGCAATCATCATTTGTAACCCAGGTAACCCTACAGGATATCTTTATACTCGTGAAGAACTTCAGAAACTTGCTGATATTGCTTTAAAATATGATATTGTAATCATCTCTGATGAGGTTTACAGAGAATATGTATATGACGGAAAACAACAGGTATCTATTCTTGATTTCCCTGAACTGAAAGAAAACTGCATCGTTATCGATTCAGAATCCAAGCGTTATTCTATGTGTGGAGTAAGAATCGGATGTATGGTAACCCGCTCTCAGAAAATCCGTAATGCAGCAATGCTTTTTGCACAGGCAAGACTAAGTCCTGTTCTTTTGGGACAGATTGCAGCAACTGCAGCTCACCAGAATGACGGAGCTTATATCAGAGCCGTAAGAGAAGAATATACTCACAGAAGAAATATTTTAGTAGATCTTTTAAATGCTATTCCAGGGGTCATCTGTCCTAAACCTAGAGGTGCATTCTACTGTGTTGCAGAACTTCCTGTAGATGATACTGAGAAATTTGCACAATGGCTGCTTGAATCCTACTCCCATAACAAGGAAACTATTATGGTAGCTCCTGCAGGAGGATTCTACAGTGATCCTGAATTAGGTAAAAAGCAGGTAAGAATTGCTTACGTACTAAAAGAAGAAGATCTTAAGAGAAGTGCTGAAATTCTGAAAAATGCTTTAAAGCAATACAGAGAAGAGTTTAGCCTATAAAATCATATCATGCCGACAACAAAAAATATATATCTGAAAATACTGTTTTCGATTTTTTTGCTGTCGGCATTTTTTTCCTGTGACCAGCAGAAATCAGAAAAATCTGCAATCAGTAAAAATCCGCGCGAAATTACCTTCATCGGACTATCCAATATAGGGGGAAGCAATGGATATTACAGAATCATAAAAGTCACTAAGGATTCAATCACTGCAGAAAAAGGAACCACCTCCAATAAAATGCATAAGGCATGGGCCTCGGCCATCAGTCCCGATACCTGGAAGCAACTCTCCTCATCCATCAGAGTTGAAGATCTTGATTATATAAAAAGTTCTCCAAGCCAACAATCGGTAGACAGAACAGATGAAGCTTTCCAGATCCGTACTCCGAAAAAAGCTCATATCTACATCAATTCATTTGTTGACACCATTCATTACAAACAGTTTCAACAACTTAAAGAACAACTAGACAAAATTCTTCCGAAAGAATACAAATAAAACATGCAAGAAAATTTTTCCTTACAGCCTTATAACACCTTTGGCGTTGCTGCCAAAGCAAAATACTTTGTTGAAAGTAACAACATCGAAGAATTAAAAGATGCCCTTACTTTTTCAAAAGAAAAATCTTTACCTCTTCTATTATTGGGAGGAGGAAGTAATATACTGTTGACAAAAGATTTTGATGGTCTTGCCATTCAACTTAACCTAAAAGGAATTTCAGAAGAAGATCTTAATGAAAACGAAATTCTGGTTACCGCGAAAGCAGGCGAAAACTGGCATGAATTTGTGATGTACTGTCTGAATAAAAATTACGGCGGATTGGAAAACCTTTCTTTAATTCCGGGGAATGTAGGAACTTCTCCTATGCAGAATATCGGAGCTTACGGAACGGAAATAAAGGACGTATTTGTAAACTGTCAGGTACTGGATCTTGAGAATCTTGAGCTTAAAAATTTCAATCTTGAAGAATGCAGATTTGGTTACAGAGACTCTATCTTCAAAAAGGAAGGAAAAGGAAGATATATTATTTTGGAAGTCACTTTTAAACTGACTAAAAAGGATCATCGCATCAAAACAGAATATGGAGCCATTACATCCGAACTTGAAAAAATGGGTATTGAAAACCCTTCTATTCAGGATGTATCCAAAGCAGTCATTACTATCAGGCAAAGTAAATTACCGGATCCTAAGATCATCGGAAATGCCGGAAGCTTTTTTAAAAATCCTACAATTCCTTTAGTTCAATTTGAAACGTTAAAAAGTAAATTTGACAATATTCAGGGATACCCTAATGGAAATGTGGTTAAAGTCCCTGCAGGATGGCTGATTGAACAATGCGGATGGAAAGGTAAGCAAATCGGAAATGTAGCTTCACACAAACTTCAATCTTTGGTTATCATTAATGCAACAGGTGATGCAACAGGTAAAGAGATTTTTGATTTCTCTACTGAAATTATCAATTCTGTAAAGGATAAATTTGGAATTGAACTTGAACGGGAAGTGAATATTATATAATACAGATATAAGGCAGTTATTTTTCAATAATTGCCTTTTTTTTATTCAATTTTAAAATTTAATCGTCATTTTCCACCATATATGTATTATGAATTTATTTCTCGTAATTTTAATAAATACATTTCTTTTCGCTATAAAATATATTTATTCTAAATAAAAATAATTACAATTTCATACTGTTTTATAATGATGAATCCTCAAAATCATGTAACAGCCGTTCAAGCTATAATTCTGAATTTTGCCTGATATTATAAGCATCAGAGAATCTGCTGTTTTCTAATAATCATAAAATTCAAGTTCAATGCAATGTAAATTATTGAAACTATTCTTTTTTGCAATAGTTTTTCTACAGGCATCTTTAATGAATGCCCAATCAGATGAAGTCCGTATAAGTAAAATTGAAGTAAATGGTCATGTTTATACCAACTCTTCCACGATCACTTTGAATAAAGGAGAGATAAATACACTTATTAAGGTAACTTACAGTATATCTAAAAACACACCGAGTTATCAACAAACCGGCCTCAACGTCAAACTTTTTGCTAAAATGGCTGCTGGAGCACCCTATCAGATTTTTGTGGACAGCCGGCTTTTCCCCTATATTTACCCTTCAGGTGAAACCTATGAATATACTGCAGTTATTCCCAATACCTCTGCCTTGATTGAAAGTAATAATTCAGGAAAGCTATTTATGGTCTATAGCTATGGAAATACCAATGCAACATCTAATACTTTTCCTGTCAATTTTGTAAAACCAGCCATTTCAAACAATATAATATCTGGTGGAGTGATCTCTGATTATCAAAAAGACGCTCCTCTTATTACAGGCAGTGAACCTAAAATACCATTCGGAAGTTACAAGTATTATTGGCAAAGGAAAAATCCAGGAGGAAATTGGTATAATATCAACTACGGAACCATTAATATAAGAGACTATACTCCACCAGCTTCTGAAAACAGATACAACTACAAATTAAGACGTGCAGTAGAGCCAACAAACCAAGGTTTAGAAACGAGTTATAGCAATGAAGTAGATGTGAGAATAAATATTGGGGAAAACAAAATTGTTGAAAGTATTACTGATAATGGTACGAATACAATAAGAACACTTACGGGAAGTACTCCGGTAGGAGGCACCAATTCGTTCACTTATCAGTGGCAGGAGCTAATAAATGGAAAATGGTTAGATATTCCTAATGAAAAAGATATTCACTACGCATCCCCAACAATTGCCATTGGAAAAATATACAGGCGTATTGCAAGAAGTTCCGGAGTCCCAGACAGTATAAGCAATTACATAGTAATAGATGAATTAAAGATATTCGGAAATCTCATTGTAGTAACTACTTTTGATATGAATAAATATATGCTTGAAGATCAAAAAGTAAGACCGGGTGGTATACCTGTATTTAATTCATTCAGTTCAAGAAGTGTAAATGATCTAAGAAGTGGAAGCAGGCAACCACTTTCTATTCAATGGCAGGTTAAAACAGAAGGAACTGACTGGACAGATATTCCAGGAGCAAATGACGCATCTTTTACCATAACCACTCCCATAACTCAAACATCGCAATACAGAAGAAAAGTCAGCTCCCAACATACCCCAGACAGTGAAAGTAATGTAATTTATATGCCTGTTTCAAACTACCCACCTGTCGAAAACAATAAAATCCATTTTGATACTAACAATGTTGATATCATTAGAGGCTCCACCCCTACAGGAGGAACAGGAAACTATGATTATGCATGGGCAGTAGACACCCATCCAGATGATTCTATTGGCGAATTTGTCAACTGGGATAATGGACCCGAAGTAGGAGCAGGTTCGTATATTAATGCCATGCCTATTACAAGTGACGAATACCATTTCACAAGATATGCTATTTCCGATGGAGTATGGTATAGATCCAATACCTTAATATATTCTCCAGAAAAAGGAATTATTCAGGGTAAAAAAGCTTCAGTTACTTTATTATCTAATAAAGAAATTGATAAGAAAACAGTAATTGCAGCAACCAATAATAATGAAATCTATTTCAACTTCAGAAATTATAATGGTACAAAAGCAGACATTTATCTTATCAACGTATCTGGTGGGCAACCTATAAAAGTAATGCAGACAGATATTAAAGATGACAATGCTACACAAACCTGTACATTCCCTGTTCAATATCTTCCAGGTATATACATTTACAAAATCGTATTTAATGATGGTTCTGCACAAACAGGAAAAATCATAAAAAAATAACTATTATCTAAACTATAAAAAAGCAGCCGTTTCTGACAGCTGCTTTTTTCGTTGAAAAACATATAGTTTTTAATAAAAAAAAACAATATTTTAGCATTACAATATTCATAAAAGCACCTTATATGAAAATAGCTATTTTGGGCGCCGGAAATATGGGACTGTCATTTTCAAAATCATTTTTGAAATATGAACTTATTAAACCGGAAAACCTTCACCTGATTACACGAAGCCAGACTAAAATCTCAAAAATAGCGGAAGAATTTCCCAAATCCAAAACTTCCACCTTTGACGAAGTCACAGAACTTGATGCCGATCTGATTATTATTGCCGTAAAACCACAGGATTTTCAAACGGTTGCTCAGAATTTCAGGTTTACATTAAAGGAAAATCAAATGGTTTTATCTATTATGGCCGGAATTAATATTGAGAAAATTCAAAAGTCACTGAAACATCCGCTGGTTGTAAGAGCAATGCCCAATTCCCCTACCCTTTTAGGAATGGGAATCACAGGCTATACTGCTGCAGACGGTATTTCTTTCAGTCAGCTTATCAACATCGAAAGATTACTGAACAGTACCGGAAGATCGGTTTATTTAGAAGAAGAAAATCTTCTGGATGGTGTTACGGCGCTTTCCGGAAGCGGACCTGCTTATTTCTATTATATTATTGATGCTATGATTAAAGCAGGAGTTGAGATGGGAATTGAAGAAAATCTGTCCAAATTATTTGTAAAACAAACCATGCTGGGAGCCTATCATCTCATTAATAATTCTGAGAAGAACCTTGATGAGCTTATCAAAGATGTGGCATCCAAAGGCGGAACTACAGAAGCTGCTTTAAAAACTTTTGAAGAAAACAGTTTCAAGGAAATTTTACAGCAAGGAATTTTAAATGCTGAAAAAAGAGCAAAAGAACTCAACAGCTAAGTCTTTTTTCAAGATATCTGCGAAATAACCACCCTAAATAAACCCCAAATGTATTGAGGAGAATATCGTCTACTTCAAATATTCCCATTCTTGTAAAATACTGAAGAGCTTCCACAATGGTAATAGCCGGAATAAAATTTAAAACGAGGGATTTAAGATCCATGAGCTTAGGGAAGACCCATCCCAGAAAACCAAAGGGAATAAACATCACAATATTTCCGATCACAATAATGACAATATCTTTCCAGCTCATAGCACCCTGAATAAATTTAATGGTAGAAAACACGGGTTCCACCGTAATCAGGTTATCTTCATACTGAAACCTTCCCATTCCGAGAAACATCAGGTAAAGCAGAAGCAGCGTGTAAGGAGCAATAACAATTTTATATATTTTCTTTAACATCGGATGCTAATATATTCATTTCAAAAACATTAAATTTGTATATTAAAATAATTTAATGAAATACGTTCTGCTAACACTTATTTCAGCAATGCTGCTGTCGGTCTCTTGGCCTACTTATGGAGTCCCGTTTTTTATATTTTTCGCCCTCGTTCCTCTTCTGATGATGGAACATGGAATTTCAAAATTTTCAGACTATAAAAGAAAAAGCTGGATTATCTTCGGACTGTCCTATCTTTGTTTTATCATCTGGAATATTGTCACCACAGGCTGGCTGTACGGTTCTAAGAATCCTGATGGAAGCCACTCTATGATGGCTGTTATCTTCCCTGTTCTGGTAAATTCACTTTTATATTCTTTGGTTTTTCAATGCTACCATTGGTATAAAAACGCCCAGGGAACCTACTGGGGATTAGGATTTTTGATTGCTATCTGGATGAGTTTTGAAAAATTTCATTTAGGATGGGAACTTACCTGGCCATGGCTGAATTTAGGAAATGTATTTTCAGATTATCCAAAACTGATTCAATGGTATGATACCTTAGGAGCTACCGGTGGAAGTTTCTGGATCTTATTAATCAACGTTCTTATTTTCTACACCATCAGAGCCTGGGAAGCAGGAAGAAAGAGAAAAGATCTGATTAAAAACTCGTCAATTATAGCCGCTTTAATCGCTATTCCGATGATCATTTCCATCATTAAATATAACAGCTTTAATGAAAAGCCATCCGGACAGGTGAATGTACTGATGCTTCAACCCGATCTTGATCCTTATGCTGAAAAATATTCCAAAGACAGTTTAACGATTGAACAGGATCTTTTGGCTTTGGCAGAAAAAAATTCAACCACAAAAATAGATTACTATATTGCTCCGGAAACGGCTCTTCCCGGCAGAGGCTCCATTTCTGAAACCGGTATTGAAAAGAGTTTGCTTTTAAACAATGTCAAAGAATTTTTATCTAAACATCCGGGATCTGTTTTTGCCACAGGAATCTCTTCCCACCGTTTATTTTTTGACCCTGCAACGCGCCCCAAAGAAGCCTATGAAATTAATCAGGGAGTTTGGGCAGCAAGTTACAACACTGCTATTCAGCTTGCTCCACAACAAAAGACCCAGGTCTATCACAAAGGAAAACTGGTTCCTGGCGTTGAGATCTTTCCTTATATGAATATTTTAAAACCTCTTTTAGGAGACGCCATGCTGAACTTAGGAGGAACAGTGGCTTCTTTAGGGACAGACAAAGAAAGAATGGCCTTTTCCAACCCTTACAATAAAGGTAAAATGGCACCCATTATCTGCTACGAAAGTATTTATGGAGAGTTTGTTACTGATTATGTAAAAAAGGGAGCTAACTTCCTGGGAATTATGACCAATGACTCATGGTGGGGCGTTACTGAAGGGCACAGACAGCTTTTATCCTATGCCAGACTGAGAGCCATTGAAACCAGAAGAGAAATTGCCCGTGCTGCCAACAGTGGAATTTCAGCGCACATTGATGCAAAAGGTGAAGTGGTAGCTGATACTTTCTATGGTGACCAAACCGCATTATTTGCAAAGATCAACCTTTACGAAGGAATGACATTCTACTCAAGAGCAGGAGATCTTCTTTCAAGATTTTCAATGTTCGCTTTAGGATTTTTATTATTCTATTATCTGATTAAAAGGTTTCAGGCAAAAATAAAGAAAGCATAGTGTTTAAATATCAATCATACTGATATTTATCCTTATACAATATAATCTGCATTATCTGCAAGATCTGGGAGCTATAAAGCTCTCGCTGATTAAGCTGATAACGCAGATTGTTTTTATTTAAAAACAAATACCACTAATTTCTACATCAATACCCACAAACATCTATGCAAATCTGTGAAATCCACGAGATCTGCGATAAACATTTAAAAACATTTCCTGAAACCAATCCTCCAGCAAATTGCCATAATAAAAAAAGAGAAGCCAGCTGGACGTCTGACTTCTCTCAAGATAGAATAAATGATTCAGTTATTTAATCGTAATTTTTTTGGTGGTTATTTCATTTTTTATCTTCAGTTTTAATAGATATACACCTTTAGGGAGATGAGAAACATCAATAGATTGGTCTCTGTTTAAAATCACATTCACCTTTCTTCCTTCCATTGAGTACATTTCAGCTTCTGAAATCTTCTCACCTTTAATATAAACTTTATCAGAAGTAGGGTTTGGATAAATAACAAAGTCTTTTTCACCATTTATCGTATTTTCTTTGGTTGACAATGTTCCTTGTGTAGAGACATCAGAATACACCTTTGAAGCATCAATTGATCTTACACTCCAGTATACATTCTGAACAGATGGATCAAGATCCAGGAACCATGAAGGTGTGGTGACGATATATTTAGCAATATCATGCCCATCCTGTGTAGATCCTACTTTAATTTCATATCGTAAAGCATTTGCCGGCGTTTTGTCATCCGTTGCTCCACTCCAAGTAAAATTGAATCGGTTGCCGTTTTTAGTCAGATTAAGCTGAGTAGGTGCAGTTGGTTTTGCATTCTGCTCTGTAGCATTATTTTTAAAAACCTTTGTGAGTGATGGAATATCAGGGTTAGCCCAATCAAATCCACTTAACAGGACATCCAGATGCTGATCATTATTAAAATCAAACAATTGTATCATTCCCGGACCTCCTAAGCTGTGTAAGCCTGTAACAGTTCCTTCATCAAATGACTGGCTTGTTGTGTTATATAAATAAGTCTTTACAACCGCATTATAATTGATATCTCCAGCAACAATAAAGTCATAATACCCGTCATTATTCAGATCTCCAACACTTATTGAAGCCTCAGAAACTTCTGATGGAATCTGCTGGGTTACCAGATTACCGGTTCCGTCATTCATCAGAACAGCAAAATAAACATCATCATTAGCATCCTTACCTATAACAACTACATCCTGATAACCGTCAGCATTAAAATCGGCTGTTTCGATTTTACCTGAAATCAGTGAATCAAGAGCCTGTGTATTCACCAATGTTCCGTTCTGATTCATATATACCTTGGAAACCGGATCACCATTAATATCTGACCCTATGATAATAAGATCCAAGAGATGATCATTATTAAGATCCACAACCTTAAAGCTTCCGTTCTGAGTTCCATCTGCCCAGTTTTCAATCAGATCAAATCCCTGTCCCGTATTCTTATAGAGATCCAGAGTATTCCTGAAACCTCCGCCGTGAGCATATTGAGTACCATTAATAGCATAGTCCTGTTTTCCGTCATGATTAAAATCAAAAACTTCCATAGATCCGTATATTTTCCCCGGGAGCTCTTCTTCTCTTGTAAAGCCTACTCCAGTGTTCTTAAAACGATAATGCTTGTAGTTTACAATATCCATATAACTCAATCCTGTGGAAATAATATCCATCAATCCATCATTATTATAATCAATGAATCTGATATCTCCCAAATGTGTTACATCTCCACCCAGGTCCGTGTAGGGCTGAAAAGTGGTTCCGGTATTTTGATACACTTCATTATAAGTAGCATCCGGATTCCCGTCTCCATCTGAATCTATGGCTCCATTGACTGCAATATCCAGAGTTCCGTTATTATCCACATCAGCAATATCGGAAGCAGAGAAATAAAAATTATTTATCCCGGTCTGAATCTCCGTAAAATTCTGTGCACATAGTCCCACAGGCAGCATAGACAATAGAATATAAATTCTCTTCATACTTGTTTTTATTTAGATTAATTAAAAACAAAGATAGGGTATTAATTTTCTCTGATTAAAAAAAGCCTGTATGAAATATATCAGCACTGATTTCCTGCGGTATCCCAGAAATTCGGGTATTTTAAAAAATCAATATTTATAATCAGTCACTTATTTAGCAAATATTTTCTAAAAGATTTGTCTATCTAAAAAATTCTTTGTTATTTTGCACTCTCAAATATTATACAAATAAGAACATCGAGATATGTCAAGAATTTGCCAAATAACAGGAAAGCGTGCAATGGTTGGTAACAACGTTTCTCACGCTAATAACAAAACGAAGCGTCGTTTTGAAATTAACTTATTAGAGAAGAAGTTTTACCTTCCGGAGCAAGATAAGCACGTTACACTGAAAGTATCAGCTCATGGATTGAGAGTGATTAACAAGATTGGAATCGAGGAAGCTATTGAAAGAGCTACTAGAAACGGATTGATTAAAAAGAATTAATAAATCATGGCAAAAAAAGGAAACAGAGTTCAAGTAATCCTTGAATGTACAGAGCACAAAGAAAGTGGTATGCCAGGAATGTCTAGATACATTTCTACAAAAAATAAAAAGAACACTACAGAGAGATTGGAATTGAAAAAATACAATCCTGTTCTTAAGAGATCTACCCTTCACAAAGAAATTAAGTAATTTTTAAATAATAACTTACCATGGCAAAGAAAGTAGTAGCAACCCTACAAAGCGGTCAATCTAAAAAAATGACTAAAGTGGTGAAAATGGTGAAGTCTCCTAAATCAGGGGCTTACGTTTTCGAAGAAAAAGTAATGAATGCTGATGAAGTAGATGGTTTTTTGAAAAAATAATCAATACTTTATTTACAATATAAAAAACTACTCATAATTTGGGTAGTTTTTTTGTTATCTTTGTTCACCAGATTATTAATCAGTGAAATATGACGAAGTTTCTTGTTCTGATAAGTACAGTTATTTTTCAACTTTCATTCAGTCAGAAAACGATGAACCCATTAGAATATAAAAGTTCTCCTGAAGTTTTCAGCATTCCGGGATTATCACAATCAGTAAGCATTGATTGCGGCACTTCCAAAATGATTTTATTATCTGGTCAGGTTCCGTTGGATTCAAAAGGAAATCTGGTGGGAAACAATGTAGAAGAACAGACTCAGCAGATTTTCAAAAACATTGAAAACATTCTGAAGGAGTATGGAGGTACAGGCAAAGACATTGTCAAGCTGGGTATTTTCCTTACAGACATATCAAAAACCCCATATTTCAGAAAAGTAAGGGATGAGTATATCAATATTCAAAACCCTCCTGTAAGCAACCTTGTAGAGGTAACCCAACTTTTCAGGAATGATGTACTGATAGAAGTGGAAGCCACAGCAGTGATTAAAAACAAAAGATAAGAATAAACTAAAACTATGAGTTGGTTTAAAAATATTTTCAAAAAAGAAGAAAAAGAAACTCTGGATAAAGGATTGGAAAAATCCAGCCAGGGGTTCTTTGAAAAAATGACGAAGGCCGTAGTTGGTAAAAGCAAAGTAGATGATGAAGTTCTGGATAATCTGGAGGAAATACTGATCGCATCTGATGTAGGCGCCTCTACAACCATCAAAATCATAGAAAGAATTGAAGAGCGTGTTGCCCGCGACAAATATGTTGGAGTAGGTGAACTGGATAATATTCTTCGTGAGGAAATTTCAGGACTATTGCTTGAAAACCCTCATGCTGGAACAGGAAATATTGATACTTCAAAAAAACCATATGTCATTATGGTGGTAGGTGTAAACGGGGTTGGAAAAACAACAACGATTGGAAAACTGGCTCACCAGTTCAAATCTGAAGGCAAAAAAGTAGTTCTTGGAGCAGCAGACACCTTTAGAGCGGCAGCCGTTGACCAGCTTATCATCTGGAGTGAAAGAGTGGGTGTTCCTATTGTAAAACAGGAAATGGGTTCCGATCCGGCTTCAGTAGCGTTTGATACAGTACAAAGTGCTGTAGCTCAAAATGCAGATGTTGTCATCATTGATACTGCAGGAAGACTTCATAATAAGATCAATCTTATGAATGAACTTTCCAAGATCAAAAGAGTAATGCAAAAGGTAATTCCTGATGCTCCGCATGAAATTCTATTAGTACTTGACGGTTCTACAGGACAAAATGCATTCGAGCAGGCAAAACAGTTTACAGCAGCTACTGAAGTGAATGCTTTAGCTGTAACAAAACTAGACGGAACAGCAAAAGGAGGGGTTGTTATCGGCATCTCAGATCAATTCCAGATTCCGGTGAAATATATAGGGGTAGGTGAAAAAATGCAGGATCTGCAACTTTTCAATGGTACGGAATTTGTAGACTCATTCTTCAAGAAAAGATGATTTTCATCATGTTTTCCCTTACATTTAGTAAACAAATCTATTTTAAATATTAATCATTAAAAAATTTGCAACTATGGGAATTATAACATGGATCTTATTCGGTCTTATTGCAGGTGCAATCGCTAAAATGATCATGCCCGGAACTCAGGGAGGAGGCTGGTTAATTACTATTATCCTAGGAATTATAGGCGCCTTTGTAGGAGGAGCTATAGGAGTTTACATTCTACACTGGGGAGATGTTACTTCATTCTGGAATCCGAGAAGCTGGATTCTCGCCATCGGAGGAGCTTTAATTGTCCTCTGGATTTACGGAATGGCCACGAAGAAAAGTTAATGTAACGCTGATAAAAAACAAAATCCCGGATCTGAATTTCAGATCCGGGATTTTTGTGTACAATATAATTTAGTTAGTTGTTGATTCTAATCTGATAAGGCATTTCCATTTTTACCTCAGACTGTAATTTTTTGTCTGTAATCTGCTGTAAAATCTCATAATTGGATTTCCCTATTTTACTTTTAATAATTCTTGCAGAAACATCTTCTTCATTAAGATCTTTGAAAATCTGTTCAAATGGAGTTATTCTCTTAGGATAAGACTCCACATAGTAAGACTTCACTCCTGCTTTCTGCGCTGCAAACTTTACAGCATCATTAAGAGTTCCCAATTCATCTACCAAACCGATCTCCTTAGCACGAACACCACTCCATACTCTACCACCACCTACATTGTCAATCTGCTCGAATGTTTTCTTTCTGTTCTGAGTCACGAAGTGTACAAATCTTTTATAAGTTCCCTCTACACTTTTCGTCATCATGTTTACTCCGTAAGGGGTTACTCCGTTTAATCCTGAATAGTACATTGAATTGGCATTGGTCGCAACAACGTCAGCACGGATTCCATTTTTGTTTGCGATATCTTTATAATAAGGCAATACTCCGAATACTCCGATAGAACCTGTAAGCGTATTAGGCTCAGAATAAATTTTATCGGCAGCCATCGCTACATAATAACCACCAGAAGCGGCATAATCTCCAAAAGAAACGATCAGTGGCTTTTTCTTTTTCAATTGTTGCAATTCAAATAAAATTTCGTCAGAAGCATTCGCACTTCCTCCCGGAGAATTGATTCTGAACACTACAGCTTTTACCTTATCATCCTCCTGAAGCTTTTTAATGTATTTAACATATTTTTCAGAATGAATATCGTTATACTCATCTCCATTATTAATAGAACCTGATGCATATAATACTGCTACCTTTTCCCCTGACTGATCTTCATCAGTAAAAGAACTTATATAGTTCGTTAAAGAAATCTTATTCAGCTTTTCTTTATCTTTTACATTTAATTTAGTTTTAAGCAAATCCTCATATTCTGACTTCTGGATAAGCTTATCTGCCAGTTTATATTTTAATCCCTGTTCAGGAATCATTCCATATAAACTGTCAACAACAGTTCTGAACTGAGCTGTATCTATTTTTCTAGAGGCAGCCATTTTATAGGAAGTATTTTTCCAAAGGTCATTCAGCAGGGTACTTAGCTGTTCTTTATTTTCTGGCGAAATATCATTTCTTAAAAACGGTTCTACCGCAGACTTAAACTTACCGTGACGGATTACTTCAATCCCGATACCATATTTATCCGCAAAATCTTTAAAGAATGTAACCTCAGTAGAAAGTCCTTTTAATTCAATCCCTCCGGCAGGATGAAGATAGTACTGATCAGCTACTGACCCAAGATAATAAGCAGACTGTGAAACTCCGTTTCCATAAGCGTATACAAATTTTCCGCTTTTTTTGAAATCTTCAATAGCATTTCTAAGATCATCAATTTGAGTTAGTCCTGCATTCAGGTCATCTGTCTCAATACTGATCCCTTTAATATTATCATCCGTTTTAGCTTTATTGATAGCTTCCAAAACATCATACAGAAGAACATTTTTATTCTGGTTGCCAAACCCAAAGAGATCCATTTGCTCTTCAGTAGGGCTGTCTATGATATTGGTCTTTAAATTAATTGTAAGAACCGAATTCTTTTTCACCGTCACAGACTTGTCACTTCCCATAGAACTAAACACAAGCATCATAATGAAAAAGATGAAAAATACAGCGCAAAGTATGATTATAGCTACTATATTTGCCAAAACATTTTTAAAGAAACTTCTCATAAATTCAATCAATTTTCTAATATGTCGCAGCAAAAGGTAGTTTTGTTACTAGGAAGTAACCTTGGAGAGCAAAAAAAAAATATCGAGACAGCTTTGCAAAAAATAAGTGATGCTGGGAATCACATTTCACAGACAAGCGAATTTTTAATGTCTGATCCTGTAGAATTTGCCAGTTCCAATATTTTTTGTAATATTGCAACAATAATATTCACGCATCTTTCACCAATTCAGCTGCTTGATTGTATTAAAAACATTGAGGCTGAAATGGGAAGAATTAATGATTCAAAAGTATCAGGAGGTTACACAGACAGGGTAATAGATATTGACATCATTAAGTATAATGAATTAAACTTTAAATCAGAAAGATTAGAAATCCCTCATAAAAAACATCTTTTTGAAAGGGATTTTTCAAGAGTGTTATTAAAAGATTTTATTTAAAACATAAAACATATTGTATGAAATTAGGTTTATTATTATTGGCTACAACCTTGCCAATTGCAGCTTTCGCTCAGAATAGCAGTACTACAGTAAACACTTCTACTGAGTATCCTAATACCTTTTCCTCAGGTTCCGCGAATGTACAGACGTTTGACAACAAGGCCAGACGTTTCAGAGACTGGTCGATTTCTGTTGGAGGAGGTTCTGCATTTATGGTTCATTCTGCACTGAAATCTCTCCGTTCAGATAAAACCAATTGGGGATATAATGCTTATATAAGCATTGACAAACAAATCTCTCACACTTTTGGTTTAAGCCTTATGTACACCAGAGGTGAGACTAAACAAACAGGTCAACTTCCAGGAGCACCTGGAGTAGCAGCTGGAGTAGCTACCGGAACCACTCAGTTTGACCAATTAGCAATAATGGGAGATATTAACTTTTCTAACCTATTAAGAAGAGTAGATAATCATTCCCCATACAGATGGGCTTTACATGGTTATGGAGGAATTGGACTTCAGGGGTACAGGACTTCTTTACATGACAATGACCGAAACAGATGGAGTGATAACCCTAAAAGGACTCCTTTATTTGTGAAACAAGATCTTGATATTAATTCGGTATTCTATCAGGCAGGGTTAGGATTAAAATATAACGTATCTCCACTTATTGATGTTGAAGCCAGAACAATGTATATCATTAGTGGTGAGCAGGCATTTGACGGAAGTGGATATAATAATTCCAGCTACGATCCTAAGGCTCCTACAGAATCTGGATATAGATATACAATACTTAACAACAGAAGATCTTACAATGCTTGGACAGTATCTTTAGGGGTATCTTTCAAATTAGGAAAACATCTTTCTCATTTAGCATGGCATGATCCGCTTCAGGAAGCTTATTATAAAACCAATGTTTTAGAAAATGCAACGACAGATCTTGTTGTTTGTGAAAAAGGAGATCAGGATAATGATGGAGTATGTGATGATTGGGATAGACAACTTGATACACCTGCTGGAGCGAGAGTAGATGGAGCAGGTGTTGCCTTAGATATGGATCTTGACGGTGTTATAGACTTATATGATAAGTGTGTAACAGTTCCTGGACCAGCTGAAAACAATGGATGCCCAATTAAAAAATAGAAAATCTAATAACCTGTTTTTCAAAAACAAAATAAATAATACACGATGAAATTAAGTTTAGCAATTGTTGCATTAGCATTGACGATCCCTACCGTCAGCTATGCACAGGATTCATCAGTAGCAACAGATGGAAAGTATCCTAATACTTTCTCTTCAGGTTCTGCCAATGTATCCCCATTTACCAACCAATCAAAAAGATTCAATGACTGGTCTATTTCAGTAGGAGCTGGAGTTCCATTGATGCAATCAGCAGATTTAACATCTATCAAAAACGGTAATGGTAAAAATCTTTTTGGATATTCAGCATATGTAAGTATAGATAAAGCGATTACTCATGCATTTGGGATCAACTTACAGTATGACAGAGGTGAAACAAGACAAGGATGGTTCAATACCAAAGATTCTGCCCCAGATGCAAGAGCTATAGGCGCAAGAACTCAGTATGATGCAATCTCAGTATTGGGAGATATTAACTTCTCTAATCTTTTGAGAAGAGTGGATAATCATTCCACTTACAGATGGGCTCTTCACGGATATGCTGGTGTAGGTACTATTGCTTACAAAGCATATCAGAAAGATGCTAATGGACAAAGATTGATGACTGAAGTAAAACCATTCAAACTGGGCTCAATGTTTATGCAGGCTGGTACTGGTTTGAAATTTAAGGTGAACAGAAGAGTTGATATTGAAGGAAGATTAATGTATGTAATGACAGGTGATGATACCTTTGATGGTGGAGGTGATCCATATAGTGAAGTTAATAGACGTTCTTCACAGGTTTCTGATAACTTCTTCAATGCAACTTTAGGTCTTTCTTTCAAATTAGGAAAACACGAATCTCACTTAATGTGGCATGATCCACTTCAGGAAATCTACTACAAGCTTGATGTCTTAGCTAACAAAAATCAGGATATCGAA
>NZ_QNVT01000019.1 GCF_003385515.1 Chryseobacterium pennae | reverse complement strand
TACTTCTAAACATGATGATATTTCTATCAATATTTGTCATTTCATATCATTCTCCTACAAAGCTACAATGCGACTGCGACAGAACCTGTCGTATTATTTAAATAAATTACAAAAGGATACTCAACAAATTATTGTATTTAATTAGTCAAGCTTTCAAATGCAACTCACACCCATGAGATATTCCCGCACTTAAATCACTCAATTTTGATTTTTGGAGACAGAAATTAACAAAAAAGGGATTAATTCAGTGAGGTTTTCAGCCATTATACCTACTCAATTTTGTGTAGTATACGGGATAATGATGTCAATATTGAATACTATACAATTAAAATTATAAGATTTTGCATCCATCAAATCCTTTTATATAAGGGCTATTCGGTTAAATGTAGTATCTATGTAGAACCAGTCCAATATTAATTTACAAAAGAAAAACAGAGGATGCTTTGTTTTTTATTTTAGTTTTAATTTCAACACAATAGGTTATCCATATTTCCTATAGTCTAAAAAAACATTAATCACCAAAAAACACCCACATTATGGAATTACACAAGAAGATCTTATTGGGATCATTTATTTCAATGGCTATAGTATCATGTAATACTACAAATGATAATGTAGAAGAAAAAAACCCACAAGAACAACAAACACTCTCAGCATTGCAAGCTATACCCCAGGCAGATATCCCTGCCGGTTTTGAAAAAACACAAATGTGTAAAGATGTTTATCTTCCTGGGCAGGATTATATTCCCGGAACAGCTTCAAAAGGAGCAGTCGTTACCAGTAAAAAATGGCCTAATGGCAGCGTAATCACTGTAAGTCTTAATGGAGGAACCACTAAAGTTCGTAACAAAGTGATGCAATATGCTAATGAATGGTCTCAATATGCCAACATCAAATTTAACTTTATCACCAGTGGAACAGCACAAATCCGTGTTACCTTCACTGCCAACGCAGGCTCTTATTCATATATAGGAAAAGATGCTCTTAGTATAGCTTCCAATAAGGAAACAATGAACTTCGGCTGGTTTAATGATTCAACAAGTGATTCAGAATTCAGCAGAACAACCATCCACGAATTCGGACATGCTCTGGGAATGATCCACGAGCATCAGCATCCTTTAGCTGCTATTCCATGGGATAAGCCAAAAGTATATGCCTATTATGCAGGAGCTCCAAACTACTGGTCTCAGGCTCAGGTAGATAATAACCTTTTTGCAAAATATTCAACTTCTCAAACACAGTATAGTGCTTATGATAAATTATCAATTATGCACTATAGCATCAGTTCAACGCTGACTACAAACGGATTCAGTGTGGGAAATAATACTGTTTTATCTCCTACAGACAAACAGTTTATCGCATCAGTATATCCAAAATAAGTAAGCTACTTATCTCCATATAAGTCTGCCCTGGGTAAAATCAGGGCAGACTTTGTTTGTTCACAACCGGTATGCAGCGGAATAGTTTTCAAATGATTTTCTGTAAGCGTCCGGAGACTTTGCAGTGAGTGATGACCTAAATCGTAGTTATTATATTCAAATAGTACTTTGTTCTAAAACTTACAGTCTGCTTAATGGCAAGGTTTTCATAAGTAAAAAATAAAGTTTTTAAATCCCAAATTCGTCTCTTTCCCAAATACATAAATTCCTTGTTGGCAATCCACAATAAATAGCTATTTCCGGGCGGTCCAGCTGCGATTCAAGATCTACATCCGCATCCCATACAGCTATATTGACATCCTTCAAATTCGGTAAAGAGTTCAACATTCGTACGTCTGTAACTCTTGTATGTAATAAATCCAGACGTTCTAATTTTTTTAATGGTTCTAAACCGGAAATATCATCAAGCTCCATACTTTCCGAGAATGTGAGCCATTTCAAATTAGGAAATTTCGATATTCCTTTTAAATTAATCTTATTTTGAAGAACTGAGACATCTAATTTTTCAAGGGAAGGTAAATTTCCGAATGAAGAAAAGTCTTTAATTTCACTATTTTGCAGATCCAGAACTTTTAGCTTTTTCAAGTCTTTCAATTGTAACTCTTTTACCCCTTGAAGTTTCAGAAATTCTAAATTAGGAAATCGACTCAGCCCCTTAACTTTACAATTATAGGCAGAAAACCGCAATCTTTTTAAGGATTTCATTTTGGGAAGTGTTTTAACATCAAATATCCTGTCATTGATGATTTCCAGTGACTTTAAGCGTTTCAAATGTTCAAACCCTGTAAAACGTGCTCTTGAGTTAAAAATTAAAAATTCCAACTTTTTTAAGTTTCCTACATCAAAAATTGTCTTAGTTTTTTCAGTACTTACAGATAGTTTTTTTAATTTTTTAAGTTTCATGATAGATTCAGTAGTTTTTACAGAAACCTCATACCCTATTTTTAAAGATTCCAGAGCCTTAAACTGTTTGATTGGATAGGTTGCCGCCACTTCCACAGATTCATAAAAAAACAGTTCTTTCAGCTGATTTTTTAACGGAAGCAGTTTTGAAAAATTTCGAGACTTTATATTACTTTCTCCATGGTATGATAGTTCAAAACAGGTCAAATTAGGAAAATCGCTAAAATAGTTCTGTTTTTTGATAACAGAATCACTAACATTTACGCTTTTAATCTGCTTTGCAATGGGTAAAAAAGCATCCACATAAAATGTAGAGTCATCCAATGAAAGCTTATTTACCTTTTCAAATTCCCTGAGACCCTCAATGGTTTTTCCTTTAAAATTGGTAAAATGGAAATGATTAATATAATTTTTGAGTGTCTGTACGTTTTTTAAATTGATTGACTTTTCCTCTTTAACGAAAAAACAACACGTAAGTTCTTTATTGGAAGGATTTCCCTGCTCCTTCATATCTTCAACAGTGGTACCAGTATCAATTTCAATTTCTTCAAGCTTCTTAAACTCAGAAAGCCCTGCAATACTTCCTATCTGACAGTTTATGAACTCAATATCTTCTACCGATTTTTTAAAAGGTATAAAGGAAACATCATCAAACTGCGAGTTGGAAATACTTATTCTCCGAACTGATTTCTCTTTTATTTTTTTAGGATACCAGGTAAAGGTGATATTATCTAGCATCAATGCAGATAACCCTTCAATATTGTTTAATTCCTGAATATTATCAATATGGCAGTTCTCAATTTCGAAGTGTTTATATCCTTTTCTAGATCCAGCTGCATGAAGGCCATTCAAACCACAGGCATCAAAGTTCATATTGGAAAAGCGCATTTCATATGGAAACTCCCTTATTGTATGACAATCAGAGTTTCTGAAAGTCACATTATCTAAGTAGAAATAATTACAATGAGCCAATTTCAGTAATTCGGAAAAATTAATAATAGTACAATTAGTGAGATATAAAGTTCTCAGCTCGCTGAGATAAGGTAAAAATCTGGAAAAATCATCAATTATTAAGTCTTTGAGTTTTAAGCGACGGATAAAATCTGGCTTTTTACAAGCCTCTTCTGGATTTATACCTAGAATCTGCTTAATTTCTTCGTCCGTTTTCTGTGTTATGTTTACTTGGTCTTCTTTCATTTGGCCTGTTTTCAATTTCTGATGATACTATTTAAGTATGGATTTCATTCAATGATCGGAATATCATTTCTTCTGATATTTCAGCAGCAATTTCTCTTAGTGAGGGTTAAAAACAATGAGCGACAATTTTTTATTAAGTACATTGAAAAAACTGTCGAACCAACCTTGTTTTTGGAGAATAATACAGATAATAGCTTCCGAACAGTATCCCTTCATACAATTGGGCAATAAACACCATGGTATCTCCGTTTTCGTCCTTCAGTTCCGGTGCATCATAATCGGTTACATAGTCTCTATCCTGAAAAGGATCGCTTAATATATTCATATGACTAGCATCATAATCGGCCTGGATTTCTTCTTCTGTTTTCTCACGCATATAATCTGCTTGATCCCAGATAGGTTCCGTACCGGTGCTTAACAGTAATGAATCATATTCCATCTCCGTATCAGATGCAATAAAATAACGTGTTTTTTCTGGAATTTCTTCAAAATAGGTATCTATATTATCCTCACACCTTTTGATAAACTCAGGGGTAAAATCTCCTGGTAACTGATCATCAAAACACAATACTTCATAGATATTATCTTCAGTTAATCTGAAATCTACCCAGGTATTAAAAACCGGCACAATCACAAAATGAAACCTCAGATCAGCATATTTTTTATGGGCAATGGACCCCGGAAAACTGTATTTAGGTAATAGAACCATCTGATGGAAGTAAGATGGTTCGGTAAAAACTTTCGACGGATCTGAAATTTCTTCTAAAACATCTATACCCGGATCAGGATTTTCGAGTCTGTTAAAATAAATCTGATGCTCTTGCCTTCTCGGAGACTTAGAAAACTGACGGACAAGTTGTGTTTCCTTTGAATAAAAAAGATAATGTGAACCCGGAAAATTTGGTGCATACAAACGGCATACAAATTCTAAAGTATTTCCGTTTTCGTCTTTGAAAACAGGCAGATCATAATCGGTGGTATAATTGAAATCTTCATCAAATTCCTCATATTCAAGTTCTCCTTCTTTTTCAAGTTCATAAAGGCTTTCATTTTCCACCTCTGTGGTCTGCCTCAGATAGGTACTGAAATCCCACTTCACTTTCCCTGTAAGTAATGTTATATCTTCTTTATGATAAAAGGTATCCTTTTCACTATATACTGAAGGTTCACTATTTTGCTCAAAATAAACCTGCATGGCTTCGGTATACAAATCTACCAATTCAGAAGTAAGCTCAGGAACAGGCTTACCATTAAAGCCCAGCAACTCATATTTATTTCCATCGATTAATCTGAAATCTGCGTACTCAAAAAGTGTCGGAAATGCCATAAAATGAAAAGTTAATCCTTCCAGTTCCGGTTTTGCAAGACTTCCTGGCAAGGAGAATTCAGGAATCAGAATCTTCTGTTCCTTGTATTTTTTATCTTTTTCAACTAAAGTTTCGGTAGGATAGCTTGTCAGTATTCTGTCAGGCTGAACAGAAGCAGTATCAGAAGAATCAGCTTTTTTATAACTGGTAAATTGTCTTGGGTTTATCATGGTCTTAGTGTTACAGGGTTAGCCGTTTTTTGGTTGTATTAATTTATTACATTGAAAAATCCGTCGCAATATAGGAACTTTATCCATATTTTTTGACAGTTAGATTATTTCTAAAAGAGCGGTTTCATTTTTTTTGTTTTCTAATATTTTTTTAAACTATTTGTATCAGTCTTTATTATTTTATATTCTTTTTCAGACTGTAAATTGATAAATACCCCTCGGCTCTTCCTCAAACAGGGGATCTTTTTATTCTTTAATTTTCCGGAAAGTTATAGATATCCGTCTTTTTCGGGGGATTATTGTATCTGACCACTTATCATTTTTTACAGCTTTTATACCATGTTTCCAATGATATCTTGCCTCTCCGCTTAACAGCAAAAGACTTCGGGGTTGTAATAGGATTTCCTGTTGTTCCCTATCTTTTGAAAACTGCATAACACAGGAAGATAAAAGGCTTACAGAGATAATAATATCCTCAAAACAAGATACACAGTCTATATGGTTGGATATTCCCTGTCCGGGTTCATATTCATTGATAATAACCTGATCAAAAGAATTTTCAAGGTTAAAATTCTTTTTAATCTTTTCTTCCAAGGAAATGCCCATCAGGTAATACATCTATTTTAAGATCCTGATTATTTTTTTTTCTTAGAATCATCCATATATCTATAATACTGAACACCCCGCTTTAAATCTGCATCCCATTTCCCATTCTACATTATCAGCTTCAGAAACAATCAGCTTCTCTTCTTCGGCACTTAAAAAAATAAAATATTTTCTATTTTCTGTATCAATAAAGAATACAAACCTTTTACTACTACATAATTATTGCTATGAATAAAGAAATTTTCAAAGAGGCTTTTTTGTGAAATAATTTATTACATTTGCCCGATTTTAAAAAAAATATTAAACTAATTACAATGAAAACACGTAAATTATTAACACCATTGCTAATAACCTTCAGCCTTAGCATGAATGCACAAATGAAGGTTAATGAAAATAAGTATAATAAATTAATCAGAGGAGAAAAACACACTGAGGCATTAACCTATTTAAAAGAAAAAGGAATTGCCAATCCTGACAGTTATTGGTTTAATCGAGATGCTGAACAGTTACCTACTTTTTGCTTTGATCCTAATTTTGATGACTATAAGTATGACATTATTATTTCATATGCCAACAATAGTTTTAAAGAAATGAGTAATAAAAATAGAAGTTATTATGAAGTTGCTAACTGCTATCTTGTTAAAGCAAATCATTATTTATGGAAAGGAGATTATGATAAGGCAGCCCAGGCTTATAAGGAATCCTTGGAAAGATTAGAAAAATATAAGAAAGAAAGTGATATTAACCCGGAGGATATAAAAGCTATAAAAAGTACAATTGACGGGGTTTATTTTAACCAGATAGAGGCTCATAAACTGGTAAAAGTATTGAGAAATTTAGATGTGAATGCGCTAAATCTTTCTGAAGAACAGGCTTATGTAGCCAGACAGCAAATAAAAGATTTATTGTCTGATTATGATAAGCCCCATAAGGTTCATTTTATCACCTATGAAAACAATTCTTCTATGAATAAAGGTTTTGCAACGTTTAACTTTAGAATAGAGAATTATTTTAAAAATAATTTTTTCTATAATATGTCTAAAAAAATAAAGGATAAATATCTCCCTACCATAAACTTATCCTATCTTTTCGGTGATGACTATAAAACTAAAGAACAGCTAGACCTGCAAACCACAGAAAGAAAAGCATCTTTAATTAAAAAGTATGGCAAAAGCTTCGGAGAATCAATTTTTAACGGAACAATCGCTGTAGGAATGACTAAAAAGATATTGGAAGAAGAATTTAACAAACCAAGAGCTGTAGATTCTTATGAGTATTCTGAATTCTGGACATGGTCCAATGTAATGGTTACCATTGATAAGAAAACACAGAAAGTAACTGGGGTAACACAGTTAAAATAATCTGATAAACCAACCAGATATAAAGGCTTTTCTTTTTATAAGAAAAGCCTTTTTTAAATTGATAATTTATCTGATATTGCAGAAAATATCCCATGAAAATGTAAAGGTGCCATTCAGAAAAGACCAAAGGTAATCATTAGAGGTAAAAAGCATCAATACATTACAAACTAAACCACGGAAACATGAATACAATTAAGATAAGTGTAGATATCAAACAGACAGAATCAATCCTGTTATTTACGATAACCGTACATAATTTTTCTGAAAAAATTATCTACTCCAATATCTCTGATGATTCGGGAGGCTTCACAAGAAGAACTGTTAATTTGTATGATGAGCATCAAAATAAAGTACATAGAGGAGTCAATTATATATCACCCACTACATACACTGAGAATGTAATTGCCATTGAAACCGGGGCAACTGCTCAATTTGTGATACCAGCTAAGCTGGAAGAAATGTATGATGAATTATTTCTCAATTTTAGAGGAGCTAACTTCAATGTTACCAAAAACAAAACCTATTATTTTCAAATGGAATACTTTGGCTCAACATCCGATATGATTCCTTTCAAAATTAACTAGAAAACATAATCATCATCATTAAAATGAATATAATATATGAGTCTAAAAATCTGATATTAGAAGTAGAATTGTGCCACAATAACTCTTTTAATAACCTATTTGGTACATTAAAATTGATTATTAACGGAAGGGATATCGCCAATAAGGATGAAAATAATCTAAGCTATTTTTATGTTGACTGTGAAAGTCTTAAAGCAATATTAGAGGCAAATACAACCATTAAAAATGATTTATTTTACATATCAGATGCACTCATCTTACAGTATTGGAAAGAATGGGAAGATTTTATGGACCTTATTACAGAAGATCCCGAAATAGAAGGTACCGAAAATGTCATTTTTTTTGATCGGAATTATTTTAAAACAGGTAATATACTGACGAGCTTTTTCTTTGATGAGATCATGATTTTTTATACTCTTGAAAATAATATCATAAAGTTTAAGTATTGGTATAAACAGAATGGTACTGAAATTTATGAAATCCAGATACACAAAGATACACTGATCGCCTGTACTTCTTCTTTCCTAGCGTTTTTTAACGATATTAATCGGGCTTTATTCAATTCTGTTTCTAAAAGCTGATAGAGTTGGTTAATATTAATACATTTATCTTAATGTAAGGAGTAAGACCTTTTACCCAAGAGCCGGACACCATTAAAAGGTCCTATGAAAAATACACCATTGATCCTAATCCTGTGCTAAAAGAAAAAAATGAATAGAGAAAAGTTTATTTCCAAAATTCAATCACACAAATCGTGTTATTACATTTACAATGAAAACGAACAAAACGAAAATACTGGCTTAATAAAGGTTTGGTTATATAATGATCAGATTATTTTAACCTGGGAAGAATGTCCTACGGGATTCGTAGATGATGAATCTACTTATACAAAGGATGAATTACATAATTTTAACAGTTTTGAGGAACTTGAAGTTTTTTTTAATGATAATAATCTCTTTTATTCTAATTTCAAATCCTAAGAAATTGATAATTTTACAATTAAAGAATTAAGTCAGTATCTCTTCGGAGCCGATGAGCATAGCTATAAAATTGCACAAAAAAAAATAGTTGATGTTGATACAGCAGATTTACTGTCATGTTAAAAAATATTGTTTAAATAATGTTCTATCAGAGTTTCCGAACGTGTGCCCCACTATTACAGTTTGAAAATATTTGTAATCCATAAATTCAAGAACTTTATTGTAAATAGAAAATAATTTTATATTTTTCTATATCTGAAAGGTCTTAGTCTCTCAAAAATATAACAAAAGCCACCTAGAAAAGGTGGCTTAATTAATTGTCTTATAATCAGAATATTCTGAAAAAGTTAGTTAGAAATTTCTTGTGACAGGAACACATCCGCAAGCACAGTCCCAAATGTCCTGCTCTGGAATACATTCATAAATAGAAGCACACATATAGATATATCCCACTCTGCAATAAGTTGGACCTGCTCCTTTGATAGACTTCATACTGTCTCTTGTGATTTTCTTAAGATTTTTCATAGTTGTTTATTAGTTTGTTAGTTTTTAGAACATATCGTTCTCATTTCCAAATATAACTAAATAAAACTAATTTCAAAATATTAATATATTTCATTTCCAATAAAGTTGGCTTGTGTATTATTGAGTACCTATTGTTTTTTGTGGTAGCGCATTTCTGTCTTTAAATCTCTAAAAAAACTTTATTCTGGACACGAACAAGCTGCTCGCATGAGGGTTTTAATTTTTCTTTCCAATACTTTCAGCTAATAAAAGAATCTCTTTATTTATTGCATCAGCATTTTCTTTTTTTGTAATGATGGTACCATGACTGGCGTTCATAATCATTTGTTTTCCATTGGAAGAGAGTTCTTTTAGTTCTTTTTGCATGTCAAACCATAATTGAACTTGCTTTTCAGGGTCAATTCCTGATTTTCTGTATTTTTCTTTTTGGGATTCTTTATACTGTTCTGTCGCAGTAAAAACCAACACAGGTAGTGAATCTAAAGCCTTTGCTTTACCAGCACGCTTCAGCACATCATTAGTAAGTTCATTCTCTCTTAAAAACATACGATACACATCACCAGAATAATTAGTAAGCAATTGTTAACGGCCATACAATTCTTTAGGTAAACCATCACCTTGATACGGTGCTTTACCCATTGTTTTGTTATAAATACCCAAAATACCTAAATCGGTAAGGATAGATCCTATTTTCAATAATTTTGCCTGCCCTTCAGGAACCAATTCTTTTTGAGCTAAGCGCTTCCATTGTTCAGGATGACTTGAATCTATGAAAACAATTCCTTCAACTTCGTTTGGATAAAGATCTCTAAATATTCTACTATAAGGACCTCCCATAGAATGACCAACCAAAATATAAGGTGGTTTTTCACCAACTTTCTCTAATAATTTATGAAGCTGGTGTGCATACAACTCAGGAGATATTTGATCACTATTACTCGATTCGCTAAACCATTTTCCATCTCTGTCATACCGGATAACTCTTGTTTTGTCTTTCAAACCTTCTGCTATCCAGTGCAGCATATCTGTATTGCTGTGTGCCCCAGCTTCCATAATAATAGTAGGCAATGATGTTTTTTCACCTTCTACCCGCACATGAATATTAGTACCATTAACATTAACTAATTTACCTGGCGGGACTGGTTTTGAACTCAATAACCGGTAACACATCCCAGAGAGAAATAATAATATTAGAATTCCTACTATAAGCTTACCAGTAAACTTCAGTATTTTCAGCGTTAATTTCATAGTTATTTTTAAATTTCATATTGACTAGTGGCGGAAATGCCGAGAGAGAATCTTTCAACTACAATAAGCCTAAGGAGTCTTTGGAATAGGCATCGTTATTAATTTTCCGCAAATATAACAAAAAAGCCCTCTGAAAAGAAGGCTTGTGTAGATTGTGGAACTGCTATTTTTCCCAGTGAGGTATTTCTCTTTCTATTTCCTCTTGCATTTTATCATTAGGTTTGCTAATGGCATAAGCATCAACTATTGCCGTTTTCCATCCCTTTATAATCTCTGCGGTTGCACGGTCGGCACGGTCAAAGAAGAAATGCTGCTTAATGTCGAAGCCGCAATACGTATAGACACCTGTATCTGAGGTGAGCTTTAAGGCATTATCCATTCCTATTTCCTGATATTCCGCTTTTGCTTTTCCATGCGAATTGATAATATAAGCGGCCTTGCCAGCCAGCAGTCCTTTTTGTACACCACTGTCATAACGATAGGCAAATCCATAGCTAAATACCCTATCGATGTACCCTTTCATTATGCCCGGCATACCTGTCCACCATATCGGATAAATAAACGTTACCACTTCCGCCCAGGCAATGTATTCCTGCTCAGTTCTGATGGCTTCATTAACAATGCCTCTGCGTTGTCCGTCCATATCTTCAAGGGATAGCACCGGATCAAAATTAAGCTGGTACAAATCCCTGACTACAACCTCATGTTTTTGTTGCAGTAATGTTTCTTCAACCGTTTGTTTAAATAGATGATTTAAACTGGCCTTATTAGGATGGGCATAAATAATAAGATGTTTCATTTTGTTTGTTTTTAAGTAATTGAACAAAACAAAAGTAGGATGCTCACAAACGGAAAAATTGTAAGAAAACGAAAAGGCTATTCAGCTGAAGCCTGGCAAATATCTTGCTGGAACCTTACAAAATGTTTAGGAGAAAGATTGATGAAATGCTTAAAATCGTGGATAAGCTGGCTTTGATCATAATATCCGCATTGATCTACAACTTCAAACCAATCCACATTCTTCGATGACAAAAGAACTTGTTCTATTTGTCTGATTGCTTTTACAAAACGTTTGTATCTGCTGACTTCTTTGGCACTATATCCAAAATGCTTTTTGTGCATCAATTGTACATTCCTTTCCGTCTGTCCGGTTTCTTCTGCAATAGATTTGATAGGATTTAGGGTGTCGTCTTTAAAATTAGCCAGCAAAGCAGAAGTAGAGTCCTGCAATTTTAGATAGGGTCTGCAAAAATCAAGAATACAATCTACTTTATCTGAGATGTTTGGGATGTCATTTAATTGATGCCACAAATAGGTAAAACAATTTTCTTCCATTGCTTCATCAGGATGTATTGGCAGATGGTCAGAAAGAAATGCTTGGCCAAAAAAGCGATAAAAGGCATCATCTTTGAAATTAGCAACTAAAATTTGCGCTCCGGGGGTAAGGGTATATTCAAAAGCAGACTTTATGGGCCCAAGTACGATACATTTATCTACTTCAATTTCGCTTTGCGCGCTGGAAACCAACCGGGCTTTAGTACCGAAATTGAACACCATAATAGTCTGAAAGGATGGCAGCAGGGTTTTGGTTATCGGACCTGTTGAATTGTTCTCTGCAAAATAAAAATGAGAAAACACCGTCTCAAATTCTTTTGGAACGGGCAGTCTATAATGATGATAGGTTTGGTTGTCTGATTTCATTATTTATAGTCCAGTAATTTAGGCAATATTAATGAATGTACTTAATAAAAAAGACTGTTTAAATAACATTTAAAGTAATGCTTAAAGTATATTGATATCGGGAGGATTTTCCGGAGTATACAAACAAAAAAAGCTCCTTAAAAAGGAGCTAAAAGTGACTTCGGAGGGGTTCGAACCCCCAACCCTCGGAGCCGAAATCCGATATTCTATCCAGTTGAACTACGAAGCCATTTTTTATGAATAATAAGTAATTAATAATGAAGTATACAAATATAGTTTATTATTAATTACTTACTTATCATTAGAACGTAATCTTCACACCACCCAGAATCTGTGGACCTAAGACTTTATAAGCCTTGTAGGTTTGGTATTTTGAGCTTAGAAGATTATTTCCGAGTGCGAAAATACTGAAATTTTTGTGAATTTTATACTCTGCAGAAAGATTTAAATCGGCATAACCACCAACTTTATCGTTCGTATTTTCTAATGAACGGTAAATCATCCCATTAGGAGCTGAAGCATCTGCAATTCCTTCAATGGAAAAAGAGTTAGTTGTTCTGTCGCTTGCGAAAATTCCTTTGAAACCTAGCAATAATTTCTTGTCAAGCATAGTATATTTAGCACCAATACTTGCGTTCACTAATGGAACGTTGTAGATATTATCGTAATTCTTCAAGTTATATTTTGTAAACCTTACTTCCCCGTCAATCATTAAGTTTTCTAAAGGAAAATACTGTACACTACCTTTAATATCACTTACATTTCCATCATCATAGATCGCTGAGAATGTATTGGCATAGTCGTAAGCAGCACGGTTCAGTGTGTAGTTATTATCAAAAAGGCTGTTTGCTCTGAAGAACATGATGTCTTTCATCTTTCCGAAACCGGCAGAGATGTCATATTTCAGTGTTTCGTCAATATCACCTCTCAATCCTACATAAAAATGATATTTTGTTTCTGTAGGCTTTAAATACTGGTCAGAAAGCACGTAAGGATTCTCCTGAAGAAGATCTCCGTAAGTATTAAGCTTAAGACCACCATCTACCCCACCGTAGAATTTAAATTCTTTGGCAGCAGCCACCTGGAACTCAGCCTGTGGGAACCAATAGGTTTTATTGTTCTTCACCTGATCCATCAGTCTGTTAGAATTTTTAGCATTCAGGAAAGAAAAACCTGATCCTAACATTAAATAAGACTCTCCTTTTCTGAAAGTTACTTTTGGAGTTAAATTAGTATTAAAGAAATTGGAAGAATTCTTGTCTACCATTTCAAAATCTGTTTTCACGGCTTCTAACCCTACCCCTAAATCAGCATTCAGATTGATCCCTGATTTTCCTAACTCAACAGCATGCTTAGAGAAGTTAGCTAAAATAGAAACCTGATTTTCCTGAGCGTCAAAATGATCTTTCAGGAAGGATGATTTCACTCTTACATCATTCAGAATTTCATTGGAATAAAAATCATAGTATCCATTTACTTTGAACTGATTGACTTTTTGCTTTAAATCAACATCTGCTGATGGTGCTAAAGCGTAAATTCCGTAATAGTTATAGTTATTCAATCCATATTCAGCATTGATATTGAATTTCCCTTTATCTCCATAAGAGTTAAGGAAGGCACCTATCGTTGCGGATGTTTGTTTTGATTTCCAGTCGTAATCATTTTTAAGACCACTTGTAGACAGCAAATGTACATCTGCTCCTACTTCGAACTTATTTTGAAGGGTTTTGGATACATTTCCATCCAACAGAATCTTCCCATAATTTCCCATTCCAAACTGGACATAGTTATTCTGAGCTGTTCCGTCAAATTTCGGAGCTACATCCTCTCCCTGAATGGTAGAAGTTTTGAAATCAGAAACTGCAGGAACGTCTGTAATGGTGTACCTTACAGGAGTCTGGGATTTCTCTTCCGGCGGATAGTTTTTAATAGTTTCCACGGAAGTCTTCTTTTTCTCGATCTTCTTCACTTCCGGTTCTCTCTTTTTGTTAAGAACCAGTTTTTCCTCTTTGATCTGGGAAAACGCGAACTGCGAAACCCCTAAAAATATTATGGATAATAATTGAATTTTCTTGTTCATATTTTCTTTATTTGAAAAAAATATATATTGGATTTTATTTATTAGAAGCTATATAACTTCCTAATAAAGCTTTCCCTGACTGTTTTGAAAAGGTCTTACCCAGCCTGAATATATTAAATAACCAAAGGCTTTGATAAACCTGTAATTGATATTGATATTTTTTTGTTGTACTATTTTCAGCTACATCATAACTATAAGAAATATCATAAGGAAATCCCGAAGGCAATAGACCTACAGTAATCATACTTCCAATCATAGGATTCCCGCAGGGAGGAGTATGTGTTTTCATAGGATACAAAGTTATTCTGGCTGCATCTGTACTATCTTCCACAATTTCATAGATATCAGAATGCTTTAAAATATTAAATTCTGTCTTAAGTTCTTTATTCACTACAAAAGCCTTTTTCTTTGTAAAGTTCACCTTTGCCTGATTATATTCTTTAGAAGAGGCACTATACGCAGGAATACAGCTGGATAATGAAACAGAAATTAAAAAAGAATATGTTACTAATTTAAACATCATGTTTTATTTCTTAATCTGCTTCTTAACTTCTTTTGCTTCTGCTACGATATCCGGGAAGCTCTTATAATTGGCAATAATCTGGTCACAAGTATAACTTGCCTGGTAATTATCTTTTAAGCCAATATAGTTTTTAGCCATCATTACCAATGCTTTTGCACCCCAATATTCTTCAGAGGCATAATTATTCGCAAGCTTAAAGATCGTTTCATTAGAAGATTTGAAAGCTTTTCCTTTATTCTGATAATAAGCTTTTGCATACAGAGCTTCAGCAGCTACCGAAGTATTAGATGATTTTTCAAGAGATGTATAAGCTGTTTGGGCATCTTTATCTTTTCCTGAATTCATCAGACTTCTTGCTTTTATTACTTTTGCGGTTTCTATTACTGCTGCTGAGTTTTTGGAGTTTGCAATGACTGCATTGGCCAGTTTTTCTGCTTCAGAGAAATTCTTTTCACCTGCATACAGCTTCATCAGCTCAACATTCGCATAATTTTTAATGCTGATATTGGAAGAATTTTTAATTCCTTCAAGATATTTTTTAGCTTCAGCAGTATTCCCCTGTGTAATAAAGATCTGTGCTAAACGGGTTTGAGCATCATCCTGATAATCATTCTGAACTCCGGCTACTTCCTGTAAAACAAGTAAAGCTTTCGTTGAGTTATTGGTTTGATAATAACTTTCTCCCAATTCATATTTAGCCTGATAAAGACCTTCTCCCGTTGGATTCTGCGTCAGATATTTCTCATAATAAGAAATGGCGTTTTTGTAGTCTTTCTTCGCGAACAACTGTTTTCCGGTAGACAGGTTGATCTCATCAATTTCAGAAGCATCAACATTTACTCCAATAGTTCTTGCAAAATTTTCATAGCCTGCAACATCACCGTTTTTCGTGAAAACTGGTTTTGCAGCCTGAACGATCTTTTGAGCATACGCTGTATTTTTATACTGCTCTCCCAACGATTTCAGTTCAGAAAGAGCTTTATCATTCTGGTTCTGATCAATATAATTTTGTGCTCTGTAGATAGAAGCATTAGCGATCAGGTCTTTGTCTGAAGATGTTTTAATAACTTTTCCAAAATAATCATTGGAATTCGCAAAGTCATCCTGAGCCGCATAAGCCGTTCCTATTTCATACTGTGCATCATCATAATATTCCGAATCCGGATATTTGGATAAAAGATTTTTCAGGTTGGTAATTTTAGCCTGAGTATCTCCTTTAAATCCTAAAGCCATTGCTTTCTGATATACAGTATAATCTGTAGCGTCAGCATTTTTATCATAGATTGCAATTGCTTCATTCAGGTCATTATTCGCATAGTGAATATCTGCCAGACGAAGTTCTGCATCATTTTTAAATTCAGGTTTAGGATTGGCCAGGTATTGCTTGAAATAAGTAGCAGCCTGATCGAATTTTTTGGATTTAAAATAAGCATATCCTAAATCATAAGGCAACTGCTGTTTTTCAGGGAAGTTTTCATTAAGAAGCTTTTCGTAACGAACAATAGCAGATGGATAATTTCCTTTCTGGTAATACACTTGAGCTAACCAATATAAAGCTCTGCTGTTGAATTCTTTATTGATATTAAAACCTAAACTTCTTAAGAAATATTTCTCCGCTTCATCATAATTTCCTTTATTGAACTCTTCTGTTCCCAATAAGTAAGAAACTTCCTGATCTACTTTATTGATATCAGGTGTTGAACCCTGTAATCTATCAATAGCATTCAATGTTTCCTTATAGTTTCCTGAATACAGATATGACTTCACCAATAGAGACCTCATTTCTGAAGCATTGGAAGCATTCTGGTTATCATTGATGTAGCTTTGAAGAACAGTAGAAGGATTCTCAAATGGGTTTCCAATATCGTAACCCAGTTTAGCATATTGCTCATGAGCCAGTTTCTTCACCTTTGCATCATAATCCATCTGGTAAGAAGAACGGAAGGCAGAAAGAGCCTCCTGTTTTTTATCAACCGCTAAATAAGCATTCCCCAATTGGTAATAAGCATTCTGTGCCAATGCTGAGTTACTGTTAACAAGCTGGTTATAATAAGAAACCGCTTCATCATACTTTTTCAGCTGAGCAGCAACAAATCCCATTTCGTAAAGATCATTTTCAGAAGGGCTCTGCTGTACATTCAGATAATCTTTCAAATGCGGATAGGCTGAACTGTAATCCCCTTTCATGAAGTAACTTTCCCCAATGATCTTGTGTACTTCTGCTTTATAAGATTCTGAAATATTTTCGTTCAATAAAGCATTTCCTTCAGATATAGCCTTATCATAGTTTTTATCATTGTAATACATCTGTACATAATACGGACGTACCAGTTTCGAGAACTTATCCTGATCTTTTATGGAATCAAAATACTGGAAAGCCTTATCATTTTGTCTGTTGCTGTAATACAGGTGACCAAGCATATAAGCAATTTCTCCTTTCTGAGACTGATCTGCTGTTGTATAAGCTTCTTCCAGAGCATCAGTGGCCCCTTTAGAATCACCCATCATAAACTTGGCATAGCCCAATTTCAAAATATACTGGGTATTCTCCTCTTTTGATAACTGATATTGGTTTACCTTTTTCAAAGTTTCCAATGCTTTGTCAAAATCTTTTTTAGCCAGATAATAGTCAGCTAAAGGAAGATTAGCCTGTGCAAAATAAGCAGAATTAGGATATTCTTTCATGAAAGCTGTCAATCCTTCTTCAGCATGATTTTTCTGAAGAATTACGCCAATCACATTATCAAAAAACTGAGCCGCCTCCTTCTTTGAACGGGACAAATTCTGATTGTAGAAATATTGTCTTGCGTATTCGTATTGGGAGGCGTTGTATATTTTAGTCTGATAAAGATTTTCAGCTAGATTGAATCTATAATTTTCTTTCTGGGTAAAATATTGGGACTGTTGAGCATCGGAGATTCCGAAGTAAATGACCGCAGCCGCTAAAAGTATTTTTTTTGATTTCATTCTTCTCGATATAAGAAAATTAGTCTAAATAAGTTAACGAAAATATTAAAAACTTATTGTTTAAGCAAGTTTTAACAGATTTAATGCCATAAAGCAAAGAATTCACAACAGTAAAAAACATTTCACTATCGCATGATAAAAATTCTTAATTTCGTCTGATAAAATGTAAACAATTTCAGTAAACAGTTATCAAAAATACATTTTCGACCTGATACTTTTTCAACAGCAGCTAAAAACATACCATAAATGCACTACAATATGAAATTTAAGATACTTTTAGCATTAATTTTTGTCAACCTGATACAGGCTCAAAAATTTTATTTTCCGCAAACCGCTGTAACCGACTCTGTTGTTTTCGAAAAACATATACCCGGTCTTGCTCTGCAAGTAATTTCACAACTTCAGACAACGAAGAACAAACCTAAGAACAATGTAGACCTTTTAGACGACCTTTCCCGCCTGCAGGTTGTTGCTAAAGACTACAAAGGCTCCATTATTACTTTAGCAGAGCACCGAAAGGAATTTGCGGAAAACAATATGGCGGGTTACAAATCTCTGGCCTACGAAGTCTACAGTATGGCCAAGCTGAATGAATTGAAAAACAAAATGCCATTTCCAAAAGCATTCCAAGCTGCTTTCAATAAAAAATACGAAAGTATGGACGAAAAAATAATCCCAAGAGTCAGCATTGTTCTCAAAGGAGATGTAAGGAACTTCAGAAAACTACTGAAAACAATAATGGATAAACAAAAAGGGAAAGACAGTATTGGATATGGCTCTGCCCTTGCCTTATGCAAAACTTATCTGAACTATAAAGTATTTTCAAGTATTCAGCCGTACGTTTCACAGGCGATCGCTGCAAAAGACAAGGAGAACTTCATCATTGAAACCCAGGATCTAAAAACAAAGGCCGGAAGTACTCTGACCATTACTATTGTCAGAAAAAAGGAAAATAAATTACCACTTCCTGTTATCCTCGCCAACAACATCTATGCAGGTCCATTTGACGACTATTTTGGAAAGAGAGCGGCTATCTATAATTATGTAGGCGCCGTAGTCAATACCCGGGGTAAGAGAAACAGCAATGACATCAACAACCCTTTTGAGCATGAATCACAGGATATCTATGAGGTAATAGACTGGATAAGCAAGCAACCATGGAGCAATGGTAAGGTAGGTATGATCGGTGGAAGTTATCTGGGTTTCAGTCAATGGGCTGCCGTAAAGAAACTGCATCCGGCATTGAAAACGATTGTCCCACAGGTTGCTGTAGGAATCGGGATAGATTATCCGGCACAGAATAATGTATTCATGAGCTATATGCTGCAATGGATACAATATGTTACAAACAATAAATATACTGATGAAGCAGACTTCGGTAATGCTGCAAAATGGGATTCCATCAATACTGCATGGTATAAAAGCGGAAGATCATTCAGATCTCTGGACACTATCAGTGGAAAGCCCAACAAGATATTCCAAAGATGGCTGGATCATCCGGGATATGACCAATACTGGCAAAAAATGGTTCCTTATAAAGAGGATTTTGCCAGGGTCAATATTCCTGTATTAACGACTACAGGATATTATGACGATGATCAGATTGGTGCTCTTTATTATTTCAAACAACATTACCAGTACAATAAAGATGCTGATCACTATCTGGTAATAGGCCCTTATGATCATAGAGCAGCACAAAGTTTCGGGACAACCTATGTGAATGGTAATCCTATTGATCCCGTTGCCAGAATAAGCATTGATGAGCTTGCCTTCTCATGGTTTGACTATATTCTTAAAGATGGAAAAAAGCCAGAGCTCTTAAAAGACAGAGTTAATTTCCAGGTGATGAATACTAATACATGGAAACATGTTCCTACTCTTGACAGAATGCATACCTCTACTCTTAAATTCTATCTGAAAGACCATAAGAACAGCGAATCTGTTTTTACAAAACCCGAAAGTCCTGACTTTACCAAACAAATTGTTGATTTCAAAAGCAGAAATGATAAAGATCTTTATTACAAGATAAGTAAAACAGACAGTGCAAAGGTTAATAATCTCATTCATTTTGAGAGTGAACCTCTTGATAAGGATATTATCATCAGCGGAAACCTGTCAGGATTGCTTAATGTATCCATCAATAAAAAGGATATGGATACCGATATCTATCTGTATCAGGTACAGCCAAACGGAAAACTTTCTTTACTGTCTACCCATAAGACAAGAGCCAGTTATTCAAAAAACAATGAGGTCCGTCAGCTTCTTGAACCGAATAAGATGGAGCAAATCCCTATCAGACAATCGATGTTTACCAGTAAAAAGGTTGAAAAAGGAAGTAAACTGCTTTTATTTGTAGGCATTGGCAAAAGTCCGAACTGGCAGATCAACTATGGAACGGGTAAAGATGTAAGTGAAGAAACCATACAGGATTCCGGGGAACCGCTGGAAATAAAATGGTATAATGACAGCTATGTGGAAATACCTGTTTATAAAGACTAAAGGCTTTTCGTTAAGTATTTTTACTTAAATGTTCTTAACGACTGTTAACATCAAAATAAAAAATCATTACATTTGTTTTTTTCAAATCAAATATAGTTTATTGAATGAGTCAACTTTTTAGAAGGAAAGTCTATTCGGATACAGATACTTCAACAGGACTTTTAAGGGTATTAGGTGTATGGGACATCGTATTTTTTGGTATTGCGGCAATTATAGGAGCTGGAAGTTTCAGCAGTTTGGGAGAAGCCGTTTTCAGAGGGGGTCCCGGTGTTATACTTCTATATTTGATATGTGGCTTTGCCTGTGGTTTTACCGCTTTATGCTATGCTGAGTTTGCCAGCAGGATTCCTACAGCAGGATCTGCCTATACGTATGCTTATGCCAGTTTTGGGGAATTGATTGCCTGGATTATCGGCTGGGCACTGATTATGGAGTATTCCTTTGGAAATATTTACGTAGCTTTTTCATGGTCTGATTATTTCACCAGCTTTTTAGGGCGTATCGGAATGCATATTCCTGATTATCTGACCTGCAGTTATACAGAAGCTAAAAAAGCTTTTTTGAATGGCTCTGAGAATAAAGAACTATTAAATGCATGGAAATCCGCACCGCTTATTGGGAATCTGAAATTCATCGTTGACGTTCCTGCATTGGTCATCAATGGCTTAATTACATGGCTCTGTTATGTTGGAGTAAAGGAAAGTAAAAACTTCAACAACTCCCTGGTTATCTTAAAACTGGGAGTAATTATATTAGTTATTTTAGTAGGTTTCGCTTATATCAATACAGACAACTGGACACCAATAAGTCCTACAACAGGTACTCCATCCTTTATGCCTAATGGATTTACAGGAGTTATGAGTGCTGTTTCAGGAGTTTTCTTTGCTTATATTGGTTTTGATGCCTTAAGTGTTCTTTCTGAAGAAACAAAAGACCCTCAAAAGACCTTACCAAAAGGAATGATCATCTCTCTTGTATTATGTACAGTGATCTATATTGCTCTTACTTTGGTATTAACAGGGATGGTAGATTACAAAAAGTTTGACGGTGTGGGAGACCCGCTTTCATTCATTTTTGAAAAAACCAATGCCAATGTAGCCTGGATGGAACTTGTGGTTTCTTTTGTAGCGATTGTTGCCATCACCACGGTATTATTGGTTTTCCAGATGGGACAGCCAAGAATCTGGTATGCGATGAGCCGTGACGGATTGATGCCTCAGAAGTTCCTTAAGATTCACCCAAAATACAAAACGCCATCTTTTGCAACTATTGTTACAGGGATTGTGGTGGGAATTCCTATCTTATTTACAGATAAAACTTTCATCCTTGATTTTACAAGTATTGGAACTATATTCGCATTTGTTTTGGTTTGTGCCGGAGTTTTAACTCTTCCTGCTAAAGAAAAAATAAAAGGCAGATTCCACCTTCCTTATGTCAACGGTAAAATTATTTTCCCGGTTATTTTCATTGGTGGACTGATTGCTTTCTACTATTGGCAACCTGAGTTTTTCCAAACATTGATGAATTGGAGTGATCCTAAAGACGGTGAGTTCAGAGCCTCTATTTTCTTCTTTATTATTATTAACCTAATCTTATGTGTGGTTACTTTTATAAAGAACCTTTCTCTTATTCCATTAATAGGATTAAGCTCTTGTTTATACCTTCTTACCGGAATGAGCCATGAAAACTGGTTCTGGTTTGGAATGTGGTTCCTGATTGGAATGTTTATTTACTTCTTCTACGGTTATAAAAACAGTAAACTTGGAAAGGAGCTAAAGAATAGCTAAGACAATACATACAACATTAAAAAAGGCAAAATAGCACAATGAGCTATTTTGCCTTTTTCTTTTTTATTGCTTATTTAAAAATCGGCAGAATTATTGCTACAAATTCAACAGAAACAATAAACTAATGCCGCTATGTCTGAAAGAATCAAAACATACAGGGAATTTTATCAGTTTTATCTCACGGAACACAGTAAAACAGGAACCCGAATTTTCCATTTTATTGGTACATTGCTCATATTTGTTGTCATAGGATATGTGATCAGTTCAGGAAAAGAAAGATTTCTATGGTACATTCCGATTGTTGGATATGGGTTTGCCTGGTTTAGCCATGCCGTGATTGAAAGAAATAAGCCTGCCACTTTTAAATATCCGTTGTGGTCACTGATCTCGGATTTCAAGCTTTTCTTTGAATTATTAATCGGCAGACAAAAATTTACAGGAACTGATAATCAAGTACAGAATCCGTAACGATACCCCATTCTATTTTTGCTTCCAACATCATGTTTTTTTTAATTATTAAAAGGAATTAAAACGGGAAGAATACTAATATTATAGCTTCCCTTTAAAGATAGTATGCCATTCTGAATGAATAGAGTGAAATAAAGAATCTCAATTATGAATGAGATTCCTTCTTTGTCGGAAATCGAAGATTCGACGTAGTCAATGACAAATACCTTGTCACTCAAAAACACTTAACATTCAGGTTAAATTTCTTCAGATGAAGTTGAATTTTTCGGTGCAATCATTTTCCCTATCCAATAGCCTAAAGACGGTAGAATAAAAGACAATACGAGTGGCAATACAAGGGAAAAACCGGTTCTTTCCAGTTTTACAATCAGCGGAAATAAATAACCGTTATAGGCTATTAAAGCTAAGGTAAAAATAAAATTATCATTCCCCATTGACAAAAGATTAAAATTATTTCCAAACTGATCAAACAACCCGGACATTGCAAAGAAAACAACATTTACAAAAAACATCCACAAGACAGATCTGTACTTCATCTTTTGCTTCGCATTAACATATCCGGCAATCATTAAAAAAAGAGACATTATTGCAGAAATCGAATAATCTACAATGGTAATAACCTCTTCACTACTCCCCTTTCCAAAGAAATAAATGGCATATAACAATAAGTTGACCAGATAGATTACTGTAACAAAATTCATAGGATTTCAATTAAATTTTTAGATTCAATACTGTTTTTCAAGAATATCATAATGAATGGTATTCGTCACTTTTTCCGCTAATGCATCTCCGTCAAGCTTAACAAAAACCGGTTTATAGTCCGAAAATGTCATGGTTTTATCTTTATTGAAAGTCACAACAACTTCTTCAAGAATATTTTTATCATCTACATAAAACTGGACCCTGTTGTCCACAATCTTCCAAAAAGAAAGCCTTGGTTCTGATGGGGTACAATCTCCTACTTTTCCTCCTATATAATTATACACAGCAAAACCATCTTCTCTTATAGCATAGTTACGCATCAGTCTGCAGTTATCAAACTCTTTCACCACCTTCTTCTTCCCTTCATAAAACCCAGCTTCTTTCAGCTTCCAAAAGCCTACAACATCTTCCTTCTTAAGTTTCTGTGCGCTTACCAAAGCGCTAAGAACCAAAGCAGATGAAAACAACAGTTTCTTCTTCATCATTTTTTCTTTTTCCTTTTAACATTAGGGGTCTTGGGAGCTTTATCCATTTCTTCTCCCACTTCAATAAGTCCCATAGATAACATAGAAGCCGGATCACCATGTTTCTCTCCTTCCTTCCAGGTTTCAAAAGCTTTTTCCCGAAGTCCTAAGAGGTGATAATAAGCTCCAAGAACATTATATCCTTCCGGTTCTCCAAGGTCTGTTATTTTTTTGGAAAGCTCTATCAGCTCCGGATGGGGCTTGAGCTTTTTATCTTTGATTTTTTCAAGGTCACCAAAGAATCCGGGAGTATATTCCATCATCTTTAATCCAAAGGCATTGAGGCATGCTTTGGCTAACCCCTGATTACAAAAGTCTTCACTAATCCTGGTATAATCGTTAGCATTGGAGAACAACGCATCCAATCCAGACATATTCTTCGTCTTATCATAATACCCTGCCAATAAAACTGCTCTTTTCTGAGATTTTGCAGGATTCACTCTGTTATTAACCTCAGTACTGTCTTTTTTACGAACCCAGACTCCGTTTTTAACCCAGTCTGAAATACCGATTAGTTTATCTTTTTTGATTTTAAAAACAAATACATCTTTATCCGGAATCACAATTAAGCTATCATTTCTTGTAAAATAATAACTGCTTTTAAACCCATCCACTATTTTACCGTTCCCGTCAAAATTAAAACTTTTATAAAAAGTCTCGTTTCCCTGTTCTTCAAAATATCCCTGCAATGCATTATCTACCTTTTGGGCATATGCATTACCAGTTATAAAAACAGCGGAAATTAATACTAGTAATTTTCTCATCAATTCAAATTCTTTCTTACACTCTAAATACCTCAATTATATCTTTAAGTTTATCATAAAACAAGATTCAATTCAGGAGCTTTTTCCTGTCTATAATTTACTGGCATCCAATATCTCGTACCTGAATTTCATTATATTTAACATAACATTCTTCCTTTCTTCACTTATTAGAGTCCTCAAATTAAATGATTAAAAAATGAAAAAACAATCCCGGAAATCCGCTAATTCAAGGAATTTTCGGCATGGTAATTGTGAGGTAAGGTTTTAAAATCAAGTTTATGAAAAGTATAGCAACAATTCTAAAAGGGGCAGCACCCGCATTAGCATTATTCGCAATGACGCAGTGTACAACAACAGCTGGAGTTTCTGCCGGAGATGAAAAAACGTTCATCGTAGGACCACAGACAGCAGACTGTACAGGAGTAGCTCCAATGAAATGTCTGCAGGTAAAAGAAAAGGCTTCAGAAGACTGGACTAATTTTTACACAAACATCGAAGGATTTACTTATGAACCAGGGTATGAATATGTTTTAAAGGTAAAAACAGAAAAAATTGCAAACCCGCCAGCTGACGCTTCTTCAATAAAATATACATTGATAAAGCAGGTTTCTAAAACTAAGAAAGATGCTGCAGCAGCAGGTGAAAAAACACTTATTGTAGGAGCACAAACCGTAGACTGTTCTGCAGGAGCAGGTCGTATGAAATGCCTGCAGGTAAAAGAAAACGCTTCTGAAAACTGGAGTAATTTCTACAGCAACATTGAAGGATTCACTTATGAACCGGGTTACGAATATGTTTTAAAAGTGAAAACAGAAAAAATAGATAATCCACCGGCAGATGCTTCTTCAATAAAATACACATTGGTAGAGCAGGTTTCTAAAACTAAGAAATAAAATAAAAACGCTTCAGAAATTTCTGAAGCGTTTTTTGTTTTATTGTATGAAAGCCTGAAGCTGGGGCTGGAAGTTACCATCAGCCGGTGAACATATTTTTATCGTATTGTATAGATATTACCCTGAAAGTAGTTTAAAATAACCCTTCATCCCTACTTTCGACAATCACAACTTCCCTCTTCCAGCTTCCATCATCCTTTCCTTATTAATATCCCCCTTCTTTTCGTGGTGGTTCAGGGTATTTTCCCTTGCTCGCTTCTCCCACTGTATTGGCTGTTGTCATGGCTACAACAAGATCATTCAGCATACTGCTTGCTGCTGTTGGTGAATTGGGAAGAAGAACAAGATTACTTCTGTTACTTGCTCCTACAGAATGTAGAGTGTCATAATGCTGTGTCACCACGATAAGAGCTGATGCTTCATGTGAATTGATTTCTACATTATTCAGCATTCTTACAGATTCTTCAAGTCCTTTTGCAATTTCCCTTCTTTGGTCTGCGATTCCCTGTCCTTGTAGTTTTTTCGATTCGGCTTCAGCTTTTGCAACGGCTACGATTCTGATTCTTTGAGCCTCAGATTCATATTCTGCAGCAGTTTTTTCCCTTTCTGCAGCATTGATTCTGTTCATGGCATGTTTTACCTGTTCATCAGGGTCAATATCTGTCACCAATGCTTTGATAATATCATATCCGTAACTGTTCATCGCTTCCTGAAGCTCACTTTTTACGGCAATCGCCACATCATCTTTTCTTACAAAAACATCATCAAGTTTCAGCTTTGGAACTTCTGCTCTCACCACATCGAACACAAATGAAGTAATTTGATTTTCAGGATTTTCCAGTCGATAATAAGCATCTCCTACCTGGCTTCTGATGACCTGGTACTGAACAGAGATTTTCATCTTGATAAATACATTGTCCAGTGTTTTAGTATCAATCATCACGTCCAGCTGCTGAATTCTGAGATTTAATCTTTTTGCAATCTGATCTATGATGGGAAGCTTAAGATGAAGCCCTGAATGTTTTACTCCCTGGAATTTTCCAAAACGTTCAATGATTGCTGCCGTCTCCTGTTTAACCACAAAAAACGATGCAAATAAAATAATTAACCCGAAAATAATAACGGGAGCCAGAAAAATACCCATAGTTTAGTTTTTATATTGATTCTTATAAAGATAGAAATAATATTTAAACCGTGGATATTTAAGGCGGGAAGTTTGAGGCGGGAAGCGGGAGTAATTGAGGTGTGAAATAGTAACATCCAGCATCCTTCCTTCCCGCTTCCAGTCTTTAATCTAATAGGTTTATACCGTCATTCCGATATCAATTCCTTTGATTTTTCTGTAAAGGTCGGTAGCGTAATTATCTGTCATTCCGGAAACGAAATCTATAATTCCCAATACCTTCTGGTAATCGGTTCCGTTTTCATACACAAACTGTCTTGGAAGAAGCTTTAATGCCTTTTGATCGTAAGATTTTCTCTCATCATCCGGTTTCAGGATGGAAGGAATGAAATGATCCAGCAATTCATACATTACATTGTATCCTGCATTTTCAATCTCCACAACGGCTTTATGGTTGTAAATTTTTTCAATAGAGAATGATTCTATATCCTGTAAAGCATTGTTTTCAGATTTATAGACATCCAGAAGCCCTTTGTCAAGATTTCCTTCCAGAATGGTTTCAAAATTCTGCTTATAAATCTCAAGTGATTTGTTAATCAAGGCATTGATCGCTTTTGCTCTTAAATAAGAGATTTTTTCATTTTCATTGGAAATGGAAGACAGCTTATTTTTAACCTTATCAATATCGTTACTTTCTGATTTTACCAGTTCAAAGAAAAGGTTTTCACAGTCAGAAGTGGATACGATTCCCAATCTGTGGGCATCTTCCATATCGATAATATTATAGCAGATATCATCAGCAGCTTCTACCAGCCATACAAAAGGATGCCTTTTGAAAATATGTGGTTCTTCACATTCGGAAATCAGCTGGGTTCCTTTTGCAATTTCAAGGAATATATCTTTTTCATTCTGGAAAAAACCGAATTTCTTACGGTGAATAATTCCTTTTTTCTTGGCTACTGCCTCACACGGATATTTTGCAATACTCGCCAGAGTAGAAAATGTAAGCTGGATTCCGCCGGCATCTTTCCCTTGTTGTTGCTGAGCCAAAACCCTGATAGCATTGGCATTTCCTTCAAAATTAACCAGATCTGCCCATTCTTTTTCATTGAACTTGAATTTCAGGTCTTTTTCATTTCTTTCAAAATAACTTGCAATAGCATCTTCTCCTGAATGTCCGAAAGCCGGGTTTCCAACGTCATGACAAAGGCATGCCGCCGCAATTACATTTCCTAAATTATATAGATAAAAATTCTTTGAATCTTCAGTAAGTTCATTTTTATAGTCCTCAGCAATGAATTCACCAATAATACTTCCTAAACTCCTTCCTACAGATGATACTTCCAGAGAGTGCGTCAGCCTGTTGTGCACAAAAACACTTCCGGGAAGAGGGAAAACCTGGGTTTTATTCTGCAGTCTTCTGAATGCAGAAGAGAAGATAATTCTGTCGAAATCCCTTTGAAAATCAGTTCTTGAAGCTTTAGTATTTGGATTATTTCCTGTACGTTGATTGGTGAAAATCTGGTTTAAATTCATCATTTTTCAAAATTACTCCAAATTTTAATTTTACGGAATAGTATTTAGATATTTATTAAGCAGACATTATCATTCAAAAAATCTATTAGCATCAGAGTTTTTTCCGTTGATTAATACAGATGAAAAGATCTTACATTTGATAGAAATTAAACTATTAAAAATGAAAGACAGCACATGGCTTGACAAATGGAATGAAAGGTATACCCACGAGGAATTTGTATATGGAACAGCTCCCAATATCTATCTGGAAGAACAGCTCAGCAAATTAAATCCCGGCACTATTCTTTTTCCTGCCGATGGTGAAGGAAGAAATTCTGTTTATGCAGCATTAGAGGGCTGGAAAACATCATCTTTTGACATCAGTGAGCAAGGCAGATCTAAAGCTTTGCAACTTGCAGAGCAGAATGATGTAACTATAGATTATCAGATTGGCGAGCTTCAAACCTTAAATTATCATGAACAGCAATTTGATGTAATTGCCCTTATCTATGCTCATTTTCCGGGGGATATTAAATCATCCATCCACCAAATACTTGATCAGTATCTTCGTAAAGGTGGATTTATCATTTTCGAAGCCTTCAGTAAAAAGCATCTTGATTACGTCACAAAAAATGAAAAAGTAGGTGGACCTAGGGATATAAAGGATTTATTTTCCATAGAAGAAATTAAGGCCGATTTCCCAAATTACTCCATTATAGAACTTGAGGAAACAGAAATTGAACTTAAGGAAGGGTTATTTCACAACGGAACGGGTTCTGTGATTCGTTTTGTGGGACAAAAGCAATAAATATAAACGCTTATTTCTTATTCTGTAGGAAATCTGATTTTGGATTTTGAAAATACTTTATTAAGATTCCTACGGAATGACAAGTGGATGATGAATTCATTATTTTAAGTTCCTGATACACCCGGATGGATTAATCTGAGTTCTACATTTTAGTTTAACGGAACAGTATTTGAACTTTTATTGAAAAGTAACATCATGCCTGAAGGTCCATCCATTATTTTAATGAAAGAAAGCCTGCAGCAGTTTGTTGGCCATAAGGTAACAGACGCATCAGGTAATGCAAAATTCGATAAAGAAACATTCATTGGCAAAACACTTCATGAGATCCGTACTTTTGGGAAGCAAACCTATCTGGTCTTTGATAAATCAGCCATCCGTATTCATTTACTGATGTTTGGTTCTTATAGTATTAATGAACAGACAAAGCCGGACAAAAGCTTAAGATTAGCGCTACTATTCTCAAATGAAGGAATGTACTTTTATACCTGCTCTGTAAAATCTGTAGAATTAGAATTCCTTTCTACGATCGACTGGGAAGCAGATGTCATGAGTAATCTCTGGAACCCGGAAAAAGCAGAAAAGAAACTGAAAACCAATCCAAATATGATGGTATGTGACGCTTTAATGGATCAGAATCTATTTTCAGGAGTCGGAAATATCATCAAAAATGAAGTTCTTTTCAAAATTGGTGTACAACCGGAAAGTTTAACAGGAAATCTACCCACTAAAAAGCGTAAGGAACTTATTGCAGAAGCCAGAAATTACAGTTTCCAGTTTCTGGCTTGGAAAAGAGAATTTACCTTGAAAAAGCACTGGCTGGTTCATACAAAATCTACCTGTTCGATCTGTGGCCAAAAACTTATTAAGAAAAAAACAGGAATCGGAAAACGAAGAAGTTTTTATTGTGAAAATGACCAGAAACTTTATTAAGGAATCGAAATCCATTTATCATTTTATGAACGGCACAGATCATTCAGATTATCACTTGCTAATTTCTTACAAAGATCTACGAGCAGTTTAAAAAGCACCATATATTTTTCAACAAATCAATTCCACCAAGTGACCTACGGGATTATTCGGTAGGCAATTATCTGCAGCTCTCTCTTATTTTCTGTGCTGTTTATTTTTCTATATTAATTTCTCTTAACAATTTTCTAATATCATTTTAATCTCCTTAATGGTATTTTAATTCCATTCCAAAGAAATTCTAATTTGGTCACTTTAGTTTTGTACCAGGCAGAAAAAATTTTTAAAAAAACACAACAATAAAAACACAGCTATAACAACTTCAATAATAGCGAATTAATTTTTTAAAGAAAGTAAAGCTTTAAATGCAACATTTAGAACATAAGCTTTAACCATTTTTTACAAAAAATCAAAACACCAACAAAACTATTCCATTAAAACCATCATTCTCTTTAGCGAAAATTTATCAAAACATGAATCCCATTGATAAAAAGCAATTTCATGCTTAATTAATAATGATGATAAAAAAAGAATATGGCTATACCCAAACAAATATTTCAGACTTTTAAAACAAAAAAGCTGCCTTTACTTACAAAATTTCACATTTGGAATATGAGAAGGAAGAATCCTGAATATCAGTATTTTTTCTATGATGATCATGATATCGTAAAATTTTTGTCTGAAGAATTTCCACCACAATATATTGAATGTTATAACAGGCTCACCATTGGTGCAGCAAAAGCAGATTTTTTCAGATATGCCATTTTATACAAAAAAGGAGGAATATATCTGGATATAGACAGTACAATCACCAAACCTTTCAGGCGGCTTATAAAAGATGAAGATGAAGCAGTGATCTGTAAAGAAAGACATGAAAATCTATATGTTCAATGGGCACTTATTTTTAGAAAAGACCATCCTTTTTTAAAGAAAACATTGGAACTAATGCTTTACAATATAGAAAACCACTGCTATCCTAATAATGTACATGCTACAACAGGTCCTACTGTATTCAGCGAAGGGATAAAACAGTCTTTAGAAGAAAATCAGCATATTTCCTACACTTTATTTAATGGAATTGAATTCCGTGGTTATTTACAGTTTAAATATAAGCTGGGAAAATTTTTTCTGTATAAAAATAGATCACAGCACTGGAAACAGCTTCAAACCACACAGGATATTATTATTTAATGAGTTCCCATCTTTGAAAACACATTGATTACGATTACCCCCAAAATAATCAATGCTATTCCGATCATGGCAGGTAAATCCGGAACCTGCTTAAATGCAACAACCCCGATTATTGTAATAAAAACTATACCTACCCCAGACCAGATCGCATAAGTAATCCCAACCGGAATCTGACGAAGGCTCAGACTTAAAAAATAGAAGGCGCAGGCATATCCTATTACCGTAACAACGGATGGCCACAGCTTAGAAAACTCTTCTGATTTTTTCAGAAAGGTTGTAGCTATGATTTCAAATACGATGGCCAAAGCCAGAAAAAGATAACTGCGTTCCATAAAGTATTATTTATGCAAAAATAACAAAACCTCTCCCCTGTTCCCAAAAAGAAGTCTTCAACTTCTATATTTCGTTTTCTTAATTTACATTTAAATCCCAACAAGCTGACAAATGAGAGAGACATTTCAGGTTCTGGCACAAAAAGGATGTCATAGAATCTGACAGGCAATAAAAAAATTCAACGCAAAAAACACTGATAAAAATAAATTTTCTTAACATAGAAATCTGTTTTACGCTGAAATTTTACACATAAAATTCTCATTTCACATCAATACTATGCGTTACATTACTTATTGTTTGTTTTATCAAGTCTAATATAGAAGTCTACAAACGCTTAACATTTTCATATTTTTTTAAAGACAGAACAATAAATATATTAATAAATTCGCAATAATACATTAACAAAATGTAAACAAAAAATCTCTTAAAAATTAAATAAAACACCCATAACACACTGATATACATCATAGTGATTTGCTTTGGCACGTGATTTGAAAGCTGTAATATTGCAATTGAAAGATTGATAAAAAAAAGTCAAATAATTAAAAATAATACAAAATGGTAACTTATATCGGTATCGCAACATGTTTAGTAGTATTCTCATCATATTTCATGACAGCAAGAAGAGAAAGAAACTAATCACTCAAATAAATAAGCCTATAGCAAAACTATACTAATTATATTGTTTTATGTTTTTACTCTGAGAAATCAGATTGCTCTTTTACCTATGAGGTAAAAGGGCCCAAAAACATAAACAAAAAGATCTTAGTTTCATAACAAATTTTTATATCCAAATGATGAATCCGAACATTAGTTCGGATTTATTTTTTATAGTAATTAAGCTTAATATTTAAATTATCTGCTAAAACCACCTCATTACTTATTACTCATCATTAATCACCCATACTCATTCCTGGCCTACCCGCTTATTCTCAATCAGGATGTTTACGTCATTTAATAAAGCCTTATCTTTGTTAGAATCTAGAACCATTAATTGCTACCATGAATCTGTACAATCTCATTATTCAAGATAAAGAACAGGTAAACCTTAACGATGTATTTCTCAGTAAGAACAACAGGGAACAGCTTGTACAGCTTATTAAGGAACATACCTACAGCAAGGAACTGCAGGAATACGGTCTTCCGGTGAATCATAAGATTCTTCTTCAGGGAAGCTCAGGATGTGGGAAAACAATGACTGCCAAAGCAATTGCAAGTGCTCTGGGGAAAAATATTATCATTTTAAATTTAAGTAATATTGTTTCATCCCGAATAGGTGAAACTTCTCAGAATATCAAAATGATATTTGATAAAGCCGGAAGGGAAAGATCTGTTCTATTTCTTGATGAGCTGGATCAGATCGGAAAAGCAAGAGGCAGTGATGATAAAGATGTGGGTGAAATGAGACGATTAGTCAATACTTTGCTTCAGCTTATTGATTATTATCCTGAAAACGCACTTTTACTATGTGCCACCAATCATCCTGAGATTATTGATACAGCTCTACTGAGACGTTTTCAGCTGAAAATCAATTATGAAATGCCTTCTCCAGAATTTCTGGATACTTTTTATGACACTCTCCTCAATCGATTCCCTGAAGATATGAGATCCATTGAAAGGAAATACTCCATTTCTTTTGCAGAGGCTAAGGATTATGCTTTAACGGCTGTGAAAACAGCTCTTATTCAAAAGCTGGAAACTAAAGAAACCATCCGATCATGAAAGAAGACATCCTTCACAACCTGAAAGTCATCGATACCCGGATTCAGAATGCCTGTAAAAAAGCAGGAAGAAATCCTGATGAAGTTAAACTACTATTAGCAACCAAAACAGTTTCCGCAGAACGTATTAAAATTGCTTTGGAAAACGGACAGACTCTCATTGCAGAAAATAAAGTTCAGGAGCTGAAGGAGAAATATGAAGAGCTAAAAAAAACGCCTCACATCAATCATTTTATCGGACACCTTCAGACCAATAAAATTAAAGATATCCTGAAATACGACATAACCTGTATACAGTCGCTTGACCGCCTGGATCTGGCAGAAAAACTGCATCAAAGGCTTTTAGCTGAGAACAGAACAATTGAAGTTTTGATTCAGGTCAATACTTCGAATGAGGAAAGCAAGTTTGGAATAGATCCCAGCCAGACCATTGAATTAACCCGAAAGGTTTCAGAATTCTCTACATTAAAAGTAAAAGGATTGATGACTATCGGCTTATTCAGCGCAGAAAGTGAAAAAGTAAGACAGTGTTTTAAAATTCTTAAAAACCTGCAACAACAAATCATCCGTGAATATATTCCCAACATCGAAATGAAGGAATTGTCAATGGGAATGAGTGGTGACCTTGAAGCCGCCATAGAAGAAGGAGCTACTATTATACGTGTTGGAACGGCTGTATTTGGAGCAAGAATCTATCCGGACAGTTATTATTGGGATGAAGGAAACAATGATAAGAGTAAAAAATGACGAAATATGTTCTATACATTTAAAATAAAAATAAAAGAGGGAACAACTGCAAAAAATGTCACTGATGCTGCACGCGATTCATTTATGGAAAGAGAAGTAAATGATATACAAATTCATGACAATATAATTACAGGAAAAGACAGTCTTTTTAAACTCGATTTTTCAAAAAGATCTCCCCTGATATTATCACCCGGCAAAGAATATTTTATTTACAATGAAAGTGCAAAAACTCTAACGTATAAGGTTGAAGCCTTTTATCCCATCCTATTTAATCTGCTGTATGCAGGTATTCTTTTCCTAATTTTATATTTCTTCGTTCAACATTTGATCATAGAACTTGTGATTCCCGGCTTATTTTTTATTATTCTTACCACTGTTGATTATTTCCAACATCAGGCGGTGATTGCTAAAGTCTCCCGGAAAATAAACGAAAACTAAATATAGCAGTTCCTAAAAACCGCTTTACATATAGTCCACAAAATCGGTATACTTTTTGATGATAAAACATTAATAACCAAACAAATGCAATTATGATCAGAAAATTACTATCGAGCTGTCTTTTATTGACAGTATTATTCTTTTATTCATGTGAAAAAGAAAACACACAGATGAAAAGTGGAATCTCCATTGAAACGATTTCAATGATAACTGTTCTTACTATGGGAGTAGCCATTCTGGTGGCTTACAGCTATAAGAGAAGATAATAGCATTAATATATTAAAAAACACCTCTCAAAAATGAGAGGTGTTCCTATTTATTGATACCGGATTTTATTTCTTTACAACTTTAGCTTTAGTCACCTCTTTATTCTTTGAGGTAATATTCAGCATATAAATTCCTGTCGGAAGCTCCGTAATATCGATTTTGTTTACATCCTGAAATTCTTTCAGCTTTTGTCCTGCCATATTATACACTTCCACCTTTTCAGAAATAGCCTGGGTATTGATTGTAATAATTCCAGTAGTTGGGTTAGGATAAATCCTTAAACTATTTTTCAATTGCTCCTGAGTTCCTAATGTCTGATTAATAATCTTAGTTGAGACCACATTAGTAGCAATTGCCGGATTATAATCAAAATAGATATCAGCAGTATCATTAATGATATCATTTACCTGAACATTTGCTTTAGGCTTCACTTTATAAGTAACAAACCCATGTGAATTTGGTTCATCATTAGACCCTGGAAGATAGATCCCATTGAAATTAAACTCTATATCATGTCCATCAGTAATTTTTACCTCGTTTGCATGGCTATAAGACTCCAAAACTAAAGTAGAGCTATCGAGTTTGGAATCTAAAAGATTATGAATCTTTACTTTTTCTGCAAAATGGTTTCCTGTATTCTGAAAACGGATGATATAATGCAGATATTTATCAACATCCTGTAAAAGCACTTGCGGACCTTCAATAACTGTTATATCATTTGGATCATAAGATCCCACAATAGTTTGCAGTAAATTAAATTCGTTATCAGATGGATTTATATCACCAATGACATTGGCTGCTCCATGCACACCCAGCTGTTCGCCAATATTGTTTGCCGGCATTGGAAGAACATTAAATTTCAGCTCAATAGTTTTTGTTTGAAACGGTGCCAGATCCTGATAATTAAAGATTATATTCCCATTATTTTGTGATGTAGGTATGGCAGAAGCCTGAAGGAAACTGATCTTTGCATTATTATAGCTGAAGGAAATATCTCCACTCACTTTCTGGGTTCCTTTATTTATGATTATCATTTTGTATTTTGTATCAAATCCTGGTCTGGCTGTTAAAATCGGATAGATACTCATTTCTATGTCTTTATATACCTGATTGGGAGCAATACAAAAATCAGCAGTACGTGTCGTTCCGGTTGCTGCAAAATTATAGGAATCATTTTGGGGGTTTATACTATAATCAGGAAGAACCTTATCCACAAACGTGTTATACTGCCCCTGTTTTGCTACGAGTGAATATTCACCGTTCCCATTGGTAAAAGTGGAATACTTATGAGCAGAATCCTGTGTGGAGACCATCATCATAGTCGCTGAAATATCATTCACATCACAACCGTTATTATCAATATCATACCGTACTTTTCCTTTTATTTTATTTTGGAAAGCAGCTCCCGTTTCAAACCATGAGATCATGTATTCTTTATCATTAGCCAAGTATTTTGATCCTACCACTAATTCCTTATTTCCGTCTCCATTTAAATCGGTACTCAGCAAAGATGCTGCAATTCCCATATTATTATTGGTAATTAATTTCGGAACGTTATCATAAATTCCATTGCCGTTATTTTTATACCATCTTAGTTTTGGTTCCGTTTTAGAGTTAGTGACAATATCCTTAAGTCCATCACCATCAATATCAATTGTAGTGAGTGCGAATGGCCCTATTGCAGTTCCGGCTCCTACAATTTTCCCCTGTCCGAAATTCCCTGCTCCATCAGTATTTTCAAACCAGCTTATTTTATTTCCATTATCATTTACGTAAGAAATATCATTATCTCCATCACCATCCAAATCCGCTATATGAAGTTTGATATATCCAAACAAAGAGCTGGCGACAACATGTTTTACCGTAAAACTTCCCTGCCCGTTTACATTTTCATACCAGATAATGCTACCATCTAAAAGAGCGATAACAAGATCCAGATCTCCATCTCCATCCATATCAGCATTTTTAAATGAAGTAACATAACTTGTTATGCTATCCAAAAATTCTGTAGGAGCACCAAAATTCCCATTACCTGTATTCATTAATACAGTCAGTTTAGTGGCATTTCCTATATAAGCAAAATCTTTCTTACCATCGCCATTAAAATCACCTACTGTATTAAGATGGCCCAGGCTATTTCCTATCGTATGTTCTGTATTAAAATCTCCTGTTCCATTATTCTCAAGCCATACATATTTGTATGTTGTAGGATTGGTATCCAATTCTTTATTAAAAATAATATCAGTATCCCCGTCATTATCAATATCAGCCAACGACATATCAGAAACATACTTCATATTATTTTTTATTATTTTCTGCTGATCTGAAAAGCCACCATGTCCATCTGTATTTTTAAACCATGAAATTTTACTTGAAGACATTGCTACAATATCTGCGTCCCCATCCCCATCAATATCTCCTGTTTCTACTGATGAAAGCCCGTAAACATCTGTTGTAAGAATTTTCTCAGAAGAAAAATTGCCTGTCCCGGTAATTCCTTCGTACCATGCAACTTTACTGTCTCCTGCAGAAACGGATACTAAATCAATTTTTGAATCATTGTTATAATCCGCAGCATCAAACTGGGAAATTCTTATTGCATTTTGAGAAACAATCTGTTCAGCTCCGAAAATACCGTTCCCCAGGTTCTTTTTCCATGATAATTTATTATCCCATAATACACAGAATACAAGATCCTCCATACCATCTGCATCAAGATCAAACATTTTCACTCCAAACCTTTTTACATTTTGCACAGTATACGGTTTATAAGGAACATTGGATATTAAGATAGAGGGAGAGAAAGTACCTGCCCCATTTGTATTTTTATATCATTTAAACTGTTTAACATTCCCATTTTCAAATAGGTGAATGATATCCAAATCTCCATCACCATCCACATCACCAAGGTCAAAAAACTCACCTAATGCAAAATCATCAATCTCCTGTTTGAAGGTAAAGCTCCCATTCCCATTATTTTTGTACCACCTTAATATCCTTGTCGCATTAAATCTAACCAGAAGATCCGGTTTGTTATCATTATCCAGATCTTTCAGAATAACAGAATCCGGTTTTTGAAGAGAGGTAAAAATAAGTGCTCCCTGAGTAAATATTCCATTTCCGTTATTTATCAACCATGTTCCCGAGATAGGCTGATGAAAATAAATATCCTGATCTCCATCCCCATCGATATCACCAACCCTGAAAAGAGAAATACTCTCATCTACCAATTTAACTGGCTGGCTGAAAGAAGCAGCAGCTCCAACTCCAGTTCCTTTCATGAGAAACAGGCCTTTTGCAGTACTAAAAATAATATCCGCTTTTCCATCCCCATCAAAATCTGCACTGTCAAAATCATTAATATATTCAACAGGAGATTCATAAATAAGTTCCGGATGTTCAAATCCATTGCCTTTATTCTTTATCCAGAAAAGATTGCGGTAATAGGTTTTAACCAGAATGTCTTTTTTGTTATCGTTATTAAGATCCCGTGAGAGCATATCTTCAGGATCAGGGATCCCAAAAGTTCCGTCAATAATTAAATTCTGAGGTAACCCCGTTTGAGAAAATCCCATTAAAGATGCCAGGGAAAAAGCTAAGATGATTATTTTTTTCATCCAAAAGTTATTTGGTTATTAATTTTAATTTTCAGCAAAAATAGAAAAAATAGTAAGTATTCATTAAAAATATACATAACTATCATTAATACTATAAAAAATCACTAAAATTAAATGACCCCCCATAGAATGTACTTACTCATTATTCAAAAACAAAGCTTCTACTGAATTACAAAAGTAGCCTCACGCTTCCATATATTTTTTTATCTTTACTATCCGAACCATCAATTAAGCTTAAAAACCACCAATGGAACAAAAAATACATCAGGGAAGAAACGTAAAAAGATTCAGAGAAATGCTGGGCATCAAACAGGAATCTTTAGCATTGGATTTGGGTGATGACTGGAATCAAAAGAAAGTCTCATTATTGGAACAGAAAGAAACTATTGAAGACCCTCTTCTTCAAAAAATTTCTGAAGTTTTGAAAATTCCTGTGGAAGCATTCCAGAATTTTGATGAGGAACAAGCTATAAATATTATTGCAAACACCTTTCAAGATGATGCCGTGGCCTATGCTGAGCAATACAAATGTAATATCAATCCATTGGACAAAATTATCCAACTTCATGAGGAAAAAATTGCTCTTTACGAAAGAATGCTGACGGAAAAGGATGATATGATGTCTAGATTAGAGGCATTAATTAAAGGCAAATAAATAAGATTATAATACATAACACTTTACAAAGTCAGGAGACTTTGCAGAATTACAAAAAATACAAATCCCTCTCATTACTGAAAGGGATTTGTTATATCTAGAAAAAATTCTAATTACATATAAGCTTCAATCGGCTCACAAGTACATACTAAGTTTCTGTCTCCGTAAGCTTCATCTACTCTTGATACAGAAGCGAAGAATTTGTGGTCTCTTACCCACTCTAATGGATAAGCTGCCTTTTCTCTGCTGTATGGTTTATCCCAAGAATCAGAGATCACCAATTGTTCTGTGTGAGGAGCGTTTTTCAATACGTTATTGGCCTGATCAGCCTGTCCGTTAGCAATCTCATCAATTTCATGCTTGATAGAGATTAAAGCTTCTGCAAAACGATCGATTTCAGACTTGCTTTCAGATTCTGTAGGCTCAATCATTAATGTTCCTGCCACAGGGAAAGAAACTGTAGGAGCATGGAAGCCATAATCCATTAATCTCTTCGCCACATCAGCCACTTCAATTCCTAAAGATTTGAACTGACGGAAATCTACGATACATTCGTGAGCCACTCTTCCGTTTTCGTTTGAATATAAAATTGGGAAATGCTCAGCTAAAATTACCTTAAGGTAGTTAGCATTCATAATTGCATGTCCGGTAGCTTTTTTCAGGCCTTCAGTTCCTAACATCTTGATGTAAGAATAAGAAATATTCAGGATTAATCCTGAACCGTAAGGTGCTGCAGAAATACCATCGATTGCTTCTTTAGTTCCGATTTTGATATTTGCATTGGAAGGAAGGAACGGCACCAGGTGCTTCGCAACACAGATTGGACCTACTCCAGGACCTCCACCTCCGTGAGGAATTGCAAAAGTCTTGTGAAGATTTAAGTGACAAACGTCTGCTCCAATGTTTCCCGGACTTGTAAATCCTACCTGAGCATTCATGTTAGCACCATCCATATACACCTGTCCTCCGTGCTCGTGGATCAGGTTAGTAATTTCCTTGATGTTAGCATCAAAGAATCCGTAAGTAGACGGATATGTAATCATTACAGCTGATAAGTTCGCTGAATGTAATTCTGTTTTAGCTTTAAGATCTTCGAAGTCGATTTCCCCGTTTTCAAGGTTTTTCACAACTACGATTTTCATTCCTGCCATTGCAGCAGAAGCCGGGTTGGTTCCGTGTGCAGACTGAGGAATCAATACTACATTTCTGTGGTGATCTCCTCTTGAAATATGGTATTCTCTGATGACCATTAATCCTGCATATTCTCCCTGAGCTCCGGAATTTGGCTGTAATGAAGTTCCTGCGAAACCAGTGATTGTTGCCAGATCTTTTTCAAGTTCTGCAATCATCTGCTGATATCCTCCAGCCTGATCTACCGGTACAAATGGGTGTACACTTCCCCAATCTGCCCATGAAAGTGGCAACATTTGAGTCGCAGCGTTCAGTTTCATCGTACAAGATCCTAAAGAAATCATTGAGTGTGTCAACGATAAATCTTTTCTCTCAAGACGCTTGATGTAACGCATCAATTCTGTTTCCGTATGGTATCTGTTGAATACTTCTTCTGTAAGAATCTGATCTTTTCTCAGGTTTTCTTCAGGAATGCTGTATCCTTCTTTGATTTCTAATTTGAAAGTCTGCTTGTCTTTGAACTGAGCGAAAGAAGCCATCAGATAGTTTAATTTCTCTAATGTAGTACTTTCGTTGATCGCAATACTTACCACCCCTTCTGTGAAATAGTTAAGGTTAAGTCTGTGATCCTGCATCATTCTCATCAGCCTTCCTTTTTCTTCTTCAGGCATCGTGATTTTCACTGTATCAAAGATAGGCTCTTCTACTACCTGATATCCTAATGCTGCAAGCCCTCCTTTCAAAGCATTTGCTTTAAAATGGATTTGATCAGCGATATAATTTAATCCTTTTGGACCGTGGTAAACAGCATACATTCCCGCCATTACCGCTAAAAGAACCTGAGCAGTACAGATGTTTGAAGTTGCCTTCTCTCTCTTAATATGTTGTTCTCTTGTCTGTAATGCCATTCTTAATGCACGTCTTCCGTACATATCCTGAGAAACCCCAATAATTCTTCCAGGGATATCTCTTTTATATTCTTCTCTACAAGCAAAGAATGCCGCGTGAGGACCTCCGTACCCTAATGGAATACCAAATCTCTGAGAAGTTCCTACTGCACAGTCAGCACCCATTTCAGCCGGTGATTTCAATTTCACCAATGCCATAGGATCACATGCAACGGCTACCTGAAGGTCTATTTTTTTATATTCAACAATGTTTTCTGTATAATCCAGAACAATTCCGTTTTTACCAGGATATTGTAATAGAACACCATAGTAAGAAGCATCAAATGCATGCGTCTTGTGGTCACCCACAACCACTTCAATTCCTAACCCTTCAGCTTTAGTTCTCAATACGGAGATTGTCTGAGGTAATACAAGGTCAGAAATAAAGAACTTATTAGCTTCTCCTTTCTTCTGGTCTTTCGTTCTGTTGTTAAAGAACATGTGCATTGCTTCAGCAGCTGCAGTAGATTCATCCAACAAAGAGGCGTTAGCAAGACCGAATCCTGTAAGATCACACACTACAGTCTGGAAATTAAGAAGAGCTTCCAGTCTTCCCTGTGCAATTTCTGCCTGATATGGTGTATATGCAGTATACCAACTAGGATTTTCAAAGATATTTCTCTGAATAGCTGATGGTAAAAGGGTATTGTGGTATCCGAAACCGATATAACTTGTATAATCAGTGTTCTTTGATGCCAACTCTTTAGAGTGATTCAGCATTTCGTACTCCGAAAGCGGTTCTGAGATCTCAAGATCTTTTTCTAAACGGATGGAAGAAGGAATGGTCTGAGAAATTAACTCTTCAATACTAGAAACGCCAAGTTTTTCCAACATCGCCTGTTTATCGGCTTCATTTAAGGAAATGTGACGGCTCACAAACTGTTCTGTATTCATTTTTATTTATTAGATTTTGTTTGTAAAAAGATGGGTAAAATTACAATTTTTTACACGATTGTACAACAGCATATCTGCAATGATAATTCACTAAATAGTTTAGTTACGACAACCTTATCAGCTTTTGATAGCTATTAAATATAGTTTAGTTTATTTTAAACAACTATTATCTCAATATTACAAATAGTATTCAAAAATACAGGCAGTTTATTATTAATAAAACAATGAGTTATTCCTTGAAAATTGGAAAAAATTTTAAAATAGGATTGAAAATATTTTTATTTATAACAGGTAAAAAGTATATGTTTTGGTATGAAAATGTGAAAATTTAAATTCAAAATACAGTCCGATTTTAAAGTAATCTGAGATTGTAAAAAGGAGCTCAGTCTGCTATTCATCAGGTTTTAAGAATTTTATGAAATTTTATTAATTATATTTATTCTAAATTAATATATTTGCAACATGAATATGATTGTCCCGTTTAAAGTTCCACCTTTGGCTCCAGTATACTCATTCAGCAATGAAGAGATGTTTTGCGAAAAGAAATCGTGCTGCAAAAAATTCAAGAAAGGGAAAAGATGTAAAAAGTGCCCCGGAAGAAAGAAAATGGCTTAAAAAACTTCTTTTATCAGGAAATATAAAGCAACTGCCAGTACAATAACACCCCAAAACAGTATAACAATTTTGGGCTGGCCGGATTTGTTCATCACCGTTCTAGGCTGTGGCTTAAACATTTCATCCACTGTATTTTTGAATTTGTCAGTATCATTTTCAAAAACTTCAGTAATGGTAATTCCCTGAACTACGGTTTTATGCAATAGTGAATTGGTTGCATGAAGCAGTAACTGGAATTTTCCGTCTTTAAATTCTGTAATCTTAAAAACTCTTTCACCATAAGGTTTTTCAAGCCCGAAAGGCAGAACCTTTACCACATCCGCATTGCTGGTCTGCCAGCTGATAATAATTTCCTCCCCTTTTTTCACATGAATCTTATTGGCTGTAAAAGTTTTAATGACAGGTGGAATATTATATCTGAAACTTCGTTGATGACTTTCTAAATTCTGATCATAACTACGTCTGCTTACAGGATCATTCAATGTTTCATAGGCTTCCTGAATTTCACGAAACCGGTCTGCAAAAAAATCGTCATTCTCATTTTTATCGGGATGATATTTCAGAGAGAGCTTGCGATAAGCCTTTTTGATGTCTTCTTCTGAAGCATCCTGCGATATACCGAGAAAATAGTAGTAATCTTTCATTGAGCAATACAAAAATAAGGATTTATTTTTCTTTTTACTTTGTATTCAACGTAAATAATAAGCTGTTGTTCCTAACAAATATCAATATATTATAATGCTTAACTCTATCCGTTTTTACAATTGCGAGCAAGCAATCTTAATGTTACATATGACATCAGTGTTGGAAAGCACAAAATCGTAAGATTATTGATAAGCATTGTGTTTTATTTTATCTGCAATAAAATTGAATACTACATGTTTGATGGCCACTAATGCACAAATGAGTTTATTTGCATAATACCTATGTTCCTATGTGGTTTAAAAAATTACCACATAGGAACATAGAAAAGACTTTTTTTAATTGATATTTAAAGTATTTTTTTTTCGCGCATTCGTGGCAAAAAATCTGTGCTTTTATGCTTCTCAACAAACCATACGAAGTTAATTACCTGTATTCTCCATAGTTATTTACGATTGATCCATTCTTTTGTTGGAATAATCCAGGCATCAAGAGCTTTAAACAAAAATCCGTGGTTCAATCCTGTATTAAGCTCAATCTCTTTAAAATCTTTGATATCTGATCTGATAAATCGCTGCTCCTGCGATAGAGGAACATGTCCGTCATCCGATTTTTCTGTAATGGAAAGTATTCTTCCATACAATCTGAAATTTTCATCTTTCTCTAAAGAATCATCTTTAAAACTAGCACCAATAAAAACAAATTTCAGCTCCGGATTTTTTTCATACCAGGAAATATATTGTGCAATATAACCGCCTTGAGAGGTTCCTACAACTGTAATATTTTCAGCTTTAACTCCCTTTTTAATAAGACGATCAATCTGTTTCTTTATTTTCAGAGCATATACTGCCGGATCAGTATTAGGTTTTCTTTTCTCAAAAAGAATAACATTACTGCTGTCTTTCAACTGATGAAGGACTTTTTCATACTCTACAATACCATATTTAGGATGCGCTTCATCTGCTGAATGGTCCTCCAGAAATTTGTTGTGCAAAAAGAAAATATATTGCTTATTCTTCAATTCAGATTTCTGTCCATATACAACAATAGAAAAAAAAGCAAGTATGATGATGAAAATATTCTTCGGTATCATGATTGTGAAATGAAAGAAGAACAAATTTAGTCTTTAATCAATACATTCACTGCCAAAACATTCTTAAATTCTGCAGAATGGCCTGGTTGGCTTAAAATAAAAAAATTCGGGCTCGGGAAGCAAAGCTTCCCGAGCCCGAATTAAACAATTTCAATTTAGTTATTTACTTTTTATGCTTCGCAGGTATTATCCTTTCTGCAGCATCTTGAACTGAATTCTTTTTTGAATTTTCCTTTCAGTTCCTGATATTGATCATCATTCATTTCTCTGATTTTATCGGCTAATCCGAAAGGGGATTTTTCTTTGATTCCGTATTCATCAAAAATACCTCTGATAAATCTTTTTCTTTGTACTGCTTTTTTAGCGATTAAGGCTACACCCACAACGGCTAGTGCTCCAAGAGCTCCTTTTAATGCTGAATTTTTCATTTTTTCAAAATTTTAAATTTTACTACTTCTTGTTTTTTATAAAGACGAATGAATTTTAATTTTACTTTACTACTTCTTTAAAATTTTCAAATTATTCGTTATTTCTGTTGAAGAATCCTCCGGAGCATCTGTTTCTCCAGGCTTCTTTAAATTTCTCTTTTTCTTCGGGCGATAATCCTTCCATTTTCTCTCTCATTTTTCGTTCTTTGAAATCTCTCATCCCTTTTCCGAAATGAAAACCTCCGAAAAGAATCTTACTTAAGATCAGGATTCCCATCGCCTGCCAGTATGTAATGGATTTTACCCCTAAAATTTCAGGAAGAAGGCAATTCCACAGCGACATTACGATCCAGGTAACGGCTAGGAGAATTAATGGTGGACATAACAATAAAAAAATCCAGCCCTTTTTGTGTTTATAATTCATAATTTCTTTTTCTAACTTTTTAAATCTTCGTATAATCTTCTCAATCTGTTTCTCAGATGCTTCACAGCATAGTTTTTTCTACTGATGATGGTTTTGATGTTTTCTCCCTGTTCATCAGCAATCTCCTGGAGGGTTTTGTCGTTCAGTTCATTTTCTACGTAGACCAGCCTTTGTTTTTCGGGAAGTTCATCAAGCGCTTCAAACAGTTTTTTCCAGATCTCATCCTGAAACATTTTCACTTCAGGCCCGGCACTTTCATCCATCAATAAAATATCTTTGATAGAAAAGCTTCCGTCTTCATCTTCATAGACGAAATCTTCCAGATTTTCTGTTTTCTTTTTACGGTAACGGTCTGTAATCTTATTCGCCGTTACCCTGTACAACCAGCCCCCAACATTCACAATCTCGGAAAGATTGGTAATACTGCTGAACTGATACCACACTTCCTGCAGAATATCTTCCGCATCCTCCGTATTTTTCACTTTGGGACGAATATAGGACATCAGCTTCCCTCCGTAGTTCGAAACGGTTTGTGAGATGATACTGTCTTTATCCTTCTGTGGCATTGTTATTTTTTCGACAACCTCCATACTGATATGACGGCTATCCTTTTTATTTTACTTTAATAAATTTAAAATATTTTTCTGGAATTTCTGTTTTTCTTTTATTCATCAGGCTTTTATTTCATCTGTTTATATATTCAGCCACTCATTATTTATTACTATTCATTTTTTTCAGGAGCTATTTCCTGCTATCCGCTCATACTCCTCGCGCCGTACTTACGCCAATATACGCTGTGAGGTAACCGCTTCTATGACTAATTGTGGAGAAAAGACGAACCTTGACAGGTTTTGAAAACCTGTCAAGGTTTGGGGGAACCATTCCTTAATAAACTATAAAACCTTTGTAAGATCATTATTGAGATTCTTCATTACGTTTTGCTTCATTCACAATGATAAAGAAGCGGTTGATTTTTTTATTTATCTCGCGGATTTAGCAGATCTAACAGATGATTGAGGCTTAAAAATTATATGAAATATTTGAGAGATTATTTACACTTCGTTTCGCTCTGAATAACAAAAGTCGTTATTCTATCTATTAATCTATAGAAGAACAACTTTTACCATAATATAAAACTCGCTAAACAATAGATTACGAATTAAGAATCTGCATTATCTGTGAAATCCGTGAGAAAATATAGGCATCATTCAATTTTATCGCAGATAAAATCCTTGCGCCTTAAAAACATAAAGCAATTCAATAAATTTGCTTCCTTGCGTTGTCCAACCTCAGCATCCAATTCTATAAAGATTGCTTCGCTACGCTCGCAATGACAAAAAAGAAACGGAAGACATTACATCCTCCGTTTCAAAAATTATAAAAATTGCCTGTTTATTTTTTATTGAAATTCTCAGCAAAGAATCCCAGCATTGATTTATACAGTTCGATTCTGTTAGGCTCTTTTCCAAATCCGTGTCCTTCATCATATTTTACCATGTAAGGAACTTCGAAACCTTTGGCACGCATTGCTTTTACAATCTGATCAGACTCATTGATATTTACCCTAGGGTCATTGGCTCCCTGTACTACAAATAATGGTTTCTTGATTTTATCAATCTGAAACACCGGTGATACTTCTTTAGCAATTTTAGCTTCTTCAGGATTATCCAGGTCATACCAGATCTGTTTTACCATTTCTTTATAGGGCTTCCAATATTCAGGGAAAGAAGCAAAGAAGGTAAAAATATTAGATACTCCTACGTAATCTACTCCACACGCATATAGATCCGGAGTTTTAATTAAGCCCATTAAAGTAGCATATCCACCATGGCTTCCTCCATAAATTGCTATTTTATCTTTGTCTATCCAACCTTGGCTAATAGCATATTTTACTCCGTCTTCCACATCATCCATAGCTTTTCTTCCGATTTGCTTATATCCAGCTTTCTGGAACTCTTTTCCATAGCCCCCTGAAATTCTGAAGTTCACCTGAAGCGTCGCATATCCTCTGCTTGCAAACAACTGCGTCTCCGGGTTGAAGCCCCAATGATCTCTTATTCCCTGAGGACCACCATGAGGATTGACAATCAGAGGAACTTTTTTCCCTTCCAATGCTGCTTTAGGCAGTGTAATATATCCACGAATGGTTAATCCGTCTCTGCTTTTGAATTCGATAGGTCTCATTTCAGCCATATCTTCTTCTTTCAGCTGTGGCATAAGATTGTAAAGAAGTTTTGTCTGCTTGGTTTGGGTATCATACTCGTAATAGGTTCCGTATAATTTATCACTTCCCACCACTACCAAAAGCTTCTCATTATTATCATCAGAGGAAACAATACCAAATTCTTTATCTTTAAACTGCGCTTTTAATTGATCATCAATTTCTTTATAAAACTTACTTACAGGAACTGTTTCTCCTTTTAATCCTTCATAGCTGACATAATCCAGTTCGTAATTTCTGTTCTTACCCGCAACACTTATTGAACTTACGTCATATACAGGGTTAGCATATACTTCTTTGATCACAGCATTTTTTTTCAGATCGTACAAAACAATTCTTGCTTTATCACCATCTAAATTGGTCACTACATAAGCTTCATCCTTATTTTTAGAATGATCATTAAACCTGATAATACTGAAGGTATCTGACCAGTCTGCAGATTTCAGAAGATTAAATTTTCCAGTCTGTAAATCTTTGTAATACGTTTTCGTAGTCAATCCGTTTTCAAGAACGCTGTATCCTCTTAAATTTCCGTCTTTATCAAAAATATACCCGTCAATAGGACTGTTGACATCTTTATTTTCATACAGCTGAGTCGTTTCTCCTGTTACAAAATTGATTTTAAATGGCTCGAAGATCTGCTTATTGTTCTTATTCATCGTAACCACAACGAAGTCGGAATCTTTTATAGGAATAATTTCTCCTAAGGTGATTCCGTCAAATGGTGTTAAATCTTTAAGATTCGTTCCATCTACATCCGCAGCGTATAAGTGGATATTTTCATTTCCACCTCTATCCTGAGTGTAAAACAGACGGCTTTTATTCAGCCAGCCATAGGCTTTTATCAGATCATCTTTTTCAACAATAGCTTTAGTAATCTTCCCCGTGTTCAGTTCTTTAACGTATACGTGGTTTTTGCTGTCCTTATCTTTTTCTTTGTAAGAAAGGTATTTTCCATCAGGAGAAATTTTAAATGCTGAAGCTTTGGGCCTTGCAAAATAATCTTCTACTTTATATTTGAAGGTTCCTTTATCGTAGGACACCAGTTTTTCAAGATTAGCTTTGGTAGACGGAAGCGTAGGATCTCCCGGAAGTTTACTTGCAGAATTTTGTGCGTTAATCATAATAGCAGAAAGTACAATATAAGCTGTACCGAAAATTTTGGAATTTAGATTCATAACTTACGTTTTTAAAGTTAAAAACAGAGTCTTCAATTCAATATTTCATCAATAAAAAATCAGATTCTTTACAGATAAGACAGTCAAAAAGCATAAAACGTTACAATATTTAACATTTCTTTTGAATATTTCGAAATAAAAAAGCAGTCCCGAAGACTGCCTGCATGTTCATTATAAATACATTCCGAAGTACCAGGTCCAGGCTATTAAAATAATCTGCATGGGAATTCTTTGAGTATAAAGGTATTGCATTCCCGGCCCTGTGTAATCTGCTTTAAAAATATTAATATTCTTTTGGGATGAATTGATATTGGCGATAAAAACCAATATATAAAAGATAATCAATAAAACTGCAGTTGTTTCACGAATAGCAGGAATCATCAGCCCTATTCCGGCGGCGATTTCCAGAAAGCCTGTAAAATACACCCAAAAGATTTTAGCAGGAATAAAACCGGGAATCATCATTGCCATTCCCTTCTGGAATTTAAAATGGGAAAATCCTGTAAATACAATAAAGACTGCCATCCCGAGATTTCCCGAAAATAAAAGATCCGGCTTTCCCTGAAATACCATTGTTCCCAGTAAAGCTAATATAAATGTACCGAAAAGAATTACTAATAATTTCATATTTTTCTGAATTGATAGATGAGAGTTAACACAAGAGACATCAATTACAAAGCCTACAACTTTGAATATCGAGCTCTACACTGAACTAAGATTAACTCCTTCTGCCAGACTCTTCACCACCATCAATCCTTTTGTAAAACCTGTATCCATGTGATCCCGCCATTCTTTATCTACCTGAACTTCTGTATGAAGCTTTGTCTTTCCATCAAAATCAGTCAGAAAATATTTCTCAAAGCAACCGCTCCACTCCATAACCTCTTTGCTTTGTGTATCTTCTACTCCATTTTCGGTCATTCCTAAATGCTTAAAAACAATTTGACGGGGTTCGTCCATGCTGTCTATGGTAGAAACCATTCCATCACCTTTTTCATTAAGGAAATAGGTCTTTCCACCAACCTGCCAGTCGGATTTCATAACAGAAGATCCGGCACCAAAGTATTTTGTCCACTCACTGTATGTTTTAGGACCCCAGAGAATATCCCATACTTTTTGGAGAGGAGCATCTATTATTGTTTCGTACGATAGAGTTTCCATATTGTAAATTTTTGTGGTTGATTTGAATTATTTTTCATCACTACAGCTTTAAAGCTGATTTTCAGAAAGATGTTTAATAATATTAAGAGCTTTGGGGAATTTTTCTTCAAAAAATGTTTTAAACTCAGCTGGAGTTTTAATAACTGTTTTCAACAATGTTCCTTCGTCATTTTCTTCCAGGATGTAAGACTCCGTTGCATCCCCCCATTCTTTAGCAACTTCAATTCCTTCATAGATCTCCCCTAAATGCAGAAATTTTATTTCCTGATTGGGAATCATTTTTTCAACCCGGCTGTACATTCCATTATGTTTGGGGTCAAGGAATTTTATGATATTATTTTCTTCCAATACTCCTTCATAAAAAGACCCTTCTGTAAAAGCAGTCGTCCATTGTCTGTAGGTAATACCTCCCCAAAGGACGCTCCATACTTTTTCTGGTTCTGCATTAATTTCTATTTCATATGATAATTGTTCCATAATTTTTTTAATGTATTAAGTGGTATAAATTTGAGGATTTGAAAGTATAAATATGATAAAATACTGAACTAGCCTCCGACAAAATCTCCACCGTTGATATGAATCACCTCACCTGTGATATAATCAGCATCTTTAGAGGCAAGGAAAACATATGCTGGAGCAACTTCTGATGGCTGACCGGCCCGTTTCAGTGGAGTATCTTTCCCAAAGGTTGAAAGGTCGTCAAAGGCTTCTTTTACGAGCGGTGTCCAAATAGGACCTGGCGCAATGCCATTAACTAAAATCTTCTTTTCTGCAAGATTATCAGCCAATGAACGGATAAAAGACAGTACAGCTCCTTTTGTTGCTGCATAATCAATCAGATGATTGCTTCCACGATAGGCTGTAACAGATGTTGTACAGATGATTCTGCCTCCTTTTCCCATCAGCGATAGAAAATTCCTAGTAAAAGAGATCATAGAAATGATATTGGTATCAAAGGTCTTTTGAATCTGTTCGTCAGAAATTTTTTCCAAACTGTTTTTTGAAGTGTGAATACCTGCATTATTGACTAAAATATCAATATTCTTCCAAGCTTCTTTAACCTTATCAAGACACTTATTTCTGAATGCTTTCCTGGTAAGATCTCCTTTGATCAAAAGACATTTTCTGCCCTCTTTTTCTACTAATTTTTGGGTTTCTTTAGCATCATCGTCACTTTCTTTATAAACAATAACAACATCAGCTCCTTCTCTTGCAAAATGAACAGCCACCGCCTGTCCTATTCCACTGTCTCCTCCTGAAATAACAGCTTTTTTATTCAATAGCTTTCGGCTTCCCTGATAGTCATTCCTGATAATTTCCGGGAATAGCCCATCTTTAGGGACTTTAGACTTAGATTGTGATTTGTTCTGTGTTTTCATAAGCAAACCTTTTATCTAAACAGCATCAAACAACAAGCCGAAATATCTTTAAGAACTATAAGCGTCTTCTAAATCCTGAATAATAATTTTCTGCATTTTCATCATAGCCTGCACCACTTTATATGCTTTTTCCTGGTCAGAATCGTTCATTAGCTGAATGAGTCTCTTAGGAACGATCTGCCAACTGAAGCCATATTTATCTTTTAGCCAACCACACATACTTTCCCTGCCTCCGTTTGCAGTAAGGGCGTTCCAATACATATCCGTTTGTTGCTGATCATCTGTCATAACCACCATTGAGATTCCTTCATTAAAATCAAACTGATGATCATAAGAATTATCCATACAGAATAATGAATATCTGTCAATTACAAAATTGGCATGCTGAACATTTTCTGCCGGCTCCGGTATAGGATGCCCTTCACTTCCCTCTCCATATTTCAGGATGTTTCCAATGCTTGAATTGGGAAAAGTTTGAGTATAAAGCTCCATTGCTTCTTTTGCTTTACCGTTATTTTCATGAATAAACATCAAAGTAGGAACTATTTTCTGTTCCTGTGCTTTTTCTCCTAAAAACAGTTGCCATGTCACTCCATATTTATCCTGCACCCAACCATATTTTTTACTCCATGAATAAGAACCAAGCTCCATCAGGGCCATCCCTCCATCTACTAACTGATCCCAATATTTCTGCACCTCATCTTCTCTATCACAGATGACCATAAATGAGACCGAAGGGTTCTTTTTAAATTGAGGTCCTCCATTAAGAAGCATTAATCTTTGTCCGAACAAATCAATATTCATTACTACCGGAGTATCTGCTGTAATCTCACCATCAAAAACCTTACAGTAGAATTCTGCGGATTGTTTGGCATCTCCGTCATACCAGAGACATGGGAAAATATCGTTATTCATAAGTTTAAATTTTATAGTTGATTTTGTATTGTTTATAATTTTCAGAAAATGTTCTGGCTATATTGAAATTCATTATTACACTTTGTTTTATTCAGAATAGCAAAGACACTTATTAATTTCATGGTAAAAAAAATCATAAGTATAAAAAACATGAAGCAAAAGAAATCTTATGTCCTTGCATTCAAAGAAAATTACATTCATCTATCTGCAACGACACGATAAAAAATCCAGGTGTTTTTTACTTTTATGCTTCTTTAAAACACATTTGATGCTCCTTCATATGATCTCTCAGCTTCATCATCGCATTTTTTCCGAAACCATGTAACTGTAGAATTTCCTTCTCAGAATAATCTGACAGCTTTTCCAAAGAATTTATTTTTTCCTTTTTCAAGGCCTTTCTGGCGGGTACTGCAATTACTCCCAGAAGAAAATCGTCTTCCGGATCATAGCTGACCGTATAGATGGAATTCAAACTCTTTGACATGATAACTAAATTGATCATGGCTACAAAAAATATTTTTAGTGATTCTCAACATACTTATGGAAATTGTTGAGAATAGCATACCAGCCTTCTCTCTGCATTTCCACAGAATTTTGTTTCTCCGGATCGAAGATTTCAGTGACCTTTGTGGTATTCTCATCGATCTTATCAAAGATCACTTCTACATTACGGCCATCTTCCATGTGATATTTTATAAGTTCATGCGGGTTTACTTCATCATACACCCCTTCAAAATCAAATGCAAAGCTTTTATCTTTTGCTTCCATTTTATTCTTAAATTTCCCTCCTACTTTCAGATCATTTTCAGAACTGGGACAATGCCAGCTTTCATGAGCAAAATTCCATTTTGTGATATGCTTGGGTTCATTGAAGTAATTCCATACTTTTTCTACCGGCGCTAAAATGGTAATGTCTATTTTAATTGGATCCATAATTTATTTTTTTAATTGAACAAAAGAGCTGCCCGAAAACGGGCACCCCTTGTTATAATTAGTTAAATATAAGATTATTTCCCGTATTCTTCATTATAATTTACCATCCAATGAACACCATATTTGTCCTGAAAACTACCAAAATAATCTCCCCAAAACTGGTCTTCAATAGGCATTTCTATGTTTCCGCCTTCAGAAAGGCCTTTAAAAATTCTGTCCGCCTCGTCTCTTGAATCCGGGAAAATAGAAACATAGTTATTATTCCCTACATTTAACTTCTGTCCGAAGCTTGGAACAATGTCAGAAGCCATTAACAGATCATTCCCGATTGGAAGTGCAATATGCATTACTCTGTTCTTTTCTTCCTCAGAAAGGTTTTCAGTTCCCGGAGCATTTCCCATTTTATGAACTTCTCCTACGAATTCACCTCCAAAAACAGATTTGTAAAAACTGAAAGCTTCTTCAGCTTTTCCATCGAAATTCAGGTACGGATTTAATTTTGCCATGATTTTTAATTTTAAAATGTTATTTATTGTTTTATTTAAACGCAATGACACAAATAATTTTACAAATAGCACCAATGTCCTGGTGTAAAAGAAATGAGTGTAATTAATGATTATGGTGATTTAAAAATATTTCTACTTCTTTGGTTGTAAAGTCGATTAAATTCTCGTTGAGGCTGCCATCAAAATCAGCCATCATATACGTTCCATGGGTTGCAGGAAGAATCATCAGCTGTGAGTTTTCTACCAGACGCCACATTGCTACGGTATGTTCCGGTTTCATTACATCTTTATCTCCACTGATGAATAAGGTTGGTGATTGTATAGAACTCACTACCTCATCACCCCAGTCTACAAAGGTTTGCATTCTCTTACTATCCTTCTCAAAAAGGTTTTCCAACTTAGAAAAGTCAGGATTCAGGTTCAGAAAGTTAATTTTGAAGGGCTCCGGCATTGAGTCAAAGGTTGCTTCATCCATCATTTCAAAAAAGCCATCCATCATTCCGTTTCTTTTATAAAATGCTGAAGCCACTACCAGTTTTTTTACGATTTTGGGATGGCGATTCCCAATCTGCATCACGGTATTCCCTCCATTACTGAATCCCCAGAATGAGGCTTTCTCAATATTAAGGGCTGCCAAAAGCCCTGCTACATCATCAGCATCCTGTTCAAATGTTTCAGGAATATCGCGGTGCTCACTTCGTCCATGATTCTGGAGATCAATACCAATAAGCTGGAATCTACTTTCCAGTCTTGTAATAACCTCTTTAAAGTCATACAGAATGGAAGAACCTCCTCCGTGAATTAAAACCAAAGGTTGACCGGATCCATAAATTTCATAATACAACTGAATTCCGTTAACCTGCTTATATCCTTTTTCTACCGGATTCATAGATTAGTATTTAATGTTTTCATCCACACCATACTTCATTCCCGGATAGTCTAAAATTCTACGCATAAGACCAATCTGTCCACAGAGATAATCTTCACGCCCAATACACATTCCAGCAAAGTTGAGTTTGGTTTCTTTAACAAAAGGAATATTCATTCCGATTTCGAAAATTTCATCCAGCTCTTCGTTTGTAACTTCCAATAACTTTTGATATACTTTTGAAGAAATATCATGAAAGTTTTTCTTCAGATCAGCTAACGTTGGATATTTAAAACTTTCGTCCAAGGCCTTTCCCTGAAAGAACAAGTCATTATTAGGATCCTGTTCCTGAAGACCAAGTACTCCGCCTAAGCCGTAGCGCATATTCACAAAGTTTCCTGCCATCCAGACAATATGGTTGGTTTTGTTTTCAATTCTTTTCAAAGCATCTTCTTCCGAAATGCCATCCAAAACATTGATAAAGCCTTGGGTGTGCATTCTGTAGGCCGGAATAATGACTTCTATTTTTTTTGATTTTGGCGTGTCCATTATTTTATTTTTTGAGATTAAAGGTTGGAAAGGCGCAAGATTATTGATAAGCGTTGTGTTGTAAGGTGCAAGGATTTTGCCTGTGATAAAATTGAATGACGCATATATTTTTCTCGCAGATTTTACAGATTACGCAGATTTTTTGGAGTAACCATGTTATTTTTTAACTTTTGTGTCAATCTTTGAGCTGGCATGCTATTTTATGCCTCCGGATTTCCCTAAGAGTCTACGAATATAGCCCAGCTGCCCCGAGTGATAGTTCTCATGAAAACAGAGCGTTCCAATATCATTAATATTTTCAGGATTAAATTTTTCGAGGGTATTTAATTTCGTTTCCAATTTTTCCTGAGATTCTTTCAGATAGGATTTTAATTCTTCAAAATCTATAAATTCATCTTTCTTTTCTAAAGCAGTAACTCCTCTTTTGTAAGCTGAAAATGGATCTCCATTCCATAGTGATTCTTCTCCCAGAATATTTAACAATCCATTTCTTACATCAATCAGGTGCCCTAATACCCAATTCATACAATTAGCTTCACCATTAGGGAAAATCATTGATTCCTCATGGGTAATTCCCTCAATATTAATAAGAATCACTTTATAGGTCACTCCTACCTGATGCTTCACCAATTCTATTTCATTTGATTTTGTTTCCATTTCTCATATGATATTTTGGATTAATAGACTATTCGGAAGGGATTTGAGAGGCATCTGCATACATTACTTCCCATTGATGTCCATTTAAATCAGCAAAAGCATTTTGATACATCCATCCATGATCCATAGGCTCGCTGTATTTGGAACCTCCATTTTCAAGAGCAGCTTTTACCATCTGATCTACTTCCTCTCTGCTTTCTACACCAATAGCAAGAAGCACCTGAGTGGTATCCCCTTTGGCAAAAGGTCTGTTGGTAAAGGTTTGAAAAAATTCTTCTTTCAGAAACATGGTGTAAATATGATCTTCTTTCATCACTACACACACTGCTTTATCATCTGAAAACTGTTCGTTAATAGAAAACCCAAGCGTTGTCCAGAATGCTCTGGTTTTCTGTACGTCTTTTACGGGTAAATTGACATAGATCTGATTGATTTTCATTTTGTATAAATTTGGTGTTAAACTTTTAACCAAAATTACCAAGGTATGATGAAAATCTACTTGTCATAGGGCAAGATTTAAATTTTCTTGGGATGAGAGACCAATTCCTTACGGATTCTACTTAGGGAAGTATCTGTTACTCCAAGGTAAGATGCAATCTGTTTTAATGGAGCAAACTGTATGACTTTAGATTTCTGCTCCAAGAGATTCAGATATCTTCTTGTAGCTGAGAGAGTGAACATTTCCACGGATCTTTGTTTGTAATCAAAAAGCTCTTTAGACATCCATGCTCTTCCCCATTCTCTAAGGTTGGGAATCTTGTGAAATAGTTCCTCAAAAGTCTCATAATCCAGCTTCCAGCATTCACAATCTGTGATACATACAATATTTTCCTGTGTGGGTATTCTTTGAAACATGGATAAAACTTCAATAATCACCTCATTTTCAACAAAAAAGTGGGTTGTGACTTCATTTCCGTTAAAATCATTTACAAATGAACGGGCCAGCCCTTTATCCAGAATATAATACTCATTGGCCATTTTGCCTTCCTCAAGAATAAAATCACCTTTTTGGAAGGATGTTTTTTCGTGAGCCTGAAATATTTCATCAAGTTCTTCCTGAAGAAAAAACGGAAAATCGTAGCATATTTCAAGGGATTTGTGAGTCATTTGGTCAATTTTTTTAAGACTTTAAAAATAAAATTTTTAATTGGATTAAGGGTAATTATTATTAAACAAAATATTTTTTAAATAACATACAATATTGAATTTAAAATGATTTTATAAACATAAATAATTAAACAAATGTTTTAAATATTTATGAAAAGGAAATGATCGGGAGAGAGAACCACCCCGTCAAATCACAGATCTGCCCCCCCTCCACTGGAGGGAAATGGTTATACCAATATTTGTTGTTATGGTGAAAGAAGGTTAGATTTTGGATAAAAACTAATAGATAGCTCTCTAAATTTTCGTATTAAAATAAAGAAAGCTGAATCGGTTTAGGAGGATTAGGCTTTTGGGCATCACCCATCACTGTTTTTCCACCAAAGCGCCATGAGTTCTGGCGTTCCTCTTCAATAACTTCCTGAATATCAAAATCCGGAGTGAAATCTTTTTCAGCTTTGGTTACTATCTGATGAAGCTTATTTAAAGTATTCAGCTTATCTGAATTACCCAATTTTGACTTTTCGATTCCTTTTCTGAGAATACTGATGCTTTCATCATATACATTAACCGGAACTGGGAATGGATGCCCATCTTTTCCTCCATGAGCAAAGGAAAATCTTGCAGGATCTATAAATCTTGACGGAGCTCCATGAATGACTTCGCTCACAAGAGCCAGAGACTGCATGGTTCTTGGCCCTACACCCTCCAACATCAGTAAATCTTCAAAATTCTGTGGCTGCTGTTCACGGGTAACATACAAAAGCGCTCCCAGACGTTTGAGATCAACATCGGAAGCCTGAACATCATGATGGGCAGGAAGTATTAGTCTTGAAAAATCTCTCATGACGTTTATAGAATCTGTGTGAGAAATATCAAGAATTCCCTTCCGGTTTTCTGCTGCCCCGGAATCGGTCAGGTTTAATATACTGCCTCTTGAAATTCCATTGATTCCAGTGTGAGGTTCTTCGACAAATGAGGTTATATTTTCAGAATGCCAATGATAACGTCTTGCCGTTCCGTCAGAATCGTGCATCCCCTGCTGAATGACGCTCCAGTTTCCATTGTCGGACAGGATAAAATTATGCAGATACAACTGATATCCATCCTGAATAGCGGTATTATCAACCTTAGCAGATAATTTACTGGCTCTTACCAGTTCGGTTCCGTTTAAGCCTGTTTTTTCTGCAATCTGAATGAGTTCTGATGGCGTTTCTCTTGAAAATTTTCCTTTTCCGCCACAGATATAAAGACCCAATGATTGGGAATTGGGATTAATGGAACGTTTTAAAGCTCCCATTACCGAAGTGGTTATTCCTGAAGAATGCCAGTCCATACCCATAACAGCACCAAAGCTTTGAAACCAAAACGGATCAGCTAATCTGCGAAGCACCTCATCTTTACCATAATCTTCAAGAATAGCTTCTACAATGGAAAGCCCAAGAACAGACATCCGTTCATACAGCCATGGCGGTACTTTGCCATAGTGAAGGGGTAAATCTGCGGTTCCTGAACGTTTCATCTATATTTTGAAAACGTAAAGGTAGTATTATTAATCTTAAATTTTAATGATTTGAATCAGTAGTAATCAAACCGTTAAAACGATCAGCTATCTGATGAATTTTGTAAATGAAAAGCCTGGATCACGCATCTCTATTTCATTTTGCTCTGACTGCATTTGTGCTTCTTTTGCATAGATGAACATTTTTTGTTCATAATCTGCAATAGCATCTTCTATGGTTTCAAATGTTCCCCCGGTTAAATTATCGGATAAGATTACCGCATCCATCAATCCTGTATTAACTCCCTGCCCTGCAAAGGGCGGCATTACATGTGCTGCATCTCCGATAAGCGTTACGGGTAAAATACGATCTTTTTTCCAGGGTTTGTCTAACGGAATTATTCTAGTGGGCAACCCAACAAAAAAGAAAGTTGAGCGAAACAGTTGTTGATAACGATTATCCCACTTCGAAAATCTCTCTAAAAGAAACTGAACCACCTGATCTTTATTTTGAAAATCAGGAATATTGCCGGAGGTCCATTCATCTGGCTTTTTAAATATTACTCCATAGGTAAGAGCTCCGTTATTATAGGGATTCACTACTAATAGATTGCCCTGATAAGCTGCCATGAGCCTTTTCCCATCACACCACTGATAAAATTCCGGGCACTTAATTTCAGGTTGGGGAATATCTCCCTGGATAATAAAGGTTCCGGTCTCTTCTATCTGGGTTTCTGTTACGTATTTTCTTACTTTCGACATTCCACCATTGGCTCCGATAACCAGATCTGCAATACCATTGGGCTGATTCTCAAAATACAACATCCATTGACCATTAACTTCTTGCATTTCAGTAAAATTCCTGTCCCAGATTACGGTATTGTCTTTCAGTATGTCCAATAATATTTCCCTCAAATGGTTCCGGTTGATTTCAGGATTGTCAAATTGATTTTCAGGGGTAACATTTTTAGTAAATAGTATATTCCCTTGTTCGTTGGCAATGTTTATTCCCATAGGAATAGAAGTAGCATAATATTTCTCAAGCAACCCTATACGTAACATTGCTTCTTGCCCAGAGTTCTTATGAAGATCCAGCGTACCACCCCAAACTCTGGCATCTGCATCTTTATCTCTTTCGTAAACGGTTACATCTGCTCCTTTCTGCTGGAGTAAAACAGCCATTGTTAGCCCAACAGGTCCAGCTCCGATGATTGCTATTTTTTTATCTTTCAGTATCATAATTTTGTAGTGTCTTGATTCTTCTACAAAATTCACTAATATCTATTGGCTATGCTTGTATAAATGCGACAAAATCGTTGTTTACAATTTGTAGCTTTTTTCTTGCTTCTCTGGCAAACGCCGCTGGAGTAACGCCTGTATATCGCTTAAATTCTCTACTTAAATGGGACTGATCTGTATAGCCCAATTCCAGAGCCAATCCTGCAATATTGGAGTTTGGATAATGCCAGAGATGATTTCTTACCTGTTCAAAACGCATAAGCCCTGATACACCTTTCACGGTATGTCCGGAAGATTGTTTAAATTTTCTTTCCAATGTACGAACGGTTGTATGAGCGGAAGCAGCAATTTGATTCACAGGAATACTTCCATTTGCTTTTTTCAGAGCCTCTCCTGCCTTAAATAACATACTGTCTACAGGTACATGCGACCGTATTTCCATAAAACATTCTTTTACCATCATTATTGCATCGTCTATTCTGCCTGCTGCAATATGTTCTTTTAAAATACTATGAAGCCCGGCAACAGGATGTTCAAGTAGATGAACACCATTTTCATTTTTACCTGGCAGCAGCCCCAACAGATCAAAAACAGCCCAGGGGAAACATCTAATTCCAATAATTTCCAGACAGTCTTGAGCATAAAAAACAGCGGGCTGATTGAGAAGTCCTACCATGAATGGAGATGGCAATTCTTTTATATTTCCTTGCTGAGAAATACAACACCCACTTCCAAAATGGAAAATAATTTCAGCATAGCCATCAGGTAATACTTCGAAGCCTGACAATGATTCGCCATAATACCGTCTGTTATACCAAAAGCACTTTATGCTGTCCTGAAGTTCCTCAGGAGATTCAAATTCCTGATGTATTGCTGATAACATGATATGAATACATTATATTAATCGAACAAGGTTATTCAATTACATCAAACTTTAAAGTTCCATGTTTTGTTTCAACAAACTTTTCATTGAAAATAATTTTATTTCCAAACGGATCGTTTACGGTGAAAGAAACGGCCTCATAGAAGGTTTTTTCAAGACCAGGGCGATTGTATTTGTAGTTTTTATCAATAAGTTCCTTATGATAATCTGCAACACCTTCTCCCCAAATAAAAACACTGCTTCCAGGACTTGCATCCCCATGATGTTCCGTCAGATGAAGAATAATATTTTCTTTTTTCACTTCTATATAAGCAGGCATATTTTCTTCAAAACGGTGTTCCCAGGCAATTTCAAAGCCCAGCCAATCAATATAAAATTCAAGAGCTTTCTGATAATCAAAGATTCTGAGTACAGGGATAATTTGGTCTGCTTTCATAATAATCAAGAGATTAAATAGACTTTTTTTAAGTTTTGGCTAAAGCCAGATGATTATTTTTCTTTTCATTAAAACGGACTAAAGTGCGTTCCTACTGAATGATATACTTTATTTTACTGATGGGAAAGAACATTGACTACTTTTCCAAACGGATCTTTTACAAAGAATCTTCTGACCCCCCAATCTTCATTGGTCATTTCGTATGTAATTTTAAAGCCTGCTGCCTTCATTTTATGATAAACCTCATCCACATTATCCACTTCAATGGAAAGATCAGGAACTTCTGTATTATTTCCCCCTTGTTCTGCAAAACTGATCTGAACCTTTGCTTCTTCATCTGTTCCAAGGGTCTTAATCCAGCCATGATCCATTAATACTTCAAGTTCTAAAATATCCTGATAAAAGAGGTTTCCTTTTGAAAGGTCATCGGTTTTTATATTGGCTACAATTCTTTTTACCATTTTGATCTTTATTAATAAAAAAAGCTCTGTGAAAATACTTAAAATTTCCCAGAGCTTTATCAATCTTGATTGTTAATTTATATTTTAAAGTGATGAAGCGGCTTCTAAAATCAATTGCGTAACTTCATCAGGATGAGAAGCTAAAGAAGCATGTCCCGCATCCAGTGTAATTATTTTTTTAGGCTGAAGGCGCTCTGCCATTTCTTTTTCTGTTTCAGCCGGAATCATACGGTCGTTGGATGAAATCTGGTACCAGCTTGGTTTTGTTTTCCATGCCGGTTCTCCTGCAACATCTCCAAAACACTGCCCATGGATAGCTTTTTGAGACAATGCCATTACCAAAGCTTTTTCTTCATCCAGATCCTGACAGAATGCAGATTGAAATTCATCATATTTAATCCATAAAAAGCCTTTATTATCTGGATAAATGCTCGCTCCACCCGGAGATTCTCTTCTTCCTAAAAGAGATCCTAAACTATCACCGGCATCCGGTGCAAAGGCAGCAATATAAACCAACCCAACCACTTTATCATGATTTCCGGCTCCTGAAATTACAGCTCCTCCATAAGAATGCCCTACTAAAAGAACTTTCCCTTCCTGAGCATCAATAAGATCTTTTGTTTTGTCAATATCGTTCTGTAATGAAGTAAGAGGGTTCTGAACACTTCTCACTTTATATCCTTCTTTTACCAGAGAAGGAATAATGTATTGCCAGTGAGATCCGTCTCCCCAAGCTCCGTGTACCAAAATAATGGTTAAATCTTTTTGTTCCATAATGATAAGTATTAAAATTTGATAATGATAAATCTACCAACTAAAATACCATCAGACGTTAACTTAAGTTAATTTACGATCCTGCTCCGGATTCTACTCAATGACTGCTCTGTTACTCCCAGATAACTGGCAATATGCTTCTGCGCTATTTTCTGAAAAAGAAGAGGTTGTTTTTTTAAAAGGTTCAAATACCTGTTTTCCGGGGAAAGGCATAACAAGTCATCAATCCTTTTTTTGGCATCCAGATAAATTTTCTCACTCATTACCCTTCCAAATTTCTGCCAATACGCTTCTTTCTGATAGAGTGCCTGCAGATGTTCTTTACTTAATAATAAGATCTCACAATTTTCCAGTGCCTGAATATTCATATTGGATACGGTATCACAAAGTATGCTTTCGTAATCGGTAAAAAATTCATTTTCAAAATAGAATCCAAAGTTAATTTCCCTTCCCTGATCATTAATATAAAAGCATCTGATTGTTCCTTTTTTGATAAACCCCAGATACCTGCATTTGTCACCCTGCTTCAAAAAGAAATCGGATTTTAAAAGCTGCGTATCATTAAGAAGGGCATAAAATTCCTCAAAATGCGCCTCATCTACCTGAAAGAGTTCACCGTATTTTTCATAAATTTTTGTCATCATATACTGTGTATTTTGGATTAAAAAAAGCCTTGCAAATCAATTTCACAAGGCTTTTTTACAAAAATTATTTCTACTAATTGTTTAATGCTGCAAGGGCTGCACCGTAATTAGGTTCGTCAGCAATTTCTGAAACCTGCTCAGTGTAAATCACTTTATTGTTTTCATCTGTAACAATTACAGCACGGCTTAGCAGGCCTTTCAATGGAGAATCTGTAATGGTTACTTCATAATCGTCTCCAAAGCTGCTTCTGAAATCTGAAAGGGTTTCAACATTATTCAATCCTTCTGCTGCACAGAATCTTCCTAATGCAAAAGGAAGGTCTTTAGAAACGTTGATCACAACAGTGTTTTCAAGTTTTGAAGCTTCTTCATTAAATTTTCTGCTTGAAGCAGCACAAGTAGGAGTATCAATACTTGGGAAAATATTAAATACTTTCTTCTTTCCTTCAAAAGTTTCAAGAGTTTTTACATTTAACCCGGAATCAACCAGTGCAAAATCTTTAACTGATGCTCCTACTGATGGTAATGTTCCTATTGTGTGTACTTCGTTTCCTTTTAAAGTGATTGTCGTTGACATAATATTTATTTTTTTAGTTTTTCAAATTTAATCAAAAAAGAATTTTTCTTTGTGCAATCTAAGGTTAAATTAATCTTAAAGTGAAAATAAAAATACTTTAGTCTGTCCATCAGTTTTTTAAACAATTTCCAACCTGACATGAACTCCAAAAAACTTTAAAATTGAGTTTAATGTCAATTTTAACGAACTTGAGAATATACAATTGTTCAGATATAAAAAATGAAAAGAAGCTTTTTGCTTCTTTTTTTATTTAAAATCCCCTAAAAAAACAATCATATTTAGTAAATTTGTGGGACTTTAATTTCAAATAATAAATAACAGTATAATGTCAGAAAAATCAAAAATTTACTACACCTTAACGGATGAAGCACCAATGCTGGCTACTCACTCGTTTTTACCTATTGTAAAAGCTTTCACTAAATCAGCAAATATAGAGATTGCTGTTCCGGATATTTCCCTGGCAGGCAGAATCTTAGCTAACTTTCCTGAATTTTTAAAGGATGACCAGAAAATTGGTGATGCTTTGGCGGAATTAGGAGAATTAGCTACTCAACCGGATGCAAACATTATCAAATTACCTAATATTTCTGCTTCTGTTCCTCAATTAGATTCAGCTATTGCTGAATTACAAGGAAAAGGTTTCGCAGTACCAAACTATCCTGCAGAGCCTAAAAATGATGATGAAAAAGCAATTAAAGCTAAATATGCAAAGGTTTTAGGAAGTGCTGTAAACCCTGTATTAAGAGAAGGAAACTCTGACAGACGTGCTCCAAAAGCTGTTAAAAACTATGCAAAAGCTAATCCTCACAGAATGGGTGACTGGGCTTCTGACAGCAAAACTGACGTAGTTCACATGAACAATGGTGATTTCTACGGAACAGAAAATTCTACAACCTTAGAAAACGCTACAAAATATAGAATCGTATTCAAAGGAAATGAAGGGGAAACAGTATTGAAAGACTTCGCAGGTCTTCAGGCTGGTGAAGTAATCGATTCTTCTGTAATGAACCTTAATGCTTTGAGATCATTCGTTCAGGAAGCTATTGAAGAGGCTAAGAAAAGAAATGTACTTCTTTCAGCTCACCTTAAGGCTACAATGATGAAAATCTCTGATCCAATTATCTTCGGAGCTATCGTAGAAACTTTCTTTAAGGATGTGTTTACTAAATATGCTGAGACTTTCAAGTCTTTAGATATTAACCCAAATAATGGTCTTGCTGATCTTTTTGAAAAAATCAAAGGAAATGCTCAGGAAGCTGATATCAGAGCTGACATTGAAAAAGCTTTGGCTGAAGGACCAAGAGTGGCAATGGTAAATTCTGATAAAGGAATTACGAACTTCCACGTACCTTCTGATATTATTGTTGATGCATCTATGGCTGCTCTTGTAAGAGGCGGAGGTAAAATGTGGAACAAAGAAGGAAACGAAGAAGATACTGTTTGTATCATTCCGGACCGTTCTTATGCAGGTTTTTATCAGTCTGTAATTGATGATATGAAAGCGCATGGAAAATTAGACCCTACAACGATGGGATCTGTTCCAAATGTTGGTTTAATGGCTCAGAAAGCTGAAGAATATGGTTCTCACGATAAAACTTTCCAATTGTCTTCTGACGGAACTGTAGAAGTTCAGGATGAGGCTGGAAATGTTCTTCTTTCTCAGAAGGTAGAAAATGGTGATATCTTCAGAATGTGCCAGACTAAAGATGCTCCTATCCAGGACTGGGTAAAACTAGCTGTAAACAGAGCAAGACTTTCTGATACTCCAGCTATTTTCTGGTTAGACAAAGGAAGAGCTCACGACAGAGAGATCATCAAAAAAGTAGAAAAATATCTTGCTGATCACGATACAACAGGGCTTGACATCAGAATTCTTGATGTAAAAGATGCCATGACTGAAACGCTTAAGAGAGCCAGAGAAGGAAAAGATACTATTTCTGTTTCAGGAAACGTATTAAGAGATTACTTAACTGACCTTTTCCCAATTCTTGAACTGGGTACTTCTGCAAAAATGCTTTCTATTGTTCCATTAATGAATGGTGGTGGTTTATTTGAAACAGGTGCCGGAGGTTCTGCTCCAAAACACATTGAGCAGTTCCTTGAAGAAGGATACTTAAGATGGGATTCTCTAGGTGAATTCTTAGCACTACAAGCTTCTTTAGAGCATTTAGCACAAACTCAGGGGAATACAAAATCTCAGGTGTTGGCAGATGCACTGGATGAAGCTAACGCTAAATTCTTAGCTACAGATAAGTCTCCTGCAAGAAAAGTAGGTCAGATTGACAACAGAGGTTCTCACTTCTATTTAGCAATGTATTGGGCTGAAGCTTTAGCTAACCAAACTGTTGATGCTGAATTGGCGGCAAAGTTTGCTCCAATTGCTGATGCAATGAAAGAAAATGAAGAAGTAATTAATGCTGAATTAATCGGTGCTCAAGGTAAGCCTCAAAACATTGACGGTTATTACAAAACGGATACGTATAAAACTTACGCAGCCATGAGACCTAGCACTGTTTTAAATGAAATTATTGACGCAATCTAATTTTTAAAGATTCAGTTAATTATACAAAAACCTCGCAAATTGCGAGGTTTTTGATTTCAGCAGCATACCATTCCCTTTTTGTGATTTTTCCTATATTTACTAAAATCAAACTTAATTATTATGAAAAGCTCACTCCTTCTTTTATTAACTGCCCTATTCATTGTATCCTGTAAACAAAATACAAACAGGGACCATGGAATAACAGAAACCACCCCAGAAAAAGAAAATACTGCCAATTTTGATTGGTTAACCGGAAAGTGGAAAAGATCAAACGAAAAAGCCGGAAAAGAAACTTTTGAAAACTGGAACAAAATAAGTCCGACAGAATATTCGGGAATTGGATTTACCCTACAAAAAGGAGACACCATCAGCAAGGAAAACATGAAGCTTGTTAATACCAGTGGACAATGGAGTCTATTGGTTAAAACCCCGAAAGAAAAACAGTTCATTAAATTCAAAGTAACTGAATTAAAAAATAATGAATTTGTATGTGTCAATGATTCTTTGGATTTTCCAAAACGAATTCAATATTCATCAGAAGGTAAAAAATTAAAAGCTATGATTTCTAATGAAAAAATGAAGATTCCTTTTGAATTCGAAAAAGCTGAATAATATTAATAAAAGCTCCTTTTAAGGGGCTTTTTTGTTGAATAAAACTTCAGCTAACAGGTTATTTAAATACAACTCATCAATACACAGATCACATTATCAATACTCTATATAAATATTGAAAATAAAACAATATTCATTTCAATTTTCCTGTTTTTTCAATATGTTTGTAAAAAACATACTGTCTTAATGAAAAAAATCTACATCCTTGTCCTTTCTCTATCAACCATCGCTTTTGCCAATGCTCAGGAAAATGAAAATCATATTGATGAAGTGAATATCCATGCAAGATCAAAAGTTATTAAAGAGCGGGAAGAGTTTAAAAAACACGCACAATCCACAGAAATTGTTTCCGAATATGAAATCAACCGTAATAATCCTTCCTTTATAGAACAAAGCCTTAATACCATGGCTGGTGTTCAGGTAGAAAAAAGAACACAGCTGGGCGGTCAGAGAATTATTGTACGAGGCTATGGCAATGATCAAAAATTCAATAACTGGGGTATCAAAATGTACCTCAATAATATTCCGCTTACCGGTGCCGATGGTGTTACCGTTCTGGATGATGTCAATTTCGGACTAGTGAACCGTATAGAAGTGATAAAAGGCCCAGCAGCAACCTTATATGGCGGAGGTTCCGGAGGGGCAGTAAGATTGTATATACAGCCGGAAAGCAAAAAAGGGAATTCTGTTTCGGAACAGTTTATGACCGGTTCTTTCGGATTATTTCAAAGTTCCACTTCTGCTACAAGCGTGGGAGATAATCATTCCATTACAGCCAATTATGGACATATAGGAAGTGATGGCTATCGTCCTCATGGGAAAAGTATTAAAAATTTTTATAATATTAATGGTGAGTTCAAGCTTAATGCCAATCAGAAAATAACGATGTTGGCTTCTCATAGCAATTCACTGGAGCAGGTTTCCGGCCAGATTTCCTACGACGACTATTATAATGGAATTGATAACGGAAATTTTGCCTACATCAGACGTGGTGCAAAAACAAAATTCGTTACTTCAAGGGTGGGAATCGGTCATATATGGAAGATTACACCCAATTTCAAGAATAATACAACCGTTTTCTATACCGGTACAACAGGTGAAAGAATTGCTGCCGGAGCGAATGAGACGTCCTCATTTTCTAATTATGGATTAAGATCCGTATTTGAATTGAATAAAGATTGGGAACATTTTAAAAGCCAGACAGAATTTGGTATTGAAGTTCAGCAATCTCAGTCTACTATTACCAATTATCGTTATAAAAGTGTGAAAATTACAGAAGAGCCTGTATTGAGGCCTCTTTACGATGGTTCATACTTTAACAATACAAACAATCAGTCCAACTATTTTGCCGTTGAAAAAATCACTTATAAGCCTTGGGATTTAATGTTTCTTGCAGGAGTCAGTATCAACCAGCTCAGTTATAAAAGGAAGGATCTCTTAGCATTTCCGGGCTTGTTTGTTGTTAATGGTAAAGATCTTTACAATAAAGATTTGTCGTTTGATAAAAAATTCAATGCAGTGGCAAGTCCTCATTTTGCTTTACAGAAAACATGGAACAACCAGATTTTCAATCTTAGTTATAGCGAAGGCTACAACGCTCTTACTTCTGTTACAGCTTTTATCACCGGTCTGAATGTGACGAACGATAATCTTGTTGCAGAAAAAGCCAGAATGTGGGATTTCAGTATCCAGGGATTGATAGATGATACTTCCATAGATTATCAATTCTCATTATTCAGCATCAATATTAAAGATAAGCTTACTCAGCTAGGCGGAAGAATGTCTAATGCAGAACAAACTCCTTATACCTACTGGGCGAATACCGGGGAGCAAAAAAACAAAGGACTGGAAATGAGTGTAGGCTATTCTTACAAACCGGAAAATTTATTTATTTCAAGAATTCAACCATTTGTAAGTTATACTTATAATGACTTTAAATACTCTACTTATTTTAAAGAAAATGGGGATAAATCCAATGTAGTGGGGATTCCTAAAACCAAAGTATCGGTAGGACTGGATTTTGATACTAAAATCGGGTTGTACTGGCAGAATACCTATAATTATATGGGAAGTGTTTATACTGATTTCGCCAATACTAATAAGGTGAAAAGTTTTGGGCTTTTAAATTCCAAAATTGGGTATAAACACAGCTTCAACCATTGGGATCTGGATGTATTTGTGGCAGGGAATAATCTTACCAGCCAGATCAATTATACTTTCCTTTTTTACGGAAACAGTGTTAATGATTCTGATAAGGATAACCAATATAATAATGCAGCTGTTTATACTGATGTGAATCCGGGAGCCAATAAAGCTTATTTCTTTACAGGATTTAATCTGAAGTATAATTTTTAGTGATTCTATAGGTTCAGAGTAACTTTTCAGCCTTTATGCAACCTATCTTTAGGTTCTGTAGAAATAGGTTTTGGCTAAAGCCAAATGAATAGGAATTTATAATGAGAGCGGACTAAAGTCCGCTCCTATTGAATTTTTTAAACACCTGCTGTCAGATTGTTAATCTACTGTCTCAATTCATAAAACTCTCCGGGAACCATTCGAATCCGGAAGCTTTTTTCTTAGTAAAACCCAATCCGGGCCATGGCAAATGAGAAGCAAATGCTCTTATTCCTGTATCTGCCAACTGCCTAAGAAATTTCTTTCTTGAAGCGGTTGCAATATCCAGATCTGTATCTCCTGAAAAGCCCCAATCAGGATGGGGGAAAAGAATTATATCTGAGTGAATAAGATCAGCCACATACATCAGTTTTTCATTCCCTGATGATATTGTAGTAACAGTTAAACCGGGCGTATGTCCGGGAGCTATTTGAAAATTGAAATGATTATACAACGTCTTGTTTAAATCATAAAATTTCAACTTTGGCTGAATCACTTTCAATATATTCTGAAGAGCCGGAATGATCTGGTTTAGCATTTCCGGATGTTCTTTCAAAGCACTGTTATTAAAATCTTTAATGGAGGCATTCATCCAAAAATCGTGTTCTATTTTTGAAATAAAAATGGCAGCATTGGGGAAAACAAGCTTATTCTGTTTATCTACTACTCCACCCATATGATCGGGATGAGCATGAGAAAGGAAAATATCAGTAATATCGTTAGCTGAGAATCCTGCTTTCTGAAGACTTTTTAATAAAAACCCAGTTCTTTCATCAGCAAATATTCCCATCCCTGTATCCATCAGGATCAGTTTTTCTTTTGTTTTAACAAGCAGGATATTAACTGCCATATCAATATAGTTATCAGCCCTGAAGTTGTCTTTAAGGATTGTTTTCAATTCAGAAATATTTCCTCTTGGCGAAAATGAATTCAGGTTTTCTTCATGGATGTATCCGTCTGTCAGGATAAACAGCTCTAATTCTCCAAGTTTAATCTTTTTGAAACCGGAAAGATCATCTCCTGCTTTTTCCGGGATGATCTTTGTCCCTGCCCATACACTTGAAAAAGGAACAAGACTTAATGTTCCTGCCAGCAATCCGCTTTTCAATAATTCTCTTCTATTCATAATTTATGATGGTGTTTCTGCATGTATTATAACTAAAATAACATCTCCTGAGATGGAAATGTTTTAGACTCATAATTGCAATATATTTTATAGAAAAAACTGAGCTTCTGAAATTCAGAAACCCAGTTTAAGATAGTGTTTAGTTGTTAACAAGCTTCATTGAGCCTTCATTATATCTTTCTCCTACATTCGGATATTTTTTCAGAATAGCATCAATGGTATCCAGATCTGATTGAGACAACTCAATATTGGCTGCAGCCACATTTTCTTCCAGATATTTAATACGTTTGGTTCCCGGAATTGGGATGATATCGTCACCTTGGTTCAAAACCCATGCTAAGGCCAATTGAGTTCCTTTTACTCCTTTGGAAGCAGCAAACTCATTGATTTCATTGGCTAATTTCGTATTATTTTCAAGGTATTCCTGCTGATAACGCGGCAATGATTTTCTGAAATCGTCATCCCCCAGATTCTGAACCTCATTAATGTTAGCAAAAAGACCTCTTGCCAGAGGTGAATAAGGAACTAAAGAAATCCCTAATTCTCTGATCGTAGGCAGGATCTCATTTTCAACATCTTTGGTCAGGATAGAGTATTCTGACTGTAAAGCAGCTATCGGATGGATTTTATTCGCTTTTCTGATAGATTCTGCCGAAGCTTCAGACAATCCGATATATTTTACTTTACCGGCTTTAACCAACTCTGCCATAGCCCCCACGGTTTCTTCTACAGGAACGTTGGGGTCTACCCTGTGTGCATAATACAAATCTATGGTATCAATTTTTAACCTTTGAAGACTTAAATCTACAGCCTTTCTGATCCATTCTGGAGAACCATCGAAATAAGTTCCGGGAGCCCCACTATGACTTGCTTTTCCACCTTCAAATCTGAAACCGAACTTAGTGGCAATGAAAATTTTATCCCTGTTGGGTACTAAAACTTTAGAGATTAGTTTCTCATTTGCTCCGTCAGCATACATATCTGCTGTATCCCAGAAGTTAACGCCTAAATCTAATGCTTTGTGCAAAGTATTGATGCTTTCCTGCTCATCTGACGGCCCATAAGCAAAACTCATTCCCATGCAGCCTAATCCAATAGCAGAAAGCTGTTCACCGGTGTTTCCTAATTTTTTAAATTTCATGATGGTATTTATTTTAATTTTCTACAGGACAAAATTAGAGAATGAAACAGCCACCGTTGATATAGAATTCAAACTAAGAATTATAAAAATCAAACAAGGCTCAATCTTAAGGCATTGGGGGTTATTCCAGTCTGTTTTTTAAAATAGTTGGTAAAATAAGCAGGTTCTTCAAAACCCAATCCATAGGCAATTTCAGAAACATTCCAATCTGTATGGGTCAGCAAAGCATTCGCTTCCTGTATCACTCTTGCTGTAATCTGCTGGCTCGTAGTTTTACCTGTAATCTCTTTTACGGAACGGTTTAAAGAATTAACATGAATGGAAAGACTCTGTGCATAGTCATTAGGAGTTTTTAGCTTCAAAAAAGCTTCAGGGCTATCGATCGGAAATTGTCTTTCCAGCAGCTCCATAAATAAGGATGCTATTTTTTGGGATGCATTCTGATAAGGTTCAAAGGTTTCTGCCGGATGCATTCTCATAGTTTCATGGATCATCAGATGGAGATAAGCTCTCAGTATATCATATTTGTGAACATAATCTGATTCAATTTCATTCATCATTTTGATATACAAATCAGAAAGTACCTCCTGTTGCTTCTCTTCCACAAAGAAAACCGGGGTTCCGCCAATTTTAAACAATGGTGAATCCTGAAGATTCCCCAAACGGCTTCCATTCTGTAAAAATGATTCTGTAAAGAGACAAAACCAGCCTTTTTGATCATCATCTTCCGTTTCCCAGGAATACGGAACAATAGGATTGGAAAACAGCAATGCAGGCCGATCTACATAAATCCATTTATCAGCATAATGAAGCTTGCCTTTTCCTATAATCAGAGAAATTTTGTAATAATCTCTCCTGCTGTAAGGGGTTAAGGGAGAGCAGTATTCCCGTGAAAACACATTGAAATGTCCCAGATTATTAGGTCCAAGACATTGAGGTCCCAGATTGGGAGCATTTCGTTCATAAAAGCATTTTATTGATTCATTGGATTCCATAGATCAAAGTTATAAAATTCAAACAGATTAATGGATATAATTTGGATGGTAATTAATAAGCTGGAGGTGGGAAGTACTTTTCTCCCGCTGATGCTATTGAAGTTTTATATAACCTTGTTCGATTCTTAGCAGAATGGTAAATGAATGTAGAGTCTTTTGAGTAGGCTAAAGCTCACTCCTATTGATGTTGATATGCCTGTGAATGGATAGATGTTTAATAACTATATTATTCATAATAAAAAATGGCCAGCAATAATGCCAGCCATTTCAATAGTGAATATGTATAATAGTTGATAATGGTTAATCCCAGTCATCATTTCCATGGTGTCCATGGCGGTGTTTATTTTGTTTTTTGTAATATTTTGATCTCTCTTTATAGTATTTTTCCTGCTCTTTACGGTATTTTTTATAATCATTTTTTCTTCCGTAAATAATGACAGGATTTTGCCCTCTGTAATATCTCTTTTTAAAAACAATATATTTTTCTCTTCCAAGAATTCTTTCCAGTTCTGAATAACGGTCTCCATTCCATCTTCCCGGCTCTACCACATATACTCTATTCCATGAATCGTAATCACGATATCTGTCATTCAATGCATATACCTGATTGGCCTGTGTAGTAGAAAGCAATAGATCTGCAACTACCGACTGCCAGTTAATGTCCGAAATACTTCTTCTGTAATCATTATAATAATCTGATTGGGCATAGCTTAGACTAAATGTCCCAACCAACAATGCTGTTAACAATAACTTTTTCATTTCACTCCTCTTTTAAATTAAACATCAAGACATAGTCAATTAAAGTGCCAATTATTAACTCTAATTCCCAATGTTTGTTAACATAAATCATAAATAACTGATTATCTTTTAAATAATTTCATGATTTTAATAAATTTCGTGATTTCATATTCTTGAAACATTAGGTTTTTATAGTTGTATATAGTATTAAACAGAGATACTATTTAGCACTCCGGAATTTGGGTTTGAAGTTTGTGGTCGTGATATTATTTCAGCTTCAAACCATGAATAAGATGGGAGATTTAGGTTTTGGCTAAAGCCATTGGAATTGGGTTATTTTATGTAATGAGAGGGATAAGCGCGGCCCTATTGACATGGAAATTACGGGGATACCTGACGTTTATAAAAAGGCTGGGCTAAAGCCCACCCCTATTGATATTGATTTCCGTGTGGAAATACATATGGGGATTTGTTGGTTAACGGCAAGATCTTTTATCTTTTATCTAATCTTCTTATAAAATTCGTTAAGATTCTCAGAAACTATTTTTTTTTGTTAATTAATTTTGTAATTTTAAGGAAGAGAATGCTTTCGGGAGTTCTCAGTATTATTATTTTATCAACCAAATCTCAATAATTATGGAAAATATAAAATTTAGGGTATCTCCATATCAGGATGAACTGCAGTTGTTTATTGATGAGGAAAAAGCAGGCTATATGTCTATAGAGGTTGACGGAAGACTTCTTATTGTATATTATACCAAGCTTGATGAGGAACGTGAAGGTAAAGGCTATGCTAAACTATTGCTGGATGAATTGGTTCGCTATGCAGAAGAAAAAGACTTGCTTGTAGACCCGGAATGTGATTTTGTACGTCAACAGTTTGAAAATCATCCCAGAAGATATAAAGATATCTGGCATGCTTAATCATTCTTCCCACCAGTTTGTAAACTGCTGATCATTACGGTTCAGATCTACCACCTCTCCGATCATCGGAGTAAGGATATTCAATCCATTTTCTTCCCCTAAACTTGTTATTTTTTGTAAAGGTTCATTCCAGGGGTGAAGGGCCAGCGCAAACTTTGCAGCATGCACCGGGATAATATGTCTTGCATCTATATCTATCGCTGCCTGAATAACATCTTCAGGTAAGGTATGGATATATCGCCATGCATCACCGTATTGACCATTCTCAAGAACGGCATAATCAAAAGGTCCATATTTTTCTCCTATCATTTTAAAATGGGAATCATACCCACTATCACCGCCAAGGAATATTTTTTTGGTAGGAGTTTCTAATACATATGAAGTCCAAAGAGTATCGTTCTGCTTTATTCTTCTGCCCGAAAAATGCCTTGCCGGTGTAAAAGCCAGTTTTATGTTGTTTTTTAATTCAACTTCACTTCCCCATTCTTCTTCAATAAGCTGTGATTCTGCATATCCCCATCGCTCCAGATGTGCTCCTGCCCCTAATGGAACTACAGCCGTCCCGGTACGGTCCTTAATTGATTTAACTGTAGGGTAATCCAGATGATCAAAATGATCGTGGGTAATCACAAGGTAATCCAAATCCGGAATATCTTCGGGTTTGAAAATATCAGAACCTTTGAAGGCTTTGTTAAAATATTTGAAAGGTGAGCCATATAAGCTTAGTACAGGATCAATCAAAAATGAAACACCATCGGTCTGTATATAATAAGATGAGTGTCCCAACCAGACGAAAACATCCATATTTTTATCCAGGTTCTTCAGATTTGTATGCATGGAACGAATTTCTTTTAAAGGTTTCAGCAAAGGATGCTTTTTTCCTAAAAGGAAATCATAGGTTACTGCAGTCATTTTGTACCCTTCAGCAATGGAAGGTGTATGGCTGATATTCTGAAATTGTTTATTTCTGTAGAATTTGGACTGCCTGATCCGGTCTAAGCGTTTTCCTTTCGGCACAGCTCCAAATGCGGCTCCATTAATTACTATAAAATAGGTTGCAGTCAAAAGAATCACAACCGCAAGAATCCAATATATCATTTGTAAAAAATAAACATCAAAGGTACCTACTTTTGTTCTTACATGAAAACAAGATGCATTTGAGTGCAATTTTTTAACTAAATTTATCATGTATTTCAGAAAATTTATTATTCATTTAAGTGATGGTTAATTTTAAACTTTCTATTTTAGCGGCTTAAAAAAACTCAAAGATCTATTGAAAAATTACTCGGTAATATTTATTTTGGCCATGCTTTCCTCATGTGCATCTATTAAAAGGCACAACGAACAGCGGGCTTCATGTATTCCCCCGGAGCAGCTGAAGGAAGATGTAGACTTTGCCTACTCAAAACTTCAGCAGATGCACCCACAATTGTATTGGTATATTCCCAAGCAGGAATTGGACCATAAGATTGACAGTCTTAAGCAAACCCTTAATGAACCCCTCACTCCCCTTCAGTTTTATTTTAAACTTCAGCCTGTGATTGCAGGAATCCGGGAGGGACATCTTTCATTAAGAATCCCAAGAAAAAAATTCACTAAAAAGGAAATCAAAAAGCTGGACCAAAAAAAAGGATTATTCAGCAGATTCGGGTATTATATTTCCGGTGATCAGATGTATATTACAGAAAACAGAGATACTATTGACAATATTCAGCCGGGAACTGAAATTCTTTCTATCAACAATATTCCGGTTTCAGACTATATCAAAAAATACAGAAGCCTGATTAGCAGTGATGGATATAACACTACTTTTCAACCTTATTTTTTAAAAGATTTATTCTTCGGTTATTATACAGCAGAAAATGGACTTTCAGATAAAGCAACCATTGAAACCCTTTATAAAGGTGAAAAACATACTTATACTTTAAGCAGAGAATCAAAATCAGATCATGATCTCGAAAAGGATAAGGAAATGAATAAACGTACCCAGGACAAAAAGCTGAACGATTATGTAGCAGCCAGCAATTCTTATAACCGCAGTTTTAAATTTCTTGATAAAGACAGCAGCATTGCTTATATAAAAGTAAAAAGCTTTTCCCGTGAATATTCGGAGGAATTTTACAAAAAGACATTTTCCAAGATTAAAAATGCAAAGTCAGATTACCTCATCATAGATGTACGCAATAACTATGGCGGTTCACTTTATGAGATTAATAATCTGTATTCTTATCTTACAGACAAGCCTTTCACTCTGATAAAGCCTTCACAGGTCACTTCAAGAGACATTCCGCTAAGAACCAATTATTTCAGAAAAAGTACTCCGTTAGAGTATGCAATTAAGAGTATTTCTTATCCGAGTTACTTTTTCGCCCAGGCTTTCAGTACTTATAAAAAAGATGGAAAGATTTTCTATAAAATGAAAGCAGACAAACCTACAAAGCCTAATAAGGGAGCTTTTCATGGTAAAGTCTTCGTTCTGATTAACGGAGGAAGCTTCTCTGCCTCTTCTATTATTACAGCAAAGCTTAAGAATGATAAAAGAGCAACTCTTGTAGGTGAAGAAACCGGTGGTGCCAATGACGGAACTGTAGCCGGCTTTTATTCTTATCAGAAACTCCCGAATTCTGAAATCAGACTTCCTATCGGATTGCTTCTGGTACAGCCGAATATTGATTTTTCAGATACAAAAAAAGGAGTTATTCCAGATGTGGAGATCAAAGAAAGTATGCAGGATATTATTGATAAAAAGGATCCGCAGCTGGATTGGATAAGAAGCGAAATCGGAAAAGAAAAGACGGGTAAAGACTAACTATTAATTTGAAAGGAGGCTGGGAAACAGAAGCAGGAAGATTCAATATTTGTTTCAAAATATAATAGATACATATAAAAAACTGTTTCGGCGGGCTTTCAGCCCGCCGAAACAGTTTTACTTTTTGAATTCCTGTAAAAGAGACTCAATGTGATTTATATATCTTCCGTAATATCGGTGAAACCAAAATTTCCCGCATAGAAAGAGTAAGAACATTCCAATGATCAGCGAACCGATAAGGATAACGGCGATCTTAACTTCTCCCATAGGTTGTGGCCAGGGGATGAATTCCAGTACAATCAGAATTTCACAGACTATAAAAGGAGCAAAACTTATGTAATAAGACAGATAATACTGCTTATTCAGATTCAACTGCGTTACAAGTTCTCTCAGGGAGTCACTGGTCTTCAGTTCTGTATTGCTGATATCATGGTATAATTTAAAAAACTTACTGTAAAAGAAAACAGTCACCAGAAGCATTGAGGCAATCAAAACTGTAATATACAATTGGAGTTTAAAGGGTTTACAGACTGAGCAAACCATGAATGCAAAAATGAAAATTCCTACGATCCACCAGAATTCCATGCGCATATTTTTGCGTACTTTTTCGATAGGAAGATTTATTTTATTGCGTTGTTCTATATTAATTTCCGGAGTTTCGTTTTCAATATCTTCATTCCAGGTATTTTTCAATTCATCTATATTCATCGGATTCAGGTTTAAAGTTGGTTAGTGGTATGTTGGTTCAAGATATCTTTTAATTTATTTTTAGCCCGGTTCATTTTCACTCTTACATTGCCTTCAGATATTCCCATCTGCTCGGCAATCTGTTTTCCTGAAAAATCTTCCAGATAATAGAAAATAAAGGCCTTGTCAATAGGATTGAGCAGATGAATGGCTTTATACATTTCTGCCATCCGTTCTTCTTTGCCATCATCATACTCTTCCTGAGCAATGGCATGGATAGAGAAATCTTCATTTCCTATGAAGCTTCTTCTTTTTTGATTTTTGAGGAAGATGATGGCTGTATTTAAAGCAATTCTATACAACCAGGTTGAAAATTCGCTTTCCCCCCTGAAGTTTGGATATGCCTTCCATAGCTGAAAGGTAATTTCCTGAAAAAGATCATCACAGTCATCTTTTTCAGACATATACATTTTGGAAATCTTAAAAATGATTCCCTTATGCTTTTCAATCTTATGGATAAACTCTTGCTCTACTGAGGTCATAGCTTGTTACTCTATAGAGTTAGTTACTATTAAAAAAAATTGTTACAGAAAATTAATTAAAAAAAATAAAAAACCCGACAGAAAATACTGCCAGGCCCCTCATCGTGTGTTTTTTGATTTCTACTATTTTTAGGATAGTACTTTATTCGAAATAATTGTAGGTGTTTCTAATTCTAATGAATGATTTGCACAGTTAGTAGAGAAAAAACGAAAATGTTACATAAAATAATACCCTGATATTTTTTCATATCAAGGTATTTATATCAATATTTAGTTACGTTTTATTTGAAATCTAAAAAGTCGTCTTTTTCAAGATAGTGATTCAGGGCAGTGATAAGCTGAAAAGAAGTAATATCAGCATACTGCCGGAAAGCAAGATCCACTACATCCTGAATATTTTCATCAGAACACATATAGCTAAGTTTATTATGGTATACAAAATCAGGTAAGATTTCGTTATCATTCTCTCCGATATCTAAGGGATCACCGATGAAAACTTTCATTTCCGGTTCAAATTCATCTTTTGATGAATAGACTGCGTAATTGTATTCCGGATCATAAGATTCTTTTCTGTCTTGTTTATTCTTCACAAGTTCCAGAAATTCTTCTATACAATACATCTGATTTTTAATCTCATTCATCTGATATTCTTTTAACCGCTCAATTTTTTAAAGGTAGAAATTTTATGGAATAAAAACAGGTTCTAGTTCAGTTTATTTAAAGCTCTTTGTAATGATACGATATCAAGGATATTAAGTTTTGCACCTGCTAGGATGATGATCAGCAGAACAAGTGTCAGAAATAAAATAATAAAGATATAAACCGATACATACCATATAACAGTATTCAGTATATTACCTTGGATCCCGAATTTATTCATAAAATACTTCTGAGACCTTTCAAACCATGTTTTCTTTTTCTCTGTTCGTGGTTTTACGTCCACTCCATTAAGTTCATCTACCAAATACACCACATCATCAATATATCTTCCATACATATAATAGATCCAATATTTAATGATAAAGCATACTAAGAGTAAAGTAATGAGGAAGCTTATTCCGAAAATAGCCAGATTATATTCCATATCAAAATGGAAATTGATCTTAATTAGAGATAAAAGAAAGGCAAGCGGGATATAAGAAATATAATATGAAATGTAGATTTCCTTCGATATTAAAAGCTGGGCTTTAAGATTAAACAGGTCATAATTGGTATTAATGCTGTTCTTTTGAAGAAGTTTATACAGTGTAAGAAAACGGGAATAAAAATAGCTCATAAAAGCAATCGTCAGGATGGTGACAAATGTTGATATGATTCTTACATTGGGATCTGTGGAAGCAAATGGAAAACTGGTTAAAAGCAATGGTAACGTAACAACCATCAGCCAAAATTCAGTTTTCATATTGATTTTCAGCATCTGGAGCGGAGAATGAATCTCGCGTTGCTTTTCCAGGGAAATTTCAGGGGGTTCCTGTCCTGTATCTTTATTCCAAAGTTCTCTAAAATTTTCTAAGTCCATTCATTTATGTTTTAATTTGAACCTGTTCTCTGCCTGGCAATGATCTCCTTTAATTTTTCTTTTGCTCTTTTAAGCTTCACCCTTGCATTCACTTCTGTAATCCCTAATTGATAAGCAATTTCCCTACCGGGGTAATCTTCCAGAAAGAAAAATATCAGTGCTTTATCAATAGGACTCAGCTTATGGATTGCTTCATACATCAATTTCATATTCTGATCATCGGTATCATTATAAGGCTCCTGTTGGGCACTCAGACCGCCAATATCCTGATTGTGTATAAAACTACGTTTTTTTTCACTCCGCAGAAAAACTATTGCTGTGTTAAGCGCAGTTCTGTATAGCCATGTTGAGAAATCACTCCGCCGCTGAAAATCACCATATGATTTCCACGCCTGATAAATGATCTCCTGATAGAGGTCATTCTGATCGTCCTTGTTATCCATATACATTTTAGAGATCTTGAAAATAACACCTTTGTGCTTTTCAATTTTCTCTAAAAATTCTTGTTCCGATGAAGACATGATTTACACACTAATCCTAGAGGCAATATTTTATAAAAACATCACCCAATTACAACACAAACATTAAAAACTCAGCCATTAAGTTAAAAAATCCTTAATAAATTTCATTATTTATTAAGGATTTTTATTTTATGTTAAATACAATTGGGATTAAAACTAGAAAATATAGTCTGTACTTAAAAAGTTGGAATCATGTTCCCTTACAATCGTATTCAGTAATGTTTTATTGGAATCTGTAAGCTTTGCAGCCACCAGCGAACGTATCGAAAATGAACGCAGGGCATCAAAAACGGAAAGCGTACCTTCTGCACTGTCTTTTCTTCCGGTAAAAGGAAATACATCCGGACCACGCTGTGCCTGACAATTGATATTGACACGGCTTACAAGATTTACAAAAGGATCAATCAGCTTTGCAACTTCCTGTGGGTCTTCACTGAAAATACTAACCTGCATTCCATGAGAAGCATTCACCTGATAGTCTATCGGCTCTTCAATATCTTCAAACGGAACAACAGGAATTACCGGACCGAACTGTTCTTCATGATAAAGCTTCATCTCACTGTTTACAGGATAAACGACTGCCGGAAAGACGAAAGACTCTTCTGTATAGCCACCACCTTTATTTAAAACGGCTGCACCTTTCAATACAGCATCTTCAATACATTCCTTCAGATAAGGTGGCTTATTAACTTCCGGAAGAGGAGTTACTTTCACCTCTTTTTCCCATGGTAAACCGGCTTTCAAGGCTGAAACGGCTTCACTTAGCTTCATGATAAATTCTGCTGCAATTTCTTTCTGAACAAAAATCAGTTTTAAGGCTGTACAGCGTTGTCCGTTAAATGAAAGTGCTCCCAGAATACATTCACTTACTGCTACATCAAGGTTGGCATTTTTGGTAACAATCGCTGCATTTTTAGCATCAAGACTCAGAATGGCTCTTAAACGATTCACCTTCGGATGTAATTTCTTCAATCCATTGGCAACTTTACTTGAACCGATAAAAGCAAGTACATTTACTTTACCACTTTCCATGATTGGAGTTATGATTTCAGAACCTTTTCCATATAAAGTATTCACTGTTCCTTTCGGGAAAGCTTCTTTAAAGGCATTCAATAAAGGATAATGAGCCAGTACTCCATGTTTAGGTAGCTTGAATAAGATTGTATTTCCCATAATCAATGCAGGAATCAGTGTAGTAAAGATCTCGTTCAAAGGATAATTGAATGGCCCCATACTTAAAACTACTCCCAATGGTGCTCTTCTGATCTGCGCAATTGTACCTTCTGCTTCCTGAAAGCGGGAAGACTCTCTATCCAGGTCTTTTAAAGCATCAATAGTCTGATTAATATAATCTACCGTACGGTCAAATTCTTTGGTAGAATCGGCCAGTGTTTTCCCGATTTCCCACATTAACAGCTTAATGATCAAATCACGCTGCTGGATCATGAGATAGACAAATTTCTGCATACACTTGATACGTCCTTCCACGGACATTGTAGGCCACTCTCCCAGCCCGTTATCATATGCCTTTACACAGGTATCCAGCACTTCCATGGCTTCTTCAGGACCAATATTCGGGATGCTTCCCAAAAGTTTTCTCTCTAATCCGTTTTCAGTAGGAATACAAACCGGGGAATAAATATTCTGGGTTTCACCTTTCCATTCTACCAGTTCACCATTCAGAAGATAGACTTTCTGATGGATCTCGGGGACTTTATATTCTTCGGGGATTTCGTTTTCGTTTTTAAAAATATCTTGAAATGACACATTGTTTGCTGAACTCATATTGTTAGTATTTGATAATTTGAATCTGAATTTTGTAGAATAAAGGTAGACGTAAAAATTGATTTTCAGAATAACGAATCAATAGATTTGCTCTATTTAAGAGCTATTTGAATGAAAATTAACTCAGCCAACTGAAAAAAACAATATTTTTGTTAAAAATAAATTTTCAATGTTTTCAAAAATAGTTTTCAGTACGTTATTCTTTTTCTCAGCAATGGGTTTTGCCCAAAAATCTAAACCTATTAATACCGTTTTGTTAAAAGGGACCCCAGTACGTACTTATTCCAAATTACCGGATGTAAACAAACCGGCTCCGAAATTTACCCTTACGGATGTGAATATGAATGATCAAAGTTTAGATGCTTACAAAGGCAGATATGTCATCCTGAATATCTTTCCTAGTGTAGATACGGGAGTTTGCTCAGCATCTGTTCATCATTTCAATGAAGAGGCAGGGAACCTTCCCAATACAGTAGTGCTTTGTATTTCTAAAGATTTACCTTTTGCTCAGAAAAGATTCTGTGGTGCTGAAGGAATCAACAATGTGGTGATGCTTTCTGATTTCCGTTCTGATTTCGGATGGAATTATGGGGTAGAAATGGTAGAATCATCTATGAAAGGACTTCTCAGCAGAGCTGTTGTTGTGATTGATCCTTCGGGAACCATTATTTATGAAGAACAGGTACCGGATATTTCTCAGGAACCTAATTATGCTGCGGCTATTCAGGCTGTGAAAAACTAATCTGGTTTATAAAATCATAAAAAACCTCTGGAAAATTTCCAGAGGTTTTTTTTATATTAATCGTCTCCAATACCATTGAATTCCTTGGTAGAATAATGCAAAAACAACAAAATCAGTAAATCATCTGTTGTATCACTTGCATCAATATGAAAAACAGGCTCTTTCCATCTTTTGTGCTCTTTTCTAACTTCTATCAATAATCTGCCTTTTTCAAATAATTGACCTATTCTTCCTAATTTAAAATTATATATCCTTACCTCTTGACCGGATTTTATAATCCTATCTTTAGCAAGGTCTGTAAAATAGACTACACTTTGACCGTTAAAAAGTTCCACATCATTTTTTAAGAAACCCACATTCTTGATGTCATATTTTATGTTGTTCAGAATAATGTACTGTCTTAAAGAAAATACTCTTCTTACGTCTACTATTCTTCCAACCTCAGCGTCCTTTTCATCAGACATAATAAATTGTTGTTCTTGGTATTTAGCTTTATATTTTTTCAACGCTTCTTTTTTGTGGTAAGCAATATTACACCATTTTTGCCTTTTTCACCATACTTTTCTATGGCTTCCTTTCCTGAAAGTGTATAGATAGTATCTACAATATCTGGTTTTATTACACGCAATTCTTCTATGGAAGCCTTTTTACCATTCAGTAAAATCAAAGGCTCTTTGTCCGATATTACAGCAGGAGCACCAATCCTTAGAGGCTGGTTTCTGTTAAACCTATCAGTAGATAAAATACTCATTTTCACCCCCGGTACTTTCTCAGTAATCTTTGTTTTTCCTAGTTTTGTTTCCTGTGCATTTGCAGTAACTGTAAAACTACTAATAAACAATGCCCCAAGAGCCAGTTTACTCACTAAAGAAAAATTAAGGTTTACTCCTAGCTGGTCTTCCCGGAATCTACCACATATATTTTCATTTGAATCGAAACTATCAGATAGTTCTTCATCTGAAAAACCTGTAAAATCGTGAACAGTTTTAGAACAGACAGAACAGAATTTTCCTTTTTCATCAGAAGTCATGTTATCCCAGTTTTCATGACAGGGTTTTGGGATGGTAATTTTCATAATATTCTTTTACCTATAAAGATGCTCTTTGAATAGGAAAGGTTGGAAACGCTAAGGCGCTATTTTTTTCCTTTCAACACCTTTTTAAGGCGCTAGGATTTTATCTGCGATAAAATTGTATAATGCTTTAGATTACCTACCAATGCATGAATGATTCTATTACTGAAAATCTGAGATTTTCTTGCATTCTAAAAAACACATAAAGATTAAAAAATGATCTGCCCTGCTGCAATTTCTCATAAAAAGAAATACTTTTTTCGGGTAATATTTTGCATATTTGTAGAAAATACGGGTCATGCAAAAAGAAAAACTACGTAACGTAAGAAAAAGAAAAGGCTACACACAACAGCAAGTTGCTGATTTTATTGCTACAGATGTTTCTAACTACAGCAGAAAAGAAAGCGGAGATGTAGCGATAAGAAAAGAAGAATGGGAAAAAATTGCCCGTTTTTTGGATGTTCCTGTAGAGGAAATCTTTGAAGAAGAGGAAGCTAAACAGGTTAATCACTTTGATAACATTACTGGTAGTAGTGGTTTTGGAAATAATATAAATGGTAATCTTTATTGCAATGTCCCTGAATTCCTTCTGGAAAGTCAGAGAGAACTGATAGAACTTCTGAAAAAGGAAAATCAAAGATTACAGGAAGAAATAATAGCTCTTAAGAAGAAATAATACGTTTCACAGGATTTTTATATTAAATTATCAAGGATATCCACATGATGAAAGCTGGTTAAGAAGAAACATCAAAAATGTTTAAAAAGTATAGAACTTAATTTTCTTAATAATTCAAAATAAAAAAGAAGATGTATCACAACTAAATGATGTGGGTCGAGAATCGTTTAAACGAAAAACCTTCTCGTATAGGGATACAGGAAAATTTCATAAAAAAGGCCGTTTCCACGAGTTGTGAGACGGCCTCCTATTTTTTAAGACATCATCATTAAGAACCATTTGTAAGATGAAAATATCGAGGATCAGGATATTGAAATTCATAATCCAGCTCTGAAATTAATTTTGAGGGTGATATTGTTCTGCCTTGGGTGGTACGTTCACCTGAATACGGCAGGTCTTTCTGGGCGTTGATAATCTCTTCTTTATTAGGATGCATAGGTGCCACCACATTATAAACTTTGGACCTGACCTGATTCTTCAACATTTTCTCAACGACTGAACAAATATCAGCATAATGAATATGGTTAACCAGCAGATCCAGATTGGATATATTATAATTCTTTAGCAGTCTCTGATCTCCCATTAATCCTGCCAATCTCAAAACATTGACTTCAGGAAATCTGTTTTTTATAATACTCTCGCTTGGAACATCACCTGCAAGACGCTCATCTTCTGTAAATTCTTTTTCAGTATCAGGATATACTCCTGTAGAACTCATCAAATAGACCTGACCTTTATAATCTCCAAGAAATGCGAGTAAATTCTCAGCTCTCTTATGCAAAGGAACTTCAGCTCCTCTCACTCCCGAAAACGGAACTGTGATAATCACAGCATTCAAGTGTGATGCTATTTCCCATTCGCGTATTGTTTCAGATATATCATTGTCTGGAAAACTGACCTGTGTCATGTGATATCCTTTAGCGGATAAATCTTTTATTTTAGACTCTGATGTCGTGGTTGCAAAAATCTCATATTGACCAGATAACTTCTCTGCAATATGACCGCCTAACCAGCCACAACCTATAATTCCTATTTTTTTCATTTTTTAATTTATTAATCTGTCCGTTAAAAACAAATATCTGTCTACGAATCCATCAACGTTTCACCATCTTTCAGAATAAGATAATTCTGTCCTATTTCTTTAGAAGTTTTTTGCAAATCTTCCTGATCAAATAATTGAGGAATATAAAATTTCTCATGGGTAAATAATCCATAATGTATAGGAACCAGCTTTTTAGCATGTAAAAGATGGGCCGCAACAAAAGCTTCCTTCAAATTAAGAGAAGCCGGAACCGGGCTGTATTCCAATCCTATCATTTCAAAATTGACAACAACACCATTGGCAGGCAAAAATGCATAGTCTATATTTTCATTCTCCTTTCCCAACTTCCAGAACTGATTATGCCAGATAGTATCTCCACCATGAAAAATCTTCGAGTGCAGATCTTCCACAATCCATGAAGTCTGGATTTCTCCTACTCCATCCATTGCAAATACAGGTTTAAAGATAATATTGTTTTCGGTAAAAACTTCATTAAGATTCAGCACAACCATTTCAACATCACCCATAATCTTTCTGACAACTGATTCTAGCCCTGAATACACAATCAATTTCCCTTCTTTTTTTAAGCATTTTTTAATAACACTTTTATCAAAGTGATCCAGATGCATATGGGTAAATAAGATATAATCTGCCTCTACCTTATCTGTAAACTTAATCACTTCATCTACAGCTTCCCCTAAAACAGGTTTGTAATAAGAAAAATCTTCTGCTGCATCTATTAAGATGGTTTTACCATTTGAAATAAGCTTTATTCCTGCCCAGTTTAATTTCTGTATTTCCATATTCTTTTTTCAACAAAGGAAAAGACTTATAGAAGGTCAAACAATAAACAAAAGTTAATTAATTGAAGCTGGGAGATGGAGGAATGGAGGATGGAAGTTAATTATCGTCCTGTAATTTCTGATAGTTTTTTGAATCGAGGAACAGCGTATATCTTTGTTTTTATTCATTAAAAGACAAAATCAAAGGAAGTAAAGATGCCAGCCAAGCCAGTGCTGAAATTGATGGTTGAGGCACGCTTCATCAAATCGATTAAAAATCGATGAGCTCTTTACTCACTTAAAATAATGTGTATTTAAAATTGAAACTTTGCGTTTATAAAAAATAGGATAATAGCTCTTATTAAAAGTATGAGATCATTTATTATCACCTTGATCACTTCCAGCTCCCATCTTCAAGCTTCCAGTCTTTAACTAATCCTCTTTCTGATCCGGCTCAGAGAAATCGGGGTAATACCAATATAAGAAGCCAGATATTTTAAAGGAATATTCTGAATATAATGGGGTTTATTTTCCAGCAGGTATTCATAAAGATCCTGTGGAGTATTTTTTAGTAACAGCATCTCGCGCTTCATAGCTGCGTTCAGTTTCCTGCTTAGGTAATAATTCTGTACAAAACGGCATTCAGGATTCACAGCGAACATTTCCTTTACCTCCTCTAATGTAATCTCCCAGACAAGGCCACTGCTGATGGACTCATAAATACCTTCTGAACCTTTATTTCCTACTGTAAAAATATCGCCGGGAAAATAGAATTCTGCACAGACTTCAGTATCTATATCTGATGTACTGTTGATATAGTATTTACGGACAAGCCCATCTTCTACAAGATAGGCTTTATTGTCCGAGAATATATTTTTCTTTGAAAACTCAACCTCAGCAAATTTTTCCCAAACAGGATCATCATCCTCTACGTTGAGATGTGAAAACAGTTTTTTGTTGATATTTGTCAAGGCTTAGCAGTTTATAAAATTTTTGTTTTTACCTGAAATGAAGTTTCAAAATTATCCATTTAATACATCTCTCAGATAAAAATTTAAAAAACTTAAAATAATCAAATCGTGATTGAAATCCTCATCAATCTCCAGTACATACTTCAATTTAAGAAGGGTTTGCTTATAACTTAAAGCTAAGACTAATTTATCTTGGCTGTCATACAACAATAACTCTTTGTGAAGCCAACTTTTAAATTGGTAGGTATAAATTTCTGTACTATTCCCATAATAAAAGAGTCGGTTTTTGGAAGAGTCGATTATTAAAACCACCTTTCCGGATTCATCCAAAACCCTAATATCCTTCCATAAAAATCCTGTACCTTCAATTTTGTAGATTTCGCTCCCTATTTTTATTCGCTCATTGAGGCCATTAATGACTCCAAATAAAAGTTCACCGACATGCTCTTCTCTCTCATTGAGTACTTGAATTGAAAAATTCCCTTCTTTTGTTGTAAAGAGTTTCATGCCTGTAAACTAAGAATTACAGTAAATTTTCGTCTACAAGATTCGGAAGGGTTACCTTTAAATTAGGTTCAGCTTCCATCGCTCTTTTAATAGCAAAAATAGCCCCCTCATTTCTTGCCCAGCTTCTTCTTGAGATCCCATTGTTTACGTCCCAGAAAAGCATAGACTTTAATCTTCTGTCAGCATCATCACTCCCATCCAGCAGCATTCCGAAACCTCCGTTGATTACTTCTCCCCAGCCTACTCCGCCACCATTGTGAATAGAAACCCAGGTTGCCCCACGGAAACTGTCACCAATCACATTGTGAATCGCCATATCTGCAGTAAATCTTGATCCGTCATAAATATTGGAAGTCTCTCTGTAAGGAGAATCTGTTCCTGAAACATCATGATGGTCTCTACCCAATACTACAGGTCCGATCTCACCGTTTTTAATAGCTTTGTTAAAGGCTTCAGCAATCTTCATCCTTCCTTCTGCATCTGCGTACAGGATTCTCGCCTGTGAGCCTACCACCAGTTTATTTTCCTGAGCTCCTTTAATCCACTGGATATTATCCTTCATCTGCTGTTGGATTTCTTCAGGAGAATTCTTAATCATTTCTTCCAATACAGCACATGCAATTTCATCGGTTTTCTGTAAATCTTCCGGTTTTCCACTTGCACATACCCAACGAAACGGTCCAAAACCATAATCAAAACACATAGGACCCATAATATCCTGAACATAACTTGGATATTTGAATTCTCTGCCTAAGGTTGGATTATCTGCCATTACATCAGCTCCGGCTCTGGATGCTTCCAATAAGAAAGCATTTCCATAATCAAAGAAATAAGTTCCTTTTTCTGTATGTTTATTGATGGCCGCAGCGTGTCTTCTTAATGTCTCCTGAACTTTTTCTTTGAATAATTCAGGATCTTCAGCCATCATGGCATTAGATTCTTCAAAGCTTTGTCCTACCGGATAATATCCACCTGCCCAAGGGTTATGAAGGGATGTCTGATCTGAACCAATATCAATTCTTAAATCTGCCTTGTCAAATTTTTCCCAAACATCTACAATATTTCCAAGATAAGCTAAAGAAACAGTTTCTTTATTTTGTTGTGCCTCTCTTACTCTTTCCACCAATCCATCCAGGTCTTCATAAATTTCATTCACCCACTTCTGATCATGACGGATTTTGGTAATCTTTGGATTTACTTCTGCACATACGGTAACACAACCCGCAATATTTCCTGCTTTTGGCTGAGCTCCACTCATTCCTCCCAATCCTGAAGTAACAAACAGACCCCCTTTTGGATCTTTATTGATCTTTCTGAAAGCATTTAAAGCTGTAATAGTTGTTCCGTGAACGATTCCCTGAGGACCGATATACATATAACTTCCCGCTGTCATTTGCCCATACTGTGTCACACCAAGAGCATTGAATTTCTCCCAATCATCCGGTTTGGAATAATTTGGAATCATCATCCCGTTCGTTACCACGACTCTTGGTGCATCTTTGTGAGATGGGAACAGTCCCATTGGATGTCCTGAATACATGACCAAAGTCTGCTCATTAGTCATTTCAGACAGATATTTCATTGTCAGCAGATACTGTGCCCAGTTGGAGAAAACAGCTCCGTTTCCACCATAAGTAATCAGTTCATGAGGATGCTGAGCAACGGCATAATCCAAATTGTTCTGGATCATCAGCATAATGGCTTTTGCCTGCTCAGATTTTCCCGGATAATCTTCAATAGATCTGGCTTTCATCTCATAATCCGGACGGAAACGGTACATATAAATTCTTCCATAGTCCTCCAGTTCCTGCTTAAATTCAGGAATTAATTCTGCATGGAACTTCGGATCGAAATAACGCAAAGCATTTTTCAATGCCAGTTTTTTTTCTTCTTCTCCTAGAATTTCTTTACGCTTGGGAGCATGGTTGATATTGGTTTCGTATGTTTTTTGTTGTGGCAGCTGATTCGGAATCCCCTGCTGTATCTGTTCTTGAAATGTCATATTGCTATTTAAAGTTCTATGTTTAAACAATGTTTTAAGTTTTAAAGATATTCAAATTATGAAATATAGGCAACAAAAGACAGGAAAAGGAAAGCCTAAAACTATGATTAGGCAAAAAAGCTGATTATCAATCCTATGAAAATATATTCAACACCATATTTTAAATACTATATTTGAAAAGAAGCACTCACATTCCCCTCCTCCGGAGGGGCGGCTTTCAAAATTCTCTGAATTTTGAAAGCCGGGGTGGTTAAAAAACACACAAATGAAAGAAATACTAACCTCTATCAATGGAATTCCCATTCGTAAGAACTTTGTACAAAACCTACCTTACAATCCTTATTTAAAAAAATTACTAAAAGAAAAACGTAAAGCCCGAATACTAGGAGAAGTGATCTTCTGGAAAAAAGTTCGGGCAAAAAATTTTTATGAAATTGATTTCGACAGACAAAGGATTATCGGGAACTATATTGTTGATTTCTATGTGAAATCCTTAGGATTAATTATTGAGATTGATAGTTCAAGTCATGATGAAAAACAAGTCTATGATGGTATTAGACAGGAATATATGGAATCTTTAGGGCTACTGGTTTTTAGGATCACTGATTTTGACGTAAGGAATAATCTTGTGTTGATCATGAAAGAGTTAGAGTCTTTTATTATTACGCATTATGGAACCACCCCGTCTTCAAAAATTTAATAATTTTTGAATCCACCCCTCCGGAGGAGAGGAATTTCTTCTTACAAGATTAAGTTGTCCTTTCAAAAACAAAAAACCTCACTGAAAATCAGCAAGGTTATTATTATAAGTAAATTTTCTAAGTTAAAACATCATCATTTTCCTCTTCATGATCGTCCTCATTATCACTGAGGCTCCAATAGTTATTTTCTTCATCTTCCTCTCCTATTTCTTCCATTTTATCATCGTCTTCGGCACCTGGAATATCAAGGCCTTTATCTATCTTGTCATCATCTATATCTTCATCAAATATAGGATTTCCGTCTCCATCCAGCGAAACATGTTTTTCTCTTTTGAATATATCTTCGTTGGGATCATAATCCATACGTTCCAACCTTTTGTTCTGTTCATTAATATTGTTTTCCGGTGCCATAATATTTAGATTTTTAAGGTTTATATATTCAGAACAAAAATAATTCCAAGTTATGATAAATGATGGGAATATACTTCAGGATTGGCACAATTCGGCATCTTCTCACCTTTTGAAAAGGCAATAAGATTTCCGGCAGCTAGTCGGGCCATTCCGTTTCTTGCTTCAATGGTTGCTGAGCCGATATGAGGTAACACACAAACATTGGACAATTCTAAGATAGGATTGTCTGCAGACATAGGTTCCGGGTTGGTTACATCAAGACCGGCTCCCCAGATTTTCCCTTCAGTTAATGCTTTATATAAATCCTGTTCCTGATGAAACCCACCTCTCGCTGTATTGATAAAAATAGCGTTGGATTTCATTTTTCCAAATACCCCATTATTGAAAAGTTCTTTATGTTCAGCAGTAAAATTAGCATGAATACTTAATACATCAGAATCTGTAACCAGTTCATCAAATGAGACATACTTCGCATCCAACTCTCTTTCAGCTTCTTCATTATGACGACGATTGTGATAAATGATCTTCATATCAAAAGCTTTTTTACATTTTTCAGCCATATGGAATCCTATTCTCCCCAATCCGAAAACACCTAATGTTTTACCATAGAGCTCCTGTCCTAAGGCATTAAGAGGATCAAAAGCACCCCAATTCCCTTCTTTAACTTTTTGAAAATTATAACTTGCTCTTCTTGCTACCGATTGCATTAATAAAAAAGCAACATCAGAAGTTGCTCTGCTTAATACATCCGGAGTATTCCCAATCGGAATATTCCTGAGACTGGCTTCCTTTATATCAACATGATCAAACCCTACGGAATATAAAGCAATGGCTTTGATATCAGGACAGGCATCAAAAAAGGCTTTATCATATTTAAAATCACCACCAATATTAAGAATTGCATCCGTATTCCGGCAATACTGTACCCATTCGTCATAAGTAAGATTTTCATTTTCAGGAAATATGATCTCCAGTCCTGCTTCCTGCAACATATTGATTCCAATTTCAGGAATTCTTTTATTGATAAAAACTTTCATTATTATTTTATTGGATTTAAATAAAAAACCTCACTCGCAAAAAGTAAGGTTATTGAACTTTAATATTAAAAATTATTTCTTTTCATCAGAATGGTTCTTTTCCCAAGCCTCAGAAGTTATTTCCTGAATTTCTTCCCAAACTTCTTTAGCCGATTTCTGGGCTTGTGTCATAAATCCTTGTTTTGTGGCCTCCTGATTCTTGCTTTTCATATCGTGAATGTAATCTTTCGCCTGCTGGGAATAGCTTTCTACACTATATCCGGAATTGTTGTGCAGGTTCTTCTGAACATTACTAAAATCATGTGACGCCTTGAATCTGTTCGTATCCATAATCATAAGATTTTAAGTGGTTGAGTTTTTAAAGAAGTCCAATTTCCATTCCGAACTGAACCAAAATTTTATAAAAAACACACAAAAAACTTTAAATTATGCCAACGATAAAGCTTCAAAATGGTACTACATGTAAATTCATATAAGAATTTAATTTATAGCCATGAATGCACGAATTTTTCAGGAATGCATTTGGATTAAACATTTTTTATTTTTGCATTCGTTGTAAAATCAAAGAACTGGTGTTTGAGACTAGCACGCCTACCAGTTCCGTTGTTCAGCGATTATTTAAATTTAGAATTTAATTTTATTGATTCGTGTTGCCCAGCATCGGAACAAATTTATAAGCTCCAAACTCTTCTTTTTCAAATTCCGTAGGGCCTACTTTGGTGAATCTGTATAAAACCTGTTCATCCGTTGGACCTAATGGAATGACCATTTTGCCACCTACCTTTAATTGTTTTAACAATTCTGTAGGTAAAGTTCCGGCTCCACAGGTAACAATAATTTTATCAAAAGGAGCAAAAGTTGGCAGCCCGGCAAAACCATCTCCAAAACTTTGAAACTTTGGATAAAGGTGAAGCTCTCTCAATTTATTTTTAGAAAAATCAAATAGATCTTTTTGTCTTTCTACAGTGTATACATGAGCTTTCATTGCCAGTAAAACAGCTGTCTGATATCCACATCCTGTCCCGATTTCCAATACTTTCTCTCCTGCTCTCACCTGTAGCAGTTCAGACTGCTCTGCAACCGTTGAAGGATGCGAAATGGTTTGATGGGCCAGAATAGGGAAAGCCCTGTCTTCATAAGCAAAGTCTTCAAAAATACTTTCAATGAAAAGATGTCTCGGAACGTCATTCATTGCTGAAAGTACATTCTCATCCGAAATCCCGATTCTGTATCTGAGATATTCTACTAAATTCTTTCTTTTTCCTTTATGTACAAACAAATCCTGCATCTGACAAAAGTAAGAAATTAGATTTTAGATTTCAGGAGTCTGCAAAAAAGTTTTATCCACAAAAAAACAATTTCTGCCTTCCTGAATATAACTTCTTTCTTATCTTTACAAAAATTTAATAGAGCTATGTTAAAAGCAGGTTTGGTAGGTGCCGGACATCTGGGAAAGATCCATTTAAAACTTCTTAATCAGTCAGACAGATACGAATTCGTTGGTTTCCACGATAAAGATGTTGAAAACGGAAAAAAATTAGAAGCCGAATTAGGATATAAATATTTTGAAAACTTTGATGAATTGCTTGAGCAGATTGATATGCTGGATATTGTTACTCCAACAGTCTATCATTATGATTACGCTTTAAAAGCTATAGAAAAAGGGCTTCATTTCTTTATTGAAAAACCGGTTACCCAAACGCTGGAGCAGGCAGAAGAAATTCTTCGTTTATGCCAGGAAAATGGCATTAAAGCACAGGTAGGACATGTTGAAAGATACAACCCAGCGTTCATTGCCACCAAAGAATACATCAACAACCCGATGTTCATTGAGATTCACCGATTAGCTGAATTCAATCCTCGTGGTACGGATGTTTCTGTAGTACTGGATCTTATGATTCATGATCTGGATATTCTGTTAAGCATGGCTAAGTCTAAAGTAAAAAACATCCACGCAAGTGGTGTCTGTGTAGTGAGTAAAACTCCGGATATTGCCAATGCAAGAATAGAATTTGAAAATGGATGTGTTGCCAACCTTACGACTTCGAGAATTTCTATGAAAGCCATGAGGAAAAGCAGATTCTTCCAGAAAGACGCATATATTTCTGTAGATTTTCTTGAGAAAAAAGCAGAAGTGATCAGAATGAAAGATGCTCCTGAACAGCCTACCCCATTTGATATGATCATTGAAAATGCAGAAGGAGAAAAAAATCAGATCCTGTTTGAATACCCTAACATTCAGCCTAACAATGCAATTCTTGATGAATTAAACTCTTTTGCTGATGCCATTACCGGTGATAAAAATGTAGAGGTTTCTCTTGAAGATGGAACTGAGGCACTGAAGGTAGCTTTGGAAATCATGAGCCTAATCAGCCAAAAATAAAAATATGCTGTGTTATCAGCAACAATAGTGATCATGCTATCTTAATAATCCCTTACCCTGATTATTAAGGTAGCATTTTTAATATAGTACAGCTGTAATTCTTAAATAAAATTCTCATTAAAAATTACAGATTTACCAATAAAAAGACTCCTTCAAAGCAAAAAAACAATATATTTGAAAAACAATTCAATAAAGTATTGAAATATTTTGATTTATATATAAGGATCTATGGCAAAGCAAATGAAGTAAGTAACTGCTTATTTTATAATGCCATTCATGATTGCTTCTAATATTATTCCTCCATTATTTTAAAACCATCAAAACAACTATGAAAAGAGCCATTCTATTATCCGCTTTATTATTGTCTCAATTTGGGACATCTCAATTGTTAAAGACTTCAGGACAAAAAATCATTAATGATAAAGGTGAAAATATCCAATTGAAAGGCCTCGGCTTAGGCGGATGGATGCTACAGGAAGGTTATATGCTGAAAACAGCTGATTTTGCTGGTCCTCAATATAAGATTAAGGAAAAAATAGCCGAATTGATTGGTGAGGATGGAATGCATGAATTTTATAAAGCTTATCTGAAGAATGGTATTACCAGACAGGACATTGATTTTTTAGCAAAAGCGGGCTTCAATTCTATTAGGCTTCCTATGCATTACAACCTGTATACTCTTCCTATAGAAAAGGAATCGGTAAAAGGCAAGGACACATGGCTGGAAGAAGGTTTTAAGATGACCGATGATTTGCTTAAATGGTGTAAAGACAACAAAATCTATCTGATCCTTGATCTTCATGCTGCTCCCGGCGGACAGGGAAATGATGCCAACATCTCAGATAATGATAAGACTAAGCCATCACTTTGGGAAAGTGAAGAAAATCAAAGAAAAACCATTGCTCTCTGGAAAAAACTGGCAGATCGCTATAAGAATGAACCCTGGATTGGTGGATATGATATTATCAATGAGCCTAATATCAATTTCACCGGAAAAAACCCCAATGGTATTGATGAAATGTCGAATGCCCCTCTTTGGAAATTACAAAAAGAGATCACCAGCGCCATCCGGGAAGTGGATCAGAAGCATATTATCTTTATTGAAGGAAATGGATGGGGTAATAATTACAATGGCTTACTGCCAATCTGGGATCAGAACATGGCTTTCAGTTTCCATAAATACTGGAATGATAACGATGATAAAACCATACAGTTTGCCTTGGATTTAAGAGAGAAACATAATATCCCGATCTGGCTTGGAGAAACCGGTGAAAATTCTAATGTATGGTTTACAGAACTGATTCAGTTATTGGATAAGCATAATATCGGATATGCTTTCTGGCCTATGAAAAAAATTGACAACATTGCCGGAATTACCAATGTAAAAACAACTCCTGAGTATGAAAAGCTTTTGAACTACTGGAAGAACGGCGGCGAAAAACCTTCCAAAGAATATGCAAAGAAAGCTTTGATGCATATTGCAGACAACTACAAATTCAGCAATACTGAAGTAAAAAATGATGTTATTGATGCCATGTTCAGACAGGTGACCGATGATTCTACAAAACCGTTTAAAAACCATCTAGTTCCTGGAAGAGTATTTGCTTCAGAGTATGATTTGGGGAGGTTGGGTTCTGCTTATCTGGATAAAGATTTTATTAACCTCTGGGTAAGCGATCCTGCTAAAAGATCCGAATGGAATTCCGGCCAGCAAATGAGAAATGATGGTGTAGACATCTACTCCTGCACTGATACAATCACCAATCAATATTATGTAGGAAAAACAGAAGCTGGAGAATGGCTGCAATATACTGTAAGCTCAAAAGCAGATAAAAACTATACGTTCGAGATCAGATATTCAAGTATAAATCCTTCAAAAATAAGATTTGAGAATAATTCAGGAAAATTATTATCCACCATCTCATTACCGGCTACGGGAAAAAATGAAGACTGGAATACTGTTTCTGCAAAAAATATCAAGCTTCAGAAAGGGGAAAACAAAATCAGGGTCATCTTTGAAAATGATGGTGTGAGCCTGAATTATTTTGAAATAAAGTAAAATGAAGGTTGGGAAGCAGGAAGATGGAAGCTTGGAGTTAATTATCTCACTAATACCTTTCAACGGCCCGTTTAAAAATCTTTTTTTCTTCTGAGTCTATCGATAATTATCTTAAATTGCATATCCCTTTTAGCCTTTAAAAGGGATTTCTTTTTATCCTTAATCCCTATGAAAAAAATAACATTCTTTCTCCTTTTAACTTCCGCATTTGTTTCTGCACAAAAATCTACATTAGAACAAAAAATAAACTCAATTACAAAGGGCAAGCAAGCTACAGTAGGAGTTTCAGTTTTAGGATTTGAAAATAATTTTAAATACAGCCAAAACGGAGACAAAAGACTTGCTATGATGAGTGTTTTCAAGTTCCATATTGCCTGTGCAGCGTTAGATCTCGTGGACCAGGGGAAACTTTCATTGGATCAAAAGATTTTCATTAAAAAATCTGACCTCTATGAAAATACATGGTCTCCCTATCGTGTAAAGCATCCTGAAGGAAATAGGGAAGCTACTTTAAACGAAATCATTGACTATACAGTGGCTTTGAGTGATAATAATCTCTGTGATCTGTTGATTGGCCTTACAGGTGGTACACAAGCTATTCAGAAATTCATGAATTCTAAGGGTATCAAAGATTTTCAGATTAAATACAGTGAACATGGTATGGCTCTTAACGGCTGGGATTCTCTCTATGAAAATTACACTACCACTAGTTCTACTGTAAATCTTTTGAAAAAATTCTATGATGGAAAACTGCTTTCCAAAAAATCTACGGATTATCTGATGCAGATTATGCTGGGAACCAAAACCGGAGCCAATAAAATTGTTGAACAGCTGCCAAAAGGAACACCAGCAGCTCATAAAACAGGATCTTCCGGCAGAAAGGATGATACACTTACTATTGCAGAAAACGATATGGGAATCATCACTCTTCCTAGCGGTAAACACTATGCAATTGCCATCTATGTAAGCAATTCCAAAGAATCTGAAACCGAAAACTGCAAAATAATCTCAGACATTTCAAAAGTGGTCTGGGATAATTTTAATAAATAAAATATTAAGCTTAATTTTAGGGCAGAGAATCACATCGATTCCTGAATTCATTACTATGAAAAAAATACTATTAGCAGCGTCTTTATTTTGCTTCACTTTCTTCTTGTCACAGAAGAATCAAAACTATTTAAAGATCCGCTATGGAAGTGTATGCTGTGGTCCGGCTTCAGAGAAACCTGTCATCAGCTACCTTAAAGAGTTTAAAAGAAAAAACCAGATAAGAAGCCTGGAAATCCTTATAGAAAAGGGCGTAGGCAGAGAAGGTGAATATCAGTTATATGTAGGAACCGATTTTCTTACCGTTAATCAGAGAAAACGCCTTGTACGGGGGCTTACTGCTGCTGTTTCTAATCAAAACAACAATAAAAAACAGGCAAACACCGGAAATGTTGGTTTTGATTCCACTGATATCGCTCATCAGGAGGATCTTATGAATGCAAGAAATTTAACTATCTATAAAAAATAAAGGAAAAATGATCAAAAACATTGTAGTTATCGGAGCAGGAACCATGGGAAATGGTATTGCACACACTTTCGCACAAAGTGGATTTAAAGTAAATCTTGTGGATGTATCCCAGGATGCTTTAGACAGAGGATTGAAAACCATTACTACGAACCTTGACAGAATCATTGCAAAGGGGAACCTTACGGAAGAGCAAAAAGCTGAAACTTTAGGTAATATTACGACTTTCACAGCACTTAATGATGCTGTAGGAGCGGCTGATCTTATCGTAGAAGCGGCTACTGAAAATCTTGATCTTAAATTAAAGATCTTCGGCCAGATGGATGAATTGGCACCTACAGACTGTATCCTTGCAACCAATACGTCTTCTATTTCTATTACAAAAATTGCTGCGGCTACAAAAAGAGCAGATAAAGTGATCGGAATGCACTTCATGAATCCGGTACCAATTATGAAGCTGGTAGAAATCATCAAAGGATATTCTACATCTAAAGAAACGTTCTCTGCTATTTACGAAATGAGTAAAACACTAGGAAAGATTCCTGTAGAAGTAAACGACTATCCTGGTTTTGTGGCTAACAGAATCTTAATGCCAATGATCAACGAATCTATCGAAACTCTTTACAATGGTGTTGCCGGTGTAGAGGAAATAGACACAGTAATGAAGCTGGGCATGGCTCACCCGATGGGACCGCTTCAACTGGCAGACTTCATTGGTCTTGATGTATGTCTTGCTATCCTGAATGTAATGTATGATGGATTCAAGAATCCAAAATATGCTCCGAATCCATTGCTTGTAAACATGGTCACAGCTGGAAAACTGGGTGTAAAATCAGGAGAAGGCTTCTATGATTATTCTGAAAGTAAAAAAGCTGAAAAAGTTTCAAAAATGTTTTTGAACTCATTTTAAGTCAATAATTTTATTTATCTTTGAGAAAGTTAAAACATTAAAAAAATGAAATTACCAAAGTTTTTATTAGCAGATAATTCGGAATTTCCAGAAGATCTATTCGTAGTCCACACAGAATATCCAAGATTTATCCTAAACGTTGAGGAAGAGGAAGTTGAGTGGTTAGACGATCTTGAAGGAGACGACGAAGAGACTATGGCAGACGAAGCTACGAAAGTGGTAGAAGCAGCATTCAAATGGTGCGATGAAGAGTTGGCTAAGTACGACGAAGAAGAGGAAGATTAATTACATCCAAATCATAAAAAAGGAACTCAAATTGAGTTCCTTTTTCTTTTTATTCTGATTTATTGAATTTCAATAATAAAAGATTGTCTTTATAAAGCTCCAGAGTGGTTCCGGAAATTACATATTTGTTAGCTTTCCCCATCATATCCATGAAGTTCTGCTCTACTCCAATATTGTTACACATCATTTTTGTAGATCCCATTTGCCCTGCTGAGAAACCTCCTGTAGAAGGATCTATGGTAGCGGTTCCGAAATAGTTGTTACAACCTGCATTTCCATTAATTTTTTCACCTTCAATGTTCAATGTCGGGACTTTGCCTTTTACATTATCTGCCAACGTCCATTTTGTACTGGCAAGAGCTGGCTGGGCTTTTCCTACTTTAGAAGCAGATGGACTTGTCATGGATCCACACGAAGCCAATACTGCTACTGTACATATACTTAAAAAAAGATTTTTCATTTTTTACTTTTTGAATTAACCCAAATTTACGGATTTTATATTATTTAAACGGGCTGCGATAAATTTTATTATTCTTTAACAGTTGATATTTTTACTTTATTTTAAATGTAAATTACTGATCTTACCGACTCTTCTTTAGATATTAATTTCACAAATATCACAACCTATCAGTGCGAGCTAAGCAATATCAACATTGAAATACTGTCTTACAGGTTGGAAACGCTAAGACGCAATGTTTTTGAGAATCTGCTGTTTTTTAGGGCGCAAGGATTTTATCTCCGATAAAATTGTATGCTTCTTCTAATGTCATGAATGCGCGAATAATCTATCAGCAGATAAAGCCTATGTGTCCTTAGTTTGTAAAAAGAAATTAAGTTTACAAACTAAAGGACACATAGAATATTATTTCATAGTCTACCTAGAAATAATTTAAAAACAAAAAACGGACTTTAAAAAGCCCGTTTCATAATATTTCTGTAATCTTTAAATTAAGATCTTAATTCTGCGTTGAATTCTTTCTGGAAAGCTTTAATTAAAGAATCCATTACTTCTGTAATTTCTTTTTCTTCCAGTGTTTTTTCTTCATTTAACAGCTCGAAGCTCATGGCATAAGACTTTTTACCTTCCGGAAGATTCTTACCTTCATACACATCAAATAAATTAATATTCTTGATGAATGGAGATTTATTTTTCTTCGCTATCTGGTAAAGCTCCTGATAGTTAACAGTCTTATCAATCAATAAAGCTAAGTCTCTTCTGATCTTGTTGAATTTCGGAATGTCTTTAAACTTCAATTCGTTTTTAGAACGTAATTCCTGAGCCAATTCAAGCTCTATTTCAGCATAGAAGCAATCCTGATCGATATCAAAATCCTTCAATAACGCCGGAGCTACTTTACCGATTCTTACTAAAATTTTACCATCTGCTTCATAAGCTAATGCATCAGAGAATCTTTCGTCAGATAAAGCTACTTCTTTATAACTTACGGCTAATCTTTCCAATAAAACTTTTACATAAGCCTTAAGGTTGTAGAAGCTTACTGCAGATTTAGGCTGCAGCCAGTTTTCAGCTACATCTCTTCCGGAAACAATAATCGCTAATTGTTTTCTTTCTTCGTACTTCTCTCTTTTGTGGTAGATCTTTCCTAATTCAAAGAATTTGATATCCTCATTCTTTCTGTTGATGTTGTAAACAGTATTCTGAAGAAGCCCTTCTAATAGAGATTTTCTCATGAAGGCAAGATCACCGCTTAAAGGATTCAATAGTTTTACGGCATCAGTTTCGTCTTTTACAGAAGTCAATGAATTGTTCATTACTTCATTGAAACCAAGGCTTTGTAAAGTTTTTGCCCAACTGTTTTCCAGTTCATCCTGATCATTTGCACTTAACTTCACTGGGGTAAATGAAATCTTTTGTGGAGCATCGATCTTATTGTATCCGTAGATTCTTAAAATCTCTTCAATAACGTCGATTTCTCTTGTTACATCTGCTCTGTAAGCAGGAACAGAGATTTCAAAACCGTTAGGAATTTCGTTTAAAACCTGAATTTCCAATGCTTTAAGGATTTCTTTTACTTTTTCTCTGTGAATTTTTGTTCCTAAAATCTGTTCAATTTTAGAGAATCTCAGGATCACATAGTTATCTTCTATTTTCTTAGGATATTCTTCTAAAAGCTCACCCACCAGTTTTCCTTCTGCAATTTCCTGAATCAGTTTAATGGCGTGAGTAATTGCTGTTCTTGTAAGGTTCGGGTCTACTCCTCTTTCGAATCTGAAAGAAGCGTCTGTATTTAAACTGTGAAGTTTCGCACCTTTTCTTACGGCAATCGGATTGAAATAAGCGCTTTCAAGGAATATTGTTTTTGTAGTTTCAGATACTCCTGAATTTTCACCACCAAAAACTCCGGCAATACACATTGGGCTATCCTGACCATCTTTAATCATGATCTCAGTACCGTTCAGTGTTCTTTCTACTCCATCCAGTGTAGTGAATTTTGTCCCTGGCTTTACCACACCCACTTTCACTTTTTTGTCTGCTATTTTATCAGCATCAAATGCGTGAAGCGGCTGCCCGTATCCGTGAAGAATATAATTTGTAACATCTACAACATTATTAATCGGGCTTAAGCCGATTGCTTTCAATCTGTCTTTTAACCAACTTGGAGATTCTGTAACTTTTACATTCTCAATTACAGCGCCAATATATCTTGGACAAAGCTCTGCATCTTCAATTTCCAGTTTGAAATCGTGAGTTCCTTCATTATTTAAAACTTCGGAAGCCAATTTATTAAATTGCGACTTTTGCTGATTGGTAGAAAGAAATGCATGCAGATCTCTTGCCACACCATAGTGAGACATTGCATCTGTTCTGTTTGGTGTCAAACCAATTTCAAGAACCTCATCATTGGTCAATTCAAAATAGTCTGCAAAGTTTTTTCCTACTTCATACTTGGTTTCATCTAAAACCATGATTCCCCCGTGATCTTCGCTTAAACCAAGCTCATCTTCAGCACAGATCATTCCCTGAGAAACTTCGCCTCTGATTTTTGCTTCTTTAATTTCAAAAAAGTTTCCGGTCTTATCATAGATTTTGGTTCCGACAACGGCTACAGGAACAGTTTGTCCTGCCTCTACATTAGGAGCTCCGCAAACGATATTCAATATTTTTCCGTTTCCTACGTCTACTGTTGTCTTCTTCAGTTTGTCGGCATTAGGATGTTTCTCGCAAGTTAAAACTTTACCTACAACAATTCCTTCCAGGCTGCCTTTCACACTTTCAAATTTATCTATCCCTTCAACCTCAAGACCTATATCTGTAAGGAACTCACCGATTCTTTCAGTTTTTAATTCCGTTTTTACAAAGTCCTTCAGCCAGTTGTTTGATATTTTCATTTGCTTATCTATCTACTTGTTTAATTCGTCAAACGAAACATCAGGTTCCATCTGCACTATTTTTGAAACTTTTTTTGAAATTCCGCTCAATTATCGAGTCGGTTTTTCGCGGTACAAATGTCGTGTTTTTTTGAGAAATACAGAAATTTAGAACCAACTTTAAGAGAAATAATTTTAATAGATTTCTTCCGGGAAGGCTGAGCAGATCACTCTGTGCTGTACTTTCAATCTAATTTTTGGTAAGCCATTAAAAATTGGCTAGAATGGCTTTACCAATTTCTTTACACTATCTGAAAATAAAACCAATCCACCTGCCATCATAATAATATCTTTCAAAACAAGACGTCCTGCTCCTGAAAGATATGGAAATCCATATTGAATCGTCGGGCCATCTCCACCAAGATCAGGGACATACACTTCTGGAGTGGTCAAGAGAAAAGATAAGGTAACCAGAGACATAAAAAAGGTCAAAGCCGCTCCTACAGCACCTATTTTAGGAAACCAAATTCCCAGAAACACTACAATTCCTATGATCACAATCATCGTTCCCAGCCCATAGGAAAAGGTATAGGTCCCATTCTGTGTGTGCCAGTTGATATTCTTCTGTACAACTTTTCCTTCCGGATTCTTATATATCGTGTATTCAGAAACAAGCTTTTGATCCTTATTCAGGACTTTGTTTCCTGCATTTTTATAGAAAAAACTCATCAGCGGACTATTGGCAACAAAGGGAACAATTCCATCAGCTTCATATTGAAATGCTTTAAGCCCGCCAATCCAGACCATGACAATACATATTGATATTCTCAGAAAATTGAAGAAATAATCATCTAACTTTAATAAACGGCTGTATAAGCTACTGTTTTGCATAAGATTTACTTTTTTAACAAAGATATTCACATGCTTACAGCCCAAACATAGACATTTCAGGACATTATATGGACATTTTTGCCACCACAGAAATGCCTACTTTTTCCCGATATTGTTTGGGAGAACAGCCCACAGCTTTTTTGAAATACCTGCTGAAGTAGAATTCATCATCAAATCCCAGCTCTGAAGCAATCTCTTTTATGGAACGGTATGTCAAATGAAGAAGCTTTTTGGATTCCAGAATAATTCTCTCATTAATCAGCTGAGTAGGTGTTTTGGAAAACTCTTTTTTGACCACTTTACTTAAGGTATTGTTGGTAATATTGAGTTGATCGCTATAAAATGAAAGCTCTTTTTCATTTTTAAAATTCCCTTCCAGTAGTTTCTGAAATTCTACAGCGTATTTGTTGGGTAGTTTCTCCTTGATTACTGAACTGTTTTCAATTCCGCTTTTTTGCTTACTGCAAATGGCAAAAATCAGCTGGATATATGTTTTAATAATAGATTGTGAAAACTGATGATTTTCTGTTTCTTCCTTTTTTATATGATTAAAAAGCTCAAGAATGTATTCATAGTTTTCTTTTGAGAGTTCTATGCCGGGATTCAGATAAATATTATTGAAAAGTAGTCCGTTGCAGGCTACTTCTTCTTTATGATACTCTATGCAATAAAAATCTCCATGAAATAGAAGAACATCAATATTCTCATCCGTCTCTGAAACCAGTTTCAACTTTTGATAGGGTGAAAGAAATAAGATATTATATTCTTTGTAAAGATAATTGATATCATTTACAGAAAAAACACCGGAACCCTTCCATAAAACAACACTGTAGTTTTCAGTGGTAAAATGGGAAGGAAAATCTGAAATTCGGTAAGACTGTATTTTAATTTCCATGATGAGCGTTGTTCTGCATTACAAAGAACGTTATAATTTTACTTATATATATTCTTTTAGCGCGGCGTACGCAAGGATTTTATAATTACACCGTATTATTTTTTAAGATCGCAATGGCACTTCACTCAGCTAAGGCTAATCTACTGATTCTAAACATTCATTTAACCTATCATGCATCATCTCTGCTGAATGAAATGCTCTTGCGAACAAAAATATACAGCCTTATTATAATCCTTTTTTGCGAACTTAGCCTTTAAACAATCTATATTACTTGATTTTTAACGCAAGGAACGCAATGGTTTTATAATGATAATGTATAATTTAAGGGCGCAAAGGCGTTTCACTTAGCTAGCAGCATCCTGAATCCGTCTTTGATGTAGCTTAACTTTTCTTAAAATCTTCATATTTCTTAACGGTTCAATATTTTGACTATAACAAACAAAAAAAGCTGGATTACTCCAGCTTTTTGTATTTGTTATTTTAATCTTACAATCCTATTACCGGCATTGATAACATTAAGATATTTTCGTTTTCTTCAAGACCATCAAGTGGTTCAATGATTCCTGGTCTGTTAGGCTGAGACATTTTCATTGTAATATCGTCAGAACCTAATATCGTCAACATTTCCGTTAAGAACTTAGAGCTGAATCCGATATTGATATCTTCTCCATTATAATCACAAGGAATCTGCATGTCTGCTTTATTTGCATATTCAGTATCTTCTGCATGAAGGTGAAGAATATTTCCTGAAAGTTTGAATCTTACCTGGTTGGTAGATTTATTAGACATGATAGACGCTCTCTTGATTGCTCCCAATAAAAGGTTTCTGTTAATTGTCAGCACATTCGGGTTTTCTTTAGGGATTACCGCTGTATAGTTTGGATATTTACCATCGATCAGTCTACAGATCCAGATATGTTTATCAAAGGTAAATTTAGCCATGTTCTCATTGAAGTCGATTTTTACGTCTTCATTAGAACTTGCCAGAATATTTTTGAAAATATTCAATGGTTTTTTAGGCATGATAAACTCCATTGGCTCAGCATTCATCAGGTCTGACCTTTTGTAAACAACAAGTCTGTGAGAGTCTGTAGAAACGAAATTGGTTTCGTTTTCTGTAAACTGGAATAATACTCCTGTCATTACCGGACGAAGTGAATCGTTACTGGTGGCAAATAATGTATTGGTTAAAGCTTCGGACAAAACTCCAGCCGGCATTACAACACTTTGAGAAGCGTCGAATTCTGGCAATTCGGGATAGTCATCGGCATTATCTAATGCTACTGCGAAATTATCTTTTTCATCTAAAATCTCAAGCTGGCTTCCAGTTCCTTCCGCATTGTCCTTTACAACAAATGTTAAAGGCTGTTCTCCATATGTCTTGATAAAATCCTGAAAAATTTTAGCAGGAACAGCAAATTTACCTGAATCATCAGACTTTACTTCCAGAGAAGTTACAAGAGTTGTCTCGCCGTCAGATGCTGTAATGGTAACATTATTTCCGTCTAATTCAAAAAGATAGTTTTCTAAAATCGGTCTCGATTGAGAGCTTGATATTACGCCACTTACAGTTTGCAACGCCTTCTGCAGTTCACCACTTGAAATAATAAATTTCATAGATTTATAAAATAAGTTTCTACAAATATAATAAATACATACAACAAAGAAAAGAATATTCCCGACGAGTTTTTAACAAAGATCGTCAATGGGGTTTCAGATCCGATATTACGTTCTGGTTTCCATAGCGGTATATTTTGTATCAAAATATTGACTGCTGAATATATTGTAATCTTAGTTTTCCAAATATAACAGATTAACTGCAACAATCAAAATACAAAAGCTATATTTGTTCAAAAAAGTAAAGGAACATGCAAAAACCTACTCTTCATAAAAGTTTTCTGAATGCTTTCCGGGGTGTTTTTATGATGATCAAAACGGAAAGAAATTTTCAGATTGAGCTTGTGGCTTTTTTCATTAACCTGTTCCTTATTTTCTATTTAAGACTTACTTCAACCGACGCAGCCCTTATTCTCATAGCTTCTGTAGCCGTTTTAAGTGCTGAAATTTTCAATACAGCCATAGAAAAGATATGTGATATCATTCAACCGGATTTTGATAAAAGAATTGGCTTTATTAAGGATATTGCAGCCGGAGCGGTTATTCTAGTAGCCATTGCTTCTGCTATTATTGGGGTTCTTGTATATTGGAAGTATATTGTTTGACCACCCCGCCAAATCTTTAATTTGACACCCCTCCGGAGGAGGGGAATATTACGTCTTCAATTCAAAAGTTTATCAAGACAGGAGGCTTAGTTTTTCTGAGTTTTATTTCACGGCAATCAAAATATCTACTTCTGCATCGGATGGATTTTGTGCTTTTTCCCCATATATTTCAAAATCAGCGGTAAAGGCTCTGCCCAGATCCATATCCCAGATTTTAAACCATTCATTAATCACCAACCCTTCTGCCAGATTTCCTTTTGGGGAAAATTTCACATAATCTCCGCCATCAAAAGACTTTCCGACCATTCCCTCCGGAATATGATCAAGATTTTCTACTTTGCATCCTAACAGCGTAGTATAAGGTTTTGTATGGTCTTTTTCATACTCTGTATAGATTGAATAAACAGTAGTATCCATTTTGTGTGGGATATTCTCCAGTACATTTTCTTTCATAAATTTCTCCCATAATACCGGAATATCTTTGGCTGCCTGTTCATTCTCATTGGTTGTTCTTACTGCAATTCCGATTATCTTAAAAGGTTCCACTTTTACGTTGTTCATTGTTTGATTTTTTGTTGTAAGTCAAAGATAGAGGGAAGTTGTGACAACTGTTTGTCAGGAGAGAATTTTAGAATGAATAATGCCGAGAATAGGGAATGAAATGATATTTTATGTTTTGGCTCAAGCCAATGGATAGGTCTTTAAAATATAAAACGGGCTAAAGCCCGTTTATTGATGTTGATATTCGACTATTTATTACCTTTTTCTGTTGCTAACCAAACAGTAATCTCTGCATCTTATCTTTCGGATGATACAGCAACATACAAAAGGTATTACAGATATTTTTCAATGATTGGAATTGCTATTTCGGCCATCATTCCATAGCCTTTCTCATTGGGGTGAACCCCATCTGCGGAAAGCAGAACTTCTTTATCCTCAAACAAAGCTGAATGAAAATCAATATAGGTCAAGGAATATTCTTTTGCAATATCCTTAAGGATCCCGTTGTAAGTGATCACTTCCTCGTTTGATCTGAGTTTCCCTGAACTAACCACTACTCCATCTATATTTTTAGATATAGGAAGAATGCTTACCAGATAAATGTCATTAGAAAACTCCTGGGCATGCTGAACCGCTGTGATGATATTATATTTAAATTTTTCAGGATTCACGATCTGCATTCCTTCTTTTATAGCAAGATCATTCGCCCCATAACTGATGAAAACCAGATTTCCATCGGTAGAATTTCTTGCCCTTAATTCTACAGGCATTCGCTTCAATAACCCTTCTGTGGTTTCGCCACCGATTCCTAAATTGAATAAAATCAGTTCATCCCCATTTCCTTCATGGAATTTTTGAAGGGCATATCTTTTTAAAATATCTACCCAGCCTCCAAAAACACCATCATATTCTCCGTACGTTATACTGTCTCCGAAGAACAACCCATATACTATTTTCTTCATTCAATTAATTCTTTTGTTTTTTGATTGTTACTTTTACAGTAAAGCTTTTCAATTATTCTTCAAAGTAAGATAAAAATCTGCGAAATCCACTTAATCTGTGAGATTTTTTAAATGTAAAATTGTAGTAAGAAAATTTTGAATCATAAGGATCTTTAAGGAATTAAGAAAAGGGACTTAAATATATTTTTAACGCAAAGGTTTTATTCTTATAGTGTATATTTTAGGAAGCAAAGATGCAATCAACAAGTTGATTCGATGAAGCGAGGTGGCAAGCTTTGAAAATAATACGTGTCATTAATATCTAAAATTCCCACTCATTGCTTATTGCTTATGCTTATTGCTTATTGCTTATTGCTTATTGCTTATTAATCTAACGTCAAAGTGATATTTGTATGTGATTCGATAATTTCTATCAGAATACCAAACAATGTCTGCCCTTTTCCTTCCAGTAAATCATTTAATTTTTGTTGGGCTAATTCAATATTAAAAGGTTTTCCATGTCGGATCTTGTTTTTGTAGAACTCCTGAGTGGCTTTAAGCCCTAAATCTTCTTTTGATTTTTGTGATTCTTTCCAGATAATTTCAATTTCTTCTTTATTTTCAAAGATTCCGAAACCACCATAGAGAATATCATCAAAACCATCTAAGGTTCCGACTTTCCAATCTGTGTCTTTCATTAAAACATTGGAAACTTCTTCATAAAATCCTTCTAAAGATGAAAAATGATCACCATGGATGACAATCATTTTCCCTGTATTGTTATTCGAGGTATTCAATTTCATTTTTAATGATATATGATGATTCCTAAAATGTGATAGCCTTTTCTATTACAATAGATTTCACTTAAAAAAGATGGATCAGGTAAGCCAATAAAATCAAAGTGTATTTGTAGGTAACAACTCCTAAAAATAAACAAATTAAACTTTTAACGTAATTTAAAAAGACTTTTTCTCCAAAAAACTGCCCTATTGCACATACAAAGTAAATCTGAAGCAAAAACACCCCAATTTGGGTGATCATCAACAAGCCAGTAAGCTTTGTGAGCAATAGAAAGAATAGAAGTGAAATAAAAAACACACCAAAAATATAGGATAGTAATACGAAGATTTCAAATAAGTTATATCCCTTTTTGTAAAAGAATATTTTTGTCCACAAAGCCATAAAAAATCCAATAATCAAAGCAGAATATGCAAGATGAGAATCTATCCAGCTATTGATAGCTTCGGTATTTATATTATTTTCCCATTGTTTCGTTTCCTCAAATCCTTTTATATTAAATATGAGAACGTCAATATGCAATAAATGAATAATGAAAGTATAAAGAACTGCTGCGAAAACTAAAAACACGATTGGTTTTACATATTTTTCACGGTTTTCTCTAAGATATTCTCTTACGGCTTTTCCCGGGCGTATCAAAACTTCTTTAAAAGTAAAAGGAAAGCCTTTATCAAAATGTAAAAGGTGCTGTATCTCGTGCGAGATGTAATGGGCGTCTATTCTTTTGATTTCTTTTTGGGGCTCAGAAGAATGTTCTTCGTTCATCGGTTATCGTTTTGTTTTTTCTAATTGTAATGGTACAAAAATATAAACTTATTGATTAAATAGTAAAAAAAAACCTCATAGATATTGAAATTCTATGAGGTTGATTTTTTACTTGAAGTATTCTACACCGTTTTTGAATATATTGTGATAATTCGCGGTTGGTATATTTCTCATGAGACCTTCCGTAAATCTTTCCGGGTGTCCCATTCTTCCGTAGATCTTTCCACATGGGCTGGTAACGCCTTCAATTCCAAATAATGAATTGTTAGGGTTAAATGGCATTCCGTGGGCAATGTTTCCATCGAAATCGATGTACTGTGTTGCAATCTGTCCGTTTTCATATAACTTCTTGATCTCTTCTTCTGAGGCTATGAAGCGTCCTTCACCGTGAGAAATAGGAATGGTGAAAGTCTGCCCTTTCATTCCTTTTAACCATGGGCTTTCATCGTTCACTACTTTTACCGTTACCATCTGAGAGATGTGTCTTCTGATAGCGTTATGAGCCAATGTTGGAGAGTTTTCATCTAAATCTTTAATTCTTCCGTAAGGTAATAATCCGGATTTAACCAAAGCCTGGAACCCGTTACAGATTCCAATAATCATCCCGTCTCTGTCTAGTAATTCGTGAACTGCATTTCTCATCTTCTCGTTCTTTAAAACGTTGACAATGAACTTAGCAGAACCATCCGGCTCATCACCTGCAGAGAAACCTCCTGAGAAGGCTAAGATTTGAGAAGTTTTTATTTCTTCTACCCATGCATCAATACTTTCATCCAATAATTGGTGGCTGATATTGATCAAAGGTAAGCTGCTTACTACAGCCCCTTCTTTCTGGAATGCGTTTAAGGTATCATACTCACAGTTTGTTCCCGGGAACACCGGAGCAAATACTTTAGGCTGTGCAATTCCGTGTTTTTTGATAATAATATTTCTTGGGTTGATTGAGTTTGATTTTTCATCAATTTCAACCGTAATCTTTTCTTTTTCTGTTGTTGGGAAAAGGTTTTCGAATGTACCTGTGTAAGCAGACACAAGATTCAAGATGCTGAACTCAAGACCATTGATCTTTAAAATACCAGAATCTTTTACTTCTCCTATTATCTGAAGAGATGCATTGTTTAGTTCTTCTTTAGCTTCGATGATTAAGCTACCGATGTTTTTAGCTAATAAAGTATTTTCATCAGCGTTGATTTCAGCTCCCAATCTGTTTCCGAAACTCATTTTTGCCAATGCTACTGCAATACCACCATCTTTTACTGTTTTTACAGAAACAATTTTTCCTGACTTGATGTTTTCAAAAATGAATTCATAAACATCTTTTAAAGCATCATAGTTTGGAAGACCGTTTTCCTGAGCGATATGGTTGAAGAAATATACTTTGTTTCCTGCTGTTTTAAATTCAGGGGAAATGATATTTTGCTTTTCTCCGTTAGCGCATGCAAAAGAAATTAATGTTGGCGGAACATTCAGATCCTGATAGGTTCCACTCATAGAATCTTTACCACCGATTGCTGCCAATCCAAGGTTGATCTGTGCATCATAAGCACCAAGAAGTGAAGCTAAAGGTTTACCCCATTTTTCAGGAGCCTGACCTAGTTTTTCGAAATATTCCTGGAAGCTTAATCTGATGTTTTTATAATCACCTCCCATTGCAACAATCTTCGCCACACTTTCTACAACAGCGTAAGATGACCCCAATAATGAGTTCTGTTTTGAGATTTCAGCATCGAATCCCCAGCTTGCCAGGGACACAGTTTTGATATCTTTAGCTCCTAAGATCGGTAATGTCTGCACACTTCCTTCCATTAGGGTCTGCTGGTATTTTCCACCTAAAGGCATTGCAACGGTTGTTCCTCCTACTGAAGAGTCGAACATTTCCAATAATCCTTTTTGGGAAGCTACGTTTTTATCTTTTAAAATATTCACGAAGTTTTCTTCGTTGAATACCTTAGTTTCTGTCTTTACTTCTTCAAGATGGTTGATTTTCACCTCCTGAGATTTTGAACATCCGTTGGTATCAAGGAATGCTCTTGAAAGGTCTACAATTTTATCTCCTTTCCAGAACATCTGCATTCTTCCTGAATCTGTTACTTTTGCTACTTCTACAGCAACAATGTTTTCAGCTTCACAGAATTTGATGAACTTTTCTTTGTCTTTTGGATCTACTACGACCGCCATTCTTTCCTGAGACTCAGAGATGGCTAATTCTGTCCCGTTTAACCCTTCATATTTTAATGGTAATACATCAAGGTTTACTTCTAAAGAGTCTGCAATTTCACCAATAGCTACAGAAACACCTCCTGCACCAAAATCGTTTGATTTCTTGATTAATCTTGTCAGTTCAGGATTTCTGAATAACCTCTGGATCTTACGTTCTTCTACCGCATTTCCTTTCTGAACTTCGGAACTCATAGTATGAATAGAAGTCTCATCCTGTTCTTTTGAACTTCCGCTTGCTCCGCCTACTCCATCACGGCCTGTAGCCCCTCCTAAAATAATGATAGAGTCACCATTCGCAGGCTTCTCACGTCTTACCCAGTCTACAGGAACGGCTCCGGTAACAAAACCTACTTCCATTCTTTTGGCTTTATAGCCTTCATCATAAATTTCAGACACCATCGTAGTTGCAAGACCAATCTGGTTTCCGTAAGATGAATATCCGTTGGCAGCCTGTTTTGTAATGGTTTTCTGAGGCAATTTTCCTGGTAATGTTTTGTCTACCGATTCTAAAACATCTGCAGCTCCCGTTAATCTCATTGCCTGGAATACGAAAGATCTTCCTGATAAAGGGTCTCTGATCGCTCCTCCTAAACAGGTAGATGCTCCTCCGAAAGGCTCAATTTCTGTTGGGTGGTTGTGTGTTTCGTTTTTGAATAGTAAATACCAAGGTTCTTTTTTACCATCGTATTCAGCTTCAATCTGAATGGTACAGGCATTGATCTCATCAGAGATAACAAGGTTGTCAAGGTTGCCTGTTTTATGGAAAAATTTACCACAAACTGTTGCTAAATCCATTAAGGAAATAGGCTTCAGCTCACGGCCTAAGAATTTTCTTTTTTCGATATAGTCATTGAAAATGGTTTCCAATGTATGTTTGAATTTCCCTTCAAACTGAATGTCTGACAATTCTGTTTCGAAAGTCGTGTGACGACAGTGATCGCTCCAGTAGGTGTCTAATACTTTGAGTTCTGTTTCTGTAGGGTTTCTTTCTTCTGTTTTAAAATATTCCTGAATAAACTTCAGGTCATCTAATCCTAATGCAAAACCGTGATTGTTATAGAAGTTTTCAAGTTCAGCATCGTTAAAATTGATGAAATTTTCGTGGATTAATACTTTTGAAGGTGTTTCATCAGCAGGAATATCCAACACAGAAAGGTCTTTTTCCTGAGATTCTACTTTATTGATCAAAAGGTCTTTGATTTTCACCAAATCAGCTTCTGAAACTCCTACGAATTCGATCAGCTTTCCACTTCTTACTTTTGATTTTTCATTTTCTGTCAGTAAAGCAATACACTGCTGTGCAGAATCTGCTCTCTGATCATACTGACCAGGCAGGAACTCCATTCCGAAGTGGATGCTTTTTGCAGGGTTTTCTGTATGTAAAATATCAGTAACAGGGTCTACAAAAGTATTGTTTACTACTTTTTCAAATTCCCCGTCATTCAGGTTGAAAATATCATACACATTGTATACTTTCACACTTTGAATTGCCGGAACAACTGCTTTTACTTCATCAAAAATTTTTGGACTTTCAACATCGAAAATTCCTCTTTTTTCTACGAAAATTCTTTTGTTATTAGACATTAGATGTCAGATTTTAATATTAGATTTATTTTTCTTTTACTTTTCTGGGTTTCGGAGAATCCATATCAGATTGTGGCTTATTATCCTTTCTGTATTAATCCTACTTTAAGCGTTATCATCCGCTCTATATTATTGAGTACAAATTTACTCTTTTTACTTTCTTTTTCCTCAATCTTTTTCTTATAATACCAATGTCAGATTATGATCTTTGGTACCATCGTTATTGGATGCATTTTTAGAGGCTCCTATCCATTCTTCTTTATTCAATACCAATTTAAAAGAATAGGTTTTTCCTTTTTCAAAATGGGATACAGGAACCTCCAATTCATAAAGGTTTTTATCCTTTTTTATCATCTGATATTCTTTATTTTCAGGATCCCAATTATTGAAACTTCCTGTTACAGCAACAGTATTGATAAGGTTTCCGTTCAGGTTTTTCGGGTGTGTGTAAGAAAAAACGATTTTATCTCCCTTTACGGAATATCCATATACCTGTTTTTTTTCTGAGGTTGAAATAAGATCGGCTACTAAACTATCCGTTCCATTATAAAGTGCAGTAAATGTTTCAGGTCCATTGATGTTCACTATTATACAGATTCCGATATTCAGTTCAGGAAATACCGTAAACAAGGTATTTATTCCATAGGATCCACCATGTTTGAATCCTCTTTTACCATGTTCAGTAATCCAATATTTATCCCAAAAATATCCATACCAGCCTTCTTTGCTGTTGTTAATGTTCCTTTGGGACTCCTGTACTATTTTATCTTGTGGATTCAGTTCTTTTTTTAAAAACTTCACCATATCTCCCATTGTAGATTCGGTTTTCGATCCACCTGAGCCCCATAAAAGGCTTTGTGAAACGGGCATCAGACGATAATTTTCATGATATCCATTGGCCTGAGCTTCATCTTTACCAAGTTCCAGTTTGGTATGGTTCATTCCAGCTTTTGAAAATATATTTTCTTTCAAAAGCGTTTCATAGCTTTTTCCGTAAATATTTTCAAGCATGAGACCAGTCAACTCAAGGCTTAAATTGCTGTATTTATATTCTTTACCTGGCTCCATATTTAATGTAACAGTGGCCAGATCTTTTTTAAAGTCTTCTTTTGTATAGCCTTTATTGAGCTTCTCGTAAAGAAAAGCGGTCTCATCGTTCATGTTTTTCCTTAATTCATCATCAATAGGAAGATTTCTTGGAAGCGCTGTTTCGTAAGAAATTAAGTTGCGAACTTTTATAGGAACTCCATTATATTCTAAGTTAGGATAAGATCCTTTGAGGTATTTACGTACATCATCATCAAGGCTTATTTTCCCTTCCAGCACTGCCTGAGCCAATAACTGACCTGTAAAAAGCTTGGTAACGGAAGCGATGGAGAAATATGTATCATCATCTGCTTTATTTCCTTTTCCTTTGTCTATTTCGCCAAAGTGCTTGGTGTAGACTTTTCCGTCTTTAATAATTCCAACGGAAACGGAATATGCTTTAGATTCTACTGCAACTTTCTGAGCTGCTGCATCTATCATGGAATAAACTGTTTTATCTGTTTGTGCATAGTTCTTCACAAATGCCAAAGCAACAATACATAAGAATATATTTTTTCTCATTAAGTTTAATTCTGGTTATTTTTGAATTTATTTGGGTTATCAGGATGTTCTTTTTGAAATTTTGTTGCTTCTTCTATTTCTTTTCTCAGCCATTCTTCAAAAGGAACTCCTTTCTCATTATAGGCTGTTATGGCATAAAATGTTTTCCCATCTTCTGAAACCAGAAATTTAAAACGATAAAGCATCCCCAAGTCGTACTTTGTGTAATCATAAGTATTGATCTGATAATAGGGAAAGTTTTCTTTGGGTCTTTCTACGATTTCAAAAAACAGTTTTTTTTCTTTTTCAGGGATTTTATTATACTGGTTTACATAATAAAGATCTGATAGCAGCTTATTCTGCTTTTCAAAAAACTGAAGAATATTTTTTTCTTTTTCATTGTATTGGAAAGGATACGGATAGTATTTTCCAACAATCTTCACATCATTCTGAGAATATTTTGTAAGAGGTTGAACGGTTTCTCCTTTGGTATTCATCATTCCCCATTTTTCACCCGGCACTTTTACATAGCCATCATCGTCGTTCCTTTTACATCCGTCACAAAATGAGGCGTATCCATAATTGAAAGAGGCAACAAAGTCATGTTTAGGCTCAATAACCGTTTTTCCGTTTCTATCTGCAAAACCTATCTTTCCATTTTTAACGAAACGTCTTAGCCCTTCTACAAAATAATCGGGTCCGTTGTCATATAGAAGTGGAGTGTACAGAAAGTTTCCTTTTCTGTCATAGACATATCCCCAGGTATTTTTCTGAGATTTCTCACCTTTTTTCTCGCCATCAAAAAGAATGGTTTCTCCTTCTACCAGATCACCGTCTTTAAGGTCTGAATACATTTTAAACTGTGCAGGAATAATAACTTCCCCTTTTTGATTTTTTACCCCTACTAAATTGTCTTTGGCTTTAAAATATTTTAAAACTTCTTTCTCCTGAGAAAAAGCAAGTACGGGAATCATTGTAATGAATAAAAGGATTCTGTTCATGGTTGGGTTTAAAATAAAAAATGCAGCCCAAAAGGCTGCACATTGTTTTATACTTTAAGATCAGCTTCTAATCCTATAAGGTCTTTATTTTGGTCTATAATCGGCTGCACTTCGTTCTTGACAAATTCTTCTGTCTGAATCGGCGCGAACCCAATAAAGTTCTTAGGATCTAAAACTTCTTTTAATTTTGATTTATCTAATTTTAAAGAATCATCGTTTAAGATTCTTTCGATCAGATCGTTTTCTTTTCCTTCTTCCTTCACTTTCTTGGAAGCTTCCATAGAGTGAACTCTGATTACTTCATGAATTTCCTGACGGTCACCACCCGCTTTCACTTCTTCCATGATGATGTATTCTGTGGCCATGAAAGGAAGTTCTTCTTCGATGTGTTTGTTGATTCTGTTCGGATATACTACGATTCCGTTCATGATGTTGTTCCAGATCAATAGGATTGCATCCACCGCTAAGAACGCCTGAGGAATTGTTAATCTCTTGTTTGCAGAGTCATCTAATGTTCTTTCAAACCATTGTGTAGAAGCTACCATTGCAGAACTTGTCGTTAGAGACATTACGTATTTTGCCAATGCCCCGATTCTTTCACTTCTCATTGGGTTACGCTTATAAGCCATTGCTGATGAACCGATCTGGTTTTTCTCGAATGGTTCTTCAATTTCCTTAAGGTTTTGAAGTAAACGTAAATCGTTGGTGAATTTATGTGCAGATTGAGCGATATTTCCTAATAAAGCTACTACTTTAGCGTCAATCTTTCTATCATAAGTCTGTCCTGAAACTCCGAATACTTTTTCGAATCCGAATCTTTTTGAAAGTTCTTTATCTAAATGTTTTACTTTTGAATAATCTCCGTTGAACAGTTCAAGGAAACTTGCAGCCGTTCCTGTAGTTCCTTTCACTCCTCTGAAACGAAGTGTTTCAAGGAAGAAGTCTAATTCTTCGATATCAAGAACCAAACTCTGTAACCAAAGGGTTGCTCTTTTCCCAACTGTTGTTAACTGAGCCGGTTGGAAGTGTGTGAATCCTAATGTTGGAAGGTCTTTGTACTGAATCGCAAAGTCTGCTAAGTTTTTCATTACATTAACCAACTTTTTCTTCAGGATTAAAAGTCCGTCACGGATCTGAATTAAGTCTGTATTGTCTCCTACAAAAGCTGAAGTAGCTCCCAAGTGAATAATTCCTTTTGCTGAAGGCGCTACATCCCCATACGTGTGAACGTGAGCCATTACATCATGACGGAATTTCTTTTCGTATTCTGCTGCTTTATCGAAATCGATATTTTCAGCATTAGCTTTTAATTCAGCGATCTGCTCGTCTGTAATTTCAAGGCCTAAGTCTTTTTCGATCTCTGCTAAAGCGATCCAAAGCTTTCTCCAGGTACGGAATTTGTTATTGTGTGAGAAATTAAACAACATTTCTTCACTGGAATAGCGCTCTTCCAATGGATTTTTGTAGGAATTCATTCGTTCTTTTACTTTTTTAGATGTACAAAAATACGATTTTTCAGTGAGAGATGAAAATGTTGGTTTTATGATTTTTGTGGTGGTTGGGTAAAGCAAAATTTTGGATGGATTTTATCAGTTTAAGGTCAAACACCTTATATATCAAGCTATTTTATTTTCGGAATTTATTTTCAAAATTTTCCCATAAGTTGTAATTTTATTTAAACTTTTTTATAAATTCGTAACAAGCGGACCTCGAAAAGCTTACAGAGTAGAGTAACCAAAACCAAATTAAACGTATGAAAAATCTCAAAAAACTAACAAAATCGGATTTAAAAACGATCTCAGGAGGATGGGTTCCACAACCTGGACAAAGCTGTCCGAGCGGAACATGTCAATATCGCGAAAATGGTGCCTGTAGGACATATGATCCTGAAAAGTGTATTTAAATATAAGCCTGACTGAAGTCAGGTTTTATTTTTAGTAAAAGTTCATACACTGATCCAGACTCTAAAAATAGAAGAAACCAAACTCACTTTTACATTTCCAAAATAATAAGGCCATTACAAATACAATAATTTCTATATTATTTGGAGGCACGAGCTAGAAGCTCACGCCAGCGGGGGGTATAAGTAAAAAACCTTTGCTCTTGCAAAGGTTCTTTTATTTTGATTGCTCAAAGTCAGGAGACTTTGCGCAGCTGGGTTGCTATTTATTTAAATTATATTTTTTAATAATATACTTTCCTGCATAGTCATCAAATGTTATTAAATATCCATCTAAAAACATTTTGTATAGAATTGTTTTCTTTTCTTCTATTGAAATATTTTTTGGATAAAAATAAAACACATCTTCTCCTATAATAAAATATTTTTTGATTATTTCTTTATTAGATAATTCTACAATTTTAGAACTCTCGCTAAAAATTCCATACTCGTAATGATTAGCTACTGAATTCTTTATTTTAAGCTTTTGTTTTAAGGCGATCTTTAAAAAATCATAGAAGTCTTTATAATCATTATTATAATATTTTATATATATGTCACTTAAAAATTTAACGTTGGTTTCAAAAATATTATTATCCATTGTTTTCAAGTAAAGATTATACTGTACATATGGTGACGGTATATTCGAATTAACATTCGAAAGATTTTTAATAAAATCATCCGATAACTCTACTTTTTTATTACATGAAATTATAATAAAAAAGAGACCAACAAAAAGAAATTTAATTATTTTTTTCATAAAAAATTATTGAGGAAGTATATAATTAGGAGGATTAGGATTAACTTTTTGTCCTCCATAAGTTGTTCTAGTAGGTAGTTCCTCTATTTTTCTTGCCTCATTTTCAGCCTTAACAGCTCTTTGTTCGACAGGATCTTCCGCAGTTCCAGATTTTGGATCATTGTTTCGAGGGTTATCTTTCATATTTTTTTGATCATAATCAAACTGATGTCTCATTTCATGAGTTACTGTAGATAAATTTGAATCGGGTATGCCTTCATGTTTTTCAAACTGTTTGCTATTTTCTTTGCTAAAATCATAAAGAGTCTGAGTTCCAACACCATGCCCTAATACAGCTCCATTTCTATCTTGAAAAACTTTACTACCACTATTTCCACTTTCTATCCAATGGGTTTTGTCACTATTTTCTAAAGTGTGTAACATGCCTTTCAATTCTTTATTTCCAGAATTTTCAATTTGTCGATAAGCAACTGCTAATTTAAATAAAGATGGACTACCTGTATGTGTTCGTCCATCATATTTAGCACCTAACTTTCCATTTTCCAAACGTCGGAAACTCCCACTAGAATATTTCCATTGTTCCGTAACATTTCCCTTAGAATCACGAATAAGATAAATTATATCTTTCCCTTGTCTTCCATCGGGATCAATGAAACGAATAGGATTATTAAATGTATAGTTGTAAGGACTGTGTCTTCTCATCTTCTCCGCAAGCGGATCTACGACTCCCCATCTTCCCAAATCTGGCATATATATCCTTGCTCCATAATCATACATACCGGTCTCTTGCAACTCTTTGCCGTTGTACTTATATCTATTAAAGCCACCAAGATTAGTGGCTTTAATAATTAAACTCATTGTTATTTTTCAGGAATATTTTGCCTTTCTACTTTTTGTACTTTACCATTTTTTATAAATATATTGACAAAATATGGTTCTCCAATATTAGGAAAATAATTTTCCCCTCTAAAATATTTAGTCTCATTACAAATATTCAAGTTTTCAATTTTGAAATATTTTAAATAGATATTTTTTTCAATAAGTAAAGGAGTGTTACTAACTTTTTTTAAATAATATTTATTTTTTTCAAAAGTAGGCATACCATAAGCGATTCCTACTATAGAATCATTATTTCTGACTGTACTATAAAGGCATAATACATCATCTTCACTTTTAATTTTCGAAGAATTTTCTATCATTTTTTCAGCCTCGTCGGTTACAATGTTACTAATATTATTATCTGTCGATTTACAGGAGGATACTATTAGTAAAAAAATTATAATGATCTTATTTTTTAATATCAAATTTGTAGGAATCATAAATTATTGTTTCGTTTGAATTTGGTACAACTATTTTAAAATTATCAGGTGTTCTATTTTCGTAAAAATCGTTTTCAAAAAGTATTTTATTTCCTCTGTCTCCTTCTTTTGGTAAACCATAACCATTGAACCCTGATGGAACAAGTGTGCCTCCAGGATGTAAATGAGTAAACTCTGTCATCTTCATATTTTTATTATTTAAAATTTGCCAGGCTAAATAACCTCCAACACCCTCTTGAGATTTTTTATATTCTGTGGAAATTGCAAAAACTTCTTTTCCTCCGTCTTTTACATTTTTATATCCTGCCAAACTAAACTCATTTCTTACGTTATCTTTAATGAAATTAAAAAAAGCTTTTCATTGACTTCCTATCTGTAGAGATATATACAGAAGAATCCGTAATCCTTGATTTATCTCCTTCGCGAATTGTTGACCTTCCATCTAATCTGTTGCCTATAACATCCTTATTGATTGTAATAGATTTACTTTTATTTATGTTACCTTTTTCGTCAGTAGCATATATAGTATCTGTACTATTTTTTTCGCTTCCATCTTCTTTGTCTACTCTTTCAATTTTCCCACCTTGTAGAAGTTTATAATCAGTTAATGGAGCTCTTCCATCAGGGTCAATAAATCTTATTGGATTATTAAACGCGTAGTTATAAGGACTATGTCTCGTCATTTTCTCCGCCAGCGGATCCACCACCTTCCTAAGTCAGGCATATAGAATCTTGCTCCATAATCATACATACCCGTCTCCTGCAATTCCTTTCCGTTGTACTTGTAGTTCTTATAAGTACCCTGTCCAAAGAATGTATTTCCGGTATTGAGGTGATTCATCCCAAATGGATAGTAATCATTGGCATCTGTAATTTTAAGAAATGATTTTTATTCATAATTATAAACGTTTTTGATTTCATAATCAGATAAAACCCACTGCTATTGCGGTGGGCTTTATCTATCTGATCACGGATAAAATCCGGGAGATCGGGTTTACATTACCATTACCAACTCCAAGTTAAGTATGGGGCTCGTCTGATACTTCAATTATTTTAGAGAAAACCCATTTTTTACTTTTATTATTGTATTTAAGAAGCACCTTCCTTTCATCTTCAAAAATATAAAAAGGAAAAGAACCTTCAGAATACATTTTATAATTAGTTGACATTATTTTTAGTGTTACAACTAAAGAGTTTTCATAAATATTATCAATTATCATATCGAATAAAAATGTATTATCATTTTGAGATTTAAGAAAATTTTTAAAATCATCTTCATTTTTCAAAGGTATTATTTCAAAAGAATATTTTTCCTCAAAAAAATTTGTCTTTAAAAAAGAGATATTCTTAGGTATGATAAAAGTTAATTTCTTATTATTAATAGTAGAATAATCTCCTTTGTTAATAGAATAACTTTTATTAATTAAAGAATACAAATTTAATTCTTGCGCATTAATGAAAGAAAATAAAAATAAAAATAGTAATAAAATAAGTTTTTTCATATTATTGAGGTCTAGGTCTTGAAAGATTAATCATTGCAGCTCCTACTTTTATTACTTCAACATTATTTTTAAAAGTACCATAATTCATACTATGAACGGAACCAGAATTATTATAATAAGTTATTATTTTGTTATAATTAGCTGGGTTTAATGGAACAAAATTCCCAATAGTACTTTGAGCGCTTGTAACTTCTGCACTTGTAATTTTACTTGTATTAGTTGCAACATCATACCCCAAAACTGCATTTGGTTGAGTGAAAAGTGCTCCAGATTTATCGGCTCCAGATGGATTAAATCCACCAACAATAGCATTTCCACTTGTATCAAATTTCAATACTGCACCATGAGTATGAATATTGTGTGTTATATCATATCCTTTACCTGTAAGTTCATTTTCAGCCAAACCTGTTTTTACACTTCCCTTACTCGTACTAGCAACAGTAGCTAAACCTTCTAAACCATTTTTACCTCCCACTGCGATCGCTTGCTCATTCATTCCGCTAGCTTCCATATTAGAATAAGCTGCATCCATACTGGAAATTAAATTATCTGAAGGAAGATCAATTAGACCATCTGAATAGGCATTAGAATTTAGAGTTACTTTTCCGTCTTTAATTGAAGATGTAATTCTACTTTCTTCAGTAGAATTTAATGCAACTCTTACTTTTCCATTATTAACACCGTCAGTTCCCAAATAATTTCCACTTAAACCAAAATAATCTGTTAAAGGTGCCCTTCCATCTGGGTCAATGAACCTAATAGGATTATTAAACGCATAATTATAAGGACTATGACGAGTCATTTTCTCCGCCAGAGGATCTACTACACCCCATCTTCCCAGATCCGGCATATACATCCTGGCACCATAATCATACATTCCCGTCTCCTGCAATTCCTTTCCGTTGTACTTGTAATTATAGCTTGGATTACCTCCTAATATATTATACCCTTCATGTTTCAACCCAAAAGGATAATAATTATTCTCCTCAAGAACTTCTATTCCCGTACCATTTTTGAAATAACTCAATCGTACATTTCCTAAATGGTCTGCGTAATTGTAAATATACTTATTATTTTCAAAATTAAAATACCCTTCTGAAGTAGGAACAAATTTCAAATTCGATTCTGTATATTGGAAACCATCCAGATAATCTGTAGCTAAACCAGCCGTTCCTGATTTTTTAACCTTTGTTCCATCCGCCCTATAAACATAATTAATAGCCTTGGAGTCCTGGGTAACCTGCTGGGGCAGATTCAGATAATTATACTTTATGGAAGATATTTTTTTATCCGGATGACTTGTCATATTCCCATTATCATCATAGGAGATGGTATTGCCTCCTCCTACATATCCTAAATTATTTTGAGCATTATCCTTTACATTCAAAAGCCTGTTTCCTGAGTAGATATATGTAAGATCATCAATCTGCATCGCGACTCCAGTAGTGGAGTTCTTAGTATTACGGTATAACTGAGTGATATTTCCGTTCAGGTCATAAATAATATACTCGCTGTAAAAACTGTTTTGAGGTGCTGTTGCCCAGGGTTCGGAATAATGCCCAAACTTCAGTTTATTATCTGCATAGTAATCATAGGTATATCTTTTCAATACATTATTGTTGGAGGTATTCCAGTCTATTTCTGCGATATTACCGTTGTATCTTGCAGTGGCATAGAGTGGATTAACTGGATTAGTGTATTTTATTTCATACCCAAACAGTTTCCCATTCAGGTTAGCAGGATCATTAATTTTAGTCATCCAGCCTCTGATATTGTATTTATAATCAATCTGCTGGAGTGAAGTTCCTACAGAAACTCCACCCACTTTTTTAGATTCCAGCTGGGAAAGTTCATTGTATGTATTCTGGGTGAGGATTTCCACAGGATTGGAATTCACCTGATGTTTGTGTACGAGCAGCCTGTTCTGGTGATCATACTCAAAGTTTTCTGTGATCACTGTTTCTGTATCGGTTGCTAATCTTTTATGTCTGGTAACAACATTTTGAGCTACT
>NZ_QNVT01000018.1 GCF_003385515.1 Chryseobacterium pennae | reverse complement strand
CATTCGTTTAGTTCACTTTATTTTCTCTGGTTCTTCAGTATTTAATTATTATCTAATTTATTACTAAATCCTTTTACAAATCTAAAGGCATTCGTGGCAGAAAAAACTCAGTGTACGAAACAAAATTAAAAAACAATGAAAAAACTAACCATATTAAGCGGAGCAGGAATCAGTGCAGAAAGCGGAATACAAACCTTCAGAGATGGAGACGGCCTTTGGGAAAATCATAGTGTAACCGATGTGGCCAGTCTGGAAGGATGGAAAAAAGACAGAGCTTTGGTGTTGGAATTCTATAACCAGAGAAGACGTCAACTTCATGAAGTGGAAGCTAACGAAGCCCACAAACTAGTGGCAGAACTGGAAAAATATTTTGATGTTCAGATCATTACCCAAAATATTGATGATCTGCATGAAAGAGCCGGTTCCACAAAAATTCTTCATATCCATGGTGAATTGTTTAAATCTTGCTCATGCAATAATAAAAAGCTGATCTATGAGCAGAAAGAAGACATCAAGATAGGAGATAAAGCAGAAGATGGGGGGCAATTAAGACCATTTATTGTTTGGTTTGGGGAAGATGTTCCTTTATATCAGGATGCTAGAGAAATAGTAAAAGACTCAGATATTTTATTGGTAATCGGAACCTCTCTACAGGTATATCCTGCAGCTGGACTGATCCATGATATCAAAGATGACTGTCTTTTAATTGTTATCAACCCTAATGAAACAGGCTTTGGCTATGGGCAGAGAGCGGTGGTGATGAAAGAAACAGCGACACAGGGAATGAAACTGTTATTTGATAAGCTGGTAAACCTTGCCTGATGGAAAATAAAGTAAAGGCAGGAATTATGGGTGTATGCATCGGTGATGCCTTAGGAGTTCCGGTTGAGTTTAAAAACAGAGAATATTTGAAACAGTTTCCTGTTACAGAAATGCAGGAATTTGGCTCGCATAACCAACCCAAGGGGACCTGGAGTGATGATAGTTCATTAACATTATGTCTGGCAGAAGAACTTACAAAGGGCTATAACCTGGAAAAGATAGGGCAAAGCTTTGTGAAATGGGTGAAATATGGTCACTGGACTGCCCACGGAAGACTTTTCGATATAGGAGGAACTACAAGAGAAGCTATTACAAGGCTAATTAAAGGAGAAAGCGCCCGGTTTTCAGGAAATATTTTTGAAGAAGATAATGGAAACGGATCTTTGATGAGAATTCTTCCCTTAGCTTTTTATTTAGAGAATGAAGAAAATATTGAAAAGATTTATCAAACGGTAAAAGAAGTCTCCACAATCACTCATGGGCATTTCCGATCTGTTTTTGCCTGTTTTATCTATGTGATTTTTGCGATTCAATTAATTAAAGAAAAAAATAAAACGGAAGCATATACACATATACAAAATTTGGTTCTGGAATATGCAGAAAAACAATGGTTTAGCTTAAATGAAATTGAACTTTTTCAAAAGATTTTAAAAAATGATATTTCAGGGTATCCCGAAGATGAAATAAGAGGAAGCGGCTATGTGCTGCATAGTCTGGAAGCGTCTTTATGGTGCTTTCTAAACTCAGAAAGCTATTCTGAAGCAGTATTGAAAGCCGTTAATCTGGGTGAAGATACAGATACAACCGGAGCCATTACAGGAGGGTTGGCAGGAATCTATTATGGATTTGAAAATATTCCTCAGGAATGGGTTAACGAACTGGTGAAAAAAGATGATATTGAAAAATTATGTGAAAAGCTAAACCATAAATACCTATAAGCGAATGAAATCTTTCCTAAAAGCCCTTGCCAACATGTTTTCCAAATATGATCCTGAGGATATCTTTCTGAACACCCCTTTGCAGCAATATAAAGGAAGAATAGAAATCAATAAAGTGGTAAAATTAGGAAATTGCCGTGTTCATTATTCACCGGACTATTTATTTCAGACACCAGATGAGGTATTGAATATTTTAAAGGATCAGTCTTTACTCTGGATGGATAATCAAAATAGTCTGTTGGGTTTTACAGATCAAAAGAGAACTTTATTAATTCCTTTGAATAAGATCAGTAGAATTGAAATTCAAAATGTACTTAAAGGAAGGGGACCCGCTGAAGCTTGTTTGTGGGTTTATTTGTACGAAAAATCATTTGTAATGCTTTCAATATCACCAGAGATTTATTATTATGATCAATATGCAGAGGAGATCAATAAAAAAACAGGGTTTGCAGTCACTTTTTCCCCGGAATTTTATAATGCTTAATTAAACCAAAACCAATGAACGGAATAGCAGAATTTAGTTTTAAAGAATATGTAGGTGAAACAATACAGGTGATATAATACCAGTATATTTAATTCCCGAATATTATAAATTTTAACAAAATTAAGACCCTTGATGACTCTATATAAATTTATTTCAGAAAAAGAATTACTGGAAATAGGAAGAATTTTTTTTAAAGAATTTGTTTCCGATATTCCTTTGCATTTTTATACCAGTTCTATACCTGATCATATCCCGGATCACGGAATGTTTCTTATCAAATGCGAGATCGAAGAAAATACAATCAGTAATTTTAAAATATTGAAGGACGGAGAGTTGATGATAGAAACTAATCAAATACCACTCTTCAATACTTTAATGGTTGATAAAATAAAAACTGTTGATTTCTTTGGCCGTACTGAGGAAGTTGAGAAAGAGGCCCTTGGGATTTTGGAAGAAGAAAAAAGATTTTTTGCATGGAGGTTAAAGAAATATTTGGAAACAAACAGTAGAGAGATTGTATCTTATGATTCTTTTCGAAAGGTTTACAAACCATCAGTTCCTATAGGAGAAGAGTCTGAAAAATTGATTGAAGAAGAGAAAGCTCGTGCAAAATACCTTGAAGAGAAGACCTTAAAAATAAACACAGTAGAAGAAGCTGTTGATTTTTTGATTCACGAAGAATTGAGTGAAAATACAATCCGTGGTATCAGGAATGAATCATTAGCTTCAAAGCTTAATGATTTGACAGTTCTTTTTGGAATGGGAATGTATCTACGAAATGTATTTATTTACCCCAATAAAAATGAAAATTTCCTGAAGTATCTGAACACTTATGATCCGGGATATATTCTGGACAGAGGAGAGTTTGGAGAGGGGCTTATTGAAGATTCATTATGGAGAAGACTTAATCATTATAACATAACGGATGAAAGCAAAAAGAAAATTGAAGTATTGCGCAAAGAAAAATATAATGAAGGTCTGGCATGGTCTAATTATATAAAGGAGAAACTGCTTTCGTATAATCTTGATGAAGCCATCATCAGTGAATATTTGGAACTTGAAGATCAAATGGATCTCTGTGTAAGTGATGAAGATTTTGAGCATTGTATGTATGAGCAGAAAAAAATACTGGAAGGATTATCAGGAGATGAGCTTTCTGTTTATAATCAAATGAAACAGGATTATTTTACGGTTAGCAGACTTATTAAAAAATTAAAAAACAAACAATGAACGAAATAGAAACAAAAAGAATAAGTAAGTTTTTAAGCCTCATTTTGAGGCATCAACCCGAAAGTATCGGATTAAAGCTGGATGAAAACGGCTGGGCAGATGTAGAAGAGCTGAGAGTAAAATCAGCTAAAAAAAGAGTGCATTTTTCTTTCGAAGAATTAGATGAGGTGGTAGAAACCAATAATAAAAAAAGATTTGCCTTTAATGATGATAAAACAAAAATCAGAGCCAGTCAGGGACATTCTATCGACATCAATTTAGCCTTGGAAGCTATACAGCCGCCTGAATTTTTATATCACGGAACCGCCGAAGCCAATATTTCATCCATTTTAGAAAATGGAATTGAGAAAAGAACCCGTCAGCATGTACACTTAAGCGCTGATAAAGAGACGGCTACAAAGGTGGGAATGAGACACGGGAAACCTTTAATTCTGACAATCAGAACCGGAAAAATGTATGAAGAAGGAGTTTCTTTCTACCAATCTGCCAACGGAGTATGGCTTACAGAGTTTATAGATCCGAAATATATTTCAAAGTAATAAAATCAACAGGGGTTGAACCAAAAGAGCCATTATTTAAAGATAATGGTTTATCTTTTCACCAACGAAACTAAACCATGAGCAGAACATTAGTAATAGGAGACATTCACGGCGGATTCAGAGCATTACAACAGGTGCTTGAACGCGCTGAGGTTACTCCGGATGATCTACTGATCTTTCTTGGAGATTATGTAGATGGCTGGAGCGAATCTTCTCAGATCATAAAATTTTTAATAGAACTTTCCGAAAAACAGAAATGTATTTTTATCAAAGGAAATCATGATGTATGGTGTGAAGACTGGCTGGCTTTTGAGCAGGGACCAGGAATATGGCTTGCTAATGGAGGAAAAAGTACCGTAGACAGCTATACCGATTATTCTTCAGAAGAGTTGGATCTTCACCTTGAATTTTTCCAGCGTATGAAGCATTATTATGTAGATGATCAGAACAGATTATTCATTCATGCCGGATATTCTTCCATGCATGGCCCTGAAAAAGAAGTCTATTCCAGCAATTACCGATGGGACAGAACCCTGTGGGAAACTGCAGTGGCAATGGATAAAAAACTGGAAAAGAATTCATTACTATACCCTAAAAGGCTGCTCCTGTACAAAGAAATATTTATTGGACATACTCCAACCTTATATATCGGAAGCAGAGTTCCTACAAATAAAGGCAATATCTGGAATATGGATACCGGAGCTGCCTTTACCGGAGCCCTATCCATCATGGATATTGATACAAACGAATTCTGGCAAAGTGATCCGCTTCCTTCCCTTTACCCTCATGAAAAAGGACGGAACGGATAGATTAAATAATAAATAATAGAGATGAGCAGTATATATGCCTACAATCTAACCTTATAGGTTTCCAAAACCTGTAAGGTTTTTTTATTTTTATTAAATCATATTCCGATAGTGTATTTTTACCATTTTTCTTTTCAGCCCCAGTGATATTACCTAATTTTAAATCCGGAAAATAATATATCAATGAAACTGAAATACCTCCTGCTTGTTGCATGTTCTTCCCTGGTTTTTGGACAAAAAACATTTCATACCCCTTTTGAAAAAGGGAATGGAAATCAAACCGTTACTTACGATGAAATGAATACCTATTATCAGGATCTGGCCAAAAATTTTAATACCATTCAGTATCTTAAAAAAGGAGAAGATGACAACGGAAAACCCATTTATGTGGTCGTTTACAATCCTTTTCCTGAAAAAGATCCTGAAAAACTGAGAAAAGATAAAGCCATTCTCTTTGTCAACAACGGAATTCACCCTGGAGAACCGGACGGAATTGATGCCACGATGATGCTGATGAGAGATCTGGCAACTCAAAAAATTAAAACTCCACAAAACTTTATCATTGCTGCGATCTCAGCCTATAATATCAGCGGAATGCTGAATAGAGGTTCCCATTCCAGAGCCAATCAGAACGGTCCGGAACAGTATGGTTTCAGAGGAAATGCTAGGAATTATGATCTGAACAGAGATTTTATCAAAGCAGATTCTAAAAATGCAAGAAGCTTCCAGGAAATCTATCAATGGCTGAAACCCGATGTTTTCATTGATAATCATGTCAGTAACGGAGCAGATTATCAATATACATTTACTTATATCTCGACTTTTAAAGAACGTCTGGGAAATACATTAGGAGCTTATTTTTACAATGATTATCAGGCTAAAAACCTTGATGATATGAAGAAATTAGGATATGAAAGCACTCCTTATGTCAACATTCATGGGAATATTCCGGAGGTTGGTTTCGCTTCGTTCGAAGATTCCCCAAGATATTCTACAGGATACACCACTTTGTTCAATTCTTTAGGAACCGTTCCCGAAACCCATATGCTGAAGCCTTATGATAAAAGAGTAGATGCAACCTACAAATATATGTTGGTGAATTTGCAGAACCTTGATAAAGATTATCAGAAAATAAAGCAGCTTCGTATAGAAAATCTTAAGCAATATCAGGCAGGCAAGCAATACGGAATTCGCTGGAAAATAGACTCGACCAAGTATACAACCATGGATTTTAAAGGCTATGAAGGGAAATATAAGCCAAGTGAAATCTCGGGAAAACCAAGGCTGTATTATGACAGAAACAAACCTTTTATAAAGAATATAAAGCTTTTTACCACCGCCGTTCCTACAGGGTATATCACAATTCCTAAATACTATGTAATCCCACAATCGCAGTACAGAGTTATTGAAGAATTTAAAAGAAACGGAATTCAGATGAAGCCGATTCTGAAAGACAGTACCATTGCCGTAGAATCCTATAAGATCAAAGACTTTAAAACTGTAAAGAACCCATATGAAGGGCACTATCTGCATTTTGAAACTACAGTAGATGCTTCTAAAAAAGATCAGAAGTTTACAGCTGGAGATTATATTGTTTCCACCAATCAGTCTGGGGTTAAATATATGATAGAAACCCTTGAGCCTGAAGCCTTAGACTCATTCTTTAACTGGAACTTTTTTGATGGTATCCTGGCTCAGAAAGAATATTATTCAGCCTATATTTTTGAAGATACCGCTGCAGAATTACTGAAAAAAGATGAGAAACTGAAAGAAGCTTTTGAAATAGCTAAAAGATCAGACAGAAAACTTTCGGAAGATGGAGATGCTCTATTGGATTGGGTGTATAGAAATTCTCCTTATTTTGAAGAGAAAACCTTTAGACAGTATCCAGTGTATAGGGTTTTGTAAGTTATTGAAAATGAGCTATTAAAATAAAAAAGACGTTTCATTGAAACGTCTTTTTTATTTATCTTGGTAAGCCTCTTCTTAAAGCTATTTCAGCTCTTTTAAAAGCCATTTTCTCTTTCCAGTCCATGTATTTCTTTTTGAAGCTCGACTTCATAATGTCATCAAATTTGCGCTGTACTGTAAGATTCCATAAAGAATGTGCCTTTACTGCCCATGATTTATCCCAGGCTCGTAGGGAGATAGAGAAGGAGCCATCAAGATATTTCATCCAATGCCACCATCCGGTAGGCATAAATAAAGTATCACCGTGCTCAAGGTAACATTCAATACCTTCTACACCATCCAGTGCCGGGAATTTTGTGAAATCAGGATTTTCAATATCATAATCCTCCAAAGCATATGTAGCATAAGGAATTTGATACAACCTTTCTCTCCATTTATAGTCAAAAAGAAGAATATGCTTTCTTCCATTGAAGTGAGTATGGAAAATGTGCGCCATGTCTATATCGAAATGAAGGAACGTTACAGAACCTTTTCCACCGAAGAACATGTTTGGATACTTATCAAGGAAGCCTCCCATCAGTTCTTTAGGAGAAATATAATCTTCAAGAAGTTTCGGGGCGTATTTTATGGGGTCAAAAAGGAAAATTCTAAGATCAGTAGGCTCTCTTTTTATGAGATCTACATAATCTCCGAATTTCATTTTAGCTGCAGAAGAGTTGATGGGAGCAGAAGGATCTGCCTTTGAACTGTCATATAACGGGACCTCCACATCTCCTACAACCTCCTTCATATATTCCATCGTCCATTTTTGGTAAGCAGGCCACTTTTTTGCCATATTTTTGATGACAACGGGCCTTCTTGGCTTTAGATATTTTTCGTAGAATTCCTCTTTAGAAATATCATCTACAACATCTATAGGCTTTAAAATAATTCCCATTTCGTAAATTTTATGTTACAAAATTATTAAATAAATATTTATGAACCAGAGTTTAATTTTTTTTTAATATATAATGCAATTTAAATTATATTATTTAGTCTAAATAAAAATTACATATTAGCAATTGTTTATAGAAATCTTATTTTTTTTATCATTTTGTATAAAAAATACCCTGTAACAGAATTACAGGGTAAAAACACAAAATAGATGAATAAAAATCCATTCTGATGCGAAGATATTATTTTTATTTCACAGGCAGTTTCTATTAAAACTGGATAAATTAAAGAATAAAAGGTAGTTACATTATTTTAATTCAATAGCACGGGAGATATTTTTAAATTTAAAGTTTAAAAACGGATGCTCCTAGAATATTTTTTATTTATAAAAAAATAGTATTTTTTTAATAAATAATTTCAAATTACTGAAAGTAAGGTAGTTGTAATTTATCATTATTCAATTGTTGGTGATTTTTTATATTATTGATTTGTATTTTCTCTTGATATAAATAAGAAAATATCTGAAATTTTTCTGTAACTATACTTTTCCTTTACAAACAAGATAAAATATAAAGAGGTAAAGTGAAAGGATTTAACTTTTAAAACAAAAATATATCTTTAAAGAAAGTGTAACGAAAAACTACAATGATTAACTAATTAGTCAAATAGTGAATATGAAAAAAAATATTTCCTTATTTCTGATGCTTTTTATGATGGTATTCACCTTCGCGCAGAAAACAATTTCCGGGAAAATTACAGATGATGAAGGAGCAGCCATACCAAGTGCCAGTGTAACGATCGAGGAACCGGGTAAAGATGCTATTCTGGCTTATGGAATCACCAATTCCAAGGGAGAGTACAAAGTCACTTTTACCTCTTCAGAATCTAATGTGGATCTTAAAGTAAAGGCCTTCAATCAAAAGCCGCTTACAAAGCAAATCAGCAATAGCGAGCAAACCCTGAATTTTAAAATGCAGTCTGAAGCTACAGAAATTAAGGAAGTACAGCTGAAAACCAAAATGATCACTGCCAGAGGAGATACCATTTCCTATGATCTTAAAGCTTTCAACAGTAAAAACGACAGAACCCTTGCCGATGTAATGAAGAAAATTCCGGGAATTGAAGTCAATACAGACGGAACCATTCTTTATCAGGGAAATGCAATCAATAAATTCTATGTCAACGGAAAAGACCTTATGGAAGGCGGCTATGGAACAATCAACAACTCGCTGCCCAAAGATGCTGTACAAAAAGTGGAAGTCCTTGAAAACCACCAGCCGGTAAAGATCCTTCAGGATAAAGTACCTTCAGATCAGGCGGCGATCAATATTAAGCTTAAAAACTCAGTAACCATGACCGGTCGTGGCGAAGTCGGAACAGGCTTTGGAGAACCATGGCTATGGAATGTAAAACTGACTCCTATGTTTTTCGGACAGAAAAGCCAATGGGTAGTTAACTATAAGACCAATAATATGGGTGAGCAGGTAGAAAATGAGGGGAATATTTTGGCATTCGGAAGTGGATGGGAAGGAAGAAGGTCCAATATTTCCCAGAATAACTGGCTGAGTGTGGAAAATGCAGTAACGCCTGATCTTCCTGTGAAAAGATATCTATTCAATAGTGTACATTATCTTTCAGCGAATTACCTTACCAATATTGATAAGAAAAAAGAATGGGAGCTTAAGGTCAATGCCAATTATACCAATAATGCAGTAGAAAGAGAATCATCAAGCAACACGAATGATTTCCAGCAAAAGACTCAATATGGAACACGGTTTTTAAATAATTTTTATACAGATAAACTAAAAGGCGAGATTATTTTCACTAAAAATGCAAAGAAAGGGTTCTTCAAAAATACAACTACCTTTTCACAGTACTGGAACGGAGACCGTACCAACGCATACAGAAAAGACAGTGTTTCTGAAAGAAACGGGCTTGAAGCTGTACAATCTCCAACGTCCTCTTTCCAGAACTCATTAAGTACAATTATTCCCTGGAAAGAAAAGATGATCAACCTGAAATCCTATATCAGCTATCAGGATGATAACCAGACTCTGGAGATCTCTCCTGCTAATTATATGCAGATTCCATACAGAAATTCAATCAAAGATTCAATGAAAACGATCGATTTTGTTCCGGGAAGTTTTGCATTACAACGATTCAGAATCAAGACATTAGATACCTCACATTCTGCGAATATAAGCTTTACAAAGAAAGGCTGGACCTTTACTCCACAGGTAGGATTTGATTATTCTACTGATAAACTGGATACAAATTTTGACGGAATTACAACCTCCGGACAACCTGATTTTAACAGCCCGACTTATGAAAACAGCCTGAAATTTACTGAAATTACCCCTTCAGCATCTTTAGGAGTTAATTATAAATCAGAAGCCTGGAGCCTATTTGCCAGTTTTCCGGTAAACTTTAATAACATTAAGGCAGATGATGTCATTAGAAACGTTTCAAAAACATTGAATAAAACGACATTCACGCCTAATATTTTTGTGCAGTATTCATTTGCTTCTTTCTTTAAAGCAAGTGTCAATGGAAATATCAGTAATAACTTTGGAGATATAAAGACTGCTTACGGCGGATATATTATGACCAATCCGGGAAGTTTCAGCGTCATGAACCCGAACAACCCGATTCCTCAGACCACTACAAAAAGTTTAGGAGCAAGATTAGAATACAGAAACCCGTTGAATAACCTTTTCTTCAATGTAGGAAGCAGAATAGGGGATACCAAAAATAATCTTATCTCTTCCATTTTTGTCAATCCATTTGGATTCAGAGTGACTGAATATCTGGAAAGAGAAAATAAGAGAACCAGCAACAGCTATTATGCAGAAATAGGAAAATATTTTCCAAAATTTAAAACCAATGCTTCTTTTACATTTAACAATACCCTGTCTAAATCACAGTTAATAAGAAATACTGCTTTTATTGATAACAAGACCATTGCAAACACAGTAGGCTTTAAATTCAATAATAACTATTTTTCATGGATGAGTGTAGACTTTAACGCCTCTCAAACATGGAATAAGCAGTCTAACATCTTCATGACAGGAAATTTAGGAAAAAGCGAAGGGTATACCCATAACCTGAATGTCTTCTTTTATCCGATAGAAAACCATACCATTGGATTTTATTGGGATCAGATCAATTCAAAATCAGGTGATGCAAAGTATAATAACGGATTCTTTGACCTTTCCTATCAGTTTTCCTGGGCTAAGAAGAAAGTAGATTTTGAATTGAAATGGATGAATATTGCCAATAGAAAAGTATTTGAAAAAATTGATTTTGACAATGCTGCGATTACTTCCACCTCCATGCAGCTTCGCCCTAGCCAGGTCATGTTTACTGTAAAATTCAACTTTAAATAAAATAAAAAAAACCAATCCGAGCGGATTGGTTTTTTATTGAGATATATAAGGACTTAAAAAGCCTGGTGATCAGCAGAAGGACCATAGCTTCCCGGTAAAGGAATATCATTGATCCTGTAATACACGCCTAATTGTGCCCTGTGATGGGTAATCTGATTAAGCGCATGGCGGATGGATTCATATTTAGACCATTTTGCAAGCTCTTCTCCATTGTTTTTAAGTGCCCAGCTTGCAGTAAGGTCATTCTCATTTGCACTTTCCAGAGCTTCTTTTCCAGATTTAAAATTCTGATCAAGAGTTTGAAGAAGGTCTGCCTTCGTAGAAAGCTGTTTAGGCTGATAATCTCCTTTGCCAAAATCAAGCTCTGAAGTGGTAAGCATAGTGTTGGGCCATTCAAAAACTTCAGCGATGTGAGTGGCAAGGGGCAACATTTTCATGCTTTTCTCATGAGGAGCATAATCATTTTTTTCTTCAGGATAAATTTCAAAGAATTTTCTGGTCGTCTGATATTCAGCTTCCAGCTCATTTTTAAATTGCGATAGAGTATCCATAATATTTTGTTTTTGAGAAGTTTAAAGGTAAAAATTTTATATCTTAAAATGTTTTAAGAGAATCATAATTTTTATACTTTCCTTAATTTTATAGTGGAAATTACCGTTTGCTCAGATTAATTTCCCTCTTCCTGATTTTATCTTTTAAAAAATAAATTGAAGAAAAACTGTAACAAATTCTTAACAGTGATTACTAATTATTAAAATTGAGGAATGAAAAAGCTATTTTCAGTATTTCTTATCATACTTTTTGCCTTTGCTAATGCTCAGGGCAGCAAAGAAACGGCAAACCGATTCTTTTATGAATTGACATTTAAGCCTAAGAAAGATTCTGCAAAACTGGACAAGCTCATTACAATTTTGGATATTACGCCAAAAAAGTCCATTTATCAGGATTATACCATGTCTGCTCAGGATTCCATTATCAGGCTTGCTGTTGAGGAAATGGAGAAAGCAAAAGTATGGAAAGATATTTCTAAACTTATCAAGACTCCTAAATTTGCTTACAAGATTGTAAAAACTTATCCGGAAATGAAACAACAGTATCTTGATAGGGTAAGCATGAATTTATTTGGATATGATGCACCAGTTAAGTTTGTTTGGAATATCCAGCCGGAAAAACAGAAAATAGGAGAATACAATACCCAGAAAGCAACTACAGAATATGGAGGTCGAAAATGGACTGCATGGTTCAGTTCAGATATTCCTTTTCAGGATGGTCCGTATAAATTCTATGGCCTTCCAGGGCTCATCGTTAAGATTGAAGATGATGAGAAAAACTATTCATGGATGCTGAGCGGAAATAAGAAGATTGAAAATTATGATGAATTAACCTATTCGGATAAGATCAATGCGAAATATGGTGTTTCCAATACAGTGACACCTACTACAAAAGAAAAATTTGACAAAGCATACGCCAGCTTTAAGCAGGATCCAATGGCTGAAATCCGCCAGAAAGTGAGCCCCGAAATGATGAATATGAAAATGCCGGGATCAGATGTTACCATTGGAGATGCGCTTAAAAAGCAAGAGAAGATGGCTAAGGATTACTTTAACTCAAATGATAATCCGATTGAAAAAGATCAGGTTTCTCCTGATAAAAAGAAAAAATAAGCATTCATATCAACTAAATTATATTCCGAGTCAACCCAGGTACAGTAATGTATTTGGGTTGATTCTTTTTATAGCCAAAACGTTATTTAGATTAAATTTAAATAACGTATATTTGCGCTACAAAATAATAGGGCTTTGAAAGAGAAAGAATTACATAAATTAAGTGGATTTCCTAAAAACAAAATGGGAAAGATATTGGGATATGATAATGACCATCTGAAAATGCCCAATAAAATTATTGAAATGGGACTTCTTCCGGAGACCATTTTCAGAGTTTTATACCAGGCTCCGTTTAATGGACCGATGTATGTGGAATTTGGAGCCGAAAAAAGCCGGATTGCTCTTCGTGAGGAAGAAGGAGATTATATCATTGTTGAAGAATTGAATTAATGCAGGCAAACAAGAAAAAACAGATACTTTTAGTCGGAAATCCTAATGTAGGAAAATCAACGGTTTTCAATGCGCTTTGTAACAAAAAGCAGAAAACCGGAAATTATGCAGGGGTTACCGTTGCAAGCCATTCAGGAAATTATACGCATAAGAATGAGGACATCGAAGTCATTGATCTTCCGGGTTCTTACAGCGTTTATCCAAGTTCAGAAGATGAGGCTATTTTTTCAAAATACCTTATTGATGAGCAGGAAAATTATGAGGGAGTTGTTTATATTCTTGAAGCATTAAGTTTAAAAAGAGGCCTTCTTCTATTCCAGCAGATACAGGATCTTGGGATCCCAATGATTCTGATTGTCAATCAGATTGACCAGGCTGAGCGAAGAGGAATTACCATAGACATTCAAAAGTTTTCTGATGCATTAGGCATTAAGATTATTCAGACCAATGCAAAAGAGCAAATCGGGATCAACGAAGTGAAAGATGCTGTTTATAACAATGAGTTTGTAAAAACAGAAAAAGTTTCTTTTGAAACCCCGAACGAACATAAAGATTTTATTCAGAAACTTGTCTCTCAAAAAGGGTTTGATAATGAATATAAGGCCTGGATGAGTCTTTCACTGGGAACAAACCTTGAAAAAATAGATCCTGAAATGGATCAGATCAATAGTTCTGATGTTAAAAGTTTGGTTCCTAAAAGATTACAGGTTCAGGAGACCGTTAGGAGATATCAGAATGTAGATAAAATATTAGACAACGTTATTTCCAAACAGCCTCAGTTCAAAGAATTGCTCACAGAGAAACTGGATAAAGTTTTGGTGCACAAATTCTGGGGATATGTGGTTTTCTTACTGATTTTATTGGTGATATTCCAAAGCGTTTTTTTCCTTGCAGAATATCCGATGAATTGGATTGAAGAGCTTTTCTCATGGCTGTCAGCTTTTACAGGAGAACATCTTCCGGAGGGACCAATCAATTCGTTAATCTCTAGCGGAATCGTTCCGGGAATAGGAGGAATTGTAGTCTTTGCACCACAGATTGGTATTTTACTGTATTTCCTTTATTTATTGGAAGATTCAGGATATATGGCTAGAGTTGTTTTTCTGATGGATAGGCTTCTTCGTCCATTTGGATTAAATGGTAAAAGTATTGTACCCCTTGTTTCAGGAACCGCTTGTGCAATTCCGGCAGTGATTTCCACAAGAAATATTGAAAACGTTAAGGAAAGATTACTGACGATATTGGTAACTCCTTTTATGACGTGCTCTGCAAGACTTCCGGTATACAGTATTATCATCGGATTAATTATTTCAGAAGGATCGTTTTTAGGAATAAAATATAAAGCTTTGGTTCTGATGGGAATGTATCTTTTAGGATTCTTAGTAGCTTTGTTCTCTGCAGCTATTCTGAAAAGATTCATTAAAGACAGTGGAAAAACATATTTGGTAATGGACCTTCCTGCTTATAAAAAGCCACTTTTCGGATATGATCTTAAAATGGTTTTAGGGAAAGTATGGGATTTCATTACCGGAGCCGGAAAAATAATCTTTATTGTAAGTATTATTATCTGGGTTTTAAGCTATTTCGGGCCAAAACAACAGCCGAATGAGTCTGTTGCTTCAGACGTTCACTTAGATCATTCTTACCTGGCCAAAATGGGTAAAGGAATAGAACCGCTGATCGCTCCACTGGGATACGATTGGAAAATGGGAGTAGGAATCCTGACCAGCTTCGTAGCAAGAGAAGTATTCGTAGGCACTATGTCAACGCTGTATAGTCTTGAAGATGATGCTCCGGAAGTAAAGGTAATTGATAAAATGAGAAGAGATGTAAAACCCAATGGAGAAAAAGTCTTCAGCTTTGCAACCGGAATTTCCGTTCTTCTGTTTTATGCGTTTGCAATGCAGTGTATTTCTACACTTGCAGTAGTCTATAGAGAAACCAAAAGTTGGAAATGGACAGGCTTTCAGGTAGCTATGATGACAGGTTTGGCATATTTTGTGTCGATGATAGTATATCAAATTTTAAAATAATGGACTCTTCCTTAGTTATTCAGTATGTACTTATTGCTTTATTGGTAGTATTTGCCTGCTATTCTTTATTCAAAGTGCTTAAAAAGAATTTTGCCCCTAAAAAATTCAGCTCTAAAAGATCAAGCTGCGATAAAGATTGCGGTTGTTCTTAATATAAAACTCACATGTATAATTGAAAAAAATGTAGTATTTTCATTTTTTTAATTTAAAATATCCAGATTGAGTCTTACAAAAGGAATATTTGTTGTATTATTTTTACTGTTGATCATTCAGGTCGATGCACAAAGAGATACCACAGATATTAAATCTTACGCAGATCAGGTGATGATTCGCGCCAATCTGGATACCAATATTGAAAGCTATATCTTTACAGAAGGCGAAAAAGGAAATGAAAAAAAACAGATTTTCTCCATCAATAATAAAACAAAAGTTTCATTTTCCGTAGACTATAGGATTATAAGTGCTACCATATCCTTTGCACCCCGTTTCTTTGAAGGGAATAATGACAACGATCTGAAAGGAAATAGTTCTTATACAGACTTTAGTGTCAGATTTTTCCCCAATAGACTGATCCAGAATCTTTATTACAAAAATGTAAAAGGCTTTTATATTGAAAATATGAAAGAGCTCTTTCCAGCTTGGAAGGAAGGAGATTATTATATGCAATTCCCGGATTTAAGAGTACAAAGCTTCGGAGGCTCTACGGCCTATATTCTTAATATAAACTTTTCTGCAAGAAGTATCTACACCCAGGGCGAATGGCAAAAGAAAAGCAGTGGCAGCTGGGTTCTGTTTCTGGATTATGACCTTACTATTTTAAGAAATAAAATAGAAGATCAGAAAGCCAAAGAAACACAGTATAAATTAGGAGCCAATATGGGCTATTTCTATAACTGGGTACTTGGAAAAAATGTAAATATTGCACCTTATCTTGCTCTCGGACTCGGAGGGAAGTTTTCAACCTATCGCGATGTTTTTGGGGATGGTTCGATAAAGAACGTCCAATATCTGACGTTAAGAATGGAAGGAGGTCTTCATATAGGATACAATACAGACCGGTTTTTATTTGGCGGGAAAATGAATTTCAGTGCCTATGCCTATAACCAGACAAGAAATCAGGCCGTACAGAATAACAGCCTATATGGTTTACTGTACATAGGTTATCGTTTTGCTCCTCCAAGAGTTGTAAAGAATACTTATGATAAAGTTCAAAAAAAGATTCCTGTTTTATAAGGTCAATGTCTTTTTAAGTATCTTTGTTTCGCATAAATTATTACACTAATCAATAAGAAATAAAACAGAATGTCGTTAATAAAATCTATTTCGGGAATTCGCGGAACCATCGGGGGAAAAGTAAATGATAACTTGACACCATTAGATGTGGTAAAATTCGCTTCCGCATTCGGAACATGGCTTCAGAATAATAAAAATAAAAAAGACTTAACACTGGTTATCGGAAGAGATGCCAGAATCTCAGGACAGATGGTCTCTTCACTGGTAACAGCAACATTACAGGGATTAGGAATCAATGTGGTTGATTTAGGACTTTCTACAACTCCTACAGTAGAAATAATGGTTCCTGAGCTGAAAGCAGACGGTGGAATTATCCTTACCGCATCTCACAATCCAAAACAATGGAATGCCCTTAAGCTTTTAAACGAAAAAGGAGAATTCATCACGGGTGAAAACGGAGCAGATGTACTTGCATTGGCTGAAAGCGAAGATTTCAACTATGCAGAAGTAGATCATCTTGGAAAATATGAGACCAGAGAAGATGCTTTTGATATTCATATTCAGCAGATCCTTGATTTGCCAATGGTAGATGTAGAAGCCATTAAAGCTAAAAACTTTAAAGTGGTGTTGGATGCTGTAAACTCTACAGGAGGAATTGCCATTCCAATGCTATTAGATAAATTAGGTTGTGAAACGGTTAAATTATACTGCGAACCAACAGGTCATTTTCCACATAACCCGGAGCCGTTAAAAGAACACTTGGGAGATATCTGCGAATTGGTAAAAAAAGAAAATGCAGATGTAGGAGTTGTGGTAGATCCAGATGTAGACAGACTGGCTCTGATTGATGAAAAAGGAGAAATGTTTGGTGAAGAATATACATTGGTAGCCGTTGCCGATTATTTACTAAAGCATAAAAAAGGAGCTGCAATTTCTAACCTTTCTTCAAGCCGTGCTTTGAGAGATGTTGCGCAGTCACAAAATTCAGAATACTTTGCAAGTGCTGTAGGAGAAGTAAATGTGGTTACCTTAATGAAAGAGAAAAACGCCGTAATCGGTGGAGAAGGAAACGGAGGAATTATCTATCCGGATCTTCACTACGGAAGAGACTCTTTAGTAGGTGTGGCCTTATTTCTTACCCATCTGGCAAAAGAAAATAAGACAGTTTCCGAATTGAGAGCAGGATATCCAAGTTATTTCATGGGTAAAAAGAAAATAGAACTGACTCCGGAGATTGATGTAGATGCTATCCTAAGTAAAATGGAGAAAGAATATGAAAACGAAGACGTTTCTACTGTTGATGGTGTGAAAATTGACTTCGAAAACAATTGGGTACATCTTAGAAAATCCAATACAGAGCCGATCATCAGAATTTATACAGAAGCAAAATCTCAGGAAGAAGCTGATCAATTAGGAGATGACATCATCGCGAAAATTAAAAGTTTAATTTAAATACTTTATAAGAACGGACTTGTTCCGTTCTTTTTTTATACCCGAATGTTTGAACACATCAAAAACAGATTCCCTTTTCCAAAAGAAAAATGGAGAAAATTTTTAGGCAACTTCGAACGGATGGAAGTTCCTGCTAAAACCCTGCTTCTAAACGAAGGAGAAGTTTCAAATAATGCGTTCTATCTTGAAAAAGGAATTGTAAGAGCCTGGTATAATAACGATGGTAAAGATGTTACCTTTCAGTTCTTTCTTGAAAACACAATGTTTTCTTCTCTGGAAAGTTTTAAAAAAGGTCTTCCCAGCATGGTCTCCTTTGAAACAGTGGAACCCTGTATTTTATATAAAATTAAAAAGCCTGATGTAGAAGCATTTCTTGAAGAGGCTTACGAAACCCCCGAACTCAGAAACCTATTGATGGACGCGCTGTTTGAAAGAATCTTCGATTATATGAAGCATTTCTTTTCCTTCATAAAAGATACCCCACAGCAGCGGTATATTCAGCTTACCCAGCAAAAACCGGAAATCATCAAAAGAGTTCCCCAGCATTATATTGCTTCTTACCTGGGTATTACCACCGTGCATCTTAGCAGGATAAAGTCTAAAATATTGAAAGAGAAGAGTTCTTAAGCTGGAAGCGGGAAGTTTCTCGCAGACGGTATGCAGACGAAGGAAAAAATGAATTAAATTTTAACGCAGCGTACGTAAAGAATTAAAAATAATATTTATAAAACGTTCGCAAGGGCGTTTCACTTAGCGATGTTCGCATTCTTAGCTGAACGAAGTGCCCTTGCGAACGAAAATAAAACATACCCATAAAACCCTTGCGAACCTTGCGTTTTTATCCTTTTCACTTGTAATCACGACTCATATAACCTCCAGCCTCCCTCTTCCCTCTTCCAGCCTTTCTCCAACTGATAACAAATGTTATCGTCTCACGGTTTTCCTCGTCATAATTTTGTACAAAAATTTAAAACAATGAAAGCAGCAGTAGTATTTGAAAAAGGAGGTATTCCTCAGTATGCAGATTTTTCTGAGCCGGTAATATCCAATGAAAATGAAGTATTGGTTACGGTAAAAGCAGCATCCATTAAAAATCTGGATAAAGCAAGAGCCAGTGGAAAACACTATTCTACAGAAAATGAAGTTCATCAGCCAACAGTTGTAGGTTCAGATGGAGTAGGGATGCTCGAAGACGGGACAAAAGTATATTTTTTCAGTAAAAAAGGAACGGTGGCTGAAAAAGCCCTTGCAGATAAGAAAATGATGGTTAATGTTCCTGCCGGACTTGATTTTTCCATTGCAGCAGCCCTTCCCAATGCAGTGATGGGGTCGGCGATGGCATTAAAATTCAAAGCAGGTATACAACCGGGAAATGTTGTTCTGGTAAATGGAGCAACCGGAATTACAGGCAGAATAGCGGTTCAGATTGCGAAGGTATATGGAGCCTCAAAAATTATTGTTACCGGAAGAAACGAAGAATCTCTGCAGGCACTCCGTGAACTGGGAGCAGATGAGGCTGTTTCCCTGCAGTTAAGTGACGAAGATTTTAAAAAAAAAATAAAGGAAATTCATAATGAAACTCCTATTGATATTGTTATCGATTATATCTGGGGCCATTCTGTAGAAATGATTTTATCAGCATTTAAAGGAGACGGAACATTTTCTCATAAAACAAAACTGATTACTATTGGCGGGATGAGCAGCGATACGATTCAGCTGTCTTCTCAGATTCTAAGAGCGACAGATATCCAGATTTCAGGATCAGGATTGGGAAGCTGGACAAAAGAAGAATCAGCACTGTTATTTTCAGAAATTATTCCCGAAATGTTTCAGGCTGCTGTGGAAGGAAAAATTAAAATAGAAACAGAAGAGGCTGATATAAAAAATATCGAAAAAGCATGGAATGCTGAGATACAAACAGGAAAAAGGCTCGTAATAAAAATTTAACCCCCAATTTTCGTTTTTTTATCCACAATCCTTTTATCGGTTTTCTTTTTTTACTATTTTTATAATAGAAATTTATGAAAAGGATATTTCAAAAAAAAGTTGCAACTTTGCATAAATATTTGAATATCAGTTTCAGATATATTATTAATTAATAAAGTTTGCCGGGGTCTGCAAGCAAATTCAGGCATCGGGCCGACAAAGAGGACACTATTGGAAGAGTATTTTGGAAATGAACTTGTAAAAAAGTTCGAAGAAATGATGGAAAACAATGACGAATTCTACTTCGATACTGAGGAGTTGGAAGATATCATTGTTTATTATTTGGAGCTGGGTGATTTTAATTACGCTGACAGAGCTGTTAATTATGGACTAAAGCTTCACCCCAATTCATTAGATATCAAGATCAAAAAACTTGAAATCCTTCTGGAGTGGGAAGAATATAATACAGCGAAAGATCTTATTGATGAGTTAAAAGGTTCTTCCATGGAGAATACAGACTTTTTAGTTTGCTACGCTAAGTATTATTCGAACCTGGGTAACCCTAGAAAATCCATTGAAATCTGTAAAAAAGCTCTTACGCTGGAGGAAGAAGAAAACTTTCTTCACAACTTTATTGCAGATGAATATGTAAATCTGGGTGATCCTTTTAACGCTCTTAAACATTACAGAAAAGCACTTAAAGAAGATCCTACGGATGAATATTCGCTGGAAAATGCAATGGTGTGCTTCAGTGATCTGAATAAGAGTGAGGAGGCTATTGCCTTTCTTAATGAATATTTAGATGAATTTTCTTATTCTGAAACCGCATGGTTTGAATACGGACAATTCTACTTCAACCGAAAGAACTTCGATGAAGCCATAAAAGGATATGATTATCTATTGGCTATCAATTCAAATTCTGTAGGAGTATATGCCAATAAAGCAGCATGTTATGAGGCTTTAGGACAATACCAAAAAGCTATTGATACCTATGAGGAAATGCTTGAACTGGAATATACCAAAGCATTTACTTTTTATAAAATCGGATTGTGCAACAAAGCATTAAAGCAGCCTATTTTAGCTTTAAATTCTTTTCAGAAATCGTTGAGAGAAGACCCTCAGTTTTATCTGGCGATGATGGAGCAGTCTTATTTATATGAAGAAATGGGTGGTATGTCTGAAGCACTTCATTTTGCTAAGGAAGCAACACAGTTGAATGAAAATAATCTTGATTATCAGAAAAGATTAGCATTCCTGTTCATTGATTCAGGGAAATTTGAAGAAAGTCTTGCCTGTCTTAAAAAACTGGTAGACGCTGAACCATCAAGGTTTTACAACTGGTATGCTTACTCAGAAGTTCTTATGCTTGTTGGGGAATATGAAGACGCTGTTACTGTTTTAAATGCAGCGATAAAACATCATGACAGAGCAGAGCTATACTATCAGTTAAGTAACTGTTTTTTCAATCTGAAAGATCAGGACAAAGGAATAGAATCCCTTCAGAAAGCTTTAGAGCTGGATCCGTCTCTGGTAAAGGATATGCAGAAGAAATATCCGTTCATCAAAGATGAGGTGAAAAAGGTGAAGGTGAGTAAAGTAAAGAAAAAGAACTAAACATACTCCAAATAACGAAAAAGTCTGCAGAAATGCAGGTTTTTTTTATTGATAAACGATTTTGTAAGCTCGAAGCTGGGAGATGGAAAAGAAAGCGGAGAATAATTATTGTCCTTTCTGTTTAATCATTTTTTAGGGAGGTTTTGAAGTAAGAACCATTAATGAACCGGAGTTCAGATTAGGATGTTTTTTTATTTTTTAACGCTAAGAATACACAAAGAAGCATCAAATTATACGAATTTTTTTCGCCGGCAAGGGCACCTCATTCGGCAAAGAATACGAACATAGCTAAGTGAAACGCCTTTGCGAACGAAATTTTTTCAATCAAACCCTTTGTGAGTTTTGCGTTAAAATAATTCTGGAATAACCATTAACAAATAATCAGTTAATCATATCACTAAAAGTAACTTCCAGCCTCCAGTCTTTTCAAATAGACCTTTATTTCTTCGGATTACTTCTTAAAAAGATCAGCCCGGCAATAATAATTCCCGCACCTATAAATTGGAAAACAGTTAGTTTTTCACCATCAATGAGACCCCAAATAATAGCTACTATAGGCATGATAAGCGTGACCGTTGAGGCGAAAAGAGGGGTGGAAACTTTTAATAACCGATAATTCATGGTCATAGCAAGCCCGGTTCCGAAAATAGAAAGTAAACTTACAAACATAAGCCCAAGCATATTGTCCTTTGAAAAACTGAACTCAGAAAAAAAACCTGTACTTGTAAGGGCAATAATGGAAGGAAAAATTAAAACAAAAGAAAATATAAAAGAAGATAAAACTACGGAAGAAACCTCCATAAGTTTTGATTTTACGGTGGTTGTACTCACAGCATAGCATAAGGTAGCCAGTAATAACAGTAAAATTGGGATTATTTTAAGTTCACCACTATTACCACCGCCAAAAGCCAGAATACAGACTCCTGTAAAGCTTATCAGCGTTCCTATGATCTGTTTCTTTGTGGTTTCAAACTTCCATACCAAAGCTCCTACAATAATTACAAAAATAGGCATCATAGAGTTGATGATTCCTGCAATGCTGCTGCTGACTTCTGTTTCTGCAATAGGAAACAGGAACATAGGGATGAAGTTTCCGGTAAAAGCAGCCAGGATAAGCCACTTCAAGTGCCTCTTCGGAAAAAGTTTATAATTGGATATGGCAATTGGCAGCAGAACAATACCGGCAATAAGGACTCTTAGTGACCCTACCTGATACGGGTTGAAATGATCCAGTGATTTTTTGATCAAAATAAAAGAAGATCCCCAAATAATACTCAGGATTGTCAGAAGAATCCATTTTTCTTTATCTGCGTTCATTGTTTTCGTGTAGGATTTTTAAAAATTCTTTCTTAGGAATCATTTTTGCCCCCAAGCTTTCTAGGTGTTCGGTATGAGACTGGCAGTCAATTAATTCAATATAATTTTTATTGCTTTCTACAAAGTGAATAAATCCAGCTTTTGAGGCATTACTTACTTTTGTAAACATACTTTCACCACAGAAAACATTACCAATCTGTAAACCGTAAAAACCACCTACCAATTCGCCATCCTGCCATACTTCAATGCTTCTGGCCAGGCCATATTCATGAAGTTGAATGAAAGAATTCATAAGCTCATCAGAAAGCCAGGTTCCGGATTGCCCTTTTCGTTCAGTTTGCTGACAGTTTTTGATGACCTCTCTGAAGTTTTTGTTTTCCGAAAAAGTAAAAATATTCCTGTTCAGGATTTTTCTCATCGATTTGGAAACCTTTATTTCATCTGGAACCAGAACAAATCTGGGATCCGGGCACCACCATAGAATTTCCTCTTCCGGATTGTACCAGGGGAAGATACCCAATTGATAAGCGAACCAAATGCGTTCTACAGACAAATCTCCACCAAGGGCAATCAGCCCGTCATGTCCATCATACACTTCCGGATCAGGAAATGAAATCTCATTTTCGTCTAGTCGGACCATTTTTTGGAAAAAAAATCCCACTTTTAAGAAAGCAGGATTATATTTGATTTTAATTCTTTAATTAGAAAGGTAAATCGTCGTCATCGTCTCCAGCAAAAGGATTTTCGTTGGAAACAGGAGATGCTGATTGCTGAGGCATAGCCTGAGTAGGTTCTGATCCATTATCAAAAACCTTCTCTACTTTCCATCCTGTGATAGAGTTGAAGTATTTAGTTTCACCCTGTGGAGAAACCCATTCTCTACCTCTGATGTTGATTCCTATTTTTACGTTTTCACCTTCTTTAAGGTTATCTAATAAACTAATTTTATCAGACAAAAATTCTATGTTTATCGGCTGTGGATACTGTTCCTGGGTTAAAATAACCAATTCTCTTTTTTGAAATCCACTTGCAAATGTTTGAGTTTCAAAAAGTTTCTTTACCGTTCCTTGTAATTCCATATCGTAATTATTAACGATGTAAAAGTAAGAAAATGAAATGTAATAATAGCTGCTGCTGAAAAAAAATCTGGAAATTTTAATTTTTTTCCTGAAAAAGTTTGGAGGTAAAGGAAATTGTCCTATATTTGCACTCACAAAAACGAAGCAAGCTCTTTAAAACTTACAATACAAAAAACCAGCGGATGTGGTGTAATTGGTAGCCACGCCAGACTTAGGATCTGGTGCCGTGAGGCGTGGGGGTTCGAGTCCCTTCATCCGCACTATGCGAAAATAGCTCAGCTGGTAGAGCACAACCTTGCCAAGGTTGGGGTCGCGGGTTCGAATCCCGTTTTTCGCTCCACACCATGCCCTGGTGGTGGAACTGGTAGACACGCAGGACTTAAAATCCTGTGTCCGCAAGGACGTACGGGTTCAAGTCCCGTCTGGGGTACAAATCCCTCTGTATTTCGTTACGGAGGGTTTTTTGTTTATATAGAGAGTGTTCTTTAATAGAATTTCTTATATTTGTAAGAGAATTGATTTTGAATCTGTGAAAACAGATCAATATAACCAGCGGATGTGGTGTAATTGGTAGCCACGCCAGACTTAGGATCTGGTGCCGTGAGGCGTGGGGGTTCGAGTCCCTTCATCCGCACCATACAAACAATAGGATTTGCTTTCAAATCCTTTTTTTTGTACCACACACCGGCCCTGGTGGTGGAACTGGTAGACACGCAGGACTTAAAATCCTGTGTCCGCAAGGACGTACGGGTTCAAGTCCCGTCTGGGGTACAAAACCCTCTGTATTTTGAATACGGAGGGTTTTTTGTTTATATACTTATTTGTAAATAAAAGAATAGTTTCTAAGGGCTTTATGCTTTAAAGTGACTCGACTTATTTAATTTAAAAAATAAGCTCCTACATTCTACGGTAAGAGCTTTATATATTATTTTCCATTATTGAATCCAGTATCTGGATCTAGTTGTTTTAGCTATTTCTTTCCAGTCTTTCCAGTCTTTCCAAAATATCAGTAAAGATATTCTTTTCAGCAGTAGAAACATGCCCTACAATTTTATAAAGATCCTGATTATCAGTATGAGTAGTGTATTTTAAATTTCCATTAACCACTGCTAATAAATGATGATTGGGATCTTTTTTCAGATCAGCCTTCTTCAAAAATAAAATATCACCATAATGATAAGGGGAAATCAATTGCTTTTCTTGAGTAAATTCATACACCAGATCTACGGATGCTAATATTTTTTGCACAATAGAAGCGCTTTCAGAATTGTTGTCTTTTGAATTTACTGTTTCTTTCTTTCCACTGATAGCCAATTCAGGAAAAAGCATCAACTGATCAATGTCTGAAACACTGGCTAACTGATTCACTTGCAGGGTTTCAGTTAACAGTTTATCAAGATCAAGATTAAAATGGCTGGCTACCTTTAGTATGGTTTCGATCTTTGGTTCTGCACGGCCTTCTTCATAAGAGCTTATTACCCCTCTGTTTAAGTCAAATAAATCAGCAAAAGCCTTTTGGCTCAAACCTTTAACCTGCCTTATTTTCTTAATATTGGATCCAAAGAAGCTCATTGTTTGTCTAATCTTTTTTGCAAATATAGAGAATCTTAAATAAATGATTGCTAAAAATATTTGCAATTTGAAAATTTTATGTTATATTTGTGTAGAACGAAAAATCAAAACACTAAACCAGCCTGCATGAAGAATCAAATATTTAGAACAGTCAAAGAGTGGTTGTTAGATTATGAGTTTAACATCATCCTGGAAGATGAGGCTCAGAGAATCTTAATCATTGAAAAAGAATCCAACGGAATCAAAAATATGATCCTTATTATATCAGATTCTATCCTTATTATGGAACAGTTTCTTTTCGAAATAAAAAATCCTACAGAACAAATCTTTAGAAGGCTGCTTCAGAAAAACAGAGATATTGTGCATGGAGCTTTTGTTTTAGACAGCACCGGAAAACGGGTCATTTTCAGGGATACCCTTCCTACAGACCATATGGCACAGAATGAAGTGATGGCATCCATCAATTCATTAGGAATTCTGGTAGGAGAGTTTACCAACGAGATGCTTGAAATGAGTAAGTAATTCACAAAAGATATTTAAAATGAACATTTTCAAAAGATTATTAACAATAGGAAAAGCAGAGATCCATTCTGTGATCGACAATTTTGAAGATCCTATCAATTTAACGGAACAGGGAATCCGTGAAATGAAAGAAGAACTGGGGAAAAGTGTAGAATCTCTGGCTCAGTTAAAAGCTCTTACCATCCGAAAGAAAAATGAAGCTGAAACAGAAGAACAAACCTCAAAAGATTACTACAATAAGGCGATAGTGATTGTTCAGAAAGCCGAAAAAGGAGAGGTGGAAGCTTCAGAAGCGGACCGTCTTGCCAAAGAAGCTTTAAAAAGGCAGGCTTCTTCCCAGCAAAATGCAGATCAGCTGCATAAAGAGCACGAAAAGCTTCACTCAGAATGTGAAAAGATGCAGGCTACCATCAATCATTTGAAATCCAGTATTGCCAAATGGGAAAATGAATTAAAGACCCTTAGAGCGCGAGTACAGGTAAGCGAAGCTACAAAAGATATTAATCAGAAAATGACCCAGATGGATACCGGAAGTACGGTAAGCATGCTGGAAAAACTGAAAGAAAGAGTAGTACAGCAGGAAACATTGGCAGAAGCTTATTCCGATATTTCAAAATCGGGAAAGACGATTGATGAAGAGATTGATGCTATGGTAAATAACAAAGACAGTGAAGCTGAAGAAGCATTGAACAGATTAAAGGAAACACTTAAAAAAGGCTAATATGACCTTTCAGGAATTTTTAAATATAGCATTTTCACCGGTAAATACTGTTTTGAGTGTATTGCTGGGGCTTTCGGTTGTGTATTGGTTATTTACCATTATTACGGGGCTGGATATCGATGTGGGACTACATTCTGACTTGGATATTGGTGCAGATACCCATGTTCCGGATGGACATTTTCATACCCCTGATCACGATCCTTCTGCATGGATGCATTTCCTGAAGTTTCTTAATCTGGATATTGTTCCTATTACCTATTTCCTGACACTTTCATTATTGATGACATGGCTCGGGTCTTTTTATCTGAATTATTTCATTCCATTGCCGACATGGTTAGGAATATTGATCTTGTTTCCATTGTTTATTGCCGGAATGCTGCTCACCAAAGTAATCCTGAAACCCTTAAATCCTTTTTTCAAGGAAATTAACCATAAAGGAGAAGTGTCGTATGCATTTCTGGGAAGAGAAGGAAGACTGAAGTCTAGCATTCAGGATGACAAAATAGGAATGATGGAGGTCTTTATCGGAAGCGATCCTATGACCCTGATGGTAAGAAGCCAGGACGGAACAAAGCTGGAACACGGAACCCGTGTTATGATCGTGGATGAAGATCTTGATAAGCGAATCTACTATGTACAGAAATCCATGAGGTATTAAAAACAAATAACCGTGCTCAGCTTATTTTTAATTATGTTGAACTATATGTTGAAGATCTTTCTCAACACCTTTTAAAAAAACACATTTATATAAACTACTAAACTTATAAAACTATGAACTTACCATTAATTGCTGGAATTATCATTGTTGCGGTAGCATCAATCGGATTGATTTTCTGGATTTTATCCATGTATAAAAAAACTGTTCAGGGAATTGTTATTTTAAGAACCGGTTATGGTGGCACAAAGGTTTTCTTTAACGCTGGAATCGTAATTCCTGTCATTCACCGTATGGAATCTATGGATATTTCGGTGAAAAAACTGGAAATATCAAGAGAAGGAAGAGCCGGATTGATCTGTAAAGACAATATGAGAGCTGATATTCAGGTGGCATTCTTTATCCGTGTTAATAAATCAGTAGATGACATCATTAATGTAGGGCAAACAATTGGATGTCAGAGAGCTTCTGATGCTCAGACCTTAAGAGAGCTTTTTGAAGCTAAATTCTCGGAAGCCTTAAAAACTGTAGGAAAGAAATTTGATTTCACTGAATTATACGAAGCGAGAAGTGAATTCCGTCAGGAAATTCTTGATATTATCGGAACAGACTTAAATGGTTATGTTTTAGATGATTGTGCGATCGATTATCTTGAACAGACTTCCATCGATAAATTAGATAAAGACAATATTCTTGATTCTGAGGGGATTAAGAAAATTACAGAACTTACGGCAACACAGAATATTAAAGCCAATCAGGTTCGTCGTGATGAAGAAAAAACCATTACAAAACAAAACGTAGAAGCCAGAGAAGCAATTCTTGAGCTTGAAAAACAACTGGCAGAAAAGCAGGAGTCTCAAAAACGAGAAGTAGCCAATATCAAAGCCCGTGAAAATGCTGAAATCTTAAAAGTAGAAGAAGAAGAACGTCTGAGATATGAAACCGTTCGTATTGCAACAGAAGAGAAATTACAGATTGCAGAAGAAAATAAACTTCGTCAGGTGGTGATTGCTGCTAAAAATAAAGAACGTGCAGATCTCGTAGAAACAGAAAGAGTACTAAAAGACAAAGCGTTAGAGGCTACAGAAAGAGAAAGAATTGTTTCCCTTGCTCAGATTGAAAAAGAGAAAGCGATAGAGATAGAAAAGAAAAGCATTCAGGATGCAATCCGCGAACGTTTGACTATGGAAAAAACAGTAGTGGAAGAGCAGCAGGGAATTAAAGATCTGGAAGCTTTCAAAACTGCAGAAAGAAATAAGCAGGTTGAAATTACAGTTGCTACTCAGGAAGCAGAGAAAAAACTGATTGAAGAAACCAGAGCAGCAGAAGCACGCAAGCTGGCCGCAGAAAAAGATGCTCAGAAATATGTGATTGAAGCTCAGGCGAAAAGAGATGCCGCAGAAAAAGAAGCAGAAGCACGTAAGATTATAGCAGATGCTAAGGCTAAAGAAGAAGCTACTGTAGGGTTATCCGAAGCTCAGGTGATGCATGCAAAAGCAGACGCTGCAGAAAGACAGGGTATTGCAGAAGCCGTGGTGATTGAGAAAAAAGCTGATGCCGTAAAGAAAGAAGGCATTGCCCAGGCAGAAGTAATCAAAGAAAAAGCATTGGCAGAAGCTGCCGGAATTAATGAAAAGGCAGAAGCAATGAAGAAACTGAATGAAGCAGGAAAAGATCACGAAGAATTCCGTCTGAGACTGAATAAAGAAAAAGAAGTTGAATTGGCTGAAATTGCGATTCAGAAAGACATTGCAGAAGCTCAGTCTCTGGTATTGGCAGAAGCATTCAAAACAGCGAAAATTGATATCGTAGGTGGAGATAATACCTTCTTTGATAATGTGATTCGCCAGGTATCCGCAGGAAAAGGTCTGGATAAGTTCGTAAACCATAGCGAAAATGCACAGATGTTGAGAGAAAACCTGTTAGGAGACGGTGAAAATATCATAGCCAAGGTAATGGGAATGGTAGACAAATACAATATTTCATCAGACGATATCAAAAACATGAGTATTGCCTCCCTGATCTTTAAGCTGAACGGTGTTGCCAATCAACAGGAAAAAGGAATTCTGGAAAGAGCTCTTGATATGGCCAGACATTTGGGTGTGGACAATAAACCGGTAAACAATAACCATGTTTAATATACAAAAACAGTTAATCTTTTGATAATCAGTTTAAAAATAGATTGACTGTTTGCCTGACAAGCCTTATAGGTTTCCAAAACCTATAAGGCTTATATGAAGATAAAGGCAAAGTATAATAAGTTCTACCCAAAGATCTGCTGTACAGCAGCAGTGATGACCATCTAATCCAACACTATGTCAGAAAAACTTAATTCCGGAACTTACGAAATTATTCAGAACCGTCTGAATGAGCAGAAGAATGACCTTATACAAAGGCTTCAGCAGCTTAATGAAGACCGTAAAAATATCTTCGGTAGAATAGATTTTTCGTTGATTGCCAATGAAAGGATTTCCACAGAACATAGCTGTATTGCCAAGGATATTTATTCTTTAGGTGACCATTTGATATTTGGCTCCAATGCGCATTTAGGCCTACAGACTGAAATCAATATTTCGGATGTTTTTTCCGTTTATAAAATCAATAAAAATAGGTTTGAACCTCAGGATTATGCTCTTATCAATGATGAGATCTTTATTGATGAGTTTAAAAATCTTTACAAATACTACAGGAATACCTTCTTTGCCCGATTTAGTTTTACAGAGAACTATCTTTATATGGTGTTCCAGCTTTCAGAAAGCACTACAGATATTAAAGCGTTCAAATGGTTGATTAAAGATAATCAGCTTATTTATGTAGATTCCAGAAGCGCTTCAGAAACATCATACCCGCCTCAGCATGGTTTTGCATGGACAAAAGCGACAAGAGATATGCAGCGATCCGGAAAACATCCGCATATTTCACTGGCTGATAAGGTTTTCGTAGAAAGCATCGGTGGAGATATTACCATTAAGGTTGAAGATAATACAGACACGGGAAAAGGAATCTATTCCGAAGATGTAATTCATAAAGATCAAAACCTCGATGATGCCGAGATCCATTTCTGCGACCTCGATAACCTTGTTTTGTTTAAAATAAAACCTTACCAGGAAACAGAACGCTATTTCATTTATAACCATAAAGAAAAAACCGTTTCAAGAGCTGATGCTCTTAAATATTCAGGTTTGCTGCTGCCAGAAAATCAGGGAGTACTATTTTCAAACGGATATGCATTACAGACCGGTGGGTTAAAGGTGATTTCACAGGAACAGAACAGACTGTATTACCTGAAAACCGTTATAGAACCCAACGGAGAAAACTTCTTGTATGTTTTCTATGATGATAAAACGAATAACTATCAGCTGATTTCTTATAATATCATCACCCAAACGATAGAAACACCCATCCGATGCAGCGGTTTTTCGCTTCTCAATGATGGAAAACTGATCTATCTTCGGGAGAGTATTGAAACAACTAAGCACCATCTGACCCAAATCTGGCAGACTCCTTTCTCCAAAGAGCTACAGCCGAATGCCGAAAAAGCCGACAGTCTGATTTACAAGATCGGAAACAAAGATATTGTAAGAGTAATGGCAGAAAGCCAGGAGCTTATCACGCTTCTGAATAAAAAAGATTCCTACAGCGGATTATACGATGATATTGTAAAGCTTTCCACTTTTATTCTGGATAATTATTACTTTTTGGGTGAAAATGAAGTTCAGAAACTGGATCAGCCGCTAAAAGAAATTCGTAAAATTGCCCATTCAGCGATCAACGAATATGAAAAAGTAGTTGAGCAGAGGAAAAACACAGAAGAAGCCTTAGAAAAAATAAAACAGTCCTGTGATAAGATCCTTGATGATACCAAAAGGCTTCATTATTCCCAGCTTACAGAATATATTGATGCTCTTTCACAAATCAGGGCGTTAAGAGGAGAAGTAACAGGAGCCAGAGAGCTGAAATATGCAGATACAGCTTTATTGGATTCCCTGGAAAAAGCTCTTTCAGACCGTTATACCGAACTTTCCAATGCCTGTGTGAATTTTCTGCTGCAGGAAGGCGCTCTATTGCCTTATGAGGAGAAAGCTCAGACAATTTCAGAGGATATTGTTGCGCTACAGAAGGCTATTGATGCCAAAACCATCGATGAGAATATCAACGTATTATCCGGACAATTGGAGCTGTTGGTAGATATCGTTAATAATCTTAAAATTGAAGATACCTCTCAGTCCACTCAGATTATCGAAAATATATCCTTAATCTTTGCCCGTTTGAATCAGGAGAGACTTGAACTCAGCAAAAGAAAAAGGGAAATTTCAGGAAAAGAACTGGCTTCAGATTTCCAGGCCCAGATTACATTATTTGATCAGTCTGTGATTAATTTTCTGGAACTTTCACAGACTCCGGAGAAATGTGATGAATATCTGACCAAACTTTCCATTCAGTTGGAAGAGATGGAAACTAAATTTATTGATTTTGATGAGTTTATCCAGCAGATAGGAACCAAAAGAGAAGAAGTCTACGGACATTTCCAGAATAAAAGAGTACAACTTACAGAATCAAGAAACAAAAGAACTCAAAGTCTCTTTGATGCGGCGCAAAGAATCCTGAAATCCGTTCAGACCAAAGCAGAATCCTTTGATTCAGAAAATGAGATCAACGGGTATTTTGCCTCAGATCTGATGGTGGAAAAAGTGAGGGATCTTGCAAGACAATTGGCAGAATTAGAAGATTCTGCAAAATCAGAAGAGATTCAGACTCTTTTAAAAACAAGTCAGCAGGAATCTGTAAGAAAGCTTAAAGATAAAAAAGAGATCTATGTAGATGGTGAAAGCGTTATAGCATTAGGAGATTATAAATTTGCGGTCAATCAACAGAAACTGGATCTTACTCTTGTGCTGAAGAATGCACAATATTACTATCACCTTACCGGAACTAGCTTCTATGAACCTCTGAACTTTCCTACAGTTGATGAGTTCAAAGAAGTCTGGAACCAGGAATTTGTTTCAGAAAATACCCATGTAAAACGATTTGAATACCTTGCCTGGAATGTATTTTCCAACCATAAAGAGCTTGTTACAGAACAGCAGAATGAGCAGGTGGTTCAGCAGTTTACAGCAGAACATTTTGGGGAAGGGCTGGTAAAAGGAATTCATGACAAAGACGCCCAGATTATTGTTACGAAGCTTCAGCAAGTACATAATGAATTAGGACTGATGAGGTTTACAGCTCAGGAAAGAGGGTTAGCACAGCTGTTCTGGTTTTTCCTGAATCCTGAAAGAAAAGAATATTACGCCAAACAGTTTGCAGCTACAGCAATTATTTCACAATCTTTTGCCGTAAAACAAGGATTTGATTACCTAAGCAAAGAGCTGGCAGAAGAAATGAAATCATTTGCATCAGTGAATGGTATTTTTACAGAGACAGATTATATCAATGCGGCAGTATATCTGAAACAGGAAGACAAGGAAAATTTCCTGATTTCGGAAAAAGCAGGGGCACTGTATGGATTATTTTTAAAAGAACTTAAGGAAAAAGGGAAAGATCTGGAGTTTTTGGTTCAGATACAGGCTATGTATCAGTATCCTTCAGCATGTTATTATATTGCGGAAGGAGCATTAAAAGCCTTTGATCCGAATGCGGAGAAAAATATCATAGATGAGGTTCTTGGCTTTATCATTACCCAGAAATTTGATCCGAAAAATATCAGAAGCGTTTCCTATGAAGCCGTAATTAAAGGTTTGAAATCCCTTGAAAAAGAGACAGAATACAATCTGAATTATTTTGAATTTGTATCCAGGCTAAGTCATTTTAATACCGTTACTGTTCCGAAATATAAAAGACTTCAGGAATTGAAATACAGCTGGGTGAATGAAAAGAAAAAAGCACTGAAGCTGGATACTTTCCAACCACAGATATTAAGTTCATTTGTCAGAAATAAACTGATTAATGATGTTTATTTTCCTTTGATTGGAGCTAACCTTGCGAAACAGTTGGGAACAGTGGGTTCAGATAAGAGAACAGACAGAATGGGAATGCTTCTTCTGGTATCCCCTCCGGGATATGGTAAAACCACCCTGATGGAATATATGGCAGAACGTATGGGACTGGTGTTTATGAAGATCAATGGCCCTTCATTAGGCTATGATATCGTTTCCACAGATCCGGCAGAAGCCAGAAATGCAGGCGCAAGACAGGAATTGGAGAAACTGAACCTTGCTTTGGAAATGGGAGATAATGTGATGTTGTATCTTGATGATATTCAACATTGTAACCCTGAATTCCTTCAGAAGTTTATTTCACTTGCTGATGGACAGAGAAAAATTGAAGGAATCTATAACGGAGAAAGTAAAACGTATGATCTCCGCTCGAAAAGATTCTGTCTGGTCATGGCAGGAAATCCATATACGGAAAGCGGTGAGAAATTTAAAATTCCTGATATGCTGGCGAACCGTTCAGATACTTACAATTTAGGAGAAATATCCGGCTCAAAAACAAACCTTTTTGATCTCAGCCTCATTGAAAACTCGCTGATGTCCAATGAATATCTGACCAGACTGACCCAGCCGGGAATGGAAAATCTTTACGAGCTCTATGATTGTGTGGTAACCGATAATCCTGCAGACAATCTGAAAGGAAATTTCAGTTCCAATGAAATATCAGACTTCAGAGCGGTACTGAAAAATACCATCATGGTCAGAAATATGATTCTGAAGGTCAACAAAGAATATATTGCTTCAGCAGCAATGTCTGATGATTACAGAAATGAACCTCCGTTCAAGCTTCAGGGATCCTATCGTAATATGAATAAACTGATTACTCAGATTCAGCCTATTTTAAAGGAAAATGAAGTGATCCAGATCATACTGAACCATTATCAGAATGAATCTCAGACGCTGACAACAGGTGCAGAATCGAATATGCTGAAGTTGAAAGAATTGATGGGTATCCTCCAAGAAGAGGAAACAGAACGTTGGGAAGAGATTAAGAAGACTTTTATAAAAAATAAAACTTTAAAAGGGCTGGGAGAAAATGATAGAATGTCTCAGATTGTAGCTTTGCTGGCCCAATTCGGAGACGGGCTGGAAGGAATTAAAGAAGCTTTGAAAAAAGTAGAGTAAACCTTACTTTATCATAAAAGTAAAACAGCACCCTGTATATATGGGTGCTGTTTTATTAATATTTATTGACGAATAACTTTAGCATTTTTATCGGATAACTTTTCCGAGAGCCATTGTTGCATTTTTTCCTCTTGCTCCTTTTCTTCTTTTTCAGACCTATAAAGGATTACGGTGCTTACATTGGCTCTGTCTGTGTTAGGGAAATTGGTTACTTTACCAATAGAAATATGGTTAAAATCCGGAAATAAGATATGTATTTCCTTAATAAGGCTTGAGTCTTTTACTGTGTATTTATCCAATTGTTGTCTTAATTGGTTGATGACAAGGTCTTTTTCAGACAATACATTATTCCGTTGCCCAATTTCGTTAAGTATTTCGGATTTAATATCAGTAGCATCCTGCTTAATCACTAATCTAGTGTTGGCAATTCCCAGATTTAGAAGCTTTTTATTAATCGTATCCATCTCATTCTTACCAAATTTTTTAGATAGAAAGGCTAATTCTACTGTTTTTGGATAAGAATTGTAGTTGATCTTTTTATAAATGATGGTATATCCTTTTTGAGTAAACTCATTATTGATGAACTGATCAATATTTTGTGTAAACTTTTTCTGATTCAGAAGATTATAAGCCAAATAAGAGCTTGGTACAATCATAATAATAATCAATGCTGTTATTCCGTATCGTATGTGTCTTTCGTATTTTCTGTCTATCAGTTCAATAGGCTCATATTTCAGGTATTTGATAATAAGAAAGGTTGCAATGCAAATGAAAAAGCAATTGATGGTGTAAAGATAAAATGCCCCTGCAAAATAGCTCCAGTTTCCTATAGCAAGCCCATATCCTGCCGTACAGAGAGGTGGCATTAATGCAGTAGCAATAGCAACTCCCGGTATTGGATTACCTTGTTTCACTCGTGTAATGGCTATAACCCCAACAAGACCACCAAAAAAAGCAATCAAGACATCGTAAATATTCGGGGATGTACGGGCTAATAGCTCAGATTGAGTTTCTTTAAAAGGACTTAAGAAAAAATAGATAAAAGATACCAATAAACTAACTATTGTTGCAATAAGAAGGTTCTTGACCGATCTTTTAAGTAATTGAAAATTATAGGTACCCAAGGCAAACCCAGCTCCCACTATAGGCCCCATAAGAGGGGATATAAGCATTGCCCCGATAATGACTGCCGTAGAGTTTACATTAAGCCCCACAGATGCAATAACAATAGCACATGCCAAAATCCATAGATTCGAGCCCCGGAAAGAGATATTATCGGTGATATTCTCAAGGACTTTCTCTTTATCTTCTTCCCCGAAATGAAGATTAATAAATCTCAAAAATTTTCTCGTCATGGTTTATTTACTTGTTTAGATTCGAAAAATAAAAATACATATTTATAGATTATTTTATACGAAAGCGTTAAAATTTTCATTACAGCAGGAACTTGTTAATATACAATCTGTACCCACAATATTCAATACTTCTGTATCTGTGTCCAAACTCAAAGACTCCATAATTTTGTTGTATTAAAAAAGAAATACTATGGAAACCAACGTTCAATATCAGGAACAGCTTCAATATGCAGAAGTTTATATTTCAGACATGTTGGTGCTAAAAAATATATTTCTGCAGGCACAGAATACCGGAAAAGTGAATTCAGAATTTGGAATTCCCTTCCTTCTGGCTAAAAAGAAAGATGAGGTGATTGCATTTGCGAGCCTGGTCATCAAGGAAAAAGGCGGAATTGCTTTTAAGGCTTATGATAAACCAGGGATCCAGGGTTTAGAAAAAAAGAACTTTATCTCACAAGTGGAGAGCTATTTTAAAAAGAATAATACTCCTAACTTCCGGAATCCAGAGCAGCTAAAAAGCAGCATCCAAAAGATGATCAGCTGGCTGAATATGTAATAAAACAGGGATAAAATTGTATTTTTACTTAAAACTGTGATCAATGCCTAAAGATGTTCTGTATCTTAAAATAGCCAATTCTGTCACTGAACAGATCAAAAGTGAGACCTTGCAGTTTGGAGACAGATTGCCCTCGCTGAGAAGTGCTCAAAAACTATATAATGTTAGTTTAAATACTGTAAAACAGGCTTATATGGAGCTTGAAAGCCGTTCGCTTGTAGAATCACGCCCGAAATATGGATATTATGTGAGCCAGACCTCTCAAAGAAAGCTGGCGTTACCTTCTGTGGCTAAAATGAAGGTTTCGGAAGAGAAGAACAGCCCGGAAGATCTTATCGGAAAAGTGTTTGGGGCCATTGGAGGAACAGATATGACGCAGTTTGCGTTAGGAATTCCCGGAAAAAGCCTTCTTCCTGTTGCTAAGATGAAGAAGTGCATGATTGACGTAATGAAGCGGAAGAATGACAGCGGAACCAATTATGAGCCGGTGCAGGGAAATGTAAGCCTCAGGAGGGAAATTGCCAAGTGGTCTATTGTGATGGAAGGACGAATTACTGAAGATGATCTGGTCATTACTTCCGGTGCTATGAACGGAGTGTACAACTGTCTGATGGCTGTTACCCAGCCGGGAGATTATGTAGCGGTAGAAAGTCCTGTTTATTTTGGAATTCTTCAGGCTATCCAGTTGCTGGGATTGAAGGCCGTGGAAATTCCTACCCATCCTATTACCGGAATAGATCTGGATGCTTTAAAAAAGGTAATGCCGAAACTTTCAGCCTGTTGTTTTGTTGTGAATTACAATAATCCTTTAGGCTTTCAGATGCCGGATGAAAATAAGAAAGAACTGGTAAGAATGCTTACTGAGCATAATGTTCCATTAGTGGAAGATGATGTTTATGGAAACATTTATTTCGGAGCAGGAAGGCCAAAACCCTGCAAATTTTATGATGAGGCAGGCATTGTAATGTGGGTAGGTTCAGTATCTAAGACTTTAGCTCCGGGATATCGGGTAGGTTGGGTAGCTCCGGGAAAATTTAAAGAAAAGATTATCAGACAAAAATTGGTACAGACTGTTTCCGGCCCGTCTTTATTTTCAGATGTGATCGCTGATTTCCTTGAACATGGGCGTTACGATCATCATTTGAGGATGTTCAGAAAAAAGCTTTATGCCAACTATCTTCAGATTCAGAAGTCGGTAACACAGTATTTTCCGGATAATACCAAGATTTCAGAACCAAAAGGAGGATTTATGTTATGGCTGGAACTGGATAAAAGAATATGCACTGAAGATCTTTATGATGAAGCAGTTAGCCAGAAAGTAAACTTTGCTCCGGGAAGAATGTTTTCACAATACAATCAGTATCAAAACTGTATGCGATTAAATTATGCCCTGGAATGGACAGACCGTGTAGAAAGCGATCTCGAAAAACTGGGGAAAATGATAAAAAACAGAATATATTAAACTAAGAGATGAATGATATGAATAATGAAGTAAAAATTATAAGTTATGAACCTCAATACAAAGAGGCTTTTAAGACTTTAAACGAAGAATGGATCAAAACATTCTTTGTGATGGAGTCCAGTGATTATAAATTGCTTGATACTCCTGAAGAGTACATTATCAACAAAGGCGGATATATTGCTTTTGCCTTGTTGAATGGTGAAGCAGTAGGGACGTGTGCTTTAGTGAGAGCGCAGGAAGAACCTCTTGCTTTTGAACTGTCTAAAATGGCAGTAAGTCCTAAAGCACAGGGAAAGAAAATCGGGTATCTGCTCGGAAATGCTCTTGTTGAAAAAGCCAGAGAATTAAAAGCAGAAAAAATCTTTCTGGAAACCAATTCTATATTGGTTCCTGCTATAAAGTTATATGAAAAACTAGGGTTTAAGCATACTGAAATTACCAATCCGGGTTACGACCGTGTAGATGTGCAGATGGAGCTGGACCTTAAGTCATAGGCAAAAAAAATATTGGAACTCGGATAATCATATCCTTGTTCCAATATCAAAATTTAACTCTAATTGTTTTACTGTTTTATTTTTAGATCATAGGGGCTGGATACACAATCCGTAGCTGAATGAAATGCCTTTACATATATTTTTTTAAATTCTTTGAGTACGCTGTGTTAAAAACCTCAATAAATATTCTTCAGTTCTACATGGTCTTTAAGAAACCTCCAGCTTCCAGCCTCCGTCTTCCTGTCTAAAAAGCTTTTCCTCCTAATACTCTTCGCCCAATAAAATTTCCCTATTTTTGTAAAACTCCTTATTTCATTTATGAAAAAAATAATTCTCATCGAAGACGAAACCAGTGTAGTATCTTTTATTAAAAAGGGACTTCAGGAAAACGGATATGAAATTTCCGTGGCTTTTGACGGGCGTACCGGTGTACAGCTGGTACAGGCCAATGACTTCGATTTGGTGATTTTAGATATTATGCTGCCGGAAATGAACGGATTGGATGTCTGTAAGGAGATCAGAAAAACGAATCAGAGTGTTCCGATTTTATTTTTAACCGCTTTGGGAACTTCTGAAAATATTGTTCTGGGATTAGAGAGCGGAGGTGATGATTACCTGGTGAAGCCATTTAAATTCATCGAACTGGTTGCCCGTGTTAAATCACTTCTGAGAAGAAGTCATAACAATGGCCCTCAGGAAATTACAGAATCAGAACCGGATAATGAGCATGTTTTTCAGTTTTCAGATTTAACAGTAAATGATTACACCAAAAAGGTGACCCGCTCCGGAGAAGAAATTACCCTTACGTCTACTGAGTACAAGCTGTTACTTTATTTCCTTAATAACCCGGAAAAAGTAATTTCCAGAGCCGAAATTCTGGATGCTGTCTGGGGGGTAAATTATGAGCTGGGAACCAATGTGGTAGATGTATATGTGAATTATTTAAGAAAGAAGCTGGATGACCGGGATGATAACAAATTGATTCATACTGTTATAGGAATGGGGTATGTTCTGAAAAAAACATAATAGATGTTTAATAAAGTAATTACAAATCAGACCAAGACGATGGTACTTTTAATGTTGGTTTTTACCGTCATTGTTCTGTTGTTCAGTGGTTTGGTTTATTTTTCAATCGTTAACTTTTCCCATCAGAGGTTTTATGAGCTTTTAAAGATCCGTACTGCTACTATTATTCAGATAGAAAAAAGTAAGGGGCATCTTGATCTTCCCGAAAACTATATTCTCAGTAACCTGAATGATGAAGAGCTTCCAATGGAAAAAGACTATGTTTTTGCTGTTCCTACGGATTCTAACTTCAAGAAGATTTCTCAGGAAGTTCATATTCCCGATTATTTCTTTAAAAATGTTCTCAAAAAAGGAGAGGATAACTATAATGATAAAGAATTCTATTATATCGGGCAGAGCTTTAAATATGATGATAAAGATTATATTGCTATTGCTTCAGCCAAAAACCACTATGTAATTTACTACCTTGGATTTTTAAAAAGAACACTACTTACCTGTATTGTATTATCATTGTTCTTCAGCATGATCTTTTCATTTTATCTTTCGAAAACACTCTTTAAACCTATTCTTAAAATTACAGGAAAAGTAAAAGAGATCAGCTCGGAAAATCTTCACCTGAGACTGGAGCGACAACCTGATAATAAGGAACTGAATGAATTGGTAGATACCTTCAACGGAATGCTTAACCGTATTGAAACATCTTTTGAGACCCAGAATCATCTGATCGGAAATGTTTCTCATGAATTGAGAACTCCGCTTACCTCAATTATGGGGGAAGCTGATGTTGCTCTTTCTATAAGCAGAACACCGGAAGAGTATAAAGAAACCCTTGAAATCATTCTGGATGAAGCTGAAAAACTGGACAGAAAGATTAAAGCCTTATTAATGATTGCGCAAACAGGTTTTGATGGGAAGATCCAGAAAATGGATAAAGTAAGAATGGATCAGTTGCTTTGGGATGTTATTGAAACCCTGAGAAAAATTGATTCCAGAAATAATATCTATCTGGATATCAGTATGCTTCCTGATAATCCTAAAAAACTGAAAGTACAGGGAAATGAGCAGCTTCTACATCTTGCTGTTGCCAATATTATCAGTAATGGCTGTAAATATTCTAATTTTCAGCAGGTTAAAGTTTCTTTGGGGGCAACAGATGCAGATGTTTATATCATTGTGAAAGATAACGGAATCGGAATTCCTCAATCGGAAATGAATAAAATCTATGATCCTTTCTTCAGGGCTTCCAATACCAATAATTACGAAGGGTATGGAATAGGGCTCCCATTGGCCAGAAATATTGTAAGAATGCACCATGGTGAACTGATTGTTACGTCAAATGAAAATCAGGGAACTACCGTACAGATGCGTTTTCCCAACTTTTACAGTACACAAAAAGAAACCATGTAAATCTGAAGGTAAAAAGTAGGCAAAGGTTTTCTTGAAGAACTTTAGATTGATGTTTCAATGTTAATGACCTTTTAAAGGCTCACACTCCACCGTTTTTATCATTTTTACGTTACCTGTAAAGTAAATGTGGTTAGAAAAATTAGACCACATTAGAATGTTGCTTTTAAAATATGCACTTGCTGAAAATCTTTGATTTTCTTGCGCCTTAAAAGCCATTTTCTATTTAAATCCTTACGCCTTTGCGTTTCCAACATAATTAAGATTTTTTCCACTGCTGATTTTGCTCATTGATTGGATATAGCTTTAAAATGCTGATTGCTTTTGGAAAAACGCAAAGTCGCAAGATTTTTAACATGGTGTACGCTTTTAAGGCGCAAAGATTTTATCTACGATGAAATTTGACAATATTGATGTAATTTATTGATAGTAAATATTTTGCATTGTTTTCCTCTAAGCCGTTTCTTCTTATATTAATAGCTATTAACAATTTTCTAATCTCATTTTAATCTCTTTAATGACATTTTAATTCCGTTCCAAAGAACTTCTAATCTTGCCGCTCTAGTTTTGTATCATCAAAAAAGATAAACACAATACAAAATAATAAGAACATGGCTAAAACAATTTTAATTGCAACAGATTACTCTCTTGAGTCATTAAACATACTGAAAAAAGTTCTGAGAGAAAAAGACGCTTCTGAAGACCAGAACCAGTATGATATCCTTCTGGTTTCAGGATATGATTCAGGAGATTCTATCAGAGATCTTTTATTCAATACGAAAACAACAATTTTCAACAAGATCAGACCTGTAGAGTTTTGCGATGGCTATGAAATCATCAAGAATAAGTATCCTCATTTAATTAATAAAATTACTTGCGACATCTTTACAGGAAGCTTTCAAAGAACGTTTAACCAATATGTAGAGGCTAATACAATTGAGGAAGTTTATTATTCTAACTCTATTAAAAGTAAAGGAAAAGGAAAATTTGATCTTGTTCCTTATATCAAAAAATGCAAAGGGCTGCAGTCTGAAGAAATTACACTGGAAATCAGAGAAAGGCTTCCTGAAAGGGGCAGACTGGCAGAAATCTTTGTGGAGGTTTAATCATCATCAACACAATTTTAAAAAAATAAAAAATGTTAAGAAATTATAGTAACAGCAGAACATTGGGAGACAATATCAGGTTGGGGACGCTGACTGCCTTTACAGCAGGTACTATAAATATTGCATCCCTACTTATATTTCTCTCTTTTACATCGAACGTAACGGGTCACTATGCGATTTTAGCCGCAGAAATCAGCAAAGGAAACTGGTCTCAGGTGGGCATAATGGGAAGTTGGATCTTTTTATTCTTCTTCGGAAGTTTCCTGTCTAACTTCATTGTGATTAATTTTAATAAAAAGAGTAAATATTTTGCCCATGCAATGCCTCTGGTATTGGAAATACTATGCCTGTTTGGAGTAGGAGTGTATGGACAATTATATTATCAAAAAACACTGATGGAGACGGAAATTTTAGTAGCAGTGATGCTTTTTGCGACAGGCTTGCAGAATGGTTTAACGGCAAGTATTTCCAACTTCTCGGTTAAAACGACTCACCTTACGGGAACTACGACCGATTTGGGGATTCTGGTTTCCATGTTTACCCAAAAGAAATACAGGAAAAACGGAGAATTAATTGGAAGGGCAAAATTACTTTTAAGTATTATGATAGCCTATGTTTTAGGAGCAGTTTTCTCCGGGCTAACCTATTACTACCTGGAATTTAGAGTATTCTATGTAATCAGTTTATGCCTTATGATTGTGATAGGATATGATGCATATAAAATTCATGTACGACACTTTAACACTAAGTACAGATATAACAGGATCTATAAAAAACCGAATCTTTTGGCTTATCTGTATGAAAAGATCCACGGGATTCCTAAAACGAATAAGAAAAGAAAATTAGTCTTTGATGACTAAATCCCCGGTGCAGGGGAAATATTACTATTATTTTTTGTATAAACTAGCTGGTTCAATCCTCTATTGATGTAAAACAATAGGGGATTGTTCTCTTCAAAAGATAATATCTCAAATAGTTTGGAGCAGAATTTGCTGAAAGCTGTATTGTTGAAATGTTGATAATTAAATATTAATTCACGGTTTTAATGTTTTAATTCCCGTTTTCATTGACTATTTTTGTAAGTTGATTTACGTTTTTATGTCAGATATTATTCAGCTTTTACCAGATCATGTAGCCAACCAAATTGCGGCGGGAGAGGTGGTGCAGAGACCTGCATCCATCGTGAAAGAACTTTTGGAAAACGCTATAGATGCAGATGCAACAAAGATTGAACTGATCATCAGGGATGCCGGCAAAAACCTTATCCAGGTCGTAGACGATGGAAAAGGGATGTCCGAAACAGATGCCAGACTGGCATTTGAAAGACATGCTACTTCCAAAATCAGAGGAACAGAAGATATCTTTAAGATCGTAACAAAAGGCTTCCGTGGGGAAGCGTTAGCTTCTATAGCTGCCGTTTCACAGGTTGAGCTGAGAACAAAACAAAAGGAGGCCTCCATTGGCACCAACATATATATTGAAGGTGGAGTTTTCCAGTTTCAGGATCCTGTGCAGACAGCAGAAGGGTCAAATTTTCTGGTAAAGAACCTTTTTTATAATGTTCCTGCCAGAAGAAAGTTCCTTAAAAACAACAATATCGAATTCAGACACGTTATTGATGAATTTCAGCGTGTTGCATTGGCTCATGAAGGATTGGAGTTTTCTCTGTTTCATGATGATGAAGCCGTTTTCAGATTAAGAAAAGGAAGCCAGATGCAGCGTATTGTGGATGTTTTCGGAAGAAAACTGCAGCCACTTCTAATTCCTATCAAAGAAGATATCATCTGGTGTAAACTTCATGGATTTGTTGCTAAACCTGAAGGAGCGAAAAAAGCAAGAGGTGAGCAGTTCCTTTTTGTCAACGGAAGATATTTTAAGAGTCCATATTTTAATAAAGCAGTACAGGAAGCTTTTGAAGGCCTTCTTCAGCCGGGATATGTTCCGTCGTTCTTTCTTTATCTGGAGATGGATCCGGAGAAGATTGATGTCAATATCCATCCGCAGAAAACTGAAGTGAAGTTTGAGGACGAGCATCTTATTTTTGCTTTACTGCGTTCAACCATCAAGAGATCATTGGGAATCTATAACGTTTCTCCGAGTCTTGATTTTGATAGAGATCCGGAATTGGATGAGATGATGAATAAACCTATTCCCAGTAAAGGAAATGGGGGAGGTAGCGGTGTTATAAAAATGCCTGAAATTATTGTAGATAGAGATTATAACCCCTTTTTAGAAGAAAGAAATGTAGTACATCCTGAAGAAATTCAAAATCTTACGGAGATGTATCATCAGAGTATTACTGCAGAGCCTTCAAAAATCAATCTGTTTGAAGATGAGGACTTTGATGAAGATCTGATGAGGCTGCCTAACGGATACTGGCTATTTAATAAAGGAGATGTTACCCTGATGCTTGATTTGGGAAGAATGCACAGGCTGTTAGTTTCAGAAAATAATAAATCTACCAGAAAAACAAATACAGGGACAAATAGTCATGCCCTGCTTTTCTCTTTGGAGTATCACATGAACGAGATTGAGAAAAATAAATACGAATCTATCAAAAAATATCTTCCTGAGATTGGGTTTGACATGAAAATTGCTCATGAAAGCGTGCTGAGAATAGATTCGCTTCCTGAAGGGTTGAAAGAAACACAAGCTATGAAGTTTCTGGAGAACCTTTTTGAGATCCTGGATTACAAGACAGAAGATGAGTTTATGCAGTACTATCATAACCAATGGAGTAAAATGCAGTCGAAATCAAGATTTGACTTTATTTATAAAAAAGATGCGGAACAGGTAATCAAAGACTTTACAGCATTAGGATTCCCGGAGTTTTTACCAGATGGAAAAAGGTGTTTCTATGAAGTTCCGTTTAATGATTTTAAAAACAAATTTTAAAAATATGTTTAATAATATACCGCCAATTACAAGAAATATCATCATTATCAATGTGATTGTATTTATTGTTACCTCTTTAATGGGAAATCAGGTGATCGGTTATCTTGCCGGATTTTATCCTTTCTCACCGTTCTTCCACTCGTGGCAGGTGATTACCCATATGTTTATGCATGGAAGTATCATGCATATTTTGTTCAATATGATGACGCTTTTTAGTTTTGGTCCTATCCTGGAACAGACATTAGGCGATAAAAAATATCTGATTCTATATTTTTTAAGTGGTCTGGGAGCTTTCTTCCTGTTTAATTTATGGAATTTTGTTGAGGCTCAGCAGCTTTCCAATGAATTGCAACAGTTAGGCTTTAATGTGGATGCTTATATGTCCGGTGCCAGTGTTCAATTTGCAGGAAGTGCAGAGGCAATTATGAAGCAGAAAGAATTATTGGATAGTTTAAAAGGAATTGTAGCAACTCCTATGGTAGGAGCATCCGGAGCAATTTTCGGAGTGGTAGCTGCTTTTGCAACATTATATCCTGATTCAAAAATCGGAATCATGTTTATTCCGGTTCCTATAAAGGTAAAATATCTTTTGCCGATCGTTATTGTAGTTTCTGTATATCTTGGGATTTCCGGAAATGGAGGCGGAATTGCCCACCTTGCTCACGTTGGTGGAGCTCTAGTTGGCTGGCTTTTGGCAATAAGCTGGAAAAAGCATTTGTATAGATTCAATTAATTATTTCCTGTGAAGATTTTCCGACTTATACTCCTGATCCTACATGTAGGAATCCTATTTTTATTGCTGGGCTCTTTATTGAATGCCTATGTTCCACCTAAGATATTTCCGTGGTTTAATCTGCTTTCTTTAGGGTTTCCTGTTCTGATGATCCTGTATATTGTTTTAACAATATTCTGGGTAATCAGCTGGAAAAAAAGAGCATTTATATTTATGTTTATAGGATTAGCTTTTATTAATCCTGTAAAACGATGGGTTAATTTTTCTTCCGAAAAAAAGAACGATTCCAGCACTATAAAAGTTGTGTCTTTTAATATAAAAGCAGGACTTATGGGGAAGGAAGAGGTATTGAGGTATCTAAAAGCTCAAGATGCAGATGTTATTCTCTTACAGGAAGATGGAGGAATGGAATATCCAACACTTAAAGGCTATAACAGAACCCAGACGAATGGGATCTTAACCATTCTGACAAAGTATCATCTGTCTAACGAAAAATTATTTTTTTCTGAAGATGAAAATATGGAATTACAAAGTGGTCTTCAGGCAGATATTGAAATAAAAGGCAAAACCTATAGATTTGTTGATATCTATCTTTATCCATTTCAGTTCGAAAAAAAGATGGTCAAGCTTGATGGTAATTCAGAAGCTAATGAGCGAAAAGTTAAGGGTGTTATAAAAAAATTAATTCCTACTTTCAAAATACATCAGGATCAAACGAAGAAAATCCGGGAGGCTGTAGAAAACTCTCCATATCCCGTTGTTGTAGCAGGAGATTTTAATTCTGTACCCAATTCTTACGAATATTATCACCTGTCAGAAGGGCTTGAAGATGCATTTATGACATCAGGAAAAGGAAGTGCTACCAGTTTTCATGATTATAAATTTCCACTTAGGATAGATTATGTTTTTTCTTCAAAATCTTTGAAGGCACTATCTTACGTCGTTGACCGTTCTGTCAGTATTTCAGACCATTATCCGGTCATTACTGAATTTTCTGTGAGCGATTAATAATCATAAAAATAGTTAAAATTGGTTGCTTGGTAGGCTTTTTGCTTAAAAATATGCGTACCAAGACCGTTTTTTCATGAAGTCGAATCAGATATTACTATTTATACATATCGCTGTTGCTGTTTTATTGTTGTGCACATTGGGAAATGCATGGGTTCCACCTAATATTTTAGGTAACCTTAATTTGCTTTCTCTTGGTTTTCCCTATCTTATATCTGCACACATTATTCTTACACTGGTATGGATTTTCAAAAAAAATAAAATTGCCATTGCTTTTGCATTGGGAACATTACTCTTTTATAACCCGATAAGAAGATGGGTTAATTTTTCTCCCAAAACAGATCAGGTAAAAACAATCAGGGATATCAAAGTATTGACTTTTAATGTGAAATATGGCGATTATGGATGGGATAAAGTAAAAAACTATATCAAAGAACAGGATCCGGATATTATTCTGGTTCAGGAAAAAGATACGAACCGTGCCCTGAGACAGGATTTGGTAAAATATCCTTCAGTCATTCTTAAAACAAAGCATAAGATTGTAAGACAGGCAGAGATTATAGAAGATAATTCAAGAGGGAATTCTTTCTATGCAGATGTAGACATCAACGGAAAGATCATCAGAATTGTAAATGTTTATCTGGAACCTTTCCGACTTCAGAAAACAATGTTTACAAAGCTGGATGCTATGGGAATTGGAAATCTATCCACTCTTCTTTCTCATATGATTCCTACTTTTCAGGCTCATGAAGATCAGATTAAAAAAATCAGAAAAGCAATTGATTTTTCTCCTTATCCGGTAATTTTAGCCGGCGATTTTAATTCTGTTCCGAATTCATACGAATACTATAGCTTGGGAAAAGATCTTCAGGATGCTTTTTTAACTGCTGGAAAGGGAAGTGCTTCCAGTTTTCATGATTATAAAATTCCTTTAAGAATTGATTATATTTTCAGTTCAAAATCAATCATTCCACTTAGCTATAAAGTAGACCACTCTGTGAAATTGTCAGATCATTATCCTGTAATTGCAGAATTTCTGTTAAATTAGTTCCATGAAAAATTTACTGTCTGCAATATTCATTTTTGCCCTTCTTTTTACGGCCTGTTCCAAGAAAGAATCTCCTGGATTTGCCGTTGAGCAGGATGTAAAAATCCATTATGATACAGTTGCTGTTGATTCCTTTTCCAATGGGGCTGTTACTGTGGATATTGCCCGTAAAATCAAAATGTCTTCTCCCCAGTATCTCGACTCTGTAAAACAGGCTAAAAAGCTTTTGGAAGAAGAGAAGAAACTTAAAGCAGAAGTGGAAAAAGAAAGCAAAAAGAAAGAAGAGGAAGAAAAGAAAAAAGCAGATGCTGAGAAAAAGAAAAAAACTGGCGAAACTTCTCCTTCTGCTGAAACCAAACCAGAATAAATCCAAAAAACATCTTTAAAAATATACAATATGAAAAAACAAATTCTGATGGCATTAGTGATTTCTACATTCACTGTTGCTTGCACAAAATCAACAACAAAGACAGAGCAAGTGGAAAATACAGATGGAACTGTAACTACCACAACGACAACAGTTACTGAAACTTCTCCTCATGGGGTTGATTCAGCGAAAGTTAACGAAGCTAAGGAAAAGGTTGATGCAAAATTAGATCAGGCCGGAGATAAAATAGATAATGCTGCTCAAAAGGCTAAAGATAAAATTGATGCTACAGCAGATAAAACAAAACAGGACCTGAACAAAGCAGGTAATGATATCAAAACTGAAGCTAATAAAGTAGGAAAAGATATCAAAACAGGGGCTCAGGAAGCTGGAAAAGATGCAAAAGAAGCTGCTCGAAAAGGTGCAGCGAAAGTAGAAGATGCTGCTAAAAAATTAAAAGAAGATTTAAGTAAATAAAAAAAGAAAGCCGCAGTTATTCTGCGGCTTTTCTGTTTAGTGATTATATATTAAATACGTTGATAGGCATTTCCATGTAATTCTACAACTGGAATCAGAGAAATAAATATTTCTTAACTATACCATCAATTTTTCCCCATACTAATATTTTATATTTTTTTATTTAATAAAAATTAAAATATTTGAATTTTATTGTTCATTTATTGTGTTTTTATTGTATTTCCATCAATTTATTATGTTAAATAATGTGAAGTTGTTAATTTATATATTTACATCTGTTTAACATATTAATAAAAAACATGAAGAAAAAAGTTATAATTTTATTGGGATGTCTGTTTTTGTTACATTCTTGTAAATCAGAAATTGAAGATACTTCGGGGAATCCAAACTCTACGAGCGTCCAAGAATCAAATGTTATTACCCATAAACTGATGATTAATGGTAATCCAACTTATGTTAATGAGGTGGATGGAAAATACTATTTTGCAGATGATGTGATTATTTCACCAGACCAATTTAATTATTTAAAACAATTAGCTGCAGGAAGTACTAATGGGCGCAGCACTATTGCTAAGTCTTTTGCAAGAACCTGGCCTAATGGAATTGTTTACTACAGAATTCCGGATCAGGGGACACTTAGCAATGCAAACTACGGAATGTTTAAAAAAAATCTTGACAGTGCATTTAATATCATTTCTTCAAGAACAAAAATTGAATTTGTAGAAAAAACGACACAGCCAGAATATCTGCATTTTCAATATTCATCATCTGCTAATAACTCTCCTTTAGGATGGAGAGGGAGTGAGGCATACGGACAAATCTTTAATACCATTAATATTTACAATTATAATGTTCCTGCTATTATTGCTCATGAAACAATGCACTCTATGGGGATAATGCATGAACAATGCAGACCGGACAGGGGGCAATACATGATTGTGAATTTAAATAGAGCGGATCAACGATATTTAATTAATTTTAATATAGATCCTACAATGTCTGGATATGGAGATTTTGACTTTGAATCAGTAATGATGTATGGACCTACAGATTTTGCAATAAACCCGGCTCTTCCAGTCATGACCAGGTTAGATGGGTCACTTTTTACCAAGCAAAGAGTTCGTCTTTCTGATGGTGATTATAATGGTATTAACCATTTATATGCTCCTGTTAATGATGGTATTGTTGGTGTGTATAACTTTACCTCTGCATTAGGCAACGGGCTGAATATCGCGTCTCAGAGAGATGCCGTTGATCAGAATAAAATCAATGTTGTTTTGTCTCAGGCTGCAGTAAATAATAACCAGAAGTTTATTTTACGTAAATCAGATCATGGATATTATACTATAAGATCTGTTTGGGATGCAACAAAAGTGCTTACAATTAGTGGTACAGCAAATGGCTCAGCTGTTGAATTTCGAAGAAATACCAATGGAAATGATCAAAAATGGAAGCTATACAATTTAGGGAATGACGGCTATAGTTTTGAACCGCTTAATGCTTCCGGTTTAAGGCTGGAAGTAAGAAACGGACAGGCTGTTAACGGAACATTGCTTGTTGTTGGAACTGATCAGAGTAATCCTACAACCGGTCAGGTTCCTGATAGACAGAGATTTAAATTGAATAACGCCAATTGATCAGAATAAGTATAAATAAAATGCAGTTGAATGGTTGATTCAACTGCATTTTTATTTTCAACGGATGAAATTATCCGGCTGTATTTATGATTATTTTTTACTTATTTGTTGAGTGCTAGTAAAGGATCAATATATTCCCTGTCATTACTCAATCTCGGCACTTTATTCTGCCCGCCAAGTTTTCCTTTGGACTCCAGCCAGTGATAGAATAAATTATCTTTGGCAATATGAACGATGGGTTTTCTGAGAGTGATATTATTATACCTTTTCGCTTCGTAATCCGAATTGATTTTCTTTAAATGCTGATCAAAGGCATCAACAAAACTATCCAGGTTATCCGGTTGCTGGCTGAATTCAAAGATCCATTCATGGGCACCGCCCTCATTTTCTTTCATGAAGACAGGAGCGCCTGTAAAATCTGTAATCTGAGCCCCGGTTAGCTCACAGGCTTTGGAAAGAGCAGATTCTACATTGGTAATCATTAGTTCTTCCCCAAAAGCATTGATGTAATGCTTGGTTCTTCCCGTTATTTTTATTCTGAAAGGGTTGATAGAGGTAAATACAACTGTATCACCGATCAGGTATCTCCATAATCCGCCGTTGGTAGTGATGACCATAGCGTAATTTTTCCCAATCTCTACATCTTCCAGGCTTACTACTTTTGGATTGGAAAAATGAAACTCATCCATTGGAATAAACTCGTAGAATATACCATAATCAAGCATCAGAAGCATCTCGTCACTATTGGATCTGTCCTGTATCCCGAAGAAACCTTCGGAAGCATTGTAAATTTCGTAGTAATTGATGTTTTTTCCGATGATCTGATGGAATTGCTCCCTGTAGGGCTTAAAACTGATTCCGCCGTGAAAAAACACCTCCAGATTAGGCCACAGCTCTGAAATATTGGCTCCATTGGTTTCCTTCAGTACTCTTTGTAAAAGAACCATCATCCAGCTTGGAACTCCAAGGATACTTCCCACGTCTTGATTTTTTACTTCAGAGGTGATGGCTTTCAGCTTGCTTTCCCATTCACCCATTAAAGAAACCTTCTTACTTGGTGTGGTGGTAATTTCTACCCAAAATGGGAGATTATCAATTAAAATAGCGGATAAATCGCCAAATTTAGTGTTAAAATCAGCATATAGTTCAGAGCTTCCGCCCAGACGCAAATTTTTATAGTTGAAAAGTTGATTTTCCGGGTGATTGTTGGCGTAAATAGAAACCATGTCTTTCCCTGCCTTCATATGGCAATATTCAAGGCTTTCTGCAGAAATGGGGATGAATTTGCTTTTTGCATTTGTTGTTCCGGAGGATTTTGCAAAATGCTTAATCAGTCCTGGCCAGCTTACATCTTTTTGTCCCTGTCTTGCTTTTTCAATATAAGGCTCCATTTCTTCATAGGTAACAACCGGAACTTTATTTTTAAAGTCCTGATAGCTTGAAATGGAATTAAAACCATACTGTCTGCCATATTCTGTGTCTTCCGCATGAAACAGTTGGGAGAATAATATACCCTTCTGAGTCTCAATGGGATGATCCATAAAGTTCTGAATCTGATCTATCCTTTGGCGGATAAACCAGTTGACTACAGTATTAAAAAGTGCTTTGGTTGCCATTCCAACAAATATAATAATATTTGAATGTTTAGAGAATTTTTTAAGGAGCTAAATAAAAAAACCGTTACAAAATCTGTAACGGTTTAGTATTTGGTTTATTGTTTATCTTAGCAGTACTCATCATAAGCAGCCTGAAGGTTTGCAGCGATTGCTCCTGCAGGATTTCCTTCAATATGATGTCTTTCCAGCATGTGAACCAATTCTCCATCTTTGAAAAGTGCCACGCAAGGTGAACTTGGAGGGAATGGTGCAAGGTGTTTTCTTGCCTCTACTACAGCTTCTGTATCAAAACCTGCAAATACAGTCGTTAAATGATCTGGTTTTTTATCTCCTGTTAAAGAATATACTACTCCCGGTCTTGCAGCACCTGCCGCACATCCACATACGGAGTTAATTACCAATAATGTAGTTCCGGATTGCTTGATAGCGTCTTCTACCTGAGCAGGAGTTGTTAAATCCTGGAAACCTTTATCTGTAAGTTCAGCCTTCATAGGCATTACTAAATCTGTTGGATACATATATTTTGTTTTTATCAGCACAAAGTTACGTAATTCTTTACGTTTGTTCAATATATAATAACTATGAATGGTTTAGGTATATAAAATTAACCAAATATTAATATTGTAATAATATTCATAAAAATATGAAATAAAACTAGGAATAATGAAATATTATTATTAAATTTGAAATGATTCTGAAAAACAAACGACCATGAAAAAAACATTTAAGGCTTTCCCTCAAGCAATCAATCACTTAATACCATCTGAAATATGATCGTATCTAAACTCTTTTTTTAAAGTTTTTTGAATCAAAGACAAGTAGACTTTAATATCCAAAAAATGAAGCCCGAGACTAACTGTCCCGGGCTTCTTAATCAAATCGATATGCAAAGGTTGTATATCCTTAGTTATGGCATGAGATACGAGCTTATGACATTCGGAATCAATCCGAACCTCAGGACCCGGATCACATTATGAAAGGAGCTTTTTAACCATCTCAGAAATGCTTTTTCCGTCTGATTTTCCTGCTAATGCTTTTGAGGCTGCTCCCATTACCTTCCCTAAATCTTTAATAGATTCAGCTCCGGTTTCTGAAATAATATTTTTAATTTCTGTTTCTAATTCTTCTGCAGAAAGCTGTTTTGGTAGAAACTTCTCAATGACTTTCATCTGAGCTTCTTCCACTTCCGCAAGGTCTTGTCTTCCCTGAGCAGAAAACTGCTCAAAAGAATCTTTACGCTGCTTAATCATTCTCTGAAGAATGGCAATTTCCTGTTCTGCAGAAACTTCAGCACCTCTGGCTTCTGTTTTTAAAAGAAGAATTTGTGATTTTACAGCACGAAGAGAATCCAGAGCAACTCTGTCTTTCTCTCTCATGGCTGTTTTTATTGCTTCGCTTATTATATTTTCTAAACTCATGTTTATATGCTTTTGGCTTTTGGCGGCTGGCTGCTAGCATGACTAAAAAAGCCATTAGCTAGTAGCCAGCTGCCATCAGCATTAGTCTACGTCTTTATTTAAAAATCTGTTTTCCCTGATCTGCATAGAACCGTTGTTGTCAGACATATAGGTGTTGATATTTTGGTCTGATGCATTGGTTCCGTCAATAGAGATATTTTTTCTCTTGAAAGCAGGAATAGATTCGAATTCACTTGTGCTATCGAAACTTTGATAACGGGAATTGAATTCTTTTAATTTATTTCTTCTTTCTATTACTCTTTCCTGATCGATCGTTTTATTAACGAAAGTGAATTCTGATTCTTCAGTTTGCGGAGCTTCAATTTCTGTTTTATTTTCAAAAGCTGGTCTTGTTTCAGCTTTCGGTTCTTCTTTCTGATAGAACGTTTCGATTTTCTGAGCAGGTTCTGCTACAGCACTTGCCGGAGCATTAAATTCTGCTTTTGGCTGTCCATAATCAGATTTAGGTTCGTTTCTGCTTGGTTCATTAACGAAGAAATTGAATTCAACCGGCTTCTCCTGTGAAGAATTGTTGTTGAATACATTACCAGACTGAGGTTCTTCTTTTTTATTATCAAAATCGAATGAGAAAGACTGAATTTCCAAATCGTTCGGATCTTCCTCTTCTTCAATGGAAAGTAAACTGTATTCTTCCTGTTCGTCTTCATTTCTCCATTCTTGTTCAGGAGTATTGATTGTACTTTCTTCCTTGTCAAAGAATTTTATCTCTGTTTTGATCTCCTCTTCTTCAATAATCATTTTTCTTTCAATAGAAGTTGCATTGAAGGGAGCGTCATGGTCTTCATCATCCAATCTGAAAAGATTTTTTCTACTGAAGTCATGTGTTGCTTCAGTGGCAGAATCCCTTTCTTCTCTTGTTTTAAATGGAGAAGATTTTTGAGATTCTAAATTATCATTAAGACTGATTCTGATCTTTTCTGTAGGACCGGAGAATTTCTTATTGTCATTAGAGAATCCTGTAGCGATAACAAGTACACTTACTGCATCTCCTAATTCTTCATCAGCACCCACCCCGAAAATAATATCAGCAGTATTTCCTGCCTCTTTCTGGATATGGTCCATAATGATACCGATTTCGTCCATGGTCACTTCTTCTGCACCACTTCTGATCAACAATAGTACATTTTTAGCACCTGTAATCTTGTTGTCATTCAATAGTGGAGAATCCAATGCTTTTCTTACGGCTTCTTCAGCTTTATTTTCACCTGAAGCAGAACCTGTGGACATCAATGCTGTACCGGAGTTTTGAAGTACAGATTTAGCATCTCTAAAGTCAATGTTTACATCAAAATAACCGGTAATAACTTCTGCCATACCTTTTGCAGCATTGGCTAATACTTCATCAGCTTTGGAGAATCCCTGTTTGAATCCAAGGTTTCCAAATTGCTGTCTAAGTTTATCGTTGTTGATTACAATGAGTGAATCAACATTATTTTTTAATTTATCAAGTCCGTTTTCAGCCTGTTCCAATCTTCTTTTTCCTTCGAAGCTGAAAGGTACGGTAACAATACCTACGGTTAAGATTCCCATATCTTTTGCTACCTTAGCAATAACAGGAGCGGCTCCGGTACCAGTACCACCACCCATTCCGGCAGTGATGAACACCATTTTAGTGTTCTGTCCCATAGCAGCCTTAATATCTTCAATACTTTCGATGGCTGATTTTTCTCCTACTTCAGGGTCAGCTCCTGCTCCTAAACCTTCAGTAATAGTAGTTCCTAGCTGAACTTTATTAGCAACAGGGTTATTATCCAGAGTCTGAGCATCTGTATTACAGATCACGAAGTCAACCCCGTGGATCCCTTTTTCGTACATGTGCTTTAGCGCGTTGTTTCCACCGCCTCCTACACCGATTACTTTTATGATGGATGAATTTCCTTTTGGTAGGTCAAATGAAAATCCTTGTGTACCTATATTTTCCATAACTATACTTTTAATAATTATAATTGATATTTGACTGATGATAATTGATAAGGAAAAGATCGTTTATCGCTTATCATTCATCATTTATAATTTACTCTACTTCTTCAAAGAATTTTTTTACTTTTTCCATAAGCGACTGTCCGAAGGTCAATTTCGCTTTTCTGTTTTCCTGTCTTTCATCAGCCACCGATTTCTCCTGAACCGGAGCTGCAGTCTGCTGAACGGGCTGAACAGTTTCTGCCTGTACAGGAGCTGCTTCGGGCTTAGTCTGCTCTTTTACAACTTCTTCTATATCATCAACAGTCTGCTTTTTGTCTCTGATCTTCAAACTTTCCATCAGTAACCCAATAGACGTAGCAAATTCAGGGCCTTTCAGGTACTGATTTTTATCGTTGGCAATATATTCATTTGCGAAACCGATTCTGCTGTCAAAACCTGTGGTATAGTTGGCCAGCTGTCTCAGATGCTTAAGGTTTGATCCACCACCTGTAAGAACGATTCCGGCAATCAGTTTTTTCTTTTGTTCAAAGGCTCCGTAAGCTTTAAGTTCGGTATTCACCATCTCTAAAACTTCTTCTACTCTTGCATTGATGATCTGAGCAAGGGTTTTTAAAGAAATTTCTTTATCTGGTCGCCCATGAAGTCCGGGAATTGTTACAAAAGTACTGTCTTTTTCCAATTCTGGAACAGCCGAACCGAATTTTACTTTCAATTGTTCAGCATGTTTTTCAATAATGGAGCAACCTTCTTTAATATCTTCCGTAATAATTCCTCCTCCGTAAGGGATTACGCAGGTATGACGGATGATATTGTCTTTGAAGATCGCAATATCTGTAGTTCCCCCTCCAATGTCTACAATAGCAACTCCGGCTTCCTTCTCTTCTTTGGTAAGAACAGCTTCTGAAGAGGCTAATGGTTCTAAAGTAAGGGCTTCCATTTCTAATCCGGCTTCACGAACGCATCTTGCAATATTTCTGATACTTCCCATTTGCCCGACTACAACGTGGAAGTTAGCTTCTAAACGTTTTCCGTGCATTCCGACGGGCTCTTGAATTTCGCCTTCGGAATCCACTTTATATTCTTGTGGAAGTACATGGATAATTTCTTCTCCAGGAAGCATAACCAGTTTCTTGACCTGATCTTTTAATGCTTCAATATCATCATCTGTGATGAATTTATCCGGATGTTCACGCATAATATAATCGGAGTGCTGCAGAGAACGGATGTGTTTTCCTGCAATACCTACCGTAACTTTGCGGATAGGAACCCCGGCACTGGATTGTGCCTCGGATACTGCAGCCTTGATTGAATTAATTGTCTGTGAAATATTATTCACAATACCTTTATGAACACCAAGACTTTTAGCTTTTCCTACACCGAGAACTTCTATTTTCCCGTGTGCATTCCTTCTTCCGACAATCGCGACTATCTTCGTTGTCCCGATGTCCAGACCTACTGAATACTCTTGATTTTCCATTTTTTATATCGATTTGATTTTTTCTACTTTTTCCATACAGGGCCAAGTCCTGTTTTGTGTTAAATTGCCTTTTTGAGACTTTTTTTTATTCTATTTTCACCTTTGGTTTCGGCTTTGGTTTGGACTGTGCCGTGGCCGTAGTTTTTTTCTCTGTTTTCTTTGTTTCCTTTGCCTGTGTTTTAGGCTTTATGCTCTCTTTCTTTTTTACCGGAGGTGAGCTTGTCTTTTTTACTTCTGCAATTTTTGGCTTTACATCCGCCTTTTTAGCAGCAGCAGTGAGCACAGGAGCTTTTGCCATTTCTAATTTACCAGCTTTCAGGATACTGTCGTTTTCTTTAAAGTGTGGGTTTAGAGTGGTTACAATCTGGTTCTGATATTTTACAGAAACCATATTGTACTTTTGAGGATCCTGATAGACCAGGTATTTTTCTACAAAAGTTTTAAACCCTTTTACTTTAAAATCAATATTCTCCAGATCTCCAATTTCCACTCTGTAATTTCCTTCGCTGGTAAGGAGATTGTAGCTGTCTTTACTTTTTGAAATTCCAATGAAGAACTTCTTGCTGAAATCATCGTGATCAATTTTTCCAACTAATTCTGCCAGTTTTTCATATTCATCCGGTTGTACATTTCCTGTTACCAGCATACAAGGATGAGAATAGGTTCTTGAAATAGGAAATTCAATTCCTTTTTCATCTACATAAAAGTCTTTTCCATCCTTGTTAAGTCTGAATACCGGAACTCTCTGTTTGATATCCAGATTCAATTTACCGTTTAGGTTCAGATAGACATTGGCACTGTCAACAGCCGGAAGTGAGTTGATCTTTTTTTCCAAAGCCGGAATGTTCAGATCTCCTACTTTCCCTGATGGGTTTTCCTTTTTTACAATTTCTCTGATGTCTTTTTCATCAACAAAGTAAACAGGCGTTTTTTCATTCATTTTTACAGAAATCTTATTATCCGTAATCTTTTGACCACCGAATCTCTTCAATGAGAAACTCAGTAACAATCCAAGGATGATTACCGTGATAACAATTTTTAATATTCTGTACTTATTTTTCATATTTTTCTTTAAACGCTGGGCTTAAAGTATTTTTATTTCTTTTTCGTAGAGATGTTCCGCTCTCCATTACAATTTATTTACAACTCGTTTTACGCCGTCTTTGAATAACATTGAATGAAAGTTTAAAATCATTCCTAATTTCATACCTGTTATCCTCAAATAATTTAAAAGCTGAAAGAAATGATAATCATTAATTTCCGGAACTGCTTTTATCTCAATTATTACTTTGTTTTCAATTAATAAATCAACTCTGAACGCATTAGAGATATTTAATTCTTCATATTTAATATCAATATTTTTTTGATATTCTACATTCAATCCTCTTTTCTTCAATTCATAGACTAAGCATTCTTCATATACATTTTCATAAAGTCCTATCCCAAGGGTACGATGTATTTTCATTCCAGCATCGAAAACAATACCTGAAATTTCATTTTCTATCATACATTGTGTGTTTTTTATTTTTAACGCTATGGTCGCAAAGGATCCTTATTCTTTTTCCGTTCGCGAGGGCGTTTTACTCAGCGAAGGTTGTAAGTTTTATACTTTTATTTTTAATATATCTGTTTTTACAGAAATCTCTGTTATTTTATCTTCATTGCTAAGTGAAACGCCTCTGCGTTCGAAAAATATTTTCCTTTTTAAGTTTTCTTAGCGTACACTGCGTGTATGTTAAATTTTCGTTATCCATTCGCAGATTGGGTCATATAGGGTATCTATATTTCCGGCTCCTACGGTGAGAAGGATGTCAAAATCTTTTTCTTTTATCTTTTCAAAAGCATCGGATAAAGTGGATGCTTCTTTTTTGTCTAATGTTACTTTTTCCAACAGCCATTTTGAAGTGATTCCTTCAAAATTTTCCTGAAGCTCTCTTGCTGGATAAATATCCAATAAGATCAATTCGTCTGCATTGCTTAGGCTTTCTGCAAATCCATCTGCAAAATCTCTTGTTCTGCTAAACAGGTGCGGCTGGAAGACTACCAATAGCTTTTTATCGGGATAAAATGTTTTGATAGAGCTTATTACCGCATTGATTTCTGTTGGATGGTGCGCATAATCATCTATATAAATTTTGCCATTTTCATAAAAATGTTTGGTATATCTTCTTTTAATTCCCTTAAAATTGGCAATTGCTTTTTTCAGCGTATCAAAATCTACGCCCAAATTGTGCAAAATTGCTAATGCAACTGTAGCATTTTCCACATTATGAATCCCCGGAATTTCCCAAACAAAATCTTTTATAGTTTCTGTAGGGGTATGGAAGTCAAAATAAATCTTATCATGATCCATTCTCAGGTTATCTGAATAGTAGTCAGCTTTTTCATTTACAGCATACGTCTGATGTGCTCTTCCGATTTCAATTCCTTTTCTTACGAATAGTTGTTTATCTTCCGGAACTAAGGCTGCAAATTGTCTGAAACCTTCTTCAATATGGCTTTTATCCCCATAAATATCCAAATGGTCTGCATCGGTTGAAGTGACTACTGCCCAATCCGGAGATAGGTTCAGGAAGCTTCTGTCATATTCATCTGCTTCCACCACTGAATACGTGGAACCGTTATAAAGGAAATTTGACTTAAAGTTCTCAGAAATACCTCCTAAAAAGCATGAAAACGGAAGGTCTGCTTCTTTGCATAGATGAGAGACCAGGGTAGATGTAGTGGTCTTTCCGTGAGTTCCAGCTACAGCGATGCAGTCTGTATTTTCAGTGATTAATCCTAAAACTTTGGCACGTTTCAATACTTCAAACTGATTTTGGTTGAAGTAATCTAAGATTCCAAGCGTTTTAATAGCAGGAGTATAAATTACCAATGTATCTTCTTTTTGAAGGGATGTAATTCTTTCGTCAATGAGATCTTCGAAAACAATATCAATTCCTTCTTGCATCAGATTTTGGGTAAGCTTGGTGTTGGTTTTATCGTAACCCAATACTTTTTTTCCGGACGCATGGAAATAGCGTGCTAGTGCACTCATTCCTATACCCCCGATTCCCACGAAGTAAAAGTTTTGATATGTTTCTAAATTCTTCATTTTTCCTTTATCTATTAATCACTTTAAATATCTCATCTACAATCTCTTTTGTGGCATCTGGTTTAGCAAAATACTCAAGATTGTCGGACATTTCTTTTCTTACATTTTCATTTTCGCAGATTTCTGATAATGTATTCCAGAATTTTTCCTGCATTTCAGAGTCTTTTACCATTCTGGCTGCATTTTTTTCAACCAGATTCATGGCATTTTTGGTTTGATGGTCTTCCGCTGCAAAAGGGAAAGGAACCAACAATACCGGTTTCTGTGCTACAGCCAACTCTGAAATGGCAATGGCTCCGGCTCTTGAAACGATGATATCTGCTGCAGAATAAGCAAGTTCCATGTCTTTGATAAATTCACGGATCTGAATATTTCTGGTATCAATATCTTTTGTTTCTTCTAAAATATCTTTATAATCAAGCTTTCCTGTCTGCCAGATCAACTGATAATCTTTGTCTACAATTTGTTTTAGATGAGATTTCCATGCATTGTTTAATGTTCTGGAGCCTAAAGATCCACCTACTGATAAAATGGTAAGCTTATCTTTATTTAATCCCATTTTTTGTTTTGCCTGAGCAGTATCCTGCATCCCTGAAATAATAACAGAACGGATAGGATTTCCCAGAAATTTTATCTTTTCTGCCGGGAAGCCTGCTACTTTGGGATAGGCTGTAAATATAGCTTTAGCTGCTTTACTTAAAATTTTATTAGTTACTCCTGCATGAGCGTTCTGCTCCTGAATAAAAACAGCAACTCCCAATTTGGTAGCTTCATATAAAGCGGGTCCGCTTGCAAATCCTCCTGTTCCTATCGCAACATCCGGTTTAAAGTCTTTGATGATCGCTTTTGATCTGCTTAAACTTTTTATAATCTTGAAAGGAAGTCCTAAATTGGATAATAGGTTTCCTCTGTCGATTCCGGCGATATCAATTCCTTCAATTTTGTAGCCTGCTTGTGGAACTTTTTCCATTTCCATTTTTCCGTTGGCCCCAATGAACAAAAATTCTGCATCAGGAAATCTTTTCTTGATCTCATCAGCGATGGCGATGGCAGGGAAGATGTGTCCTCCTGTTCCTCCACCTGATAGTAATACTTTTAATTTTTTGTTCATTGTCTAATATAATAGGACTGTGTCCGATTGTTTGTTAAATCGTCCCTTTAGGACTTGGTTTATGCGATATCGTTTATTTCTGCTATGCTTTGTTTTTTGCCCATTCCTTCTTCATCGTAAATCTGGATTCTGGAGCTTATATTTAAGATAATTCCTAACTGTAAGTAGGTCACCAGCATTGAGGTTCCTCCATAACTTATCAAGGGTAGCGGCTGCCCTGTTACTGGGATCAGATTCACAGCAACGGCTATGTTTACCGATAGCTGTATGAAAATCATTACCCCGAGACTGAGCACCAGCAACGATCCGAAGAAGGCTGGCATTTTACTTGCTATCATTACGATCCGTATCATCATAATCAGATACAGACTGATCAGGAAGGCTGCTCCGATTACTCCATATTCTTCTACGATAACGGCGAAGATAAAGTCGGAGGCAGATTGTGGCAGCATTTGCTTTAATGCACTTTTTCCTGGTCCCATTCCGGTAATTCCACCGTGCACGATAGCGGCTTTTGCCTGCATTACCTGATAATTCTTGGCTTTTACACTTTCATCATCAGTATCTGCTGATTTGGCTTTGCTTGATGTAAATGTTTCAATACGACTCATCCATGTGTGCACACGGTTTCCGCCGATCATATTGGTATTCAGTGCAATCAACAGAAAGAATACGATGGCTACAAACGAGGCTGAAATAAAGCCTGCAATGTATTTCCAGTGAAGCTGTCCGATAATCAGAACAACCACCGAAACCATCAAAATCATTAATGCGGTAGAACCGTTGTCTTTTGCCACCAGTACAAAAACAAGAAGAATAGGCCCGAAAATATACATGATATTCTCTATCGGAAGTCTTTCTCTTGTAATCTTCTTGGTTAAGTATCTGCATAAATAGATAATCAACATCAGGAAGGCAAATGATGACGGCTGGAATGAGATAGGTGTTCCCGGAATTTTCAGCCATCGGGAAGCACTGGCTCCGTCAATGGTCTGGCCGGTAAACATAGTAACTACCAATAATACGATCATCAGGCCAAGCAGGATACTGCTGAGTTTTCCGATGTATTCATATTTTATAGTTCCTACAAGCCGCATAATGGCCAATCCCAGAACTACAAAAAACATGTGCTTGATAACGTGACCTGTTGTGGTTCCGTTATTCACAATATATTCCAGGTTTGAACTTGCAGAGTAAACTGGGAAAATAGAGAAAATGGAGATCACAAGAATGACCATCCAAAGTACTTTATCGCCCTTTAGAAATTCAAATCTGCTTTCTGTATTCTGCTCGTCCATAATTAATGTTATTGGCTTTTGGCTAATTGCCATTGGCTTTTAATACCTGTTCTTTAAACTGGCGTCCTCTGTCTTCATAGCTTTTGAATAAATCAAAGCTTGCACAGCATGGGGAAAGCAGAACGGTATCTCCTTTTTTAGCCAGTGATTTTGATATCTTCACGGCTTCTTCCATGCTTGAAGTATCATAGATGAACTCTTTTTTATCTTTAAAGAAATCTATAATCTTCTTATTATCAATTCCAAGACAAACAATTGCCTTTACTTTTCTTTTGACTAAATCTTCAATTTCGGTATAGTCATTTCCTTTATCTAATCCGCCAACGATCCATACGGTTGGGGTTTTCATACTTTCCAAAGCGTAGTAAGTGGCATTCACATTGGTTGCCTTACTGTCATTGATGTATTTTACACCCTCTGTTTCTGTAACGAACTCCAATCTGTGTTCTACAGCCTGGAATGTCATTAATGAATGCCTTATGCTTTCGTTATTTATTTTCAATATCTTACCGGCAATAGATGCAGCTAAGCTATTGGCAACATTATGATTCCCAAGTAGGGATAATTCCTCAACTTTCATTGAGAATTCATCCTTCATTTTTACCACAATCTGATCGTCATTTACAAAACCTCCTTCAGGAAGTTGTTCCTTTGTGGAGAAAGGAATCATCTTCGCTTTTATTTCTAATTTTTCAAGCAGGCTTTTGCTCATTTCATCATCTTTGTTGTAGATGAAGAAATTATCATTTTCCTGATTTTCAGTAATTCTGAATTTAGCCAAAGCATATTCCTCATAGTTGTAATTATACTGATCCAGGTGATCCTGAGACAGGTTCAACAATAAAGAAATATAAGGTCTGAAGTTCTGAATATCATCTAACTGGAAAGAGCTCACTTCCAGCACATAATATTCGTGGTTTTCATCAGCAACCTGTTTTGCAAAGCTGTAGCCTATGTTTCCTCCTAAACCTACATTTAATCCATCATTTTTCAGGATATAATAGATCAGGGAAGTGGTGGTGGTTTTTCCGTTGCTTCCTGTAATGGCAATGATCTTAGCATCTGTAAATTCAGAAGCAAATTCAATTTCTGAGGAAAGTCTTATTCCTTTTTCATGAATTTTATTGATGATATCAGCTTTTTTCGGGATTCCCGGGCTTTTTACGATCCAGTCAGCATTTAAAATCCTTTCTTCATCGTGGTTTCCTTCTTCAAATTCAATTCCATTTTCGGTAAGAAACTGCTTATAGTTATCTTTAATGGCTCCTTTATCTGAAAGAAATACTTCCAGACCTTTCTTTTTAGCCAAATAAGCAGCTCCACATCCGCTTTCTCCTCCTCCTAAAACAACTATTTTCATATTATTTTGATTTAATGATTAAAAGACTCCATCTTTTAATTTTTAAATTAAGGTTTATCTCATTTTTAAGGTGATCAGACAAACAATTGCCAGTATTACTCCAATGATAATCATTCTGTTTACGATTTTACTTTCGTGAAATCCATCTTTCTGATAATGGTGGTGTAATGGTGACATTTTGAATAGTCTATTGTTTTGGGCATATTCCAGCCCGTATTTTTTCTTTCTGTATTTGAAAACGATTACCTGAAGCATTACAGATAGGTTTTCGATCAAAAAGATTCCACATAAAACAGGAATCAATAATTCTTTTCTCAAAATAATCGCTAACACGGCAATAACTCCTCCCAGCATTAAACTTCCTGTGTCTCCCATGAAAACCTGGGCAGGATAGGTGTTGTACCAGAAAAATCCAATTACAGCTCCTACCATTGCGACTGCGAAAATGGTGGTTTCTCCCATATTCGGAAGGAACATGATATTGAGATAGTCTGCAAAGATGATGTTCCCTGAAAGATAGGCGAATAGGGCAAGGGTGAGCAGTATTATGGCACTGGTCCCTGCTGCGAGACCGTCTATTCCATCCGTTATATTGGCTCCGTTCGAAACAGCCGTTACAATAAAGATAACGATAGGGATAAAGACAATCCATGCCCATTCGTGGGCATCTTTTTCATTCATCCAAAACAGGATTCCGCTATAATCGAATTCATTGTTCTTTGCAAAAGGTACTGTAGAAACTGTGATTTTCTCTGTAGGCATGAAATTCTGCTCTACATTGTTTCTGTTCACTACTTTTGCATCAGCATATTTTCTCTTAACGGTAATGTCCGGGTGGAAATACATTGTAATTCCGACAATTAAGCCTAAACCAACTTGTCCTACAATTTTGAATTTACCGCTTAGTCCGTCTTTATTTTTCTTGATTTTCTTTAAATAATCATCCAGGAATCCGATGGCTCCCATCCAGAACATTGAAACCAACAGTAACACAATATATACGTTGGTAATTCTTGTGAACAACAATACAGGAATAATGGTTGCCAAAATAATGATAAGCCCTCCCATGGTAGGAGTTCCTTCTTTTTGCTTCTGACCGTCTAATCCAAGATCACGGACTAATTCGCCCATTTGTTTTGTTCTCAGGTAATTAATGACTCTTTTTCCATAAACAAGAGCAATAATTAAAGAGAACAATACCGCCATTCCGGCACGAAAGGAAATGTATTTCAACAATCCTAATCCCGGAATGTGAATTCCATGGTCGGTTAGATATTCGTATAGATAGTATAGCATAGTTTCAATTGTTAATAATTACTTGGACATTAATTTCCAAAGCTCATTAATTACTTCTTTGTCATCAAAATGATGTTTTACCCCATTTATCTCCTGATAATTTTCGTGGCCTTTTCCAGCTACGAGAATTATATCTTTAGGTTCTGCAAACTTTATGGCCATTTTTATGGCTTCTTTTCTGTCCGGGATTGAAGTGTATTTGCTGAAATACTGAGGTTCAACACCTGCTTCAATTTCCTTTATAATCTGTCCCGGATCTTCTGTTCTCGGGTTGTCTGAAGTGATGATTGCCAATGTTGATTTTTTAGAGGCAATATTTCCCATTTCAGGTCTTTTGGAGTGGTCTCTGTCTCCTCCGCAACCGAAAACGGTGATTAATCTTTCGTTTTTGGTTCTGATATCGTTGATGCTGTCAAGAATGTTTTCTAAGGCATCCGGTGTGTGTGCATAGTCTACAATAAAGAAAATCCCACCGTCTGACTTCATCGTTTCAAATCTTCCGGAAACTCTTTTTAATTGGCTGATAGCCTGAAGAATTTCGTCCTGTTCAAAACCAAGTTCTTCTGCAATTCCAAATACAAGCAATAGGTTGTACACATTGAATTTCCCTGTCAATGTTGTCCAGAATTCTTTTCCGTTGAAGTTCAGCAGCATTCCGTTGAAATCAACTTCCAATAGTTTTCCGTGGTAGTCTGCCATTGTTTTCAAAGCATAAGACTTCTTTTTAGCCTTTGTATTCTGAAGCATAACATTACCATTTTTGTCATCTACATTGGTGATGGCAATCGCTGTGTCTTCTAATTCATCAAAGAATCTTTTTTTCGTTTTTAAATATTCTTCGAATGTTTTGTGATAATCTAAATGATCGTGGGTAAGGTTAGTAAATCCTGCTACTTTGAAGTGTAATCCTTCAATTCTGTTTTGAGCAATTCCGTGAGAACTTACTTCCATGAATGCAAATTCACATCCTTTCTCCACTGCTTCAGCTAAGATTTTGTTGATGGTAATGACATCCGGAGTAGTATGAGTAGCCGGGATAATTTCTTCCCCAATTCTAATTTCAACAGTTGATAATAAAGCAGAATCATATCCTAAATTTCTGAAAACATCAAAAAGCAGGGTAGAAACAGAGGTTTTTCCATTAGTTCCGGTAACACCTATCAGTTTTAGTTTTCTTGACGGATTTCCGTAGAAGTTAGAAGCAAGGTGGCCTAAAGCTTTAGCAGAGTCTTTCACTTTGATATAAGTTACGTTTTCTGCCAGCGTTTCAGGGAATTCTTCGCAAACAATTGCTGTTGCTCCTTTTTCAATAGAAGATGTTATGAATGAATGTCCATCCACCACTGTTCCTCTTACCGCAATGTAAAGAGAGTTTTCTGTAACCTTTCTGCTGTCGAATACCAATTCTGATACCTCACAGTTGTTGTCACCGTGGATTTCTATTACTGGGATTCTGTTTACTAATTCTGTTATTATCATTTTATATCAATAGGACTTTATCCTATTTTTTGTTAAGCCGTCCCTTCGGGACTCCGTTTTTTTAATTTTGTAGAGATAAATATATTCTCTGGTTCTTACTAATCGTTGTGCCTTCTAATGGGAATTGTTCTTTAATTCGTCCAACTCCTTTAAAATCGACACGGTATCCTAAATTTTCCAATTGCGGGATGACATTTTTACCGATCAATCCTACGACATTCGGCATTTGCTTATCATTGACTGCTACTTTTACATTAGGTTCAACCATTTTGCTCAGGTTTACCTTTTTGTCTACGAGCATTTCTTTTTCAATGTTTTGTGGTGTTTTCAGGAAGGTTTTTCCTGCTATTTCCTTAAACACCGGTGCGGCTACAGGTCCTCCGTAGAATCCAATGGATGTATTAGGTTCGCTTACCATCACATAACATGTATATTTTGGAGCATCAGCAGGATAAAACCCTGCGAATGATGCACGGTACTTCATTGGGCCAGGAAGCCAGTATTCAAATCTTGCGGTTCCTGTTTTTCCTGCCATTTTAAGGTTGGGAGTGAAGATGCTTCGTCCTGTTCCTTTTTCTACGGCTTTAGTTAAGGCATTGGTCATCATTTTGATGGCTTTCTCAGATGCCATTTTGTTGACCATTACTTCAGGTTTTGCAGTGTACATTACCTTTCCGTCTTTCATGATTTTATCAATGAATAACGGCTTAAGCATTTTACCTCCGTTAGCCACCCCATTGTAGAATGTTGCCAGCTGCAGCAGGTTAACATTGGAAGAGTATCCGAATGAAATAGAAGCTAATGTTGCTGCATTCCATCTTTTATTTTGTGGTGTTAAAATCTTCGGTTTTGTGATCCCCGGAAGTTCGATGTCCATTTTATCGAATAATTTCCAACGTTTCAAATGGTCAAGGAAGATCTGTGGTTTTTCAGCATAGAATTTTGTGATGAGTTTTGCTGTTCCTACGTTACTGGATTTTGCTAATACATCACTGATATCATAAGTTCCTCCACCGTGGCCATCAGAAATTCTCTGCTTTGCGTATGTCCAAACGCCGTTTCCTACGTTTACGGTTGTATTTTCATCGATGAATCCATCATCCATTGCCGCTAAAAGCGAAATGGTTTTGAAAGTGGATCCCGGTTCAATATTATCTTTTAACGCATAGTTGTAAGAGTCTTCGTATTCTCCTGATTCATTTCTTCTTAAGTTAACCAAAGCACGTACCTTTCCAGTTTCTACTTCCATCACCACTACGGTTCCGTGTTTGGCTTCGTAATGGATTAGCTGTTTCTGTAAAGCGGAGTGTGCTATGTCCTGAATTCTAAGATCTAGAGTTGTATATACATCTTCTCCGTCAATGGGTTCCTGAACTTTCCAGAAATCAATAGGTTTCCATTGGGAAGAGTTTATTCTTTGTTCTAATCTTTTCCCGTCAGTACCAGTTAAATGCTTTGAGAAAGCTCCTTCCAGTCCGGATTTAAGGTCTCCGTTATCCATACCAATGGTTCCGGCACCAATTTCTGAGGTGGCAAGCTCTCTTTTGTAGTTTCTGTCTACAATAAAACCTCCTTTGTTTTTACCTCTTTTAAAGATCGGGAAGTTCCTGATTCTGTCGTATTGGTCAAAATCAAGTCCTTTTACCAAGGTATAATATTGATTTTTCTTTTTCTTCTGCTCGTCAAATTTTTGTCTGAACTCTCCTCTGGATTTTCCGAACATTTTGCTCAGAGAGTCCGTTAATGCTCCAATGTTGTTAGTGTAAATCGTATCTTTCATCGTTTTGAAGTCAAGATAGATGTCATAGCGCATTACGGTTGTGGCCAAAATAGATCCATCGGAGGCAAATAAATTACCGCGGGCAGCCTTTAAAGTGGCTTCACGATAATTTTTGTTGATGTAATCGTCTTTAATTTCCTGGACATTGGTATTCTGAAGAATTACAATTCTTGCCAAGAACATTACAAACACGCACAAAGCTACCACTGCAAAGAGGTAGCCCCATCGTAACGTTTTTTTACGTTTATTGTCGTATTCATTTTGCTTTTGCATCTGTACTGTCCAGTTTTATTAGCAATTTATGAGGGTGGTTTTCGAGGGTCATTAAAGAGTCCCGCGCAACCTCTTTCCCCAGCTCTGATTCCATTTTTACTTTGATTAGCTTACTCTGGGCGTAAGCATTTCTCGATTTGTATTCTTCTGTTTCTTCCTTTAAGGCGTTTACAATTTTAATTTTTTTATTGACGAGATGGTTACTGTAAATCATAGCCATCATCAGGATAAACAACAGGAGAAAATACTTATAATGTATTTTGATCTCATCACGATTCAGAAAGTTTCCTTTTATAATGTCTATAAAAGTGAGTCTTTTCTGGGGGCGATTTGTTGTTCTTTTTGCCACTGTTCTTTTTATAATTGATGGATGATAAATGATAATTCTGAATCGTTTATCACTTATATTTTATCATTTATACTTTTATTCCTGTTCTCATTTTTGCACTTCTTGCTCTTGAGTTTTCTTCAATCTCCTTATCGTCCGGGACGATTGCTTTGCTCTTAACCAATTCGAATGCCTTTTTATAATTTCCGTAGATATCTCTTTCCGGTTCTCCTTCAAACATTCCGTTTTTTAGGAATCTTTTTACCAAACGGTCTTCTAAAGAGTGGTAAGAAATTACTACTAGCCTTCCTTCCGGTTTTAAAACATTGTAAGCCTGAACCAGCATTTCTTTTAATACTTCAAGTTCCTGGTTTACTTCTATTCTTACTGCCTGAAAAAGCTGTGCATAGAATTTATTCACTTTATGAGGCGGAAGATAGCTGAAAAGCTTCTTCAAATCCTCTGTGGTATTTATGGTTTTTGTTTTTCTGTGATGAACAATATCTCTTGCCAGCTTTCTTGCTTCTCTTAATTCTCCATAGTAATAAAAAATATCTGCAAGTTCTTCTTCGCCATATTCATTAATTACTCTTTTGGCATCAAGACTCTGCATCACATTCATTCGCATATCTAAAGGAGCATTGCTTCTTGTAGAAAATCCACGGTCTGCTTCGTCAAACTGATGAGAAGAAACTCCCAAATCAGCCAAAACACCATCAACCTGAGGTGCTCCATACATCAATAAAGAGTTTTCCAGAAATCTGAAATTCTGATTCACTAATGTAAATCTGGGGTCATCAATTGTATTTTTAAGCGCATCCAGATCCTGATCGAAGCTGAACAGTTTTCCTTTGTCAGAAAGTCTGCTCAAAATCTCTCTTGAGTGGCCGCCACCTCCAAAGGTGCAGTCCACATAGATTCCGTCAGGATTCGTCACCAAATCATCTACACTCTGCTTCAACAAAACGGGGTTATGATACATGCTTAATTGTGTTTTTTATTAAATAAAATCTTTAATAACCGCTACAGCTATTCTTCATCGAAAGAGCCCATTACATCTTCGGCAAGGCTGGCAAAATCAATTTCATTGGTGGAAATTACCTGTTCGTAGGCATCTTTATCCCAAATTTCAAAGAGTTCTCCTGCACTGGTAATCACAATATCTTTCTGAAGATTTGCGAAAGTGGTCAGGTCTTTTGAAATCTGCAGTCTTCCTGCATTATCCAATTCTACTGTTTTTACTCCTGCCGTAAACATTCGTATGAAATCAGCATTCTTTTTTATGAATCTGTTCAGTTTATTAATTTTGCCTATCAGTTTATCCCATGCATTCATTGGATAGACCTCCAGACAAGGTTGGAACACAGATCTTTTGACTACAAACGCCTTGTCTTCGAAGTTTTCCATCTGTTTGATTAAAGATGAAGGGACTTTTAAGCGGCCTTTGTCGTCAATTTTACACTCATATGTTCCAATGAAATTTTTCATTTGGGACAAATTTATATAATAATTTCCAAAATTTCCCACTTTTTCCCACTTTTTGACTCAATGTTAATAAGTTTTATTAAAGATTGAGCTATAAGAATGTAATTAATTGATATGTAGGCGGTTGTTAAAACTGTTATTTAGGCCATAATAAAGGGATTTTGAAAAAAAAAGTTAAAAAGGAGAATATTATATTATTTTTATCTTAAATTAGGGTAATCAAAATATTTTTGAGGTTTAATTTGTATTTTTGCAAGGCTTTATTAAGGCATTATATGATATTTAGTACAAAAAAAGAAAAGAAATATTCCTATGTAGAGGCTGGGGAAGGACGTCCATTAGTGCTGTTGCACGGGTTAATGGGTGGTTTGAGTAATTTCGATAAAATGGTAGATTTTTTTTCAGACAGAGGATTCAAAGTATATGTTCCTCAGTTGCCTATCTATGATTTACCAGTACTCAATACGAATCTTACCACTATCGCGAAATATATCATCAAGTTTATAGAAAGTCATATTTCAGAACCTGTTACCATTGTTGGAAATTCAATGGGGGGACATGTAGGGCTTATTTTGACCTTGGCTAGACCTGATCTGGTAAAGAATCTGGTTCTTACGGGTAGTTCAGGCTTATATGAAAGAACTTTCGGTGACAGTTTTCCAAGAAAGAATGACAGATCTTATATCAGAAAGAAAACAGAAGAGGTTTTTTATGACCCGAAAGTTGCTACTGAAGATCTTGTAGATGAAGTTTTTGCTGTAGTGAATGACAGAATGAAAGGAATAAAAACGGTAATGCTGGCAAGAAGTGCCATCAAACACAATATGCTGAACGATCTTCCGAAGATCCTGACGCCAACATGTCTGATCTGGGGAAAACAGGATAATGTAACTCCGCCTGAAGTGGCTGAGGATATGCATAAGTTTATTCCTAATTCGGACTTGTTCTGGATAGATCATTGTGGTCATGCTGCCATGATGGAAAAACCAGAAGAGTTCAATGAAATCCTATACAACTGGGTAAAAGATAAAGTTTAAAACATATAAATGACCATTAAGAGCTTTTCTTAATGGTTTATTTTTCTAAAATATATTCAAAATGATTATTAAGACAGCAACGTTTGTAAAAAGTAGTGGAAAATGGCAGGATTGTCCTGAAGCTAATCTTCCTGAATATGCTTTTATCGGAAGATCCAATGTAGGAAAGTCTTCATTGATCAACGCCATGATGAATCATAAGGATTTGGCCAAAACATCACAGACTCCCGGAAAAACTCAGCTGATTAATCATTTTCTAGTGAATGAAAACTGGTACCTTACCGATTTACCGGGATATGGGTATGCAAAAGTTTCAAAGTCTCTGAGAAAGGATTTTGAAAAGCTGATTACCAACTATATTCTGAACAGGAGAAACTTGGTGAATCTTTTTGTGTTGGTAGATTCAAGACACAATCCGCAAAAGATTGATCTGGAATTCATCCAGTGGTGTGGGGAGAGTGGGGTTCCTTTTTCAATCGTTTTTACCAAGTCAGATAAGTTAAAGCCAGGCGAGGTTATTAAAAACTTTGAAAATTATAAATCGGAACTGCACAAAACATGGGAGGATCTTCCTGAATTATATATTACTTCCGCTGAAAAGAAAACAGGTGGTGATGAGATTTTGAAGTTCATAGACACAACGAATGATTTTTTAACTCAAAATAGTGTAAGCTTCGATGAGTAATAATATGATCTGGAAAATCAAAACTTTTGATGGATTTACAGTCCCTGAGCTATATGCTGTATTGAAGGCCCGTATTGATGTTTTTGTTATTGAGCAAAACTGTCCTTATCCCGATCTTGATAATTATGACCAGAAAGCGGTTCATATCTGGGCAGAGGAAAATGGGGAAGTACTTGCATACTGCCGTATTTTTGATAAAGGAATAAAATATGATGAAACTTCTATTGGAAGGGTTTTGACAACGGAGAAGGGCAGAGGAAAAAGCTTAGGAAAACTATTGATTAAATATGCTGTTGACACAATAGAGAATCGTTTTCATACTTCTGAGATCAGAATTTCAGCGCAGGATTATCTGCTGAAGTTCTATGGTTATTTTGGTTTTGAAGATACCGGAAAGAAATATCTGGAAGATGATATTCCGCATACGGAAATGATTAGGAAATAAAATAAAGAAGGCGTCTCGGATGAGATGCCTTTTTCTTTTGCCTTGATTCTTTTTATGATACGTCAAGTTTTGGCGCTGTCTCTTGATATCTTCGTCATGTTAACCTTAAACAAGAGATTATTATGATTTTTACAGAAGATTTTTTTAGCCCAACGAGTGTTTATCCTTCAGAGGATCTAGTTCAATTAGTTGATAGTTTTACCAAGGAAAATGTGAACTACCAAAAGTATACAGGTTCAGCAACATTAATTGACGATGGAGTTGTCTACAGAAAAAAAGGGAATGATTTTTATGTAGATACTAATTTTTTGACCAGCGGACAATTAAATATCCAAAGATTTGGTGCTAAGGGAGATGATCTTACAGATAATAATGCTGCTATCAAAAGGGCGCTGGCGTTTTGCGAAAATTACAGAAAAGAGAGAATAATATCTGGAAAGGCACCGAATGGTATGGATGTATTGTACCATCAATTTGACAAAGCGATTACTATATATTTTCCTAACGGTATTTATCGATATACTGATATTGGGAATATAAAAATAGAGAACCTGACTATTAAAGGAGAAACTTTCAGAGGTGTTGTTTTAAAATGTATGAAGGGGGGTATTGCATTAGAGATGAATGCATTTAAGGATGATTATTCTTCACCTCCATTTTGTAAAAACTTAAATCTTAACAATATTGTTGTAGAAGGGCAGTATAATACAGAAGTATTGATTTTTGCTCAGGGAATATCTCATAGTAATTGGGAGAATGTTGCCGTACGGGAAGCTGATAAAGACTTAGGAATAGGCTTTTATTTTAAAGGAGTTATGCTTTCCGGTTTCAAAAATTTACAATGTAGTTCTGATGTTGATACTGTTATGAAGACAGGTAATAAAAATATTCCTTATCAGGGATTAAAATTGGATCATGGGCATAGAATACAAAAAGAAAAACAGATAATAGAAGGAGAGGAAGTAATAGTAGAAGTATTAAATGGAATTGGAAACTGTAGTAACAATTCTTTTTATGATATCAAAATGGAAGGAATGTCTTTTGGGGTCAATATTTTTCAAGGTGATCAGAATACTTTTTATGGTGGAACTCCGGAATCCTGTACAAAGTATGGCTTAATGATAAGTAGAGGAAGCCGTTATAATACATTTATTGGAAGTGCATTTGAAAATGATTATTCAATAGCAGATATTCTTGATGACGGAATTCATACTGTCTATATTAATTGCTATGCATCCAAAAAAGCATGGTTTCAAGGTCAGGGGTCTACCGTTTTAGGAGGATTTTGGCAGGAAGTACAGATTGATAATTCTGCTGAAGCTACAAAAATAGAAAATGTAACCATCAAATATTTTCCATTACCAAGCGAGGGAATTATTGATAATGGAAAAATGACGACTATTCAAAATGTAAGAGATAAAATTCTTGGCACATATATTCCTAATAAATATAATGCCACAGTCCATTTAGGTTCAGCTCAAAGACCTCAGAATAATTCTGTAGGTTCCATGATATTTGACACAGATTTATTAAAACCGATCTGGTTTAATGGAAATAGTTGGGTAGATGCATCAGGGAATATTGTTATATATTTTTTGAATTTAGGAAAATACCCAAAATATATAACAACGGCTGCTATAAAAATAGCAGCCGTTTTATTTGTTATTTTTTAGGTGGAAGTACAGGAATGGTATCTCCACCAGTATCAAGTCCTTCACTAAGATTTGTGCTGACTTGAGACATTATCTTCTGATTATTACTTGTTGTTTTCACGGTGTTATTTGGGAAACTAATCCCTAACAGTATTAATAAGAATTGTAGCATGATATTTTAAATAATGATTAACAAAGTTAAAAAGGAGGTGGCAGTTGTCCTGTATTTCCACCTGTGTTGCCTCCATTTCCATGGCCATTCCCATCTCTATTTTCATCTTCCTGGATTAGAGAAACATTTTCAAATAGATTGTTTTGAATTGAGGTGGGAGTTTGAGTATTCATTCTGTTTGGTTCCTCATTCGGCGACATTATTCCTAAGAGAATTAATATGAATTTAAACATTGTATTGAGTTTTTTATTTGTAGTTTATTTTTTAGGAGGTGTTTGGGTTGTTTCCCCACTCGTATCAATATCTTCATTAAAATCTGTATTATATTGTACAGCTGTAGAAGTTTGATTAATATAAGATGTATTGTTACAAGAAGATTGTCTGCCAATGGTATTTGATTTTTCACCAGAAGATAGCAAACCTAAAAGAATTAAAATAAATTGAAACATAGTATAAAGTTTTATTTGTAGTTTATTTTCTTGGGGGAGTTTGTCCGTTTTCTCCGCTAGTATCCAACCCTTCTCCGAGATCAGTATTATTCTGTAAAGTTATCGAGGTTGGGCTATTGTTTATTGTATTTACATTGTGGTTTGGAAATCCGAAACCTAACAATATTAATAGAAATTGTATCATCGTTGTTAATTGAGTGTTTATAAACTACTTTTTGGGAGGAAGCACGGGACCTTTTTCTTCTCCAGTATCTAAATTTTCGCCAAGATCTGTGCTATGTTGTACTGTTGTTGATGCTTGATTAGGGTGGCTTGATTTTGTATTGTTGTTTGGAGAGATTAGTCCTAATAATATCAATAAAAATTGTATCATAGTTGTTATTTTATATATTACTTTTTAGGTGGTGTCTGAGTTGTTTCACCTCCAGTGTCTAATCCCTCTCCAATATTTGTGTTTTGTATTATAGTATCTTGAGAAATATTAGTGGTATTTATACTATTCCCGGGAAATATCAGACCTAGTAATGTTAATAAAAGCTGAATCATAGTATTAGAATTTAGTTCCCGAAAATACTAAAAAAAGCGAAGATTTTCTTCGCTTTTTAATGATGTTGATATATATAGTGTTTTTAGTTTTTACTTTTTTGTTTAGTTGCAGCCAGAGCAATAAGAACGATCTACATATTGTTTACTGCTTCCGGAGTAATAATAACAGCCTCCTCTTGAGCCAACGTACAATTGGTTACCGTTATAGGTACACCCTTTACTTCTGGAACTTGAAGAATAAGATCTTGGAGAAGAATAGCTTGATCTTGTTGACCTGTTTTTTCTGCTGGTTTTTGTTTTTCCTTTCCTTGGGTTTTTGGTAAGTAGTTCTTTTGTTGAAGTAATGCTGGCTGTAGAGGCCGAAAAGTTAGTAGGTAATAAAAGACCAAGGCCTAGGAGACCTGTAAAAAGTAGTTTTTTCATAGTATTTGTTTTTTTATATAAAAATAGTTTTCATGGTTATTGAAGAGCACTTTATTGTTGTAATGTTAATAGTTTTCTAAAGTTTTGTGAAGTTCTTCTCTAAAATTATAGATATCATCAAGGCTGTTGAGTAGGGTCTTTTCACCAGAATCCTTTCCATTATGGAATGTTTCAATATATTTATTTGCGGTATTAAAGTGAAGTCTGCAAAGCGGTTTTCTGTTATTGTCATCCAGTAAAATTCCAAAATAGGATAATGTGTCTCTATAGGCTATGCGTGTTGAGGGAACCTTTTCTCTCATAATCGCTTTTACAATTTGAAATCCTTCAAGTTCTTCTTCAGTGGTAACAATTTTAGAATCATTATTCTCATCAATAGGCTGAGATGTTTTTAGATCATCATCTTGTTTTTCAATTTGTTCATTTATACTCAGAGCAGACTTAAGTCTAAAGCTAATAGATTCATTGATAGAGGTTGTCAATGCCTTTTTTGTATACTCTTTAAAAGAAAGTAATCTACTCGCTGTAATAGGCTTATCAAAGAATCTGTTTACTAAAAGTTTTACGATTTCATCAGAAGGAGTTTCAATTTCTTTTTCGAATTCTTTTCTGATAGCCTTAATATATTTTAGGGCTTCTGCAGAATCCAAAATACTTTCAAGATTATAGTCTTTCTTGGTAAAGTTTTCAAGAATCTTAATAGAACTGTCTTTTAAGTCTTCAATATTTATAGTGAAAAATGGTTTTTCATCCATAATATTAGGTTTCTCAAGATCAGTATAGAAATTATAAATAATACCGTTGGTAAGAACTCCAAATCTTGTTTTGGAAACATGATAATATCTGTGAAGCTGAGAATTATGAGCATCTGCATTTTCTTTCCAATGCTTACATTCAATGATAAAAATAGGCTCGTCATTGTTTTTAATCACATAATCTACTTTTTCCCCTTTTTTTGTTCCAATATCACAAATGTGTTCAGGAACGACTTCTGTGGGATTAAATATATCATACCCTAAAATTTGTATAAAGGGCATTACAAAAGCATTTTTAGTTGCTTCTTCGGTAGCAATCTGATCTTTTAATGCTATTACTTTTTGTTGTAGTTGCTCAAGTTTAATCTTAAGATCCATGATGTTCTTTTTTATATTCCAAAAATATAACCCTTTAAAAGCCTATCCTTACGGGAAACCGTAACAACAAAAGAACCTTTCAAAATTTTGAAAGGTTCTATAAAAGATGAGGTATTTTTAATCTAAATAATTCCCAGATCTTTACAAAAAGCAACAAGCTGTTCGTTATTGGTGATGCCAAGTTCTTCTTTCAGGCTGTTCAGTTTCTTTTCTACACTGCTAAGACTATTGGGTTTTATATTGTTATTCTGAAGATACACAGGAATGTTTTTTTGAAGAACACCTTGTGAGAGGAGAGAAACAAGGGTGATATCGTATTCTGAAAATTCATAGCTGTTTAGCTTTTTAACTTCCTGTTTAAGATCAAGGGACAGATAATTTTTGCCTTCATATACCGAAGAAATTGCTTTTTTAAGGTCTTTAGCATCATTTCTGGCCTTTCGAACAAAACCATTGATTCCATATTCTGTAAAAAGGGAATTGATAATCCCGGATTTGTGCTCTGCAGAAAAGACAATAGTTTTCAGAGTGGGCTGTAGTTCTTTTATCGTTTTAATAAGTTCTTTGCCATCTTTAATCTTTTGTTCATGGTGATCTTCCTCAAAAGAGAGGTCAGTAATCAACAAGTCATATAAATCATTTTCCCGAATGGACTTTTGAATTTTGGCTACTGCATCATCACAATAATACACATAATCCGTATTGGAAATAGTAAGGTCTTCCAGTGTTCTCTGTACAGAAATACTGCTGCTTTCGTGGTCTTCGGCTATTAAAATTTTTTTGAACATTTCTTTATGATTTTAAGATGTGGGGAATGAAATATTGATTTTCAACCCTTTTTCTGTTTTATTGTCAAAAATAATGGTCCCCTCTATCTTTTCAATACGGGAAACCGTATTTGATAATCCCTTTCCATGGATAATATTTTCCGGGATACCAATGCCATTGTCTTTATATTGGATATGTATGAGGTTATTTTTTCTTTCAAATTTAAAAACTACAAGGCTGGCCTGACTGTGCTTTTTCATATTCACCAACAGTTCACGGATGATCTGAAAAATTTCACTTTGAACTGCTCCACTTACATCATCCCACAGATTTTGACTGTTTCCGGTAAGGAAGGGCTTTACATGATCGCTTGTAAAGGAGCTAATGAGGTTGAATATTTTTTCGGCAAATTCAACGGTGTCACCGATATCCGTCTTTTCATAGGAAATATCTCTGGACTTTTCGTAAACAAATTCCAGTTCATCCAAAGCTTTGTCCTTATCAAAGTTCTCCTGATTCTCAATTTTTGTCATTACCTGATAAATACCATTAGCCACTACATCGTGGACCTTTTTTGACATTTTGAGCTCGTTTTCTTTAATCTTTAATTCATTTTCTCGTTGTAGCCTTTTCTTCCTTCTTTTATAGTATACAAAACCACCTATAAGAAGTAGAGATAGGGCTCCTAAGCCAATATTCCGTTGAAGGAGCTGTACTTCTTTCTCTGCTTTCTGATATTTTAAGGTCTGATTTTCAGCTTTTTCTTTTTCCAGGCCATACCGGAAATAGGCAAACTGGTTTTTAGCTTTATTTCTCGAAATCTGTATGCTGTCATTAATAGACTGAAATTTTTCAAAATATTTGTTGTAGTTATTTTTATCGATGATAATAATTTTCTGTAAGGCTTGCAGCTGATCTTCAGGATTATTAATTGTGGTAGCTGTTTGCAGCATTTTTTTAGCATATATAAGAGACTTCTCTTTATCCTTTGAAAAAAAATAATCTGCCAAGGTTCCATAACTTGAATTGAGACCATCCAGGTTGTTGTCTTTTTCTCTGATTTCTAATGCTGCATAATATTCTGGTAAAGGATTATAGCTATTGTCTGCAGTGAATTTGGCTCTTGCTAAATTATTAATTGCTCTTGCTCTATTTTCATGGTTTTTGGATAAAACTGCATAGTTTAAATATTTTTGGGCAAGTTTGAAGTTCTTTTGACTTATAAGAGCATTCCCGAGATTGTTATAATAGATATATTTCTTATCATCATCATCGTTGTATTTTAAAGCGTATTGATAAAAAGTAATGGCACTATCCTGATTGTATAGAAATGCAGAAGCAATTCCCATATTATTGTAACTGGAAGACAGATCTCTTCTGGTGATACTGTCTTTCTCATCTTTAAGGAAAGTGTTGGCTTCTGATGAGGATTCTATACTGCCATAAAAATCTCCATAATATGTTTGAATAATAGCCATGTTGATTAATGATTCAGCAGCTCCAATAGAATCGTTGATCTTTAAATATTCATCTTTGGCAAGGTTGTAATAATAAAAAGCGGAGTCGGAAATTTTTTTATCTCTGAATTCTCTTGCTTTTAGATAATATGCATTCTGGGTTTGGGATATTTTTGTTGCAGGTCTTTTTTCGGAACAGAAAAAAAGAGTTGTGAGGACAACAATAAATAAAAAACTTTTTTTCATGACTTCAGTTTAGAATGCAAAATAAGAAAAAGGATAGATTTTTACAATCTATCCTTTATTTATTATGGTAAAGCATAAGGAGGAGGAGTCTGTCCTGTATTTCCTGTGGTATTGCCTCCACTTCCATGGCCATTTCCATTACCATCACCAGTTTCCGTATCCGGATCTTCTTTGGCACTGAATGTTGTGATATTGGATTTTGGATTGTTGTTATAGTGTGTATTGACGTTATTATTTGTAAATGCTAAAAATAGCATCATGATAAACTGGATCATTGTTCAAAAAATTTATGGTTAAAGCATTCGTGTTCTTCCCTGCGAAACAGATCGCAGATAGGGGTACACGATTAAAAAAATTGAAGCGCTTCTAAATTTTTTGGGAAGTGAACCTTCAAAAACGGAGGAGAAACATCTGCTTCCCAACCCGGAGTTTTACCTCCGTTTTATCTGGTGATTTTGAAATCAGTTTTGTAAATTTGTTTTTGTAATGTTTTGTTTTTACTGATTTTCTGAAGCAAAGATGCGACAAAGGGTGACGTATTACTAAGTCATGTTTTGGACATTGATGGACACGAATTGGACAATGTTGGCTTTATGGAAATCCGTAATGTGGTATGACTGATAATCGCCTATTTTGTAAAGACTCAAAAAACTATATATGTCCAAGAAAAAACTACTAATTCATGAGGTGTTTAATAAAGCTCGAGAAGACTTTCCAAAAAAGACTTCAAAAAGTGGATTAGCTTCTGAACTTTCTGATCATTTTGAGAAAACATGGAAATTTCTTATTAATGAAAGAACTTTCGTTAGATATTATAATATTTGTATAATAGATAATGAGGACCCTGACATAAGAGATGGAGAGATTCTTGATAAACTTAGTCTTTATGTTGGTTACGATGATTTTATTGACTTCTCTACAACATTTGTTAAGAAAGATGAAGAGACCAATAAAACCACGGTGAAGATAAAGGTAGATGAACATGAGGAATCATTGTCGGAAAAGTTATCTAATATTATTATCAATATTACCAACGAGCAGCATTTCAAAATGCCGGAGTTTGTTAAGCAAAATGGACTGGGGATAGCCGGAGCTTTTCTGGTGATAAGTGTTTTAGTTGGAAATCATTATTCATCAAGAAGTAAGAACAGTACACCATTAAGCTTCTTTGGTTCATCTGCTGATGAAAGAAGTTGTATGTTTTGGGATGATAATGAGTATAAGTTGGCCAATTGTGAAGATAAGAACCCTCAACGTAGTCTTATTCCGAAAGATACTATCCAATTGAGATATTTTAAACGGATTACAAGAAAGGATACTCTTACTGTAGATAATGCTTTAGGTACTACTTGGTACTCAAAGTTTAATGGAAATGTTGAGTTTTTTACCATGGATGGAGTAGACCCTGATACAGGGAGAGAATTAAGAGCTTCAACAATTTACATTATTGAGAAATATGCAGGATATTGAGCAAAAAAAAGCGGAATATAGAATATCCCGCTGTATCAATAAAGATTTATTATTTAAAAATGTAAGTACTAATAAGACCAAAATAAATTGAATCATATTTTTTATGCTGAGGTGTTATTTTCTTGGTGGTGGTGTTTGCCCAGTCTCTCCTGTTACAGGTCCACCATCATAGCTAGGCGGTACTACAGAGTAAGTTATTAATTGATTGTTATCACTTGTTATTGTATTGGCATTATTGCTTGGAAATGCCAAGCCCAAAAGCATTAAAGTAAACTTAATCATATTTTTATGGTTAAAGTTGTTTATAAAAGATTATTTTCTTGGTGGCGGTGTTTGTCCTGTTTCTCCACCTACTGGTCCTCCGTCCTCATAAGTAGGCGGTACTACAGAATAAGTTATTAATTGATTGCTATTACTTGTTATTGCATTGGCATTATTGTTTGGAAATGCCAAGCCCAAAAGCATTAAAATAAATTGAATCATACTGTTATGGTTATACTGTTTTATGTTTACTCTGCATTCAGCATTCCCAGTTCTCCAAAATACTTTTTAAACTTCTGGATCTTAGGACCTACTACGGCACTACAGTAAGGTTGTGTAGGATTTTCATTGTAATATCCCTGATGATACTGTTCTGCCGGCCAGAATTTTTCAAGTGGAGCCAGTTCAGTTACATAAGTGCCGGCCCATCTTCCTGATGCCTGAGATACCTGGATTGCTTGCTCTGCCTTTTGTTTTTCAGCAGTATCTTTATAGTAAATTACGGAACGATATTGTGTCCCGATATCATTCCCCTGTCTGTTGAGTTGAGTAGGATCATGTAGGAAGAAGAAAACATCCATTAATTGTTCATAGGAAATTATGGAAGGGTTATAAGTGATCTGTACTACTTCTGCATGGCCTGTTTCACCTGTACACACCTCCTGATAAGTAGGATTGTCTTTGTGACCGCCAGAATATCCTGAGATGGCAGCATCAACGCCTTTTAACAGATTGAAACAGCTTTCTACACACCAGAAGCACCCACCACCGAAAACGATGGTTTCTAAATTATTGTTATCCATTTTTGGTAATTATATTGTTTTATTGCATTTTTTTGAGTCTCGGGACTGCAGAAAATGCTAATCAAAAATAAGAAAAACTTTATGGATTTTGATACGGATCTCATGAATTGTTTTGATAGATAATCCGAATGAAACAAAGAGAATTGCCAGTCTGTATAGGAGATTTTTTTTGCCACGAACGCACTAATAAATCCATTCGTGCATTAATTGCAAAAAAAAGCGGTCTCATATTGAGATCGCTTTATATATTATTAAGGGTATCAGTTATTTTTCCCAAACCAAAGCACTTGCTCCCAAAATAGCAGCATCGGCTTCGTTCAGCTCACTGAATACCAGTTTTACCTTATTTCTGAAGATAGGTAATAGATTCCTTTCCATGTGAAGTTTGGCAGGCTTTAAGATAAAGTCTCCCGCTTTGATCACTCCACCAAATAAAAGAATAGCTTGTGGTGAAGAAAACATCACGAAATTAGCTAATGCTTCCCCTAGTTTTTGTCCTGTATATCTGAAAACTTCAAGAGCAATCGGGTCTTCTTTCATTGCACATTCGTATACGGTTTTAGAATTGATCTCATCTTCAGGATATTGGTTCAGCATAGATTCCGGGAACTCTGCTCTCATTTTCTTAGCTGTGATCGTAATTCCTGTTGCAGAAGCATAGGCTTCTAAACTTCCTTCAGATCCTGTGCTCCAGTGTTTTCTTCCCCCTGGTTTTACAATAGTATGTCCCAGTTCTCCTGCAAAACCATCGTGTCCGTAGATGAGGTTTCCATTGGCGATAATTCCGCTTCCTACTCCTGTTCCCAGGGTAATCATGATAAAATCCTTCATTCCGCGTGCAGCACCGAAAAGCATTTCTCCCAAAGCGGCAGCATTAGCATCATTGGTTACCGTACAAGGTAAATTGAATTTTGCGGTCATCAGCTCAGCAAAAGGAATGACTCCTTTCCAGGGTAGGTTAGGGGCTAATTCTATTGTTCCTTTGTAGTAGTTGGCATTGGGAGCTCCTACACCAATTCCGTCGAAGTGCTTTTCTGAGCCATGCTTTTCCATTAAAGGATAGGCATCCTCATATAAAGCGTCGATGAAATCTTCTACTTTATCATAGGCATCGGTTCTAAGGTTTCCTTTATCCAGAACTTCACCGCGGTGGTTTACAATTCCGAACTTAGTATTGGTTCCGCCGATGTCAACTCCAAGGGCAACCTGTTTTGATAAATCTATTAATGACATTTCTATTATTAAATTCTAGAGGCTAAAATTATAAAAAAGATTGTATTATTAGATTATTAACCAGGTATTATTTAAAAGATTAAGCTGTTTTTACTGTTTTTTTCTTTCTTCTTCCCCACCAGATCATAAAACCTGTCACCGGAAGTGAAGCACAGATAAGACTTACAATAAAAGCTATAATCTTCGTTGGAAGCCCTAAAATAGCCCCCACATGGATATCGTAATTGGCGCTCACCACCTTTTCTCCGAAATTTTTATCCTTTGGATCATGGGTATGTAACAATTCTCCTGAATTTTCATCAAAAATAAGACTACTGCTTTTGTGATAAGAATAGGACAGGTGTTTTACATAGACTTCAAAATTTGGATGCTCATGATCATCCATGTGTTCATGCCCAAGATCTATGGCAAAACCATTGGAGTCAGGGTATTTTTTTTCAACGGTACTGATGATCTTGTCCAGAGTAGTCTCGGTTCTCATTTCTATCGGAGCCTTTGTTTTGATATGAGAAAAATCCGGATACTGAGTTTCTCCACCGGAAAATACTACATAGATCATCGCCTGAACGACAAAGAATGCATAAAATAGTCCTGTGATTGAAAAGATAAGCGCGAAAATTGAAGCGTAAAAGCCAAGGACATTATGAAGGTCATAATTCTTTCTTTTCCAGCTTTTAATGTTTTTCCATTTAAAAGAGAAACGTTGTTTTCTTGCCGCTTTATTTTTAGGCCACCATAAAACAATCCCGGTAATGAGCATGATGATGAAAATAATAACCGGTATTCCTACTACATACGTTCCCCAGTCCTGCTTCAGAAGATAGCTCCAGTGTATCATTTTAACAATATTGAAAAACCCGTTTTTTTCATCATACACTCTGAGAACCTTTCCGGTATAAGGGTTTACATAAGCCTGTTTGTAGATAGGGAATTCATCAAAATAGTTCCAGGCATCCGTATTATGCTCATACCAGAAGAACATATAGGACATCTTTTTGTCGATAGGTACATTTACCCAATGGATTGGATATTTCTCTTTTACCTGTTCGGTAACAGCTTTTTCCATAGCTCTGATGGGAAGCACCTGCTTTTGCTCAATATTCTGTTCATGATGGTAGATTACATCCTTTCGGGTATAGTTTTCCACTTCATCCTTAAAGACATACAAAGCTCCTGTAACGGAGATAATAAAGATTAAAAATCCAATGACCAGCCCAAACCATAAATGGAGTTTAGCAGACCATTTTTTAAAGAATCCCGGTTTCTTTTTGTGATGATGATTTTTCTTCATATAACAATTAAAGTATCACAAAGATAGTCTTTACTTTTTATTTAGATTAATTAAAATTTGTATTCAAGAATCAGAGTTCCTCTCGTTCCCGGAGCATTCACAAATTCGCTATCTCTTGCTGACCACCATGCAATTGATGGCTGATACAGTTTGTTGAAAAAGTTTTCAATTCCCACTGACAGTTTCCAGTTTTTATTGATTTCACTGCCTATCTTTAGATTGAAGACTGTATAATCAGGAACAAATCCTTCTCCATATGTGTATTGTTTATTCGCCCCAAGTTCAAATCTGTTCTGTTGAAAAGAGTGAAGCATATCAATACCGATGAAAGCTTGTGGAATTGGTTTCACCTGCACATAAGCAAGGACTTTAGGTGCAGAAATTCTGCTGTTATTGATTTTAGCTGAATAATTTCCATTATCATCAGGAGAAGTAATTCCTTCCATCCAGCTATAGCTTCCTCCGAACTGAAGCCATTTAAGAGGGGTGAAGTGTAGAAAACCTTCCACTCCATAAATAATTTCCGGTGCTCTTTTAATGGTTAATGCTCTGTCTGCGCTCTGAACAAAAGTGGCTCCAAGCTTAGAGGTGCTCACATAAGACGTTAATTCATAATTCATCCAGCTTGAAACCTGTCCTGTAGCTCCCAGTTCGTAATTGTTTACGATAATAGGTTTTGTTTCAAGGTTTTTAATGGTCTCAGACGTTGAGGTTCTCAGAATTCTACCCAATTCATTGATAGAGTAGGCCTGTGAGAAACTTCCGAAAAGGTTGATGTAAGGTTCAATATTGTAGCGTAATCCAATACTTCCTACCAGTGCATTATAACTTAATTTTCCTCCTGCTACCGGAATACTAGGTGTAAATGTTCCATTGTTTTTAATAACAGAAAGTGTGTTGAAATCATCTACATTTACTTTGATATTTTCATATCGAAGCCCTCCTTTGATAGTTAATTTTTTAAACAGATCGATTTTTGCCAATAAGAAAGGGGCTATATTGGTCATATTCATGTTTGGAGTCCAGAAACGGCCATCTTCAAGTTTCTGTACCGTTTCATCGTTCAGGATATCAGCTCCGTAGATGATTTCTCCCTGCGAGTTTTGAGTATTCCAAAGCTGGGTATCAAGATTGAATCTTGCGCCTGCTTTTTTAGAAAGAACATTAGACTGTCCACCGTTGAAAAAGGTATCACTGTATCCATATACAGTTTTAAAATCCTGATAATAAAGGTTCACATTCAATGCTGTCCCCTTAAACAGGTTTTTATTATCATAACTTACCCTGATGTTATGATTTCTTGGTGTTCCCTGTGGTGTGGTTTCCAGGCTTTTTACCTGTCCTTCACCAATGGTAGGCTCAACACCATATATTCCTGTATGTAATCCCAGGTTCAGGTTTGATTTTGAAGAATATCCGATATAAGAGGCTTCAATTCTTTGGTTTTCATTGATGTCGTATCCTAACTTCAACATTCCGTTGTAGTTATCCATTTTTGCAGTGCTGTATGTTGGACTTAAATAAACTCTGTTGGCATCTTTCATGTAACCTGTTCTTTCGTAGGCCAGGGAAAGGGTATAGTCAAATTTATTGATCTTTCCGGATAGAAGCTGGCTGGCTCTCATTCCTAAAGTACCTCCTGAACGTTGCCCCGTGAAGCCAATCTGTGAAATCCCGGAAATAGTTTTATCGGTTTTATTTCTTTTTGTAATATAATTGATGATACCACCGTCTGCGCCGTTTCCATAGATTGAAGAAGCTCCTTTAATGACTTCAACCCTTTCAATGGCTGAGGGATCAATCACTCTTAGATCTCTTGCTCCGTTTCGAAGGGGAGTAGATTGAGGAATTCCGTCTATTAAGACTAGCACCTGGCGACCTCTTAATGTCTGGCCGGTGTTGGAAGTCTGGCCGGAATTCGTTCCTAAACTGGGAACGGTGTATTGCAGAATGCTCGTAATATCGGAATTAACTGTCAATTGAGACTGAATTTGCTTTTCTCCAACCACTGTGATCGAGCTGGGAACCTCTTTAATGCTCTCCTTTTTTCTGGAAGCCGTCATCACAACCTCATCCACATTTTGAGTTTGTAAAGTATCTTTTACCTGTCCAAAAACGATTGTAGTTCCCAGACTGGCAGCTGATAAAATTGCTTTTTTCATTATATTTTCTTTCCTTGTTTCTTTCTTTTCCCCCACCAGACCAAAAATCCGGTAACAGGGAGTGAGGTGCAGATAAGACCTGCGATAAACCAGATGATTTTTCCAAACAGTCCGAAATAAGATCCGGTGTGGACATCATAATTGGCATTCGCATATTTTTCTGCGGCTTTGAGTTTGTGATGAGGTTTATTGGCTAGTAGTTTTCCTGAATATTTATCGAAAGTAAGGAGGTTTCTTTCACTGAATCTTCCATCCTGACCATACACGGTGACCGGGAGATTTTTGAGCTCCTTTCCTTTTTTGTTTTTTCCATTTAAGGTAATTCTGAAACTGGATGATCCTGCATATAGTTTTTCGGTTTGTAAGGCTGTTATATCAAAAATATCAGACCTCTTTGCCATCAATGAGTCCGGGGATTTGATTTCCTTTTCTTTTGGCTGCTCCCAATAACCGGATATGGCAAGGTTAAAAGTATTTTTTACATAAGGATAGGCAAAGTAAATTCCTGTTACACTCATTATTAAGGCAATGAATGAGGCATAGAATCCCAATACATTGTGAAGGTCATAGTTTTTGCGTTTCCAGTTTTTTACATTTTTCCAGTTGAACCAGAAACGTCCTTTTCTGGCATTTTTATTTTTCGGCCACCATAAAATGATTCCAGTAATCAGCATAATGATAAAAAGAACAGTTGGAATTCCTATAGTGTACGGTCCCCATTCTGAGTTGAGAAGAAGTCCCCAGTGGATATACTTCAAAATATTGAATACATCATACTTTTCATTGTAAACAGCAAGAATTTTTCCGGTATACTGATTGACATAAACCTGCTTATTGATGAGAACCTGTTGAAAATAATTCCATCCTTTCTTACTCTTATCATAGTATAAAAAACGATAGGATTTACTTTTATCCAAAGAGATTTCAACTGAGCTTACAGGATATTTCTCGTTAAGCTCCAGACTTACTTTCTCACGAAGAATCTCGATGGATAAGGGTTTTTTATTGATCTCATTCGGTTTTACATAGATGGCTTCTTTACGAAGACAATTTTGTACTTCATCCTTAAAAATGTACAAAGTCCCTGTAAGAGAGACTATGAATACAATGATACCAACTGACAAACCAAACCACAAATGCAGTTTGGCAGACCATTTCTTCGTTGGAGAAATTTTCTTTTTATGATGTTGTTTTTTTCTCATAGTAAAAAGTTAACCCCATTTAGGGTTAACCTTTATTTAGTATTAAAATTTGTATCCTATTGATATTCTCCAGTTGCGTGGTGCATTGTAGATCCATGCATATTCACCTGCATCACCTCTATAACCACTGTAAAGTTTTTTGTTAAGAACATTGTTTAAAAGTAGGTTTACATCGAATTTTTTAGCTACATAAGAAATTCCGAAGTTAGTGTCAAAATAATCTGGAAGACTTTGATCTTTTGTTGCACTTACCCCAAACCAGGATTGTCTTCCTCCTTGATATTGATAACCTGCTGAAACTCCAAAACCTTTCATAAGTCCATTTTGGAATCTATAATTGATCCATGTATTCTGAACATTTTTCGCATTTCCCGGAGACTGTATTCCAATTCTTGTAGGATCAGTATCTTTAATAGTCTTTGCGTCTGTGTAAGCATAATTTACAATAATGTTCAATCCTTTGATGATCTCCCCTTTGATATCGGTTTCAAAACCTCTCGCTCTTTGTTCTCCGGTTGCAACCTGAAAAGGAGTTCCTCCGTTTTGCTCTTTAGGTCCGGCAACAAGGATGTTTTTTCTTCTGATTTCGTAAACTGCAAAAGTGGTGTTCCATTTTCCTCCGAACCAATCTTTCTTCAGTCCGAATTCAATATTTTGCCCTCTGAAAGGATCAGTGATCTGGGTATTGTTGATTCCTAATGCAGATTGCGGGATAAAAGTCTTATCAAAGATTCCATAAACAGAGAAATCGCTTAGAATAGAATAACTAACTCCTACTCTTGGTGTGAACTCTCCTGCTTTATTTCTAGGAACAACATTTCCTGGTGAATAATATGGATATCCGGCATAAGTAGTACCACTTGTGTATCTTCCTGCTAATGTTATTCTAAGTTTGTTGTTGAACATCTCGATCTGGTCCTGCGCATAATATGAAGTATATTTTACGCCTTCATCATCATAAAACGGAGCAGAAGGGTTTAAGGTATAAAAGTTTGAAGAAGGAAGTTTTGAAGGATCTACTCCATAATTTACATTATAAATGTCTATTGGAAATAATAAAGTTTCCTTGTCGTTTACAATTTTTGAATAGGAAGAAAAGTCTGCATTATATTTTCTGTCCCCATAATCAAATCCTGCAATTATTTTATGTACAATATTTCCTGTATTAAGGGTTCCTCTTACATAGGTCTGGAAGATATGATTTTTTCCCTTGGCTTGCCAGTTACTTAGTGTTCTGTTTAAAATATTTTTATTGTTCGGATCAAATGTTCCCCACCATGAACCACCGTCATAGTTCATATCCATATAAGCATACTGAGTACTCCAAACCCAGTCTTTAAATAGTTTTTGATCTAAACTTAAAAATAAACTTTGGTCTTTTACCTCTGTCTGTTTGAAGTTGGGATCATTGAAATTGGTATGTACATTTAGAGAAGCATACCCATCATTAGACATCAAATAAGCTCCAGGTTGATTGAATTTTAAATATTGATAATTGTACTGTGCTGTAAATGTTGTAGACTTTGTAGGTCTGAAAGTAATAGATGGAGCAACGATAATTTTGCTTGTTTTATCATTTTCCACCCAAGATTTATTAGAACTTCCCATTAAGTTGATACGGTAGTCTAAAACCCCATCCTTAACAAGAACTCCATCTAAGTCAGCTTCTCCTCTGAAAAGGTTGTAACTTCCTGTTGTGAAACGTACACTATTGGCAAATTTCCCAGTTGGTTTTTTTGTCACAACGTTATAGAATCCAGCTGGGTCTCCCATGGAACCCATAAATCCGGCAGGTCCTTTTACAAACTCTATTCTATCAATGATGGATGCATCAGGATTGATAGGACCCCATGTAGAAGAAACATTCATCCCGTTCATGAAAGTGGAAATACTGGCTCCTCTCATATAAACATTGGAATACACGTTATCCCAGTGTTCTACTTTTCTTGCTCCACTTACGTTACGAACAATTCCTTCTGACATATTCAATGTAATCTGGTCAGAAAGGACCTGTGAACTTACCGATTGTACATTTTGAGGAAGCTCCAAAATTGGGGTCTGAATTCTTAATGAACCCGAAACCTCATTCAATTTGTACTTCTGATAATATCTTCCATTAACAACTACTTCTTCAATATCGTTGGATTTGATGGTGTCTTTTTTTTCCTGTGCAAAACTTAACATAGATGTTAATAATGCAGCTCCTATTGTTATTCTTTTCATTGTTTATAAGGGTTACTGTAACAGTTTAGAATTTATAAGTGAAACTTCCTAATATGTTGGCGAGTGCCTGAGCATTGGCTATTGTATACCCGCTCCAATAATGTTCGTTCGTAAAGTTGTCTACCTTTACACCAATTCTGTATTTTTTAGTATCATAAAACGCATTAGCGTTCAGTACCAGATATTTTGGAAGGATGAACATACCCATGGTTGTAGAGTTCACAATCTTGTTGTTACTCGCATAGTTTCCTCCAACTCCGAATCCAAGACCTTTTAATTTTCCGTCAAGGAATTGATAGCTTGCATTGAAATTTACTAACCATGGAGATGATGCCGTAGCTGGTCTTCTTCCTATTACGGTTTCATCAGCTTCCGTGTACTTCATATCATTATAGCTTACTCCTGCAATTACAGAGAATTCTTTGATCAGGGAAACCTTCTCTCCCGGGTATTTGGACTCAGCAATTTTTACAAGTTTATCTAAGCTCAGTTTTTCATGATTTTGAGCTAAGGCTTCTTTGTTGTCTTCTAAAAGATGTTCAATTTCTTCATGAAAGATCAACGGTAAACCTGTTACACAGAGATACAGTAGAAAAACGGTACAGATAAGGCTTGTCCATTTATGCCAATTAAACCAGCGTTTAGCAGTTTTTAGCTTCATGAAGCAGTCAATATTTTTTGCAAATATATTGTTTTTAACTATTCTAAATAAATAATAATATTGATATTTGTCATAAAACTATTATATAATCAATAACGAAAAACCGCTCCGGCCAATGCCAGAGCGGTTTTTTAATAATATTGTTATTTATTTCTTATGCAGGAATTTCTCCTTTGTATAAGAATGAAATAATTTCTTTGTTCAATTTCTCTATCATTTCACTGAATAAGTGGAAAGATTCCTGTTTGTAAATCACAAGTGGATCTTTCTGCTCATAAACAGCTCCCTGAGAAGATCTTCTTAAATCATCCATCTCACGAAGGTGAAGTTTCCAGTTCTCATCAATAATAGATAAAGTGATGTTCTTTTCAAAATCATTGATTAAGCTTTCACACTGAGTATCATAAGCCTCTTTCAAATCAGCTACAATCGTCATTGTTTTGTGCCCGTCTGTGAAAGGAACCTGGATCATCTTAAACATTGAACCTTGATTCTGATATACATTCTCAATGATTGGGAATGATTTCTCTTTCAATAAGTTCAGTTTCATTGCGTAATCTTCCTGAGCCGCTTTGAATAAGATATTGGTAAGATCCGGAATGGTTTTATTATTAAAATCATTTGGAGAAACCGGAGATTCCATCGTAAATGTTTTAATGATTTCGTATTCAAAATCTTTATAATTTCCTGTAGCTTTTCCTTTCGCAACGATAGAATTTGCTACATCAAAAATCATGTTTGTGATGTCATATTTCAAGTGGTCTCCGAATAGAGCATTCTTTCTTCTCTTATAGATAACGTCACGTTGTTTGTTCATTACGTCATCATACTCAAGAAGTCTCTTTCTTGTTCCGAAGTTGTTCTCTTCCACTTTTTTCTGAGCTCTTTCGATAGACTTACTGATCATAGAGTGCTGAATAACTTCACCTTCTTTATGACCCATTCTGTCCATCATCTTAGCAATTCTCTCAGAACCGAACAAACGCATTAAGTTATCTTCAAGAGATACATAGAACTGAGAACTTCCAGGGTCTCCCTGACGTCCCGCTCTACCTCTTAACTGTCTGTCAACACGTCTTGAATCGTGTCTTTCTGTTCCGATAATGGCTAAACCTCCGGCTTCTTTTACTTCTTTAGAAAGCTTGATATCCGTACCACGACCAGCCATGTTCGTTGCAATCGTTACAACTCCTGGTTGTCCTGCACCTGCTACAATTTCCGCTTCTTTCTTATGAAGTTTCGCGTTCAGTACCTGGTGTGGAATTTTTCTTAATTGAAGTGCCTTTGATAATAATTGAGAGATTTCAACAGAAGTTGTACCTACCAAGACAGGTCTTCTTGCTGCTGTTAATTTTTCAATTTCTTCAATTACGGCATTATATTTTTCTCTGTTAGTTTTGAAAACTAAATCTTGTTTATCATCTCTTAAAATCACACGGTTGGTAGGAATTACCACTACGTCTAATTTGTAGATCTCCCAAAGTTCTCCAGCTTCAGTTTCGGCAGTACCCGTCATCCCCGCAAGTTTGTTGTACATACGGAAATAGTTCTGAAGGGTAACCGTTGCAAAAGTTTGAGTAGCAGCCTCAATCTTTACATTTTCTTTAGCTTCGATCGCCTGGTGAAGACCGTCAGAATAACGTCTTCCTTCCATGATACGACCAGTTTGCTCGTCAACGATTTTTACCTCACCATCAATTACTACATACTCATCATCCTTTTCAAATAATGTGTACGCCTTCAATAGCTGGCTCATCGTGTGAACTCTTTCAGATTTTTCAGCAAAATCACCGAAAAGTCTTTCTTTAGCTTCGAATTCTTCTTCTTTTGTCAGATTTTTAGCCTCTACTTCAGCGATTTCTGTTCCGATATCCGGAAGTACGAAGAAGTTGGGATCAGAATTTCCCTGAGACATGTATTCAACACCCTTATCTGTAAGGTCTACCTGATTGTTCTTTTCCTCGATTACGAAGTAAAGATCTTTATCTACAATCGGCATATCACGGTTGTTGTCCTGCATGTATTGTCCTTCAACCTTCTGAAGTAATGCTCTGTTTCCGCTTTCTGATAAGAATTTGATTAATTGTCTGTTTTTAGGAAGGCCTCTGTATGCCTGAAGCAATTTGAATCCTCCTTCTTTAGTGTTTCCTGCTGTGATTAATTTTTTCGCTTCATTGAAGATGGCAGAGACTGTTTTTTTCTGAACTTCAACGATTCTGTCGATAGAAGGCTTAAGAACATCGAATTCCTGTCTGTCTCCCTGAGGAACCGGACCTGAAATAATCAACGGTGTTCTTGCATCATCTACCAATACAGAGTCTACCTCATCCACAATGGCAAAGTTCAATTCTCTTTGTACCAATTCTGAAGGTGAGGTTACCATGTTATCTCTCAGATAATCGAAACCGAATTCATTGTTGGTTCCATAAGTAATATCTGAACCGTATGCTTTTCTTCTTCCGTCTGAGTTCGGCTGGTGATTATCGATACAATCGATAGACATTCCATGGAACTGATAAAGAGGACCCATCCAAGCGGAGTCCCTTTTAGCAAGGTAGTCATTCACGGTTACTACGTGAACTCCTCTTTCCGGAAGTGAATTTAAGTAAATAGGTAATGTTCCTACCAAAGTTTTACCTTCACCGGTTGCCATTTCGGCAATTTTACCACTGTGAAGAATAATACCTCCGATAAACTGAACATCATAGTGGACCATATCCCAAACTACTGGAGTTCCGGCTGCGTCCCATGAGTTTTTCCAAACAGCTTGGTCTCCCTGAATTTCAACAAAATCTTTCCCTGCAGCAGCCAGTTCTCTATCCCAATCACTTGCTGTTACACGAATTTCTCCGTTCTGTGCCCATCTTCTTGCCGTTTCTTTGATCAATGCAAAAGCTTCCGGAAGAACCTGGATAAGAACTTTCTCTTCAATTTCGTATGATTCTTTCTTTAAAGACTCAATTTTTGAGAAAAGAGCTTCTTTTTCATCAACGTTTGTTGAAGTCTTTATCTGCTCTTTAATCTGTTCTATTTGAGCTGTGATCTTGCTGGTAGCATCTTTAATACTTGCTTTAAACTCAGCAGTTTTTTGTCTCAGTCCATCATCCGACAATTGTTGGATGTTAGGCTCTACAGCCTTGATTTTTGTTACAACTTTTTTTACTTCTTTTAGGTCCTGCGCTTTTTTGTCTCCCAAAAACCCTTTAAGAACTTTGTTTAAAAAACTCATAAATTTTTTGCTTTATGCTTAATGCAAGATGCTTTAAGCGTTTTACACGCTAAGCGTGTAGTTAATATATAAAAAGGGCAAAAAAGCTCTAAGCACACAGCCTAAAGCTTATCGCTTTATTAATATTCGTCCTCGTTCCAAAGGAAATCCTCGTCTGTCGGATAGTCGCTCCAAACTTCTTCGATAGATTCATATATTTCTCCTTCGTCTTCAATAGCCTGAAGGTTTTCTACTACTTCCATAGGTGCACCAGTTCTGATTGCGTAGTCAATAAGCTCTGCTTTTGTCATTGGCCAAGGTGCGTCACTTAGATAGGAAGCTAATTCTAATGTCCAGTACATAATTTTCTAATTTTTTGCAAAAGTATAAAAATAGGTTGTATAATAAACTTTTTTATACTTGATTTTCAATTCTTTTTATAATTTTTTCTTATAAATGTCTGTCATCAACTGCATGGCAGGTATGTCAGTAATTTACTTATTGTCGTTTTCTCAAAAACCATTCCACAAATTTTTTTATGCCATTTTGGAAGTTTGTGTCAGGTTTATATCCTATTAAAGCCTTTGCTTTGGTAATGTCGGCATTGGTTTTTGTGACATCTCCGGGTTGCATTGGCAGAATTTTTCTGAAAGCTGTCATATTCAGGGTCTTTTCTATAGTGGCTACCATTTCCTTTAAAGTGATTACCTGGTTTTCTCCTAAATTAAGGATTTCATACACATTGGAATTGTTTTCCAGATATAAAACGGATTTGGTAATTCCGTCAATAATGTCATCAATATAAGTATAATCTCTGGCAGTAGTGCCGTCCCCATAGAAAGGAATTTCTACGCCTTCGGAAATAAGTTTTGTAAATTTATGGATGGCAAGGTCAGGACGCTGTCTTGGACCATAAACGGTAAAGAATCTAAGCTGGATCATATCAATATGATAAAGATGATGATAGGCGTGTCCCAGAATTTCTCCACACTTCTTAGTCGCTGCATAAGGAGAAATAGGATTGTCCACATTGTCTGTTTCAGCAAAAGGGACTTTTTCATTATTTCCATAAACGCTTGATGAAGAAGCGCAAATGAATTTTTTAATATTAAAATCTCTACACAATTCCCAAAGATTCATAGTCCCTCGGACATTTACTTCTTCGTATTCCAAAGGTCTTTCAATAGAGGGGCGAACACCTGCCAATGCTGCCAGATGAATCACCATATCAATAGAGTGGTTTCTGAAAATGTTTTCAAGACCCTCTTTATCTCTGATATCCTGATAGTAAAGGGAATATTGATCAGAATGGGAAAGTGAAGCCAGATATTGAATATCAGCCTTTTTATCAGAGAATTCAAAATCCGAAATTTTGTCGATAGACTCTAAAGTATTTTTAATTTTTATCTGATAGCTGTAAAAATCATCAAAATTGTCAACGTTTATGACAGAATGTCCATTTCTTAATAATCGTTCGACTAAATGGGAGCCAATAAAGCCGCTGCCGCCTGTTATAAGATAAATCATCAGTGGGTTTTTATGAATACAAAAATATAAATTTTACTATTTGAAAAATATAATCATTAAATTTACTTAAAAAAGTAATATAAATATAATATGCAGTTTCAAGGGCAAATTTTAAAAATGATAAGCTACGATGCCAAACCCATTCAATATTATCTGAATCTTTCAGGAGATCTGATCCATGTTAATGAGTTGTTTGGGAAGGAATTGAGCATTAAACATGTAGGGTTTCAATGTGTAAACTGTGGCGAAAATAAACCTATTTATAGAATGGGATTCTGTAAAAACTGTTTTTTTGAAAGCCCGTATGCCAGTGACACAATCATTCGCCCGGAGCTTTCGACAGCCCATTTAGGAGTGGCAGAACGTAATTTGGAAATTGAAAAAGAAATTCAGCTTCAGCCTCACACCGTCTATCTGGCCTATACAGGAGATGTAAAAGTAGGAGTAACCAGAAATACCCAGATTCCTACCAGGTGGATCGATCAGGGTGCTACTTTTGCGTTGCCTATTGCAAGAACTGAGAACCGTTATGAAGCGGGAATGATAGAGGTTGCCCTAAAAGAACACCTTGCAGATAAAACAAACTGGAGAAAGATGCTTCAGGATGACTTTGAAGGAGAGATAGACCTTGCTGACTTCAGACAAAAGATTAAAGAACATTTTCCTGCGGATTTCCAGAAGTTCTACAGTGAAGGTGAAGAACTATGGAGATTTGATTATCCATTTGAGAAACCTGAGAAAGTAACTTCATTTACATTAGATAAAAAACCGGAATTTACCGGAAAGCTTACCGGTGTAAAAGGACAGTATCTGGGGTTTGAAGGTGGAAATTTTATAAATGTAAGAGGACATGAAGGATACGTAATAGAGCTGGAAATCAAAAATTAATTTTATTAAAAAATCTTCAACCAAATCACAATATGAAAAAATGGGTTAAAAGACTACTAATCAGTTTCGGAATTCTGGCAGGACTACTTCTTGCGGCGAATTTCGGACTAAATTTCTGGCTTAAAACCCAACTTCCTGAATACATTAAAAAAAATACAGACTATAAGGTTTCCTATAAAAGTTTGGATGTAGATCTTAGCACGGGAAATATTCTGGTAACAGGAATCTCAGTTAATAGTAAAGATCCCCAAAACACCAATGTTATTGGTCTTCAGGGAACTATAGATACATTAAAGGTCAGTCGTTTTGGAATCTATGATGCCATTTTTAATAAAACAATAAGCTCTTCCGATTTGTTGTTGGCAAAACCTAATCTTAATGTCATTTTAGCAAAACCTGTTGACCAGAAAACAGAAAAAAAAAGAAAACCGTTCTTATTTGAGAATATCAGAATCAATGAAGGGAAAGTGGCTGTTTTTAAGCATAGTAAACAGAAATTTTTATCCGTAGAGCAGCTTGATTTGTCCGTAGAAAATCTACAGATGACTGAAGAGTCTGTAGAAGATAAGCTTCCTGTTGTTTTTGACCGATACAGCGTTAAAGGACGAAATTTCTTTTTCAGACCGGATAATGTATACGCTATTACGATTCATTCCATCAATACAACAAATGGACAAATGTCGGTTGAAAGCTTTAAGCTGATTCCGCTGTTGTCTTTTACTCAGTTTAAAAAGTTTTATCCTCAAAAAACTCAGCTTTTCGAATTCACTATTCCAAAAATGGAATTTAAAGATGTGGTCTTAAATAAAAATAAAGTTGCTCTTGCAGGTGCAGATTTTCAAAGTCCCGTTTTTACAGTCTATAATACCGGTGTAAAAAATGCTAAAAAGGAAAAGAAGAAATCCAATTTTGAGGTTAATCTGGAGAATATAAAGCTTAAAAATGCTGTGGCTCAGATTAATAAGTCTGATGGAAGCAGGCTTTTATCTGCCGGAAACCTGAATCTGAATATCAATCAATTGGTGTTCAATAAGAGTACTTCAGAACAGGTGATTCCGATTGGATATAAAGATTTTACATTCTCCGGAAAGAATATTGTGTATACGGACCATCAGAATATGGCCATTGGAAGTGTCGCTTTGAAACCGACTAACGGAGAAATGATTGATCTTTCATTGACCCCAGGGCCTCAGCCCAATGGGAAAACGACGGTGGATTTGAAAACCAGCCATATTGCTTTTAATATAAATAAACTGGAATTTATTAATAAAAAGCTGAATCTTGATCTGAAAAATGTTCTCGTTGAAAACGCTAACGGAATTATAAAGGCAGGAGAAAATAAACCCGGGAAAAGTACAAACCCAGGAATCATACAGTCTGTTATCGTAAGAAAAGTATCTTTAAAGAACTCAAATCTTACTTATGATAAAGGAAAAGAGCCATTAGTATTTCATGATTTGAATGCTACTGTGAATGGTATCGAAATCGGTCCGAAAGCAAATAACCAAGGACTTTCTTTTAATGTAAAAGATTATTTTCTGACCACCCGTAATTTTGCTTATAAAACTCAGTTTTATAATATCAGTCTGGGACTTTTAAAGCTGAATAAGAATAAAGTCCAGATCAATAATTTTGCGATGAAGCCTCTCGTTTCGAGAAATCAGTTTATCAAAATGATCCCTGTAGAAAGAGATCTGTATGATTTAAAGATGGGTCAGATCTCTGCTGAGGGAAATTGGGATCTGTTTTCAGGTCATAAATTCATTAATGCCTCACATGTTTTGATCCAGTCTGCGGATGCTAATATTTTCAGAAGTAAAATACCTAAGGACGATCCGAAAATAAAAGCATTGTATTCCAAAATGCTTCGGTCTATTAAAATTCCTATGAATATCAATACTCTGGATCTGAAGAACTCAGTTTTGGTATATGAAGAAGATACTCCGGAAAGTATGGGACCTGGGAAGCTTATATTCAGTAATTTTAATATGAACGTTAAAAATCTGAATTCTGCTAAGGCAAAAGGAAAACCTACCAAGGTGGATATTAAGATTAATTGTTCTTTTATGAATCTTTCACCACTGTCTGTAAACTGGGGCTTTGATGTAGCAGATCAGCATGATACATTTACCATTTCCGGGAAGACATCGAACCTTCCGGTGAGTGGTATCAATCCATTTATCCGGCCTTATCTGCATATAACAGCTACTGCAGGAACTATTCAGGAAATGCTATTCAATTTTAAAGGAAATCCTGCAGGACTGCACGGAACATTTAATTTAAAGCACAAAGACCTGAAGATTGCTGTCCTGAACAAAAATAACCATGAGAAAAAAGGCTTTTTAACAGCCGTTGCGAATGTTTTCTTGAAATCAAACTCTGGGAATTATCCGGAAGCAGTAACGGTGGAAAATGTGGAACGTGATCCTACGAAGTCCTTCTTTAACCTTTTCTGGAAGGGAATTGAACAAGGACTTAAAAAGACTCTTATTGGAAAGAATGTAGAAAAAACAGAACAAAAAGTAAAGAATGCTGTTTCTTCAGTGAAGGAAATGAAGCAGTCTGTAAAGGATATTAAAGAGGATATAAAACAGAAAAAAAATACACCTCAACCTCTGGAAGAAAAAAAAGAGAAGAAGGGCTTTTTAAATGGTATTTTTAAAAAGAAAGATAATTCTGAGGAGAAATAATTTTTTAAACCATTGAGAGGTAATATAATAACGAACTGATTGTACCAATAAGGACGAAATCAATTTTATATTAATTAAAATAGCCTTAATGGTTTAAAAAATTAATATTGGGTGGATGGGGCTAAAAATTGAGCTCATCACTTTCCAAAACAGGAATATTTCTCAGGAATTCATCAAACTTTTCACCAGGATAATTGCTGTCCGCTCCATAAGAATCGATAATCATTCCGCGGTTTCCGGCACTATCCTTTATAACGTACAATACGGCATTATCATCAGGATTGCTGTCTCCTTCGAAACGGTAAGTCTTTATAATAATCAATTCAGTAGGCTGATAAATTCTTTCAGAGTTTTCAAACTTCATTTCACAGCTTTCGTTCATTCTGAACTCCCTTTGGATTCCTCTTTCAGAGAGTTTTTGCATGACTTGGCTCAGGGTGGTCATTTGGTCTATGTTTTCTGGATTTTCCATAATACTATTTTTGTTGATAAGTACAATAATTAAACCATTGCTTTTCTAAAGATAAGAAAAATAATGGATTATAATTTTCTTAAAAACAGAGCTTAATGTTAACAAAATTTATAATTTACAAAGATGAAATAGGTATACTTTTTGCAATACCCAAAACAATAAATCAGAGAAAATATGAAAAAAGAGGTTGGAGTTTTACTGGCAGGAGGAGTTGGTCTTTTGGCAGTATTAAGCTTAATAAGTATCAAAAAAATATTGACTAAAAAAGATAAAAAATATAGTGATTCCTATTCGGATTATCACAGACACTTTGATGAAAAGAACCACGACGATGAAACACACGGAGTGGAATTTTACGCGCTGAAGTAGTAAAAAAATATATTAAATTATGTTTAAATCCAACGCTTTTGAAAGTGTTGGATTTTTTTGTGGAAAACTTTAATGTTAAAGTTCATTATTTTATAAAAAATCCATTCTAATTTTACATCAGAATGTCAAACGAAAATTTCATAAAAGGTCAGGGAGCTCAGCGGAACGTTATCAACCGTTTCGACAGGTATACTTATGAACCTGAAGATGAAGATTTCGAAACCGTGAAGACTTCTTTTACTGAAGTGTTTCCAAAAACTATTGTGAATCAGGTAAAAAGCGAGGATCTCCCTATGGAATATTCCATGAATCCTTATCAGGGTTGTGAGCATGGCTGCTCCTATTGTTTTGCCAGACCTACCCATGAATACTGGGGCTATAGTGCCGGAATTGATTTTGAGAGAAAGATCATGGTGAAGAAAAATGCCCCTGAATTGCTGGAGAAATTTTTTCAAAAAAGAGGCTATAAAGCAGCTCCTATTTTACTCTCCGGAAACACAGATTGCTATCAGCCTGCTGAAAGGCAATTTGAAATCACCAGAAAGCTCCTGCAGGTTTGCCTTGATTACAGACATCCTGTCAATATTCTGACAAAAAATGCATTGGTATTGAGGGATTTGGATCTTCTTAAACCGATGGCGGAGCAGAATCTTGTTTCTGTTTCTCTGAGTATTCCAACCATTAATGAAGAGCTGAGACGAAAAATGGAGCCAAGGACAAGTTCTGCCCCAAATAAATTAAAAGCAATTGAAATCCTGTCCGAAAATAAGATCCCTGTTCATGTTATGGTAGCGCCTATTATTCCTGGGCTGAACAGTGATGAGCCTTTATCTATTTTAAAGTCAATCTCTGATGCCGGTGCACTTGGATTCGGATATACATTGGTGAGATTGAATGATACGGTGGAACCTGTTTTTGTTAATTGGATTGAAACACATTTTCCTGATAGAGCTCAGAAAGTCCTGAACCTGATCCGCTCTATGCGAGGCGGAAAGCTGGGAGATAAAAGATATTTTGAAAGGCAGAGAGGAGAGGGGAATATTGCAGAAATGATTCATACGACCTTTAAAATAGGAAGAAAAAAGTTTTTTGAAGGCAAAGAGTTTCCCAAATTATCAACGGCCAATTTTACCGGAACTAAAGATCAGCAACTGAGACTGTTTGATTAAATATATAAAAAAATGCTCCCAAAGGAGCATTTTTGTTTTTAGTAAATAATAGGCTGTTCTCCATCAGGACAGATGAATTCTAACCTGCATAGCGCTTTATACTGTATTCCGTCACTACACACATAAAAACATTCTCCATTATAAGGGAAGCTTATTCCTCCGGAAATGGTTTTTAATTTGCCTTTACTTAATTTTTCTAAATTTTTCATATAATTTGATTTTGGTTTAAATAAAGATATGAAAATTTACTTAAGTATTTGTTTTTGAGTTTTTTATTTCCTTGTTGTTACTGGATGCTTAACAATAAGAATACCGTTTCAAGAGAAACGGTATTCTTTCATTTTGATAGTGAATCTTACATTTCCTCAGTGGTAACTGGGCATTTAAAATCATCAGTACAGGCTGCACAAATGATAGTACCGCTACAATAATACATGCAATATTCAATAACGGGAACATTAGCTCCTCCGGAAATACCTTTCAATTGGTCTTTTCTTAGTTTTTTTAAATTTTTCATATATATTTAATTAAAAATTTGATAGTAATGTAAAGTTATATAAAATATTTTTAATCAATAATAAAAAATCGGCTGCCTCATTTTGAGACAGCCGATTTATTTATCGCTATATAATTATTATTTCTTAATCAAGCCTAATTCTATCAGTCTTTCATGTAAGAATTCTCCTGCTGTAGTGTCTTCGTATAACTTTGGATTGTTTTCGTCTACACAGTTGTCAAGAGCATTTAATGACATGGCACTGATAGGATGCATAAAGAAAGGAATTGAAAATCTTGAAGTGCTCCATAATTCTCTTGGTGGGTTTACCACTCTGTGAATTGTAGATTTCAGTTTGTTATTGGTATGTCTAGATAACATATCTCCAACGTTGATCATCAGTTCGTCCGGCTCTGCAATCGCATCGATCCATTCTCCGTTGTGGTTCTGAACCTGAAGGCCTTTCCCCTGTGCTCCCATTAAAAGAGTGATAAGGTTGATATCACCATGGGCAGCTGCTCTTACAGCATCATCCGGTTCTTCAGTGATTGGTGGGTAGTGAATAGGTCTTAAGATGGAGTTTCCTTCAGCGATTTTATCGTCAAAATAGAACTCATCTAGGCCAAGGTGCAATGATAATGCTCTTAGAACATATTGTCCTGTTTTTTCAAGCATTTGGAAGGCTTCTTTACCTACCTCGTTGAATTTCGGAAGTTCATCAACGATTACATTGTCTGGATACTCTGCTTTGTATTTTGAATCATCAGACAGATACTGTCCAAAGTGCCAAAACTCTTTTAAGTCTCCTTTTTTGAAACCTTTTGCAGTTTCTTTACCGAATCCTACATACCCTCTCTGGCCACCAATTCCTGGAATCTCATACTTCTGTTTCGTTTCCACTGGTTGGTCAAAAAAGTTTTTTACCTCTCCATATAAATCTTCTACAAGGTTGTCATCAAGAAAGTGGCCTTTTAAGGCTACAAAACCAATTTCTTCATAAGCTTTTCCGATTTCATTTACAAATTTCTGTTTGCGTTCCGGGTTACCCGAAAGGAAATCACGCAGGTCTACACTAGGTATTTTATCCATTTTTAGAAATTTACGAATAGCAAAATTACATTTTTTTTAAATTAAATGATTTTAAAATCATTATTTATAAGTTAAATTTGCTGTATGAAAAAATATTCTTCTAAGAGAAGTATCCAAATACTTGCACATCTTCTTCAGCAGTACGGTATTGCAGACGTTGTCATTTCTCCGGGATCAAGGAATGCTCCTTTAGCGATTCATTTTTCAGAAATAGATAATTTCAACTGTTACAGTATTGTAGATGAGAGAAGTGCTGCCTTTGTGGCGATGGGTATGGCTAAGAGTGAGAAAAAACCAGTAGCCATTACTTGTACCAGCGGATCAGCAGTGGTTAATTATTATCCTGCGGTTACAGAAGCTTTTTACCAGAATATTCCGCTGTTGGTGTTAACAGCTGACAGGCCAACGGATTTTATTGATATTTTTGATGGGCAGACCATCAGGCAGAAGGATGTTTTTCATCAGCATTCTTACGGAGACTTCCAATTGCTGGAAGACAGCAAGGAGAATGCAGAAGATATTAATTTTGATACTATTAAAAAGGCGGTTGAGCTTTGCTTTGAAAAGCAGGGACCAGTACATATCAATATTCCTTTGGAAGAGCCATTATATGAACTGGTATCGGAGCTTCCAACTTTCCCGACGGTTGAAAAGACCATCAAACATAAAGATTACGAGATTCCATCCAATCTGATTGCAGAATGGCATACCTCCCAAAGAATTATGTTGTTGGTGGGAACAAGGGATTACAGTCCTGAATTGGAGAATCAATTAACGCAACTGGTTAAAAATCATTCTGTTGTTGTGCTAAGTGAAGCGAATTCCAACCTTTATCATGAGAAGTTTTTCAGACATATAGACCGTTACATCTTTAATTTTACGGAAGAAGACTATAAAACCTATGCTCCGGATCTGTTGATCACTGTAGGACAGAATGTAGTTTCCAAAAAAGTAAAACAATTCCTAAGGAGTGCAAGACCAAAACAGCACTGGCATCTGGATGAGGTTTGGCAGCCGGACACTTATTTCTCTTTAACAGAGAAAATAGAGGTGAAACCGGAAGTATTCTTTTCTAAATTATTAAAGTTCATTAATCTGGAACCAAGACCTTATTTCAATCTTTGGGATGTGCTGAGAGATAAAAAAGATGCCAAGCACCAGCAGTTTTTAAACACCGTTGAGTTCTCTGATTTCTATTTTTTCAATAAAGCATCACAGACAGTTCCTGAAAACTATAATATCCATTTTACAAACTCTTCGGCAATTAGATATGCACAGCTGTTCGATTTCGGTAAAAGAAAAATGTACTGTAACAGAGGAACCAGTGGAATTGATGGCTCAACATCTACGGCAATGGGATTTGCAATTAAAAATGCCAATCCTACTTTATTGATTACCGGTGATTTAAGTTTCTTTTATGACATCAATGGGCTTTGGAACCAATATATTCCTCCTTTTGTGCGCATTATGATCTTTAATAACGGAGAAGGGAATATCTTTAAAATCATTCCTGGACCCGGAAATGCCAACCCAAATACGTTGGATGAATTTATTGCCACTAAGCACCGTAAAAATGCAGAACATTTGGCTAAGCATTTTGGATTCTCCTATATTAAAGTGGAGGATGAACTGACATTGGATCGGGTATTAGAGAATTTCTTCAAACCTGATGCACAGCCGAAAATCCTGGAAGTGAATACTTACGGGAAAAACAGTGCAGATGTGCAGAAAGCTTACTTTAATTTTATGAAAGAAAACTAAAGATCAAGATATTCTTCATTCCCAGGCAGATTCATAATTCTGTCGATGGGATAGATAAACATATCATCAAAATCATTTAAGGCGTTGATGAGTTGAAAGTGGCTGAATTGCTTTATATTTTGTAAGGTAATTTCAGCCTCTTTTATTTTTTTATGTTTTAAGAGATGCTGTCTTTGTACCCCATTCAAAAGGAAAGAATTAGGAGTAAACCAGTCTTTACCTTTCAAAAATAGAAGGTTGGAAAAAGAAGTATCTGTGATATGATTATTCCTAACGATAATGATCTCTTCAGCTTTGGATTTCATTTTCATTTTATCTAGCTCCTTACGGTCTTCAAATTTGAAAGAGTAATCATAGCTGTTGTTTTCCACCAGCTGGAAATCCTGAATTTCAGGAATAGCATAAGGGATCATTTGGGTTCGGATCCTTTTATCGAGATCGTAAGAGATTCTCAACTTGAAAAGTCCGTCTTCATCATGCTCCAGGTTTTTGTAGATCTTAGCAAGGTCAATAGACTCTTCTTTCCCAAAGTGGGAAAATGTTTGATTGACACGTTTTTGATGGAGTTCCAACAGATAAATCTTCTGATCTTCTACCTTAATGCTTTCAATGAATTGGGACATAGATTTTATTTTTCATTTCCTGATATTCGTCTTCTAATTTACTCATGTGCGTTATACCGCCTCCGCTTTTGAAATAGAGTTTATCACCTTCTTTTTCAATAAAACGTATCATCACGCAACTGTCGACATTTTTACCGTCAAACCAGCCGCAAACTCCTGTATAGTATCCTCTGTCATATCCTTCTGCTTCCAGAATGATTTCCAGTGTTTTGGGTTTTGGTGCCCCCAAAATAGATCCTGCAGGAAGAAGTTTCTGCATAGTGCTTCCTACTTTTCCGTCAAACTCGGGTTTCAATATTCCTGAAATTTCAGAACTCATGGCATATAAGTCCTTTTGCCGGGTTTTAATGAAATCAATATGCTGAAACTGGTCTACCCCTACATCATCTGCTACCATGCTGAGGTCATTTCGGAGTAAATCTACTACCGTATAATGTTCTGCTTTTTCCTTTCGGTCATTCTTAAGGATTTCTGCCGCATTTTCTATGGAGGCGTCAATAGTACCTTTCATAGGATAAGTCAGGATTTTTCCGTCAATGATCTTCACAAAAGTTTCAGGAGAAAAAAATACAAAAAAATCTTTATAAAAAACCTTGTACTTTGCATCCGAGTGATAAAAAATTTCTTCAAGGCTTAAATTGGTCTCAATTTCAGTTTTTCGGGTGTAATTTACCAAATAGGAATTTCCGAGACGAATATTTTTCTGAACTTTATCAAAACCTGTTTTAAAGCTTTCCAGAGCCTCCGGAAAGGATTTCCATTCTATTTTTTTATCTAATATAGAGTTCTTTTTTGTGTTTGAAAACGTTTGAAAATCAATCAGTAAGCCTGATTTTTCAATTTCATTTTCCCGGTAGATTTCAACATTCTCTGAAAGAAAATCGATAACAAAGAAATAGGGAACCTTCTGAAGAGAAAGCTCGTCCATTTCCATAAATTTTTGATGATTCACTGAAAACATTCGGCAAAAATAATTATTGATGTTTACTTTTGCATAAAAATTTTATGATGCAGAGCAAATATCCTCAGAAACCAGGACTTGAATTTATATTGAAGCAGGCTTTTTTTTACTGGAATAAGACACTGGTTTTTCAGCTGATGTTTTCAATGATCTTTTTTGGAATATTCCTTACCTCTCTGTTTTTCTTTGGAGAGAAATACGGAATATGGGAACAAAATCAGGTATTGGCAAAAGCGTTGAATGAAGGGACAAAAGCTTATATGGAAAAAATTGCAGAATTAAGCGCTACTGAGGGATATCAGATGTTTACCCTTGCCATCTGGGCGACAACCGCATTTCTTTACCCTTTGAACCTCGGAATGTTTCAGATCTTCAGAAAAATCGACCTTAATGAGAAAATTGAGCTGGGAGATTTGTTTGTTGGGTATAACGGAATTAACTTTTTTAAATATCTTGGGTATTATCTCTTCTGGTTCATGATCTACAGACTTACTATTCCTACAGTTCTTCTGGCTGTAATATGGGTTGCAGTGACAATATTTGTAGCTCCATTGATGTTTTTTACAAATAAAAGGATATTTGAAGCCATTTCTTTAAACTTTAAAGCACTCAGAATGTATTTTGTAGAAATCATGGTGTGTATTTTCGTTGCTCTTTTATTTAAATATCTTGGATTCAGCTTGTTTTTAATAGGGGGGCTTTTCACATTTCCTTTCTGGAATGCCATGATCTATTCATTATATAAAACAGTATTTTCAGAGAAAAGTTAAAATTCAACTGAGTTTAATATGTTTTTTTATCAAAAAAAGTTAAATTTGATAAAATCATTAAATATTTAAACTATGTCTGAATTTAACGAATTTGACCAGCAAGGTTCTGTCCCGAATAGGGAAACCGGGTCTATCATTTCGCATGCCTTTGAAATGTATAAGGGCATTTTTGGTTACGCCGTTGTTGCCATGATCATCTATATTGTTGGAGGAATGATCATCCAAAGTGTTACCGGTTTCAATTCTGCAGCGATAATGGATGAAATGAGATCTTCAGGTGATTATGGGAATTTTAGATATTGGGAGACTCCCGGGTTCTCAATGTATATGACATTTTCCAGCCTTTTTTTATTATTACTGACCCCTCTGTATGTAGGGCTGATCTATATGGTAAATAAATTTAATACCAAAAACCCGATTGAGTTTTCAGACCTGTTTATTGGATACCGTCAGAATTTTGTTAATATATTGATCTACGGTTTTATTTCAGGACTCATTTCTTCGGTTGCGCTGGGACTTTGCTTTATTCCTTTTATTTTCGTTTATCCTTTTCTTTTATTAGGATATCCGATCCTGTTGTTTGAAAATGGATCTGCTATAGATGCCTTAAGTAAATCATTTAATATTGCAAAAGAGAATTACGGAACATTTTTAGGAGTGAGCTTTCTGGGGATGCTGATCTCTGTGGCAGGAGTTGTCTTATGTGGAATCGGTCTTATTTTAACGGCTCCGTTCATCATGATCGTGATGTATTCTGCTTATTGTGCCTTTATTGGAAAGCCAAGACAGATCACATACACTAAACAATAAAGATAAAATAAATAATACCTGATGAATAAAGACAATCAAATAAGCAGTGTTGCCATAAAGCAGATTTCTTTGCTCGCCATTATTTTGGTGCTGGCAGGCTTGGTCTGCTTTAATCTGGCATTGTTTATTCCATCGGTTTTAGGGGCTATTACCATTTATGTAGTCTGCAGAAAATATAACTTCTACCTTCAGGAAGAAAAAAAGTGGAAACCTTCACTTGCTGCTTTTGTATTAATGTTGGCAAGTCTTATTGTGCTGATCCTTCCTATTTATTTCATTGCAGATCTGATTATTGATAAATTAGGGAATGCACAGGCTTATATGGACAAATTCAATGTTTTTTTGGATAAAATTCATTCCTATATCCAAACAAAAACAGATTTTGATATCCTGAGCCAGGAAAATATGAATAAGCTGAAAAACTTTGTGGGAAAATTTTCCACTTCAGCATTGAGTGGAACATTCAACACGCTTACCGTGATAATGTCCATGTACTTTATTCTGTATTTTATGCTGGAAAAGCCAAGACTGTTCGAAAGAATCCTTACGACTTCAGCACCTTTAAAGAGATCTAATGTTTCATTACTTGGCGAAAAGCTGAGAAAGCTTATTATAGCAAATGCTATAGGTATTCCTGTAGTTGCAATTGGCCAGGGAATTGTTTCACTTATTGGATATCTGATATTCGGAGCTCCTGGAGCAGTATTGCTATTTGCTTTAACGGCAGCGGCTTCTGTTATTCCGGTAGTGGGGACGGCGATTGTGTATGTCCCTGTATGTATTTTTATGATTGCTGAAGGGAATACAGGGCAGGGAATTGGCCTTGCTATTTACTGTGTAGTGGTAGTAGGACTTACAGATAATTTGCTTCGTTTTACCCTTTTAAAGAAACTTGAAAATATCCATCCGCTGAATACTGTGTTTGGGATTATTATGGGGATGAACCTGTTTGGTTTTATGGGGCTTATTTTCGGACCTATTCTGATCTCATTTACCCTTCTTTTGATACAGGTATACAGAAATGAATTTGTAGATGAAAATACACCTCCTGATCTGGAATTGCCCAAGCAGGCAGAGTGAGAAGATAAATTGATTTAATTATATAAAAAGTGGAGGGAATAAATCCGGAAATATTAAGAGAAATCTGTGTTTTTAAGATGCCGTTTGGCAAATACGAAGGAACTGTTCTGATTGATCTTCCGATAAGCTATCTCGAATGGTTCAATAAAAATGGAATGCCAAAGGGAAAACTTGGAATGCAGTTATCAACCGTTTATGAAATCAAATTAAATGGGTTGATGGATCTGCTGGCACCCATCAGAGCTTCGGTAAGAAACGGATTGTAAAAAAATCTGTTTTGAGATAAATTTTCGGCGGCTTCGAAGAAGCCGCCGAAACTATTTTTATTATATATTTTAGGCCTTAAGGGCTGCAATTTCGTCTCTTAGCTTAGCTGCTTTAATGAAATCAAGATTTTTAGCTGCCGCTTCCATTTCTTTTTGCTTTTGCTCGATCATTTTTTCAACATCTTCACTGGCATAGGTAGCTTTAACTTCAGCAACCTTCTGAAGAATTTCTTTCTGGGTGTATTTTTCATCAGGAAAGTCTTTACTTCTTCCTACAAGGTTCTCAGATATCTTTTTATTGAGGGCTGTCGGTACCATACCATGATCCTCATTGTACTTCATCTGTTTTGCACGGCGGTATTCGGTTTCATCTAATGTTGCCTGCATCGATTTGGTAATCTTATCAGCATACATAATTGCTTTTCCGTTGATATTTCTTGCTGCACGTCCCACAGTCTGAATCATAGATCTTCTGCTTCTCAGCATTCCTTCCTTGTCAGCATCCAGAATAGCTACTAATGATACTTCAGGCAAGTCTAATCCTTCTCTTAAAAGGTTTACTCCAATCAGAACATCAAAGAGACCTAAACGCAGATCCTGCATAATCTGAATACGTTCCAGTGTTTCAACATCCGAGTGGATATATCTTGTCCTGATTCCGAATTTTGTGAAGTATTTCGTAAGTTCTTCCGCCATTTTCTTGGTTAAAGTAGTGACCAGAACCCTTTCATCAGCATCTGCTCTTTTCTGGATCTCTTCCATTAAATCATCAATCTGATTTAAACTTGGCCTTACTTCAATAATGGGATCAAGAAGTCCTGTTGGGCGGATAATCTGTTCAATATAAGCTCCGCCGGTTCTTTCCAGTTCATAATCTGCCGGAGTAGCAGAAACATAGATCACCTGATTCTGAATGGCTTCAAATTCTTCAAATTTTAAAGGCCTGTTATCCATTGCAGCAGGAAGCCTGAATCCATATTCTACTAGCGCTTCTTTTCTGCTTCGGTCACCACCATACATGGCATGAACCTGTGGCACTGTTACATGGCTTTCGTCAATAACCATCAAGAAATCTTTAGGAAAATAATCAATCAGACAGAAAGGTCTTGTTCCCGGAAGTCTGCCGTCAAGATATCTGGAATAATTTTCAATTCCTGAGCAGTAGCCCAGTTCTTTAATCATTTCCAGGTCAAGTTCAGTTCTTTCCTGAAGTCTTTTGGCTTCCAGTGGTTTTCCTATAGAGCTGAAGAAATCAACCTGTTTTACCATGTCATCCTGAATATCTTTAATCGCTCCGTTTAAAGTCTCTTTTGAGGTTACGAAAAGATTAGCCGGGTAAATCTGTATCTGATCGAAATTATCCTCTACATTTCCACTGACAGGATCAAAGCTTTGAATTTTTTCAATTTCATCCCCAAAAAACTGAATTCTAATCGCATTGTCTGCATATGCCGGGAAAACATCAATAACATCTCCCTTTACACGGAATGTTCCTCTCTGGAATTCATTTAATGTTCTGGCGTATAGGGCATTCACTAAAGAATGGAGAAGGGCTGTTCTCGTTACTTTTTCACCAATAGCGATAGAAATTAATGATTTGTGAAACTCAGTAGGGTTTCCGATACCATAAATACATGAAACAGAAGCTACAATCAATACATCTCTTCTTCCTGAGAGAAGACTTGCCGTTGCGGAAAGACGTAATTTTTCCACCTCTTCATTAATGCTCAGATCCTTTTCAATATAGGTCCCGGTTGTTGCAATATAGGCTTCCGGCTGATAGTAATCATAGTAGCTGACAAAATACTCGACTGCATTTTCAGGAAAGAATTCTTTAAATTCCATGAAAAGTTGTGCCGCCAGTGTTTTATTATGTGCCAGAACCAAGGTAGGACGCTGGACATTTTGAACAACATTGGCAACCGTAAAGGTTTTTCCGGATCCTGTTACCCCAAGAAGTGTCTGGTATTTTTCACCAATTTCAATTCCTGCAGTAAGTTTATCGATGGCTTGGGGCTGATCCCCGGTGGGTTTATATTCTGATTGAAGCTTAAAATCCATAAGAAGAATGTATAGAACAAAAATACGAAAGAAATTATTAGGCATGATAAAGTTTCGATGATGAATATTTTACAGATGTGTTTATTTACTCATAGTATGTCTTATACCTGTATCATAAAGTTTAAATAAGCTGGTTAATGGCATTATTTTTCCATTCATTATTAAACACCTAATCATAATAGTATGAAAATCAATCAATTTTACATCCCAGTGCTGTGCCTTTTTCTGATTTTATCTTCTTGTAAAAAGAATCATGCTAATGCACAACAGACCGGAAATGATGGCAGCGTAGAGACAGAAAAGCCTAATTCTGATTATCAGCCTGCATTTAAGGGACAGACAAGAACTAAAGCAATAAAAACAAATACGGCTTACAACGTAGAGATACTGAATAAGGACCTGGGGAGACCATGGGGAATTATTAATTTACCGGATGGAAGATTCCTTATTACAGACAAAAGAGGGTATATGAATATTGTTTCAAAGGATGGAAAACAGATCATGCTGATAGAAGGCTTTCCAAAAGTTGATTCTAAAGGACAGGGAGGAATGCTGGATGTAGCTCTTGATCCGGATTTTAAAACGAATTCGATTATTTATTTCAGTTTTTCGGAATCCTTTGGAAAAGGAAATCTGACTTCAGTAGCGAAAGGAAAATTATCAGATAATTTTAAATCAATTTCAGATGTAAAAATAATTTTCCGGGCAGAACCTTCCTATGATGGAGACAAACATTACGGAAGCAGATTGGTTTTTGATAAAGATGGAAACTTATTTATCAGTACCGGAGAAAGATCTGATAAAGTAACAAGGGTCTACGCACAGAAAACAGATAATTATTTAGGAAAAATCATCAAGATTACCAAGGATGGATTACCAGCCCCGGGAAACCCATTTATAGGAAAACAGGGATATAAACCTGAAATTTATGCTTATGGAGTTCGTAATCCTCAAGGTTTGGCTATTGATCCCAACGGAAATCTTTGGGATGTGGAAATGGGACCAAGAGGAGGAGATGAGATCAACCTTATTCAACCTGGTAAAAACTACGGCTGGGGAGATGTAACCTATGGTATTGAATATTCAGGTGTTAAAGTAGGGAAAGGCATTACCCGGAAAGAAGGTACAGAACAGCCTGTTTATTACTGGGATCCTGTTATTTCTCCAAGTGGAATCACTTTCTATACCGGAAATATAGACGAATGGAAAGGGAATCTTTTCATCGGTTGCCTCAGTGGTGAACATATCAACAGAATTGTGATGAAGGATAATAAAGTCATAGGTGAAGAACGTCTTTTGGCAGATCAGAACGAACGTTTCAGAGATGTCCTGAATGGAATGGATGGTAATCTTTATGCTGTGACAGACAGTGGAAAGCTTTATAAGATTTCAAAAAAATAAAAAATCCTGCTGAATATTTCAGCAGGATTTTTGTAATGAAGCGGGAGATCGGAAGAGGAAAGTTCTATCAGTCATTAGTAGAAATTTCGCGTTCTTAAGTTCTGATGAAGGTATTTGATTAAATAACCTAGGAAAGAATAGCTTCCAGCTTCCCTTATTTTTAAAACTTAAAGTTAAGTCTGGCAAAAACCTGTCTTCCTGCAAATCCCATCTGTACAGGGTCAAAAATCCCTCCGGCTTCTGTGTTTCCTTCTGTTACCTGTGCAGTCTGTAGCGTTGGGTATCTGTTGAATATATTTTTGCTGCCCAGAGTAAGGTTGAGGTTATTTGAAAACTCATATCCAAAAGAGATGTCTGTTGTTACTTTAGGGTTATAAATCTGTTCTCCATCATCATATCCGATTAATGTAACCTTATCAAACCTTACCAGTTGAAGATTTGCATTGAACTTACTGATCTTATAGTTGAGGTTAAGGTTTATCTTTGTTTTAGGAGCGGAAGCCAGAATAAAGGCTCTTTCTCTAGCACTTAGATAAACGTCTTCTTTTCCTTGTAGCTGTGGTGAGGTATTAACATTGGTAATTTCCATGTCATTATAGTTTCCGGCCAATGTAGCCGTTAATTTTCCTGATCCAAGACTTTCGCTATAGCTTAGGATAACATCAATTCCCTTAGTTCGGGTATCAATTGCATTGGAAAAGAACTGGGCCTGGTCAATGTAAGGGTAATCAGCCTGTACTTCCTTGGGTAAATCATCCTTTGAAAAATTTCCTGTCAGAACAATTCTGTTTTTTACACTAATATAGTATCCATCAATCGTTGCTGTGAATTTACCTGTATTAAAAGTAAAGCCAGCACTTCCGTTTACCGATGTTTCCTGTTTCAGCTGTTCAATGCCCAATCTTTTAGCAAGATCGCTATCATTCGAAGCTAATTGAATGGTAACCAATTTGCCATTCTGGAAATTTGTGAACTGCTGACTGTAATACTTCTGAGCAAGAGATGGAGCCCTGAATCCGGTAGAGACAGACCCGCGGAATGCGAATTGAGGAGTAATGGCGTATCGGGTAGCAAATTTGCCATTCATGGTACTTCCAAAATCATTGTAGTTCTCAAATCTTCCAGCAACACTGATCATCCAGTTTTTGGTAATATCCAGTTCCGTATCTACATAAGCGGCAAAATTATTTCTGTTTTTACCGATGTCTGTAGAATACCCTGGAAAACCCTGTGATCCTCCCGGTCTTATGTTATTTTCGCCAGGTGGAACAAGAGGGTTGGTCACCAATAAATTGGCAGGTGTATTAGGGGTTACCACATTTCCATTAATGTCATACATCGTATAAGAAGCTTCTTCTCCTTTAATTATATTAAATTTTTCATATCTGAATTCTGATCCGAAAGCAATATTCAGCCCTTCCAGTACTTTAAATTGCCTTACAGCATTGAATCCTGTTGTATTTTGTAATAATGAATGCCCTCCTGCATAAAATTGAGTAGGAGACTTAGGGCCTAAAGTTGCGTTAACAGTATTGGTGATATCATAAGTAAATCTGTTATTTCCAAAAGCATTATAAAAATCTACATCCCAGTTAGCTACTTTGAATTTTAACCCATTATCAAAGGTGAAATCACTAATACTGGTGTCTTCAATAGGATCAAAACCCATTGGGTAGATTTCAGGGATATTGCCGTTAGCTTTAGGAGTTCTCGTCCATGCGTAGGCTTTTGTATTTCTGTGTGAAAAGCCTTGGCGGGAATAGAATTTCAGTCCATCAGTTAATGGGAGTTCAATATTTCCGAAAAAATAAAAATTCTGAGCATTTGCATCTCCGAAACGTTGTCTAGGTGCAGTATACATTTCTGGATTTGCATTTCTTATCGCATAATCTTTGTTTATAAATTCAGCGGTGAAATTACCGAAGCCACCCTTGTTTCCAATTTTAGTTCCTAGATTTCCGCTGAAATCAAAAGTAGTTCCATCTACTTTATGATCGGAAGTCACATCGTTATTTCCCGGACTTTTAAAAAGATTCATTCCATAGAAAGCATTTCCTTCAAAACCTTTATCCCGGTCATTCAAAATAACATTGATGACCCCGGCAATTGCATCCGAACCATATTGAGCTGAAGCTCCATCACGCAGAACTTCTACTCTTTTAATTGCTCCAATGGGGATTGTATTCATATCATACCCTGTATTTCCTCTTCCTTTCGTTCCGAAAAGATTGATCAACGAAGACTGATGGTATCTTTTTCCATTAAGGAGAAGAAGAGTCTGATCCGGGCCAAGCCCTCTTAATGTTGCCGGATCTACGGCGTCAGCACCATCTGATCCTGATTGTTTGTTGGAGTTAAAGGAAGGTGCTGAGAACTGTAAAAGCTGGTTTATTTCTACCTGTCCTGTAGACTGGCTTACCTGTTTGATGTCTATAATATCAATAGGAACAGGAGTGTTGACAACAGTTCTTTTTTTGTTCCGGCTTCCGGTAATGGCTACTTCGTCTATTTTTGATTCCTTTGTAATAGTGTCTCTTACCTGTTGTGCATAGGATAGAGAAGAAGCAGTAAGAAAAATAATGCTTATGTATTTTATCTTCATATTGATAATTTTGAGTGATGGCTAGCTCAAAATTATCAATATTTATTCTTAAATCAATACTTAAATTTATTATTTGTTATGAATGTTTTAATTTAATACCGTATGTGTTAAAATAAAGTAAAATAATAGTTAAAATGTTTAATTTAATGAAAATTTTAAACATTAAAAGCTGGTAATGATTCGCTTAATCCCTTCTTCTAAAATTTCCTGTGAAGTGGAAAAGCAGATTCTGATATGTCCTTCAGCTCCTTTTCCAAACCATCTTTCTGAGCCCGGAACAATCGCTACTTTTCCCTGTTGTAGAACATGTTGTGCAAACTGATCGCTGGACATTCCGTTTTCAATCTTCGGAAATAATACAAAAGTGGCTTCAGGGAGGCTGGGAGTCACAAGTCCTGAACCGCTTAAGAGCTGGAATGCAAGATCTCTATTTTGCTGTAAATGATTTAAAAATTCTTTATACCACGGTTTGGCTTTTTCCAATGCTACACTTCCCGCAATTTGTGATAAAGTAGATACTCCTTCTATGGTAGAATTGAAATTGGATTGCTCCGTAAAATCTTCAAGAATTTCCTGATCATTACATAAAACAGCACCAATTCTCAATCCAGCAATCCCAAATGATTTTGAAAATCCATACACCGTAAAGCTTTTTCTTTTAGCCTCTTCAGAAACTGATGAATAGGTATGGAAATCTCTGTTGTCATAAATAATATCACTCCAGATCTCATCACTCATTACCCACAAATCATGAGCAGAAGCAATCTCAGAAACCTTTTTCAGTGTTTCTTTAGAGTATACTTTTCCCAGCGGGTTATGTGGATTACAGATACTGATCAGTTTAGTGTTGGGATTGATTAAAGAAACCATTTTTTCAAAATCAATTTCTCCGGTTTTGGTATCAACTGGGCATAGTTTTACTGTTCCACCGGCTGTTTCTACTGACTTTTTAAATAAAAAATCTACAGGATCCAGAATAATAGCTTCATCACCAGGGTTTAAAACATATTTGGCGATCAGGAACATTCCCTGCGCAGCACTGTTTACAGCAAGAATGTTTTCTGGAGAAAAAGTTCCATGTTTTTCCTGATTAAAATGATCAGCAACACTTTTCTTAAACTCCGGAAGTCCGGAAAATGGGCCATAGCTAAGATAACCGTCTCTGATATATTCAATAATTCCCTGTTCTATTTCCGGGGCAGTTCTGAAGTCAGGATCAGCAGCTGTTAGAGGAATAATCCCGTCTTCCAGGGTTGCCCATCTCCCGTTGTAGGCTTTTCTTTTTAGGGCTTCGAAGTTGATATCGTTATTGGTAAACATTTTTTATTTGTATGATATAGGTAAAATATTGTCTGTTTGTTGGTCTGTTGGAAGTAGAAACTGATTCAATAGTATTCTGCCATTATGAATGTGAGTTTCTATTTCAGGCTTTCTTTCCGACTCATATTTATAAAAAGCTGCTGTAATATCAGTCTCTTCAACTAAGTATTTAGTCAGTGTGTAAGAATCCTTCAGTGCTGAGGTTACTCCCTGGCTCGTAAATGGAATGAGCGGATGTGCTGCGTCGCCTATGAATACTGTGTTATTTTTGTAAAAAGGGTTGAGGTTTTCCAATTCATAAACACACCATAAGTGTACATTCTTGTAGCTTGATTTTTTGATAATTGATGAAACTAAAGGACACCAGTCCGCAAAAACGTCAAGCATATAATTTTTTAAATGGTCAGCAGTACATTCGTTGATCTTATACTTTTCATTATCGAATTGGGAATACCAAAGAATTGTATCATGGGAAAGCTTAAGGATTCCAAAAGTAAGGCCGCCCTGATCGTGATGGAACTTCATGAAATCATTCTCGATAGAAGAAGCAATTTCTTTGTCTGTAATAATATTAACCACTTCATTTTCCCTTACCTGTCTCATCTTTTCATCCTTAAAAAGACTTCTTCTGATCCGGCTTTTTGAGCCATCCGAAACAATGGTGATATCAGCTTCTATATCAGTTCCGTCAGCATTCTTAAGTTTTCCTTTTTCTGTTTCACAGGGAATTACAGTAGCATTGTATGTTATTTTTTCAGGACAAATTTTTTCAGACAGAAGCTGAATGAGTGCGTGTCTTGAAATGGCAAACACATTACTGAGGTCCTTTTCTGCTAGTTTTTTGCCTGTATGGGAATATTGTATGTATTTTTTCAGAAAGCTACCATGTGCAAAAAGAAGCGAGCGGTCAATGATCTGAGTAAGATATTCTATGCCCTCCTGTGGAATAAGAAAGCCATGGCCGGCAAGATCTTCTTTTTTTCTTCTTTCGTAAATATGGTAATCAATGTTGTGCTTTTCGAGATAATTCGCCATGCTTAAGCCGGAAATACCAGCGCCCACGACAGCAATTTTGTTCATGTTCGGAATAATGGATTTTTTCAGGTTGGTGTTTAGATTACTTTTTCAGTACAAAAGTAAATTAAAAACATTCATTATTTTTAAAAAATAAATTAAATTGATTCTTAAATTTCAAAAAAACAGATGAAAAGCATAAGAAATATTGAGTAAAATAGTAGAGTAAGAAATGACCATAAAAAAACCGGAATTTATTTCCGGTTTTAGTTTTTATGCTTTTTCAAGCTGAACAGTAAAATGTCTTAATATTTCCGGCTCCCAGGTAATTTTATACCCTTTTGCAATTTCTTCACGTCTTTCATATACATTCTTTATTGCAGTAGCAATATAATCCATATGATTATTAGTATAAGTCCTTCTAGGAATCGCCAGACGTACCAATTCCAATTTAGGATAGCGGTTTTGTCTGGTTTCAGGATCTCTGTCTGCCAGTAAAGTTCCAATCTCTACCGTTCTGATTCCGGCTTCCTTATAAATCTCAAGGCCTAATGTCTGAGCCGGATATTCCTCACGGGAAACATTGGGAAGGAAATTCAAAGAGTCAATGAAGACGGCGTGTCCTCCAATTGGCTTCTGAACCGGAATTCCGTATTCGATCAGTTTGTTTCCAAGGTATTCAACCTGAGAAATTCTGCTTTCCAGATAAGCAAATTCTGTAGCTTCATCAAGTCCTACAGCCAAAGCTGCCATGTCTCTTCCTGCCATTCCCCCATAAGTAATAAACCCTTCATAAATGATGGTGAAGTTGGAGGCTTTTCTGAAGATTTCCTCGCTATTTAAAGCGATAAATCCACCGATGTTTACCAATCCGTCCTTTTTAGAACTCATGGTCATTCCGTCACCATAAGAGAAAATTTCTTTGCAGATCTCTTTGATGCTTCTGTTTTCCTGTCCCTGTTCTCTTTTTTTAATGAAGTAAGCATTTTCTGCAAATCTTGCAGAATCAAAGAATACAGGAATTCCGTATTGGTCGGAAAGGGCTTTTACCGCTTTCATGTTTTCTAAAGAAACAGGTTGCCCTCCTGAAGAATTACAAGTAATGGTGATTAGGCAGAACGGAATACTTTCCTTTGGATGATTTTTATAAACTGCCTCCAGTTTTTCAAGGTTGATATTCCCTTTGAAGGGGTGAAGATCATTAATGTCAAAAGCTTCATCAATTGTACAGTCAATTGCGTGTGCTTTTCTGAACTCAATATGTCCTTTTGTGGTATCAAAATGAGAGTTTCCGGGAACTACATCACCTTCTTTTACCAATACAGAAAAAAGCACATTTTCAGCAGCTCTTCCCTGGTGAGTCGGCAATAGGTATTTGAATCCGGTAATTCTTTCAACAGTATTCTGAAGCTGCTCAAATGAACGGGATCCTGCATAGCTTTCGTCGCCGGTCATCAATGCTGCCCATTGTCTGTCAGACATTGCTCCGGTTCCGGAATCTGTTAAAAGGTCAATATAAACGTGTGAAGATTTCAAGTTGAAAAGATTGTAATTAGCTTCTTTAAGCCATTGTTCTCTTTCAGCTCTTGTGGATTGGTAGATTTCTTCCACCATTTTAATGCGGAAAGGTTCCGCGTACGGTAAATTCATGGGGTTGGTATGTTTTTAAATTGTGTGTAAAAGAAAAATCGGTTTGAAAATAATTTTCAAATTCATCAATGTACATCTAAAGCGGAATAGAGGCTATTCCGGTGCTTTAAATATATTTTCATCAGAATGGAATCCGGCAACACCGCCGCTTACTGCAAACTTCATAGCCGAAGCAGCAGTCATCCCCACTACAGGTTTGATATTTTTTTCTTCAGTAACAATTACCCAGCCTGAAATTGCGTATGAATGGGGTAAATATACCGCAACGTAATTATGCTTGTCAACGTCCGACATTTCTTTCTGGGTTAAAAAACCGATTCTCCAGATTTCCGGATTTTCGTTCGTTTTTACCCATACAGGATCGTTGAATTTTTTCTTGTCACCCACAAAAGAGGACATGACGTCCTTGGTAGGAGTGTAAATATGTTTTACTCCCGGTGTTTTTTCCAGTAAACTGTCCATGGTGTCGAAAAAGAACCTTCCTACCACAAATTTATTTCCCAGAAAACCTAAAATAGCAGTAAGTAATATGATTGAAACGAAAACAAGTCCCGGAACCTGCTTTGCCAGCGAAGGAACAAGGTTGTCTATAGCGCTTACAATATACCAGATCACGAAAATTGTGAGTCCGATTGGGCCAATAATAACCAGCCCCTGAAAAAAGTTTTTCAGGAATAGATTGGCAATACTTTCAAAGCTAGGTTTCTTCAACGTTTATTCTTTACTGTTTATAGGTTAACCGTGTATGGTTTCTTTATTTCCGTAGGATTTAATAATATTGGCTTCATATTCCAGCCATGCTTCCCATCGTTCATTTACCCTTTCAGGATCACCAAGTTGTCTGGCAAATGCAATGAAAGTTGTATAATGGTTAGCCTCAGAGATCATAAGCTCCCTGTAGAAGACTTTAAGTTCTTCATCCTTGATGTTTTCCGTAAGAACTTTGAATCTCTCACAGCTTCTGGCCTCAATCATTGCTGCAAAAAGCATTTTGTCTACAATAAGATTTTCTCTGCTTCCCTGAATAATAAACTTTGCCAGCTCATTCACATAGTCATCCTTTCTTGCTCTTCCGAACTTGTAGCCTCTCTTTTTGATGATTTCATGAACCTGATTGAAATGATCAAGTTCTTCCTGAGCAATGGCAAGAAGCTCTGTAACGATTTCCGGATATTCAGGAAGCATTGTGATCAGACCAATGGCATTGGTAGCAGCTTTTTGTTCGCACCACGCATGATCTGTTAAAATTTCTTCGATGTTTCCTTCTGCAATGTTTGCCCACCTTGGATCGGTAGGGAGTTTCAACTTAAACATGTTTTAAATTTTTGTAAATTTAAAACAAATTAGGCATATTCGGTGCTTTTGATGGGGTAGAATTTCTATTCTGTTGGGTTTTGTTTAATGAGGAGCTTGTTTTATATAGTATTTATAAAAGGAAGAGCTGTTAGAGTATTGTATTTTTTCTTAAATTACTGTCTAATAACGAAACTAATAATCAGATAATCATTTGAATGGATATAAGTAGACAGTTCTGTTGGTCAATAGGATATTTATTGCTTTTCATAGGGGGAGGGAAGATGCAGGCACAGGAAAAAGATTCAGTGGAAATTTTGCTAAAACCTTATGCAAGCCTTCGCGGACATCTGGCGGTATACGATAATAAGCTGGAACTTCAGGAAAATGCTTCCAGAATTGGATTGGAAGTGAATATTAAAAAACATGATTTTGGAATCATTGCAGGGGGTGAAATTCAGTTGAATATGTTTAAAGGAGGTACCTCTTTTAATGTAGACGGCAATTTGTCAGGAGGTTTTCTTAACGTAGAGTCTGCACAGAAACAACAGGTTTTTGGAAATCGTCTTGGGTATCTGGGATTGGATTTAGGTAAATTCGGAACCCTTACCATCGGAAAACAATGGAGTGTTTATCGGGATATTACTGCTTATACTGATAAGTTCAATGTTTTTGGATCAAGAGCATCAGCAACGTTTATTGGTGGAACAGACGGTGGAGAAACAGGAACCGGCCGGGCAGACCAGGCTGTTATTTACCGGAATCATTTTGGACCCTTTTATTTGGGTGGACAGATTCAGGCCAGAGGCGGGAACAACGGTAAATTTATTGATGGATTCGGAGCTTCTCTTCAATATAAAATAAAAGAAGGTTTTTTTGCCGGAGCAGCTTATAATAGGGCCTTGCTTAGTGATAACCTTGTGACTGCTGGAAGAATTATTGGTCTTACAGGCCAACCAACTTATTTTTCTTTAGGAACTAAATACATTGGGCAGACTATAGATTTTAGTATTGTAGGTGTGCTGCAGAAAAACGGAGATTTTTCTCAGGGGTCTTATCTCGATCCTACTGTAGGGGCATTCCCTTTTACAACCGTTTTTAATGCCAAAGGATTAGAAGTCTTCGGGAAATATAAATTCCAGAAGTTTTCTGTTTTGGCAGGGTATAATCTGTATGTTCCGGAGCTAAAATCTATAGAAGACAATTCAGTACAATATAGCCTTGATCCAGGATTTAAAAAGAATGATATTATTGTAGGTTTTTCCTATTTCCCTTTTAAATTTGCTCAAATTTATAGTGAACAAAGATTTTCTATGGGAAAAGCGTCAAATGGAGAAAGAGAAAAGAGTGTTTTCACTTTGGGTCTTAAAATTGATCTTTCAGGCAGTTTCAGTAAGAAGATCAGTCTTTAATAGCTGTTTTCTTTCTGAAAAATTCAAGGATATTCCATCCCAATGTGTCTATTTTTTTCAGTCCTGCAGAAATAGCGAATGCCAGAAGGATATTAATAACATAAATAATAATCATCAAAACCCACCATGACATGTTTTCTTTCAGTGGAACGACGAAAAAATATACTAAAGACGAACTTATCCCCTGTGCAAAATAGAAGAAAATAGCATTTTTACCAATGTAAGTGATAAAGTTTTCCTTAGTAATCTTAAATCTGTTATAAAGAACAAATAAGGTAACCAGAGAAAATTGAGCCCAAATGATATAAGGAATCTGTGGTGGAAATTTATTTTTATTGATTTTGTAGAAAATTTCATTTCCATAATACCAGAACATCCATGTTAAAGCTAAAGCCACAAATGCATATAATACAGGAATAAACTTGTTGGGGATTTTTTTTCCGCGCATTCTGTTCCCAATTAAAAAAACGGCCATATAAAAAGCAACGTAGCCTACTTGTCCTGTCGGATAATATTCTGGGAAAATATTGAATAATAAGGTCAGTCCAATACAGAGTCCAATAAACCAATTGATATGTTTTGGAAAAAATCTTAAGATTAGTACCCCCAAAACAGTAAGAATATAATAGACTTTGAGGTACCAAAAGCTCCCCATAACAACTGGAAAAGTGTCAGCATTAGTATATTGATGCAGATACCAGTTTCCTAGGTTTTGCCATTGCGGAATTGCAGAAATACTGGTGGTAGAGTATTTGGAACCGAAGGTTGAATAAAAATTCTGTAGCCATTCCAGGGAAAAGAATGTCAGTCCAAAGACCTTAAAGAAGTAATCTAAGAGGAACAGAAATGTTACAAAAATCATATAGGTGATCTGTAATTTGAGTAACCTGTAAAATGTTTTCTCAATATTGGCTCCTGAAGTAATTCCGCTCAATGCATAAAATAAGGCGACATCAAAAACAAGGGAAAACACTCTTACTTCTGCCGGAATATAGAACTGTCCCGACCAGAAAGCCGTGTGGATAAAGATAATGGATAGGGTAGCCAGTCCTTTGGCGAAGTCAATATAGAGATCTCTGTTCATTAGGATAGATATGGGTCAAAAGTAAATAAAACTTTTGTTATTTTTCAAGTCAAATAAAAGAGGCAGAACTTAAATTGCCTGCCTCCTTTCTTAAATATGCTAAAAATGAATGTTTCTTTTATTGAAGATGTTTAAATTCTTCCGCAGAAATTTCTCCAGACTGAATTTTTCTTAGTTCATCTATATATTGGCTCATGTAAGCATCAATTTCTGGATTTATCTTATTCTTAGCCATTTTATAAGTTCCGTTAAGAACTCCCTGGTAGTAATAGAAGAAATTGTAATCAAAGTTGGATGCGTTAAGGTCATATTGCCCTAAAAGGAAACCTAAACGAACGGCTGATCTTCTTTGTGCAGGAGTTCCATGGTGTCCCGGGCTATTGGTTTGATAATCTCCAATGCTTTGTGCAAACTCGTAAGCGGCAGCAATTTCTGGGAAACTTGTCTTATTGTAACCGTTAGGTCTTCTTAAGTAATATCCTGCAAAACCATCAGCTTCAAGCTCATTAGGTCTTGCTGTGTTTTCGTTTACTGAAGGAAGTCCAAAGATATACTGTAACTGATGTCCATACTCATGAGCAAGAATCATTGCATTCACAATATCTCCGCCTTTTGCTTTTGCATCATAATAGATAGCATAACCATAATAGATCTTTCCTGTAGAATAAGAAATTGCATTGTAGGTTGAATTGAAATTAGATGCATCATTCACAAATTGTAGAGTAGGATTGCTTCTTCCCCATAAACTTGCAATTTTAGTCATCTGAGCATTCATGAAATTAGTGTCTGTGGAGTTCTGAAGTCCGGTCAATAAAACAGAACTGGAGCTCCAGTTATTGTCTACATATGCACAGTTTTTTTCAACGGCTCCGGGTTGTTCAATTTTTGCACTGGAGCTTTCCTGTTGAGGAAGAACAGTATCTTCCATTTTGTCATCACTACATGCTGTAAGGAATGTTGCAGTAATGACGCCTGCTATTAAGCAGAGGTTAAAGTTTCTTTTCATATAATTATTTAGTTGGTAAAACGAAGGTAAGAAATTATCTTTTATATATGAGCACATTATCGTTAAAAATTATTCAAAACATAGTGAATAGATTTTTTCAATAAAAAACATTGCTTTGATTGTAAGCTGTTTAGAATTTTATTTGTATATTTGCACCTCGAAATAACTAAAAATTTATAAACAATGTTTGCAATTGTAGAAATAGCAGGGCTTCAATATAAAGTTGAGCAAGACCAAAAGTTGTTTGTGAACCGTTTAAAAGGAGATAAAGGAGGAAAAGTTTCTTTCGATAAAGTTCTTCTTACTGTAAACGGAGCAATCACTGTAGGCGCCCCAGCTGTAAGCGGAATCACTGTGGAAGCAGAGATCCTTGACCATGTAAAAGCTGATAAAGTAATCATTTTCAAAAAGAAAAGAAGAAAAGGTTACCAAGTGAAAAACGGTCACAGACAATCTTTAACTCAAATCGTAATCACAGGTATTACAGGATTTGAAGGCGGAGCTAAAAAAGCAGCTAAAAAAGAAACTGTAAAGTCTGAAGTTCTTTCTGACCATGCAACTGTTAACTTTGGTGAAGATCACGAATTGAACTATCACTTAAAGAAAAACAACTTGTCTCAGTCTAAAGAGAACAGAGAAACTTTAATTACTTTAGGTAAAGCAGTTAAAGTTGAATTAGAAAAGAATATTCTTACTCATGAAGAAGTAGATGCTGCTATCATTAAGAATATTGATCAATTTAAAGCACTTAACAAATAATCCAGTAATAAAATGGCACACAAGAAAGGAGTCGGTAGTTCCAAGAACGGTAGAGAGTCTCACTCTAAGAGATTAGGTGTGAAGATTTTCGGAGGACAAGCAGCTATTGCCGGAAATATTATTGTTAGACAAAGAGGTACTCAACACCACCCAGGTGATAATGTTGGTATAGGTAAAGACCACACTTTGTTTGCATTAGTAGATGGTAAAGTAGTTTTCAGAAAGAAAGCAAACAACAGATCTTTTGTATCTGTAGAACCAAACGCATAATTTTTAAGCGTTTTATAAAAATTAAATCCTCAGCAAATGCTGAGGATTTTTTTGTTTGTATCCCAACTGTTAAATTTTTAATAAATATTCTAGCAGGTGGGAAATATTTATATATTTGCTAAAGATCAGATAATAAGTCCGCTGCAGATACCGAAAAGTATATAGAGCAGGCTACAAATTAAAACTAAATAACTATGAAAAATTTAAAAAAATTAACAAAGAAGAGTCTGAAAACAATTAACGGTGGGGGCGTACTATGCCCGGCAAAGCCAATTACATCATGCGACTTATGGTGTGGGTTGACTCCACAGCAGAAAATGCGCTGTTTGCTTGATGTAGAAGAAGTTTGTACATGTTAATTCTTTGTAATTATTAGATGAGAAACCTTAGAAAATTCACTAAAAATCAATTGAAATCAATTGGAGGCGGGAATGATTATACATGCCCTGGTTACATGATAACGACTTGTGCCGAATGGTGCAGACTGAGTCCATGGCAGCAGCAGTATTGCCTGAATGCTATAGAAGAGTTTTGTAATTGCTCTTAATAAATCTTGATAATACAATGGGGCGGCTTCGAAGAAGCCGCCCCATTGTATAT
>NZ_QNVT01000017.1 GCF_003385515.1 Chryseobacterium pennae | reverse complement strand
TCAAAGCTCAGAAAAATTTTATGGAAATCAACTTTTATTATAACTTTAAACTAACAAATACTCCCTAAGAGAAAGTCCATTTTATTTTGAAGACATACATTAACTTGTGGATAGCTTCCTCATAGTTAAATGAAAATTCTATAGGCTCAGTTAACCTAATATTTTGTATAATCTTTATAAAAGCTCTTTTATTAGGAAGATAATGTTTAGAGCTATTTGTTGAAACAACATAATTCTTACAATTTATTTTCTCCAAAGTTTTAGAGTTTAAACTTCTATAACTTCCATGATGAGGTAATTTTATCAAATCAAAATCTGCTTTATCCTTCTCTTCTCTAATACTATCTATTATTTCATCAAATCTTTCAGGCGTTATATCTGCTGTTAGAAGTATTTTCTTGTTTTTTATGGTCAGATAAACGACAATACTTGTTTTATTGCTTGGAGATGTATCTTGACTTTTATCATCAATATACTTTGCTAATTCTTTTATAGGGGTATTCCAGTCACATCTATAATCACTATTTAAATAAGCTCCTTTATTTGAAGCATAAGTAAGCAATACTTCCTTACTTGGAGAAAATATTTTTAAGTTTAATTCTCCAAATTCATCTTTAAATAATTCATTTATGTTATTATCTAAAGTAGTAATCCAATTAATTTCTCTATTTTTAAATAGGATATTTTCGAGATCATGTGCTTGTTTGTATGATAATAAGTTTGTTGAGGTTTCTTCCTTAAACAAATTATTTATTTTTTTTGGGGAATTAAATATTATTCTTTCAATTTCAGGGGTTTCATTTTTTAACTCAATATGCTTAAATAAGTCTAAGATCCCTTTTATGTGGTCATCGTCGTGATGTGTAACAATTAGTAAGTCAATTTTTTCTTCTCTTGCAATTATTTTATAATACTCCTCAATTAAAAATGTACTATCATTTCCTCCATCAATCAGTATATTTTTTCCTTCATTATGAATGAGTATACTGTCTCCTGACCCAGCTTTTAAAAATTTAATTTCCATATGATTATTTTAAATAATGAATGTATAAATCACAACGGTAATTACGATTTATATAAATATAAAAGATACTAATTGTTGATTATTTTAAGAATATAAAATTGGATGTTATTATTTGAATTAGAAATGTTCTCATTTATTAGTTTCTATAAAAGTAAAAAAAATAGATTATTTAGAGGGATTATATATATTTTTTTTTTTTTTTATAAAAAAATGTTAGCTATACTCATGCATATTCTTCTCTAATTAATTACCCCCACCTATTTTTAGAGGGGAAGTACCCCGCCTCATTTCTAATAGAAAGACAAAATTTCAGGCAGACTATAAATTCCTTCTAGAACTATAGTTGAATCTGAAGATATCTCTTAGGAAAGGTGAAAATCTAACTCAAAAACTTAAAGACAATGGTAAGAATTATCAACTACAAAGCAAGACAAAAAGAGGATGGTACAACATTTTGTGTACTCGAAGTTCAAGGAGGAATTGAAATGGTATTAAGCCAAAAGACCAACCAGTATTATGCTACAGCCAAAAAGACTTTCATTTCATCTACATTTGATGAAGAAACCTGTAAGGCTTTAATTGGTACAGAGCTTCAGGGTAGTGTTCAGAAAGAAGAATGTGAACCTTATGAATATGTTATCACAGAAACAGGAGAATCAATTATTATGCAACATAGGTTCGTGTATATTCCCAAAAGTATTGTTCCTTCTAGCTCAATAAAAGCTAACAGAGCTACTTCTGATAACTTTGAGGCAGATCTGGAAAACCTTTCTACGAATGGGAAATATGACCATGTTCTAGCAGATTAGTTTTAAAGTTTCAACATAACTCTATTGTATAAAACTTCCACTTTCGTATTGTATACTATAATGTGTAAATACGAGGTTGGAAGTTTTTTTTATTTTCTAATTCCCCACTTAACCCTTTTTATTTATGCAAGACCATCAGGTATCAGAAATACAAGTTTCTTATTCTCCTAACATAATAGAGACTATTATCTCTACTAGTGAATCCTCATATATGCTAGCCCTCAACAATTGGAATCTAGATACTATTGAAATGTGTGAAGAAGCTAAAGTTTTGTTTCTTAATAATGCACTTAAAGTTATTGGTATCTATAATTTATCAAAGGGAGGTATATCTTCGAGTGTAGTAGATATAAGGCTAATTCTTTCCATAGCTTTAAAATCTATATCCACTCATATCATATTAATTCACAATCATCCAAGTACAAGTTTAGCACCAAGTAAGGCTGATATGGATATTACAAGTAAATTGAAATTAGCTTGCGGTTTTTTAGAGATTAAGCTGTTAGACCATCTAATTATTAACAAAGAATCTTATTATAGTTTTGCTGATGAGGGTTTATTATAAATCTTTAATATTAAGCTTAAAAATATTTCATTTTAAACTTAATAAAAGATAATATTAAGGCTCTATTAGGAATAATGTAAAGATAAAAAAGAATGTATAAGATCTAAAATATCTGCTAAATCATAAGAAGTTTTATGAGATGCTTAATGTTAAGATATAATATTATAGCTAATTTTTAATGTTCATGTATGGGGACCAATCAAATAAAAATAAGATTAATAGCTAAATATCTAAAGTTGAAAACTTCATTAATTCTTCCATACTTATTTCAAGTCCTTCACAAACTTCCATTAAGTATAAATAAGTAGGATTAATTCCACCTCTTTCTAATCTGGCAATGGACTCTCTATCTTTCCCAATCTTGTGGGCAAGTTGAGCTTGAGTTAAATCTTTAGATTCTCTTATTTGCTTAATTCTTTTTCCAAACTTTATAAGTTCTTGCTCTCTATCCATTAGTCAAAATTTGACCTTTGTTATGAATTTTAAAGGAACGCATACGTTACATTGTGTTTTATTTTGTATCTATGCGAAAATTTCAAACATGAAAAGAATATTATTAACACTGTTAGTAAGTTGTAATGCTGTTATTTATGCACAGCAGTACATAAATGTTGGTTCTAATAAATCACATGTGAAAAAAATTCAGGGAGAACCACATAGTATTCAAGATTATGATGTTTTTGGAGAAGAGGTTTGGAGCTATGGAGAGAATGGAGTAGCTACGATCACTTTTAAAGATGGAAAAGTAAAATCATTTAGAAACTATCAACAGGTATTAAAGATAGGAAACAATTCAACTTTGGATAAAGATAATGATGAAGCTACTTCTAAAGAAAAGTTATGGAGTGAATTAAGAGAAAAAGCTAATAGTTCAGGTAGTACAGTAACAGAGGAAACTGCAAAATCAAATACAGATTTATATGGAAGTGGATCTCAAAATATTAAAGCTTATCCAAGCCAGTATGAAGAAATGGCAGAAGCAAAAGGTCTTAATCCCTATGCAATGCCTGATGAAATAACTCTTCAACAGATGCAGAAGGAATATGAAACTAAAAAGATTATCAAATGGGTCTTAATTAGCCTAGGAATAATAGGGTTTCTTTTCTTGATATTCAAACTTAAAACTAAAAAGAAATGAAAATCATTTTTCTAGACATAGATGGGGTACTAAATAATGCTGATTACTATAGAGGTAAAAATTTAGCTATCCATCAAAATGAAACTTCCCATTTTGATAGCAATAATATTCATGCTCTCAATAGGATAATTGACAATACAAAAGCTGAGATAGTCTTATCATCAGCTTGGAGACTGCTAAAGAGTATAGAAGAAATTAATGAGCTCTTTAATATAGTAGGTATTAAAGGAAAAGTTATTGGTGTAACAGAATCACTTCACTACAAAACCACTTTTGAATTAGCTCCAAGAGGTTTAGAAATCTTTAAGTGGATAAGAGATTACCACAAAACATTAAAAGGAGGATTAGAGAACTTTATTATTATTGATGATGAAGATGATATTCTAGATATTCAGGAGAAACATTTTCTTCAGATAGATGATAGAGTGGGGCTGTCAGAAAAAGATGCAGACCTAGTTATTGAGTTTTTAAACTCATATCAAGTTCCAAAAGAAAATTTACCATAAAATTATATACCATGAAAAAAGCTACATTACTATTATTGTTTTTTCTTACAATTCTTATTAAAGCTCAAACAGATAAAATCACCTATATGAAAGGAGACATTTATTTAGTAGCACAAGATGCTAAAACTAAAAAAGTTCTCTTTGAGAAACCTTACGGCAAAATTCTTTCAATAGAATATGATACTTTTTATAAAAGTTATTATGTCTTATTTCAAATGCCAGAAGGTTCTACAGGATTTGGCGTGCAATATATTAATACTACAGATAAAGGCACATTCTTGATGCAAGACATGAATAAGCCTGAAGACTTCTACTATGTTTCTGATAAGATTAAGGAAAATGGAACTTTAATACTGTTAAATAAGAAGAAGGTAGAAGACTCCTACTTGTCATATAAGATTGTAAATATTGCTCTGTAATATTATTACAAACCCTATCATGATAATTTGATTTCTTAATTATATTCTATTATGTTAGGAGTTTTTAGATTAAAAGGCATAGTTTTAGGCAGACCCTTAAAAGAGTATTCTTGATAATTGAATTATATATACTGTGTGTTCAGTAGGTTAGAGATACTGGGTGATAACCCAGATGTACATGGTTCGAGCCCAGGTGGGACCACAGAAAATCAACCGCTTACAGTAAATGTGAGCGGTTTTTTTATTTTTAAATATCTACTTAATAATCAAAACCGGGAGATTGTATCTGTCAAACTGACTTATAATATTTAAAAAGTGTTTATGTTTAACTGGTGTAGCCCATCCTGTAGCTCTATTCTGAAGACCCAAAGCATGGGTATTTAAAGAAATTTCACTTTCAAAAACTAATGTGTTGTTTGAGTTGACATACATTTTACTTTGTATTGTTGAAACATCTACATTGTTATATTTAAACTCACAATTGAGTAAATCTTTATGTTAATGATGGATTAGTAGATTGTAAAACTTTCCATTTCTTGATTTTGGTGTCTAGGTTTTTTCTATCTTCATGTGCTAAGACAATATATACAACCACATTCTGAGAATTCTTTAATTCAGGAATATCTTTTAATTTAAATATCTGATGTGGTTTAAAATTAATTAGGTTAGGGTCTTGTATATCCGATCGTGATATTACCAGTGGATTATAGAAAAATTATTCCTAAAAGAATATTTTTTTAATCATGTACTTTGCTTTCTAGTCTTATTATTATCAATGTTGTGAAAGTAAGAAATAATCTAAACAACTTAAGAATTAAAAGTAGTGATATTGTTATTCTGTAATTACCGGAAATAGTAGAGAAAATAAGTAACTAACAGGTGATAAAAATCACGTTAATTCATATTGAGTTAACTTAAATGTTTGTTAAAAATTGTTAAATTTGTAAAGGATTTAAATCTGTATTAACTTAAAAACTATTAATAATTCATGAAAAAGCTCTACATGAGTGCATATTTTATATGCGTGGTTTTGAGCGTGCCAGCTCAGGAAGTGCTATGGCAGAAAGATATCAAATCCTCTACTCAGGATTTTCTCAGCCAGGTTACTCCAACAGTAGATCTCCAGTATCTGATTACGGGAAGTTCTATTCAGTCACAAAAACTTTCTACAGAAAGCAAGCAAAACAACGGTTACGATTATCATTTGGTTAAACTGAACCAACGGGGAGAAGAGGTCTGGGAAAAATATTTTTCAGGAATGAATCATGATTATCTTTCAACATCTCTATCTACTCAAGATGGAGGTTTTCTCTTAGCTGGAACTTCTTTTTCAGGAAAAGGACTAGATAAAGAAGAAGATTCCAACGGTGGATCGGATATCTGGGTAATTAGAATCAATGAATTGGGAGATGAACTTTGGCAGAAAACAATAGGAACTTCTTCTGATGAAGAAGCTAAATCTGTGATTCAAACTACTGATTTAGGATTCTTTGTAGCTGGAAATGTTCAGAATTCAGAAAAAGGTTACGGATCTAAGGATGTTATAATCGTAAAATTAGATAAGAACGGAAAAGAAATCTCTCAAATGATTTTAGGGGGAAAAGGATTGGATGAAGTTGAGAAAATGATTCCGACAAAAGATGGTGGAGTTCTTGTGGGCATGTACTCTAGAAGCAATAAAGGAGGTTCCAAGAAAACCGAAAATTACGGGGAAGGGGATTACTGGATCATTAAGCTCAGTAAAGATGGAAAAGTGGAATGGGAAAGGAATTACGGAGGAATTGGAGATGATCATCTAAGAACCATGGCGATGACTGCAAAAGGATTTGTCATAGGTGGTGAAAGCCGCTCTGATAGATCGGGAAATAAAACCGTTGGCATAGATGAAGGAACTGATATATGGTTGATAGCACTCAATGAAGGAGGAGATGAAATCTGGCAAAAATCTTATTCTTTTAGAAACAGAGATATTCTAATGAGTTTGAATGTAGTTTCCAATGCGAAAGATTCTGAATCCAAAGGATTTTTACTGGGAGGTTACACACGGGCTGAAGGAAGAATTTCAGAAAACGACGAAACCTTCTGGATGCTGTACCTCAATCAAAACGGTGATGAGGTTTGGAGAAAGCATATTAATGGGAACTCCAGACAGAAAGAAGAACGTTTATCCGATTTAAGTATGGGGCGGGACGGCTCTATTATTTTGGCCGGAACAAGTGCTGAAGAATTTGGAAAAGAGAACTGGAAAATTGTAAAATTAGGAGATAAGCAAGTGGAGGACTTAATTGAGCGATTACCAATGAAGATTTATCCTAACCCTGTATCTGATTACTGTTATGCCGAGATAGGCTTTGACTTTAAGGATGCTGAAATAACTATTTATGACATGGCAGGAAGACAAATCCAAACCTTAACCACTAAGAATAAGGTAACCAAAATCAACACTTCCAACATGGTTCAGGGAGCTTATGTGATGGTGGTGAAAGCTCACACACAGGACAATCAAACCCAAACCGCTAATGCTAAATTGATCAAAAAATAATGGACAAAATAATTATGAAAAGATATATTTTATTGAGTTTTATTTTTATTGCAAATTTTCTGTTCTCTCAGGAAAATAATGATTTCACATCTTTTAATGGTTCTTTTAGTGTTGCAAAGACTGAACTCAATGAAGCTGATGGAAAAGCGAATGTTGAGATTCCCCTTTTCAATATAAAAAGTGGGAACATTGAAATTCCTATTAAGCTGCAATATAATACAGGAGGTGTAAAGGTGAATCAAAGGGCAGGGAATGTAGGCCTAGGGTGGTCACTTGCTGATATTAACATCACTCGTGATATTCAGGATGCACATGACATGGATGATGGAGGAGCAGTTCCTAAAATAAGAAGAACCGGATATTTTAGGAAAGTGAAAAAAAATATTAAATATTTTTTTTCAAATACTGATAAAGATTCTGCCAATTTAGATTACTTACCGGATCTCTATTTTTTGAATTCTATTAATAAAAGACACACATTCTATTTTGAAGATGAAAATACGCCACGGTTATTATCTGATAAACCAATAAAAATATCCAAGTTAAAGGAAACCCGTTATGAGGTGAGTGGCTTTCCAACTACTGACTTCTTTAATTTTACCATTAATACAGATGATGGAATTCAATATCAGTTCAATGATTATGAAATGGCTAATTATTATAATTCGGAATCTCCGGTTAATGTCTATGGAGGTATGGTTGACAGGGTGCCCTATGTTTCTTCGTGGAAGGTTTCAACAATAAAAGATCTCTCTACTAATAGGGAAGTGAAGTTTGAATACACACCATCTGGTGATTATAATATAACGTCAACATCGCATTCCAGGGAGATACGTTCAGAAACATATAGCCGTTTTAAGGCAGCACCTGGTACTTCTTTTATCAGTGATTTTGTAGGGAAATATGTAAATATCATTAATCCTGATATTATCAACAACGGAGGAACAGGTTTGCTGTTGAATGGTTTTCTTTCTGCAAATCCCTTTTTGGATGGAGGACAAAAGAATAATACAAGCTATAAATATAATAAGATTGAAAGTTCGGTAAATTATTTTAAAACAAAAGATTTAAAAAAGATAAAATTTGATGAAGGGTATCTGGTGTATGAATATGATTTTATAAGACAGGATACACAGAATCCGGAAAAAGCACTTAGTTCAATCAAATTATATGACTATAATAATAAACTGATTCAACAGTATAACTTTAATTATGGTTACTTTCTCTATCAAAACACTTGGATGGGAATTTCCACAAAAGATGGAAAAAGTCTTAAGTTATTGAGTATTGAAGAAGTAAACTCTGGGAAAAAATATCAGTTTAAATATAAAGACGATGAGTATTTACCAAACATACGTTCAAAGGCATATGATTATGGAGGATATTATAAGGAAACCAATGAATTTATAAGCGGAGACAATTATGGGCAAAGCTATGCTGATAATGTATATTATTACCCAAATCAGATGGAATGGTCACTGTTACCATTTGAAATTCATCATGATGCTTTAGTGAATAATAATGTAAAGATGCATCCCATACATTATGGAGATAATTATATAACCAGAGATCCGGATTTAGACTTTACCAAAATAGGAAGTTTAACTGAAGTTGAATTTCCAAACAAAGGAATCAAGAGTTTTGAATATGAACTGAACGATTTCTTAATACTGGGAGATTATCAAAAAGCGCCTGGGTTAAGAATAAAGAAAATCAACAATATTGATGAAAATCAGGTGAAAAGCACTACATCATATTTTTATAAAAATGAAAATGGTTCATCTTCCGGTGTCATGATGGCTCCTCCATTTATTGGGTATCCCAGAGCTCAATTATTTACATCGTATATTGATATATCTGGACAACCTCCAATGTTAGTAACCAACTATAACGGTCTTCCCAACTTTGCTGCAGATGATTTACAGAGAATATTCAAAATATATGATTCTCCTGGAAGTATTAACATACAATATTCAAGAGTTGAAAAAATCACGGATAATAAAAAACAGGCGACAGAATATACAACGGTTAAAGATTATCCCTTAATTAATACTTTGCAGTCTCCTTTTCTAAATCTGCAGTTTTCCCAAGATGGATTTGCCACTTTTTTTCCCAAATTTTCGATGGCTGAATTTTTAAATACCAATTCAGCATATAGATTAAAATATAGTTCATATTCCAATCTAGGTTTATATGGAGTGAGAAAGAATATGAAGTTATTTGATAAAAATAATTCCTTAATCAAAGAATACATCTATAATAGTAAATTGATTACCAAAAATCAATTTGGAGTACATAAGCCTATTTTGGACATAGTTATTGAGGCTCCTAATCAGACATATGGATATAGTAATACGATAATTAGTTCTCAAGGCTCTGTAATTGTTAATTATATTCAAAAAATTTTACGCCCCTCAAGTACAATTGTAAAAGATTATTTATCATCAGGAATAAACACAGACCGAGTTGAATATAAGTACCTTAATCCATCCAACTATGTATCTGGTATAGGGAAATTTTTAGCAGTTGATATATATAGCAGTGGTTCCATAGAAAATGTGTTGGTCAATGACATCTTTTATCCTGAAGATGAAATATTAACTACTGTTCCAACCTTGAATTTAGCTAATACTGTTAATTTACTTAAATCTATCAATAAAGTAAACATTCCGGTTCTTACCTATAAATATATTGATATAGAATTGGTGAATACTAGTGAAGCTAATGCCAAAGCTCATAAAACGGTATTTGCCCAGGATGCATCTACAAGTAATCTGGTACTTCCTAAATATGAATTTGGATGTATCACTAAGCCAGGATGGGCTTATGAACCAACTCATTCACAGGAAGATGTAAGGATAGTGACTTATGATTTGTATGATAATAAAGGAAATTTATTACAATACACAGGGCAAGATGGGATTCCTACTACCATACTTTATGGTTATTATCAAACTCATCCTATTGCAAAGATTGAAGGAGCATCCTATGATATGGTCATGAATGCCTTAGGATTGGCTTCAGGTTCTAATCCTGCAACTTATCTTTCCAGTGATATAGTAAATAAATCGAACCTTGATAATGATTCCGCAACTGAGAAAAAATTCATGGACGCTCTAAATGATTTAAGAAATAATAGTTCGTTGAAAAATTATCAAATAACTACAATGACCTATGATCCACTTATCGGAATAACCCATAATATTCCTCCAAGTGGAATAACCCAAAAGTACATTTATGATAATGCTGGTAGGCTTATAAAGATTGAAGACATGGAGGAAAATCTGATAAAAGAGTTTGAATATAATTATAAACAGTAACGATTAATAACAATGAGAAAAATTATAAATACATCCCTTCTTCTGTTTATAGGCAATCATTTTTTACTGTCACAAAACAGTCATGGGACAACTACAAAAAATTATGTTTATGAAAAGACATGTTTGGATGCAAGTTGTGTGAAAAAAATAGAAAATATTCAATATTTAGATGGCTTAAACAGACCACAGCAGGTCATCAGTATAAAAGCAACTCCTCAAGGGAATGATATGGTAATTCCGTTTGAGTATGATAATTATGGAGTCCAGTCAAAGAGTTATTTGCCCATTCCCCAGACAAGTACTGGTAACGGAAGTTTTAATACCAGCCCAACCAGTAATGGCACCGGATTTTATGGTACAAGTAAATTCTATTCAGAATTTGTACATGATGGATCATTCCTTACAAAAGTATCTGAACAATCCAATCCCGGAGATGAATGGGCATTGAGCTCCGGAAAAACACAAAAGTCAAGTATTGATATTAATAAAAATTCTGATGCTGTAAAAAAACACATGATTAAAGTTTCTTGGGATGATACTAGGAAAGTACTTTTGAATACCATTTCAAAGATCAACCAATTCAATGAAGGGGAATTATATAAAACCATAATAACTGATGAAGACAGTAACCGAACAATTACGTTTAAAAATAAATTGGGACAAACGGTTCTTATCAGAAAGGAAAATAATAGTGCAGGAAATATAGTAAATCTTGATACGTACTATGTTTATAATTTTTATAGTCAACTAGTATATGTAATTCCGCCTTTAGCCGCTGTAAAAACAATGATAGATCAGTCTACTCTTGATAACCTTTGTTACCAATATAAGTACGATATTCAAGGCCGTCTGGTAGAAAAAAAGCTTCCGGGCAAGGGGCTTGATGCTTCAACCGGAGTGTGGCGATGGGATTCCTTCGTTTATGATCAATCCAATAGATTGATATTAACCCAGGATGCCAATTTACAGCAGCAGGGAAAGTGGATGATTACCAAATACGATAGATTTGGCAGGGTTATTTACACAGGAACTATTCCGGGAGGAGATAGAACCAGTATGCAGAATCAGGCAGGTAACTTAGCTATTGTTGAATCAAGGGATGTAACCGGCTTTACCAAAAATGGAATACAGATCTATTATACCAACGGATTATTTACAGGTATGGATACCGTTTTATCCGTAAATTATTATGATACCTATCCACAGGGAACTCCTGTAATTCCTTCCTCTATTCTTACTCATCCGGTTTTACCCCAGGATGCTTTAAGTTCAGCAACAAGTATAAGTACCAAAAGTCTTCCAACGGCTTCTTATGTAAAAAACATTGAAGATGACAACTGGACAAAAAAGTATATTTGGTATGACATGAAGGGAAGAGCTATCGGCTCTCATTCCGTTAATGATGTGGGAGGTTATACCAAAACCGAATCGGAACTTGGCTTTGCAGGGGAAGTAAAAGAGTCTTATACTTATCATAAAAAGACAGAGTATGATGAGGAAACTATCATTAAAGAGAGTTTTGTATATGATAATCAGAACAGGCTTACCATCCGCAAGCATAAGGTAAATTCCAATCCTGAAGAGATTCTGGCAGTAAATAATTACAATGAATTATCTCAGATAAGAAGCAAGCAAATAGGTGGAACAGGAAGTAACCCGATTCAGACTGTAGACTATACCTACAACATTCGTGGCTGGGTAACAGGGATTAATAATCCTTCTAACTTGAATGATGATCTGTTCGGATATACCATAAAATATAACAATCCTGAATCTTCCAGTTCAGGGAAATTTAACGGTAATATTGCGCAGATAGACTGGAAAGCATCTGATGACGGGACTTTGAGAAGATATGATTATCAATATGATGGCTTAGACAGATTGTTGTCTGGAGTATATTCTGAACCCGGTTCTTTTGTTCCAGCCAATAACTTTTACAATGAAAGCTTAACCTATGATTTAAATGGGAATATTCTTTCTCTTGTTAGAAAAGCTAAAGGGTTTTCACAAACTGAAATAAAAATAGATGATTTAACGTATGTATACACTGGGAACAGACTGGATTCTGTAACAGATTCCTCTACGAATTATAGTGGCTATCCTGATGTTTCAGGCAATCTAATTTCATATGATTCCAATGGAAATATGAAAGATCATATAGATAAAGGTATTTTACAAATCGATTATAATATTCTGAATTTACCAAAATACATTAAATTTAATCAGACTTATGCCATTCGAAATCCTTTTGGTGGAACACAGCAATCCAAAAATATAACTACTCGGTATACTTATCGCGCAGATGGGACAAAACTTAGAAAAGTATATACATACGGAATAGCAAAAAACAATTCGGAAGGTAATAAGGTAACAGAATATTATGATGGGTTTCAGTATGATGCTGAAGGAGTTTTCTCAATAGTTCCTCCTTTATTGAGATTTGTTCCTACTGTAGAAGGATATTATGATTTTGTACAGAATAAATATGTATACCAGTACAAAGATCAGGTAGGAAATATAAGGTTAGCCTATTATAGAGATGCAAATAACAACACTAAAATTAATCGTACGAGTAATTTCTATCCTTTTGGAATGGAATTTAATAATAGTAACAACACGGGTATTACTCCAAATTATAACTATGGCTTCCAGGGTCAGGAGAAACAGACAGATACAAATTGGAACTCATTCAAATGGAGAAATTATGACCCATCTATAGGAAGATTTTTCAATATCGATCCACTTTCTGAAAAGTATGCTTACCAATCACATTACAATTTCTCAGAAAATAGAGTAGTCAACTCAAGGGAATTGGAAGGGTTGGAAGCACAGGATAATAATGATGAAGAATATGCCAGATATGAAAACAGACCAGTAGATGAGGCCGTAGATTATGAAATCAGAGAAGATGGAGAAAAAGAATGGCAGTCTAAACCGGTAGATGCCTCTTACAAGGAGCAAGACAGAGCTTTCCAGGCAGATCTTTCACAGGAAAATGATTTTGATTTAGGAAATGCTATAAATGATGCATTCTTTGGATTAGGATCTCAGGATTCCTGGGATAATTACAGAGATAACTCATCAAGGTTTGGTGCTGCTGTAGCGGCTTCACCTGAAGCTCAAGCCGCCAACGGATTTTATTATATGTTTGGAGGGATGCTTGCGGCTCCTATAGCAATGGGAGCTACGGCTCTATATACCGGGGCAGTCTCGGCTTCATCCTATTTAAGTATGGTAGCTCTTAGAGGAGGAGTTGATGCCATTGCACAATATAGTGTGAACGGAAGTGTAAATCTTGGGCAAACTGCCATCAATGGTATTGTCGGAGGGAGTTCCGGTGCTTTAAATGGAATAAAAGTTGTGGGAATGAATGTAGCTGCCAATACAATAAATTCTGCGATATCTAATGCAGTAAGTTCTGGGATAACTGGTTCGGGAAGTTTCATGAATTCAGGAAACTTATCAAATCTTGGTGTAAGAGGAACTACTTCTTCTTTCTTATTAGGTGCAGCCAGTCTTGGCGCAGCTAAAACTGTCGGAGGAAAAGTAGTTTTTGAAGTTGCTACTCAATTCCTGTTTAATCTGGCTGATAAAGGGGTGGGTCAAGAGGCTCCGGCACCTGTTCCAGTTGAAAAATAAATAAGTTTATGAATAATAAAAACAGTATAAAATTACTTACTGAGAGGTCTTAAGAAAAAATAATGAAAAAGAAGATACTCAATAGATAGAGTCCCATTGGGATTTGATAAAAAAGACTTCACGAAGAAGTAACGATAGTGTTATTAAAGCTACCAAATAATAACAATATATTTCTCTGTAAATAAAGAATCTACCCATAATGAGGTAGATTCTTTTATTATTTAACCTGAGTGCTGGATAAGGATTGAAATGATAATTGCAAGAAAATGTAATAGTTTTTATTGTTTAAATTCATGATATCTACTTTGGATAGATGTATTTAATTACCTTAATTTTTATTTTGATTAAAAAATAATGAGTGTTTTCTCATGGTTCGAAAAAGTATTAAAGGATGAACTAAAAATAAATGGAAGCATATTGGAAAAGCAAAAATTCTGTAGGATAAAATAAATTTCAAAAGAACCAGAAGCTTTTGAATTACTCCACCTCAGTTTAATGATTTTATTAACGTTTCATCGGATAAAAGCACCTCTTCGTCGATATAGGCTTGTATGCTTACTGTTCACTTTCTATTTTTGAACCATAAATTAAAATCATGAAAAGAATAAGTGTTATTTGTGGATTTTTGATGAGCATGTGTTTATCAGCGCAAAAGATAGAGGTACTTAATTTTGCCACCTTTCATATGGGAAAAACGCCAGATGCTGTAAAAGTAAGTTTTGATCCGCAAAGTGAGAAAAGCCAGAAAGAGGTTTTTGAGATTGCAAAATTGCTTGCTGAATTTAAACCAACAGTTATCTGTGTTGAGCTGGTTCCTGCTGAGAATGAGAAAATCCAGAATGACTACCACAGTTTTTTAAAGAATAAAAATCATAAAGCAGCCTATGAAGGTGAAGTTTCACTATTAGCATATCAGATTGGAAAACTGGCTAATGTGAAAAAAATATATGGAATTGATGAGCAGGAAACGGGGCAGTACAATTATAGAATTGGAGATCAGTTGAAAAATCAGGTAGACAATATCACCTATAAACGTTTTATAACTACTTTTATTGAAGGATTCAAAAAACAGGAAAATCTTTCTGTGAAAGAAAAACTTATCGACTATAATAAAGAATCCACTTTACAGGATCTGATTATTGCTAATGCTGATATTTTGACTTACGTAAGCACTGCCGGTCATTTTGAAGGAGCAGATGAAGCAGCTAAATATTACAGAAGAAATCTGAGAATGTATTCTAACCTTAATCAAATTCCACTTTCGGAAAATGACAGAGTCCTTATTATTTCTGGGGCAACCCATGCTGCATTTTTCAGTGAGTTTTTAAAACGAAGTCCTAAATACCAGTCTGTAAATGTTTTTGATTACCTGAAGTAGAGAGAAAGGCTTAAGTAAATGTTGATCCTTACAATTAATATTTCCAAAGTTCAAATATTTCAGAAAATATTATGTTAAACATATGTTTAAAAAAAGCATAAAGAATAATTAAAACTCAGTTAACAGCCTTCTTCGGCAGATACCGTTGCTTTGCAGAAAAAAGTAATGATGGAAAATAACAATCTGCTTAACAGAAGAAGATTTCTTAAGAATTCACTCTTAGCAGCCGGAGGACTCTTTATTGCTCCTCTGATTATAAGTTGCAGTGATGAAGATTTTACTGAAGGTGGAATAGCTCCTGATGATCTGAAAAACTCAGGTTTTGATACCGGAGTGGCCAGCTTTGATCCTACAGCTACCGGAATTATTATATGGACAAGATATTCTGCAGGAGCAGATGCAGAAATAACCTGGGAAATAAGCCGAAACAGTAATTTTTCCGAAGTTTTAAGAAAAGGACAGGCGACTGCTACATCAGCCAATGATTTTACAGTAGCAGTAGATGTGCAGAACATTCCGTCTAACACAAAATATTACTATAGATTCTATAACCTTAAAACTAAGGAAGCAAGCGTAACCGGAGAAACCATTACATTACCATCCAAAACAGATACTGTAAACGATGTGAAGATGGCAGTGGTATCGTGTTCCAACTTTCCGGCAGGACTTTTTAATGTTTATGGAGCCGTTGCCAAATCTGAAGCAGATGTAGTAGTACATCTTGGGGATTATATCTATGAATATGCTCCGGGACAATACGGAACCAATCCTTATACCAATCAATTGGGAAGAGCACATAAACCTGCAAAAGAAATCCTGAATCTGAATGATTACAGAGAAAGATACAGACAATACAGAGGTGATAAGAACCTTCAGCTGGCTCATCAGAAAAAACCTTTTATCTGTGTATGGGATGATCATGAGTTTGCCAATGATACCTATAAATCCGGAGCAGAAAACCATCAGCCTGATGAAGGTGATTTTGAAGCAAGAAAAAAAGCTGCCTTCCAGGCATACAGTGAATATATTCCTCTTAAAACAGGGAAAGATCTTAGAATTTACAGAAGTTTCAACTTCGGAAATATTGTTTCCCTGTATATGATGGATACCAGAGTAATTGCAAGAGATAAGCAATTAGAATATTCAGATTATCTGGACAATGCCGGGAATTTCGATCAGCTGAAGTTTAAAACAGATTTTTTAGATCCCAACAGAAAACTGATCGGAAGCGAGCAGATGGCATGGTTAGGTTCTCAGATCAACGCTGATTCTGCAAAATGGAAGGTATTGGGACAGCAGATTCTGATGACCAAAATGATGGTTCCTGCAGAACTATTAATGTTACTCAATCAGATTTTAGCGGAAATAAAAAAACTCGGAAGTGCACAACCGGCTACCATGCAGGCTTTACAGACTACAATTGGGCAGCTGATTGTTATTAAAGAAAGATACAAACAACAGGATCCTACACTTACCCCACAGGAAATAGCAAGAGTTACCACCACCTTACCTTATAATCTGGATGCGTGGGATGGATATTTCATGGAAAGAGAACAGCTGTATTCCCTTCTTACTGGTAAAAATGTTATCGTGCTGGCAGGTGATACCCACAATGCATGGCTGGGGAAACTCACCAATGCACAAGGAAAGATTATTGGAACTGAGTTAGCCTGTAGCTCTGTTTCGTCACCAGGGCTTGAAGGTTATCTTGGGATTACATCAGATCCAACTCAAGCAATTGCTTTGGCTCAGGCATTTTCATCATTAATTGACGATCTGGAATATGCTAATCTTTACAAAAGAGGCTACCTTCATGTAAAATTTACTGCCGGAAATTCTGATGCGGAATGGAGGTTTGTAGATAATGTTGTTTCCAATATTTATACCGTGACTACAGAAAAAAAATACACAATCTCATAGTTTTAAAGAACATATCTTATTTTCAATTTTGTACAGAGCTCCAGGGAATACTGGGGCTTTTTTTATTCTTATTTTTTCCGTAAATTGAACAGATGCAAGAGGATTTTAGAAAAGAGTTTTTACCATTAGTTTCAAAACCTAACTGGGTAATCACCTGGCTGATTAATATTTTTGGTAGAGCATTGTTACTGGTTATGTTTATAGTGCTTGCTGTATTTCCACTTTTGGTTTCCGGGAGTATAGGGATATTGGTTGTGGTAGGCGTATTATATTATCCTGTTTGGGCTATAGCTATGTATCATTTTTTCCGTCATATCAGGAAAAATATGGCTATAACCATAAAAAAGATAAGAGTAGATGATACAGGTATTCATTTCTATAAAAGGGATGGAAGTATAGATGATGTGCTTTACAGTCAGTTGGGACCATCTTATCTTTCAGATGATTACGAGGTGTATATATCAAAAGAACACAAAACATGGATGCTCGCTGTAGGAATAGATCGTAATGAAACTAAAGTGGTTTTTGATGGAACACACCTTGGAAGTATATATTATATCAAAAATGCAAGAGCTTTACGGGCCAGGTTTATAGAAGGAATTGTTCGTTTCAGACCAGATTTGAAAATAGACCCGTTTGTATTTAAGGAATTCAGTATTCATCCCGAAAAGTTTACGTTCGACGGGAAAAGATATATGAAACATGTTTTAGAAGGTGCAATAATAATAGGCATTATATTACTGATAAGTTTTGGAATAATGTTTCTGGTTGTAAAATTATAGAGCATAAACCGTAAAATGTATCTGTTTTTCCTGAATATGTATCATAAGGACACCACTCAAAAGATGTAATTTTACCCATTATTGAAAGCCTGTACAATGAGCATGAAAATATTAAATATCCCCGAATTCTGCCGTTACCTGAATGTTGGCCCCCTGAAAAGTGATGATCTTCACATCGTAGATTTTGAGACAGAGAATGATATCAGGTTAAAATCCGAACCGGTAACCATTGATTTTTATCTTTTGGCTATCAAGCCCCCCATGGAAGTGAAATTTACTTCTTACCAGCTGCTGGAAGATCAGTCTGATTCATCCTATATGTACGTAGATTGTCCGCAAAATACGTTGGAATGGGAGATTACAGCGCCATTTTCAGGATTATGCATTATGGTGGGCGCCAAATACCTTGAAAAATATGCCAAGGACTACAGCTTTGTACATTATAACAATCACGAAGCTCTTTTCCTCACCAAGGAAGAAGAGAATATTGTTTGGGATCTGTTCAGAAAAGCCAATCATGAATTTCAGAAAGAATACTATTCAAGAACAGTGATCATTTCTTATGTCAACCTCATTCTTACCTATGTTAAAGACTTTTATGATCGCCAGTTCGATACCAGAAGTGAAATTTACCACAGGGTTATTGATGAGTTTTATAAAAATCTGGACTATTACTTCAGAGAAAATGAAAACCTTGCAGGACTGCCATCTGTAGCTTATTTTGCTCAGAAAAGTAACCTTTCACCTAATTATTTCGGTGACCTCATCAAACATTTTACAGGCAAATCACCGCTGGATCATATTCACGACTATGTTATAAAACAGGCCAAAGATAAGCTCAAAAATACCAGTCTTTCCATAAGTGAAATATCTTACAGTCTCGGTTTCGATTATCCCAACTATTTTGCCAGGTTCTTCCGGAAAAAAACAGGACTTTCCCCAAAGGTCTTCAGAAATCAATAAATAATTATACATACCATTATAAAAGGCAGCTCAATGAGTTGCCTTTTTATTTTCAGGAGCTTTTTCCGGCTATCCACTTATACTCCTCACGCCAATACACCCCAAGGCTAAGTCCTTCAGTTCTCCAGCTATGTTGCGGGGTAACCGTTACTATCCGGGCTAATTTATAAGTAATGAGTAATAATACTTTTAGACCCCAAATGATGCCTTGTTTTCAATAATATCCAAAATCATCTGTGAAAATCTGTGTCATCTGTAGTTATTCAATAAATCATAAATCACTTATACCGTTGTAATCTGTTTCAATTTGTGTTCAATAATATCAATAGAGGTCGGCTTTAGCCCGCCTGAAAAATATAAAAAAATCATCTGGCTTTAGTCAAAACTTACTATTGAAACATTAAAATACAAAAAGTAAAATGTATCTGTTTTCAGGTAATGAGTCTCCGTTTGCAGCATATTCTCTTCCTACCTTTGATCTGTCAAAAAGAAAGAAAATAGACCGGAGAAAAGCAATCAAAAATAGAAAAGTGCTTTCCACTTCGTTCTGCAAGATTTCATTCGAATAAATAATAACAAATAAAATACAAAATCATGTCACAGGAAAAAATCAGTATTAAAAACACAAACGCTCAGGAAATTACTTTATCAGCAATCATCAATTTCCCAGAAGGGTTTGATCAAAACAAAAAATATCCGGCAGTAGTTGTATCTCATCCGGGAGGCGGAGTAAAAGAACAGGCGGCAGGTCTATATGCGGGAAAATTGGCAAACCACGGATTTATTACCATTGCCTATGATGCCTCTTATCAGGGAGAAAGCACAGGAGAACCGCGCCAATTGGAAAATCCTTACATCAGAACAGAAGATGTAAGTGCCGTAATTGATTACCTTACGACCTTATCTTATGTAGATACTGATAAGATCGGTGCTATGGGAATTTGTGCGGGAGCAGGATATACAGCTAATGCGGCAATCAACGATCATAGAATTCAAGCAGTGGGAATGGTAAGTGCTGTAAACATTGGATCTATGTTCAGGAATGGTTGGGAAAACAATGTGAAAGATGCCGATGCATTACCTTATTTAGTGGCAGGTTCCAATGCCAGAACAGCAGATGCAGGGAGTGCAGAAATTCAGACCATTCCGTTAGCCCCAATGAGGGAAGAAGATGCACCTAATGAAGAATTGAGAGAAGCCTGGGAATATTACCACACAGACCGTTGTCAATACCCTACAGCACCAGGTTTTGCTACAGCCCGAAGCCTTTCACAGATCATTTCTTATGATGCTTATAATAAAGCAGAAGCCTTCTTTACGCAGCCACTGTTAGCCATAGTGGGAAGTATAGCAGGAAGCGCATGGATGAGTGATGATCTTATAGCGCGTGCAGCCTCTGTAGATAAGAGAAAATATATTATTGAAGGAGCAAACCATATGTCTTTATATGACAGGGAAAACTATGTTAATGAAGCCATAGACCAGTTAGTTCCGTTCTTTCAGAAAAAATTAGCTTAACAGAACCCTGTAAATGCTGTTGTATTTTGGATATGGCAGCATTTATTTAATATTAAAACCAATTAAAATGTCAACAAAAGTATTAGTGTTAGGAGCCGGAGGTGCCATTGCACAACATGTCACAGAATTTCTTAAAGAAAATAAAAATATTGAACTTACCTTGTTTGCAAGGAATATAGAACATTTAAATCAACATCAGTCCTCTGCAAATATTGTAAAAGGAGATGTGCTCAATCCCAACGATCTCAACAATGCCATAAAAGATCAGGATGTTGTATATGCAAACCTTTCAGGACCGATGGATAAATTAGCAGGAGAAATCGTAAAAGCTATGGATAAGAATGGAGTTAAAAGGCTCATTTTTGTTACCTCATTAGGCATTTACCACGAGATTCCCGGAAAATTCGGAGTGTGGAATGAAAGAATGATCGGAAAAGACCTCATTCCTTACAGACAGGCCGCTGATATTATAGAAAGATCTTCTCTTAACTATACCATAGTTCGTCCATCATGGCTTACTGATAAAGATGAGGTGGAATATGAAACTACCCAAAAAGGAGAATCTTTTCTAGGAACAGAAGTTTCAAGAAAAGCGGTTGCTGCATATATCGCAAATATCATTGAACACCCTGAAAAAGATAATAAAGCAAGTGTTGGAGTCAATAAGCCTGGAATATATGGTGATAAACCAGTATTTTATTAAATAAAAAAGAAGCAAATTCCAGATAAAAACAAACCATATTTATCAAAAAAATATATACATTAGAGGTACACAATTAATTGAAGAACAAATGGTAGAAAATTTTATTTATTATCTCGGGTTGGTTTTGGTGATCATTGGAGCCATTATGCTGGCGAATCGTTTAAGAGTAGCATATCCCATTATATTGGTTATTGCAGGACTGCTTATCAGTTTTATCCCCGGATTACCACCCCTTAAAATTGATCCTGAACTTATATTTATCATTTTTTTACCGCCATTATTATACGAAGCAGCCTTTGCTGTTTCATGGAAGGAAATCTGGAAAATGAGGCGGATTATCACCAGTTTTGCCTTTATTGTAGTATTCCTTACAGCCATATCAGTAGCTTTTGTGGCTAATTCTTATATTCCTGGGTTTTCATTAGCATTAGGTTTTGTACTGGGAGGGATAGTTTCTCCACCGGATGCGGTGAGCGCAGGAGCTATTTTAAAATTTGTAAAAGTTCCTAAAAATCTGTCTACCGTTTTAGAAGGTGAAAGTCTCTTCAATGATGCTTCCTCTCTTATCATTTTCAGATTTGCAATGGTAGCTGTAGCAACCGGACAGTTTATCTGGCAGGATGCCGTGGTGAGCTTTGGATGGATGGTATTTGGCGGACTGGGAATAGGTCTTGTATTGGCCTATATCTTTCTCAAAATTGAAAAAATATTTCCCACCGATGTCAATATGGATGCCATTCTCAGTTTAGTGGCCCCTTATGTAATGTATATTGCTGCTGAAGAAGTACATTCATCCGGAGTATTGGCTGTGGTGAGTGGAGGATTGTTTCTGTCTATCAGAAGACATGAAATTTTCCGGACCTCAGAATCAAGGCTGAAGGGTTCCAATGTATGGGAAAGTTTTGTTTTCCTGATTAATGGAATTGTATTTCTATTAATTGGCTTAGATCTTCCGGAAATTATGGTAGGGCTTGAGAAAGAGGGAATAAGCGTTTTCAACGCAGTTGGTTACGGATTATTGATCACAGCAGTACTGATTGTTGTACGCTTTTTATCCTCTTTTGGAGCCGTATTCGTTACCCTGATTATGCGAAACTTCATTAATGTAGCAGATAGAGATCCTGGGATGAAAGCTCCTATACTGATGAGCTGGACAGGAATGCGTGGAGTAGTTTCACTGGCAGCAGCTCTATCTATTCCTGTAGTAATGGAAAACGGTCAGCCTTTTCCACATCGCGACCTGATTCTTTTCATTACCTTTATTGTAATTCTGGCAACCCTGATTATCCAGGGGCTTACGTTACCTTCACTGATCAAAAAACTTAATCTGTCCGATACCGGAAGTGGGTATCTTTCTGAAGAAGAATCCGAACATTATTTAAGAAAAGAAATGCGAGGAGTAGCTTTCAGATTTCTTGATGAAAACTATAAGGAACGAAGAAATGAAAACGAATATTTTAATAAACTAATGGACCGTTGGGAGCAGGAAGATAAAGAAGATTCTATCCATAAACTATCAGAAGACGCCAAAGAAATTTATTTCGAAACCCTTGAGCAGCAACGCATCTGGCTTCGGGAAGAAAACAGACGCAATCCTAATATTGATGAAGAATATATAAGACATTATTTAACGAGGCTGGATCTTGAAGAAGAAAGGCTCAGAATGTAAAAAAATAAGGAAATGAATTTAGTAAAACAGCTCGGGCAGTTTCCTGATGAAAAAAGAAAGGAATACTTCAGCACCTTACCCAATTATGCCAATGGGAGATTTCATAATATACTCATCACTCCGCCTTTATTGGAAGGAGAAAGTATGACTAAAGCCCTTCTAAACAGCTTGTGTAAAGTGGAAAACACCTCCCCCAAATCGGCTCTTCCATTTGTCATAACAGACCTGAAAACCCTTGACCCGGAAGAAAATGCTCTGGTATGGTTCGGGCATAGCTCATACTTTATACAGGTGGATGGTAAAAAATTCCTGATAGATCCTGTTTTCAGCGGAAACGCTTCACCTATGCCAGGATCTATTAAAGCATTTCCGGGAGCAGATTATTACAAACCGGAACATATGCCGGATATAGACTTTCTTTTGATTTCCCACGATCATTGGGATCACCTGGACTACAAAACCGTACAAGAATTAAAAGATAAAGTGGAAACCGTAATTTGTGGATTAGGAACAGGACAGCATTTTGAATACTGGGGCTGGGAACCGAAAAAGATCATTGAAAAAAACTGGTGGGAAAGTGTAGATATTGCAGATGGTTTCAGAATTACCCTGACTCCCGCAAGACATTTTTCCGGAAGGTTACTGAACCGGAATATTTCCCTCTGGACCTCTTTTGTCCTGAAAACACCTGCCAAAAACCTGTTTTTAGGTGGTGACAGCGGCTATGGAAATCATTTTACGGAAATTGGAGAAAAGTACGGTCCGTTTGATCTCGCTGTCATGGAGTGTGGGCAATACAACGAAAAATGGCCCTACATTCATACATTACCGGATCAATTGATTGGTGAAATTAAAGAGCTAAAAGCGAAAAATTTTATTCCTGTTCATCATTCAAAATTCAAACTTGCCCAGCATCCATGGTTTGAACCGGTGGAATTAGCTGCTAAAAATGCAGAAGATAATAATCAGCCTATTACTTTACCTTTGATAGGTGAAAAAGTAGATCTGGATCAGTTAGGAAATGTAACCTGGAAAAAATGGTGGGAAGAATATTGGTAAGAATAGCATGTATAAATAGTTTAGAACTCAGTGGACAGTTTCTGTTCATTCTATTCAGAATAAAAATAAGTAATTCACTTAACCAATAAAATTAAAACCTGCCCATTACTGAACAGGTTTTTTTTATTATCAAAAAAAATAATCATTACTGAGGTTCTTTGTGAGAATCCTTAGTATGAATGATGTCGTAAAATACGGTTGGGTTAGTTGCATCAGGAGTAATTCTGTAAGTAAAAGTAGTTTCGTTCAGTACAAGAATATCTACAGTACGGGTAAAAAGTACATTTCCGTTAGCATCTAAAGCAACAAGAGTTCTTGTTTTTCCATCAGGAGAAATAGTCCATGTTCCTTGGGATCGTAGAACATCATTTAATCCAAAGATTTTAAAAGTTCCGTTAGCTTTGAAGTAAGAATATCCAACATAACCTGCTACACTGGCATTATCCAAAGCTACAGCAGCTCCGACGTTATCTTTTGCACCTGTAGTTTTCCATGGAGTAGAAGCTAAGGTAAGCTGTCCGTTTTTTGGTTCCGCATGAGGAGTTCTCATATGGATAATGTCATAATAAACTGATGGATCAACAGCGTTAGGACGGATTCTGTAAGTGAATTCATTTTTGTTTAAAACAAGAATATCAACATCTCGGGTAAAAATAGCAGTTCCATCCGGATTTAAAGCAGCAATAGTTCTCGTTTTTCCCTGAGCATCTACAGACCATGTTCCTCGTGATCTCAATACATCATTTAAGTTGTAAATGGCAAAATTTCCGTCTGCTTTGAAGTAGGCAAATCCTACATAACCTGCTACGCTGGCATCGGTTAAAGCTACGTTAGCTCCATTTTTATCCTTTGCTCCGGTAGTTTCCCATGGAGTAGAAGCCAGAACCTGTGAAGGGGTCTGTTGTTCAATAATAATTTCATTATCATCGCTTGAACACGAAACGAAAGAGGCTGATAAAAGTATCGCCGCAGATAGATAACAAAGTTTTTTCAGTGTATTCATAAGAGTATTTTTAAGTATTTGCAAACTTATCCCTAATAAACATCAAAAGTGTTGTATGAAACATCTCTTTTCTTGTAAAAAATATAACCGATGGTAGATTGAGCTGAAGATAACAGTATTACCAACCTGTTATCAAAAGGTTTCTTGCTGCTTTTACACTGCATTTCTGATATTTTGAATAGGCTAGTGCCGCTCTGCTTCTGATCTGTTCACCCGATTCATTATTGAGGTACCCTGTTAAAGCATCATGCAGGATATAGGCTTCAGGAGCCATCAGATGGCTGGTCCACACCAAAGGATTAGCTTTGGTTTCCTGTAACAGTGGTGAGAAAAATCTTTTGCTGTAACAGGCTAAAATGATACAGTCCCTGGTCTGTTTATCTGTATTTTTAAAAGACTCTGATAACTGGAAGTCCATTAATCCGTCATGGCCTATGTAAGAAACAAGTTTAGCATTTCCGTAAAGTCCGATTTTAGTATTATTAATGGAAAGTATATCCTTCATCTGTCCCGAACTGCTGTAGAGAAAGTCCTTTGTACAGTTTTTGATATACTGTCCATCATAGGCATCAGCAACCAGATAATGATTTTTCTTTGAAGTATGCTGGAAAATAAGCCTTTCCATTCTTATAGAATCCTTTTTTTCGGTCTTTAAAAGCTTCCATTCCTTACTCTTTTTGAAGTAAGTCCGGACGCCATAGCCTGCCCCCCAATACAAGTTCTGGTCAGGATCCTGACCATTTCCTATTTTCTCAGAAACCGGAACAATTCCCTGATATTTATTGTCACATAAAGCAACCAGAACATGGATCGTTTTAGTATTCTTGTCAAAAGTATCAACATTCTTCAGTGGTTCCTGAGCTTTAGTAAAACCAGCAAGGTTGGTTATCTTTTCTTTTACTTTATTTTCACAGCTTTGAAAGCACAAGCAGAAAAAAAAGAATAATAAAACAAAGAAAAAGGATCTGGGTATTTTCATGATTTTGTGCATTTTCCCTAAAAGTACAATAAACTGCTGGCACGAAACAATGATTTCCCGAATTTTAAAGGTAAAGTATTAAGAAATCTATTAATTTTAAATCTTATTTCTCTCAGATGATTGTGCAAAATCTGTGAGAATTTTATCTCTAAAAACTCTATTTTTGAGTATGAATAACAGAAACCGAGGGAAAAATACAGGTGATGACACCCTGTTTGGTTTAGAAAAACAGATCAGCAAGCTGAGACTGGCAGTTCAGGATATGCAGTACCTGCTGACAAGAGGATATGCAGAAAAAGCTGGATCTGATCTTGTTGGAAACAGGTATAGACTAAAGACAAGACAGATACAGGTATTGCGTGGAGCTTCAGCATCTGACGGGCAGATTCAGAACAGGAAAGAAAAGCTGTTGGAAATTTCAGATCTGAAAGATAAAACGGTTTATCTTGACGGTTTCAATGTATTGATCTTATTAGAAAGCCTGCTATCCGAAGCGTATATTTTTGAAGGTGTCGATGGCTGTTTCCGGGATCTTTCCGGTGTTCATGGAACTTATAAACGGGTGAATCAAACGCAGAGGGCAATAGAGCTTGTTGCTGTTTTTTTTCAAAAGGCTCAGATTCAGAAATTAGTCTGGATTTTCGACCAACCGGTTTCCAACAGTGGAAGAATTAAACAAATAGTACTTGATTTTGCCGTTGAAAATCAGTTCAACTGGGAAGGCGAATTACAATATAATCCGGATAAATTTCTGGCTGAAAGTTCAGGAATCATTATTTCCTCGGATGCTTGGATTCTGGATCACTGTAAAGAGTGGTTCAATCTCATTGCTTATCTTATCAAAGAAGAAAACCTGTCCGTTAATCTGATACAATGTTACGATGAATAAGTTTGAAAAATACACTTCTTTACTTTCAGAAGGCTGGAAAGAAAAATATCAGGCGGTTTTAGCGGAAGAATATCTAAAGGGGCTGTCGGAGAATATTCAAAAATTTCAGGATAAAACTCTGAAGTATAATCTCCCGTATTTTAATGAAGAAGTTGAGATTAACAGGGAAAAAATATTTAATCAGTTTGTTAATGTTTTGATAAGTAACGATACTGATGAGGGTAAAGCAAAGCATTTGGAAGAAGTATCTTTTGAAGATTGGCTGATTGTTTTAGGACAAAGGTTGACCTCAGCCAGCATCCGTGACGAAAGGGCTGTTCCTCCGTTGACTTCTGTGTTGATTGAAGCTTGCCAGAAACCTTTTAATGAAGAAATTACCATTGCACAGCGCGCCTGGGAAAAGCATACCGGACGAATGGATGATAATTTTTGGGGTGAAGTGAAAGGAAATAACCGGCAGAAGCAGGAAAAAGTAATGCAGAAAATTCATTATATCCTTGAAAATAAAACCTGGTGGAATGTCTTCTTTCATTATAAGCACGAACTTGTCTTTGAAGTAAGAGAAAAAGAAGGACATGGAATCCGCTGGAGTCACGGCGGTACAAAGCTGATTGGATTTCTTGAAAAATTTATCAATGAATAAAGTCTGGAAGCTGGAAGAAGGAGGCTGGAAGTTACTCTTTGCCGTGAAATTTCTAACCATCTTTTTATAGATTTTAAGGATATAAAAGAGAAATAGAATTGATCTTTATAACTTCCTTCTTCCAGCTCCCATCTTCCAACCTATTTAACTAATATTTTCATACTGCGCAAAAAGATTGCGTTTTTGAGGAATAACTTTGCCTCATCATTCAGACATGATCTGAGCTTAAAAATAAAAATGATGTTGAATAAAATAATAAACTTTTTTAAAAATAAGACTCTCGGAGAAAATCCTCTCTCAGAGGACAACATACAGAAAGCTGATGCGAACAGTATTCCGGAAAATTCATTTCCTCAGCAAGAAACAGAACAGATTAAAAAGGATGCTTCCGCTTATTATAAAAACACAAAAAGTTACAAAGAATACTGTCTGGAAAATACAGGAAATCCACATCTTTTAAAAGCATCAGACATCAGAATTACAGACAAAGACGGAAGTACAGAAACTTTTAAAGTTTCAGGAGATGCACAGGTCTTTCATAAAGAGGAAAAGCCACTGCAGATCGAAAGTGAATACTTTGTGAAATACGTTCAGCACGAATATAATCCCATCACAAAATTCATGAAAAATGCATACTACTATTGATCCCATACAAAAATATAAGATTTTCGCTGAAGAAGATCTTCAGGTTATAGATCCTACCCAGGAGAGTACAGTTGAGGTATATGCCAGACATATTACATGGAATATTGATGAGCTTAATGGAAATCTTGTGTTGCGTGGATCAAATTGCCATTTTCCTAATCTGGTAAAGGTAAAAGGGTCACTTTCTATAGATGCAGAGAACTGCTCTTTACCTCAATTGAAAACCGTTGACGAGAACTTTATGCTCCATTGTCAGGCAGAAATAAATCAACTGGAAACGGTAAAAGGACATTTTAAATGCATCATTGATTTCAACTTTGAAAATCTGAAAAATATTGGCGGAAGTATTTCTTTAAAAAAGGCGAAGGTTTTTGCTGGAAATCAAAAACTGGAAAAGAGAAGCGATGTTATTCTTATTTACCATCAGCATGAAGCAGATCAGCTTCCGGAAAACGGGATGTTTAATGTCGATATTTTTGGTGATGATATCGTGATTCAGAATCATGAAATCTACGGGAAGATCAACGTTCTTGGGAAAAATGTTTCTTTTCCTAATCTTGAAATTATTCAGGGTGATCTCAGTATTAAATGCAGGGATAAAGATGGTTTTCATTTTACGCATGATTTTTCAAGACTGAAGAAGATGATGGGGAACATTAAGCTTGAAAAAACAAAAGCATTCTTTCCTCTGCTGAGGCAAAGTAAGAATATCACTCTGCAAAATAACTCTTATGCCTCTTTACCTCTTTTGGAGAGATCGGGAAGTATTTTGGTAGGTATGAATTCTGCTGCAAATATTCCTGTTCTGAGTGAAGTAAATGGATATTTTAATAATTATGGTTCTGAGACTTGTCACCTTCCAAAACTGAAAAAAGTAACAGGTTTATTGAATGCTACGAAAACCATAGCGTGCAACCTTACAGAAGTAGGAGATATTATTATAAACAGACAGGCTGGAGGACATTTTGATAAACTGAAACGTATCACGGGGAAAGGGCCTTCTCATGATGTAGATTTAAAATCTTTAGAATATCTCGGAAGATGGGGCGGCCATGTCATAAAACCTTCATACTCATTTCCGGTACTGAAAAAGATTAAAGACTATTTATACAATAAAGATGAACATCTGGCAGACAATGTTTATTTTAAAATTAATGAATGGCTGTACATTACCAAAAATATATTTATCATTTCAAAGAATGGTTTTTATTTTATAGATAAGTGCCAGCATTATAGTATCAGGAAGTTTATTGCTGTTCTTAAATTAAAATATAACAGTTTTCAAAGCTTTATGATCCGGGAATATCCAAAATGGGAAAACTATGAAACGCCTCTTTTTGCTGAAATCCTGGAGAAAATAGATCTGCTTTGGGATATGGTAGACCCTGTAGCTGCTGAAGACTTCCTTCATTCAAAAGATCGGTATTTTCAGGCATTATGTTTCCTGTATGCAGATGCCGGTATTGTGATGAAACATTTTCAGGAAACAAAGATCAGCGAAAAAGATATAGAATTGACTCATCATGAATATGACGAACAGGGAAATAAGGTACAGGTAAAAAGACTCAACTGTTATGAACTTTATGAACTGGATAATATTGCATTAAGATCTTTAAATAGTTGGAATACGGAACGTTATTCTTATGTCTTAAAATGTTCATGTCCTTCTACAGAAAAAGAGCACTGGCACTGGATAGAAAAAGAATATAGTGAAGATGCGCTTACAGCTGCTGCATCAACCTTTAGAATTCATGAAAATATAATTCCTCACATAAAATGTGTGAAAAGGCAGGGAAATATTTTAATCTGTGAATTGAAAAAAGAAATAATACCCCAAGGATTTCCAAGAGTTCTTACCCCAGCCGAATATTTTGGATTTTTAGAGGTAGAAATATAGAATAAGAAACAGTAGCTTAATCGGAAAAGCATACCAGAATGATGGAGAGTCACAGGTTCGATCCCTGTCTGTTTCTTTTTAAAATAAATAAAACCTATACATCACATCTTATGAAATATATTTTACTTTCAATAGTCACATTGGCATTGTTCTCCTGCAAAGGAAAAGAAAACGGAAAACCTGTTGGGAAGAAAGATTCATTAGCGACCGTAAAACCTGTTCCTGTTTCAGAATCACAAAAAAACTTTGACATTCTGAAAGTATTACTGGATGAAGAAGTGGGTGATGAAAAACCTGAAGAAATAGATTATAAAAATTATATTGTTTCCTTCCGCAATGATGATGATCCATATACAGTGACCTTTCATAAAATAGCTTCTGATGATTTTAATAATGATGGAATTACAGACTATATCATAGAAAGAAATTCCGAAGGAATGCTGGGTGGAAATGCCAACACCAATTCCGAGATTTTATATATCATTATGGGAAAAGACCATAAGATCAGTGAAAAACATGAAATACAGGAATCAGCTCCATTTTCATACAATATTCTGGATGGAATCTCCTATGAAGGCGGAAAACTGAAAGCAACAGCACAGCAGAACTACCGTTCCTACAATAAACCGACAGACAGCCTTGAATCTACAGATCTTTCTTTTGTTTACAAAGACGGAAATGTTTTCGAAGAATCTTATCTCACCAGCTGTACGTTGGCTAAATGGAAAGATAAAAAAATCTTTAATCCAGATTCGGAACACCACAGAAGTATCGACAGGCATAATTATACGGAAACAATAGAGGAAAAATATGCTTCTGATGGTTTTAAAGCTTCAGCAGAACTGTCCGGATGTGATAATCTGGAGATTATTTTTGAAGGTACCTATAAAACAGCAGACACAAGTTCAAAATCCATTGGAGAAAAAGCCAATCAGTTCCTGAATTTTTTAGCTAAAAATACAAGTCCCATTCTTCAGAAAGACCTTTCCGTTATTCAGAACTATTATCTGAATCATAAGATGTCTGAAGATAACATCAACGTAGGAAACCTGTCCTTTAATATCTTCAGCAATAAAAATAAAGGCGAACTCAATTTCAGACTGGTCATGACAAAAGAATCTAATCCTAACCAAAACGAAAACTGGGAAATTGTAACCCGGACAAAATAATAACTAGTTTCAAATAAGAGGCTGGAAGATGGAAGAGTGAAGCTGGAAGTTGTTTGTAATCATATGATTACTGAGGTCCACGGTAAAATAAATATTAATAGCAATAAAAAAATAATAGCCATTTTTTATGACCTTCATAACCTCCATCTTACAACTCCCATCTTTCAGCCTAATAATAACACAAAAATCTTAAAACAAATGAATACATACATTGATATTGGTATCAATTTAACCAATAAACAGTTCTACAATGAACACGAAGAAATCATTAACCGTGCTTTAGATAATGGAGTAGACTATATGATCCTCACTGGAACAAGCATCCGTGGAAGTAAAGAATCAGCGGAAATAGCAGAAGATTATCCTGATGTCTTATTTTCAACAGCGGGAATTCATCCGCATGATGCAAAATCTTTTAATCATGAAAGTATGAATGAGCTTAGAAAACTGTTGAAGAAGGAGCATGTCATTTCAGTAGGTGAGTGCGGATTGGATTTCGATCGTGATTTCTCACCAAGACCTGTTCAGGAGAAATGCTATAAGGCTCAGCTGGAACTGGCAATAGAAGTTGATAAACCTCTTTTCCTTCATGAAAGATCTGCTTTTAAAAGGTTTAATGAAATAACGGATGATTATCTTTCGAAGTTACCGAAAGCCGTCGTACACTGCTTTACAGGAACCCTGGATGAAGCAAAAACATATCTGGACAAGGGATTTTATCTCGGATTTACCGGAGCCATCAGCGATGAGAAAAGATTTAAACATTTAGAAGAAGTGATCCGATATGTTCCTCTGGACAGAATGATGATTGAAACAGATGCACCATTCATGCTTCCGAAGAATATGCCGAGAATGCAGAACAGACGAAATGAACCCTCCTTTCTCCCTTATGTGGCACAGACCATTGCCCAACTGAAGAAGATCAGCATTTCTGAAGTTGCAGACGAAACCACAGAAACCGCCAGGAATTTTTTCAGACTATGAAAAAGAGCTCTACTGATACAGTAAAGCTCTTTTTTTATATTGTTGAAAAGGCAGCCTTTTCTTATAAACTTTTGATTGCAGACTCTAATGCCAGTTCCATCATTGGTTTCAAAGCTGTTTCTCTTTCGTCAGCAGAAATTTTCTCATGAGTTGGGATAATGTCAGTTACTGTAAGAATAGTCGCAGCATTTTTACCTAAGTGCTGAGCATTTGCAAACAATCCGAAAGCTTCCATTTCTACCGCAGGACAGTTGTATCTTGTAGCAATCTCTGGAGTGTTAGGATCTTTTCTGTAGAAAATATCACTACTGTGGATATTGATTGCTTTAGCATCTAGAGACAGTTCTTTAGACGTTTCATTGATCGTATTGAAGATATTTCCCTGGTGAGGAAGGAGGTCTTCTTCAATTCCCCATGCAAATTTAGCATAGGTACTTTCGCTGGCAGCATTTTCAATATTTAAAATATCAAAAAGCTTAAGGTCTGTATTGTAAGCCCCACATGTTCCGATTCTGATGATCGTATCTACTTCATATTCTGTATATAACTCAAAAGAATAGATCCCGATACTAGGGAATCCCATTCCGCTGGCTCCTACAGTAATCTCCTTACCTTTGTAAAGACCTGTATAATAAAAGATACCTCTGGTTTTGCTTACCAGTTTTGCATTTTCTAAATAATTTTCAGCAATATACTGTGCACGAAGCGGATCCCCCGGCTGCAATACTACTTTAGCAATTTCTCCTTTTTTAGCACTGATGTGAATACTCATAACTTTATTTTGAATGGCACAAATATAATAACTTTTATATTGACCTTATCATTGTGGAAAGTGAAATGATAAAGCTGGTTTATCAGAAAATAATGTATAATTTGTTGTAAATAAATACTTTGTTTACGGACTTTGAAGGTGAGATTTTGAAACTTTATTTCTTTAGGGTAAAAAAATAAAATCAGTAAATACAGAACAAAGATAGAATAACAGAGAGCGGACATGCCATAGTTCCGGCAGCTACTTTTGCAATTATTAATATTCTTAAAATTTTAAAAATGAAAATAGAACATGTTGCAGTCTGGGTAAAAGACCTTGAAAGATCCAGAGTATTTTATGAAAAATATTTTGGAGCCGTTTCCAATGGAAAATATAATAATCCTGTCAAAAATTTTCAATCCTACTTTCTAAGTTTTGATAACGGGAGCCGTCTCGAAATCATGACCAGGCCAGACCTTATAGAAAATAAAAATTCCTATGAATTTCAACAGTTTGGAATCATCCATCTTGCATTCTCTGCAGGAAGCAAAGAAAAAGTAAACGAGCTTACAGAGACTTTAAGAAAAGATGGGTATACGATCGCTAGTGAACCCAGGACAACAGGTGACGGATATTATGAAAGCGTCATCCTGGATCCGGAAAACAATATTATTGAAATAGTAGCCTAATCCGTCACTACAGGAGCGCTGGCGACGAAGCAATCTCTTTTTATAAAACCTCTATTGTTATAAACGCAAGGGTACAAAGATTTTAAATAATATACTGCTTTTAAGATACAGGAAAATCCAAAATTTTCAGCAAGTAGACTGTTTTATGCAACGAATTCACGAATAAAATCATTCGTGAATTCACGGCAATAAACTAAACACTCACAAATTTTATCGCAGATAAAATCCTGGCGCCTTAAAAACATATCAAAATGGAAAAACTCGCACCCTTGCGTTTTCCAAGATAACCCGGTTTTAAAAGTGAAATCTCTGCATTATCAAACATAAAAACGGCATTTTTTCATCATCAGCATAATTTAATATCAATCCTTTCTTTAAAAATTTTATTCTCAACGAAATAATTCTATTTTTGTTATATGATGGAAACCAAATCACCATTCTTAGACACTCTCTTTCTGCTAAGGAAGAATGAATGTATTACTCTTTTTTCGAACATCCGGAACATCTCCCCAAAAGAAGAGGCGGAGGCAGAGGTATATTTTGAAGCAGAGTTTGAAAAAGAAAGGCTTGAATTTCTGTCTGATCAACTTATCTGTAATACATCAACAGCTGTCTGGGCCGCAAAAATACTCTATCATAGTGCACAACTGTATTTGATAAGGGAAAATACGGCTGACAATCTGGAAAATTTTATTCCAACATTTAAAGGGACAAAAGACATTTCCTCTATGCTGTCAGCCGATTTATCATTAAGGTTCCTACCCGATGTGATGATGGCCCTGAATTCAGTAGATCCGGAAGATACACTCCTTAAAATGCTTGAAGATATCCTTACAGAGTTCCATTATTCAGGAGTCGGGTATGAACTTGATCTGAAAGGGATGAACTGGGAAGAAGAACTGAAAGATAAAACCTACCGGAAATTATATCTGGAGAGAATTGTTGAAAAAAAAGATTACAGACTGGCGGAAATTCCGTTCATCAATAAATTGCTTATTTCAGAATTTGGAATGTACAAAGATGCATTCTGGAGAGAATTAAAAATAATAACTGAAGAAAATCAATGACGCAGAATATTAATAAACTTAATACGGTCCTGAACTACGTAAAAGATACTTTTGTAGGTAAAAATGACGTTGTAGACCTTCTGGGAATCTGTCTTTTGGCCAGAGAAAATGCCTTTTTATATGGTCCCCCGGGAACAGCGAAGTCAGCCATTGTAAGAACATTGGCAAAGACCGTAAAGGACGGAAAGAATTTTGAATATCTATTGACCCGTTTTACAGAACCCAATGAGATATTCGGTCCTTTTGATATCAGAAAATTAAAAGAAGGAGAACTTCTTACCAATACCGAAGGAATGATGCCTGAAGCTTCCATGGTTTTCCTGGATGAGATCTTCAATGCCAATTCCGCGATTTTGAATTCACTTTTGATGGCACTTAACGAAAAAGTATTCAAAAGAGGAAAAGAAACCAAACATCTACCCGCTTTGATGTTTGTAGGAGCAAGTAATGTTCTTCCGGAAGATGAAGCTCTGAATGCGTTATTCGATCGTTTTCTGGTAAGAATCAATGTAGATTATGTCAATCCGGAACTTCTGCAACAGGTACTTTTAGCTGGAAGAAAGCTGGAAAATGAAGAAGAAACAGAAGTACCGGAAATTCATGCCAATGAGATCAGAGAATTGCAGAACCTGTGCAGAACGGTAGATTTAAAACCTATTTATGAAGTATATCTGAATACCATCATGAGTCTGCGAAACACAGGAATTGCTATTTCGGACCGTAGAGCTGTGAAACTTCAGAACCTCATTGCTGCAAGTGCATTAATTTGTGGAAGAAACGAAGCCGTTCGTTCAGACCTTTGGGTGTTAAAGCATATCTGGGATACAGAGGAGCAGATTGAAACACTGGAAGGGATCGTCAACCGAACTATTGAGAAAGACGATCATCCGGATTCTCATCCACAAGCTATGCATAACAAAACGCCCAATTCGGAAGAGGTGATGAAAGATGTGAAAATCCTTGTGGATAAATGGAATCAGGGTCAGCTAAGCTTTGAAGAGCAAAACGTGATCAAAGATAAACTGAGATACCTGCAGACCCGCTGCGACTGGATTAGAAACCCGGAACAAAAACAATATATTCAGCAGGAAATTGAAAGCTTATGGCAGAAAATTCTTCAGACCCTATAAAAGAATTTTGGGCAGAACTTCCCCATGCCGATCAGGACTATCTGGGCTCTATCAGAGACTGGAAGAATGTTCAGATCGCAACGGAGGATGAAACCATATGGCTCAAAGGTTTTACTGAAGAACAGGTTGTAGCCTCAGAGCTTCATCAGTTGCCTAACCTTTTGCTGTACGAATTCCGCGATGGCCTGCTATTTAAAAAAGAAGCATTGGTTCCCAGTAAAAAAATGAGAACAGCATTGCTTTGGATGTCTATTGATAAGGCATTACGGCTTACTTTTCCTGCATCCAATCAAAACTATTTCGGAATCAGTGAAAAAGTTCAGATCAGATTAAAGGAAAGTGATGAAGAACATTCCGTAATAGGTTTGTTGAGTGATATAGAGGATATAAAAGATAGTATTGCAGCATTGCCAAAATTCAGACTGGAGAAAATAGAATGGACTGTGATGGGAGAGAAAGCTCTTTTTTTAGGAACTCCATTATTAAGTCTTCCGGGAAAAACATATTGGGCTAAAGACGGGCATCTTTTGCCTTCCGGTTATGATTTTGAGTTTAAAAATCTGAGTACATTCTTACAGCAGAAATATAATAAAATGTCAGATGGATGGCTTTTATGGGATGAGAACGGAAATTATCTTGTAATAAAAAACACAGATTTCCGGCCATTATCTGTAAGCTCATTCCGTCTTACCGAAAAATCAAGAGAATGGAATTAAAGGCTTATTTCCAATCCTATGAAAATTACTTCTGGGAATGGAAAACCGATGAAGATATTCCCGGAGATTCCGGATATAACGACAATAACCTCCTCTCCATACCGGGAGTAGGAGCTATTGCTTATAGACCTTATATCATGGAGATACTGAAAGAGCTTTGTGATCAGGGATGGCCGCCGTTTGGTGCTTTACTTATGGTTTTATATGCAATGCAGGATGGTTATACAGATTTTGCAGGCCCTTTAAGATATACTACGGATTTTTACAGTAGTGGAAATTTTGAATTCAATGCAGAAAGAGAAATCGAATTTCTTGAAAAGATAAAAGCACTTCCGAAAGTTTATAAACAGAAGCAAAATAAGATTATCCTGTTGCAGACTTTGTTTAAAGATAGTCACAACAGAATATCTTCTTCACAGGCTAAAACGTATTTGAAGATTTATGCCAGAATGCCACAGGATCTGTCTGTAAGTGCAGAAAAACAACATGCAGGCCCATCTGTTTTAAATAAAGATCTGGTGGCAATGGATCTCAACAAAAAATTTCCAACTGTACAATCCATCATTGATGCTATGAAAGGGCTCATTGAAGAACCGGAACTGGATGATGAGGTTGTAGAGGAAGAAGCTACTGCAGATACAGATAAAGACTTTATCAGAGAACTGATAGAAGAACCCAAAACATTCCAGGTAGGAAGCCTTATCAAAAGAATCTGGAGTGGACTGAAAATTCCGATGCGTCATCTTTCCCCTGGAGAACAACCTATCGGAGGAATTTCTGATATGACCAATAAAGGAGATTTTCATAGAATGCTTCTGTCTGAGTTTGCCAATGAAGACGATGTATTCATGAGCCGTGTAGCCAATAATGAAGCTTTATACATTCAAAGAGAAATTCCACCTGAAGAAAATATTTTTGAAAGAATTATTCTCATTGATACTTCCCTGAGAAACTGGGGAACTCCAAAAGTGCTGGCATTTGCATCAGCCATTGCCATCATTAAACATCCGAAAGCCCATTCAGAATGTACAGTGATGGCTTTGGGACAGGCAGCCATTCCTATTTCCTTGAATAAAGTGGAAATGGTGATTGAAAACCTTAATCAGGTAGGTCCGGTGCTGGAAGTTTCAGAAGCATTGGAAAAGTTTTTTAATGAAGAATATTCTCAAAAAGATATTGAAGTATTTTTCATCACTCATCAGGAGAATCTTGAAGATGAAAATATTCTGAGAGTAGTTCATCAGAACAGAGACAGGCTTAAGTTTTTGGTGACCACCACGTCAGATGGAGAAATTAATTTTTACAAACACCATAAAGGGACAAGGAAACATATCCAGAAAATAAAACTTCCCCTCCATGAACTGTGGGCCAATCCGCCACAGCAGAAAATGACAGTAAATAATTCGAGCGGAAAGAAAACCAATCTTCCGTTGAATTATCCAATCCTTTTCCCAACACCTGTTAGTAAGATTGCACAGTTTTTATATGAAGGAGAGTTTTTTATACTAAGTTCAAAAAAGCAATTACTGAAAACCTATCTTTCGGATAATTATTATGACAGGAACTCTTATGATTACTATAAGACTTACCATGGTTGCGAAGTGATGTTTGAAGACATTTCTGTAAAGCCAACCGGACAGTTTGCACTGGCAAAAAATAAGCAGCACCACTTTATTATCTGTCAGTATCAGCCTGCTAAAAAATTAATATCCAAGCTTAATCTGAATACAGGAGAGTATTCCGATCAGAATATCACGGGACTAAATATCTCCGATGCTTATGAACTGATCTATTTTGATCAAAGCTTTTATCTTCATCAGGCAGCTAATCCTCAGTTATATAAGATAAATATAGAAGGAAATACTTCTGTAGAACCTTTTGATAACAAATACAGGGATATAGACAAAAATACAGCAAAAGTAGAGACTGAAGTCGCCAAACTGAACCGAAGCGGATTGAAAATTATCGGTAACTTTAATAAGATCGGGATTAACGTGCATGATAACTTTGTTTTTTCAGGATGTGAAATAAGCAGTGTATATGAGAATACCCTGAACCTTTACAAAAACAGATACGAGATCAGGGTTTTTGCAGAACAGAATAAAAATAAATATACCTTCCCTGACGGAAGTGAGGTCATCACAGATTCCCGTGGGATGCTGACATTCAGAAGCAGTAACAAAGGAATAGAGGAGTTTTACATTCCGACTACAACCTATGGATTTCTTGCGCTGGCAACTCAGACAGAATTTGGCGGATCAGAATATTATCTTCCGGAACAGAACTTATTGAAAGTGAAAACGATGGAAGAAATGTATTATCAGTATTTAAAGCCGTTTATAGACCAGGTTATAGCATAGATTAGATTATGGAGCTTAGAATAAAACCTTTTCCGAAAAATATATATCCTAAAAGAGGGCTTTTAATAAAAGGTTCCTCACTATTGATATGGCTTCAGGAAATGGAAAACCTGGGAATAAACTTAGATCAGGTAAAATGTTATGCTATTCCAGCCAATAATCCAATATATTGTATGGATGTTTTCTTGTGTTTTATGACCACCCCCCACAGGAGATTGGAAAGAATTTTTATTTTCAACGGGTGGATAACAAACTTTTTATCCCCGAAAATACTACGTTTTATCCAAAGGTTAATCCGGAGGAATGGGAAGGGGTAGACTCAGACTTCCTCATCATGCATCCTGAATTTGGATTGGTAAAACTATCAGAACAGATCAATTGGATCGAATTGATTCAGGAGCCGGAAAAGATAGAAGAAACAATCAGAAAACCTTTGAACGGGGTTAAAATTCCACAGACTATAGAAAGCTATACGGTGGAGATGGATGATGAAAAAATGCTCGAAGCATTACAGAAGCCTCAAACCGAAGAAGAATGGATGAACAGCCTGCCGTTTGACCTGAAGAAAGTAATGGCCGGAAACAAAAAAGAAATTGAAAAATATTTAAAATACATTGAACAATATCCTGAAAGAGCTATAGAACTCGGAATTCCTTTAGATATCATGGGGACTTCCAGAGGCGACGGTTTTAGTAAATTCACCTGGCTTGAAGGGCTGTTCGGTAGTTCCAATGGTAGGCAGGAAAGTGCAGGTACTAAAAATTTCCGCAGAATATTTTGGATGGTTATAGTAATTGCTATTGTGCTAAAAATAGCTTTGCCGTCAGATAAAGATAATGCAGGAGAGGATGGAAATGTGGTTTCTTCCGGAAACATTGTAACAGATGCTGTAAAAGCTCCTTCAGACATGATTGCGTTTCATTCAGGTGTATCTGAAATAGATCAGAAGATAGACTCGATGTATTTTGATCAAAGGAAAGTTCTTTCCAATGAACTATTGAATGCAGGTCTGCAGGAAAGTAAAACGAAAAAAGAAAAAGAAGAATATAAAAAGAAAGGAGGCAGAGAGGTAAATGCCATTGGCCATGATATTCAAAAGCTTAGCAGTAAGGAACAGCAAAGCCGCGATTCCCTTAAAACGATTTATACCAAAAAAATAACAAAACAGATTAAAGAAAGAAGTGAAGTACTGAAACGTAAAATTTCAGACTCTTTAAAGCAGTATACCAGAGGGAAACCTGTGAATGGAGATGTCGTCAAATACCTTTTAAAGAAAAAGCAGGTTCTGATGCAGGACTCTTTGGGTAAATTGTACGGAACCATTGATCTAGCCGATATGTCACCTCCGTCACCCATCAAAGATTCAAAAATAAAAGGGATGGAATCAGGTGGCAATTCGCTGAAAGAGAATGCTCCGGTTTCAGATATTCTGTACATGGTAATTCTTATGATTGCTGCTGTTGGATTGTATTCCTTCCTGTTTAAAAATAAATCATTGAATCTGGGTGGAGATAATGTTCCGGCATGGGTGAAATTCTTTCTGATTGTAATCCTTATTGCGATGTTAGTATATCTGTTTTATCCGTTGGTCAAGATGTTTGGTTACAACTGGTTTGTATGGATACTTGCTATTGGGGTGATGGTACTGCTTTACCGACTGTTCAGAGATGATAAAACCATTTTAAACTCTGATGATGATGAATAAACAAAAATTTATAGACAAGTTCATGGCTGCTTTTGTACTGCTGGCCATGTTTAAAGTCATCGGAATTGTAGCCCAGCTGTTCCATGAAAGCTTCTGGAGTGTAGTCGGAACTCTGGTGATCTTTTTAATTGTAGCATTCATTATTCTGATGGTCATTACCGCTTTGAAAGATAAAGAACAGAATGAACGCAACTCAGGAAAAGGAGGAGCCGGAGGAGGGAACTTCTATTTAGAGAATTCACTGTTTGACAGAATCCGAAGCAAATATGAAGAGCTGGCTCAGAAATACATCGACGAAAAAGATTATAAAAAAGCAGCAAAAGTGTATATGAACCTGTTACAGGACTATTACAGAGGAGCAAAAATGTTGGAAGAAGGTGGATTCTATAACGAAGCAGCAGCAGTATATCTTAAAAAATTAAATAGCAAATCTGATGCAGCCAATTGCTACGAAAAAGCAAAACAGTACAAGAAAGCCATTGACCTGTACAAAGAAATGGAGCAGAAAGAAAAAGTAGGAGATCTTTATAAAGAGATCAATGATCTGAAAAATGCTCATATCTATTATCAGATGGTGGCGGAGGATTATACAACCAATAACCAGATGGTAAAAGCTTCACTCATATACCGGAAGAAAATGGAAAAGCCGGAAGAAGCTCAATCCATATTGCTAAAAGGCTGGGAAGAAGATAAAGATGCCTTTAACTGCCTGAATAACTACTTTGCCAATATTTTTGACGTTAACAAACTGGAAGTGGAAATAGAAGAGATATACGGGAAAACTCCGGCTTACAAAAAGGCCACTTATCTGGAAGCCATGAAATATGAATTTAAGAAAGACCCTAAACTACAGGCTGTCACAAGAAAAATAGCATATGAGATCATTGCTGAAAAAGTAGAAAACCGCTCAGAAATAATAAATGAGCTTAAACACTTTAATCCTGGTGATGAGGTAATACTTAAAGACATTTCAAGATTCAAGACCGGAAGAAACAAAATGTTTAGAAACTAAAGAATAAAAAAAATGGACAATGCCGTAAAATACCTTGATTTATAATATGACAATAAAAATCCCTTTGAAATTGTACAGGAAACAATATCACAGGGAAAACTTCCATTATTTGCAGTAAAAGATATTCGGGAAAAATTTCCTGCATTCTCATTAATGGAGGCTAAAGAAGTAGTTGCCATAGCTACCTCAGAACATAAAAGTCTTTACGATTATCAGGGAGGACTGCTCAGTCAACTTGAAAAATTAGATGAAGAAATAGAATAATAACTTTACAGTAAATCTAAAAAGGCTTAATTGTAAAAGCTCTGAACTTTAGTTATAATTACCTCAATAACTTCCATCCTCCATCTTCCAGCTCCCCGCTTCCTCGCGATCCTGTTTTTCAGTAGTTTTTCAAGAACATCTTACCTCATTTATTTTTAAAAGAAAACTTATTAAAAATGTTGGATATTGGTAGTAGTCACCTCAATAACTTCCAGCCTCCATCTTCCTCACCATTCTGTTTTTCAGTAGTTTTTCAAGAACATCTTACCTCATTTATTTTTAAAAGAAAACTTATTAAAAATGTTGAATATGGGTAGTAGTCACCTCAATAACTTCCAGCCTCCATCTTCCAGCCCCCATCTTCCTCACCATCCCGTTTCCCGATAGTTCTTCAAAAGCTTTCCATAAAGTTCCAGATCCCCCTGATTGATCTTTACAATAGGATGAAAGATTCTCATAGCACCATCTACAGGATCTAAAGGTGGTATTTTCGTTTTTTCGAAAAGTCTTTCCCTTTTGGATTCTATAGCTCCAGTGGAAATCCAGCCCACATCCACGGCATTCATGAAAATACCATTTTTTACAAAATCAGAAGCAGAGGTTTTTGTGAGCATATTCAACGCTGCTTTGGTCATATTGGTATGTGGATGAAATTCATTTTTACTCTTATAGCTGAACTGGCCTTCGGTGGAGGTAACATTGATGATATGTTTGTGCTCTGCATCACTTTTTTTCATCAGAGGTTTCAATGCAGAGATCAGCAGATAAGGTGAAATATGATTGATGAGATTCACTTCCAGTAGCTCCTCAGTCCCGATTTCATCCATGAGGGAGTTCCAGCTGTTTTTGTCTCTGGAATCTTTAGGCTGCCCAAACCGGGTGACAGGTATTTCAGGCAGATCCTCGTGAGATAAAGTTAAAAAATCATGTTCCCTATCATGAACGGGAGTTTTATTTTCAACCAGGTTTTGAGGAATATGAGATAAAAGAAGCTTTTCCTTTACTATCAAAGGCTGATAATATTCCGAAGTATATTTGATAGTTTGAGCCGCATTGTTGATGAGAACCTCAATACTTCCAAAATTTCCGTAACAGTAATCAGAGAACTCCTGTACTGATCTCAGACTTCGTAAATCCAAACCATAAAGAAAAAGACGGTCCTTCCAGACATCATAATCATTCTCTCTCTGAAACTGTTCGGAAGCCAGTGCTGGAAATCTTGAAGTTGCAATCACTTTTGCTCCGCTTCTTAAGAACTTTAAAGCTGCAGCATATCCTATTTTTACCCTTCCTCCGGTAATAATTACAGTCTGCCCAGTGAAATCATAAGTTAAATTCCTGTTTTTATAATTCTCATCAGCACAGGAAGGACAAAGCTTGTGATAGAAAAAATGAACCTGATAATAAGACTGATGACAGCAATAGCATAATTGAGGCTTTTGCAGTAATGAAAAAGACTGAATCGGCTCTTCAGTGTGAACATACAAAGTTTCATTGTCCAGAGCTTTCTTTACAATAACTGATTGTTTAAGAATTTCCAGGTCAGAGCTCTTAGCATGTAATTCTTGATGATCTCTGTATTCCTCAGGATTTTTACTGATGTTCTTCTGAGCCTTTTTACGAATCGATGAGATCAGGGTTTTGAAACGCTGATTATCCGGATTATGCAATGGGTTTTCCTGAAGTGCTTCCAGAACCTTCAGACAGGTTTCCCATTCTTCGTTGCTGAATGGATATGAGGCCATAATAGAATTTTGTGGGGGAGGAGGGTTCGAACCTCCAAATTCAACGTTAGCAGTGTAGTGTTTTTCCAGTTAAACTATCCCCCGTATTGGTGAACAAAAGTATAGTTTTCCGTTTTGAAAAACAATTTTTCATATCTTTGCGCCAGAAAATTATGACAATACAAAGAGCACATATCAATGCAGAGCTATTCGAAAGTCCTTCTAATAAAGGATTATTAGGATATGATTGGATGATATGGAATGAGGCGAAATGTGCTGACTTTGGAAATTATTTACTGTAAACCCGTAAAAAATTAATCAAAATACAACAGAAACGTCTCGAAAAATCGAGACGTTTTTTGTTTTTTAGGTCAGAAATTATTTAGAATGAAAAAAAATAACCATAAACATGAAAAATTTTTAATTAACAATGCAACTTTAATACAATAAAATAGAGTGATAAGTAACCCAATGAGAGACAGTCATTTAGGTAATTAAGATATCTGCAAAATATTGCGGACAAAAATCGCTTATTCTTAAAATTGATCGTAAATATTTGATTTTCAATTATTTAATTTGAAAATTTATTTGCGGATTCCAAAAATTCATATTTACTTTGCAACCGAAAATTGAAAGCAACATGTTTTCAGGATTCAACAAAAAATAATTTAAAAGCAAAACAAAAATAAAATGAAACAATTGCATAACATACTCAATCAGTATTCAGAACTATTCGGACAGGAACCGGCAGGGAGAGTGTGTAGTTATGATAGTGAAATTGTGGATAAAAGGTGCTTATATACGTGGATCAGCTAATGATCTTTCACGTCAGAATATAAACGAGCGCCTCCCAAAAAGAGGCGCTTTTTTTATGGTTTCTTTAGCTTATTTGGTAAAGCGCCGGTCTGTGGAACCGGAGAACAGGGTTCGATCCCCGGAGATACCCAATTAATCTCATGGCTTAAGGCAGAATATCGGAATTGACCCGAAGGTTGTTTAGGGTTCAAGTCCTTCTGAGATAGCAAAATGGCTTCATAGCTCAACTGGATAGAGCATGGGTTTTCTAAACCCAGGGTTACAGGTTCGAATCCTGTTGAGGTCACAAAAGGAGAGTAGGCAAATATTGGTTTGTTGCGGCTTACTGCTAATAAGTTCTATGACAGTAGTGAAGGTTCGATTCCTTTGCTCTCCGCAAAAAAGGTCTATTGAGGTAATGGTAACCTGCCCGACTGTCTCTTGGGCACTGCGAGTTCGATTCTCGCATAGACCGCAAAGATTCGTAGAAAATCTCCGCTCCGGCTGTCTCCCGGAAAAGAATGGAAATGAATCTGCAAAACTGGAAAGATAACGGTGGTTGTTTACCCGCCTTGGACGCGGGAGGTCGCAAGTTCGAATCTTGCTTTCCAGACAAAATGATTAGTAATAAATAATCAGTAATAAATAGAAAGTAGTTTTTGCTATTAATCATCACTAATTACTATAAAACCGCCGCGGGAATGGTGGAACGGTAGACACACTTGATTTAGGATCAAGGCGCTGAGGGTTCGAATCCCTCTTCCCGTACAAATGATTTTGTAGCTCAATGGTAGAGCGCTGGTCTGTTAAACCAGAAGTTGAAAGTTCGAATCTTTCCAAAATCGCAGTGACTGAATGTTAATTGTTTCAGGAGAAAAATAAAAGTTTGTCGAGAGCAGAAGATCTTTACACCAAAACATAAAAATATAGACAAACTTTTTCTTTCTCAATCATAACAGTTAGAAGCTAAAAAAAATATGATTAATACAATTTTAGGTAAAAATAAAGTCTGTCAAGCGCAGAAGTTCAAACACAAAAATAGAACAGGCTTTGTTTTTTTGAATAATGGGCATTAAAAATTACTCATATTAAAATCTGATGGTTCGCCGAAGTGGAAGAGTCGGGGCGGTCTGCAAAACCGTTGCGTGAGCTGAGTGGGTTTGAATCCCATAACCATCTCAAAGTAAAATTGTAAGTGAATAGAACAAAGTATTCATCACTTATAAGAATAAAGAATATCCTTTATTAGAAAAGAAAAATGTCTGTCAAGAGCAGAAGATCTTTAAGCCAAAACACAAAATACAGACAGGCTTTTTCTTTTTATCAATAATGAGTAATAAGTAAAGAATGATAGAAAAGTAATTTTCATCATTACTCATTACGTATAAAAAATCTGGAAGTACGCCGAAGTTGGAGAGTCGGGGCAGACTGTAAATCTGTTGCTTCATTGCTGAGTAGGTTCGAATCCTACTACTTCCACCCACCCACTGATAATGTAATGGCAGCATGCAGGAACTATACTCTTGTTGTTTAGGTTCGATTCCTAGTCAGTTGGTCAAAGAGAAGAAAATATTAAATGCTCAATATAATTTTCGAAAGAAAGGCTTGTCAAGCGTAGAAGTTCTTTTTGTTAAGCAAATTTAAGACAAGCTTGTTCTTTTTTAATAATGAACAATAAGTAATTAACGATATAAAGTATTTATTATCATGACTCATCACCAATTACTCATTGCTTATAAAATGCTCTATTCGTCTAACGGTAAGGACGCCTGCCTTTCGAGCAGAAAACAAGGGTTCGATTCCCTTATAGAGTACTGGATGTGAATAACTGGTCAATATTAAATTGATTTTAATACCATGAAAGTTCAGATAAAAAAATGGCCAGTTACCATTCACACAAATAAAGAAAAGAGAAAAGGTTTGTCAAGCGCAGAAGATCAAACAAAAAATATAGACAGCCTTTTACTTTTTTAATAATGAGTAATAAGTAATGAATGATAGAAAGAGGTTCTTGTCATTACTTATCAATCAATTATCATTTATGAATTATAAAAAGTATAGAACTTAAATATGTAAAAAAATGGAAACGCAACAACAAACATGGCAGAATATGACCGGAAAAATTTTCCAACACTCTATCGCACAGCTGGTAGAAGAAGCCATTATTCGCGAACAGGCAAACGGACATCGTCTGAAAGTATGTGTGGGATCAGACTCTCACGTATATGGAGAAGCTATTAATTATGCTACGGCAGTAGTATTTATTCGTGAAGGAAAAGGAGCGTTTACCTTTATCAGAAAAGAAAGAGAAATACAGACCATCAGTATCAAAGAGAGAATGCTGAATGAAGTCAACAAATCTGTTGAAATTGCTTATGCAATCTGTTCTGTATTGGACATTTATGGAGTGGAAATGGAGGTACACGCAGACATTAATACCGATCCTGATTTTAAATCCAATGTCGCATTAAAAGACGCCATGGGATATATTCTGGGAATGGGCTATGTGTTTAAAGCAAAACCTTTTGCCTTTGCAAGCTCCAATTGTGCCGATATGATGGTATAATATGAGGCTGGAAGCTGGAAGTTTTAACGTTATAATATGAACTTCCATCTTCCATCCTAAAAATTAAATAATAAAAACTAATAACCATGTATTTTTTAATTCAGTCTAATGTGTATTTAGATCCGGATCATTACAAAATTTTTAACGCGTTGGAAGAATTGAATATTGATTATGATGTTATCAATATTCCGCCAACGGCAGATAAAATAGACTTTGAAACAGATAGAAAAGATGTTTTTGTATATGGTTCGGTGACGATTGCAAGATTGGCGAAACAGAATTCAGATTGGGTTCCCGGTTCTTTTTACGGAGGTAACCATTTATATGAGGTCTATTCTCAGCATTATGGTGAGAACCTTTTGAATCATAAAGTTTCTATTCATCCAATTTCGGAAGAATTATCGTGGAAAAAAGGTGAAGAAAAATTCATCAAACCATACAGTGAAGCGAAAATTTTTACAGGAAAAGTTTTTACAGAAACCGAATGGAAGGATTTTGTGTTTGAAGGACTGCAAAATCAAAACAACAGAATTACAACGGATTCTTTAATTCAGAGCTCTGAAGCAAAACGAACCATAAAAGAAGCAAGACTTTGGATCGTTGGTGGGCAAATCGTCGATGGCGGCTATTACAGATTTAATGATAATGCTCCTTTCGAAGAAAACGTATCACAGGACGGATTAGATTTTGCGAAAAAAATGATTCAACTGTTTACTCTCGAAGAAGCTTTTGTAATGGACATTTGTTTAACGGATGAAGGCTGGAAAATCGTTGAAATAAACTGTATCAACAGTTCCGGATTCTACCCCAATACCAACGTGAAAAGTGTGATCAAAGCATTGAATCTCTACTTTTCAAATTAAAAAAACAAAGACATGCTTTTGTATGATAAAATTACAGTAATAGACATAGAAGCTACATGCTGGGAAGACGAAAAGCCCCCTGAAAATCAGGAAAGGGAAATCATTGAAATCGGAATCTGCAAGCTGAATATGTCAGATGGAAGTATCGAAGATAAAAGAAGTTATTTCGTAAAACCTTACAAATCCGAAGTAAGTGAGTATTGTACAAAACTTACCGGAATTACAGCAGAAAAACTGGAAAAAGAAGGAATCTCTTTTCAGGAAGCCTGTTCAAGAATAAAGAACAGGTACAATTCTCTGGTCAGAACCTATTCAGCATACGGAGGATTTGATAAGGAAATTATTGAAAATCAATGTAGAGAATTGGGAACAAGATTCCCTTTTAGTGACACTTATATTGATTTGAAAATACTCATAAGTTTAATGAAAGGAGAAAAGCCCAAAGGTCTTTTAAAAGAACTCCAGTTCAGAAATCTTGAATTTGAAGGGAATAACCACAGCGGAGCAGATGATGCTTATAATACCGCCAAACTATTATATAGCGTGTTAAGAAAATAACACACCAAAAAACTAAAAACATGACTCACAATAGAATAGCCGTTATCGGTTTACACGAACAGGAATACGAATATATACGACAACATTATGATGGTCTTATGATCTGGCATCAATCCATTCCGATGATTAAAGTAGTGGACGGAACATTATATGTCGAAAAAGCTCAGGGAGTAGGAATGCTTCCTGTAGATAAAGTGGTGTATCACGGGATTTTTGAAGAAGATCTTGATCTTATCGCCGGGTTGACAATTTGGAATGGCCCATGCTTTCCAAATGCATACGGAATGCTGGAATGCCGGTTGAAAATTCCTTGTCTTGCCAAAGCGATGAAGTATTCAAAATTCAATTCCCAAAGAGGATTTATTTCGGCAGGAGCTTATGTGAATACCGATAGAGAGATGGTTGCAAAGTGGGGAAACTGGCATTGTGGAGAAAACAAGCATAAGTTTACAGGAAGTTGGGAAAGTACAGAAAACAGCATATTGGAGCCTTATTTTGAGGGAGATGCTGTAAGAATTTTAAACATAGGCGAAAAATCCTGGCAGATTAAGCTAGAAGGAGATACGTGGTTGAAATCCATACATCCGGACGATGCCCAATTCATGGAAATGGATGCGGAACTTTTACAGGATACTTTAATGTTGAAAGATAAAATAGGAATGGATGTTATCGCGAATGATTATATCATTCAGAAAAACGGAAACAAACATTTATTAGAAATTAATCATATTCCTAATATTACAAGGTTCGAAGAAGTCAGAATGCACTTTTTGAAGACCGTTGTAGATTGGATTGATGAAGACTAAGTTAAAACTAAAACCATGGAAATGACCAAAAGACTATTGTTTCTGGATGATATCCGATATCCTATTGAGGCGTATCGTTATACCAAACAGGACATTTTTCTCAGAAGAGACTGGCATATTGTTCGGAATTACGATCAGTTTGTCAGCAGGATTCAGGAAAAAGGACTGCCGGAAATGATTTCTTTTGACCATGATCTTGCAGATAAGCATTATCTGAAAACAGATACTGGTGAATTTGTGGAAAAAAATGGCTATGACTGTGCAAAATGGCTGATAGAATACTGTATGGATAATTATTTAGACTTACCTAAATTCTATTGCCACTCCATGAACCCTGTAGGAAAAGAAAATATTGAAAGACTTTTAAAAAACTTTAAAAAATTGTAATGGACATTTTCAGATCTATTCAGGATATTAAAAATCATCTCAGCCTCAGCTTTAATGCACAAAGACACATTACCCAAATGGAAAATAACCAGTCAGAAATGACAAAAAACTAAAAAAATGATTTTCAAAACATATAACTCTATAGAAAATGCTTACCAAACCCGTATGATCGATCAGATCAGATTGCAGGGCTTTGGGGATGAGGTTTTCATCGTGCAGGAAAAAGTTCATGGCGCTAATTTCTCTTTCTTTACCGACGGAAAGGAGATTAAGATCGCAAAAAGAACAGCTTTTATTGAAAAAGATGAAAAATTTTACAATGCACATCAAATTTTGGAACAGTACAGAAAAAATGTAATTAATTTGTTTCAAAAAGTGAAAACAATATACCCGGACGTTGAAACAGTAGTCATTTACGGTGAATTGTTCGGTGGCAGTTACAAACATAAAGAAGTAGAACCCGTGAAAGATGCGATAAGAGTGCAGGCAGGAATTGAATATGCACCTTACAACGATTTTTATGCATTCGACATTAAGTTGAATGGGGTAACTTATTTAGATGCAGATATTATCAACTCAATTTTTGAGGAGGCGGGATTTTTCTATGCTAAAACCTTGTTTGAAGGAACTTTAGAAGAAGCATTGAGGTTCCCGAATGTTTTCAATTCTAAAATCCCAACCTGGTTAGGATTTCCGGAAATGAACAATATGTGTGAAGGAACCATTATCAAGACCTTAAAAACCAGATATTTCGGTAACGGAGCCAGAGTCATTCTGAAAAATAAGAATGAAAAATGGATCGAAAAATCTAAAATGGTCAAAAAAGAAAATAAAATTGTTCAGAAACAGCTTCATTTCAGCGAAACAGCTCAAAATATCTGGGAAGAAATCCAACATTATGTAACAGCAAACAGACTGAATAATGTGGTGAGCAAAATTGGTGAATTTGAACCCAAAATGATAGGGAAAGCCATAGGCCTTTTTGCACAGGATATTTTAGAAGATTTTGAAAAAGATTTTCCGGCAGTTTTTACAACCATTGAAAAAGATGAGCAGAAAAAGATCAACAAAAAGTTGAATTCTTTAGTCATAGATTGTATAAAAGAAGAGTTGATGACTCTTAAAGTTTAGTTTCGGTAATTCATTACCGGAACTTTTTTATGTATAAACCCAACCACAAACGTTGAAGTATTGAATACTCACAAATATCTCAGTTGAAGATGTGAAAATTCCCTTTCTCTGAAGGGGAAGCAAAAATTTTTAATTTTTGACGGGGTGGTTTAAAAAGAAAAGAAATGTTACAGGCAGAAATAAAAAGTCTCTTAAAAGAAGATATCAGTATATTAATAAAAGTTCCAAACTCAGCAAAGCATTATGTATGTGATTGTGGAGAAGCAAGTTTATTAACGGTAAAGGAAGCACAGGCGATATCGGCGATATTCATCAGCCATACTCATATCGATCATTTCTCAAATTTTGACGGAATTTTCAGACATCAGATCGGAAGTGGAGAAAAAGTCGTTATCTGTGGGCCGAGAAATATTCATCAGCAAATTGAAGCAAGATTAAAATCTTATACATGGAATTTAATAGATGAAAATGCTATTGAATATGAGATCCGTGAAATTGTTTCCAAAGAAGAAATCAATGTCTACACTATTCGTCCGCCTTACTGGAATCTTGAATATGTAAAGACGCAGAATGTTCTTTTTGAAGATGAATATGTAAATGTAGATTTTGCAATTCTGGACCACAAAACAGATTCTATTGCTTATCTGTTTAAAGAAAAAGATTCTGTAACGTTCCATGAAAATATCTCTGATTTTAAGAATGGAAAATGGATCAGCGAATTAAAAACAGCCTTTGAAAATAATGATCCGGATAAAGAAATTGAAATAGAAGGAACGCTGTATAAAGCATTAGGTCTGTTTCATTTGCTGACCAGAAATGAAGGCTATAAATTAGGAGTTATCATGGATCATGCAGCGGATGAAGACAATTATAAAAAGATAAAAGATGTTTTCAATCATGCAGATATGGTGTACATTGAAACATTTTACAAGGACGAAGATCAGGAATTTGCCAAGATGAATCACCACAGTTTTGCCTCTGCATCAGGAAAGATTATGAAGGAATGCAATGTGAAAGAAGCTATTCCTATCCACTTTTCAAGAAGATATACTGAAAACGACCAGCAGGAAATTGAAACCGCTTTTTATAAAGCATTTAGAAACTAAAAACCCTCAAAATTCCCCTCTTCACAAAAACCTCAGTTGAAGACGTGATATTCCCCTCCTCCGGAAGGGTGTCAAATCTACGATTTGACGGGGTGGTCCTAGGAGCAACTAACAACAAAAAAAATAAAAAAAATGAAACCCAATATATTTTTTACAGCAGACCATCATTTTGGTCACGAAAATATTATAAAATTCTCCGAAAGGCCCTTTGAGTCTATGGAGCATATGAATCAAGAACTCATTAAAAGATGGAATGAGAGAATCAATCCCGGAGATACAGTCTACCATTTAGGAGATTTCAGTCTTGGAAAACCGGACTTTACAAAGGAAATCTTAGATCAATTGAACGGAAATATCCATTTGATCAAAGGTAATCATGAAGGTGTAGCTTTAACGTATCCCAAACGATTTGCGTCCATCAGAGATTATCACGAACTGAAAATTGATGAGCTGGATAATCAAAACGGAAAACAGAAAATCATTCTCTTCCATTACGCAATGCGTACCTGGAATGGTTCACACCGCGGAGTCTGGCAGTTATACGGACACTCACACGGAACATTGCCGGATGATGAAATGGCATTAAGTTTCGATGTGGGGGTAGATTGCCATGATTTTTATCCGGTTTCCTACGAAGAAGTTAAGGAAATCATGAAAAAGAAAAAATGGACCCCGCCATTCGGTCCCCGAGAGTAATTTTTAAGACAACCATGAAAACAACTAATGAAATAATAATTGTCGATTTGGAAGCAACCTGTTGGGAAAACGACAGGATTCCAATCGCGCAACAAGTTGATATTATCGAAATGGGAATTTGTAAGTTGGATCTGATATCCAATACCATTTCCCAAAAACAAAGCATTTATGTTATTCCCGAAAGATCAGAAATCAATAGATTTTGTACAAAACTAACGGGAATTACACCGCAGCTGATAGAAGAAAAAGGAATCTATTTTGAAGAAGCCTGTGAGAAAATCAGAGATGAATATCATCCTGAATCTCTCACCTGGGCCGGATACGGAAACTTCGACAGAGAGCAGATCATCGAACAAAGCGATTGGCTCGGAATAGAAAACCCTTTTTCAGGACAATACATTGATGTGATGTATGAATTCAAAAGACATTTCAGGCTGTATAAATCTATCGGACTGAAAAGAGCCCTGGATTATCTGAAAATAGATTTCGAGGGAAATCATCACAGCGGAGCAGACGATGCTTACAATACAGCCAAAATTCTTAATAGGATTTTGGAATAATAATCCGGATGGAAGCAGAAATTTAAAAACAATAAATGGCTTCTATCTTTTACCTTAAATAAAATACAATGAAAACAACAGAAAATATACTGATCATAGACCTTGAGGCCACATGTTGGGACAACCGCCCGCCACGGGGTCAGGAAAGTGAGATCATTGAAATCGGGGTTTGTATCATGAATGCAAAAACCGGTAAAATTTCTAAAAATGAAGGGATTTTAATAAAACCCCAATATTCGAAAGTGAGTCCGTTTTGTACAGAACTTACCACCCTTACCCAAAATATGTTGGATAGTGAGGGGATTATGCTGGATGACGCATTTGATATTCTGAGAGCAGAATACGACTCTGAAGAATTAACCTGGGCAAGCTATGGAAATTATGATCTGAATATGCTTCAGGATCAGGCCAGAAGATTTTATGTGGATTATCCCTTAAGCGATGATCACATTAATGTAAAAACCTTATTCGGAGAGACTCATCCTACTGTAAGAAAAAGTGTAGGCATGCAGAGAGCACTGAATGAACTTGGATTTAAATTAGACGGTACCCATCACAGAGGTGTGGATGATGCCCGAAATATTGCCAAAATTCTGCATTGGTGCATGCAGAATAATTAAACTGCAATACAGAGAATATAATTGATGCTGAGAGACTGTTCCAAAAGGTTCAGTCTTTTTTTATATACCTTTTATTTTTATAATTTACCTTTGATAAAAATTGTATCCTTTGGAGGAGCTCGCCGGATTACTGGAACATACCAACAGAAGTGTATTCTTGACAGGAAAAGCAGGAACAGGAAAGACCACCTTTCTCAATAATTTTGTAAAGACCACACGTAAAAAGCATATCATTGTTGCTCCCACAGGGATTGCAGCGATCAATGCCGGTGGAGTAACCATACATTCGCTGTTTGCCATCCCTTCGCGTACATTTGTTCCTACTACAGAACCCGTTGATCCTAATCTTGCAATGAATATCAATGAGCTGTTTCCTCACTTTAAATACAGAAAAGAAAAACTTGATCTTTTTCGGGAGATAGAATTGATTATCATTGATGAAGTATCCATGCTGAGAGCTGATTTATTAGATATGATAGATCATTCATTAAGAAGGGTGAGGCGGAACCAGTTGCCGTTTGGAGGAGTACAGTTATTGTTAATTGGTGACTTATATCAATTGCCACCTGTAGTAAGAGATGATTCAGAAAAGATTTTATCAAAATTCTATGAAACTCCGTTTTTCTTTTCAGCCAAAGCGTTAAAGAATGTAAGATTAATTACAGTAGAATTAACGACAGTATACCGCCAGCAGGATGAAGAATTTTTGGAAATACTTAATGCTGTTCGGAATGCAGATTTCCATGAATTGGATTTTGAAAAGCTGAATTCCAGATACAATCCTGATTTTGAACCTGAAAATGAAACCTACATTCATTTATGTTCCCATAACCGCATCGCAGATCATATTAATCAGAAAAAGCTATCTGAGCTGGAGGAAGAGTCTCTGTTTTATAAAGCATCAGTGATTGGTGAATTTAAAGAAACTCAATATCCGATGGAGGAAACACTGGAACTTAAAGTAGGTTCCCAGATTATGTTTATCAGAAATGATTCCTCACCAGAAAAAAACTTTTATAATGGGAAGTTAGCCGAAATTTCTTATCTCGATGAAGACATCATAAAGGTCGTACTGGATGAAAGTAAGAAAGAAATTATTGTGACCACCGAAGTCTGGGAGCAGAAAAGATACACGCTGGATTCAGAAAAAAATATTAAAACAGAAGTATTGGGCAGCTTTGAACAATATCCCATACGGCTGGCATGGGCCGTTACCATTCATAAAAGTCAGGGATTGACGTTTGACCGGGTAATTATTGATGCCGGAAGATCCTTTGCGAGCGGACAGGTGTATGTGGCATTAAGCCGCTGCCGTACCCTGAATGGAATTGTTCTGAAATCTGAAATTTCACAGAATGCCATATTCAAGGACCGTAGAATTGAAGATTTTCAGGATTCTACCAATGCTAACGAAAGTTTACTCCAGATCATTGACCATGAAAAATATGATTATACACTGTATAAAGTTCAGATGACAGTAGATGCAGGCTGGTTAAAAGAAGCTGTAATGAACTGGAGAGAGATTACCTTTACTGTAGGAATACCAGATGCAGAGAAAGCGAATACTCTGTCTGATGATTTTGAAAGAGAAAGTGAATATCTATTTAGAATATCTCAAAAATTTAAAAAGGTCATTCGTTTGAAATTAACAGATTTTATATCCGGAGAAATTCAATGGAGTGAACTAGAAGAAAAATGCAGTGGTGCCATAAACTTTTTCTATAAAAATGTAGCAGAAAAGATCTTATTACCTTTAAAAAAGCTTTATTCAGAAACCATAGGGACCAAAGGTTTGAAAACTTTCAATGAAGAAACAAAAATGCTTCTGCATGATCTGGAAGAATATATTGAAAAGCTTAAGACCTGTTACCTTTTGGATGTATCTTTATTTGATAAAGAAATTGAAATGGATACTTCCACAGCAATTGTTAAAAAGCCAACCCACATGATCACATTTGAGCTATTTGATGAAGGAATGCCCCCTTTTGAAATTGCTGAGAAACGAAATCTTACCCTGGCGACTGTTTACAGACATCTGGCAAAAATGGGGTTAACAGAAGTAGAAAGAACTTTTAAACAATAATGGGTTGTAATACATTATTTGTTTTAATTGTTTTTGAAGTATAAAAGGTTAATAGTATGCACTTCCGAGTTTCTGACTTTACAAAATCTACGTTAAAGAAATTCCAATTATAAATGAACTCTTCTGATATTTTATCTCATATATCTTAACAAAGAGAATTTAAATATGGACTGAAATAGCATTAGAAGCTGTTTTATTAACTTAAAATTTTGTTAAAAAATTCACTTTTTAGGGATAATTTATCGCCTATCAGTCAAATTTTTCTATTTTAGCCGCCAAGAATGAATTTATGCTTATTAACGAAGAGTTTAAAGCAATATATTTAAACTATAGAATCAAGGACATCATTCCTTTTCTTAAGAAACTTACACCCAAAGATAAACAAGAAGTTGCTGCCATTTTAAAGAAGAATATCAATAAAGAATGGGGGCACAATACAATATCGGTGTTGGCTGCTTTGGCATGCAGTAAAACAAAAGAAGAATATGAAAAGATGAGACCGGGATACCATTCCATTCCGGTAGAACTTGTTGATGACCTTTTTGAGGCGTATATTCCTGACTGGATTGGAGAAAGCCATCTTTTTCTTTATGGATTCGATTATCTGAAAGTCCTGGAATGGGTACAGAAAGAGTATCTTACCCTTCCCAATGACATCTGGGCATCATTGCTTTCCTCATCGTCGAGAGCAGAAGAAATATTTTCAGCATATCCGGTAACTCTGGAATTGCATATCTGGCTTTTGTTTGAACACGAATGCAGTATTACATCCAGTTATCAAAACAGAAGTTGGAAAGATGTTTTGAAAATCCTAGTAGAGGAAAAGAAAATTAACCGTTCAAGAATACTTAAAGCCAGTCTTGCGGCAATCAATTTTAATTTTTCAAAAGAACACAATACCTGGTTCCTTGAGTTTTTTGCTTATCTGGAGCCTGGTCATGAAGAAATTCTGGATTTGCAGGATGAACTGTTTATGATTTTTCATTCCACTCAATATTCATTATTTCCGGGAGTGATAAAAATTATCAATCCGATAATAGCAGAAAAAGATTTTAAAACAGAAGATTTTCTACAGGCTACTGCAACTTTAATGACCCTTCCCACCAAGAATATTGTCAATGCACTGCTCCTGGCTCTTGAAAAAATAGCCAAAGAAAATCAAACATATCATGAAGCCATATGTCTGTTCCTTTTGCCAGTATTCCTGAATAAAGATAAGGCACTTCAGACCAAAGGAGCCAAGATCATTGTTAAGTACGGAGATCTTTACTCAGAAAAAATCAGGGAAGAACTCACATTTTATAAAGAATTCCTTCTCTCTGATGCCCAGAATTTATTGAAAAAGTATCTTGTAGAAAAGGAAACCAAAGACAATAAGGAAGAAAGGAACTATGAGGCAGTTCCATGGCATCTGTCACAGCCTATTTCATCAGTTGAAACTCTGGATGATTTTATTTTCCTGTCTTCTCAGTTATTTAATAATAATGAAAACCATCACATTGATCTGTTTTTAGATGCTTTGATTAAATTGAATGATAGTTTTGAAGAAGATCATTTCAGCCACCTTGAACCTGCCTTTAAAGCAGCATTCAAAAGAAAAGAAACCGTTGGTTTTCAACATTTGCTGGCCACTTTCCTGATCAATTACGGACTGTTGAAACAAAAAAAGAAATCGCAGGTCTTATTGGATGCACATCTGGGCTTTCCAACGCTGGAAAACTGGAGTGAAAAAAGAACCCCTCTTATTTTCAAAGCCTACCATCAGCTGCTGTTAGGAATTTTTGAATTTTTAAAACAGAATAAAAAGCTTCCGTTACTTTCAGTTCCGGATCATACTCCTTGCTGGATCAGTATTCACACGCTTATTGACAAATTAAAGATCTATCAGGAACAGAATGAAAAACCTATTTCTTTTGATCTGCAGATTGCAATACTCCGGGTGAAAAAAGAAAATCTGAAAAAAGGAGAACAATACGCAAAACAACAGCTTAAAGAAGAATATTTCGAATTCCTTAGCCCTGTCTTCGAGCAGACTTATTTTACAGATCATTACGAGAAAGAATATCTAGATGGTAATTTCAGTTGGAAGCTGGATTATAAGAAAATCTATAAATGGAATAATACTGAGGAAGTAGCTCAGTCATTACTCTCTCTTGAGAATCATAAAGAACTTCCTGAAAATGCTTCATTCCTGAATTATTTTTTCAACTCCTATCATACCCTTGATCAGGATGATCTGATCCGGGCATTATATACGGTTCCTTATTTTTCGGGATCTGTAACTGCAAGAAAATACAATGGAGATTTATCCTGTGCTATGTACCAGTATGATGTAAAAGGGAATATAGAATTTCTTGACGCATGGATGAAACTGGATCTCCCATTTCAGCCTGTACATTATTTATTCCTGTCAGCAGGATTATTTCATAAAGATAAAACATTCTCTGGTATAGCTTTTGAAGTACTTATAAACAAGGCTGTTTCAGAAGATTTTAATATCCAGGAACTGGGAATTATAATCGGTAAAAAGATCAATTTTGAGTGGGCGCCGGTAAAACGGTTTACAGATGGTCTTTCCGGATTTATTAATCTGAGTACCAGTCATAACAAAGCCTTTGAGAGGCTGCTGATATCCATTCTTTCAGCAGTTGAGAAACCGGTTTTCAATCTTAAGAAGCTGCTGGAGCTTTATTATGAGTTGCTAAACCAAAACCGGACAGCAGTAGATGAAAAAGTCTCAGAAGTCCTTAAAGAATGGGAAAACGAAAATAACCTGAAAAAAATTATACTTCAAATTAAAACAAATGAAAGAAAGACTTTATGAGATCCTTAATGAGGAAAAAATACATGAGATTGTCCCTTTTTTGAAACAGCTTACAGCAGAGGAAAAGCAGACATTAGTACCTACGATAAAAAAAATGGATCGTGAGATCAATAAGATTGTCATGACCAAAAATTCTTACCATACTGCAGGTTCAGTCAATCAGCATTCCATCATTGATATTGCATCATTTGTCTGTATGGACCAAAAAAACTTTGGTAAAAACTATTGGAGTCTTTTCCGTAATATAGAACAGACAGAGCAGATTCTGGAATGGGGCTGCCCGGATTGGTTCTCCGATTTTATCAATGATTCTATTGATGCTGAATTTACGGCTTTTAATTATCAGCATATTTTAGGATGGACAGAAAAAGGATACATCAGGCCGAAACCAGAATTGCTGGGGCATCACCTGAGCAATTATCCTGCTGATCTTGATCAGTATCCCGAAACACTCAGTACCCACTTTTGGTATCTGTGCGAATATCCGTCCAAATCATTACCCTTCCAGAAAGAATGGTCCCCATTAGTACAAAAGCTGGTTACAGAGCAAAAAATCGACAGAAAAAGATTTTTAAGAGAATGTCTGCTGGCTTCCAACAGAAACTTTAATAAAAACGTGACAGGCTGGTTTATGGACGCCTTTACGAGCTTAAAACCCACAGAAGCAGAACTGGTAGAATTACAGGATGAGTTACTGGGCGGGTTAGCCTCTGCACAGTCAAAAGCAGTTAATACCATCCTTATACATCTTAAAAAAATGGTAGGAAATCCTGCCTTTAAAAATGATGAATTTGCACATTACCTTCCCAATCTATTGAGTGTTGAGGTTAAAACAGTTGTCATGGGCAGCCTGAGTTTAACCGAAAAGATCTTCCAGCATAGAAGACTGGATCCTGAAACATTAGGAATTGCCCTAACCTCTGCATTTGTATGCAAAGATGACAGTATACAGTCAAAGGCAGCAAAAATTATCCTTAAATATATTCCTCCATCCAAAGCAATAAAAGAGTCTCTTTCCCATTATTCAGATAATATACTGACGAATGTACGTTCTCTTTTAGAAACTTATATAGAAGAAAAGCCGCAGGAATTAGAAGCGATGGTCTCAGAAAAGCTTCCTTTGATTACAGAAGAAAATAAAGTTAAAGTACTTGAAAGCTTTGAAGATCTGATGTTCTTCCTTCCTTTGGCCATAGAAGATCCATATAGTCATCATTGTGATACTGCTTTGTCCGGATTCGCTTACTTTGCCAATGACGTAAATGAAGAATCTGTAAAACTCATAGAGCCGGTATTTCTGAAAGCTTGTAAAACCATTGCAAAATGGGAAGTTCCTTATCTGAATGTCCTGTTATGTAACCTGATTATTAACTACGGATTGAATTTATTGGAAAAATATCCTGTTCAGCTTAAAAATCTGGAAAAAATATATCAGAAAACCAGTCAGGAGGAGGCTGCAAGGGAAGCTTATTCAAACTATCATAAAAAGCTTGGTCCCATTGGAAAAGTAGGAGCAGGAAGTCCTGTCATGAAAGCTTTTAAAGAACTTGCAATATACACTTATGAAAAAATAAAAGCGGGTGACAGTGTTCCATTGCTGTTTGCAATTACCCACGCACCTTGTTGGATTTCTCCGGTTACTTTAGTGGAAAGGCTGGAGGTCTATCAGAACAAAAATATTGAACCTCATCATCTGGATATGCAGCTGGCACTCCAGCGATGTGCTCTGGATAATACATCTGAAGCATTACAGCTGGCTGAGAAAAAATTAAAAGGAGAATATAAAGAATTATTACTTTTCTTCTTTGGTAAAAATACTGAACCAAAAGGGAAATTTGAACATCCTGCATGGTGGATGACGGCCGGGATTACACGCTCTCCTGAAAAGGTATTCAAAGAATTCAGTAGCTTTGAATATCATACAATTCCAACAGAATTCTTTTCAGGAATTTATAAATGGAAAACCATAGACAGTAAGAAAAATTCATACTATCCTGCCGAACTGAATATTGAGATTCCAAAATATCATGTTGAAAAAAGAAAAGATCCTCTGCTTCTGGAGTATTTTATTGCTGAGCCGAGAGAACTTTCCGAAACCCTTGGTATGATGTGGTGTTTCCCGAATACCCTTGGTAATGTTTTGGCAAAAGTGATCAAAAGCTGTCTTTTCTATTCCGGTATTGCAGAAGTGTATGAAAGAAATCTGGTGCTGAATACAGTACAGGCCCTTTATCAGGTTAAAAAACCTTTGGATGAAATGGGATATCTTTTCCTGGGAACGGTTCTTCTGGATGGTGATAAAACCATCCGTGGAACTGCTGCTGAAATCTGGCTGGAACATGTCTCCTATAAGATGATAGACAATGCACAGCTGGGAAAAGTGATAGGAATCCATGAAAAACTGGAATGGGCACCCGTAAAAAGATTAACAGATCTTATTCAGCATCAGATGCTGAATGTAAGTAAAAATCATAATATTGCACTGGAGGAATTAATCTCCAATATCCTGCTTCAGATGGAAGATCCAATCACCAACCTGAAGAAGCTGCTGGAGGTGTATCATGAAGTATTGGCACTAAATCAGTCACAAGCCAATAAAAAAGTAATTGAGAAACTTAACGACTGGAAAGAAAACTCGAGCCTGAAGAAAATCTGCAATCATCTTCTAAAAAAATAAATTTATGGAAGATACGCTTACTTATAACTATTCAAGATCCTCTTCGCTGGTTAAGAAAGAGACTCTTGAAGAACTGTTTCTTGCCCAGTACAGCGAGATACAGAAAAATACCAATGCACCCTGCTTTTTCTGGGGAAATGTAGGACAGCCTTTTATATTGGCCCGTTGTCTGATTACGCTTTCCAATATTGTGAAATCAAGCTTCAGCCTGTCTCCGTTTCAGATGGCTCTTCTTAAAGACCCGATTGTGACTGCCGGAAATGAAAGGCTTCGTTTCGAAGGCTTCTCACACTGTGCCGGTGTGTATGCCCGGGTAGATGTTCTTCCTGGAGGATTGGATGGTGAGTTTCTGGAAAACGGAACAACCAATGTAGACTTTAATCAGCCTATGATTACTGCTTTGGGAAGTATCCGTCCCAATGAAAAAATTATGCTTTCTGTAGGCGAAAAAGAAGTGGGGCTGTACAGGGAAGACAAAAAGGTGGTGGAAAGAAAAGTTCCATTACCAATAAAATGGATCAAAGGTCTCGGAACCGTTCAGCTCTATCTTTCCGAGTCAGAAAAACAGCATACCTTTAATAAGATCCAGACCCAACAATTATTCAGAGGGATGCCGAAAGGCGTTGTAAAGGCTGATTATTACCTGATGGTAAGAGGAAACAAACCTATGTTTTCTCCCGTAAAATCTGCTGATGCTGTTTGTATAGGAGGCCTTCACAGACTTCGTTTGCTGGAGCCCTTGCTTCCATATATCGACTCCATGCAGGTTTTTTCGCATCCGAATATGCAATCTACGACCTGGCAGCTTTATATGGGAAATATAAAATTCAGTTTTTCTTTGTCAAGAGAAAGCTGGAGAGGGTTTTCAGGAGAAGGAGCCTTGCTGAATAGTCTTATTCCCGAAGTATCTGATGAATGGATTGATGCACTGGATAAATATGCTTATGCCAATCAGTCATTCAATGCTACAGCTTTGGCATTGGAAGAAAACCTTGGTCTGCGTAAAACAGAGAATCTGACAGGAAGGCTGGCTGCCATGGGATTGTTGGGCTATGACCTTGATGAAAATGAATTTTTCTACCGCAGATTACCTTTTAAGCTGAGCCGTATCTTAGGATTGAATCCTCGTATGAAAAATGCGGAAAAGCTTATTGAAGACGGAAAAGTAGAGATATTAAACAATAGCAAAGAAAGAACAGAAGCCAGGGTAGAAGGTACCGGAGTACACCATACAGTAATCCTTGAAGAAGGTAAAGAGCGCTGTACCTGTGAATGGTTCAGTAAGTATCAAGGCGAAAGAGGGCCTTGTAAACATGTTCTGGCAGTGAAAAAGGTAGTAAACCTGGTTCATTAAAATATAAATTCGGGCAAGCCCAAAGGGCTTGCCCGAATTCATTGGAATAAAAAGAAAATTACTTATTTAATTGTTTCTTACCACCGGATATCAAAACAATAATGGCAAATAAAGGAGCCAGTGAAAATGTTCCATATAGAATCCGAGATGCATTCTCTGTACCCTCGATGCCGCCAGGAAAGTTAATACCACCAATATTGGAAGCCAGGCCTGCAAAAGCAGCTCCGAATGCTGTAGCGATAAGTTGTACAGTCGTTACGGAAGTAGACGCAAGCTCTTCCTCACCTTTGGGAGCTAAAGAAAATACTTTGGTCAGCAGATGGGGCCATCCCGCTCCGATTCCTATGCCTATTGCCAGAAGAAACATACAGTTTAAAACAAGTTTTGGGGCAGGCATTATATTGATCGGAAATGAAATTAACGTAAGCCCAATGAGCCCTATCAGCATAATCATACATCCTGTAAGAATTAATCGATACGAAAACTGAGACTTTACTCCAGAAAATAATAGCGAAGAAAGAGTCCAGCCTATTGCGATAAGAACAGTAAGATATCCTGATTGGATAGGAGTGAACCCATTCAGAATCTGGGCAAAATAAGGAACAAAAATTTCAATGGATGTGGCAATTGTTAGAAGAGACATCACTGTGTATACCTTACCCAATGAGGACGAAAGCTGATAAGATCCGGAAGGAAGAAGTTGGATTCCGGAACCTTTGATTTCCTTAATTTTTACAATATATAGAAAAAACAAAGCAAGAACAACGCCAGTAACATTGGCCCATATATTTTCAAAAATGCTTCCGGCAGAAACAGAAAAAGAAGCCAGAACAAGTAAAAGTAACTTTAAAATAGGAACGGCTGGAATGATATTTTCACTTTTTTTATCAGGAAGAATAACTGAAGCAATGATCAGTATAGCCAGGCATATAATCAAAAGAACCCCAAATGCCCATCGCCACTCATGATGTTCTGCAAAGATTCCACCAATGAATGGGCCGGAAAAAGCAGCAATTCCCCACATTCCTGAGATAAGAGCCATGGCCCGGGGCCATAGGCTTTCTTTAAATACGATTCTGATCATTGCATAAGACAATGCAAACAGCAATCCGCCACCAAGCCCCTGTACGAAACGCCCCAGTAACAGAATTGGCATTGATGAGGCCATAGAACAGATTAAAGTTCCTGTTGAAAAAATGATAATGGCCATTTGATAAGATTTTCTGGGTCCTAGTTTGGAGATCCGGTTTGCAGAAACGACAGAGCCGATTACAGAGGCTACTACAAATAAAGTTGTATTCCATGCGTAATATTCCAATCCGCCAATTTCTTTTATAATAGATGGCATCACTGTGGTTGCAAGATAGACATTCGTAGCATGAAGCATCACTCCCAACGCTAAAGTGATGGCTTTTATTCCGTTCCCATTAGAGAATAAGGCATGCCAGGAGGTATTTTCCAATGGTGTTGACTGATGATTTGTATCTTTCATATGATCTTAAAATGTATGACTACAAATTTCATAAGAGAGATGAAAAATAACAATATCAAAATTGCGGTTTATCTGTCACATTTTACGGTTGGCAGCGGTAAGTATTTGGATTAACACCGCTATTGTTTTTAAAAAATCGGGTAAAATAGGAAGGAGTTTCAAAACCTAACTTATAGGCACATTCTTTTACAGAGCAGGTGGTGTGTTTCAGTAAATATTGACTTTCCAGTAAAAGTCTTTCATGAATAATCTGTAAAGCCGTATTTCCGGTTTCGGTCTTTATAACTTCTGTCAGATGCTTGGCACTGATTCCTAAAAAAGAAGAATAGTTAGCTACTGTTTTCCATTCTGTAAAATGCGCATCCACCAATTTTTTGAATTCGTAGGTGAGCTGATAATTGCGATTCATATTCTTTTTAAAACCCAGCAGACAAAATTCACAGGCTCTGTTGTATTCGTATAATATTTCCAGAGTGATCAGACGTACAACGTCCAGATGATAGGCAGACTGTATCTTCAATTCGTTTTCTATACATCTGAATTTATCCAGAACACGCATAAAAGAATCTTCCAGAGAATATACTGGCGGATAGTCGGGGTTCAGTTCCAGCAGTTCGCGCAGGACTTTTTCCCGGAGGAAGGTTTTATTGAGAAATGATAGATCAAAATGCAGCTGTATCACTTCCAAATCAGCTGAAGAATTTTCAGTAGAAAAGATTTTGCAGGGAGAAAGAATAGAGATCATATTCGGGCCAAGTTCAAAACTGTGATGCCCGATTTTGATCAATGTATTACCCTTCAGACATAGCAAAACAATATAATAATTGTTTTTTTGGGGAACCGTAGCCAAAAAATGACCGGTATCCTGTGTGTAAAGGATTTCAGAATTCATTTTTGAATTTTATTGAAGTTTCATCCATTCCTCATAAGAAAGTACACCCAATTCAGGCTTCCCATCACCTTCAAGGATAGAAATAAACTCCAGCTGATTGCCATCAGGATCGTTAAAATAAATGGCCAATGCAGGCATCCAGCCGAATACCATAGGTTCTATACTTCCGTTTTTCAGAAAATTGTAAGGCTTTAAATTTTTATTTTCCAAAAACTTCACAGAATAGTTCAGGATATCTTCTTTAGTACTTGTAAAGGCAAAATGTCTTGTCTGAAGGTTTTCTTTCTGTTCCCATAATCCAAGCATAAACTCCTTTTCTTCTCCAATCCAAAGAAATGCAATAGGTCTTGTTTCATCCCTGTGCGCTACCCTCAACCCCAATACCTCAGTATAAAACTGAACAGCACTTTCCAAATCACTTACCTGAACATGCGTTTCATATAATCCTTTAATCATAGCTTTAATTTTAATGCAGACAAAGCTAGTTAACACTGACTGAAAACCCTGATAATACCGATTTCTTTCATGAAAATGAATGATAGAAGAAAGTTATAAAAGATAAAAGATAAAAGATAAAAGATAAAAGATAAAAGATAAAAGATAAAAGATAAAAGATCTTGTCATTAAACAACAATTATCCATACGAATATCAACATCAATAGGGGCGGGCTTTAGCCAAAACATAAATATTAACACAGCCAAAAGATCTGAAGCATCAGCAAAATCTATAAACGTTTTAAATGTTTTTATCAATCAATCTGAAATAAAAAAACATTTTTTTTCAAATAAATAATCTACGCAAAAACATTGCGTAATACAACCCTTACTTTGCATCAGAAATCAGAGAGGAAGCAATAACTCTTCCTATGTTTAACAATAAAAACAGTAACTCATGAAATTTAACTTTCTAAAAAAAGAAAAAATAGAGGTAACAAACTACGAAGGTGCAAAGGCTTATATGATGACACCTGCAGAAGAATTGTATAGTGCTGTGGTTACAACAGGACTGTCAAATATTACCTATGAAAAAGGAAATGACAGATTAGAACGTATACAGTCTCTGATTCAGAAAAATGATCCGGAATTTGTAGCAAAGCTGGCCGTATATGCAAGAAAAGAGATGTATTTGCGTTCTATTCCGTTGGTTTTGGTGACAGAATTGGCGAAGGAAGCTTCCGGTACTGATTTGGTGAGCAAAACAATAGATGGGGTTATTCAGAGAGCTGATGAGATTACAGAATTGCTGGCTTATTATCAGATGGCCAATAAAAGAACAGAAACCAAGAAGCTTAACAGATTGTCAAAGCAGATTCAGAAAGGCCTGGTGAAATCCTTCAATAAATTTGATGAATATCAGTTTGCCAAATACAACAGAAAAACAGAAGTAACTTTTAAAGATGCTTTGTTTCTGGTTCATCCAAAAGCCAAGGATGAAAATCAGCAGACTATTTTCAATAAAATTGTTTATAATATGTTGGAAGTGCCTTATACATGGGAAGTAGAACTTTCAGTATTGGGACAGAAAAAATTCACAAATGAGACAGAAAAGAAAGAGGCCTTCAAAAACAAATGGGAAGAACTTATTTTCAGTAATAAATTGGGTTATATGGCCATGTTGCGAAACCTGAGAAATATCCTTGAAGCTGAAGTATCCCCTGAAGCAATGAGTAAAGTGTGCAGCTATTTGTCAGATGAAAGAGCCGTGAGCCATTCAAAACAATTGCCATTCCGTTTTCTGGCAGCGTATAGAGAATTGAAAAAGATTGATTCACCTTATCTGTCCTCCGTTTGGAATGCGTTGGAAGAAGCTATTGTGGCAAGTGCTCAAAACATCAAAGGTTTCGGATTCAATACTTCAGTAGTGATTGCAGCAGACGTTTCAGGCTCTATGCAGAAATCGGTTTCTCCTAAGAGTAAAGTCTTGCTGTATGATATCGGTTTGCTGATGTCTATGATTCTGCAGTCAAAATGCCAGAATGTGGTGACAGGAATCTTCGGTGACCGTTGGTTGCGTGTTCCGATGCCAAAGCAAGGTATTCTGAATAATGTGGATACCTTCTACAAAAGGGAAGGTGAAGTAGGCTATTCTACCAATGGTTATTTAGTGATCGAAGATCTGATCAAAAGAAAAGAAACTGTAGATAAAGTAATGCTCTTCACAGATACCCAGATGTGGGATATTAACGGAACCAAAAACTCTCTTGAAGATTCGTGGAACAGATATAAAGCAATTGCTCCTGAAGCTAAACTCTATATTTTTGACCTGGCAGGATATGGCAGACAGCCCATTGATATCAAAAGAAATGATGTATACCTTATTGCAGGTTGGTCAGACAAGATTTTCGATATATTGGATGCCCTGGAAGACCAGAAGTCAGCCATTGAAATGATTGAAAAAGTAGTGCTGTAAAAGGGATTGCTATTTCAATTATCCTTAATTCCTAAAAAATAAACCCATGAAGATTATCAATAAATATCCCGTGTTTGTAAATGTTGTACGGATAGGGGAAGAATCTTTCCAATTTAAATTTAAGAAGTCATTATGCTTCGATTATGGAGAAGATTTTTTTGTAGTAAACTTCCATGGGTTAAAGATTCATCAGGATGCTGAAGAATGGATTAAATTTATAAAAGATGATCATATGAATATGGATTCAGTCATTACGATTGATGGCAATACTATGGAAATCTTTACAGGAAGCTCTGAAGAATACCTCTGGGGCGATTGGTGTACAAGCTTTTCTCCATTTGAATTTGAAAGATATGATACCAGATACGTTCAAAAAGAACAAAAGGATTGGGAGGATGAATTATTGCTAACCGTTAGAATGCAGGTTCTGGAAAAAATGCGTCAGTATGTAATGAGTCCGGATTTTAGAGATAAGATACATGAATATTGTACAGATCATGTACAGAAAGCAAATCTGAAACGCAAACAACGGGAAAGATTAACGGATGTTCTGGAAAAAATCAGCAAGCTTAATGCTGGGAATTACTATGATATATTTGTCAGAAAAGGGAGATTTGATACCAATTAAATTACACCCAATTTATTATCATTAAAATCAAAAATAATGACAGAAGATCTTACCCATCTCTGTATATGCCCTGTTTGCGGAGCTCCTGATTGTGGAGCTGAATATACATTATGGGCAGAATTTGAAGGACAAAAAGAATATGTAACTTTTGGCGGTGGCAGCTTCGGAAACTACCTTGACTATTGGTATTATGAAGGAATTCCTTTCTGTGAATACAGAAAATTGCCGGAATTTGTAAGGCATCATACTGAATGTATAGGATGGCGTGATCACGATTCTCCAGAAATAGATGCTAATGATTTTCTGAGAACGTTAGAATCCATAAAGAATAGTAAAAAGTCAGATCAGGATTTTGAGGAATATTATTATCCTGTTTTTAAAAGATTTGTAGAAAATGCTATTAAGAATGACAGTCAGCTATTTATTGAAATTTAAAAATAAGCCTTTTAAAAATTAATATATTGAGAAGCTTATTCCCGCTTTCCGCTGTATCTTTTTCCGCTGCGTTAAGGCCTATTCAGAAAAAGGATGCCGCTGGAATCGGGGCTAGAAAAATCAACTGATAAATTATGATAGAACTTATTAATACAATTGAAATCAATCCGTTCAAATATTGTAAAGAAGATATTCAGCTACCTACTGTTACAGAATATCCGGATCCTGAAGAATGGTTTATGAAGTGGGAAGAAATGGCTTGCCAGCTCAAGATCAACTTTAATACCATTAAGAAAGGATCTTACCTTGCAGATATTGAAGCGATTGACGATGAGAGTTTACAAACTATTATAGACGTCAGGCTTAGTGAAGTAGAATTTGACGATCCTGATGAAGAGGTTTTCTTACTCTCTTTTGATGGCGGTATTGTTCTAAAAAAGGATGGTGAAATTCTCATTGAACCCAGCTGCTGTGGAGATCTATCGAATATAGAAGATTGGCAGAAAATTTTTGACAGCCCATCTTCTGAATGGAAAGATTTGTGGATTGGCCATCCCTGGGTTTTGTATAAAAGAGAAAACGGAACCATAAGCTTTTCAGAGTATACAGAAGACAATATTGCTGATATCAAAAACATAAAAATAAGGTTTGAAGTTGATGAGTCAGCATTGAAAGCAGAATTGGAAAAAATGAGACAGCAACAGATACATTTTAAAAATAGAATTTCAGGAATTGTAATGAAAAAGAATATAGACAGTGCAGAAAGACTTTCACAGCTCATGTCCGGCATTCAATAAAAAATAAAACCATGGGAGATTTTTTTTATAAAATAGAGCAGGATCTGAAAGCAGGAAAAAAGAAAAAAGCATGTGACAGATTAAGAAACTTGATCAATCAGTTTCCGGATGATCTTTCTTTGAGAAATAAATTAGGTCAGATTTACTATGCAGCAGGCTTTATAGATGAAGCCGGAAAATATTGGATTTTGTCTCAACCTGAAAATAAAGAAATGGAAAAAGCCGTTGAGCTTTACAGAAAAACATTAAGTAATTCCGGAAATGCTATTTTAAAAGATATTGTCTTCAGAGGAAATAAAGCTCAGCTTAATGAATATGCCACGAAGGTTTTAGCTGAACTTGAGAAAGACAGTCTTAAAAAAACTAAGCATATTCCTGATTTTAAGCCTAAAAACAGAGAGAAAGGAAAGTATTCAGAAGCAGAAGACCCAACAAGTTTTGTAAATAAAATATTCAAAGTAATATTCATAGTATTTCTGATATTACTTCCTATTTTAGGGTTTTTCAAACTTTTAGAGCTGATAAAGGCATTATTTTCTTACTAAAAAAACAAACTACGTAAAAAGAATGCGTACTTAGAGGGTAATTTTGCAGTGTTAATATTACCGGTGTCGTTAGAAAGACTTACTTCGATTCCAAAACTGACAGCGTCTTTCACCAAATTACCCGATAACAACAAACCAATGCCGTATGTAAGAGTTTCATCGTCAACTTCCAATTGAAAAAACATTACTCTTATGATTTGTTGCTTGGTTTTTAATAAAAAAAATGAACTGCGTAAAAAGAATGCGCAGTAACCATATAAATTTGTAGCATAAACTAATAACCATGAATTACTATAAATCAGATTTAAAAGAAGCAGTGTATTGAGGCTAATACTCAATACTCATGAAAAAAAATAAAAAATTAAAACAAACCTTCGGAACCAATGAATATGAATTGATTGATTTTCCGAAGAAAATTTCCGGAGTACAGATTTCCAGACTCCAATACGGAAATGACTTGGGTTGTTCATATTGTTTTCCACACGGCTTAGAAGTGGTGAATGCAAAGTACACTAAGTTTCAGCGATGCTGGAAGAAATACAGGAAGGCCCAATGGAAGAATTAAAGCAAGTGCCGTAAAACAGGACTACTTCGTGGGGTAACAGAAGTCAGGTTCAAATCCTGTTCTGCAGAAGCAGATGGTGTAAAGATAGCACTCTGTTAATACGGGTCTGTTTGACTGATTGCCTTGCTCTTTTTCAAAGGTCGTTTTAAAACTAATACAAATGAAGAAGTAAAAAACTAAAAATCAGGTGTCGTCATAGAATCATACTTCGAGATTGAATAAACATTGGGGCGCAGGTTCGAATCCTGCCTTTTCCCTCGAAAAGGAGAGGTAGCTCAGCAGGTAGAGCAAATGCATGAACGATTCTGGAAATATTACCCTGATTTGTATAAAAGAGTGCCGTAGAAAAGACTTACTTCGGTTTATTTGGTTCGACTCCAGAAGGTCATGAAAATGATCTTGTACAAGTCTTTTCGAAGCTTGCCTCTTTTTATTTTTAAAATTAATAACAATGGATATACCAAGTAATCTGACTGAATTTTTATATTGGATCAAAGAACGTACAGAGAAAATTTGGTCCGTAGAAGATGAATATTGCTGTAAAGGGTTTTATGGAGCCAAATGGCAAGGACTTTCAGAGGCGCAGATCGATGAGGTTGAGCAGAAGTATAAGGTCAGATTTATTCCGGAGCATCGGGAGTTTTTAAGAATCCTGCATGCTATTGATAAAAAAGAAGTTGTAGAATATGAAGATGAAGGAGAGATCATTTCGGAAGAATGTACTTTTTTTTATAACTGGCTGGAAAATGAAGAAGAGATAGTGCGTGAGATAGGCTACCTTTATAAAGGGATGTGGAATGGTGTCACCGGCGTCAACCATGTTTGGTTGAAATCCTGGGGAATAAAACCTAAATCTCTGGAAAAAAGAAAAGAGATCTTTGATGAATGGTTTTCCCGTCTTCCTGTTCTGTTACCTTTAAAATCTTGCCGTTTTATAGTAAGTGATGAAAATCTAAGGTGGAGACCGGTTATTTGTGCATTCGGCTCCGAGGTTACCATTATGGGATGGGATTTCAGAACTTATTTATTGAACGAACTTAGAGATCATCTGAATATTCATATTGATGTTTTCGACGACGAAGATCAGATGTTTTATAAGGAAATAATAGGTGAAGTACAAAGTATTTTTGATGAGAATATGAAGTATGATGAAACCAAAGATATACCCTATCTGAAAGAAATGATTTTATATTGGTCATCCGGATGGAGTAGTTTTGATTTAAATTATTATCCCGAAAATACAAGAGTTCATCCCATTGAAAGGACCTATATTGCTGAAGAAGAGCAATAAGCTTTCAATATAAAAAAATAACAAGTGTCGTAGAATAGTGTTACTTCGCTCATTACGACGGGGACACGGGTTCGAATCCCGTCTCTTCCACTCAAAACACAGGAAGAGTAGCTCAGCTGGTAGAGCACGACAATACACTATTTGACTGTTGCCTTGTTTTTTAATGAAATATTTACAAAAGAATAAATTAAATGAAGCCAAAAGCGGGAAGTAGGAAATAATCTTTGTATCGTAATTTTCTATAAAGTCAGACAAGGTATTCTTTCAGACTTTAACAATTTCCTTTCTTCCCACTTCCAGCTTCCTTTTTATGAAATCTTAAGTGTCGTTAGGAAAAATTTCATCGTACCTAATGGGGGAGGAATAGCGAAGTCGGTCACTCCGGCAAGGCTGTCCGGTTCGACTCCGGCTTACGAATACCCCGGTTTTTCCTTATCGTTACCTTTACAAAAAAGCCGATATACTATTTATCGGCTTTTTTCATTGTTTTTTCCAGCTCCTCCTCAAACATCAGTTTCCATTTTGAAAGAGTCGTTCTGCTGATCTTATATTTTTTAGACATATAGCTGGTAGAATGCCCATGCTTCTTTTGGTATTCAAGAAGTTTAAGCATGGTTTTCTTATCATAGGTCTTCAGCTTCTGATTATTTCTCTGGCTTTCTCTGGAAGGTTTGAAAAGCCGTTCATTGAACTTCAGCACATCTTCACTGGTATCCAGCTTTCCTAGGAGTTCTTTTATTTTTGGATCTTTCAGCTTCTCCGGATAATCCATTGTAAGCATGTCCTGGTATATTTTTTTATAATTGGGACGCATCTGTTGATCAATTTATCCGTTAATAGTATCACTTTTCTGAAGCCATCTGTGAAGAGTACTTTTTGGAATAGAGTATTCCTTAATCACGTCACTTTGGGTCATTTCACCGGAAAGAATCCTTTTCATGATGAATTCTTTGATTTCCTGAGTGTAAATATTTTTTCTGAAGTAGGGGATTTTGTCAGATTTCTGCTGATTTTTATTCACTGCTGCAGGCGGAGCATATAAAATCAAGTGTGAACTGTAAAGCCTGAAAAAATCATATTCCAAGAGTTTACTCCATCTCAGAAGAAGATCCGCATCCAGTGATCTGCTGCTGTACATCCTTTCTATAGCATCTTCATCTTTGTCCAGGAATTTACATATCCTCTCCATTGTTATTTCATTTTCATCAATCCTCTCCTTAATAAACTTTCCAATATGGATCTCTTTGTATAACATTTTTATTTAATATTATCTATTTATTAAACTTCTGCATAGAAAAATATAAAATAGGCGACATATATTATTATGTATTACCGAATATAATTCATTTAATTTTGAAGTTGGAAAATCTATGGTACTATTCAAAAATTTTGAATACCATTAATGAGACTTCATAAAGTCTTTGGAAATAGATCGGACAGCTTAATCTTAAAAGGATAGGTGTAATGTACCTTCAGGTATAGGCATTATCTCCAATGGGTAATCGCTCATCTTCTTTTTCAAACTTCTTTTTTCTACCATTTGTGTAAATAATATATAGCCTATTAAAGTTGTTTCATGCAATTTTATTTACGTTAAGCTTGTGTGTCGTACGGTTGTATGTGTTGACAACCAGTTTTTTATGTTTAGAATATCTTGTTTAGTACCAAATAATCTGCTTAATTGTTTTCAAATTTAAACAAAAATTAAAAACCAAGACAGTCAGAAATACAAAAAAGTATGTTTATGGACATATTTTAATTAAAATTAACATATTATTTAGACATATGTGTGAATTATCCTAAAGTGAATGCAGAAAATAAAAAGGGAAAAAGAAAAATTGTATACCATCCGGTAAGTCTATACCTTTGCACTTCAATGAAAAATACGATCAGCTTATTCGACTTCTCGAAGAAAATAAACTATAAAAATGAACTGCTGGCGGGCTTTACTGTAGCCATGACCATGATTCCTGAGTCGCTTTCATTTGCGATTCTTGCCGGACTTTCACCTCTTACAGGATTGTATGCAGCCTGCCTGATGGGGCTGGTAACAGCTGTTTTAGGAGGACGCCCGGGAATGGTTTCAGGAGGAGCCGGAGCCACTATTGTTGTCCTTATTGCCCTCATAAAATCTCATGGTATAGAATACCTTTTTGCTACAGTAGCCCTTGCGGGAATACTCCAGATGCTGGTCGGGATTTTTAAATTGGGGAAATTTGTTAGACTTATTCCACAACCGGTCATGTATGGATTCCTGAACGGGTTGGCAATCATTATTTTTATGGCCCAGGTCGAACAGTTTAAAATTACAGATACTAACGGAGTTGTAAGCTGGCTTCAGGGAATGCCTTTGTACATTATGGGAGGGTTAACGGCGCTCACCATTGCTGTAGTCTATTTCTTTCCGAAGCTTACAAAAGCGGTGCCTGCATCCCTGGTAGCTATTATTGTAGTATTTGCCGTAGCTCTTGGATTTAATATCCCAACGAAAACAGTAGCAGATATTGCCCATATCAGTGGAAATTTACCAAGCTTTCACATTCCGCAGATTCCATTTTCCTTAGAAACCCTACAGATTATTTTCCCTTATGCACTCATTATGGCTGGAGTCGGTCTTATCGAATCATTGCTTACTTTGTCTATGGTGGATGAAATTACCAATTCCAAAGGAAATGCCAACAAAGAATCAGTAGCACAGGGATTGGCTAATATTACCAACGGATTTTTCGGCGGAATGGGTGGCTGTGCAATGGTTGCCCAAACTTTAGTGAACCTTAATGCAGGATCCAGAGCCAGATTATCAGGAATTATAGCTTCCCTTATGATCTTACTGATTATTTTGTTTGGAGCACCCATTATCGAGAAAATCCCGATGGCAGCTTTGGTAGGCGTAATGATGATGGTTGCCATCAGTACTTTCCAGTGGGTTTCTATCCGTATTGTGAACAAAATGCCGAAATCAGACATATTTGTGGGAATTATAGTAGCCTTAATTACCGTTATTCTGCATAACCTTGCTCTTGCCGTTTTGGTAGGAGTGATTATTGCAGCTCTGGTATTTGCCTGGGACAATGCCAAAAGAATACGTGCCAGAAAATATACTGATGAAAATGGTATTAAACATTATGAAATATACGGTCCATTGTTTTTCGGTTCTGCAATAGCTTTTGCAGATAAATTTGATCCGATGAATGATCCCGATGAAGTGGTAGTGGACTTTAAAGAAAGCCGTATTGTAGATATGAGCGCGATTGATGCTGTAGATAAATTATCAAAACGATACAAACAACAAGGGAAAACATTATACTTTCGACACCTTAGTGAAGACTGCCGGAAAATGCTGAAAAATGCCGAGGCTGTAGTAGAAGTCAATATTCAGGAAGATCCAACGTATAAAATTATGCCTGAAAAGTAGAATTAAAAAAAGATACGAAGAGATTTGAGAGAGAAGGCAAAAGTGGAATAATAAGAATTTCAAACTTAAATTAATCATAAGAACAAAAAATAAGGACTGTAGATTTATCTTACAGTCCTTATTTTTTGTTGTTTCTTCTCCCAAATCATAAAATATCTTAAAACATAGGTACAGGGTAATACATTTCTGATAAAAATTTTATCTTTGGGAAGAATAGAAAATTAAACACTTTTTGATGATTAATAAATTTTAAATCTTTTTCAAGAAGCTAAATAAAACTTTTAACTTAAAACATATTGAAAACAGATATCGACATTCAAAACCACTATCATTTTTCTTTTGACCTGTGGCTCACCCTAATCAAATCTCATCCTGAATTTAAAACAAAAAGAGTTGAGCTGTTCTCCTCATTTTTTAATGTGGACGCACCAATAGCTGTGGTTGCAAAAACCGTAAAATATTATGATGATCTTTGCAATACTATTAACGAGGTTACAGGAGGAAATATAGATACTTTTGAGATCTATCTGATGATTCTGGGCGCCTTGAATGTAGATGTAAAGCTTTTAAACAAAGAAAAGCTGAACGAGTTTTATGTGAAAAGTGAAGAATTGTTTTTAGAGTATAAGCCTGTTGTCATTTTTGAAAATATCCATGATTTTTTTGATGATATTAAAAGCCAGGGGAAAACTATCAATATTCTGAGCAATACAGGATTTATCAAAGGAAAGACAATGAGAAAATTCCTGATCCATGAAAACCTGGATCAGTATATAGATTTCCATATTTATTCGGATGAAATCAACTGTTCAAAACCGAACCCGCTCATTTTCCAGGAAGTGAAAAATAATATTGAAGATCAGAATCTTCCGTTAAACCGGATTCTGCACATCGGTGACAATCCTGTTGCCGATTATAAAGGAGCTACTGACTTCGGGTTCAGCGCACATTTACTTAAATACTAACTATAACATGAACAAAAGGTACAGCTTACACCACATTCATTCAGCGGATGAGTTCACTTTCTCACCCGCAGAATACAGCTATTTCAAGTATGGCGATAAGTCGTATGCTGAAAAATTTGCAAGAGAATTATTCGACGGATTTATTTCCGAAAACGAAACGCTTTTAAATACAGATAAAGAGATCGTAGTGCTTCCAAGCCCTTATATGGCGATTCCTACGGCCTCCAACTTTTTATGTTTTTACTTTAAAAAATACCTGGATTTTTATCTGTTTCAGAAAGAAAAGAAATCAAGTATTATATCAAAAATCAATAGAAACCACACCTATATTACAGATTATGGAAATCTAAGTTTTGAAGACCGTAAAAATCTGATTGCCAATGATACTTATTATATCGATAAAGATTTTTTAAGAGGAAAACTTTGTATTTTTATAGACGATATAAAAATTACAGGAAGTCATGAGTATACAGTAAATAAAATCCTGGACGAATATAATGTGGAAGCAGACTTTATGTTTCTGTATTACGCTGAACTGATGAATTTTGATCTCGATCCTAAAATTGAAAACTTTTTCAATTATTACGCAGTGAAAAATGTGAAACATATTGCAGAAGTAATGAATAGGTTCAGTTTTCAGTTCAATACAAGGATTGTAAAATATATTTTAGGGCTGGATTCAAGTAATTTTGACTATCTTACGTCTAAAGTAAAAAAAGAGCAGATGGATCTCCTGTTGGAACTTGCCATCAGCAACAATTATCATTTAATAAAAGAATATAAAAATAACATCAATACTTTAACACAAACGGAATTATATTATGGCTATTAACTTACAAAAAGGACAAAGAGAAAATATCAACGCACCTAAATTCACGGTAGGTTTAGGATGGGATGTTAATAATACTTCTACGGGAACTGGGTTTGACCTGGATGCTTCTTTATTTTTACTAGGAGATGATAAAAAATTAGTTTCAGATAATCACTTTATTTTTTATAACAATACTGAATCTCCGGATAAATCAGTAATCCACACAGGAGATAATCTTACGGGAGAAGGATCAGGTGATGATGAGCAGATCAAGATTGATCTTACAAAAATTGATGATGCAGTAAAGGAAATTACAGTAGTGGTAACCATCCACGATGCAGATGCAAGAAGACAGAACTTTGGACAGGTAAGAAATTCTTTCATCAGAATTTTCAATACAGATACGAATGAAGAGATCTTAAAATACGAATTGGATGAAGATTTCTCAATCGAAACAGCAGTAGAATTCGGAAGAATCTATAACAGAAACGGAGAATGGAAATTTGAGGCAGTAGGAGCAGGACAGAGAGACGGCCTTGAGAAATTTGTATCAATTTATCAGAAATAATTATCATGGATAATCAGGAAAATCAACCCATAGATCCGCTTGGATCAATTGAACCTCTTAGAACATTTGAGCCGACACCAATGGTTCCGCCAACGCCAGCTCAACCTATTCAGAATGCAGCACCAGCAGTGCTTGTAGATAGAGAGGGGAACGTAAATTTAACTCAGTTACAGACAGAAGAACGTCAGAAATATGAAGTTTTGGCAAATTCTATTGATGAAGCTAACCCGGGATCTATTGTAAATTTCGGAGCTGAACTTCAGAAAACGTTAACCAACCAGAGTGACAGTTTCTTAGGAAATGTGAGACGATCAAACTCAGGAGAAGTTGGCGGATTGATCAATGACCTTTTGGTAGAACTGAACTATGTAGATGTAGAAGAGCTTAACGGAAATAAAGTAAAAAGCTTCCTGAGCAAATTGCCATTCATGAAGAAGGTAATCACTCAGGTAGAAAATTTATTTACAAAGTACGACAAGATTATCAACAATATCGAGCAGATCTCTTACAAAGTAAATGCAGGAATTATTACTTCTACAAAGGATAACGCAGTTCTTCAGACAATTTTTGAAAGCAATGTAAACTCTATCAAACAAATTGAAGAACTTGTGATTGCTGGAAATATCAGAATGGAAAGAGCGGCTGTAGAGTTGGCTCAGATGGAGACTGCCCCTCAGAATTTCCAGGATTATCAGATTGCAGATAAGAGGGACTTCATTGCAAGGTTAGACCGAAGAATGGCCGATCTTAAGGTGGTACGTGTCATTATGATGCAGTCTCTTCCACAGATCAGACTGGTTCAGAATAACAACGTTTCTATTGCAGAAAAAGCGCAGACTATTCTTACCACTACGCTTCCGTTATGGAAAAACCAGCTTTCGCTTGCTGTTGCCATGTACAGACAGCAGCAGAGTATTGAGATCCAGCAGAAAGTATCAGCTACTACAGAAGAAATCTTAAGAAAGAATGCAGAACGTCTTGGCCAGAACTCTGTTAACGTAGCGAGAGCCAATGAGCAGACTATTGTATCTGTAGAAACATTGAGAGAAACAACTTCAATGTTGATCAACACATTAAACGAAGTGAAACAGATCCAGAAACAGGGAGCTGACAACAGAAGAAAACTGGATCAGGATCTTCAGACATTGGAGCACGAACTGAAAGCGAATGTCAGAGGTTAATTTATAGGTACTAAGGTGGGGGAAGATGCAGCAACCATATTGTCACAGAGCAAAAGAAGGTTAACAAGACTTAAACTTCTGGCTAATTTTTTTGAACATATTGACATAATATCCATTTACATCAAAACAGATATTATTCACAATCTGTTCCAGGAAAATACGGCCCTGGATTACAATAAGCTGGAGCTTTTTCACCTGCAGTATACCGACAGTCTTATAGAACTTCTGACGAAAATCAAAAGACAGAAGGAAAATGATATGCTGGCGGTCCTTAACGAAATTGACATCAATAAAAAATATATTTCAGGTTTTGAAGAAAGGCAGGCAGACAGTTTTCAGACCGACAGGAAAATGTACAGCGGTATATTTTCACAACATCTGAAAGCCCTGTATAAGGATCTTACAGAAGATATTTTCACTGCCAATTGGGATAATGTACTGTATTTTCATAAAAAGTATGCGAAAGAATTCTACAGATCAGAAGCAGATGAATCTCTGCTGAAAGCCGAATCCTTTCCAGCCTATCAGTATAAAGATTATTCCATTGAAAGAAAACTGTTGGGAAGATTGAACATACAGGGATTTAAAGTCCGTTTTGTATGTGGCTATGTGATCGGAACCCATGAATATGAGCTTTTCAAGATCTTTCAGTCTGATGATTATTTTATTTTCAGTGTAGATGATAAAAAGCTTTATCTTTTCGACAAAGATTTGGATAAGCTTGATATTTCTGAAAACCAATCTAATCAAAGTACTATTATTGACCAGCTTAAAAATAAAAATGAGCAGTTGGAAGATACTATGAATGAAAGAAAACGCAATTTACCTCCAGAGGTAGAAGGTGTTTTGAAAGATTATATCAGAAACCTTGAGAATATAGATATTATGAGCAAGATATTTGCCTTTGATGAAGAAACAAATATTTTGCGGGCAATGCTTAATTTGAACCTGAATAATCAGTAAATCGAAATATGAAGAAGCGAATTATATTTTTCGCAATAAATGTAGATAATAACTAAACATAAAAAGATGGCTATCAACTTACAAAAAGGTCAGAGAATTAACCTTAAAAAAGAAAACGGAGCTGAACTTTCCCAAGCCTGTGTAGGAATCAACTGGGGAGCAATTGAAAAAAAAGGACTTTTCGGAACTAAAAAAGAGGCAGTAGACTTAGACGGAAGCTGTATTTTATACGATTCAAATAAAAATGTAACCGAAGTAATCTATTTCGGAAACCTGAAATCGAAAAATGGTTCCGTAAGACACAGTGGAGATGATCTTACAGGTGACGTAAACGGTGATGACGGATTGGATAACGAAGTAATTACTGTAGATTTCAGTAACCTTGAGCCTAACGTAGATCACGTAGCAATGGTATTGAACAGCTATAAAGGTCAGGATTTCGGAACGATTCCTTTTGCTTCTATCCGTATCTATGAAGGAACCCCTACCAATGTAAAAGAGGTTTTTGCTAAATATGATGTAGCTAACGATGCTTCTTTCAGAGGACATGTTGCTATGGTATTGGGCGTTTTCTACAGAAGAAACGGTGAATGGAAATTCAATGCTATTGGAGACCCTACTGCTGACAGAAAACTGGAGCAGACGATCCAAACTGTTCAGATGAACTATTTATAATCGTTTATACATCAAAATGTAAATAAAATAGCAATATTTGTACTTTGTACATCTATTGCTTTTATCATATAATAACACATTAGTCAAGTGGAAAAACATCAAAGTATTTTAGAACTGCACCCAGGTCTGGTGTGGGGATTTGCGATAACAGTTGTTATCATGCTGCTTCTGGATTTAGGAATCTTCAACAAAAAAAGTCATGAAGTGTCTTCCAAAGAAGCTACGATCTGGACTATCGTGTGGATCTCACTCTCCATGGTATTTTCCGGAGTGGTATATTGGGCTTTCAATACAGACGGAACGCCCGAAAGTCATGCACTGGCAGTAGAGAAGTTTACCCAGTATCAGGCAGCTTATTGGATTGAAAAGGCCCTCTCTGTGGATAACTTATTCGTATTTATCCTTGTTTTCGGATTCTTTAAAGTTCCGAAATTCCTTCATCATAAGGTTCTTTTCTGGGGAATTATCGGAGCACTGATCTTCAGAGCGATATTCATCTTTGCGGGAGTAGGGTTGATTAACCTTACCTATCTTCCTGAAATGGATATTTTCGGAACTCCTGTTAAAATCAATATTGTAATGACCCTATTCGGTTTATTCCTCGTGTATGCCGGGATTAAATCATGGGGAGACGGAGATGACGATGATGACGAAGATTACAGTAATACAGCAGGAGCAAGACTGATCAAGAGCTTCTGGAAAGTTTCTGATAATTATGATGGTGATAAGTTTTTCACTATTCAGAACGGGATCAAAATGGCAACACCGCTATTAGTTGTAGTAGGGGTTATCGAGTTTACGGACGTTCTTTTCGCAGTAGATTCCATTCCGGCGATCTTTGCGATCTCAGATGATCCGTTTATCCTTTATACATCAAATATTTTTGCTATTCTGGGACTTAGATCATTATATTTCCTGTTAGCAAACTTTATCCACATGTTCAGCAAACTTCCGTATGGTTTGGCAATTATTCTGTCCTTTATCGGAGTTAAAATGCTTATTGCACCGTGGTATCATATTTCATCCCCGGTTTCACTAGGAATTGTAGGTGGAGTATTAGTGATTTCTGTTATTTTATCTATCATGTTCCCTGATAAAGAAGATGAGGAAAAAGAGAAGTTAGACTAAGTATATACTGATATATAATTTATTGCCCCCGAGAATTAATCTTGGGGGCTTTTTTGTGGGGAAGAGAGGAAGAAAGGATGGAAGCTGGAAGAGGGAAGAGGGAAGAGGGAAGAGGGAAGTTCTTATAGACGAAAGAATAACTGATCTGCATTTTAACAGGATTAAAGTAATGAGAGTGGAGATAAGGATGGGTGCTGGAGGTTGGAAGAGGGAGGTTCCTATAGGAGGAAGAATAGCTAATCTGCTTTTTAATAGGAGTTAACGTAATGAGAGTAAAGAGAGAGGGATGTTCTTTAAAATAAAGGAAAAAGTATTGCCTTTTAATCATTCCTATCTAATAAGAAAGTGAATAGTTATCTATAAAACAAACAGTACCTCCAGCCTCCCTCTTCCAGCTTCCATCCAAAAAAATAAAATAGACAGACAGGTTTGTCTATTTTATTTTTTTATTCTATCTTTGCCTTACAAAACAAAAGCAATATGAGTTCTCCGAGAGACAGAATTATAGAAATAACCTTTGATTTATTTGCAAAACAGGGATATAATTCCACAGGAATTAATCAGATTATTTCAGAAGCTGGAGTGGCAAAGGCAAGTTTTTACCTGCATTTTAAATCTAAAGAAGATCTGTGTGTAGAGTTTCTTAAGGTAAGACATCAGTATTGGTTTAATGAGCTTTATACCTTCTCTTCCGGTACGAATGATCTTCCGGAGAGGTTGATCCGTGCTTTTGATTTCCTGATTGAGATGAATAAAAAGGAGAACTTCAGAGGCTGCAGTTTTTTGAATATTTTATCAGAAATCCCAGTGGATAATGTTAAAATCCTGAATGTAATCCAGTCCCATAAAGCAGATCTGAGAAACTATTTTTTAGATATGTTGAAAGATGAGGTGCTTTCCGATCATATTTATATGCTTTTTGAAAGCAGTATCATAGAAAGCCAGCTGTTCAGATCGAATGAGCTGATTGAAAAATCAAAAAAAATAATCACCAATTTAATACCTTAAACAATGGAACAGAAACATCCGCTTCCTCCTTTTACTCTTGAAACGGCAAAGCAAAAAATTCAGCTGGCAGAAGATGCCTGGAACAGTCAGGATCCAGAAAAGGTTTCCAAAGCTTATACGATAGACAGCGAATGGAGAAACAGAGATACTTTCGTAAACGGAAGAGAAGAGATTGTTAGATTTCTTCAGAACAAATGGGAAAAAGAGCTCAATTATAAACTTAAGAAAGAATATTGGGCACATACTGAAAACCGTATCGCCGTTCGTTTTGAATATGAATACCAGACTAAAGAAGGAAACTGGTTCAGGGCCTATGGAAATGAGAACTGGGAATTTGATGAGAACGGATTAATGGCGAAAAGATACACAAGCATCAATGATCTGGCTATAAAAGACGAAGATAGGAAGCTTAAATAGAAGAATAAAGACTGTTGTATTAGCAGTCTTTTATTTTATAAACAGAATAGTGAAAGAGAAAATTTAAACTTTTAAATGTTTATCATTTGACTTCTTTCCCGTGTAGCAGTTTATTGATTTTTCTCCTCGTCTGTACAGAAATTTTATAGGCTTGATCCCGAAGTTTCTGAATCTTTCCGACCGGATGAAAGATAGTCTTGCTTTCAAAAGGATTGAATGAAAGTAATTCGTTACTGCAGTCTCTCGCATCCAATAGAGAACCTTTACCCATCTTTACTTCACCGATTTTAATGAATGGAGAGTTTTTCCATTCCACGTTAAGCTTATTGATAGGCTGGTCTTTCAGGTTATAGCAAAGCTGAATCAAAACATCTGCGGTATAATCATTCTTTTGAAGATAATTCTTTAAAGCCTTTTTCATGTTTTGTTTCTTATCTATGTTCTTATTTACTGACTGGGGGCTCAACTTAATTTTCATCATATAATCTCCCAAACGGTAAGCACCTACGGAATGATAATCAAAAGAAAGAATGAAATCATTTCTCTTACTGAACAGTTTTATTGCATTTCGGATAAAAGAGACTGTAAAAACAGATGGAATTATTTTAATCATTTGTGCTATCAGAGAAAATAAACTGCTCCATTTTTTGATATAAAAAAGATTGATGGCTGTAAACAGTTTTAAAAAAGTAGAAACAGAATTAACCGGGAACAGCGGAAAATTCACCAATGGATAATTGGAGAGCAGATTATTATTCTCATCCCTGATCTGAACGGCAAAACCATAAGCAGGAATATCTTTTTTAGAATTTGTAATTTTTAGCTGGGCATTGGAAAGCCTGATAAATAAATCAAATTTTTCTCTATCAAAAAAAGGTTTGAGAAATTCAGGCATAGCCGGATCTATCCAAAATGTTCCTCTGGCTACAGCATAAGTCTTCGCATGGGCATTTCTGGTAGCATAATTGACATCACTTATAGAAGAGGATTGCTCAACAAAATCTGCAATTGACTTTTTATTGATTTCCAGAAGTTTTTTTTCCTCTTCATTAAGCTCATCAAACTTCTTGTTATATAATATCGGATTTGGCATTTAGTTTTTAAATCCAATTATAACGCCAAGTTTCGGAATTTGTGTTAAGAGATTGTTACAATTATTTGAATTTTAAGTAAGCCGGAAACTGGAAGTTGAAAATCGGAATTTTGTAGTATATTGTTTTAATGAAGTTGTTATTTAACTTATTGATTATTAATGTTTAATTATTTTGAATGAGAATGGATGAAAAAAAAATATTTGTTGTTGATGTCCTCAGTTTTTTAAACTTCCATGCTCCAGCTTCCATCTTCCAAGCCTAAAAAAGCATTATCTTTGTAAAAAATTATAATATGGGAGTAGCAGATTTGTTATTTAAACGTAAAAAAGAATTAGCCGAAAAGAATCTTAATGACGGTAAAGAATATATGGAAGAATATGGTAAGAGAGAAAGTGTTGTTCAATTACCAAGCGGCCTACAATATGAAATTATTACAGAAGGAGACGGAGCAAAACCAGGCCCTAAATCTACTGTAAAATGCCACTATCACGGAACTACCATTTCCGGTAAGGTTTTCGACAGTTCTGTAAAAAGAGGAACTCCTGCATCTTTCCCTTTAAACAGAGTAATTTCAGGATGGACAGAAGCACTTCAGTTAATGACTGTAGGGAGTAAATGGAGACTGATTATTCCACCACACTTAGCATATGGAGATCAGGAAATCAGTAAAGAGATCGGACCAAACAGTACCCTAGTTTTTGAAGTGGAATTACTTGGTATTAAATAATCCAGCTTAAAAATAGATAAAAAAATTACCTGATTTCAGGTAATTTTTTTTATTTGTATTATATTCGTATAGATAAATTGTAAAAAATGACGTAGAGGTAAGTATTGTCTTTACAATGAATCCAACACAACACAAAAACTTACTGAATGAAAAAACTCTTTTACCTTTTCGCTGTTGTTGGCCTGTTAACCTCCTGTGTTTCCAAGAAGAATCAGGTTATTCAGCAAAATATACTTACTTTGAAGGACAGCTATTGTAAAGCCCCCTTCAAATATAACTATAACAATAAAGTTCCTTCCTATAATTCAGATTCTATTTTAGCAGCGAATATAGAACTTAAAGAGATGTTTTCTGACCAGAGTATTTTAATTTTAAATGCTTTGGATAATCTGGATGAAGTACATAAAATAATGGATCTGAAAAAAGACTCATCCCTGGCTTCCCAGATTAAAGTTCTGCAGCTGAAGACAAAGATCAACAGTAAAATTACAATCGCCCTTACTGAGCTTGATGCTGTAGCAGCAGAGTTTGATTGTGAAGGAGAAAGAGTAGCCCAGATTGGAAATTATGTAGATAATCTCAATTCTTCCAGGAATAATAAAATGATCTTATATTCTATCATTACAGGTGCAGCGGCTTCCATTGCGGGTGGAATTGTGAGTGATCAGGGATGGAGTAATGCCATTGATATTGGGGGTGGGGTTCTGGGAGCAGGTTTTGGTCTGGCAACCCTTAATCCGAAAGGAAAAAAGGTAGAATTTATTCATCAGAGAAACCTTTTAAGAGATATCTGGAAAGAAAAATTAGAATCACCAAACTTTCCACCGTTTATCTGGTACATGTACACCGAAAAGAAATTCTCTAATAAAGAAGAGCACTCCATTATCGGAAATATGAAAGAAAGGTGGCTGCATTATCAGTTTGATGATGATAAAACATCTGCGGACCAATCCGTTATTTTCAGCGATGGTGGATATTACAGGGCAGATGACCTTCATAACAGGGCTGCTATGCTCAATCAGATGCAGTCAGCTACACGAACGATCAATCAAAACATTAATTACTTACTGCTGGATCTGGATAAATTAATCCTTTAAGAAAAATTTAACTGTAATATATTTTGTTACAATTAAATTTTGTGTATCTTTGCAGAGTAATTACAATGAATAACACAAGATTTGCTACGGCAATACATATCATGACCTTATTGGCGAAAAGTCCTCAGGAGTGGCTCACTTCTGATTGGGTTGCGGGCAGTATCAATGTGAATCCTGTTATTGTACGTAAAGAGATCAGCGTCTTAAGAGAAGCAGGCTTAATTGTCAGCAGACAGGGAAAAGAAGGAGGTAGCCATCTGGCAAAAGATGCAGTAAATATTACAATTGCTGAGATTTACAGATCGGTAAAGAATACAGAAGTATTGGGAAAGAAAAATCAGAATCCTAATCCAGCCTGTAGCGTTGGAAAAGAAATTAACAGTCATTTAAATACATTATTTGAAGAGACAGATCAGTTGGTAAGTCAGTTTTTAGGAGATAAATCTTTGCAGGAATTCGCAGATCAATTCGAATAAAATTTTTTACCCTTAAATGTAACAAAATTTATTACAATTTAATTTAAAATATAAAATATTATGAAAAAAGTAGCAGTAATTGGTGCAACAGGATTTGTAGGAGCACACATCGTAACAGAATTGGCAGACAGAGGATATGCAGTGGAAGCTTTGGTAAGAGACGCATCGAAGGTGAAAACCCAGGAAAATGTAACAGCAAAAAGCGTTGATGTAAACAATGTAACAGAATTAGCAGAAGCTTTAAAAGGCAGTGATGCAGTAATCAGCGCTTTTAATGCAGGATGGACGAATCCAAATCTTTACAACGACTTTTTAAATGGCTCTGAAAATATTGAAAAAGCAGTAGAAGAATCAGGAGTAAAAAGACTGATTGTAGTAGGAGGGGCAGGAAGCCTTTATACACCGGATAATGTTCAGATTGTAGACACACCCGATTTTCCGGATGCTTATAAACCGGGAGCAACTGCTGCAAGAGATTATTTAAATAAGATTAAAGGAAACAATACATTAGACTGGACTTTCTTTAGTCCGGCAGTAGAAATGAACCAGGCGAATGTAGGAGCAAGAACAGGTCAATACAGAACCTCTTTGGAAACTCCGGTATTCGATGCAGAAGGAAGAAGCCGTCTTTCGGTAGAAGATGTAGCCGTAGCTTTAGTGGATGAACTGGAGCAGAACAATCACATTCGTGAACGTTTCACTGCAGCTTATTAATTTAAAAAGAACAACAATGTTAAAAAGAAAATTATTATCATTAATGGCCATTTTAGGTTTCATCAGCATATTTGCAGGAAATCTGAAGGTTAAAGTCTATAATCCCGGAACCAAGGCTATTTTTCCAATTACCTCTACCATTATTTATGGAGATAAAGATGCCATACTTATTGATGCTCAGTTTCAAAAGCAATATGCAGAACAGTTGGTAAAAGAAATAAAAGCTACCGGAAAAAATCTGAAAACGGTTTTTATTTCCCATAGCGATCCGGATTTCTATTTTGGATTAGATGTGATTAAAAAAGCTTTTCCTAATGTGAAAATTATTTCTACAGCACAGACTGCTTATCTTATTTCCGCCTCAAAGGATGATAAAATGGCGGTTTGGAAACCGCAGTTGAAAGCAGATGCTCCTTCAGAAATTATTGTTCCGGAAGCGGTGACCTCCATTCCTGATCTGGAAGGAAATAAGATTGAGATCAGACAAAATACTGAAGATCCGGCGCACAGCTTTCTTTGGATTCCGTCTATAAAGACTATAGCAGGAGGGATTTCTGTTTCCGTAGATTCACATCTTTGGATGGCAGATACTCAAAATGTAAAGGCTATCGATCAGTGGATCGGCCAAATTGATGCGATGAAATCTCTAAAACCTGAACAGGTAGTTCCTTCACATTTTGCAAAACAGTCTCTGTCTCCGGCATCTCTGGATTTTGTAAAAACCTATCTTGAAAACTATAAGAAAGCTGTTACTGAAAATAAAACCTCGTCTTCTATCGTAGATTTTATGGTTAAAAAATACTCAAATCTTCCGGGAAAAGATGAACTTGAAATGGGAGCAAAGGTTTTTCTTGGTGAAATGGCCTGGGATTTAAAATCACCATATCCAGCCATCGGTAAGAAGGTAGAAGTTGATTTTGGAACTGTAAAATTTCTTCTCGATTTTAAAGACAATAAAACAATGACATTTACCGGAACAGCAGGAAGTTCAAAAGACAGTACAGATACTGTAGAATATACAGCTGTGGAAGTAGCAAAAAATATTTTTATGGTGTATTGGCATGAGCCTCATCTGGGATTTAATGTAACTCATATCCAGGATTACAATAAAAATATAGTCTATTCGAATATTGCAGGACCAGATGGTACATTTACCCATCCTAAAGGAGCTCTTAAGATTTTAAAATAAAAAACAGCTGCCATCGGCAGCTGTTTTTGTTTGTATTGTAATTCTAAAACACTCTGCGAAAATAATCTCCCACAGATCTAGCAAATATTTGTGTACTAAAAATCTGCATAATCGGCGAGAATATTACTACACTATCTTTTAGAATTAAAAAAAGCTGCCTCATTGGAGACAGCTTTCTTTTATAGATTCATAAACAACCTCGGATTCACCGGAGTATTGTTTTTATGTACTTCATAATGAAGATGGGGTCCTGTAGAACGCCCGGAGTTCCCGGATTTAGCAATCACCTGACCTACTTTTACTTTATCATTCACTTTAGATACCAGCTGTGATAAATGTCCGTAAAGGGTAGCCAGTCCGTTTCCGTGAGAAACAATGACGCAATTTCCGTAACCTCCCTTTTGTCCGGAGAAAATAATCGTTCCGGCAGCGGCAGCTCTTACATCAGAACCGAAGGCAACAGCAATGTCAAGTCCTTTATGGAACTGCATCTGATCCGCTTCAGCAGGAGGATTGTTTCTTTCCATGGGAGCCGCTTTAGAAGTCGTATTTCCGGCAACAGCTTTTGCAGCAGAAGTTGATGCAGCAGGTGCAGCTGCTACAGGAGCCGCTTTTGGAGTCACCATTACTTTAACTTCTCTTTTATTTCCATAACTATCCGTTAATTCAACGATTTTTTCAACAGGTTCAGCCTTAACTTCCGGTTTCGGAGCTGCAGCTGCAACAGGTTTAGCTTCCGTGGCAGCACTTGATTTTACCGAAGCAAAAACAGTTTTAAAGGGAATAGGATTTTTTCTGATCCCGAAATTAGATGAAATATATCCATCTGTAGGCATTCCTAATGGAACCTGCATCAGTTTTTTCTGTAGGTCCATCAGATATTGACTGTATCGGTTGGCTTGTTTGGAAAGATAAATAGAATTGGCAATACTGTCCTGATCAAGCATCATTAGCTTTTCATTCGAAATGTCTTTAGACTTCAGGAAAGAGTTCAGTTGAGAAACAGTTTGATCTACAAGGGTAAGATCAGTTTTCATTTTCAGGTAATCTACACTGTCTTTTTCAGTGTTTATTTTTACAAGATTCACTTCATAGTTTTTGTCATCCTTCTCCGAGAAAAGTTTGGCAATGAAGATGCCTTGTGCAAAAACTACTAGTAAAAGTCCTCCCAGAAGAATGTTTACGTTCTTTTTGCTGTTTAGAAATTTTTTCATATTTCCTTTCTTAGATGTTTAAAACGGTTTTTAAGGCTGCAAATTTAATTAAAAATAAGTTTTGTAAGTAATCTTTAATTAAAATTCAGTTTTTTCTGTATCTAACGCTGAATTGTATATTTAATTGTGCTGAAGCATTATTTTTTTCAGAAAGTGGTTTTTTATCATGCCTTAAAGTATTCTGTTAAATCTTTGTTTAATATATTTGCAGTTCACATTCCAATTATGGCTAAAAAGAAAATTATTTCAGAATCTTCGAATCCAAAAAAGACTAAAAAGGATGTTTCTGTAGGAGTAGTAGGAAGCGGAAGTTTTGCAACTGCTATCGTAAAAATGCTTGTTGAAAATTGCAAAGTTGTGCACTGGTGTGTAAGAAGTGAGTTTGTAAAAGGAGCTATTGAACTTCGTGGACATAACCCGACTTATCTTACCGCTGCTCATTTTAACCTGAAAAGTTTAAAACTAACCACAGATATTAATGAACTGGTTTCTGCATGTGATGTTGTTGTTTTGGCAACACCTTCCATTTATCTGTCAGATACTTTGGATAAGATGACCTGTGATTATTCAGATAAAATCTTTGTTTCTGCAATTAAAGGGATTATTCCTAAGGTAAATGATGTGGTGGCCCATTATCTGCGTGATGAGTTTAAAATAGGTTTCAGAAATCAGGCAGTTATTGCAGGACCTTGCCATGCTGAAGAAGTTGCCATGGAAAGACTTTCTTACCTTACCATTGCTACTGTAGAAGATGAAACGGCAGGAAAGCTGGAAGGAGTTTTCAGTTCAGATTTCATTAAGGTTCAAACCAGTAAAGATATTCTTGGAAATGAATACAGTGCTATTCTTAAAAATATTTTTGCCATCGGAGCCGGAATTGCCAGCGGCTTAGGGTATGGAGATAACTTTACAGCAGTTTTTGTGTCCAATGCGATCCGTGAAATGGAAATTTTCCTGGAAGCAATTTATGAAGCACCAAGAGATGTCAATGAAAGTGCTTATTTGGGTGATCTTCTGGTAACCGCTTATTCACTGTTCTCAAGAAACAGAAATCTTGGAAACCTGATCGGAAAAGGATACACTGTAAAATCAGCAATCCAGTCGATGAACATGGTGGCAGAAGGATATTATGCTGCACAGTCCATTTACAAAACATCCAAGCAGAAAAATCTGAAACTGCCAATTATTGATACAGTATATGCCATTCTTTATGAAGGTAAAAATGCTGAAAAGCAGTTTAAGAAATTAACTGCGAAATTAAACTAAAAGCAGTTTTAAAATATGTAAGCTCTGTTATACTTCTGTATAACGGAGTTTTTTTAACGTAGCGCTCGCAAAGGGCCAGATTGAAAGTAGGAATTCTAGCTGAACGAAGTGCCCCTGCGATCGTAAAATAAGAGGTAATAAAGGTTCTCTTAACGATCATAGCGTTAAAATCTTTAAAAATTAAGCAGATATTCTAATGTAGTCTAGCATTTAAATCTGATGGTTTTGATAAATCAAATGAACAAAATAAATTGATACTTTCCATCATATAGCCTTGCATAATTCATAAGTGTTTTTAGAACAAAAATTAACGTGTTAAAATCGTTAAACGCGTTTCTCTTTTTAAAACTTTTCCCGAAATTTGAACTAAAATTTAAAATTATGTCACAATCGCTTACAAGCAGAACACCGAAACCTAAATACGACGTTGTACTGATAGGGGGCGGAATCATGAGCGCCACTTTAGCAACGCTGCTTCATGAATTTGATCCAAAACTTGAAATTGCCATCTTCGAAAGACTGGGAAGGTTTGCCAAAGAAAGTACAGCAGCTTGGAACAACGCCGGAACAGGGCATTCCGCATTTTGTGAGCTAAATTATACACCGGAAAATCCGGATGGTAGTATTGATATCAAAAAAGCAGAAAGTATCGCGGAACAGTTTGAAATTTCAAAACAGTTCTGGGCATATTTATTAACGAAAGGATATATTCAGGAACCAAAGGAGTTTATCAATTCTTGTCCCCATATGAGTTTGGTATTTGGTGAAAAAGATGCTGAATATCTTAAGAAACGTCATGATAAAATGTCAGAATCAGTTCTTTTCTCCGGAATGGAATTTTCTACAGATCATAATAAACTAAGAGAGTGGATTCCATTGGTAATGAGCAAAAGAAATAAGTCTGAAGTAATGGCAGCTACCAAAATGGATATGGGAACAGACGTTAACTTCGGAACATTAACCAGAAAAATGGGGAGACACCTGTTGGAAGATTCTAATGTAGAAGTATTTTTATATCATGAGGTGAAGGATATTGATCCAAGAGAAGACGGAAAGTGGGAGATGAAGGTGAAGGACAGAATCCATAACCACAAACAGGAGGTAACTGCTGATTTTGTATTTATTGGTGCCGGAGGATATGCTCTGCCATTATTAGACAGTTCAGATATTAAAGAAAGTGAAGGGTACGGAGGCTTCCCGGTTTCAGGACAGTGGCTGGTAACACATAACCAGGAATTGGTAGAAAAGCACCAGGCTAAAGTCTATACACAGGCAACCGTAGATGCTCCACCAATGTCAGTTCCACACCTTGACCTTAGAATCATTGATGGCCAGAAAGCTCTTCTTTTCGGACCTTTCGCTGGGTTCTCAACAAAATTCCTGAAAGAAGGAAGTTACCTTGATTTACCGGAAAGTGTGAATACCAAAAACTTAAAATCTTTATTTGGGGCATGGTGGCATAATCTTCCTCTGACTAAATACCTTATTCAGCAGGTAGCGATGACCAAATCTCAGAGAATGCAGCATTTAAGAGAATTTATCAAGGATGCTAAAGAAGAGGATTGGGAACTGAAAGTAGCCGGACAAAGAGTTCAGATCATTAAAAAAGATGATAAATTAGGAGGTAAACTGGAATTCGGAACTGAAGTGGTAGTGAATAAAAAAGGAACAATTGCTTCTTTATTGGGAGCTTCACCAGGTGCATCTACAGCAGTATACGCCATGCTGAATGTTCTTGAAAAATGTTTCCCTGAGAAACTTCAGGGAGAGTGGAAAGACAAGTTACTGGAAATGGTTCCGTCATACGGACAAAAACTGGCTGAGCACCCTGAACTTACTGAAAAGGTAAGGGGATATACCAAGGAGAAGCTGGAATTAGAATACTAAATATTAATAATGAGCAATGAATAATAAGTGATACCAACAGCATTATTCATTGCTCATCACTTATTACTTATAGAAAGGTGGAAGAAATAGTTATAAAGCCGGTTATTGCAAAAGAACTCCTGGAATCTCTTCAGACAAAAATAGAAGAAGAGAAACAGGTAATTGTACACTGTTGCTTTCCCGCATCACCATTTTTAGGGAACTTAATCAGGATCTGGCATTCAACCTATCTTTTTGATAACCAGTCTGAGCATAGAAGCAAGATGATTCATGCGGAGAATATTTCAATTTCTCCTTATTGGACGGCTGTTCCCTTTATGAAGGATTTTTGGTTTACTTTAATATTTTCAGGGCTTCCAAAGGATTGTAAAAGTTTCGATCTTAAAGAAGTTATCCCTGAAGAAGGTGGTTTTTTTGTGGAATCTATCAAAAGGAATTCTTCCGATGTTTATCGTGTAAAAATATCAGAATCTTATTAACATGAAGGTTAGAGAAGAAAAGCTGGAACAAATCATTCACTGGGCAGAAAACAATCCAGATATCCGTGCTGTTCTTTTGACGAGTTCACTGGTCAATCCATATGCTCCTGTAGATGATTTCAGTGATCTTGATGTGGAACTGGTTTTTCAAAACAGAAAAGCATACGAAGATCATAATGAATGGATCAGTCTTTTTGGAGAACCCATTTCCATGATAGAGGAAGATGATACAGTCTTTGATGGAAAACATGCTATGAAGATGGTTTTATACAAAGACCATGTGAAAGTTGATTTTAAGCTGTATCAGGTATCTGAATTTTCTGAAGAAGTAAAGAAAGAAAAACTTTCTGATGACTGGGATGTGGGATATAAAGTTTTGATTGATAAAGATGGTCTTACAAAGGATCTGAAGGCTCCAACCTATCAATCCATCATGATTCATCAACCAACGGAAAAAGAGTTTAGACAATTACAGAATGATTTCTGGTGGGATACCATGTATGTTGCAAAATGTCTTAAGCGCGGTGATATTTTCTACGCTAAATTCATGTCTGAAGATATCTTGAGAACCGATTATCTGGTTCCTTTAATCGAATGGTATATTGCAAGTTTTCATGACTGGAAAAATATAACCACTAACAAACACGGAAGGCTCTTCAAAAAATATCTTTCTGCAGAAGAGTGGAATAAAGTAGAAGCTACTTTTTCAGGAAGTGATCTTGAAGAAAACTGGACAGCTCTTTTTGCTTTTGCTGACCTTGTTCATGAACTGGGAACTGTTTTAGCCAAAAAACTGAATTTTGAATATCCTTTTCAGCATGAAGCTGACATCCGAAATTATCTGAAAGAAGTAAAAGCATTACCTTCTTAAGAAAATTCATTCTGCCTGATCAGATTTTCAATACAATATTCGGCAATAGCTGTAATGGTTACGAATGGATTAACCCCAATTGTTCCGGGAATTAGCGAACCGTCAAGTACATACAGGTTTTCATGATCCTTTAGCTTACCAAACTCATTGGTGGCTTCACCCAATACACATCCGCCCAACGGATGATAACAAATATCTGCTCCAAAACCATTGTTGAACAGAAAGTGGCTTCGGGTACCTCCATTCGCATTATTCATTTTCCGGATAAAATACCTGGCATTTTCTTTCATGTTGGCTGTATGGCTTTCATCCCAGTTTAGTATAAGTTTCTGATTGATTCTATCATATCCTACTTCTCCTTTCTTGTTCACTCTGTTGATGAGCAGATATAAAGCTGTGGCAACATCCATTCCCATTGGTAAAGGCGCTATTTCGGTGAAAAAAGGATGTTCTTTATCATCCCAGTTATCAATTCCGCCCACAGGAATTGTTGATTGTTTTGAACCGGTTCCACCTGATAATGGTTTTACCCAGTTTCTTCCTGTCATAAAATTCCCGTTGTTCCCCCAGTTCTTTCCGATTTTTTCGTGAACAGGAAGATTATTAACTGCATTTGAACGTAATAAAAGTTGTAAAGTTCCCATTGTTCCCGCTGAAAGGATAAGTTTCTTACAATTGAAAATTTTATCAGCAATCACTTTCCCTGAGGTATCAATTTGCTGAACATTTAATGTATAACTTTTATCATCATTGAGTTTAATATGATCTACACAATGCAGATCCAGAATTTCAAGATTTCCAGTTTCTAAAGCCTTTTTCAGATAGGTTTTATCCAAACTGTTTTTACCATGGTTATTTCCATAGATCACTTCTGTATTGAGAGCAGAGCGGGGAACTTCATTCCGGAATTCCTTTTCCATATATTTAAAATCATAAACATTGGGAACTCTCATAGTTTTAAAACCTGCTTTATGAGCCTCTTCTTCACCCACTCTTGTAAATTTGTAATAAGGACAATCATTTAGAAACTTTTCATCAATAATATTTACTTTGAGCTCTTCCTGTACGAGAGGGAAGTAATGGCTGTAAAACTTTTCAGCGTCAAGATTAGGGAAAACTTCTTTGAAGTAGCTTTCCTTGGGAGTTACTGCCATTCCTCCGTTAACCAATGAGCCACCACCAACGCCTCTTCCCAACCAGATATTAATTGTATCAAACTCCATACGGTCCAGTGTTCCGGTAAAAGGCGTTAAGGAAAAGATATTCATAAAAGGAGCAATCGTTTTTTTTCTTAGCCATGCTGAACTTTGTCCGGGTTTTAAGAGATTGGAAAAGGGAATTCCTGATTTTTCCCAGTTAAGACCCATTTCCAGCAGGACAACTTTTTTTCCAGCTTCACACAAACGTAAGGCAGAAACTGCACCACCATAGCCGCTTCCAATGATAATAATTGGTGAATCTATGGTTTGTTTTATGGTATTTGTTCTCCGTTCAGCAGCCTGAAAAAGGTCTGATTGTAGAAAATAAAAACCTGAAATGGCAAGTATACCCGTTTTGATGAATTTCTTTCTGTCCATGGCCTTTGCTGCTCAAAAAGTATGCTAGATCTAAGACAAGGAATTTTATTTAAAACAGATTATGCTTTTTTAGTACAGTTTTAACTTTCATACGCAGGAAAATTCATAGTTTTACTTATAATTTTTAAGTTCATGAAAAAATATATATTGATCTTTTTATTTTTACCATTATTGGCCTTTTCTCAGAAAATGGTTTCTACAGAAGTAATGGAGGTCAAAAAATTTCAGAAAGAGCTCAATGAAGAATATCTGGACCCTGCCAGGACGCCTTTGAGGGGAGAAAATTTTAAAAATTTTAAAGAACATCCTTTTTTTCCTTTTGATCTGAAATACCGTGTAACAGCTAAATTTGTCAAAACCAAAGATGCACAGCCTTTTGAACTTCCAACGTCTTCAGGTAAAACAAAGTCTTATAAAGAATACGGAAAAGCTACCTTTGAGCTGGACGGCAAACCTTATACATTAACGCTGTATCAAAGTCTGGATCTTATTAAACAAGATAAATACAAAGATTACCTTTTTCTGCCGTTCCGGGATGCTACCAATGAAAAAGAAACCTATGGTGGCGGAAAATATATGGATCTGAAAACCCCGAAAGGAAATACCATTATTTTAGACTTTAACCAGTCTTACCATCCGTTTTGTGCCTATAATGCTTATGATTATAACTGTCCCATTGTTCCCGAAGAAAATAAGCTTCCGGTAGAAATAAGGGCAGGAGTAATGTATGAAGATATTTACCATCACTAAAATCTGCCTCTTATGATAAGGTTGGCGTTTTTTAAGCCCGAGGAACATCTTTCAGAGGTGAGTTATGATTTAGATGAACATCAGATGCGCTTTACGGCAACTGCAAATCAGGCACTGCAAAATATTAAGAAGAGGGATGATCATGATGCATTTCCCATTACAATTCTAAAAGATGATGTTCCTGTAGGTTTCTTTGTCCTTGATTTTGGAAAGGATAAATTTGAACTGACTGATAATGCAAACGCTGTTTTGGTAAGGTCTTTATCCGTAAATCCTAAAATGCAAGGCAAAGGCATAGGGAAGATAGCCATGATGCAATTAGATGATTTTGTAAAGGTGAATTTCGAAGATTGTCATGAAATTGTTTTAGCAGTTAACCAGAAAAATGACCTTGCTTATCATATTTATCTTAAAGCAGGATATATTTTTGACGGAAAAACCAGGATCGGAAGAAGCGGGCCTCAATATCTGATGTATAAGAAACTTTAATAAAATTTTAAAATCATAATTTTTTTACTGCTGATTTGTTTCCATAACTTTGAGTAACATCAATTTACAACTATGGAAATATCACTTCGCAATCAGGTAGCAGTGGTTACAGGAGCATCCAGCGGGATTGGTTCCGGCATTGCAAAATCATTGGCTTCAGCAGGAGCAGTTGTGATTGTCAATCATTCTTCACCAAGATCTCAGGATGAAGCAAAATCAGTATTAAAAGAAATTACAGATGCCGGTGGAAAAGGAATTACCTATCAATGTGATGTCTCGCAGGAAGATCAGGTGATCCGGATGTTTCAGGATGTCGTTGCAGAATTTGGAACTGTAGATATTCTGGTAAACAATGCCGGAATTCAGAAAGATGCTAAGTTTACTGAAATGACTTTAGACCAATGGAATGCGGTAATAGGCGTTAATCTCACCGGTCAGTTTCTTTGTGCAAGAGAAGCGATCAAAGAATTTCTCCGACGGGGAATAGATCCGTCCCGTTCTATAGCCTGTGGAAAGATCATTCATATCAGTTCTGTGCATGAAATCATTCCCTGGGCAGGGCATGCTAATTATGCTTCCAGTAAAGGGGCGGTCAGAATGCTGATGCAGACATTAGCTCAGGAATATGGTGCTGATAAGATTCGGGTCAATTCTATTTGTCCGGGAGCTATTCAGACACCGATCAATAAAGAGGCATGGAGTACACCGGAGGCACTCAATTCACTTCTTACCCTTATTCCTTATAACAGAATCGGACAACCTCAGGATATAGGAAACCTGGCTGTATTTCTTGCCAGCGATCTTGCAGACTATATTACAGGCACCAGTATTTTCGTTGATGGCGGAATGACAACATTTGAGAGTTTCTCTACAGGTGGATAGGATTTCTTGGTTTAAAATTTAAAGTCTGGTAACCGTTGTTACCAATTTGTGAATACGTTTTAAAACCCATTACTCATAATTAACGCTTATGTCAGAAAAAGAAAGAGTTTCAGATATTTCATGGAAAAAATGGGGACCCTACGTCAGTAACCGTGAATGGGGACTTGTTCGTGAAGATTACAGTGAAAATGGTGATGCCTGGAATTATACCAGCCATGATACAGCAGAAGCCAAAACTTATCGATGGGGTGAAGAAGGGATCTGTGGAATATGTGATGATCTTCAGAAACTTGTATTCTCTGTTGGATTCTGGAATAAAAAAGATAAAATGGTAAAGGAACGGTTCTTTGGACTTACCAATGGAGAGGGTAACCATGGTGAGGATGTAAAAGAATATTTCTATTATCTGGATTCTACGCCTACGCATTCTTATATGAAGATGCTGTATAAATATCCTCAAAATGCTTTTCCTTATGATGATTTGATAAAAACAAATGCGGAAAGAAATAAGGATGAACCTGAATATGAATTAATCGATACCGGAATTCTGGAGCATAATGAATACTTTGATATTTTTATTGAATATGCTAAGGAAGGCCAGGAAGATATTCTTATTAGATTAACGATTGTCAATAAAGCAGAAAAAGATGCAGCTCTTGTTATTTTGCCAACAGTTTGGTTCAGAAACACTTGGAAATGGGGATGTGATGACTATAAACCTCAATTGTCTGCTGAGGAAGCTAATCATATCAGGATAAATCATCAGGATCTTGAAATAAAGAATTTGTACGCAAAACAATCTTCAAAAACATTGTTCTGTAATAATGAGACCAATAATCAAAGGCTGTATCAGTCTTCCAATGAGTCCAGGTATTGTAAGGATGGAATTAATGATTTTATACTGACCGGAAATTCTCAGGCAATTAATCCTAAAAATACAGGAACAAAAGCATCCTTTTTTATAGACGAATATTTTAGACCTAAAGAAACAAAAACCTACGAGTTCCGGATCTCAGATAAAGATTTAAAAGATCCGTTCAGTGATTTCAATTCTGTTTTTAAAACAAGACATAAGGAAGCAGATGAGTTTTATACTGAAGTCCAGAAAGGAATCCAGTCAGAGGATGAAAAACTGGTGCAGAGACAGGCATTTGCCGGTATGCTCTGGAATAAAATGTTTTACCATTACAATGTTGAAAAGTGGCTGAAAGGTGATCCTGCAGAGATCCCTCCTTCCAAATCGCGTGAAAGAATCAGGAATTATGACTGGAAACATCTCAATAATGAGCATATTATTTCCATGCCCGATAAATGGGAATATCCTTGGTATGCAACCTGGGATCTGGCTTTTCATACCATCAGTTTTTCATTAATTGATCCTGATTTTGCCAAACATCAGCTAAAACTTTTCTTATTTGAATGGTATATGCATCCGAACGGACAACTTCCGGCCTATGAGTGGAACTTTAGTGATGTGAATCCTCCGGTACATGCATGGGCAGTTTTCAGGGTATTTAAAATTGATGAATATGTAAGAGACAAGCCTGATCTTGAATTTTTGGAAAGTGCTTTTCAAAAACTGCTGATGAATTTTACCTGGTGGGTAAATAAAAAGGACATTAATGGTAACAATATTTTTGAAGGCGGCTTTTTAGGGCTTGATAATATTGGGGTCTTTGATAGAAATTCTACTTTGCCCAATGGAGAACAGCTGGAACAGTCGGACGGTACAAGCTGGATGGCCATGTTTGCATTGAATATGATGCGGATCGCTTTGGAGCTTGCTCAATACAATAATGTATATGAAGAAATGGCAATGAAGTTTTTTGAACATTTTCTGGCCATTGCCAATTCACTGGATAATATGGGAGAAGAAAATTTCAGCCTTTGGGATGAAGAAGATGAGTTTTTTTATGATGCTATTGCTTCCAGTGACGGAACTCATATGTATTTACGACTGAGAACCATTGTAGGATTAATTCCGATGTTCGCTGTTGAGGTAATAGACGATGAAATGATTGAAAATTTACCCAATTTTAAGAAAAGAATGAAATGGGTATTGGATAATAAGCCGGAATTGGCAGCATTGGTTTCAAGATGGGAAGTAAAAGGACAGGATTCCAAGCACCTTTTGTCTTTACTTCGAGGACATCGGTTAAAAAGATTACTGGCCAGAATGCTGAATCCTGATGAATTTCTGAGTGATTATGGAGTAAGAGCCCTTTCTAAAGAATATGAAAAAAATCCTTATACGCTGAATCTCAACGAAACGGATTACTGTGTAAAATATACTCCTGCAGAAAGTGACAGTGGATTATTTGGAGGAAATAGTAATTGGCGGGGTCCGGTTTGGTTTCCTATCAATTTTTTAATTATAGACAGCCTCCAGCGGTTTTTCTTCTACTACAGCCCTGATTTTTTAATTGAATATCCTACCGGAAGCGGAAAATATTCTAATCTTGATCAGATTGCAGACTCCTTAAATAAACGGTTGGCAAAAATATTCTTAAAGGATGAACACGGAAAACGCGCTGTACACGGACAGTATGAAAGATTTCAAACCGATCCCGATTTTAAAGATTATATTTTATTCTATGAATATTTCCATGGAGATAACGGACGTGGAGTAGGAGCTTCCCACCAAACAGGCTGGACAGGGCTTATCGCAAAAATCCTGCAGCCAAGATTTACTATAAAAGAAATCGCCGAATCTGAAACAGAAATGCCGGAAGATGCTGAAGGTATAAAAGGTAAAGAAAATTAAGAAATGCCGGGAGTTGGAAGAGGGAGGCTGGGTATTCCTTTAGTGACCTTTCTACTTTTCCAGCTATTCAAATATCTGCTGTATTACTTCCAGTGATGCAGGCGTTTGAAAATCTGTAATATGATAATGATAATATACCAAAAGACTGTCCAGAAAATCTTTTCTTAATGAAGAATGTACTTTTACACTATAAAGGTTTTCAGCACAGAGAATACTTTTCCAGATCATTGAAATTTCTTCACTGAATACCTGATGCGCGGGAACTGTAGAAAATGTTCCGGTTTCCGGATCTAAAAAATTTCCTTCACCTATTAAAGGAGCAACTCCCTGCACTTTTAGGATGGCAAGCAGAAACAGCAAATGACACTGATAGTTTTGTTGTTCCAGCTCAGCAATAAACCTTTCAATACTGAAGAAAATAGTAAGGTTTTTATTTTCGAGCTTCAGAACCTGGTTCAAAAAATCTGAAATAAAGAATATGACAGTACTGGCTTTGATATCAGCATAAGTATCATAGCTTTTTACCAGCTCAAATTTTGAGATCGTAGGTATTCCATTCCCTCTTACAGGGCTAATGGAGAAATTAAGTTTATTCAAGGGTTGCAGGAAGGCTTTCTTTTTATTTTTCCGGGAATAAATTCCTTTTAGAAAATAAGACTGAAAGCCATCCTCTTCTGTAAAACAATGCAGAACAGCATCGTTTTCCCCGTATTTGATGAATGAAAGTAAAAAACCGCTTTGTGTATTCATTAATTGACTACGCCTATTTTGGCTGTCGCTTTATCAGAACCATCTTCGTTGGTCATTAATACAAAATAAATTCCTGAAGCTACTCTGCTTCCTTTCTGGTTGTTAAGATCCCATTCATAGTAACCTCCTCTTGCGACCGCAGAGTGTACAACATTTCCTGCGGCATCTGTGATTCTTATATTGGTTTTTTCTGCTAATCCTTTAATGGTAACCTTCCCTTTGAAATTAGAATACACAACAGGGTTAGGATAAACCAATACATCTCCGAAATTGGATGTTACATCAGTAACATCACTCTGATAAGTTACAATACCGTTATAAGTTGCAAAATATACTTTACCTGTCTTTTTATCTGCTTTTATATCAGTAACACTATTCGTAGGAAGAGGTGAATTTTCCATTGTAAAATGCTTTATGGTCCTTTGACCATCTGAAGAAAGATAGTATACACCACCACCTTCAACAGAAACCCATTTGTAATCTCCACCATCTACTTCCACCTGAAGAATACTGGAATCTCTGAAAAGTTCTTCACCAAGGCCATTTTGTTCTATAATGATCGGATTAACCTTAGGTTCCAGACCCGTTATTTCTTTAGCAGCATTAGATAAAACTCTTAAACCACTATCTGTCCCAATCCATGCATCTCCCGCTTTATCAAAAGCTACAGATACTGTTCCTCCTGAATTAGGAGGAAGTCCATTGGATTCTTTTAAAATATAATCATTGTCATCAGAAAGGTTAACTGCATCTTTATAATCATATACCCAGAAAGAATTGGCTCTTGGTAGAGGAATCCATAACAGGTTCTCATAAGCAATGGGTTTTTGTACTGCAGGGCTTTTAAAACCGAAAACTTTAAGAACGAAGTCATCGGCAGCTTTATCATACATAGCTACTGCAGGACCTCCGTCATTAAAAGCAAAGGTTGCGAAAATATTATTTTTTGTATCTGTGGCAAGCCCTACAGTTCGTCGGCTAAAGTCAGTAGCTTGTACTTTATAACGTTTTACAAAATCAAAGTCTTTATTGGCTGTATTGTATTTAAGTTTATAAATTCCCTGATTTGTCATTGTATAATTTGTAAAGAGCACTTCACTATGATCAAGAGGATTTAAAATAACATCTAATATGTCAATTTCTCCCGGAAAGGTATTAAAATAGGAAGGATAGATCCATTCTGTACCATTAAAATAATAAAAACCTGGCCTTTTAGGATTTTCTACAGGATAATTATACCTTCCGGCTCTTGCCCCGCTGGAAACCAGAATCTGGTTATTTTCATACAGGCTTATTTTATAAGCAAAATTAAAATGTGGGCCGGATGGTTTATATGAATTATTGCTTTCATCCTTTATCCCGGACAGTACAGTTCCGGCAAATATTCTTCCACCTGCTACAACAGAGGTATTACACTGTTCTCCAAAATCTACAGCATTCGAATAAGTTCCGTTAAGTCCAAAAGTATATACTCTACTGTCTGTTACTACAACATTATTGTCTGTTACCACAACATCCTGAATGTTTCCTAGATTGATCGGAAGCTGTATTGGAGCTCCATTATTATAAACAAATGCAGCCGTGGCAGAAGAAAATGCTAATTCGGATTCGGAATCAATATGTTTGAATGCTCCCGGAATTTCGGTGACCCACGTAGAGTACGCAGGGAATGTATTGTTCATTTCGTGACTCTTCAGACCTGAATTTGTTACACAGTATACTTTGTTTCCAAATATAGTAGCTTCGTTACTGGCTTCAAACACTCCAGCACTTAGGAAAAATGCAGATTCTGCAAATTCTTTCTTTTTAAGATTAAATATAGATACTCCATAACCTACTGAAATTGCAGCTCTGTCTCCCGAAATAGAAATATGGTTAATTTTTTTATTTCCATTATAGCCAGCAGCGATAGGAATATCAACAATATATTTTACTTCATTAGGCGTAACCACATCCAACGCTCCATTTTCATAACCTATAACCGCTGTTTTACTTTTAGGATCATAATCAAAAGCTGTTATCCCTATATTATGAAGACCGTTTGCTTTAGATAACTTCGTAATTTCTCCTGTTGATATCGTATAATAGAATATTCCGTTTTCTGTGGCAGCTACAATTTTTCCATTGTCTTCCTTCATGGCTAAGACATTATTATAGGAAAAGAGATCTGCCCATTTTTTTGATGAAATGATCTGAGCTTTTGTAAACTGCAGGGAGGCTAAAATACCAAGAGAAATTAGAGAGAGTTTTTTCATGTTATGCTATTATGCTGCTATCTATTGCCTGGTTATTCCAGGAAATATGCTTTATGTTTTTGTTTGTATCAAAATAAAAATCTATTCTACCTAAAAGAAGTCCTGCCCATCCTACTTGGTTGACAAGAACATTTTTGCCCTGTCTGTTGGTAAATGTTTGAGGTTCCGGTAAGAATGTATGGGTATGGCCACCCAGAATGATGTCAATATTTTCTGTATTGGCAGCCAGAATTTTATCACTTATCTTATTAGGCTCATCCTTGTAATCATATCCGATGTGCGAAAGACAAATAACAAGATCACATTTCTGGTCTTTTTTCAAAAATTCTGAATAATGCTGTGCTACTTCAATTGGGTTAGAATAAACCGTTTCGGCATATTGCTTTTTACCTACCAGACCATCCAGCTGGATTCCTACCCCAAAGATCCCGACTTTGATTCCGTTTTTGTCGAAAATCTTATAGGGAGAAGTTTTTCCGTCAAGAATGGTATTTTTAAAATCATAATTAGAACAGATAAATGGAAATTTTGCATTCGGAAGAACTTTTAAAAATCCGTCCAATCCATTATCAAAATCATGATTTCCCATAGTAGAAGCGTCATACTTCATCATGGACATTAATTTGAATTCCAGCTCCCCGCCAAAAAAATTAAAATAAGGGGTTCCCTGGAAAATATCTCCTGAATCAAGAAGTAATACGTTACTTTCCTGATTTCTGATTTGTTGAATTAAATGAGCTCTTCTTGCAAAACCACCCTGATTGGGGTTTTTTGTGTAGCTTGTATCGAATGGCTCTATTCTGCTGTGCTGGTCGTTAGTGTGAAGAATGGTCAGTTTATTTGCGGACTTTAAGTTAAGAATGTTTAATTCTTCCGCCATCATCATATTGGGAGCTAAAGCTACTGCCAAAGATCCACCACCTATTGCTTTTAAAAAACTTTTTCTATCCATTACTTTTTACCAATAAAATTTAAACGAACATCTGTAGGAGAAACGATTTCAGGATTTTTTCTGAAGTAATCAATATACAAGTCCCTAAGTTTAATGCCTGTAGGAATAGATTCCCCTTTTGCAAAGAAACTCATATTATCACCTCCCAGAGCAAGATAGTCTGAAGTCGCAATATAGTAGTCTTTGTTGGGATCCACTTGTTTTCCGTTAATTAAAGATTGAGTTAACTGTCCGTTTTTGGTTTCAATATATAAGTGAGAGACCGGATTGTTGACCTGCGTTTTTGCATAATATTGAAAAAGTCCCGGCAAATCAGCTCCTTTCATCTTTACAATGATCAGTTCGTTTTCGAAAGGCATTACTTCAAAAAGATTTTTGAGCATGATATCACCTTTTCCAATAGTAGTACGAATACCTCCGATATTGATCAAAGCAGCATCTACATTTTGTTTAAGATGAGTCTTCGTCCATTCATCACCGCCTTCAAGAGTATAGTCTGCTAAAAGATTCCCCAGATTGCTGTTATCCCCCTGTTTGGTAAGATCTGCATTGGTGTGGGAGATCTTTTGGTTCATCTCTTTATCCAGTTTCAGCTTATAGGGTTCAATAAACTTTACAAACTCCTCATCATTTTTTAGCTCATTATTAATAGAAATATTTTTCTGAGTCTTTACATTCACAAGCTGCGGCACAGAAGCCGTTTTGCATGCTGTGAGAGAGACCAGAACAATTCCTAATAACAAGAATTTATTTTTCATATGCTGCAAATTATTTTTATAAGGTCATATGTAATCGCCGGCTCTTTCTGAGTTTTTTGTAAACAATTTCGGGTATGGCAATTTCATACTATCTTTTAGTATATGCAAATATAACTATATGTATAATAAAACATTATTATTTATTGTAAATTCTTACGGTAAATGATTAAATTTGACAAAAATAATTCGAACAGATGAGCATTTTAAAAGGAGTAGGTGTTGCATTGATAACACCCTTTAATGAAGATTTATCCGTTGACTTCGACAGTTTAGCAAAACTTGTTGAATATAACATTGAGAACGGAACCAATTATTTGGTAGTATTGGGAACTACGGCAGAAGCCGCAACGCTTTCTGACGAAGAGAAGAAACAGGTAATTGAGCATATCATTAAGGTGAATAATAAACGTCTTCCTTTGGTTTTAGGAATAGGCGGTAATAATACTCTTGAGGTCAAGAAGCAGATCGAGGAAGCAGATCTTTCTGCATTTGAGGCAGTCCTGTCAGTATCTCCATATTACAATAAACCGAATCAGGAAGGTATTTATCAACATTATAAAGCCCTAGCTTCCACAGGGAAAAATATTATCATTTATAACGTTCCTTCCAGAACAGGGCAGAATGTAGAGGCTGATACTACGGTCCGTCTTGCAAGTGAATTCCCGAACCTATTCATGATTAAGGAAGCTGCACCCAATATCCTGCAGTATTTTGATATCCTGAGAAAGAAACCGGAAGGCTTTTCATTAGTTTCCGGGGATGATGAATTTACTGTTCCGGTAACATTGGCAGGTGGAAACGGAGTGATATCAGTAATCGGGCAGGGGTATCCGAAAGAATTTTCAACCATGGTACAATTCGCTCTTGAAGGTAAAGTGAAAGAAGCATATGAGATCCACAATAAATTAGTTGAAATTACACGTCTCATTTTTGCAGAAGGAAATCCTTGCGGTATTAAAGTGGTATTAGCAGAGAAGGGAATTATCAAAAACTATCTTAGACTTCCTTTAGTTGCTGCATCAGAAGGGCTTTATGCTAAAATTAAGGCTGAAATGACCAAAATCTAATGAATGGAAATGATAAGAGTTGATATTGATTTTTTACCATTTTCAATTACTTTACAAGCATATCCGTTTACGATAAATAAATATAACAAAGTGAAAAGTTCCAACTTTTCACTTTTTTTAATCATAATGTATATAAAATATGAAATTAATAAAAGCTACAGGAGAAGATATCCCACTGATTCAGGATCTTGCTAGAAGATCATGGGTAATTGCGTATGCAGAGATACTCTCAGAAGAACAAATGGAGTATATGCTTTCTGAAATGTATTCGGAACAGGAAATTGCAAGCCATTTAGAAAAACCTGATTATCACTATTATCTTATTGCAGATGAACATAATGATTCTTACGAAGGATTTATCGGGTATGAACACAATTATGAAGATAGGACCACCAAACTGCACCGCATTTATCTGGTTCCGGAAAGTAAAGGAAAAGGATTTGGGAAAGGTGCCCTTCGGTTTTTAAATGAAAAAGTTTCTGAAAATGGAAACAAAAGAATTATCCTCAATGTCAATAAAAATAATGCTGCCAGAAAATTCTATGAGTCTCAGGGCTATACGGTATATGATGAGGGTGTTTTTGATATTGGAAACGGGTTTGTAATGGACGATTATTTAATGGAATTTCTAATTCACGAATAATTGACTTAAAATTTTGTAACTTTACCTTGTAATTCTATAACAGGTGATTTCTTTTTTTAGATCATCTTTGTTTCAGAACCAAATCACTTATAACAATACATTCATATGCTTGGTTTTGAGCTGACATAGCTTTTTATCAGTATATTTTTTTCATCCTTAGTGTTTAAATTCCTGTATTTTCGGATACAGGAGTTTTTTTGTATATATATTATGTTAAAAAAAAGTCTTCTATTTCACATTTACTTGAAATAAATTATTATATTTACTAAAAATATAGGCTTACTTATACCAGGATGAAAATGTACGTTAAATTTGATTTCAATGCTCTTTGTAAAAAGGTATTGGAAGAAAAACTGAAGGAGCACGGGCTTATATACCGGTTGCTGAACTTCGGCGAGGTGGAGTTCTATGAACCTTTTACTCAGGAACAGCATAATCTTTTCAAGAAAAATCTTGGTGATTATGGTATTGAGATCATAGAAAGCCAGAAAACGGCTTTGGTACAGAAAATAAAAGATGCCATTGTGGAACTTGTCTTTTCTGAAGAAATTATTCCCGTGAAAGCATCCATTTATATTTCTGAAAAACTGAATCACAGCTATGGATATCTTTCCAATCTATTTTCAGAAGTTGCTTATACTTCCATAGAGAACTTTATTATTCTCCAGAAAATAGAGCATGCAAAAGCTCTGATTATAAGAAATAAACAAAGCCTTACCGAAATTGCCCATAAGCTGAACTATTCCAGTGTGGCCCATTTAAGTACTCAGTTTAAAAATACGACAGGAATTACGCCCTCACAGTTTCAAAAGATCATTGGCAAAAGAAGAAGAGCCCAAAGCATGGTAATAAACCCTAAAATGCAGTATGAATAAAGAATTTCTGAACGTAATTGTAGCAGATAACGATGAAAACACCTTAATTTTTTTTAAAAATATATTTAAAGAGCTGAAGATCTCTATAAAAGTTCAATGTTTCAGTAGCGGAAAAGCTCTGATGGAATATCTGAATAATGATGATGCTGTAGTTCCCGAAATTGTTTTTATTAAGTACTCTATTCCTGAAAAAAGCAGTGTAGAATGTATTGATGAAGTGAAATCCAATCCAAGGTTCTGTAATATGGTGACGGCCATTTATGATGATGAAATCACTGAAGATGAAATTGAAGAAGCCTTCGTAAAAGGCAACAATATCTGTATGAAGAAACCTTCAGATTTTGGAACTTTAAAAAAGGTCCTTACAGAAGTTATTACCATAAACTGGCAATATCACACTTCGGGATTGAATAAAGAAAATTTTATTCTTAAAGTATGATAAACAGATTGTTTTTGTTTTTCATTTAAGAGAAACAAAAGATATTTAATACACAATATTCACTATGAAGTGAAAATTTTATAACTAATAATTAAAATAATATAAGAAAGAAGAACAGTAATATCCGGACATTTGTAAATGTAAACTTAGTGACACAAATTTAATTATATACATGAAGATACAGATGAATGAATGGGAATTGTTTCTGCATAATAATATATAAATAACGATGTTAACAAAATGGATTATGTTCATTTCCAATTTTAAAGCATAGAAGATCTTTAAACAAAACGGTACAATCATGAAAACTTGAAATAGTTGGAGATATTTTTTATTCGTTTCATTCCCTCATCTCCACCTAGACACAGTTAGTTTTTATAATAAGCAAGTTGGAAAAATAATTCATTTTGTTATTTTATAATTTATTTTAATAGTGAAGGTTTATCTCCAAGTAATATATAGATATTTTCACACCACATCACAAAATATTAAATCTAGCTATTAAAATAAATTTTTTAAACAGATCAAAAGTAATTTCTTCTAAATAACAGTTTTATAAGGGGACCGCAGGAAATTTTTTCTGCGGTTTTTTTTTATGAAATTTTACTCCATTTATTTTTCCCTTTATAGTACTTTATGTAGTAATTTTTAATCATCAGATTATCTTGTCTTGCCAGCATCGGATCGGCTTCAAGAATTCTATCAACGGTATTTTTTGTTGTTTTAATAATGGCAGAATCATTAATAAGATCCAGTCTTTTAAAATCAACCACACCACTTTGCTGGGTTCCCAGAATATCACCGGGACCACGAAGCTGCATATCCACTTCAGAAATTTTGAAACCGTCATTAGTTTCTGTCATTGTTTTGATACGGGTTCTGCTTTCTTTAGATAATTTATCAGAAGTCATCAGGATACAGTAGCTCTGTTCAGCACCTCTTCCTACACGTCCTCTGAGCTGATGAAGCTGTGAAAGTCCAAATCTTTCAGAACTTTCAATGACCATTACAGAAGCATTGGGAACATTTACCCCTACCTCAATAACGGTAGTGGCAACCATGATTTCTGCCTTTCCTGAAGCAAAATAAGCCATAGCAGCATCTTTTTCATCCGGCTTCATTTTTCCGTGCAGCATGGTAACATTGTAGTCGGAGAAAAAATCCATGACATGTTCCAATCCTTCCATCAGATTTTTATAATCTAATGTTTCAGACTCCTCAATCAACGGATACACAAAATAAACCTGTCTTCCTTTCTTGATTTCATCTTTACAGAAATTATATACATACAATCTGTCTTTTTCACGTCTGTGAGCTGTAATGATCGGTTTTCTTCCTACAGGCATTTCATCAATTACAGAAACATCCAGATCAGAATAAAAACTCATTGCTAATGTTCTTGGAATTGGTGTAGCCGTCATCACCAGAATATGAGGCGGAATCTTATTTTTGGCCCAAAGTTTTGCCCGTTGTGCTACCCCGAATCGATGCTGTTCATCAATAATAGCCAACCCAAGGTTTTTAAATTTAACCTTATCCTCCAACACAGCATGCGTTCCCACAAGAATAGAAAGCGTACCGTTTTCAAGCTCTTCGTGAATAATTCGTCTTTCCTTTGCTTTGGTAGAGCCAGTCAGTAACCGGACATTGATTCCTGTTTTTTCAAGTAAATCTTTTATTCCGTTATAATGTTGCTGGGCAAGAATTTCGGTAGGAGCCATCATGCAGCTTTGAAAACCATTGTCCATCGCAATAAGCATCGTTAGTAAAGCTACCATGGTTTTCCCTGAGCCTACATCACCCTGTAAAAGCCTGTTCATCTGAATCGGCTTTTTCATATCCATCCTGACCTCCTTTAAAACTCTTTTTTGAGCACCGGTAAGTTCGAACGGAAGATAATTTTCATAGAAATCATTGAAATAGTCTCCTATAATAGGAAAAGGGTTGCCGTGTGACTGGGTTTTATGATGAAGTTTTTTTAAACCGTATCCCAACTGAAAAAAGAATGATTCTTCAAATTTCAGTCTGAAATCTGCTTGGTCAAAATGTTCTAAATCCTTTGGGAAATGTACATTCAGAAAAGCATGTTGTCTGGACATGAATTTGAATGTTTTCATCAGATATTCAGGAAAGTTTTCTTCAATAAGATTCGGAATTTCCCTGCAGATATTTCTTAGAGCATTCTGAAAGAACCTTTGATTGAGTCCTCTTTTGGTCAGTTTTTCAGAACTTGGATAAATAGGCTTAAGCCTGACTTCTCCTTCCTTTTTTTCTTCAACCTCAATCTCAGGATGTGGCATGGAAAATTGACGGTTGAAAACATTAATTTTTCCGAAAATATAAACTTCGCGGTTAATAGGAAGCTGTTCCTTCAGCCATTTGGAATACTGAAACCATACAAGATCCATACTTCCCGTATCATCATTGAATTTAGCGGTCAGTCTTTTAGTTTTTCCGGTCTGAATCTCCTGAACCTGGGTAATTCTTCCTTTAAACTGGATTTCCTGGCTGGTTTCCTCATGGAGTTGGGAAACCTTGTAGAGTTTACTTTTATCCAGATAGCGGATAGGGTAGAAGTTCAGCATGTCTTCTACAGTGGATAATCCCAACACGCTTTTAATGAGTTTGGCTCTTTCCGGACCTATTCCTTTTACATATTCTATGGATGTTTCTAAAGTCATTTCTTAATCTGAGGCCCGAATTTCGGGAATCGAATATTGTATGAAAAACAAAGGTTCGAATTTCGGGAAAATAAAAAAGACTTCCAAAAAAAATTGAAAGTCTTAAGTTGTATAAGAAGATAATTCAAAGTTTGAGATCTGAATTACGTACTAATCTTTTATTTTAGATTTGAACTTTTTCTGGTAATCTTCCCACTGCTCTCTGGTACGGATCTTTTTAAAGAGGTCCTTTGAGATCAGTTCCAGGTAAGGTTCCAGTTCCTTGGCAGATAATTCTCCCTGAAGAATTGTAATAGGATCACCGTGTTCATCCAGAAATACAGTACTTGGAACAGCACCTACATTCATATATTGAGTAAATTCATGTAGAGAGTTTCGTCCTTTTTTCTGTTCTGTATTAGGATTGGAAAATGTTCTTCCAAAAATTTCAATACTCTTTTTTTCTTCTGCATTAAATTTTACAGGATAAAAATTCTCATTTAAAATCTGAGCAAGTACTGGATGTCCGTAAGTTTTTTTATCCATGATTTTACATGGCCCGCACCAGTCTGCATAAAAATCAATAAGAATCTTTTTAGGATTTTCTTTCTGTGCTTTCAGAGCTTCATCAATAGTCATCCATTTAGTTTGTGCAAAACTAAAATTTAATAATAATAAGAGAACTATGCTTAAAATTTTCTTCATAATTTGACATTTACGTAAAAATAAGCATAATTACTTATTTTCTATTTTACATCCTGCATTAATTTTTTCACGAGTGAAGATAGCAATATTAATACCACTCCGGCAACTAATGCATAAATACCCAGTGTTTTATATCCATCTGTATAAGCCAGTAGTTTACTCATATTAGTATTTCCTGTATTGGATTCAGATAAACTTGCTCCAATTTTTCCGGCAGCAAACTGTCCGAATGCACTTGCTAAGAACCATAACCCCATCATCATTCCAAACATTTTTTTAGGAGATAATTTGGTAATGATAGACATCCCGATCGGACCTAAGCACAATTCTCCGAAAGTAATAACAAGCCATGTAAAAGTAAATAAGTTAAGTGAAGATTTTCCATCTGCACCTGCAAAATATCTCAGACTATAAAATAAGAAGAACCCTGCAGCCAAAAATAAAAATCCAATTCCAAATTTATTAACAGTATTCGGTTCTAATTTCTTTTTATTCAAACCTACCCAAGCTAAGCCTATAAGTGGGCTGAAAATAATGATGAAGAAAGAATTGGCACTGTTATTAATGACATTAGGATCCATTCCAAAGCCCAGTAGACTGTGTACAAGGTTGTCTTTTGCAAATAAAGATAAAGACCCTCCACTTTGTTCATAAATAGAATTGAAAACAAAATACATGAATATAAACACAAATGCAGCAATCAGTTTCTTTTGGTAAGCTGAAGTCTGTTTTAAAGTTTCCATGATGAAGTAACCTACAGCTGCAATACCAATAAGATACATGAAATAATCTGTAAAACTTGTATTTTTAACCATGATGAAGATAAGTGGCATGCTTAATAATGCTCCAATATATACCAATACTTCACGTAATGTTCTCTTTGATTTAGGAATGAACTGCAATGGTGAATCACCAATTGGGCCTAATGTTTTTCTGGTAGCAAAAAATGTAATAAGACCTAAGAGCATTACTACAGCAGCTGCCAGGAAACACCAAGACCAGGAATGATATTTTCCAAGATAAACACATAGAGCTCCACCTAGAAGACCTCCAATATTGATTCCGGCATAGAAAAGGCCGTATCCGGCATCTCGTCTTGGGTCATCCTCTTTATAAAGTTCTCCAACCATAGATGAGATGTTAGGTTTAAAAAATCCGGTACCTATAATAGAACAGGTAATCCCGAAATAAAAGAAGTCATGGGGAGAAAAGGCTATAATAAGATTTCCAATGGACATAATGATTCCTCCAAAAACCAAAGATTTTTTGAAACCTAATATTTTGTCCGCAAAAATACCTCCGATAAAAGTAAATGCATAAATAAAAGCCTGTATGGCTCCATATTGTAAATTAGCTTTGTCTTCCAGTAATCCCAATTGATCTACCATGAAAATGGTAAGAACTCCTCGCATACCATAAAAGCAGAAACGTTCCCACATTTCTACGGTGAATAAGGTCCAAAGCTGCTTTGGATATTTTCCTTTAAAATTTTGTATTTCTTCTAGAGTTAAGCTCATAACGATATATGATTAATTTTTAATTAAGGGTTTTTATTTTCCTGATCCAGTTCAAAACGGATTCTGTCCTGGTCGATGATTTGTTTTAATTCTTCTTCTTTTGGGAGGTACAGCAGATATTTGCTTGCAAATAAATTATTTTTATCATTAAGTACCGAATATTTTACAATGGTTTCATCCTTTTCAGAACAAAGTAAAATACCAATTGTTGGATTGTCTCCTTCACCTCGTTTCAGATCATCATACATTCTTACATACATATCAATCTGCCCGATGTCCTGATGAGAAAGTTCCCCGGTTTTAAGGTCGATAATGACAAAACATTTTAAGATATAATTGTAGAAAACAAGATCAATATAAAAGTCTGAAGTATCCGTGGAAATATGTTGTTGTCTTGCTACAAAAGCGAATCCTTTTCCAAATTCCAGTAAGAATTTCTGAATATGATCTATGATGGCGGTTTCAATTTCTTTTTCTGAAAACTGTTCATTGGCTTTTAAACCCAGAAACTCAAAAATATAGGGATCTTTTAAAACACTGTGGATGCTTTCAGTTGGAGATTTTTTATGCTCTAGAACTCTTTCGTAGGCCAGGGAACTGATTTGTCTTTTTAAGTCCCTTACATTCCAGTTATTTTGTGCTGCTTCATTAAGATAATATTGTCTCTTATTCTTATCATCCTGGCTTGAGAGCAGTCGGTAATGAGACCAGCTCAATTGTTGAGACAGTGTGTCAACAATTGGAAAAGCAATGTAAAACTTACGCATATTAGAAAGGTTTGTGTAATCAAAGCCTTTTCCAAACTCTAAAGTAAGCTTCTGAGAAAGATTTTTTAGAGTATATTTTCCATATTCTGCCCGTTCTTTTCCCTGTTGTTCATCTTCAACTATTAGTTTTCCGATCTGCCAATACGTAAGCAGTAGTGTAGAATTCGCTATTCGAAAAACCTTTTCGCGCGACTGTCTAATGATATCCTTTACGGATAGGAATAAAGAATCTTCGGAAATTTCCATCATACGAAAATAAAAAAAACCTCCGACTTAGCAGAGGTTTTATTCATATTTTGTTAATGCAGTTAGTTTACACCGTGCATCATTTTCTTTAAGATAGGTGAAAGTAAGCCTAAGATTACAGAAGCAATACCACAAAGTACAACGAATACCATGAAGAATTCAAATAAGTTATGAATCTCAAATCCTACAAAAGTAGGGTTGTGTAATGGTAGCTGAGCCTTTTCAAATGCTGCAACCTGATCTGTAGTAAGAGTTACTTTTTTATCTAAAACATCCTGTAAGTTTACCCCAATTTCCTGAGCTTTCTTAAACTTATCACCTGTTGCAGGAATAAGTGCTCCTAATGAACCTGCCAGAGCATATCCGGCAGCATTGGAAATAAAGAAAACACCATATAATAAAGAAGCAAATCTTTTTGGAGCTAATTTACCCACCAAAGAAAGTCCGATTGGAGATAAACAAAGCTCACCACAAGTTTGAATGAAGTATAAAAGCATTAACCATTTGATGGCTAATAGACCTGAATTTCCTAAATCTTTAACGTTATGTGCGATGATAAAATAAGAAAGAGCAATTAAAGCTAATCCCATTGCTTGTTTGAATGGAGATACCGGCTCTTTCCCTTTTGCTCTCAGTTTATCCCAACATAAACTGAAAGGAACTGCTAACAGAACTACGAAAATACCATTAAAAATCTGAACCATTGAAGGAGGCATATTCCAGCCAAAAATATTTCTGTCTGTCTGGTTATCCGCAATAAACGTTAATGAAGACCCTGCCTGTTCAAAAGCAGCCCAGAAAAAGATAATGAAGAATGAAACAATATAAATTACCCAGATTCTCTGTCTTTCAATTTTATTTTCAGCAGAAGACATGATAAGAAATGCTAAGGAAATACCAGCAGCATAGATAAATGGATATATGATTCCTTTAATCATTTGCCCCATTTCCACTGAGTTAAATCCGAATTCTCCTACCAATAAATATCTGAATATAAAGAATAGAACAACAAATATAGCTACAGTTGCTCCTAAGAATCCCCCTGAGAATTTTGCTGTCTGAGATTCTCCTTCTTCAAAATCTGCAGTTGAATTGTTCTTCGGTAATCCTCCGATAGGTCTTCCCTCAGGCGTTACTACATATTTATTTTTAAGAATAAAGAATGTTACAGTTCCGATTACCATTGCAATTGAAGCTGCTAAGAATCCCCATTTGAAAGCAAAAATATCTCTTACTCCAGTGGTAGCATCTTTCACATCTCCTACGTAAGGACAGATAAACTGACCTAAGAAGGCTCCGATATTGATCCCCATATAGAAAATGGTGAAAGCAGAATCCAGTTTGGATTTTTCCTGTTTCGGATAAAGGCTTCCCACCATTGATGAAATGTTCGGTTTGAAAAAACCATTACCAAAAATGATAACAAATAAAGCCAGCCACATAATAAGCTTAGCACTTCCAATATCTGTAGAGAACGTTGATGCACTGATGAATAATAGAAACTGACCAATGGCCATAAGTGATCCCCCTACGATAATTGCAAATCTGTTTCCAATGTATTTATCTGCAATAAATCCTCCCAAAAGCGGAGTTAAATAACATAAAGCTAAAAATCCACCATAGATAATGGCTGCATCTGCTTCTTTTATCAATAAGGAATTTACCATAAAGAGCGTCAAAAGTGCTCTCATTCCATAAAAGTTGAAACGCTCCCACATTTCCGTTCCGAATAGAACCCATAATCCTTTTGGATGTCTGGAATTCTTATTCTCTACCAATTCATCCGGTTTCGGACTTATTGCTTCAATATTATCCATTTTTATTCTATTGTTAATTTTTGTTAAGACTGACAAATATAGTTTATTTTGGGTTTTTGGCAAGGTTTTAATTTTATTTTTAAATAAAAAAGCTGCAGACTCAGTCCGCAGCTTTCTATTCTTTATAATATCAAGGATTAATGTCCTTTTTCCTTCATGATTTTATTTAATCTTTTTAGCATTGAAAGGCCTAAAAGTGTAGCAAATATTAACAAAGCAAAATTCACAAGGAAATAATTCGTTTTGTTTTCATAGTTATACCATGTACTCGCCAGAATGCCGGAAAGTTTATTTCCTACTGAGTTGGCCAGGAAGAACCCACCCATCATTAAAGCTGTAATCCTTGCAGGGGAAAGCTTGGAAACGAATGAAAGTCCCATTGGTGAAAGACATAACTCTCCAATAGTGATGACTCCGTAACTGGCTACCAGCCATAAAGGAGAAACTTTTACAGCTCCGTTGTCACCAGCCATTACTGCCAGAACCATGACAAGGCATGATAACCCTGAAATAAATAATCCCAGAACGATCTTGGTAGGTGTTAAAGGTTCTTTACCTTTTCTTCTTAACAGCGCCCAGAACCCTACCACAACCGGAGTTAGTGCAATCACCCAGAATGGATTGATGGATTGGAACAGTTCTGTATTGTATAAGTAAACTTTACTTTCAGGATTTTTTTCTAAAGCAGCACGTTGTTCCGGGGTGATATTTTTAAAGTAAACATCTTTTCCTGTTTCTTTTTTAGTATTTCCGTTGTCATCTTTCTGAGAACGGAATTGGTTATCATACACAGGAACTTCTTTGTTTTCGTAGCTTTTCCCATCAACCATGTAGATTCCTTCCAAAGGCTTTTCCAAAGAAACAGGAACGCTTCTGTCTGTATAATAATTGGCCCATCTTGTTAAAGCGGTACCATTCTGTTTGAAAACTGCCCAGAAGAACATACTGATCAGGAATACAGAAAGTAATGCACCAATGGATGCTTTTTCATCAGGCTTAGCTTTAAAGTAAAGAGAAGCATAGAAGTAAATAACAGGAACACAAGCAAAAATAAAGGCATCTGTACTGTCACTTCCAAAAATATTGTTAGGAATAAACCAACCGATAGCTCCGGCAGCAATAGCAGGAACAAATACTTTAAGCATGATTTCAGAAAGTTTTGTATCACCTTCCTGTACAGGTTTCATCTGTGCTGCATGGATATAGTGCTTTCTTCCGATCGTGAAAATTACCATCCCGATAAGCATCCCGACTCCGGCAGTAATGAAAGCTTCACCCCAACCGAACTTATTACGCATAAATGCTGCAATAATGTTACAGATAAATGCTCCTATATTGATTCCCATATAGAAAATATTATACCCCGAATCCTTGTTTGCTTTATATGGTTCTTCAGAATAAAGATTTCCTAAAAGGGTAGAAATAGTAGGTTTAAAGAAACCGTTACCAATGATAATTAATGCCAGGGAGGAGTAGAATAAAGGCAAATCTTTGAAAACACCCATTCCTATATATCCGGCAGCCATTAAGAAACCACCAAGGTAAATAGATTTTATATACCCTAAAACTCTATCCGCTAAGAATCCTCCAATAAATGGAGTAAGATAAGTTAATGCAATATAAGTTCCGAAAATATCATCAGCAGTTTTATCTGGCAGTCCCAGACCTCCTTTCATACCGGTAGGTTCGATGACATACAGAACAAAGATTCCAAGAATCAGGTAGTACCCGAAACGCTCCCACATTTCTGTAAAGAAAAGATAAGGCAGCCCTTTAGGATGTTTAGTCTTCATATATTCAAATTTCAATTTCCCCAAAAATAAGTTTTTAATTTCAATTGATAAAATAAATAAATAGAGCCCTAAATGATTAATGAAATAAATATAATAAGGCATCTCAATAGTGAGATGCCTTATTATATTATTGGACTGTGTAAATTCGCGGCTTGATTTATAAATTATTCAGGATGAAATCTGTCATTTTCTGAAACAGTTGCGGTCTTGTCTGTCCGCCATAGATTCCGTGGTTTTTATCCGGGTAAGCCATGAAATCAAATTGTTTTTTATTTTGAATCAAAGCTTCAGATAATTCCATAGAATTTTGGAAATGTACATTATCATCAGCAGTTCCGTGGATTAAAAGGAATTTTCCTTTCAATAGGTTCGCATACTCAGTAGGAGAATTCTTATCATATCCATCAGGATTTTCCTGAGGCGTTCTCATGAATCTTTCTGTATATACTGAATCATAATATCTCCAGTTGGTCACCGGTGCTACAGCAATTCCCATTTTGAATACATCCGCACCTTTTGTCATGGCTAAGCTGGTCATATAACCTCCAAAGCTCCATCCGAACATACCGATTCTGCTTTTGTCAACATAAGATTGGTTTCCGAACCATTTTGCGGCAGTAATCTGGTCCTCAATCTCATATTTTCCAAGGTTCATATAAGTCACTTTTTTATATTTTGCTCCTTTATAACCTGTTCCACGTCCATCTACACAAGCCACAATGTATCCTTTCTGTACAAGGTGATTGAACCACATGGCGTTTCCATTGTCCCATGAGTTGGCAACCTGCTGGGATCCCGGGCCGGAATATTGGAACATAAATAACGGATACTTTTTATTAGGATCGAAATTTTTAGGCTTCATTACCCAGGCATTCATCTGATCGCCTACAGCATTAGGAATGGTGATGAATTCTTTCTCAACAAAATTATCGGATTTCAGTTTCTGAAGCTGATCATTATTATTCTGAAGCTCCTTTACTGTTTTTCCATTACCGTCTTTTAAGATGTAAGTATACGGTTTTGCAGCAGTAGAAGAAGTTTCAATGAAATAATTGTAGTTTTTACTGAAATTCGCAGAGTTGTTTCCTTCCGCATTAGAAATCAGCTGAGACTTTCCGTTTTCAATATTCACTTTAGAAACCACTTTATTGATACTCCCTTTTTCTGTAGTCTGAACGTAGATCTCTTTAGATTTTGGGTTGAAACCATAATAATCTGTTACTTCCCAATTTCCTTTTGTAACCTGTTTTTTTAGTTTACCATCTTTATCATACCAATATAAATGGCGGTTTCCGTCTCTTTCAGAAGCCCAAAGGAAAGAATCATCATCAAGGAATTCAATGGTAGGACTGTCTGTTTCAATCCACTTATCATCTGTTTCTGTGAATAATTTCTGTACTGCTCCTGTTTTAGTATTCACTTTTAAAACATCTGAAGCATTTTGAATTCTTTCAGATGTTATTAAAACCATTTCATCTGCTTTTGCAGTCTGTAAAACATTAGGAATATAATAGTTTTTGAAAGAACCTAAGTTCAGCTGTATTGCTTTTCCTGTATCAAGACGGTACAACTGTGCTGAAACTACAGAATTTTTTTCTCCAGCTTTAGGATATTTGTAACGCATTTCTGTGGGATAAAGATTTTTTCCGTAGATAGGAATGTAAATCTCTGGAACCTGGCTCTCGTCAGATTTTACAAATACAATGGCATCAGAATTTTTTGTCCATTCATATAGTTTTGCATGTCCGAATTCCTCTTCATATACCCAGTCTGCCAACCCATTAAGAATAGAGTTTTTCTTACCGTCAGTAGTAATTTGAGTGATTTTTCCTGATACTAGATCCTGATAGAATAAATTGTTATCAGAAATGAAAGCTACTTTTGTGGCATCAGGTGAAAAGCCAGGTTCCTGAACAGGCTTTCCCTCATTTAAGCTGATTACTTTCCCTGATTTTAAATCTTTTACTTCAAATTTTCCCAGGAATGAATGTCTGTAGATAGGCTGGCTTTCTTTCTGCAAAAGAATTTTAGACTCATCATCAGAGAATACGTAGCTTTCAAAGCTTCCATCCACGATATTTCCTTCTTTTTGAGATGTTTTATAAGAATATTTTGCAATTCCTGACGGCTCAATAACAAGGTAATTTTCACCGTTTTTCATGGAAGTAATCCCGGCAATACCTTTGCCACGGTAGTATCCTGAATAAATTTTATCTAAAGTTATTTCCTGGGCTGACACATTATGAAATGCCGCTGCTATAGTCAAAGTTAAGAGTAGTTTTTTCATTTCTAATTTTAATGATTCCAAATTTAATAAATCTTACTTATATAACCATATAAAACAAATCTAAGACATTGTTGTGATTTTTTTTAAAAAAGGCAATTTGGCAAAAAAATTGAAGTATATAATTACCAATCAATCAAAAAGGATAATTATGGAAACGAATGCATACAACCAGAAACTGAACCGATATGTATTGAACGACCGAATTGTTTATACAGGTTTTTCGAGTTTTAATGATGCACAGGAATGTGCCAGTAAAAAAGGTGGAATATTAGTGGAAGTAGGGTTTAAAGACGGAAACGATAACCCAGAAATTACAGATGAAGCAGGTTTGATAGAGAAGAAAATTCATTACTATGTGTATGCAGGCGATGAGTATAAATTTATCCATTCATCTGATCCCGGATTTAGAAAATATGCAGATGAACTGCAGAAGATTAAGGCAAAAAATGATAAAACCAGTCCGGATGAAAGATATTTTGCCAACTTTGAAATTGAAAATATAGAAGACCCAATTATTGTGATCAAAAATGATCAGTTTCAATCGGTGACATCAAGAGAGCGTTCAAAGTATTTGAAACATGCCAGAGTTTATGAACTGGGGGTATCCCTGCCAAAATCTTAAAAATTCTTATCATGAGCAAAACCAAATATTCAGACAAAGCTCAGGACAAAGTAGGAAAAGTAATGCATGAATTCAAGGAAGGGAAATTGAAATCTTCTTCCGGAAAAAAAGTAACGAGCAGAAAACAGGCTGTAGCTATCGGTATTTCTGAAGCAAAGGAAAAAGGGCTGAAGGTGCCGGCCAAAAAGAGAAGTAAGTAATTTTAAATATAAAAGACCTGGAATTTTTCCAGGTCTTTTATTTATATGATGAAGGAGCAATATCAGATTAATTATTGGTCTGATTATAAAGCACTCTATAATATTCATCCGCCATTCTGTCGCTATTGAAGTGATCTTTTACATCGTTCATAGCATTATACTGAATCTTTCTCCACTGATCCGGGTTATCATAATAAGTGGGAAGGATTTCATTTTCAAGGATTTCGTATAATGTATTTAAATCATAATTATCCTGTTCATAGATGCTCATATTCAGGTAATCGGCTTTTGGAACTACAAAAGAATTTTCTCTGTGTTTTGCAAATTCCGGGATCCAGCCGTCATCTGTTGATAAGTTGACAGAACCGTTCATAGCGGCTGCCATTCCTGAAGTTCCTGAGGCTTCTCTCGGAACTCTTGGATTGTTTAACCATAGGTCAGAACCTTGCTTTAAGGATTTGCTTAAAGAAAGTTCATATCCTGTAAGAACAGCCATATTTTTATGATTCTTACTCTCTTCAACCAAAGTGTTGAACGTAGAAATGGCCGAATAATCCATTGGATAAGGTTTTCCTGCCCAGATGATCTGTACCGGATATTTCGGATTGTTCAGAAGCCTATAGAATCTGTCTTTATCATGTAAAAGTAATTCGGCTCGTTTATAGCCTGCAAATCGCCTGGCCCATACAATAGTGAAAACATTAGGATTGAAAAGGTTTCCGGTCTGATCTGCTACAATACTGAACAGCTCTTTCTTTAAAGACTTTTTACGGAAATCGAAAATGATATCATCATTTTCATCTTTTGCATTGTAAAGTGCCTTGTCTGCCCAGTATTTGAATTCCTGAGCATTGGTAATAGACGTGATTTCACATATTCCAGGATATTTGTTCCACATAGTACGGGAAACCACTCCATGAAGCTGAGACACTCCATTGGCCATCCTTGCCATTTTCAAGGCACAGAGTGAATGATTGAAACGTTCGTCATCTGTTCCTTCAATAGCCTTTATCTCTTCCATGCTATAGCCAGAGAAATAAGACATATCATGACATAATTTGAAATTATGTTTCTCGTTTCCGGCTTCTTCCGGAGTATGGGTTGTGAAAACCAGCTTTTCTTTAACCTTGTTAAGATCTCCGTTGTATTTTCTTAACAGATAAAATGCTGCCGGAAGTCCGTGTGCTTCATTTAAATGATAAACCTCCCTTTCTATGTTCATTTCATCCAATAATTTGGCACCTCCTTTTCCAAGCAAGATATATTGAGCAAGTTTAGTAGATTCATTCGCATCATACAGCTTGTGGCAGATGGTTTTTGAAACGTGATCGTTTTCAGGAACATCTGTAGAGAGAAAAAACATAGGTGCTGTATTGAAGATTTCAGGATCAAGATACCATACTTTTACCCAAACAGGAGCGCTGTGAATTTCGATCTGAAATTTTATTCCGGTATCCTCAAGAAAGCTGTACATTTTTCTTGTCCATACCGGCTGTAAGGTCTGATCGTGGTTTCTGGCCTGGTCATAATATCCAAACTTCCAAAGAATACCGATTCCGATAAGGTCCTGTTTCAGATTATAGGCACTTCGCATGTGGGATCCAGCCAAAAAGCCAAGTCCTCCGGAGTATATTTTTAACACCTGCTCAAGGGCAAATTCCATTGAGAAATAGGCTGTTTTTTTTGAATATTGGGGATTGATACTGTAGGGTGTTTTAAAATTCCTAAAATCCATAGAATGCTGGTTTGTGTTTGAAAAGACAAAGGTATTAATAATGAAAATAAACTTTACATTAATTAATCAATAAATTAATTTTAAAAGTAAGCGTCGAATAGTTTTTTTACCTATCTTTAAGAGTGTAAAATTTTGATTATCAAAAACTTTTAATGGTGAAAGCCAATGGCCACATGTGTTTAATTAAATAAAAAAATCACACATGAAAAAGACGTTTTCTGATGAAGATCTGATTAAGAATCTGAGTTTATATTACCTGAACCGGCATTTGAAAAAAAAGCCCATAGAGAAGTATCACCGTACCATAGATGAGTCCCCACTTCATGACCGTGAAAAATACAGAAAGAAGTCGGAGATCCTTCTTCTCAACTCTTTTATGCATCATTTTCCCGATGTGAAATTTGAAAACCTTACCTGCGAAAGTCCGGACTTTATCGCAAAACTGAACGACAAAAAAATCGGAATAGAATTGACCGAAGTGATCAATCATCTGGAAATGAAGAAGATGGAAAGTACTTTGAATAAAATGTTCCGTCAGGCAGAAATACTATTAGAACAGGAAGACACTACGAAATATCGTGGTGTTTATTTTTTAGAGTTTCACCCGAATCTAAAGCTGGATAATCTGGAAGAGCAGGAGGAAGATATTATCAATATTTATAAAAGTATAAAAAAAAATAAAGGAATAGGCTGTGTGAAAAGTGTAAGAAAGTCTTTTCACAGAAGAAATGTTTTCATTACTCATGAATACAGTATGAATCTTTTTGATGAACTCTGCTCAGAAAAAATTCTTGAACTCATTGAAAAGAAAAATGAAAAATTTCCTTATTACGATAGTTCTGTGGATGAATGCTGGCTGGTGATTGTTTCGGATATGAATTCCATTGCCTCAAGATATACATTCATTCAGGATAAAGAACATCTGAAAGAAGTGAAAAGCCCTTTCCATAAAATTTTTCACCTGGAAAATCTCTGTGGTAATATTACAAGTATAAAATAGTTATTTTGGTGTTGAATTTTTAATTAATAATGGGATTTATTCTGAACTTCGCAAAAAATATTTGATTTTTTATATTTGTAATTAAATAATAGGTATATTTGATATAAATCGGATATTAGTCTGACTCAAAATGACTTAACCATCAAAACAAATATATCTATGAGAAAAATTTTACTATTTACTTTTCTATACATTTCCCATTTTCTATACTCTCAACAAGATTGTGCTACGGCATTGGCTGTTTGTGGAAACTCGAATATTACATACAGTCCTTCAGGGTATGGTACTATCAAAGAAATGGTAAATTCCGGAACTTGTATAGATATATCAGGAGAACATAATTCGATCTGGTATAAAATTACTATTGCTACAGGAGGCACTCTTACATTTGATCTCGTTCCCAATAATCAGGATGCAGATTATGACTGGGCTATCTTCGGTCCGAATGTGAATTGCGGAAGCCTCGGATCTGCCATACGTTGCAATGCTGCAACAGTGGTGGGAGTGGGAGCTGCAACAGGATTAAATATGACGAGCACTATCACGAATGGAATTGGGGGGTCAGCAACGCCTTATTGTAAATATTTGGATGTGCTCCCCGGAGAAACCTATTACTTATTTATTGATAACTGGGTAAGCGGTACGAGTAGTACAACAGCTCCTTTCTCATTAACATGGGGTGGAACGGCAACCTTAGCATCTCCTTTTACAGATCCTAATATTCAGCCTAATCCCTTTGTTCCACCCGGAATCCCCGGTGCTAATCCTGCAGATCCGAGAGAGGTTATTATTTGTGGATCTACTGTCGTATTTAACTTCAGTACTTTATCAACGGGCATTATTAATGGGAATCCAGATTTTAATGTAAGTTATCATACCAGTGCAAATGATGCATTAACAGGAAATAACCCTATTACAACTCCCCAAACTGTCAATACAAATACTGTTTTTTATTATAGTATAAGTTATACAGACCCAACGAATCCGAGCAGCCCGCTCAATAAATGTAAACAGACCGGAAAGTTTAAATTCAAAGACGGTTCAATTAAAGCAAAAGATGCCACATTAACGGAATGTAACAATAATAATGCAGGAACGGCTCTTTTTAACCTGACTAATGCTGATGTTATAGCAATTACAGGTGTTACAAAAAGGTACTATAACAGTATGTTTGATCTTAATTCAGGAATTAATGAGATTACAAATCCTACAGCATTTGTATCTGCAGAAGGAATTGTTTATGTAAAAGTTACGTCAGAATTTGGCTGCAGTTCAGTCGCGAAAATTACTTTGAAATTCCATCCTGTAGTTGTTGTTTTTGAAGCAACTTTGACTTCATGTTTCATAGAATCCAATTCGAGTACCGGATCTTTTAACCTTAACAATGCTCCGGTAACAACTCCTGATAATACAGATAAAAAATATTATCCATCCGAAACCGATGCAATCAATCAGACCAATGAGATTACAGCAGCAATGACGTATATTGCTCCTAATGGAGTAGTGTATGTAAGGGTTACCAATGCCCGGGGATGTTATGCTATTGCTAAAGTGAATTTAAAAGTGACTCCGCCGAAATACTCTGATGTGCTTCAGGATAAAATCATATGTGTAGAAAGTAAAACCACCCTGGATGCCGGACCTGGATTCAAAAGCTACCTGTGGAGTACCGGAGCAACAACTAAAACTGTTACTGTAGGAGTTGGGGTATATTGGGTAAAACTTCAAACGGGGGACTGTTTCACCACACAGACAGTAAAAGTAATTCCATCTGAAGTGCCTGTTATTTCTAATATTGAGATTTCCAATAGTACAGTGGCTGTATCTGTAATAGGAGGTATGCCACCTTATCAATATTCGCTGGATAATATTATATGGCAGGATTCTAATGTTTTTACCAGTCTTCCAAGAGGAGAGTATAAGATACTTGTGAAAGACGCCTATAATTGTGAGCCTGTAAAGGTAGAAATTGTTATTCCAAATCTGATTAATGTAATCACTCCAAATGCTGACGGCGTAAATGATGTGATTGATTATTCAGCGCTGGCAGGCAAACAAAATCTGATAATTAATGTTTTTGACCGATATGGAACCAAGATTCATCAGGCTGATAAGCTGAATGGATATAAGTGGGACGGGGCTGTAGGAGGAAGAAAAGTTCCTACAGGTACTTACTGGTATTCCGTATTGTGGAATGAGAATGATAAAAAGAATACTCCTGTTAAATTTACAGGATGGGTATTGGTTAAAAACCGGGAATAACTATTATGTTATAAATAAAATCCATAGATAAAACCATTTCGGAAGAGGTGGTTTTTCTTTTTGAATTTTTTACATTAGTTATCAAAATAGAAAGAATGAAAGATCTGTTTGTAAAACGCTTTGAATATTATAAATCCCTGGGTGATAAGTCATTTGTACAATTATCAGATGAACAGATTTTCTGGCAGTATAATGAAGAAAGTAATTCTATAGCAGTTATTGTACATCATATTGCAGGAAATATGCTGTCGAGATGGACTAATTTTCTTACTGAAGACGGAGAGAAATCATGGCGTAATCGTGATGAAGAATTTGTGAATACCTTTAAAACTAAAGATGAAGTTCTTGAATTCTGGGAAAAAGGATGGAAATGTTTTTTTGAAGCCTTAGATCAGATCAACGAAGAAAACCTTTATGCTACAATCTCTATAAGAGGAGAGGCTCATTCTTTTATTGATGCGGTTTTCAGACAGCTTGCCCATTATCCGTATCACATCGGCCAGATTGTTTATATTGCTAAAATGATTAAAAATGATGACTGGAGTACACTTTCTATTGCCAGAAATAAATCTCAGGAATTTAATACTGAAATGAAAAGCAAATTTCCTGGAGAAGAACAAAAGAGCAATTCATCACCAGTCTGCTTTCAAAACAGCCCCGAAGTAAGGGATGAATATAAACAATAGACTGAATCAATATTGGATTATTATTAAAATTACTATCTTTGCACCCATAAAATTCAGAAGTAACACATGTCTACTTTTCAAAGAACTGCCGCGTATCACACACTTGGCTGCAAATTAAATTTTGCAGAAACATCTACTATTGCCCGTCAATTAACAGATGCAGGTTACGATAAGGTGAGCTTTGATGAAAAGGCTAACATTTATGTCATCAATACATGTTCAGTTACTGAAAATGCAGACCGTGAGTGTAAGCTTCACGTAAAAAGAGCAATGAAAGCGAATCCTGATGGATTGGTGGTTATTGTTGGGTGTTATGCACAGCTGAAGCCCGAAGAAATTTCCCAGATTGAAGGAGTAGATCTTGTATTGGGAGCTAAGGAGAAATTTAATATCTTAAGCTACCTGGATGATCTGGAAAAATCAGATAATGAGGGAATTGTTCATTCATGTGAGATTGAAGAAACTGACTTCTTTATCGGAAGTTATTCTATAGGAGACAGAACAAGAGCTTTTCTGAAAGTTCAGGATGGATGTGATTACAAATGTACGTACTGTACCATTCCGTTGGCAAGAGGAATTTCCCGTTCAGACACCATCGAAAATGTTCTTAGAAACGCGACAGAAATTGCAGCAAGAGACATCAAAGAAATCGTTCTTACCGGAGTCAATATCGGTGATTATGGTAAAGGTGAGTTCGGAAATAAAAGACATGAGCACACTTTTCTGGATCTTATTTCAGAATTGGATAGAGTAGAAGGAATCGAAAGAATTCGTATTTCTTCCATTGAACCTAATCTTTTAAAGGATGAAAGTATTGAACTGGTTTCTAAAAGCAGAAGCTTTGTTCCGCATTTTCATATTCCGTTACAATCAGGATGCGATGATTTATTGAAAAAAATGAAACGTCGTTATCTGACTAAACTTTACAATGACAGGGTAAACAAAATCCGTGAGGTAATGCCTGACGCTGCTATTGGTGTGGACGTTATTGTTGGATTCCCTGGAGAAACAGAAGAGAAGTTTATGGAGACTTATAATTTCCTTAATGAACTTCCTATTACCTACCTTCATGTATTTACTTATTCTGAAAGAGAAAATACAGAGGCAGCCGAAATGGAAGGAGTAATTCTGGTAGCGGAAAGAAAAAAACGTAATAAAATGCTGAGAATTCTTTCTGAAAAGAAGAAAATGGCATTTTATCAGACTCAACTTGGAAAAACGCTTCCTGTACTTTGGGAGCACGAAAATAAAGACGGGAAAATGTTCGGCTTCACAGAAAACTATGTGAGAGTCCAGAAAGACTTTGATCCTGCATTCGTAAATCAAATTGAATTTCTAAATTTAGAAAAAATCCTGTCAGATGGCACAGTTTCTGTGCAATCTTCCTACCAAAATTTTTTAGCAAAAGCATAGGCTCTTTGCAAAATTTCCACTAAATTTATTTTTAAACTTTAAATACTACATTCATGAGAGATAAGTTTTTATCTTGGGGAATTGTATTAGTAGTTGCTACCTGGATTGTAGCGCTGCTGATAAAAGCGCATTATTGGATACCGACGCTGCTATCCGCTATTTATGCATTGGGTGTTTACAATGCTTACCAATCGAAACATGCAATCTTGAGGAACTTCCCGGTACTGGGGTACTTCAGGTATTTTTTCGAAAGTATATCACCCGAAATGCAGCAGTATTTCATTGAACGGGAGACAGACGGGAAGCCGTTCCCAAGAAATCAACGCTCTGCAGTATACAGACGTGCTAAAAATCTTAGTGATACTGTGGCTTTTGGAACACAGTTGGAAGTGAATCACAGAAAATATGAAGGAATCAAGCATTCTATTTATGCTAAATCTCCATCAGAAGAGCTTCCAAGAGTTTGGGTAGGAGGGGAGCAGTGTACACAACCTTATCATGCTTCTTTATTCAATATCTCAGCAATGAGTTTTGGAGCATTAAGTGACAGAGCACAGATTTCATTGAACAGAGGTGCTAAAAAAGGAAATTTCTTCCATAATACAGGAGAAGGAGGGATCTCTCCCCACCATTTGGAAGGAGGAGACCTATGCTGGCAGATTGGTACAGGATATTTTGGATGCCGTGATGAAGAAGGAAAATTTAACCCTGAATTATTTAAAAAATATTCAACGCTTCCTAATGTGAAAATGATTGAGATTAAATTATCACAGGGAGCTAAACCAGGACACGGAGGAGTACTTCCGGGGGTGAAAAATACACCTGAGATTGCAGCCATTCGTCATGTAAAGCCAGGAATAACCATTATTTCTCCGCCATCGCATACTGCATTTTCAAATGCTGCCGGATTGCTGAAATTTGTACAGGAATTAAGAGAACTCTCAGGAGGAAAGCCTGTCGGATTTAAGCTTTGTATTGGTGATACCAAAGAATTTGAAGATGTCTGTGTACAAATGAACGTACTGAAGATTTACCCTGACTTTATAACCATTGATGGAGCAGAAGGAGGAACCGGAGCGGCACCACCGGAATTTTCAGATGGAGTAGGGATGCCTTTGGAGCCAGCTTTGATCTTTGTCAACAGAACGCTTAATAACTATAACCTAAGAAACAAATTAAGAGTTATTGCCAGCGGTAAAGTACTTACAAGTTTGGATATATTAAGAGCTGTAGCAATGGGTGCGGATATGTGTAATAATGCAAGAGGATTTATGTTCTCATTGGGATGTATTCAGGCTTTAAGATGTAATTCCAATAACTGTCCTACTGGAGTGGCTACGCAAGATAAAATGCTTATTAAAGGGCTTGATGTGACAGATAAGGGAGAAAGAGTATATCATTTCCATAAAAATACCCTTCATACCTGCAATGAATTGATTGCAGCAGCAGGAAGAAGTTCTTATGAAGAAGTAGATGCTACTATGTTTATGAGGGGAGATGAATTCGACCACCTTGCAGACCTTTATTTCCCTGATATTTTAGGAAATGTAAAACAGAAAGCAAGATCTTAAAAAATATTGAGTAGCTCTAAAAGTTGCTTTATGAAAAACAGATTAGCAATATACTAATCTGTTTTTTTTATGCCTGAGATCAGATAAGTTTGAAGTCTGGTCTATTGATTATTGAACTCAAAAGAATGAAATAAATATATGTTTAATCTCGAGTTATAATGAAACGACGAGTGAAAAGATATAATACTCATTGTTTTTGATCTTTACAACGAGAGATTGATATCTTAAATTTCCGATTTGGCATAAAAAAAACCGTCCTAAGACGGTTTTTTTATGTTTGTTTTTTATTGCTGTTCAGGTGTTTGTATTTGATCAGCTGGTCTGTTTTCTCTTCCGTAGATCTGAAAGTTGAAAACAAAAGATCTGTTTGAGTAATCTATACCCAGATATGGATAAAAACTGTTTCTTGCAAAAGCTGCTCTTGATGGAACAATAATTACTCCCTGTAGATTATAAGGTGCCTCATCAGGTAGATTAAAAGCACTGAACTTTTGTAATGCTTCCCTGAATCCTGGTATTTGATAGTAACTTGCTTTTTTTGCAGTTGCCACTGTCGCGTCGTCCATGACCTTTTTCTTAGTATAGTAATACATTGGATCAATTACCGGAACAGTACTTCCTCCCTCTATGGTATTAAAAAAACCAGCCTGTTCAATAAATGAAACAACTCCATTATTGTTTCTGGATAGGAATGTGTATGCTCTTCCCATGATTCTGATGATATCCTTATCCTGAATAGGATTACTTACAGCAGGTTGTGCTCCATCTCTCATGATGTAAATAGTTCCCGATGGAAGAGTCACAGGATTAAGTTGTGATAATTTCTTTTCATGATCATCAGCAGTGTCTGTAGCACTAAAAGGTTTTATATTTCCCGCTGCATCAAGATAATTCTCATCCATGAATTTTTTAATGGCTTGATCATCATCACCGTTTTGGTTGGTAAGGTCTCGCGTTTCTGTATAAAATGCTATCTCATCATCTTTTTTACAAGCAGAGAAACACAAAGATCCTACAAGGATATATAAAAATATTTTTTTCATTTCAAAAAACTTTAATTACTTTACAAATAATATAACGGCAAAAGTATAAAAAAATATGAGAATAGATAAATTTTTATGGAGCATTCGTTTTTATAAGACGAGAAGTATTGCAACAGAGGAGATTAAAAAGAACAGAGTTTCCATTGGAACATCCGCCGTAAAGTCATCTAAGGAGGTAAAAGAAGGAGATGTTATTAAAATCCGTAAGAATCAGATTGATTATAAAATAAAAGTACTTCAGATTCCTAAAAGCAGGATGGGAGCAAAACTGGTTCCGCTTCATATACAGGATGTGACAGATAAAGAGCAGTACGAACTATTAAAGCTTCGTAAAATGACCCAGGATTATTACAGAAACAAAGGGGAAGGAAGGCCTACGAAAAAAGACAGAAGAGATATGGATGATTATGTAGGCAACGATGTTGATGCTGATTTTACCGATTGGGATGATTTCTTCGGAGAAACAAATGATGAATCTGGAGAGGACAATTAAAATAAAAAAGCTCTAGAGATAGAGCTTTTCTACTATTTCTTTAACGATGTCTTCAGGTTCTCTGGCATCGGTTCCAACAGTGAACTGGGCTTTACTGTAAAACTGATTTCTTTCAAATAAATGCTTGGCAATGAATTCTGGAAGGTCTTCATCGGAAATATTGGCGATTAAAGGTCTTTTTTCTTTCTGTTTAGAGATTCTCTCCGCCAATGTTCCTACAGAAGTTCTTAAAAAAACACTTTTAGAATTATGATTGATGATCTCCATATTGTTATAATAAACAGGAGTTCCGCCTCCGAGGCTTAATACAATATTTTCTTCAGAAGCCAATATTTCTTCAAGTGCTTCTCTTTCCAGTTTTCTAAAATAAATTTCTCCCTTTTTTTCAAATATTTCGGGAATGCTTAATTTGTTCCTTCTGGAAATCTCTTTATCAAGATCAATGAGTTTGAAATCGATTTTATCGCTTAAAATTTTGGAAATGTGGGATTTGCCACTGCCCATGTATCCAATTAGTGAAATTATCATGAATTTTTTTTAAACAAATTTGCGAAAAAGTTTTGAGATAAAGAAAAAAGTTATATCTTTGCACCACTTAAAACAAGGGACATTACTTAAATGAAAACTTGTTTAATAAGTGGCCGACTCGGTAGCTCAGCTGGTAGAGCAATACACTTTTAATGTATGGGTCCTGGGTTCGAATCCCAGCCGGGTCACTAGCAATAAAAATTACTTTTATGGTAATTTTATTGCCTGCGTGGTGAAATTGGTAGACACGCCATCTTGAGGGGGTGGTTTCCTAAGGATGTGCTGGTTCGAGTCCAGTCGCAGGCACTGCAAAGAAAATTTTATAATCCGGAATATTTCTCTATATTTATTCCTGATTGTGGCCGACTCGGTAGCTCAGCTGGTAGAGCAATACACTTTTAATGTATGGGTCCTGGGTTCGAATCCCAGCCGGGTCACAAGTTTACTGAAAAGTAAATTTTTTTCATATTAATATTTTGTGATTTGGTGTTTCAAAGGCTTCCTTCCGGAGGCCTTTGATTTTTTGTGTTAAAGCCAAGGATAAAATGAATGATGTAAGATTACTGAGTGATATCAGTATTATTAATGAAGGCTTAATAGCAAGTAAGAGATTTGGGATCAGTACCAAAAGTTGTGGATTACGCAAAAAGTTTGGTTAATCTAAAAAGAAAAAAAGATTTATCTTTTACTCCTCTGAGCTGTAATCTAAAGTTTTTGATTTT
>NZ_QNVT01000016.1 GCF_003385515.1 Chryseobacterium pennae | reverse complement strand
GGGGCTGGCATATATTGATACTCGAAAGTTAACTACCAACAACATCAATATTGGATTAGATGGAACCCGATGGATTTTTACCAAACGACAAAAAACGAAAACAACCTCTAACATTCCATTGCTTGCCCAAGCCGAATGTATCGTTGAGAAATATAAAAATCATCCGACCTGTGTAAATAGTGGAAGATTACTTCCGATTCTCAGCAATCAAAAAATGAATGCTTATCTGAAAGAAATTGCAGATTTATGCGGTATCAATAAAGAATTAACCTTTCATATAGCACGCCATACTTTTGCCACTACAGTAACCCTATCAAATGGGGTTTCCATTGAGAGTGTGAGTAAAATGCTTGGCCACAAAAATATGAGGACAACTCAGCATTATGCTAAGATTCTGGATAGTAAAGTGAGTGAAGAGATGATTTCTTTAAAACAAAAATTCCTTGATAAGATTGTTTAGCAAACCTACAATATTATTAATCACTTAGAGATAATGCTTATATAATAGAAAATGCATCAATTTGATAAATGATAAATGATAAATGATAAATCAAAAATATATTAACCGAATATAGTTTACTATTGATTGATAAGGATTGTTGGTTTTTTGGAGGGATTCGAACCCTCGTCCAAACAAGCAATGCATAAGATTTCTACATGTCCGAAGACAAAGCAGACCAATTGTTTTAGGCTTATCTTTTAGAGTTCGGATACAATTTTGGGAACAATTTTGAATCAAAAATTTATGATATCAGTTATTTTTTTTAACATAGGGAAAGTTGAAAACAAGTATAGTACAATTTGGGTATGGTTAAGAGATAAGGAGGTTGATATAAAAGTATCTATCTCTCACTTAAAGTGTAAACCGAAAGATGGAGTTTATACATCCGATGTTACAAGTGAAGCAGGACAGGGTGAAAACACAGGATATTTTAGAGCTAATTTGAGATTGTACAAAAAAGTTGGTGGATTTGCAGAATATTTAGGACTTATGTGCTCTCCCCAAAATGTTTTGTTTCTGTTCTCTGTCCAGGTATTTAACCGCTTTACTCTTCCTTTACTGGAAATAGCAAAATAGCCTTCGAGATAAGGAACCGGCTTCCATCTTTCACAAGGAAGGTCATTTAGTGATAAATTAACACATGCTGATGGATTGCTTTTATCGACTAGTGGTTGCCCAAGCTTTTTCCAAAGAGTTGTATTGAATGTTTTTTCTGGCTTTCTTTTTCTTTCCGGTATAAAATCTTCTTTAGAGGGTACATAATCTTTCACAAACCATCGAAATTTTCCGGCAGTAGTCCTTTTTTTATTGATGACAGGCAGAATATAAGTAGGATGAATTTTTAAAAATTCACTTGCTGCATAAATATTTGCATAGCTGGCAACAAAATCACCATCAACTGTGTATTGGCTGACTGCCTGTTGATAATTTCCTCTTTTTCCTCTGCCTGTATTCATTGATTTCCGATGCAGCTTACTTACAGTTAACTTCTCCAGATTTCTAAAATGTACATTAAACTGATTATTATCTTTAAAAGATATACGAAATGAAAGATCATCCATATCAAATTTTTCAACAAAACGATAGTACACCAAACGGGCTACTGATTTTCCATATTTTTTTCCTTCAATAGATAAGACACATCTCACATTATAAAAATGAGTCTTTAGATGTTTATTAAAATATCTGAAGACATGTGGCTTTTTAATCTTAAAAACCAAAAATTATGTTACTCGCAACCCAATTAGAAAGAGTTTTTATACTGATATTCAGGGCAGGTAATATTAGCTACCATAGGAACGATTAGACAGCCTAATTCCCAAAAATATGAAACAGTGGATCATTTACCTTTTATCACTGATGAATTTGGAGAGTTGCTAAAACAATCGGAAACAGAAGATGATACACCAAACTGTTCATTAGCGGAAGCTTTGGAAAAACAGGATTTATTTAATTCATCATTGGTACAAATGGGTTGTTCCATATTGTGGAGCTTATTCCGTAATGGTTTGACACCATATAGGAGATTTTTCCACAATCTGAAAGATTTTAATACCCATCCTTTAAAAATCAGGTTGGCAAAAATGTAATTCCTCTCTTTGGTCGGAAACGCATTTTTGCCAAAAATTGGTGTAACCACATTAAAAACCAGTACCAGGATGTTACCTAATATTATATAAAGAGGTTGCGGGTTTATGTTTTCTTTAAATCTTTAAATCTTTGAAGCGTTTAAGGCAGGCGGTTTATTAAAACTTGTGTTATTCTCTTCGCCACACGAAATACAGAATTGACACTGTTCCAGCAAGTATGTAAGTTGAAAAGTCAAGAGGCCGTCCGAAAAGTTTGGACAGTCTCTTGTTTAACTGATTTTACTCGTACCCCTATACAGGAAGGGTATATGAATATCAGATTCTCAGAAGGTGTTACTAACTTTTCGGACACTCCCTTTTTTCAAAAATAAGTATAAATTGGTTTAAAACCAATCCCCAATTTTGAATAGGCATCGTCCATTCATAACTAGGTATACTGACTTTAAAACGGCGTCATCGGTAAGAAAAGACATTTTCAACATGATATTCCTCTCTTGATCTCCTTTGGTCTTTTAGAGCAAAATTTACATACTTTACATTTGTAAAATCAGACAACCGTCTTTTGGATACCTGTCTGAATTTTATTAAATCTTCGATGTTATTTAATTCTACCTCTGAATCTACATAGTTTTTGGCAAATATTGATTTCTTTTCATATTGGGTTTTCTAATGTAAATTATAATCAAATGGAGTATATGGTTTTGGATTTTAACGGATTGCAAATACAAATATAATAAAAAAAAATCTATCTGAATGAAATTAAAACAGGCTCTTAATTAAAATTTTGTTAAATTCAATTTAATGTGATTTTTGTATTATTTTTTTTTTATTTTTACCAAAACAAAAATGCCAAATGATTAAAAAACACAGATGAACAAAACTCCTATTATATTATCTTAATTTTTTTTAAGTTGTAATTTCCTTTGTTTTTTTGAATCTTTTAATCTGCTTTTGTACATTTGAAAATGTGACTTAAGTGGCGAAGCTATAAAATAATCATGATTTTTTAATATATGAGTTTCATCCAAGGCTGGTATGTTATTTATACCAAATCCCGTTACGAAAAGAAAATCGGACAAAAACTAAATGAACAGAATTTTAAAGCAAACCTACCACTAAATACAATAATATCTCAGTGGAGTGATCGTAAAAAGAAAGTAGAATCGCCTCTTTTTAGTTCTTATGTTTTTGTTTATTTAGAAACGATAAAAGACTATTTTAAAGCCTTTACCATTGTTGGTGTAATATTATTTATCAAGTTGGGTGATAGGTTAGTCAGAATTCTCGATGATGAAATTTACAAAATTAAAATTTTCCTCAATCAATTTTCAGAGGTAAAATTGAAAGGTACCTTAGACTTAAAAATAGATAACAAGCAGAAGATATGTTAGAATAGATTCTTACAACATAACCTTATAGCTGAAATTCATCCCCATCATTTAATTTAATGACAGATATTCAAATTTTATCCAACATTTTTTGGAAAAACAAAATTAAAGACAAAGAAGAAGCGGTTTTTTCAAAAGGAAAAATTGAAATTCTTAAAAAGCAGATTTCAAAAAAAGATTTAGAGAGTTTTATAAAAATTTCAAGAAGCAATCCTTTATCAAAATTTTCAATAGTTTCTTCTATTTTTTCTTTTTTAGTAAATAAATATTTTGAAAATTTTCAGAATGTAATTAAAATTTATCCATCTAATTTAATTGATTTGGATGAAATTTTATTATTGGAAATTGAGAGTAATGCAGCAACATTTAAAGAGTTACTGCAGAATGTTGCTAATGAAGTTAAAAAAGTTTTGCCTCATAAATATTACAATTCATCAGAATTAACCTTGGAATTATTTTCTAATTTTTCAATTCAATTTGGTCAAAAGGCTAAAGTTTTGAAAGATGATATATCTTTATTATATGAAGAAACAGAAGACAGTATAATTTTAACAAGTTACTATCAAGATTCTTATTTGAAGTGTGTTATTGAAGGTTTTTTGGCAAATTTCATAAACATTCTTTCTAATTATAATACTCTTTTAGATATTGAGTTGGTGAAATATTCTCTTGTTACTGATGATAAAGATAAAATCCTTCTAGAATTCAATTCCACTGAGGTTGAATATTCTGATGATAAAACAATCGTAGATTTATTTGAAGAACAGGTAGAAAAAAATAAGAATAATATAGCTATTCTTTTTAATGGGTTGAGACTTACTTACAGAGAATTTAATGAGCGCGCAAACCAACTTGGAAACTACCTTAGACAAAACTATCAGATACAAGCGGATGATCTGGTAGCGATAAAATTAGAGAGAAGTGAGAATATGCTCTTAGCCATTCTGGGTATCATGAAGAGTGGAGCGGCTTATGTTCCTATAGATCCTGAATATCCACAGGACAGGATAACCTATATAGAAATGGATGCAAGAGCTAAGATAACAATAGACCTCAGATTCCTACTAAAATTTGATTCAGAAAAGGAGAATTATAGTAGAGTTAACCTTCCTATTGTTAGTAAGGCAAACAGTCTTGCCTATGTTATTTATACATCCGGTACTACTGGCCACCCGAAAGGAGTTATGATAGAGCATCATTCCTTGATCAACCGTCTAACATGGATGCAGAAAGCTTATTCTTTGACTGCTGAAGATACCTTGATACAAAAGACTACCTATTCCTTTGATGTTTCTGTGTGGGAATTGATTTGGTGGATGCTTCACGGAGCGAAGGTTTCTATTTTGGCATCAGGTTCAGAAAAGAATCCTACAGAACTCATAGATAATATCGTCACTAATAAAGTAACAATAATTCACTTTGTACCCTCAATGTTACAGATGTTTTTAAATTATTTGAAAACAGATTCAAAATCATTGAATCGACTGAAAAGCCTTCGTCAGGTATTTGTAAGTGGAGAGGCATTAACGCTTCATCAGAGAAATCTTTTCTATGAACTTTTTCCTGATGTATCGCTTATGAATTTATATGGACCAACTGAGGCGAGTATTGATGTGACATATTACGACTGTAGAGAAGAAAAATCGAAAGGAAGTGTGCCGATAGGTAAGCCAATAGATAATACTCGTATCTATATACTTGATGAAAGAAAAGTGATGGTTCCAATAGGAGTACCGGGAACTTTGTATATTTCTGGAGTTGGTTTATCCCGCGGTTATTTGAACAAACCTGAGCTGACATCGGAGAAGTTTGTTGACAATCCTTTCAATCTTGGAACAAAGATGTATGATACTGGAGATTTAGCAAAATGGTTACCAGATGGCAACATTGAGTTTTTGGGAAGGAAGGACTTTCAGGTAAAGATAAGGGGTTACAGGATAGAATTGGGAGAAATCGAAACAAACATCAGCCAGTTCAGTACTACTATTAAGCAAGTAATAGCCGATGCCAAAGAAGTAAATGGAGAAAAAGTATTGATTGCTTATTATACTACGGATAACGAAGCAGTCATAGGCAAAACCGAATTAAGAGAATATCTTCAAAGCAAGTTGCCGGAATATATGGTGCCAGGTTTTTTTGTGGAATTGGAGTCTATTCCGTTAACGCCAAATGGTAAAATTGACCGTAAAGCATTACCAAGTGTTACGGGAGAAGACTTAATCAGGAGAGAATATGTTGCACCGAGAAATGAGATGGAGCAGAAGCTAGCAGATATCTGGCAGGAAGTATTGGGAGTAGAAAAGGTAGGGGTTACGGATAATTTTTTTGAGTTGGGGGGGCATAGCTTGATGGTGGCTCAGGTACTTAGCAGAATCCACCAAACTCTGGCAATGCAGATAAGTTTCAAAGATTTCTTTGCTTCTCCAATCATTGAAGGGATTACCAAAAACTTTACTGTAAGAGAGTATACTCCGATCCCAAAAGCACCTGAACAAGAGAGTTACCCTTTAACTCCATCACAGCAAAGACTTTGGGTACTAAGTCAATTGGAAGGAGGTTCACAGGCTTATAACATGCCAGCAGTGGTTACCTTAAGAGGAGGGTTTAATGAAGTGTATTTTGAAAAAGCCTTCCAGTACTTGATAGACAGACATGAGATTCTCAGAACTTCATTTAAGTCAGATATATTGACAGGAGAAATTCGCCAATACATTGCTCCAAAAGAAGAAATTCACTTTACAATAGAAGTATTGGATTTTGCAGGGAAGAATGATTTTGAAATAGAAGAGTACCTACAGTCAGCCAATAATGAAGTTTTTAATTTAGAAGAGAGCCCGTTGATAAGAGCCTCTTTACTGAAGAGAGATGATGAAGAAAACCTGTTCTTTTTATCCATGCACCATATTGTTGGTGATGGATGGTCCACTCAAGTATTGGTATCAGAAATAGTTGAGACTTACAATAAGCTGCTTAAAGATGGTGATATTACTATTAATACAAATGTAGAAAGTGAAAAAGTCGCACCATTATCTATCCAATATAAAGATTATGCAGTATGGCAACAGGAAGAGGTCAAGGGAGAAAGATACCAAAAAGCAGAAGTCTATTGGTTAGAACAATTTGAGGGTGAACTTCCTGTATTGGAATTACCAAGTTATAAAACAAGACCGTTGATACAAACCTACAATGGTGATAATATCAGTCATTTCTTCTCGCAAGAATTTACAGAGAAGCTGAAGAAGTATTCAGAGAAGCAAGGAGTTACGTTGTTCATGACCTTAATGGCAGGAGTTAAGACACTGCTTTATCGATATACAGGTCAAAAGGATATTATTGTGGGAACTCCGATAGCGGGAAGAGAATATCCAGACCTAGAGAACCAGATAGGACTTTATCTGAATACCTTGGCTCTCAGGACAAGGTTGGAAGAAGGGTATAATACCTTCAATTTCCTACTTCATAAAGAGAAAGATTTTCTTTTATCGGCCTATGAGCATCAAATATACCCATTTGATGAATTGGTGGGCAAACTTAATATAAAGAGAGACAGTAGCCGTTCTGCATTGTTTGATGTTTTGGTAGTATTCCAGAATCAGAGTCAGTTAAGATTGGGTGGTAATATCAGAAAAGATATAGAAGGCTTACAAGTAGAGGAATATGAATATAATCGGAAGACGTCCCAGTTTGATGTAAGCTATATGTTTGCAGAAGAATATGATCAACTAAAGCTTACGATAGAATACAATACGGATATTTATGAAGCATTCCTCATCCAACGAATGTTTGCTCATTTTGAGAATCTGTTGACAAAATCTATAGAAGATACTGAAGGAACAACATTTATAGAAGACATCAACTATCTTACAGGGGAGGAGCGTCATCAGCTATTAATAGATTTCAATGATACGAAGGTTGACTATCCGAGTGATAAGACGATTATAGAACTCTTTGAGGAGCAGGTGTGTAAGACACCGGATAATGTGGCGGTAGTATTTGAGGATACGGAGCTAAGTTATCGGGAGTTAAATGAACAGGTGAATCAGTTGGGTGATTATTTAAGACAAAATTATCATATAGTACAAGATGATTTGGTAGCGATTAAGCTTGAGAGAAGTGAGAAGATGATCGTTGCAATCTTGGGAATTTTAAAGTCCGGAGGGGCTTATGTACCTATTGATCCTGAATATCCACAGGAAAGGATTGCATACCTGGAACAGGATACAAATGCGAAGGTTACCATTGATGAAGTATTTTTAGCAAGTTTTCAGGAGGAGATACGAAAATCACAAGATTGTTATACAAAAGATAATCTTACGATTATCAGCAGACCGGATAGTTTAGCTTATGTTATTTATACTTCAGGAACGACAGGGTATCCTAAAGGGGTGATGATTGAAAATAAAAGTGTTATCAATCTCATTTTGGGGCAGACAGAAGAGTTTAAATTAGAGAATAATGAGTCTGTTATATTGATTTCGAATTACACATTTGATGCTTCAGTAGAACAAATTTTTTTAGCACTTTTAAACGGTTTATCACTGCATGTTGTATCTAAAGAAATTGTAAGTGATCCTAAAGATCTTTTAAACTATTTAACAGAGAATAACATAACACATCTTCATACGGTTCCAAATATACTCGAGAGGCTTGATTTTAGTAATGAACTATCACTCAATAGAATCATTTCTGGAGGTGATATATTTCCACAGAGATTATTAAACAAATTAAATAAATATAAGTTTTGTTTTTATAATGAATATGGTCCTACCGAAACAACCGTGACTTCTATTGAATTTTTGTATTCAGGAAAAGGTGATATTCTTATTGGTCGCCCTATTTCCAATACAAAGGTTTATATTTTAGATGAAGAATTGAATGTACTACCCATAGGAGTACCGGGAGTTTTGTATATTTCAGGAGCTGGTTTATCCCGAGGTTATTTGAATAAGCCTGAGTTGACGGCGGAGAAGTTTGTAGAGAATCCTTTTGATCTAGGGAGTAAGATGTATGATACGGGAGATTTGGCGAGATGGCTACCTGATGGGAATATAGAGTTTTTAGGTAGGAAGGATTTTCAGGTCAAGATAAGAGGTTACCGGATAGAATTGGGAGAGATCGAAACACACATCAGTCAGTTCAGTAGTTTTATTAGACAAGTAATTGTCGATGCCAAAGAAGTAAATGGAGAAAAAGTATTGATTGCTTATTATACTACGGATACCGAAGATTTGATAGACAAAACTGAATTAAGAGACTATCTTCAAAGTAAGTTGCCTGAATATATGGTTCCAGTTTTTTTTGTTGAATTGGAATTTATTCCGTTAACACCAAATGGTAAAATTGACCGTAAAGCATTACCAAGTGTTACGGGAGAAGACTTAATCAGGAGGGAATATGTTGCACCGAGAAATGAGATGGAGCAGAAGCTAGCAGATATCTGGCAGGAAGTATTGGTTGTAGAGAAGGTAGGAGTCACGGATAATTTTTTTGAACTGGGCGGGCATAGCTTGATGGTGGCTCAGGTAATAAACAGAATGTACCAGAACTTAACACAGCAGATAAGTTTTAAAGATTTTTTTTCTCAGCCAATCATCGAAAAACAAATTTACTTATTAAAAGATGATAGAAATAGAGAGTTAGACATAAAGAAATATCCAAATATTAATAATTATATAGCATCTTCTACTCAAACAAGTATATGGCTTAAGGAGCACATGGAAAAGCCTTCGCTTTACAATTTAGTACATGTAACCAAATTAGAGGGGAGTTTAGATATTATTAAACTAGAAAAAGCATTTAAAAATTTAGTTCAGAATGAAGAAATTTTTAGAACTTCTTTTATTAGAGAAAAAGATCATTTAATAGCAAAAATAGAAGAGAATGCTAAGATTAGCATTCAGCATCATTGGGATATAAAAGAACTAGATATTATTATTAAAAATGAAAAAATAATATTGTTTGATTTAGAAAAGCCTCCATTACTAAGAGTAAATCTGATTTCTTCAAATCAATTATTTTATGTTGTTATAACATTTCATCATATTGCTCTTGATGGGCTGTCAATTCATAAGTTTTATGAAAAACTTGTTGGATATTATGTAGATATACCCCCTTTGTATAATACTCCTTCTTTTAAGGATTATATGATATGGAGAAATGAAGAAAACCAACAAAATATTATCAGGCAACAACGAGAATTATTAATCAAGAAATTTTCAGATGTAGATGTAACAGTAAATATACCACATATAAGAAAGGAGAAACAGGTATATAAAGGTTCTAAACGTTATATATATAATTATTCTGGAGAGCAACTGGAGAATATAAAGAGAATAAAGAATAAATATAATACTACCATATTTAATATTTTATTGGCTGGGCTGCATGGCATATTATATAAATATTCCAAACAAAATACTATTGTGACTGTAGTTCCAATAGCCAACAGAGATAATCATAGTTTTGAAGATACTCTTGGCTTTTTTATGAATACTATTTTGATAAAAAGTGAATTTGAGGAGAATATATCATTTGGAAATTTGGTTAATCAAATTAAATTGGAGTTTTTAGAAGGGATAAGCAATAATCTATGCTTATTAGAGGACTGGGCATCGTATTCCAATAATAAAATCCTTCCTCATCTTAATATTATGGCATCTTTTCAAAATTATTCAGATGTTAATCAATATAAAATTAAGGATATAAAAGTTAATCAATATCCTGTCATTGATAATGAAGGAGTTGCTCCATTATATAATTTAGTGTTTAGATTTTTTGGGAATGATGAGAATTTATATTTAGAAATAGAGTATGATACATCATTAGTCGATGAATCTTATGTACAAAGATTTTTAAATCATTTAAATATACTATTAAAAAAATGTATTGAGAATGATAATCTTCGAATTGAAATGATCGATATTGTTTTAGACGAGGAAAGAGAGAAAATTTTAAATTTTAATAAAACTGAATTTGAATTCCCTGAAGAAAAGAATTTTATAGAGCTGTTTGAAAATACAGCCTTTAATATGGCAAAAGAAATAGCTGTAGAATATAATGAGAATATATTGTCATATGAAGAATTAAATGATCTTTCTAACATTTTTGCCAGGTATTTATTATCAAAACTAACTATAAAATATGAGGATAGGATTTGTGTAAAAATTAATAAATCTCATCATCTTATTTACATACTCCTTGGTATTCTTAAAACCGGAGCATGCTATGTTCCTATCGATCCAACATATCCGGAAGAAAGAAAAGAGTATTTGGAGAAACTTTCTGATGCTATATTTTATATTGATGATAATACTTTAGAGGAATTTTTGAGCCAACGAAATATTTACAGCAAAAAAAACATAGAGGTTGCCATACCTTCAACATCTCTATTTCATATAATGTTTACTTCAGGATCTACAGGTGCACCCAAAGGAGTAATGTTAACCCATAGAAATATTGTTAATTTTGTTACTACTAATAACTATTTTCCTTTAAATAGAGATACTATTCTTTTATCAACTGTAGCTAGTTCTTTTGATACAACTAATATGGAGTTTTGGGGAGTTTTGGTTAATGGTGGTAAACTTATTATTGCTGATAGAGATGATTTATTTGATTATAACATATTAGAAAAGCTTATCATAAGTAAAAATGTAAATTCTTTATGGTTAACTGCATCATGGTTTTCGCAAATTGCAGAACAAAGGATTGGAATTTTTGAACATTTAAAACAGTTTATTTCTGGTGGAGATATTTTGTCTTTAAAGCACATAAATATGGTTAGAGAAAAATTTCCAAATTTATTGATCATAAATGGGTACGGACCAACTGAGAATACAACGTTTTCAACAACATATAAAGTTCAAGGTAATGAATTTATTACATTGCCTATTGGAAAACCATTAGCTAATACGCAGGTGCATATTTTGAGTGAAAGCCTTTTATATGATCCGATAGGTGTTATTGGTACAATATATTTATCTGGAGAAAATATAGCAAAAGGATATTTTAATAATGAGAAACTGACTAGCGAAAGATTCATTGATAATCCACATCTGGAGAATGGAATCCTATATAATACAGGAGATTTGGGAAGATGGCTTCCGGATGGTAATATAGAATTTTTTGGAAGAAATGATTTTCAGGTTAAAATAAGAGGATATAGGGTAGAACTGGATGAAATTGAGAATAAGATTTTACAATTTTCTGAAGATATTAAACAGACTGTTGTTATTTCTGAATTCGGTAAATCTCTAATAGCGTATCTCACCATTAAAGATATCATCAATACACAATACTTGAAGGAATATCTATTAGAGAAATTGCCTAGATATATGGTTCCTGATCTATTTATAATACTGGAAGAAATACCATTAACACCAAATGGGAAAATAGATAGAAAATTTTTATCCAGTATAGAAAAAAGTGAATTAATTAATCTGAAAAAATTAAGACCTGAAACAATCAACGAGAAAGGAATATGTGAAATATGGGAAACAGTTCTAGGATTACAAAATATTAATATTGATGATAATTTTTTTGATATTGGAGGGAACAGTTTACTCTTAATGGAACTCATTACAAAACTAAATGAGAAATTTAAAAAAACGATACGCATTAATGAGTTATATAAGTTTGCAACAATAAAAGAGCAAGCGCTTTTAGTGGATAATGATAAACAGCAAGTACAACCTATATCTAATGAAGAAGTTCTAGGAATAACCCTTAATCAGAAAAGATGGCTAGTGACAAATTTGATGGATATCAATAGTTTATCAAATAAAAATATTGTAAATACTTTTGATTTATATGGAGATACAGATATAAAAAAAGTGACGGATTTTTTTAAAAAATTAGTAGAAAAACATGATATATTGAGAACTCGATATTATTTTGAGGATAATCTTTATAAAAGTGAGACACTGCCAGTATCAGAAGTTGAAATTAAATTGGAACTTCATGAAGAGGACTCAGAAACTATAATTAATGAATTGAAAGATCATTTTTATAATTTAAATCAGCCTCCACTTTTTAAAGTCGCTATATCTAGATCGAAATTATATTTAAGTATGCATCATCTTGTGTCCGATGCTTGGTCTTTTAAAGTATTAATAGAAGAATGGCAAGAATACCTGAAAAATGGTAATATATCAACTGAAAATATTATATCATACAAAGATTTTTTGAAAAATGACGAACAATATTTTAGAACAAAATATTATGTTCAAGATAGGGATTTTTGGTTAAATGAGTTTAAACTTTTTGAAGAGACTAAATTTCCTGAAATACCTAATAACTCTAATGAAGAAGGTAAAATTATTTTTTATTTTCAAGATAAAGACTTTAAAAATCTTAATGAAATATCTGAAATTACAGGGAAAAGCATAAATTTAGTACTTACTACAGTCTATTATAAAACATTATCACAAGTTTTAAATAATAATGATATTACAATAGGAATACCTATTGCAGGGAGGGACGATTTTAATAGAATGTGCATTGGCTTTTTTGTCAAAATGCTAATGATCAGAGTTGATACGAGTGGAAATTGGCTTGACACATTAAAAACTGTTGAGAATAAAATTAACTTATGCAATTATCATTCAAACTATCCATATGATTCATTGATAAAAGACCTGGACCTACCAATATACCAGAATCGTTTTCCTCTCAGTTCAGTTTTTTTTAACCTAGTTGATATTAATTTATCTCTTGAGAAGATCGTATCGACTGAGTTTTTATATAAGAAAATAGAGAATAGTTTTTCAAGATATGATTTGAATTCTTATGTGTATGTATATAGTAACTGTGTAGAGGTTCAATCTCAGATTAACATTTCCAAGATTAATGAAAGTCTGGCAAAAACAATTTTTGATATAATAAAAATTAATATAAATGACATGTACAATTATTTTAAAGTATAAATTTTATGGAAAATTTAATTCAAATTAAAGACTTAGAGAACAAATTTCCTAATGTTATTTGGGAAGGAAGATTTCAGCCTATTCATATAGGACATTTAAAATATATGGAAAAGCTTTTAAGCTTTGGTAATCATCTTTATATTGTTGTGGTAGCAAATGAACTATCTTCAGAAGTATATAAATCACCAGAAGAGTTACCTGTAAGATTTTTTTCAGAAGAAGTAGATTTTCATCATCAACCTGAAAAAAATATTTTCCCGTATTGGTTAAGATATCGAATGGTTAATGATGCAGTTAAAGAGTTTTTTAATAACACTGATAAAATTACTATTATGAGTGGTCGAAGACTTGATTTGGCATGGGATCTTTATCAAAAAGTACTTCCTCCCGAAAGAGTTTTCATAACTCCAACTAGAGATAGTTTTGAAGATACAAAGGCTAAAGCTTGGGTTTTTCTAAATGAAAAAAACTATAGAATAGATGTTAGTGATCTTCCTGTTGTATCTGCAACTTTAGTAAGATCTCTACTTGAAGAAAAGAATATTTCAGAATTGGAAAAGTACCTTTTGCCAAGTACAATACAGATGTTAAAACAAAATAATTATTTATAATAGATATGAACATATTAAAAGAAAAATTAAGAAGAAGAGAAAAGTTTTTTCTAGGAGGAGCTCATGATGTTTTATCCTCAAAGATCATTGAGAATTCAGGATTTGATGGAGTATGGCTAAGTGGGTTAGGAGTATCAGTAACCAAAAAAGGGCTTCCGGATGCAAGTATTATTACCCCTACAGAAGTAGGTGAAATATGTTTTAATATAACATCATCTACAGATATTCCAGTGATTATAGATATGGATTCCGGATATGGAAATTCGACAAACGCCTATTATTACGCTAGAGAATTTGAAAAATGTGGTGCAATGGGAGTATGCGTTGAAGATAATATATTTCCTAAATGTAATAGCTTTTATAACGCAGAGAATAAAGCTCTTGAATCTATAGACAGTATGGTTGGCAAAATAAAAGCTATAAGGTCTGCAGTTTCTGAAGATTTTTGTGTAATAGCAAGATGCGAAGGTTTAATTGTAGGACTACCCAAAGAAGAAGTTCAAAAAAGATGTATTGCATATGTCAATGCTGGAGCTGATGCCTTGGTTATTCATACTTCAGACTGGAATAAATTAATAGACTTTTTAGATACTTGGGATGGAGATATTCCATTGGTAGTAATACCAACAAAGATTCCGGAGGTTTCTCAAAAAACTTTGTTGAAATATTTTGATATAATTATTTACGCAAATCAATTGTTGAGAGCATCAATAAAAGCTTCTGAATTGGTAATGAGAAAGATTTTAAATGAGGGACTAAGCCTAGAAGTAGAATCTTCAATTTCATCTATGGAAGAGGTTTTTGTATATAATCAAATGGCACAATTAACAGAATTAGAAAACGAATATTTAAAATAATAAAAAAATGGAAATCAAAAAATTTATTGAAAAGTTAGAAAAAGAGAATGATGAATTCTTCAATCAGCAGTCAAAATGGGCTACTACCTACTGGGCTGAAAGTATGAGTAAGGAGAAAATAATTCAAGCTCTTCGAATGAGATATTGGAATGAATACGTTGGCTATGAGGTTATAGCAAGATTTATGTTTAAAGTACCGGATCCTAAATTAAGAATGCTTGTTGGAAGACAAGTGGGTGACGAAGCGAAGCATGCATATTATGTGGGAAAAAGAATTCATGAATTAGGAGGTGATTTAGGTAAGCCACTACCCGAACAAATGGAATTTTATGACACATTGGATAGTTTTGAATATCCAGAAGAGTTTTTTGCTGCCCAACAGTTTACTGTTGAGACACAATCTATGAAAAGAAATGAGCAAGCCTTAAAAACTTTAGATTCAGAGTCTGCAGAAGTTTTTAGAAAACATATAAATAATGATGAAATTTTCCATGTTAAATTAGGTTATATGGGTGTGGCTTTTTATTGTACTACTGAACAAGCGCAGGAAAGAGCAATGGAAGCATCCCGGGCAATAAGACAAAAGCATGTTAATATGTCTTTGGCTAATTATAAAATTATACAAGAATTAGATCGTGTTAGCAACAAATAATTTCAGAATAAAATCATATAGTTTATGATAAGTGTTGTTGGAGCAGGAGTAATGGGGAAGGAGCTGATAAAAATATTCAGTGAAGAGAAAATTTTATTAGGATATTATGATTTAAAATCAAAAACTGAAAATAATATCTTTTTCGATGATGCTTTTTTAAAACAATCAGTACAAGAATTGAAAAACTCATCTTTCATTATCCTTTGTTTGCCAAATCAAGATTCAGTTGAAAAGACAGTGGATTTAATTTTAAATAACTGTAATGAAAAAAATGAACGTCCAGGTATTGTTGATATGTCTACATCAAGTCCTGATTTCGCAAACAAAATTTTTGAAAAATGTTCATTAAAAGGCATTAATTATTATGAATGCCCTATGATCGGTGGGGTAAGAGCTCTGAGAGAAAGAAAGCTAAATGTCTTAATTCATAGTAATCAGCAAAACTATTCAAAGCTGGAACCTATCTTGAAATTATTTTGCGGCAAGATATATGAATTCCGAAATAGTGGAGAGCCTAACTCATTAAAATTAGTTCATAATTTTATAACGATATCAAATTCCTTAATAGCAATGCAGGGATTGGCTATATCTGACGTACTAGGATTTGATAGAGAGACTTTTTTTGATGTTATTGAAAATGGTACAGCGTCGAGTTATGTTATTAAAAATACTTTAAAAAGAACTTTGCTTCATGACGATTTTAAAGAGGGTTATAAATTAAATTTGGTTAAAAAAGACATGAAAGAAATAAACTCTTTGTTTAAAAAATGTAATCCAAATTTTGCCATTTATAAAGAAATCGTTAAAATAATTATGTCTGATTTTGATGAGGAGTTTTTAAGCGTAGACTATCCAATAATATATTCACAACTATTTAAATTAAATAATTGAAAAATGAAAAATAGCAATCTTTATAGAAATTTTAAAGATGCCCTAAATAAGGGATTAAACATTAATAATAGAGAATTATTATATAAAATATCATTTCTTGAAAAGAAGGAAATTGATAATATCTTGTCATCTTCAGAAATGGACAATATTACTGAAGATAAAATAATTCATGTTTTACATTGTATTGAGCTTATTCTTGATGAAAATGCAATATATAGTCTTAAAAAAACCTTAGATTTCGTTAATGAATTATATTCAGATCCTGGTTTTAGGATTGATGAAAACGAAGATGGAGAATTAGATGAAAAAGATATAGAGCAGTTGATAGAACTTAAACGTGAATTTGTAGAGGATGTGGAAAATAAAATTAATGTACTTCAAATGTATAAAATATGATTATGCAGAAAACATTAAACCTTCAACTTGGTTTACCAAAAAGTGAATTTACTGTAAAAAAAATATTAAAGCAAGGGGTAATTAAAGTAGGAGATGTGTTATTACTTATAGAAGATAATAATGGAATTGTTATTGAGTATTCATGCCCTATTAATGGAATTAATTTTTATCCTTTAATTAAAGAAAACGATAGAATTAATAGTGGACAAAGTATTTATACTTATGAAATTACCATAGATACTAATGTCAAATCTTATGTAGATGATAAAATTTGGGATTTAGCTATTGCTACAAATGCTGTTTTTAAAGGTCTATTAGGGTCTATGGGACAAAGTGGACAAATCGCGTCTAGAACGGTTAAATTGAAAACCGAACTAAATGTTAAAAATGGTATTGAACGATTATTAGATGATATATCAAATTCGTTTCAAAGTTTAGACGAAAATGATGGTTTACAAGATGGTGATGTAGTGGTAGTTGCAGAAAAACCCTATGCAGTTGCCCAAAATAGATTATTACCAATCAAGTATATATATGATAGGGATCCAAAAAAAATGATAGAAAGTGATAGAAAAGAATATTTAAAAGAAGTATCACTACTATTAGATTCTCCAATGGAAGAAGAAGATTTAATATTGGCCGATGCCTATACTGATGATCCTGAATTAGGTATGATGTGTACTATGGGAGCATATAACCATAATTTACTGGCTCATCTAACGGCAAAAAAAATAAGAGAAAAGACGGGTAAATCAGTCGATGTTGTGATTAGTGATACAGATACAGGAATAGATGTAAGGAAAATGATAATAGGTTGTATTACATTGGGTGCAACTCCCATAGGTGCAACAAAGGGGTTAAGTTTGTATGAATGCATGAGGGCTGCTTGTGCTGCTGAATTTGGAAGGGGATCAAAATATCGAATACCTATTATAATTTGTAAGCCGGCTGAAAGATGTAGGAATAGAATTGATATGGGCGAACATAGAGGATATGACGGTAAATTGAAATACTCCATTGAAGGAAAAATTGCTTTTGATTAATATGAAAGCATTAGTTATAGACCCTTTAAGCCCTAGTACAATTGAAAGATTAAAAACAGAAGTCAATCTTTGTTATATACCCAATTCTTCTTTGTTAAAGGTTGTTGAGCAATTAAAAGATACAGAAGTGCTGATATTAAGAAGTTCTCATATACTAACTAAAGAAATGGTTGATATTGCAGCTCAGCTTAAGGCTGTAATAAGGGCAGGAAATGGGACAGAAAATATTCCTATTGAGTATTTACAACAAAAAAATATATACTTTTCAAATATTAGAAATGTATCCGATAATTCGGTGGCTGAGTACGCAATAGGATTAATTATTTTAGGGCTAAGAAATCTATTTCCTGCATGGAAATCAGTAAATGAAGGACGATGGGAAAAGGAACAATTGATAGGAAATGAGATTAAAGGAAAAACTTTAGGGCTTTTAGGTTTTGGAAATATTGGAAAGAAAATTGCGGACTTAATTGAGCCATTGGGTGTTACTATACTATATAATAATGTATCCGGAGAAATTATGGGAAGTAATCATAAATATGCCAACAAGGAAGAATTGTTTAGGAAGTCAGATATTATTTGTATACAAATGCCGCTGAATTCTAATACAAATAAGTTGGTAGATTATCAATTATTTCAATTAATGAAATCAACAAGTATTCTTATTAATTTGTCAAGATATGAAATTTTAAATATGGATTCTTTAGAAAAGTTCTTTAATGACAGAGGAAAATTAAAAGGCGTGTACATTGATCCTTTTGAAAAAAAATATTTTGATGATGTCCAAAGATTTGTAAATCATCCAGTATATTTTTTGCCACATTTGGGAGCTAATACTTTTGAAGCTCAAGATCGCATAGGTGAAGATATTTCAAAAATTATAAAAAAAATAAAAAAATAGATACTATGATAGAATTTTTTCAAGTATTAGAGGATTATCAAAAATTTGATATTAAAAATTTGAAAAAAGTTTTGGATTGTAAATATCCAGCTTATATAATCAGAAATTTTTTGAATGATGGAACATGCTTAAAATTGAAAGAGCAATTTTTAGATATAATAAATGAAACAAACGGAGGGAATAGGGCAAAAGATTTTGTTCCCGTGCTACAGATTGGCGCTACTCAATTTAAAAAGACGTCTGTTGAATATATTGAGGAATGCAAACAAACCAAATCTAATATTGATAGGTTTTTGTCTGTAATTGAGAATGAAATAGAGAGAGAAAATTTTCTTCTAGAAAAAGAAATGGTATCAGAATTTAATAAGGAAGCTATTAGTTTTAGAGCATCAAAATATGATGAAAATTATGTAAACCGATTTACTATCAGGCAGTGGAAAAATTCAAATTTAGAAAGTTTATCCTTATTACCGCACGAAGATCTATCACAATTAAACTTGGCGAAAAATGATGATTATGAAATAGGAGATGTGAAAACAGTTGTTGCATGTAATTTATGTGTGTCAAATAATGATGGTGGAGAATTGTTGATTTGGAATTTTGAACCAGATACTCAATTAAAAAAATTATTGGGGGTCGAAAATTGTGGTTACCCTTATCCAATGAAATTATTTCATGATAAAGAAAGTATTTCACTGCAAATAAATGAAGGAGATTTATATTTTATTAATGCTAATCTAATTCATGCAGTTAAAGAAATTATTGGAGTTGAAAGAATAACTGCTGGAAGATTTATGGGTTACATTTCAAAAGATACTGTAGTGTATTGGACATAATATATGAAGATGAATCAAGTTGTTGCTTTACCATTTGGCGGAGGAAATAAATTTTCATTTAACAAGTTTAAAATTAATATTACTACAATGGAATATAATCGAGATAGTCATTCTTTGATTGAATGTTTGGTTAATGAAATTATTAAAATTAATGGACAATATTATTTGTATGGTCATAGCATGGGTGCTTTACTAGCCTATTTAGTTTGTCATAAACTTCAGGAAGAGAATTTATTTATGCCAGAAAAATTGATTGTGAGTGGAAAAAAAGCTCCTAGCATACCAAGAGAAAAAAAGATTGCTCATTTACCTGACGAAGAATTTTGGAATGAAATAATTGCTTTAGGAGGAATCCCTAATGAAATGCTAAATTATCCTGAATTAATAGACTACTATTTACCTATATTGAGATACGATTTTAAATTTGTAGAAAGTTATCAATATGAAAGGAAAACTAAACTGAATATTCCGATTGATGTCTTTTATGGTTCTGAAGAAGCTACAATGGCAGACATGATAGGGTGGAGAGAGGAGACAACAGAAGAAGTGATAATTACAAAGTTGTCAGGGGATCATTTTTTTATTCACGATCATGTAGAGTATTTTAAAAAATATTTCAATAATTTAATTTATGTGAATTAAAAGATTGATAAAGTATAAATCATGAAATACACACTTTCTCAACAAGATATTTATTTTGAACAACTTTTATTTCCGAATGAACCTATATATAATATAGGTGCCAGAATTTCTATAGAGGGTTATTTAAACAAAGAAATATTAGAACAAGCATATATTGCTTTGATACAACAGCATGATGCCTACAGATGTTATTTAGGAGAAAACTATGATAATGCTGAGATGCTGGTCACAAACAAAATCCGTCAACTTGAAGTTATAGATTTTTCGTTTGAAAGAAATAAAGAAAGAGATGTGCTGGATTTCATGCAAAAAGAGTTTAAAAAGCCTTTTAATATTGAGAAGGATATATTTTTATACCGTTTTGTTCTAATAAAAGTAGATGTTAATTATCATTATCTGTTTTCTGTTTACCATCATCTGATTACCGATGGATGGGGGACATCTTTGATGTTTACACGTTTGGTGAAAAACTATAACGAAATTCTAGAATATGGAACCATAGTTACCGAATATCCATATTCTTACGAAAGTTTTGTTGTTGAAGATCAGAAGTATTTCAATTCTCGGGAGTTTGAAAGTGATAAAGAATATTGGACAGGAAAATTCAAAAAGCTTCCTGAAAATTTATTTCAAAAGCTAAAATCTTCGGTAACAATCAATACCAGTTCCAGAAAAGAATTTATAATAAAAAGAGCTATTTATGACGGATTAACAAATCTGGCTTTGGAAACAAAGTCAAGTACATTTCATATTATTCTAGCAATTTTATATACTTATTTTGGAAAGATATCTCAAAATGAATCTATTTCAATAGGGTTGCCTGTTTTAAACCGTTCCGGGGCTAAATTCAAAAAGACTGTGGGCTTATTTATGGGAATAAATCCTTTATTACTTTCAATTGATAAGGAAGAAACTTTTATTGAGTTAGTCGAAAAAATCAAAATTCAACTAAAACAAGACTATCGTCATCAGCGTTTTCCTTTGGGGCAATTGGTGAATGAATTGGGGGTATTTAATCAGAAGGAAAGGATATTCAATGTTACATTGTCTTATGAAAAACAGGATTATTCATCTCATTTTAATAAAACAGTTACTAAAGTAGTTCCTCTCAGCCACGAATCGGAAAGAGTAGCTTTGGCACTATACATAAGAGAATTTGACGAAACGGAGAATGTGAAAATAGATTTCGATTATAATCTTAATTACTTTACGAAGGACGATATTGATAATGTTACGGAACACTTCCAGACCCTTATGGAAGAAGTTTTGAATGATTCCGGTCAAAAAATAAAGAACTTGAATTTCCTCACGGAGCATGAATGTCACCGGCTTTTAGTAGAGTTCAATGACACCGGGAGAGACTATTCTGATAATGGGACAGTCATTCAATTATTTGCTGAGCAGGCGGAAAAAGTACCGGATAATTTAGCGGTATGGGATAACAGAATAAGTTTAACCTATAAAGAGCTGGAAGAAAGATCAGACAAAATAGCAAGATACCTGGTTTCAGGTTTTGGAGAAAATAATGAACCTATTGGGGTGTTGGCTGAACGCTCTGCAGAACTCATTATACTTCTTTTAGGAATTCTTAAAGCAGGAAAGTGTTATATCCCTATTGACCCAATGCTGCCTAAAGAAAGAGTTGAATATATTATTGATCATAGCCAAGCTTCACTCATCATTATTGAAGAAGAATTGCTTAAAGAATTTGATTCCGTAGGAATATCAGATCATAATAAACAAATACATTTTATTAACAAAGAAGAACTGTTCCAATTCGATCATACACAGGTAGCGCAATTAAATCATAAAGCTAATTCTGATGATACGGCCTATATTATCTATACTTCAGGCTCTACAGGAAATCCTAAAGGAGTAGAAGTGGGACATCGGGCGCTAACGAACTTCCTGACCAGTATTCAAAGCAAACCGGAAGTTCAGGCTCATGATATTCTGTACTCGGTTACCACCTATTCTTTTGATATTTCTGTTTTAGAATTTTTCGCACCATTGATATGCGGCGCAAAAGTATTCATTGCTAGTAAAGAGAAATTAAATGATGCAGGAAAATTAAAAGAAGAGTTAGAGCATATTGCACCAACTATTATCCAAGCAACCCCAAGTTTTTACCAAATGTTGTTCAATGCAGGATGGAATGGAAATAAAGATATAAAAATACTATGCGGAGGAGACAGCCTGAATGAATTATTAGCAGAAAAACTCTTAAATCACTCCAAAGAAGTTTGGAATATGTACGGACCAACAGAGACTACCATTTGGTCAAGTACAAAGAAAATAGAAAAACCTTCTGATGCCTCCAATATAGGAAAACCAATTAACAATACCCAAATTTATATTGTTGATAAACACTATAATCTTTTACCACAAAATACAGTTGGAAGAATCTTCATTGCAGGAGATGGATTGGCAAAGGGGTATTATAAAAACGAAGAGCTTACCCAAGAAAAATTCATTGACAATCCTTTTTCAACAACGGAAAACAATAATTTCAAAATGTATGAAACGGGAGATTTAGGAAAATGGAATAAAGAGGGAGAAATAGAGTTTTTAGGCAGGAATGATTTTCAGGTCAAAGTCAGAGGCTTTAGGATAGAATTAGGAGAAATAGAAACCAAACTACAGCAATATGCAAATATTAAACAAGTAGTAGCCGATACTAAGCAAGCCAACGGAGAAAAAGTACTGGTAGCATATTATACTAAGGATGGTGAGACGAGCATAGACAAAACCGAATTAAGAGAATACCTTCAAAGCAAACTTCCGGAATACATGGTTCCAGGGTGCTTTGTAGAGCTGGATGCTATTCCATTAACCCCCAATGGCAAGATTGACCGCAAAGCATTGCCAAATGTTACAGGAGAGGATTTAATCAAGAAAGAATATGTAGCTCCCAGGAATGAGACCGAGCAAAAGCTGGCTGAAATATGGCAACAAACTCTCGGAATAGAAAAAGTAGGCATTACGGATAATTTTTTTGAACTCGGAGGGCATAGTTTGGTGGCTGGAAAAATAGTAAATAGTATTTCCAAAAAACTGAATGAAGAAGTATCATTAAAAAATATTTTTCAGAATCAAACTATTGAAAGTTTAGTAAAAGTTCTTGTAGATAATTCTAAAGAAAAAATAATAATTCATAAAGCAGAAGAAAAGGAGCTTTATGTTTTAACATCTGATCAAATGAATATTTGGCTGGCTTCTCAAAAAGAAGGATTTTCTAATGCGTATAATATGCACTCTGTTTTTGAAATAGAAGGAGATTTTGATAAGCTATTACTGGGAAAATCTATTAATACAATCATTCAAGAAAATGAGATATTAAGAACAAATTTCATAGAAAAAGATGGAGGTATATTTCAGACAATCAGAAAAGAAATCAGTTTTAAAATAGATACTATTGATATAAAAGAAGAGGATTTTTTGACATCAGTTAAAAACTATATTTTCCAAAGCTTTAATTTAGAAACAGATACACTCCTCAAGGCAGCAGTCATTAATTGTTATGATAAAAAATATTTTATATTTCTTACCCATCATATCATTGTTGATGGAATCTCTTTGGAAATCATACTTAACAGACTTATCGAGATTTATAAAGGGAAAGCTGTAAATGTGACAAGTGGCATTCAGTTTAAAGATTATTCGGAATGGCAGCATAGGCAAAGCAATTTTCAGGCTGGCTCAAATATTCAGAAGCTTTACTCAGAAAATAGCATACAGACGAAAGTTTTTTCTGATAGCCAGATTCCGGGAATGGTAAAAAGTAAAATCTTTCATTTATCCCCAGACCAGTACAGTGAACTGAGAAAAATTTCAAATAATAACAGAACAACCGTATTTTCCTCTGTTCTTACCATATTAAGCGTAGTCCTAAATAAAATATATCAGCAGAATTCAATCTGTTTAGGAAACGTCTTTAACGGAAGGAATTATGCTCAGCTGGAAGAAGCAATAGGAATGTTTATAAAAACCCTTCCTTTCAGACTTTCCATAGAGGAGAAGCTTACTTTTAAAGCATTGGCAGAAAAAACCCGGGATACCTTACTGCTTTTGGAAGAGAATAGTATGCAGCCTTTCATCAGTAACCTTAATGCAATGACCGACTTTTTAGTTGTTTATCAGCATTCTGATGTACTGTCAAAAGAAAGCATCGGCTTTGGAACATTTACATTGAAAAAGAAAAAGATACATTTTACATTATCACGATTTCCGGTTGTGTTCAATTTTTTTGAATCAAACGGATTGAAATGTGAGGTGGAATACAGTGAGAACATTGATGAGACCATATTGGAGATAATCTGGGAAAAAATGATGCTTATGATTGACTGGGTAACTGAGAATACAGAAACGGTTATAGAAACGGTAAATCTGTTTACTCATAAAGAAATACAGATAAGCCGTTCCGTGGACATTGATTTTGATTTTTAGATCAGGAAATATTATTTTATAAATACATTATGATAAAAATTAAGAAAACTTATTTTTTCTTTCTTGTAATATACTCACTGGCAAATACATTTTTGACGTTAGGAATTTTATATATCATTAACAAAATTGTAGCTAATAAAAATTTTATCCATAGCGATCTTGCCATACCATTTTTTTCATTTATAATATTTTCATATTTGCTGAATATTTTTTTTCAGAAAAAAATTATCAGAATTTCATATGATTTTGTTTACGACAACGAAATAAATATTACCAATAATCTAAAAGCTATATCTTTAAGTCGCTTGAATTCTTTGGGAACAGAACGTATACATGGAATATTAGAAGATATAAGAGTATTTATATTTCTTCCCGGTGTTATTACCAATACATTCAATTCGGTGCTGTTGATACTTTTGTGTATTGGATATCTTTTTAGCCTTTCAGTGATGGGGGCACTTATTATTATTGTAATGATTGCAATAATTGCGTATATGTATTTTTCAATGAGTAAAAAATTATCGGCTCAATTACTAGGTCTCAGAAACAGCAATGATGACTTTAACAAATTTACAGAGGATATATTACAAGGATTTAAAGAATTGAAAATAAGTGCTGCAAGACGGTATAATTTATCATACAATTTTATTATTCCTAATAGAAATGCTGCCAAAGAAACAGATATATTTATAAGCAACAGTTTCAGTGCCATTAATGTTCTTAGTCAATATGGTCTCTATTTTATTTTTGGAGTAATTCTTTTTGTATTGCCTTTCATTGGAATAGTTTCAATAGAGAAGGTTGTTTCATTTATTGTGATTTTACTATTTATGTCGGGTCCTATCAACAGAATTATCACCATGCAGAATCTTTATATGAGAATAGGGGTTTCTCAAAAGAGGATAAAGAAGTTTTTAAAAGAAGTGGATATCAGTATCACATCAGAGAAAGAAAATATTGTTTCTTCCACTGATTCATTCAATACTTTGGAATTTGTAGACTGTGTATTTCATCATAACTCATTTACACTAGGACCGGTTAATCTCAATATCAAAAAAGGAGAAGTAATATTTATTATAGGTGGAAACGGCAGTGGAAAAAGTACATTCATTAATTTGCTTACTGGTTTATACGCTCCTTCAGAGGGAAAGGTTGATCTGAACGGGAAAAATATCCTGAATAATATAGAACGTTATCAGAATTTGTTATCTGCCATATTTACGGATAATTATATTTTCTCTCAGAATTATGATAATTACAAGCTTGAAAAGAACACTAAATATATTGAGTATCTTAAAATGATGAAAATGGATAGTATCATAAAAAATGATGATGACTCTTCAGTAAGGAGAAAATTTTCCAAAGGGCAGAGTAAAAGGGTATCCATGATTCTTTCCCTGCTAGAGGAAAAGCCCTTGTTGATATTGGATGAATGGGCAGCGGATCAGGATCCGCATTTTAGAAAGTACTTTTATGAAAATCTTATTCCTGTCCTTCGGAAGGAGGGGAAAACAATTGTTGCGGTTACTCATGATGACAAATATTTTAAGCATGCTGATAGAATTCTGAAGTTTGAGTACGGTAAAATCATACAGGATATTACTGTGAAAAAAGAAGACGATGTAGCAATAGTAAATATTTAATTCCATAAAATAATTTTCCTTAAGTATTCCAACGAAAATATATTAGAGAAAATTTTATCATAAAATATTCATTGTAAGATTTAGCATAAAACAAAGTCTAATGTAAATAGGAAGGAATACTTAAGTATAATGCTATTATAAAAAGAGGTATAAAAGATATACCCGCACTATCGAATAAATATTAATTTTTTAAATCTGAGTTAAATGAAATTTTTTTTAATAGGTTTCTTATCATTATTTTGTAACTGCATATATGCGCAGTACAAAATAACAGGAAAAATTCTTGATAAAAATAACAAACCTCTGCCTTTTGTTGAGGTAAAAGTTAACAATACCACTGTCACCAAAGTTTCAATTACAGATAAAGACGGGGTTTATACAATAAATAATCTTTCGGCTTCAGATTATGAAATTACAATCCATATACTGTTATCCAAAGAAATTAAGAAAAGTGTTACGGTTATAGATAAAGATTTGAATTTGGGCATTACATATATAGAGGAAGTAAAAGAAAAAAGCATACAGGATATCTTCATAACCGGGAAGAAAAAGCAGCAGATAGAACAGAAAATAGACCGTCTGGTAGTGAATGTTGAAGGAACTCCGATAGGAATTTCAGGAACGGCTTTAGAAGTACTTCAAAGATTGCCAGGAGTAGAGATAAGCTCTAATGGCGGTTCCATTACACTCAATGGAAAATCGGAAGTAGGAGTATTGATGAATGATAAATTAACAAGAATTCCCATGTCTTCTCTAATTCAGATTTTAAGCAGTACCAATGCAAAAGATATCGAAAAAATAGAGCTTATCTCCAACCCGCCGGCAAAATACGATGCAGAATTTACGGGAGGGCTAATCAACATCAAGCAAATTAAAAAAAACACCGATGGTATGAACGGAAATATTCTTGCAGGGGTAGGATATGGAAAAAAAGATAAAGAGAAATTTGGAGTCAACTGGAATGCGCGGAGCAATAAAATAAATTTTTATGGGGATATGAATTACGACAGGAATAATACCCCTAGAGCCTTTACCAATTCCGGCACGACCTTCTCTAATCAGTCTGTCATCACCAATTTTACCGAAACATACAGAGATCCCGTTATTACAGGATATTCAGGAAGATTTGGGTTAGATTATTACATCAATGAGAAGCTGACGTTTGGAGTGTTGGTGAATGGTAATTTCAGTAATTTTAAGCAGGATGCCAACGGGTTTAATCTAAGAAACAGCCTGAATAAAAATTCCTACACAAACTTGTATAATGATGAAGATAGTGACAGAAATTTATTTACTTCCAATTTAAACCTGAATTATAAAATAGATTCCCTGCAAACAATAAATTTTGATATGGACTATTTGAACTACAACAACAAAGCACCTAATAATTATAACAATCATTATTTTGATGAAAACGGAGCTCTGGAAAGGAATGAAATATTTTCTGTTACAAAGAACACTCCAGTAGATGTGGGAGTGGGAAAAATAGATTACTCAAGGATACTTAGTAAAAAAGTTAAATTAGATGTTGGTGGTAAGTATACCTATTCAAAACTAAGTAATACTGTATTAGTTAATAGCCTTATTGATGGGCAGTATGTTCAAAATAATAACTTAAGTGAAAAATCAAACTTAATTGAAAATATATCAGCTACATATTTGTCAGTAGATTGGGAGGCTAATGAGAAAACGGATGTTAAAATCGGGTTGCGTTATGAACACTCTATGCAACAGCTCGATTTACTAAGTACCGGAAATGCGTTAGACACAAAGCTAAGCGAATTTTTCCCGTCATTGTTTTTTTCAAGAGAGATTGGGAAAAAATCTAGTTTGCAAGCATCTTATGGAAGAAGAGTATCAAGACCGACTTATTTTGATCTGGCTCCCTATGTATTATTTTTAGACCCTAATACTTTTTATTTTGGGAATATTAAATTAAAACCTTCAATTAGTAATATTTTCTCCCTAAACTATAAATTCCAAAAATATCTAGTAAGCGTAGAATATACTCATGAAAAGAACTCAATTGCAAGATCTCAAACAGTTTTCTTACCTGAGTCTTCTCAACAACTTTTAACATCACTTAATCTTGATTATTTAAATACTTTAACCTTTTCAATAAATACTCCTATAAAAATCAATAAATGGTGGGAGATGCAGAACTCCTTTCAGGTCTCATACATTAATCAGAAAATTAATGCCCAGAAAAATAATGATACTTTTTTTATAATACGGACTACACAGACATTCAGTTTGCCCAAAGATTTTTCAATTCAGATTTTTGCAGCATATAATTCCGACCGTTTGTCAGGTGTAAGTAAAATTAAAGAATATCAGAGAGTGAATCTTAGTATAGATAAGAAAATAAAAAAATGGAATAGCACCGTACAACTAAGTTTTAATAATATATTCGATCAGAACTACAGCTTTGAATCTTTGGAAGCTTACAGCAGTTCTTTTGTAAAATATAGCTATGAACCAAGAATCATTAGATTAACCTATACTTATAATTTTGGAAACTCAAAAATTAGTAAACAAAGAAAAAGAGAAGTTTCTTCAGAAGAGATCAAAAACAGATTAGATTAAACGAAAGAATAATGCTTACAGAAAGAATAGAACAAATTAATCAAGGAATAGAAAAAGTACTTAATCACAATCAAGATATCAAAGCCCTTATATCAGTTGGTAGTTTCTCGCAGGGACATATGGATCAGTTTTCAGACATAGATATGTATGTATTTACTACAATACCAAAAAAATATATGAATCATATGAATGATAGTTGGATTTCCCACTTGGGCAATATCATTTCAAGGAGGGTTTTTAGAGATTTTGGCGAAGGTATTGATAAAAATAAAATAATCTTGGATAATGGATTAATGTATGACATAACGATCGTAGACTTATCACGATTCAATATGATTAAATACTATTTCATGTTGAAAAAATACAAGTTGATCCGCATATTACCTAGATTTTTAAGAAGATTTTTAGAAGGAAATATTATTAAATTTTATAGTACAATACAAAGGGGATATAAGGTACATAGGGATAAAATTAATTTGGAAAAAATTCTTATTGATGCCATTAATTTTTCAAAAACGAAAGCAGTTACACTGACTGAAAGACAATTTTTGAACGGATACAATTTTTTTTGGCAATCCTGTTATACTGCTTCTGTGAAATTAATTAGAGAAGAGTTTTATTATACACTGCTTGTTTATGACTATTATTTGAAGAAGGAATTAATATGGATGATTGAACAAAAATGCCTGTTTGAAGATAAGGAAAAAGATGTTTATTATAATGGCCAGAAAATTAGACAATGGGAAGGAATAGATGTATATAGAAAACTCTATGATACATTATTGAAGGAGGATATAATTTCTATGCAAAATGCTTTGATACAGACGGCAGAGCTTTATCAAGAATATGCAGGAATAGTGGCAGCTAAAAATGGATTCAAGCTTAATGTTGAGTTTGAAAAATTTGTATTAAACTTTATTAAAAATGTAGCAATTCCAGAACGTGAAAGACAGCAGGAATTTTATAGAAATTAATTATACCATGGTAACGGAATTTTTTCAGGAAAAATTGTTTGATTTTTACATGTCAAAAATGCCGATTCCGTTTCGGAAAAAAATATTAAAGTATCGCAAGTGGCAAGACGCTCAGGCAAGTTTATTAGGGAAATGTCTATTGACTTCTGCTGTTTTGGACGGAGATTTTGACAGGCTTAGGGATATTCAATTCAATGAATATGGAAAACCTTCAATTCCAGGAGAATTTTTCTTTAATATATCTCATTCGAGAAATGTTGTTTTAATTGCTTATGGTAATGTTCAATTAGGAATAGATATAGAAAAAAAGGAAGACATCCAGATAGAAGACTTTAAGACTCAAATGACACAGAAAGAATGGGATAGTGTTCATTCTGTACCCCACAAAATAGAAGCTTTTTATGAATATTGGACTCAGAAGGAATCGGCTATAAAATATGTGGGGAAAGGATTATCGATTCCACTAAAGTCTTTTGAGATCATAAAAGGAACACATACAATAATTGAAAATGATTTATTGTTTTTTAAAAAGATTTTTATTGATGAAGACTATGTATGCAACATGGCATCAAAAGAAAATTTCAATGATACTCAAGTAAAAATCCAGCAGATTGAATATTCATTATAAAATAATGCCCCAATACCCTAAGTATATAATCAATAGGACATATGAAAAAATCAAGCCATAAATCAACTCAATATTCTTGATAGTGTTTCTTTTAATGAGAACCCAGACAAAGCTGACTATTGTACTTCCAATGTATAAATAGGTGATGTAAAGGACAAATTCAAACTTCTTGATAAGGCCAAATAACAGGATATAAATATTCTGATTAGAAGTTTGAACAATTCCCCAGCTTAAATAGGAAAACAGAACAATAGCCAATAAGGAATTAAATAAAATAAAAGAAGATAGTCTGCGGTTATTTGCAGCTTTACACTTATTGATGAAAATAAATACAGAACTTATGATCATTAATAAGGCAATAATCAGAGCGGATAAAAACAACCAGTCAGGTTTATTAAAGCTTTTCGCCAATTTGGATATGCCTTTATTATAGAATATATTGCTATCAACAAACTGAACTTCAGGAGCTTTTTTTTCGGCTTCTAGATCCGAGCCACTGATGAAACGAGCCAGCATCTGTGTCCCTTCCTTAGAAAAGCTAGTACCATGTCCATAAGGCATTTTTACAAGATAACTGTTCTTTAATTGCTTTGCCAGCTGCTCCCCGTTGGATAAAGGTGTAATGGGGTCATATTTTCCGGCAAAAATCAAGGTTTTATATATACTGTTGTTTTGTTGACTGTCGTCATCCTTTGTAGGATTTTTAGCAAGTCCCCAGTTTTGGCAGACAAATAAATCCGAACGATAGAACAAAAGCTCTCCGTTTTTATTATAGTGTTTGGAATTTTCATCAAAAAGAGAGATACTCTGATTATTATATACATCACTACACGTTACACAGTAATATGTTCCGAAGTCTCTTTTTAACGAATCGGAGAAGGCTTCCACAAGATCAGACAATACATTCTCATCCTCTTTATCAAATGCATTTATTATTAATGGAATAACCTCTATCAGCTGTTTATTATAGAGAGATTGCTGGATGATAATTTTAAAGTCATCTGCATTATATATAAAATGTCCCTCAGGAATAATTTTTTTATTAACGTTTACCGAGAAGCCTTTTTTATTCAGTTTATCAATTACGGAATGATATTTTTTTTCAAGATCGGGGAATTTACTTTTAGACTCTTTGAATAAAAGATTTAAACTATGTACATAATTGGACGTATTTTTACTATAGTATTCAGATATATCTGAGATAGGAGAGTCTAGAATTAAACTTTTAACGTCACCCGTATATGTCTTCGAATATAGCTGTGCAATATGTGTTCCATAAGATATACCGTATACATGCCATGTATTAATTTTTAAAACAATTTTCAGTGCGTGTATATCCTGAGCAATATTAAAACTGTTGTATTGAGTGGGGTCTATTTTTCGTCTCTCAAGATCTTCCTTACATTCTTTAGAAATATCTATAATAGAGTTTAGCTCTTTATTCCCATATATATCTTGGCTGAAAACGTTTAGCATTTTTTGACCAATGTCTGGGCAAAGACTGGGCTGGGAGAAACCCGTGCCTCTCAAATCAACCAAAATAATATTAGCTTTTTCCCTTAAAGGATGGTTAAGCCATTTTTTTATAGCACCAATAGACCAGCCTCCTGGCCCCCCTGAAATAAAAACTATATTTTCATTTGATTTTTTTAATGATGAAATATTGGCAACTGCTAATTTTATTTTTTTCTTGGGGTTCTCCCAATTTTCTGGAACGTTAAAGAAATAGTACTTGATACTTTTATTATTTACTTCTTTCCAATCTGGAAAAAAAGTATCATAAGGTTCTAGATTGAGATTAATATTTTGAGCATAACAACAGAATGATAATAATAAGAAAAAGGAGCAAAAAAAATGATTTAATCTCATAATTGAAGAATATAATTAATGATGTAATGTAAGTGGTAGTATGCGAAAATCAAGTATTGAATATTGTTTCGTAGTGAATATAATAAATTTCAAGAATATAAGTCGTCTAAGATTTTGGTTAATCTAATCTAAATCCTCTTTTTGCAATTGAGTTTTAACGATGTTAAAATTCTCACACTGAATCATTGAGTTTTACTTTGCATGTATAAATTCTGCCATGCTTTGATATTCGTATATCTAATCCAATAATGAACTAGATTAGATATTTTTTTTCCTTCTTTTTTATACAGCGTTAAGCTTTTTATAGTTCATTATATAATGGTTTATTATATCTAAATTAGAAAGAGTATTAAACCACCGTATTTTTATACCATTAATTCTTCATCATTTTTCTCTTCCAATATGTAAAGATTGATGTCTAATAATCTATATAAATTAGTTTTTACCAAGAATTTTGTAAAGCGATTTCACCTACAGAAATATTTTTGTTAACTATCTTTTTTACAGTAGAATATCTTGTGTACTTTTCTACAGTAATTCTAATTTCATAAGTGCTAGGAGGTAGATCTTTCAACAAAAACTCTCCATTTTCGTTTATAATACTTAACTTTTGAATAATTTCCTGATTGTTATCTTGATATATTTCAATCTTAAATTTTTCGATTGGATTGTAATTGTGGTCTACTAAACGCCCCCAAATTGAATATTTTTCTTTTGTGGTGAATGATAAGCTTATTAATAGAATACCTATTAGAATTAATGATATTTTTTTCATACCTATATTATTTAATTTTCTATTTTAAAATATAATAATTGTGTCTTTGTTTTTTGTGAAAATTGTTGATCAAAAACAAAAATAAGACTTTTCTCTTTAACATCAAATTTAGGAACATAAATTACTCGTCAATTACAAATAATAATTGGTCAACTGTCTAATTTTTCCCTTCTGAATACTGAAATAATAGATAAACAATATGTATATGCTTCGAATCCACCACTTACATATTCAAATTCAAGTGCAGGGATTGTAGAAATAGAAACCAATAAAACTTTTAACTTTCAAAATATTCAAATTTCAGCTGCTTTGACTAATTTGGGATTAATGATTAATAAATCGTTAGGTAAAAAACATTTATTCAAGCTTATGGTAATTATCAATTTTCAGACGCTTTGCTGTCTCTTAATAGAAAAAGCTTGCCTAATTTGATAGATTTTCATACTCATGATTTCGGAATAAATCTCAGATCAAATATTTCAGAAAGTTTTTCAATAAATTCCTTCAATTACTTTATTGATGAAAGTTATAGTGCAATTAACAAAGTGTACAACTATTCCGGCACATCTGAAGGAGGACAAAGAAGATTTTTCACGATCAATAATGCAGTCAAACCAATCAAGTGTTTTTTATAACACTGATTATAGTGCACAAGGATATAATTACTTTCAAAAGAGAATAATTTATTTTTGGAGTTCAATATAGGTTATACAATGCTTTTGATTAAACTTCTTATTATGAAAAGTTTTTTATTTTGAATAATTTATTCTGTTCGATGTTCTTGCCAGAATTCAAAATGTAATCTTCCCTCAAAAACCAAATAAATATATTTTTTTAATTTTCACTACTTCGCTAAAATATTTTAATACACTGATAGTCAATCAGATATGAATTAATTCAAAAATTCATAAACCATTGATTATCAATTATTTAAATTATATAAAATTTCTGTTCTCGTACTTTTTTGCGAAGTATTAAATTTAAGAAAGTGTTTATTTTAAAAACGATTATACTTAATGAATTTTAAGGATTGAAATTGTATATTGTTCTTAGAATAACCTGTTGTGCATTTAGGAAATTCACTCAATCGTCTGATAATCAATGTGCGTTGAATTTAGCAAATCGTACTTTTTTATTGAAAGTTGTTGTTGTCCTAAAAATAGATATTAAATCTAAAAATAATACCTAAAAGGATTTTAAAAATATTATTGAAAATCAATGATTTACAATTAACCCTCTAAATGCACAACAGGTAAGAGTATTATATTTTTGAGTAATCAAAGCTATGGGAATTTGTATACTTTAAAAACTTATTATAAAGATAGAAGTTTTTTACTAGAGAGTCTTTTTTCTTCTATTATTATAAGCTTTGATTTCAACTTCATTTAAAGGACGCTTATCTAAAATTTTATAATTCTTAATGATATTATTTTCTTTGTCAAATTGAACTTTATCATTTTTTTGTCTATTTACTTCTATTTTCAGGTAGAGTAAATCTGTACTTAATATTGTGTCTGGTAAAAAATCCTCATAAGAACTTTTATCGAGTGCAAATGCTAATAAATGTAATTTTCGTATATTGTATCTTGCATTAGAACTGAAATTTTCAACTTTTCCCACATATCCATCAGCAAAACCCATTCTTTGAGAAAGTTCAACTTGTGATATGTATGGGTACATACGACCTCTTAATTCTCGAACCCGATCAATTATGAAAAGATCTATTTCTGATATAATTAATTCTACTATCTTGCCTTCAGACATTATCATTTCTTTTAAGCAATTAAAATAATTTCAGTTATTTACACACATCCATATTTGGATGTATTGTAAATTTTACTATATTTGTTAAATATTACATTAGAAAAATGTAATTTTGCGATACTTCAACGAAAAATAGAAGCTATTGCTTAGAGTCTCGGCTTGAAAACTGGTAATTTTTAGATCCCTGAGATGATAAGTAAGCGGCTCACGACCTAGGCGTGGGTCTCTCTTATCTTGGGATGGGTATACCAGTGCCTCAAGTCAGATAATGTAGAGTTCCCACGCCGTTTTATTTTCGGTATTCTCAACATTCTAAGCTAAATCTTCCAAAATATAAAGTACGCACGACACGGTACATTGGTTGCGCAGCCATTGCGGCAGAAATGCTTTTAGGGATAGCCTTTTTACATTCATGTTAATTTTCCCGGTGCCTTCTAAGTACCGACGCTTAGAGGGCATCCGGGATTTTTACAAAACACAAATTAACTATAAAACCGACATCATGAAATCATTAAACCTTTATTACGACTCCTCCTAGAACATACCCACTCCATTTTATTCCATAAAAAAGCTCCTTCCCATAAGTTGACTGCTTAGGAGGGAAAGAGCAAAGAAGTTTAACGAATTAAACCTTTTCAAAGTTATGAAAAAATCCTATACCGGCATAGGAGGCATTTGTTCTGCCTTTATGCTGAGTGTGGTGTGTTCTTATACACATGCGCAAACCAGAACCCTCTCGGGCAGGGTAACATACGGAGAGAAGCCTCTTAAAGGGGTCTTAGTCTCACAGGAGGGTAGTGATCAAACTATCACTACGACGACAAACGGCCATTATCAGCTTCAAACCACGGGAGACAATCCAGTTCTCATTTTCCGTCGTCCGGACTATGAGGAGCAGAGGATTTCCGTTAAAGAAAAATCAATTCTTAATGTCTCCTTGTCTTTAGCTGGTAAAACCACCAGTGTTGGTGAAGTAGTGCTCAATGCCGGCTATTATAAAGTCAAAGAGCGGGAGAGTACCGGGAGTATTGCCAGGGTCACTGCCAAAGACATCAAAAACCAGCCTGTAAATAATGTGCTGTCGGCTATTGCAGGCAGAATGGCAGGAGTGGATATTGTTCAGAATACAGGAACACCAGGTGGCGGGTTTGATGTCAGGATCCGGGGCAGGAACAGCTTACGGACCTACCAGACCACGGGGCTTGACGGCAACAGCCCATTGTATGTGATCGATGGTGTTCCCGTTCCCTCCCTGAATGAATACAAATCAGGACTTTCTGATGGCGTTCTTCCCTATGGCGATACCAATCCCCTTAATTTCATCAATCCCGACGATATTGCCTCCATTGAAGTCTTGAAAGATGCTGATGCAACCTCCATTTATGGATCAAGAGGTGCTAATGGAGTCATCCTGGTTACCACCAAGAAAGGAAGTAAAGGCAAAACCACCGCTAAGCTGAGTAGTTCCTGGGGAATCGGGCAGTTTGCCCACCTTCCCAAAATGATGTCCGCAGAGGAGTATATCAGGATGAGAAAACTTGCCTTCAGCAATGACGGGATCTCAGACTATCCCTCTTACGAATATGATATCAATGGGATCTGGGATCCTAATACATCCACCAACTGGCAGAAATACTTTGTCGGAAACAGAGCAGAGTATTCCAATGTTCAGCTCGGTGTATCCGGAGGCGGAGAGCATACCAGCTTTTCACTGGCAGGTTCCCATAATGAAGAAACCACCGTTTTTCCCGGGGACTACCGTTATAAGAAAAACGGCTTCAATGCCAATATGGAGCACACCAGTACCGACCGTAAATTTAAACTGACCTTCACCGCTTATTATGCCACGCAGGATAACGTACTTCCGCCACGCGACTTTAACCAGGTCTATGCCTCACTGAGCCCCAATGCTCCCGACCTGTATAGAGATGGTGTTCTGAATTGGGAAAACAGCACCTTCCAAAATCCCATGGCTGCTGCCACCAGGACCTATACCTCAAAAAATGAAAACCTCAGTGCCAATGTCGTTTTAAACTATAAACTGGGCTCAGGGCTCAGCATCAACCTTAATACAGGCTATGTCCATAACGAAACCAAAGAGCAGCAGATCTATCCCAAGACCTACTATGATCCTGCCTATCACATCGGCAGTGAGCGTTCTGTCCTTCGAAAAGCCTCCATGCTCAATAAAAGCTGGATCGTGGAGCCTCAGCTTAACTACGATAAAAAGACAGGTGCCCACCACTGGACCGCTCTGGTTGGCGCTACCTTTCAGGACCAAAGGTCTGAAAACCTGACCCTCATGGGCAGGAATTTTCCCTCCGATGAACTGATCTATAACCTCTCTTCCGCAGCCAGCGTTACCGTTGAAAATGCCTATCAGTTCACCTATAGGTATCAGGCCGTCTATGCCCGGCTGAATTACGGACTCAAAGACCGTTATTTTATCAACCTTTCCGGAAGAAGGGATGGGTCCAGCCGCTTTGGACCCGACAGGCGCTTTGCCAATTTCGGAGCCGTAGGGGTGGCCTGGCTTTTTTCCAAAGAAAACTTCCTGAAAGACAGAAGCTGGCTAACGCTGGGGAAATTAAGAGCAAGTTATGGAGTGACCGGAAACGATCAGATCGGGGATTACCAATTCTTTGATACCTATTCTTCCACCGGCGGTACTTATAACGGTTATACCGGAATGCTTCCTAACAGGCTCTACAATAAAGATTTCGGATGGGAAGTGACCCGAAAACTCGAAACTGCCCTCGAGTGGTCATTATTTAAAGACCGCCTGTTTGTAAGTGCTGCATGGTACCGAAATACCGGAGGCAACCAATTACTGGGAATTACACTTCCCGCCACCACCGGCTTTCCTTCCGTGCTGGGGAATATGGATGCCACCATCCTCAATACCGGAACAGAAGTGGTCGTACAGGCCGGCCTCCTCAACACAGAGAACTGGAAATGGTCTTTAGGTTTCAATATCACCTTTCCCAAGGACCGCCTGCTGAGCTTTCCCGATCTTGAAAACTCCTCCTATAAGAACTACTTTGAAATCGGCAGGTCAACATCCCTGCGTAAGCTGTACCGCTATAACGGGATCGATCCGGTGACAGGTCTATATACCTTTGAAGATTTTAACAAAGACGGAGTCATCAACTCCGATGACAAACAAATCACCAAAGAGCTTAAGCAGTATTGGTACGGCGGAATCCAAAATAACCTGCAGTATAAAAACTGGTCTTTTAATATGCTGATCCAGCTCTCCCGTCAGAACATTTCCAATATATATGCCAGTGAAGGCTATGTAGGGCTGATGGGCAATAAATCACTGGCCTATCTCGATTACTGGACTCCTGAGAATCCCGGTGCCCAGTTTCAGAAACCTTCCGCCGGATATGATCATGAGGCCTTGACCGCCAATTCCCTTTTTATGGAAAGTGACGCTACCGTATCCGATACCTTTACCCTGCGCCTTAAGAATATATCCCTAAGCTATAGCGTACCTAATGAATCCAATAAAAGACTTAATACAACAATCTTCTTACAAGGTCAGAACATACTCACCCTATCCAATTACAAAGGCATTAATCCCGAATTCAACCTGGCAGGCTATGTCAGCCCACTACGGGTGATCTCACTGGGGATCAGTATGACCTATTAACCTGTAAAGAATAAAAGAATAAGAGAATAAAAAATGAAAATAAAAAATAAAAAATAAAAAAAATGAAACATAAAAATATAAGTATAGGTATTATACTCGGGATGGCCGTTCTGTTCTCTGCATGTTCCCGGTTTACCGAGGTTGATCTGCCGGAGGACCAGATCACACGGGATATGGTCTTTAAAGATGAAGCACTGGCCCAGGCGGCCATGGCCGGAATTTACCGCTCCCTGGAAGAATCCGGTTTTCTCTCCGGATCATCCGGTGGAGCACAAAGCTATGTAAGCTGCTATACCGATGAACTGTCGTCGTATGCCCCGGCAGGAAGCGACACCTCCCAGTTCTATACCCTTACCCACAATGCTTTAACACAAACAGTGGGTAACCTGTGGACGGTCACTTATAAACAGGTGTATTATATCAATTCTGTGATCGAGGGACTCGAGCATTCTCCCAATATCAGTGCTTCCGTAAAAGCCAGGTTAAGCGGGGAGGCTCTTTTTTTGAGGGCCATACTGCATCTTTATCTTACCAATACCTATGGTGGGGTTCCTTACATCAAAGTAACCGATTATGAAATCAACAGTCATGTCAGCCGTGAATCCCAGGCAGCGGTCTATGCTAAAGTCAGAGAAGATCTGTTGCAGGCTGTAGAAGAGCTTCCCAATGCATTACCGAAAGGGAGCAGGGTCAGGCCAACAAAAATGGCAGCGTATGCCCTGCTTGCACGGTTGGCCTATTATCAAAAAGACTGGAATGCGGCCCTTGAGTACAGCAGCCTGGTGCTGTCCCGCAGCGATTATGCACCCGAAACAGACCTGGACAAAACATTTTTAATGAGCAGTTCCAGTGCCATCTGGCAGCTGATGCCTTATGATTCGACCTATCCTACCAATGAAGGGAACTTCTTTATCTTACAAACGGCCCCTCCGGCAAGGGTAGCACTCTCTCCTGTATTTGTAAATGGTTTTGAAAGTGGTGATCAGCGAAGAACTCAATGGGTGGGAGAAGTCCAAGATTCGCAGAATACAACCTACTATTATCCTTTTAAATACAAACAATCTTCCATTACCTCCTCTTCAGCAGAATATTCGGTTATCCTCAGGGTAGAAGAACTCTGCCTCATACGCTCCGAGGCCTATACCCGTAAAAATGAATTGAATATGGGATTGAGTGATCTCAACAAAATCCGGGGTCGTGCTGGTCTTCCGGTGCTGTCCAACTTGGGGCAGGCTGAGCTTCTTGCCGCTATTGTAAGAGAAAGAAAATATGAGCTCTTTACAGAATTCGGACACCGGTTGTATGATCTCAGCCATTTTGGGGTACTCGATCAGACCATGCAGGCACAAAAACCTTCGTGGAAAAGCTATTATCAATTTTTACCAATTCCCGAGCAGGAACTCTTAAGAAACCCTAACCTTAAACCTCAGAATGATGGCTATTAGATGGTTAGTGATGATTATGTGCTTTTGTTCCCTGATGGGCAATGGACAGGATAGTACAGAAGTGAAAAAGACTGAGGAGTATTATGCAACGTTGTTTACAACGGCTGTCATGGCCATCAACCCTTTGGGTGAATATATTGTACTGAATGATTCCAATCAGTACGGGAAAAATGATTATAAGCTGTATCATACGGCCTCAAAAAAGACAGACAGCATTATAAAAGGGAATGAGTATATTTTTCTGACTGAAAAAGATATGCTCATTCAAAGTCTTGGGAAGGTGTCTTTTATGAATGTGCAAACGAAAGCAGTAAAGGAGATACAGGGAAATGGGGAAGTTAAAATCCTAAAGACAAAAAATAAGATTTCCGTCCTTTTATACAGTACAGCCATGAAAACCCTCTCATGTTACACCGAAAAGGGAGTGATGAAATGGTCGCGCAGCGGTGTAGAAATGTTTGAAATCAGTAAAGACCAGTCTTTTGCGATGTATAGTTCAGGTAATCAGATAAGCATAACAGACCTTGATACAGGCAGGGAGTATTTCCGCCCATTTTCAGTGAGCGGAAGTATTTCATGGCTTAGAGCCTATGGAGATACCCTCTATGCCTACGCCGCCCATGGGGAAGGAGGGAAGCTGTATGTATCCTCGAAAAAGGGTTTAGTCCTTCAGGAAATACCTGTGGAAATGCCTCAGGGATTTATAGCAGCTGGGCATTCATGGAATGAAATGAAAGTGAATGATCACCGGTACCTTTTTGTTCCGCTTTCAAAAAAGCAGCCCGAAAAAGAACGTGGAAAAGCGGATGTTATTATTTCATACACCCTAAAGAGTGGCAGGGCTGCTTATCAACTGCCGGTTTTGGGTATGTATGATCTGAAAGAACGGATATGGACATGGAAGCCCGGGGAGTCCGGAAATATCGCCCAGATCATGCTTGGAGAGAAGGGAGACTTTTTAATCTATGACAATGATGAAGATATCATAGAAAATCAGAGTAATCCACTACTGAACATACAGATGGTACGCAGTTATGGTGAGAGTATTAATGATCTTGGGAAGCTTCGTATTGCCAAAGGAAATTATTACTGGGATGAGCCAGAACAGGTATTGATCTTTTTTCAAAATGCGGAATGGTGGTGCTATCATGTAAAAACCCTTCAGAAGCATCAGCTTTTAGAGAGTAAAGGACAGAAGTGGGGCAGTGATCGGTATTTGGGGCAGACCGATACCCCCATTGCTGAAATAATCCCGACGGCTCAGCCCTCAAAAATTATTGTTTCAGGAGCCTATGACCTTTTCCTGGTTGACCTTAAAAAACATCATTCAGAAAGACTGACTGATGGTGAAAAAAATCACATTAAGTACAGCGCTATTCATCCTGAAGGTCAAAGTATTAATCAAAATCATGTTGCCGGGCCTGTTGATCTCAAAAAAGGGATACTTCTCAAAATGTTTGGTGAGAAAGATTATCATTCAGGCTTTGCCTTATTGAACAAAAAACTAAAAACATGGGTGTACAACGATTCCAACTTCACAGAACTCATTAAAACAGATCATAACTTATTTGCTGTTTCCGAGTCCTATCAGCGGCCTCTTCAGGTGATCAGGCTTGCTGAAAATGCGAACCGGATAATTTTTGATAACAAGATGTTTATAAAAGATAAGGTGCCTGATGTTAAAATGGAGCTGTTTCAGTATACAACGGCTTTAGGAACCAGTAACGCTGTTCTTCTGTATCCTGTCGGCTATGATGCCTCAAAATCCTATCCAATGCTCGTTAATATTTATGAAAATAAATCGAAGGATATCCTGTATTACAGCGTTCCTGATCTAAGAGCAGAAGATGGTTTTAATTTCCGGCATTATGTCACCCACGGCTATTTCGTCTTGTTGCCGGATCTGCAGTACCAAAAAGGCAATGTACCGGAAGCAATGCTTAGTTCTTTAGAGGCAAGTGTTAAGGCGGCTCTTGGTAAAGCTTCTATTGATTATACGAATATAGCCGTACTGGGAATGTCTTTTGGGGGCTATGAAACGGCTTTGGCTCTATCAAAGACTAAACTCTTTAAAACGGGGAGTGTTGGGGTGATGATTGCCGATCTGGTTTCCATGACTTTTAGCAATTCAGACGTGTTACGTCAGCCCAACTATGCCAGGATCGAAAATGAGCAGTTTGCACTCAATGGGAGTCCTTTCGAAAAGTGGGACCAATATATCAAGCAATCTCCACTTTATTATCTGAAGGAATCAGTATCCCCCATTATGCTGTGGAGTGGTTTGAAAGATGATAATGTATCGCCGGCGCAGACAAGAGCTTATTTTCTTGGACTGAAAAGACTTGGGAAAGAAGCTGTCTTATTAGAATACCCGATGGAGGGGCATAGCATGATCGGTTCCGGGTCGAGCCGGGATCTGAATATAAGGACGTGGCAGTGGATGGAGCACTTTTTAAAAGGAAAGCCTGCACCAGAATGGATACAGCCTGTTAAAACGAAAGCTCCCTTGAAATAAAGGGAGCTCTTTTTAATATTACTGAATTCTGCGAAGGGTAACCTCACATGTCAGTGGATGTTCTACATCAGGGCCGGAAGTTCCGAAAACCTGCTGTCCGGTTGGTAATCCGTTAACGGTACAGATTGGTCCGGGATCAGTGGAGCACATTTTCACCGGATCACAGCGGTTGGTATTCTGATTAAAGATGTACCCCTGTCTGTTCACTAAAGTACTTTCATTCTTCTTCGCATGTTGGCCTGCGAAGGCAGCCCCTGCTCCGATCAGCATCACGAAGACAGGTAAAATGAATTTTTTCATAAAATAAGATTTTGTAAAATTGTACCTACTCTGTTATTCAGGTTTTCGGTATCCCCTGTTCCTGTTGGCCTAAGGATTTTATCGACGTTGATAGCGTATCAGTTGATTACCACTCAATATATAGAGATGACTTTTAGTAAGAAGCATATCCCTTATTTTTTGATTATCATGGTGATAGATATAAAAGCTGAATTGGTATGTTTTAGATTCATAATCATAAACATCAATAACCTCAGCTTCTTTCCATCTGTTTTTTGATTCATAGCGCCCGCGAAGTTTTGAGATATTAAATAGGGTAGAAGAATGTACAGCCTGCATTTGATTAACCTCAAGGGGTGGTGCAGTCATTTTTCGGCTTCCTGCAGCCATATCTTTTAAATGGATTTGGGCTTTACGAATAGTGTCTATAGTATGCCCTGTTGTCTTACTTTTTAACTGTAAATCGGTCGTGATATATTCATTACGGTAATAATAGGTATAGATCATTCTCTTTCTGGCAGTTTCTACCCTGAAATCCCCATCAGTATCAAAGAGTCCATCAATCTGTTTTTCTAAAATGGATGTATTGAGTTGTGATACGCCGGTTATACTGTTTAAAACTCCGAGAGCTCCTTCACGGTTGGCCGCTAAGGTTGTTTTAATGATGTAATGATGGGGACCTGTCATTTTTATTTTAGAAAAGTAAAGTGACCCAATGTCGGTTTTATTAGCCCTTTTATTAGGGAATACGCCTTCATACAATATAGGCACCGTTCCGTCTGCCAGACTGTAATAAGGGTATATTATATTCAGTTCCACATTTTTGAATGGATAACGGTAGTCGTTAAGTGTTAAGGTATCAATATCCGGAACTTTAAAATCAGGAAGGATAGTAGCCATAATCAACGGAGCTTCCCGGTTTCCCAGAAAAATGCTATCAGTACTATTTCCTGCAAAGTAGAATGTATTGGACCCTAGATCAATGGCTTTTTCATTGTATACAGGATGGGGTTGAAAGCGTCTTGTAAAATTATTTTCTTTTTTAATGATATGTTCAGAGGAGAAAAACAAAGCAATGACAACTGCGGAACTTACACTGCAAACAAGTAATATCATACCTGCATTCTGTAAAAATACGCTTCGGCGGTTTCTGTCCTTTTCATTTTGTTCATCATGTAAATAGTACTTCATAAGCCAAATTGAAAAGCCAGCCATAAGCACACATCCTATATTAAAAAAAAGATGTTCTGTCCAGCCCATTTTCTCCAGAATACCCCCACAGGAGCACGGAACAAAATCACTGTAATTCAGAATAAGATAAATATAGATCGTAAAGGCTGTCATTAAGCCCAGTGAAGCATATAACCCAATGAGTTTAAGTCTTGGAATCAGTAATAAGAAAACGATGATGATTTCCAAAATAATGACACCGTATGAGGTAAATCCTGCAAAAGCAGTGAGTAGGGGGGACTGGGCAATCTGTACCTGAAAATTTTCAAAATCAGTTAGTTTGCTAATAGCTGCATAGCAGAATAAGAGAATAAAGAAATAAGCAGCAATATCGGGAATCTTTTTGATGAAATTTTTCATGATAATAATTTTGTTTTGTTCTCAGCATATCTGAATCAGTTTCCATTTGATTTTTTTACCGCAATAATCCGGCATCTGATATCCTTTTGCAATAAGGCATGTTGTTTTAAAATGTCCTATACTTTCCCAAATTCCACTGACAGGGCAGGATGAACCTGAGATCTGGGTGAGTAATTTTGTGCAGGTTGCCATGACGGAATCATCATTATTATTGTATGGCGTCAGATTTCACTTTCCAGTCGTGTCCATCTTTTATAGGTGGATCTTTTTCATTATCCGGAACATTTAAAGAATCTTTATTTTTAAATGCAGTGCTTTCTGTTTTCTGCTTTTTATTCAAACTTTGAATATCAGGATAGATCACTGCGTCTTCTGATTCTCTGCAAGAATAAATACATAGAAGACATAATAAAATTGTTGTTATTGAGATAAACTTTTTCATGATAATTAGATTTTTAAATTTATCCCGGCCGAGTTTTTATTGGAATTCCTGGGTCAAAGGTATAGAGCAAAAGAGCCTGAAAAAAAAGTTTGTGGGTGTGATTTAAAAATCCCGACGTCAAAATTTAAAAATTTTGACATATATTATCATGAGATAAATGTTTATTCATGGGGATTCATAATTTTTTATCTCTTATTAGTGAATTGTTAATTTTTAATCAATAATTTTTAACATAATTTGTTTAATTTTGATAGAATTCGGTTTTTTAAAGAGATAATTATGACAATCCTCAGAAATATGTCCTTTGTTTTTTTAATTTTGTTCCCATTCACCTGCTTACTGGCATCTGAAAAACCGGATTATGCGGATATAAGAAAGCATTATGAAGACTTAGAGAAGAATGATATCCGAGCTCTTCCCTATGTTAATCAGTATATTAGAAAAGCTAAGAATGAGGCTAATTTCGCTAAGCTTGTACAGGGATACAGGGATGCGGTGCTTTTTACCCCTTCAGAACAAAAGAAACTGGTTTATGCTGACAGTACTATATATGCTGCTTTACGTTCCGGGGATAATGACCTGATCAGTATTGCTTATTTAGGCAAAGGAATTATTTATTATTTCAATTTTATAAAATTTAAACCGGCATTAGATGAATATGTAAAAGCATATCAGTATGCAAAAAATACAAAAGACGAATATCTCAAACATAAGATACTTTATCATCTGGGAGTTGTGAAAAATTATTTAGGATACTATAGGGAGGCGATAGAGCATTTTAATGACTGCATCGCTTTTTTTGAACAAAAAACTAAGGATCCGCTTCACCCTAATGAAATATATAATAACAAAAGAGGATATCTGAACAGTCTGCATCAGATTAGCGTATGTTATAAAAATGATGAACAGTACAGCAGATCAGACAGTATTGTTAACATTGGTCTATCAAAAGCTAATGAAAGTAATGACTTTTTGTTGGAAAAAAGCTATTTCTTAAAGTCCAAGGGGATTTTAAACTTTTATCATGATAATTATGATGGTGCTATTTTATACCTCAACCAATCACTGCCGGCAATAATTAAGGTTGGAGATTTTGAATGGGTTTCTATTATTTATTTCTACCTTGGAAGAAGCCAAATGAAAAATGATCAGGAAAAAGCGATCAAAAGCTTTCAGAAAGTAGATTCGATCTTTAATAAGCATCATTTTGTAGTACCGCGAATAAGAAGTAATTATGAATTTCTTATCAATTATTACAAGAAAAAAAAGAATATTGATAAAGAACTGTATTATACGAAGCAATTATTAAAAGCAGACAGTTTAATTTCTAAAGATTTTACGTATTTGTCTTCTAAAATACATAAAGAATATGACCGGCAGTCCTTGTTGGATGAAAAAGAATACCTGGAGCAGACTAATTTTAACAGGACGGTATTAACGATTATATTTTGCATTTTGGCTTTTATTTTTTTGCTTCTATTTATTCTGCATTACCGTAAAGAGCAGAATATTCTGATCAAATACAAAGCGCTGCAAGATAAATTTGATTCTGCAGGTTGGGTAAACAAGGCTCAGACAGAAAGTTTTATTCATAGTATTGAGCCTAAGAAAATGATTCTTACCCCTGAAATTAGTAATGAACTCTTTGAGAAATTAAGTTCATTTGAAAAGAATCATGAGTTCACCCAAAAAGGTTTGACACAGAATAAATTAGCCTCAATGCTAAAAACCAACACCTACTATATTTCGACATTCATTAATGAAACTAAGGGAATGAATTTTAATCATTATATTGGAGAGCTGAGGATCAACTATATTACAGAGCTCTTATATTCGAACCAGAAATATCTTAACTATAATATTGAGGCACTAGCTGAAGAATGCGGTATTTCTACCCGCCAGAGTTTTTCAGATCTGTTTTTTGAGATTAACGGAATCAGACCCAAAGATTTTATTCGAAAAAGGAAGGAAGAGGTTGGGAGTGGTTGAAATTCAGTTGATTAATGGGATTTTTGTAAATTTTCTAAAAAAAGATATGATTACAAAAACATTTTTTAGAAAAATCGAAAAACTGGGGATAAGCTTAAACCGGGAACTTGACATCATTTCAAAAGAGCAGTTATCTATTGTTGAAACAGCCGAAAAATCACTTATTAAAATTGATGAAACCATTCGTGAGATCAAGATTTCAATGACTGAGGTGGTTTTTGAAAGTGTTGCAGAGGAAGCATATTTCTTTAAAAATCTAAAACCATTATTTATTTCAAAGTTTATTTACTACTCAAAAATACTGAGTATAGAAACATCAAGACCCAATGCAGGGCAGAAAGAGCTTAGGAAATATTATGAGAATGAGCTTTCAAAACTAAAAAACTATTATTCAGAAAACAGGGATTTTTACACCTATTACCGCCGGAATGCTACTTATCTTGACCATAAATATTTTGTCCGCAGGTCTTATGACCTTAAAATGGAACTCTCATCCGATCTCTATAACTTTGATGAAAACTTCACGAGCTCCCATGACCTTAAAATTGCACAGATCATGGCTAATGAAGATTTGGAAGTATATATATTAAACATAATCAATACAATCGGTCAGCTTTCTGCAGGGAATTATTCTTCCAAATTCCCACTGGTCTGGTCGGCATCAAAAGTTTCACTCATAGAACTGCTGTATGCGCTTCATCAGACACAATGCTTCAACGGAGGAAATATTGAATTCAGTGAGATCGTTAAAGCAACTGAAAAACTGTTTGAACTTGATTTAGGCAATTCTTACAAAACAATAGGAGAGATCAAAAGCCGAAAAAACGGGAGAACAAAATTTCTGCAATTATTGAATGATAATTTAAACCAGCTGTTTCTTGACAGTGATGCATAGATAGGATGTCTTTTTTTATAAAGCAAGATAGATCCTTGAACTTCTTTACCCAAACTAGTAAGCTGCTCATTTAATGATTATAGAAAAGATAGCTAAATGTCCTGATGAAAGCTGTGGCTGGTTACAGCTTCGAATTCTTCCGGAAAAGGTTTATTTATATAATAGTGGCATTATATTCCTTTTCGTTATTGAACCTAGCTAATCTAACTATATAGGAAACCTTATATTTATAAGTTGTTACAATTAATGAAATGGCAAAAACATATAAGGAGCTGGAAAAGGAAAATAGGTTGGGGGAATTGTGGTGAATTTAGAATGTTTTTTAGAAAATAATGAACGGTCATCTACTTATAAGCTAGAAGAAGGCTGGACAAGACTTGAAATAAGAAAGCTTGCTATTCAAATAGCATGAATGAACTTTTAAAAACATAAACATATCTATTAAATTAACAAAAATGAGAATAATTAACAAGTCCTATTCTAGGTTTTAAAAATTGAAGTTATATTTTGTTGCTTAAGTATCCATCATAATTAAAATTTATATGGATATTATTTAGTGTTTACTTGTATTTAGTTACTGTTATACAGCAATGTCCTATTACGCTTTTTCTGTCAGTAATAATTCTATATATTTGGATATAAATTTTTTCATTCATAATCATTCCTATTTTTTCAAATTTTGATAATTTTTTTGCCAGGAGTTTATTCCTGGCTTTTTGTTTGTCCTAATAGAACTTATTGTTTTCTTCAAGTAATTCTATTTTTTCAAATCATTGTTTCCATATTTGGGAGAAAACATCACGAATTATTGTGAATGAGAACTAGGAGGGTATAAAAATTGCATCTAATGTGGACATAAATAAAACATGATGACAAGAAAAATTACCGAAGGTCCTATTAGAAATAAGGCACTTACAAAAAAGGAACTGATCAATTCCATTGGTGAAATTATAGAAAAAGAAGGGTTTTCGCAGATTACAATTGTAAATATTGCCAGATATGCAAAGCGGGACAAAAAGTTGATTTATGAATATTTCGGAGGGGTAGATGAGCTGATACAGGAATATCTTAATACCAGGGATTTTTGGGATGCTAGTGAGGAAGAGCTTGATAACATTACAAAAAAACACAAACTGAATTTAGGAAAAGATATAAGGTATCAACTGCTGGAGAAACAATTTGACAGTCTTCTAAAAAGCGGAGAAATGCGTGGAGTTACAGCATGGGAAATAAATGGTAAAAACTTACAATCATTACAAGAACTTGCACAAAAGCGTGAGAAAGCTAGAAATCAGTTATTCGACAAAATTGAAGATAAACATTCCAAAGATAAAGACAAAAACATCAAGGCTATAGAGGCTATTTTGATGGGTGGTATTAATTATCTTACCGTACATGCCCACACAAGTGAATCGGCCTTTCATGGGATTGATGTTAAGAAGAAAAGTGATCAGCAGAAAGTTAAAAAAGCACTTAAACAGATTATTGAATGGGCATATTCTTAAGGTAATATATTGTCTTTGTTAGGTTCAGAAATAAAATAATACCTGTTCAGAATACGTGTTCATAAACGTGTAAAAATTGAAGAGAAAGGTAGTGTTGATAGGTTTTTATCCTTATTGAGCTGGATTTAATTGACATACATTAATCCCCAACTCAATTCTAAAATATATTATCTTTGACGAAAATTCACACATATGATAAAAAAACTATTATTTGCGTTCTTATGCTTTTCCTGCATAGAAGCTTTTGCACAGATTCCTCTTGGATATTATGACGGAACGGCAGGATTAACAGGATACCCATTAAAAACAAAACTGAGCCAGATTATTACCGGAGGTCATCTCGACAAGGGATATAACCAACTGTGGACAGCATACGGGACCACAGACAGGGATGATACTTATGAAAATGATAATACGATCCTGGATTTTTATTCTGAAAACCCTAGTGGAACAGATCCTTATACATTTCAATACAGTACAAGTCAATGCGGTTCCGGAGGTTTTCAGGTAGAAGGGGATTGTTATAACAGAGAACATTTACTGCCTCAAAGTTTTTTCTATTCCGCGAGTCCGATGAAAAATGATATTCATTTCATTGTACCGACAGACGGGTGGGTAAACACCATGCATTCTGATCTACCCTATGGTGAAGTTTTTGATCCTTTAAAAATTTCATTAAATGGATCAAAAAGAGGGGATAATACATTTCCGGGTTATTCAGATAAAGTATTTGAGCCGTTAGATGAATTTAAAGGAGATATTGCGAGAATGCTGTTATACTTTGTAACAAGATATGAAAACCAGCTGCCGGGTTTCAATTCTACCTCAGGAAGCCCGTTAGACGGTTCAACGGACAGAGGATTCAAAGAATGGTATCTTAATATGCTTTTATATTGGAATAGCAAGGACCCGGTTTCCCAGAGAGAAATTAATAGGAATAATGCATCATATACCTACCAGGGAAACAGAAACCCTTTTATAGATCATCCCGAATTCATTAATCAAATCTGGACCTCTACTCTTACTATAGACACAGTAGCACCAACTCAGGTTATTAATATCCATACGACAAATATAGCAACCCATTCGGCAAATATTGAATGGACGGCTTCAACCGATAATGTGGGAGTTGTGGGCTATACAGTTTATCTCAATGGAGTAAAACATGGAGTAACAACTCTTAACAATTACTATTTTGCGGGATTAACCCCGAATACTACCTATAATGTAAAAATAATAGCTGAAGATGCCTTCAGAAACAAATCTCTAGAATCCGGTGTATTCACTTTCACAACATTTGACGTTACCCCGGGAAATCCGAATGTACTGCACTTCTCGGAATATGTTGAAGGTTCGAGTTTCAATAAAGCTCTTGAAATTGCCAATACTACAGGAACAAGCGTTAATCTGGTCGACTATACCTTAAAATTGCAGACAAACGGAGCCGGAGCCTGGACTACGGGGCTGCCTTTATCGGGTATACTGAATAATAATTCGGTATATGTAATTGTAAACAGTAACATTGCAGCGCCTTGTACTCCAACCAGCACTAATTTATCCACAACTTCATCAGTGTTGAACTTTAATGGTAATGATCCTATAGGCTTATTTAAAGGTTCTGAACTCGTAGATATTATTGGTGTTTTTAATAACAGTGCTAACTTCGCTTTAGACAAAACGTTAAGAAGAAATACAACGATAGGAAATATTAATTATGTTAGCAGTGAATGGGATGTAATTACCAAAGATGACTGTAGTAATTTAGGAATTATCAATCCAATGCCAACTCTGATGGCTAGTGTTTCGGATCTTCCTAAAAAAGAAATTAGACTAGTTGAAAATCCGATCAATAATAATGAAATTAAGTTTATTGGAAATCAGTTATCCAATACTAATAATGCTGTTGTCTATGATAATATGGGACGTATCGTTAAAAAAATTGTAGATCCTTTTAAATATACCAATGTAATAGTATTGGAAAATACTTATAAAGGAGTTTATTTTGTACTGCTCGACGGAGTTACCTATAAAGTGATTGTTAAATAGACATTTTTATAATATATTTTTTGAAACCATCTCATTTTGAGGTGGTTTCTTTCTTTAAATCCTGCTAATATGATTAATGAAGAGTGTGCGTAAGCTGTAGGTTTTTTTTAATAGAATAGTAATAATTAATGTCTAGTAGAGAAGCAATCCGTATTTAATGGCAAAGATTCTCTTAATTGAACTACAGAATAATTGCTGTCAATAGTCTCTATTATCTTATTTTAAACAATATTTTTCTGTTTTCTCTGCCAATTTTCACAATTATTTTAATGTTATTTTTTTATACTTTCTTCAAATTCCAGAGTCAAAAAAAATATTTCACGAAATAATCTTACCATTTTCTACGGTTTCTTTTCTAGTTTAAAGAGGAAGGCAAGTAGCCTTTTCTCTGAGAAACTATGGTATAATATCTTTACGATCTGATTATATTGATTCCAATAGAATTGAAAAGCTATTTGAATTTAACTTAAGTAATTTTTACGAAATTATTAAAAAGTCAGATATTAAAAATCAAATTTCTACAATTATTGACAATACTCTCAATAAACTATCTCTTGACAATGGTGAATAGAAGTTATTTTCCATATTTCTACAAAACTGTACATAACAACAGGAATCCATTAATTTGAGAATTCTTTATTCATAGGCTTTTTAGAAGAATCGTTCGGTAGTACCGAAAAGCTACCGAAAAATATTGTGTGTGATGAACAAAATTTGCCAAATAAAACAAAATATAAAATTATGGCAATATCCATTATCACCAAAGAAGACCTTCAGCAGTTCAAAATCGAGCTGCTGGAAGGCATTAAAGACCTGCTTCAGGCAAGAACGACAGAACAGAAACTATGGCTTCGCACCTCTGAGGTCAGAAAGCTGCTTAATATCTCTTCAGGAACCCTGCAGAATCTGAGAATTAACGGAACCCTGTCTTGCAGGAAAATAGGAGGGATGCTGTATTACAATTACAAAGACATCGAGAAACTACTGACAGATATTAAAAAGTAACGGTAAATCTGCAATCATGAAAAAGACTAAAGATATCATCAATTTTTTTGAGCATGTCATTGGAGACAGTAGGTTACATCCCTCTCATATCAGTATGTATGTTGCCCTTTTCCAGCTTTGGGGCAGAAGTGGGTTTAAGAACCCTTTTCGTATTTACCGGGAGGAAGTCATGAAGCTAAGTATGATCAAATCGACGGGAACTTATCATAAATGTATAAGAAAACTCAATACTGTAGGATTTATTAATTATTTGCCCAGCTATAATCCATATATAGGAAGCCTAATCGAAATGATTGATCTTGAAAATCATAAGATAACTAAAAACAGATCAGCTCAAAAACAGAAATCATTGCCGGAGGAACATGATTGTTTTTCTCCACCTATGTATTATGAAATTGAATTATACTTTAGGGAGCGTGATATCTCTGATATGGAAGCAGCTCAGTTTTATTCTTTCTATCACTGTAAGAATTGGAAATTATCTGGCAATAAACCGATGAAATGCTGGCAGGCTGCTGCCAGAAATTGGATTTCTAAAGCAAATAAAACTCAATCAAGATAACCCATGAAAAAAATAGATCCCCAAACCCCGATCTGGCAGCTCACTATTGAAGAATTTCTGGAAATTTCAAGAGGCTTGAATGCTGAAAAAAGATATGAATACGGACTCAAAGGTCTTGCAAAGATACTTGGATGTTCAGTTTCAAAAGCTTCAGAGGTAAAATCTTCGGGAATACTAAATGAAGCTATCATTCAGAACGGTAACATTATCATTATTGATAAGGAAAAAGCATTAGCACTTTTCGGAAAAAAATAAGCGATGTATTATCTGGAACTCATACAACGATTTTGGGAATTTAACCAAGGAAAGTCTATTGGCTCAACAGCAATTTCAATGTATTTATATTTGCTGAAAACAGGGTATGAAAAAGATCGTTATGATTTCAGGATTTCGGACATTATTATTGGTAAAAACCTGCGGTTAACACGGAAAACGGTAAAATCTACAAAAGAAAAACTCCGAAGCTTTGGTTTGATTCAATACAAAACTAAAAGTAAATCTCCGTGTCATTACAGGCTGATATTAAATTACCCTTTGGTAATAACTCATGGTGAAAATTTTCATGAAAAAAAAGCGGAAATGAAATCCATCGTTGTAAAGCCGGAAGGTTTGGAAATTCAGCCGGAGTCTATTTTATCGATTCAGGATACTGGTGAAAGCCTAACAAATAATCAGCTTCCACAAGTATTACCTATCATTGTTGACAATAGAAACATTCCTAGCGTAGAAGAATTTTTAGAGTATGCCCGGACATTAGAAACTTATACCTCCCAATTAGACTTTAATATAAAGGAAAAATATGAAACCTGGGTAAATAATGGTTGGAAAAATAATTCAGACCGACCTATTACCAATTGGAAATCTTCATTAAAAAGTGCATTACCTTTTATGAAAGACATAGGGAATGGTAATCAGCTTTCATTACAGCTTCCTCCAAATATAAAGCATCCCCAATTATTAAACAAAAAAGAACAATAGAATTGCCGTATAAAAATCTGCAATTATAGCTTAAGTAAACTGCCTTAAAAATAGTGCAACAAAATGGGTAAGCAACATAAGATCTAAAATATTTAGTTTCTAATGGGCTTAAATACCGAATTTAGGGAAACTAATTTTAGTTTAGAAGTATTAATATCCCATAATGGTTCATTTTGATTGATAACAATCAGTTTTTTGTCATTCAAATCAAATTCTTCTACGAAACAATAATAAAGAATGCGGGTAAGCTGCAGTGAGCTTCTTCGAACCTGCTCATGTAACCGAAAACAAAGATATCGGGTATCTTTAACCTTCGTTATATTAATATTCAGGATCTGTTCTTCTGCAAAAAAATGAATTCCAAATTTCCAGCCGCTTAATCTTTTTACTCTTCCTTTACTGGAAACAGTATATTTTCCTTCATAACCAGGGAGTGGTTCCCAGCGTTCATTCGGAAGGTCTTTTAGAGATAAGTTCATAATCGCTGGTGGAATCTTTTTATCAATTTTAGGTTTATCCAGTTTTTTCCAAAGGTTATTATTAAATATTTTTTTTGTATTTAGTACTATTCGTACTGATTTTATTTTATTTTCTTCTGGAACTTCTTTATTAGAGTGCAATATTAGCTTTGAAAGATCTATTTTCCACTGTGGCTTATTGTTATTGATTACAACAGATTTTTTGTCATTCAGATCAAATTTTTTGATGAAACAATAATAAAGCAGCCTTGCAATTTCCATATGCGTTTTCTTCTTACTGTCATGTAGATCATCTAATACAACATTCATTGAATATATTGTATCCGTTTTAAATTCTACAATCTGGGGGAGAATCCGCTCTTTTTGAAAAATTTTTTTCCCAAAAGTATTCCAGCTGCCCCATCTTTTTATTCTTCCTTTATCAGAAATGCTAAATCGTCCTTCAAAACCCGGTACCGGTATCCATTGTTCGTCTGGAATATCATCGGTCGAAAGATTCAGGCAGGCAGGTGGATTCCTTTTATTAATGGAAGGTTTGCCCAGCCTTTCCCACAGCTTTTCATTAAACCATTTCCCTGAAGTATCTGTCATGATGAAGTCTTGTTTTTGGGGTGGTTCGCTTTGCAAAAACCATCGGTATGCCCCGGCAATTAAAGTCTGCTGAATAATTGCATGATAAATGGCTTCAACGTCAATTCCAAAGGCTTTTTCTGCGGCATAGAAACTTTCAAAATCAGCTACATGATCTCCTTCGGTCGTATATTGACTGACAGGCTGAAGATAGAGAATATGCCTGTTTTTAGCCCTATCCATACGGAAGGTTTTCAAACTTCTTTCACTGGCTGAAACTTTCTTTAAATTACTGCTGTGTATATGAAGCCTGTTATGATCTTTAGTCTCAATGTAAATATGTTGGTCATGCATATCAAATTTTTCAATAAAATGATAATATACTAAACGGGTTAAGGGCTTACTGGTTTTCTTGCCGCCCTTTGATATGCTGCAATGAATATTATAAAAATATTGACCAAGGTATTTATTAAAGTGTTTTGTTACCCCTGGCTTCATTACCATCTCCGGAAGCAGACGTTCTCTTCCGAACATTGACACGGACCACCGTTCGAGGCTTTTCACTCGTCCATAATTAGAAATCATATAATCTTCAAAATCTTCAATCAATTTCCATTCTTCACCCGGAAGATCTTCTAAAGATCTATTGTAAAGAACTTCTTTTACATAATGGTCTTCTATTTCAGGAGGTAATTTCATGAGTTGAAAAAAATTTTAGATTAATATACTTAACTTTTTCAGGTTCTTCAACTAACAAAAATATAAAACCTTTAATAAAGCCTGTTAATTTTTAGAATTTCGGTTCTGGATGTTGATGACTGCCTTAAGAAAATAGATTTCAAAATCACATCAGCACAAGGAAAAATCCAATTATTCATTATTGGTTTAGATCACTCTATGGTTAAATATCACCTATTCAATTCCTATATATAACTGTGGTTTTTCACTTTTTACTGTAGCAAATGTAGTACGGATCATTCACTTAAAAAAATCTTTTTGGGTTTCTACAAAAATTCTTTCCGCTTCGCTCCGACAATTTTTCCAGACACTCCTGAATCCTTCGGACAAAAAGATTTCGGAGCCTCTATTTCAATGCTTTCCATTTCGGTTTTAAGTGCCTGAACCTGTACTATGGTCATTTAGCAAAGAAAAAGTCGGAACCTCAGTTATACGAATCAAACAGTCGCTCTTTAACATTAAGAATAATCAAACAAAAAAATAAATACTGTTTTTCCCATTGGAAAAGGTAAAAAGAAATAAGCCGAGTGTCCTCGATACCGAATCAAATCACTCGAAATTTTACAGCTGGAAAAAAGTAATCATTAACAATTAAAACAAAATATTATGAACACAATTATCGGTAGAATTACCAAAAATGCAGAAATCAACACATTGAAAAACGACAGACAGGTCGTGAACTTTTCAGTAGCGATCAATGACAGCTACAAGACCAAGCAGGGAGAACGCAGAGAGCTGACCACCTATTGTAACTGTTCGTACTGGATAAGCCCGAATGTTGCCAAAATCCTTACCAAAGGTTCTCTGGTAGAATTATCGGGAAGAATAAGCTCAAGTGCATGGATAGGAAAGGATGGGGAAATCCGTTCAGGGCTGAACTTCCATACTTCAGATATTAAGCTTCATGATGGCGGAAAAAACTCTGAAAGCGAACCGAAACAAAATGTAAAGGAGAAAATAAATAACCCTTTTGCAGGGGATGCGGATGATGATTTGCCATTTTAATAATTAACCCAAGATTATCTTAAAAAAAACTTATGGAATCACAATATAATTTTCAAATGAAATCCCGAAGCGACAAAACAGAATGGGAGCAGGTTGCAATATACCTCAAAATCCATTGTGACAGGACAACAGCGATACACTATGCAAGAAGCTTGTCACTGAAATTTAACAAGGAAATCCGGTTGACTGAGGGTGCAGACCCTTTCAAAACAAGTGGTACATACATCTATGAAAATCCCTGACTATGAAAACAAAATCAAAAACCGAAGCCAAGAAACTGGCAAAAGCCTACAGCCATAATAAAGAGTACGCAGATGTACCTATATACATAATTTACTGTAACCGATCGGAAAAGTATTATATAGATACCAACAGCCTCATACGTCTTTGGGAAAGACTTATCGGCTACTATATCAATGGAGTCTTTATCTCCGAAAAGAATAATTCATAACATAAAAATCAAAAAAATGAAACGATCTGATATACCAACACCTTATTTAATGATAAAAGCCATTACCAATAGTGAATGGGATTGTTGTGACTTTGCTATCATTTTTATTTCGGAGGACTGGAAAAAGGAACAACAAAAAAGGTTGGAGAACATCAAACCCTTTTCGGATGATTATATGCTTATTTCAATGATGTACTGTGACCAATCTATTACTTTTTTCAAAGATGATAATGAGATATGCCCCGATTCCACAGATTTATTAGAGGATAGGATATGGTCTTTTGTGGAACTGAACGAAGAAACACGGGGAAAACTATCCGTACCTGAAAACAGGATTACTTATCAGGTATTTCACGTTTTAACAAACGGTTTCGGCTATTATCAGGCGGTAGGAAAACATACAAGTGAAGAGTTTTGGACGGCAAAATTTCCCTTAGAAAAACTTATAAAAAACAACACCAACCTTACAAATTAACAAATTATGCAAACCAATTTTTTCAGACAACTCACAAAATTAAACCTTGTCGGAGACTTACAATTAATACTCCGACAGGCAGATGAAAATAGCTTAGTCCTTTCCGTACTGCTTAATAACGAACAGTGTGGGGATAAAGCGAAAAACCTAATTCTGCCGTTAAATCTAAGCGGAACAGCAGAAGAATTAGACAACGGATTTTTTGAGAATGTTTCAGTGCCATTGCAGAAAGCTTCGGGATTAATGGTCAATATGGAAAGCTTTATGAAGCAGTTGGAAGCAGCTCAAAAGCAGTCTGCGATGGAAAAAGAAAAATCTGATAAGGAGAAAAAAGAAAAGGAAGCCAAAGAGAAAAAGTACAAAGATGCTTTTCAAAAAGCCGAAGAGCTTGAAAAAGAAGGAAATTACAAAGGTGCATGGTCAGCACTTCCAAAGGCTTCGAAATATCCTGATTATGCTGAAACTATCCGCAAAAAACAGGACGAATATGAAAAGCACTTCGCGCATAATCTTTTCAGCCAGGAAGAAACGCCCGCTACAACCATCAATCAACAGCCATGATGATTATAGAAACCTATAGCAACCTTACAGCACGATAAAGGTAGAATAAGACTTCAGGTAATTTCTATGAGAGGAAAACAGAGAGTTATACAACAGATAATGGCAATGGAAAATTGCCCAACGAGAGCCATTATCAGACTAAAGATGAAGGGCAGAAAAATAGTAAAATAAAATACGTCAAATCAGAAAATCAACAATTATGTTACTTGCAACCCAATTAGAAAGAGTTTTTATCCTGAAAGATAGCGGACAGGAAATAAAATTAACAGATCCCCAACCTAAATGGAGCATTGAAGCGGTCATGAATTTTTATGCCAATACATATCCGATTTTAACCACTGCAAAAGTATCTGCACCACAAATCAGGAATGATACGGTAGAATACCGTTTTGAAAGTGTAATGGGAACGAAAGGCTGATACACTATTGTGGTTGGGTTTTCAGAGATCAGCTTTAAATCCAACCACTATTTACCCAATATAAATCACTAAATTATGATGTATGCAACGAAACATTATATCGGGGAAAATACAGCTTCCCGAACAGCAAAGACAAAAGCAACTGCACAAACAGTTGGGAGAGTTCGCCCACTGGTTACAAAGACCAAAGGATGCAGGCGAAATACAGAAAGACAAAATGAAAGCAGTACCGATAGCCATGCTGCCCATGCTTTTCTAAAATGTTCGTTTCTGCCTAAGCTGAAAGACACACTATCCCTACAGGATGGGACGAAAGCAGGCAAAATGGAAAGGGACTTTTACCAAGCTCTTTCCGAATTGGCTGAACATTACGGAATCACACCTGCACCGTCAAAACATTTAGGTTTTCCTTACAATATTGCTTTTGGCTTAGAAGATCTTAAAAAGCAGTTAAAAATTAAGGTAAAGAGTTGGGAGAAAATTCGCTTGGTACAGGATAAAAAGAAAACGTATTTGTTGAGTGAAGAAAGATATAATACAGGGGCTATTTTATATTATATTCCAATAATTCCACTGTACCGATTATCTAAAAATCCTAATTATAAACGGGCTACACAGCTTTTGCAATCCGTCTGCTCATATTTGTATCACATTGCAGATGTTCCCTATTACAGACAACAGGAAAGCTACCTGTGTTGGATGTATGAAATGATCTCGGAGTGGCTCATTGATGATGAAACTGAAGATACCCCTGAATATTTACGTGAAATAAAACAAAGTGAATGGATTGGTGACTTTATGGAGCAAAAAATATACAACCCGAATAATTTAGCCCGATTTAAAGAACGAATCAATCGTTTTGGAAATAGAGATTCATTTGAAACCGATTGTCTTTTATTAGCCTGTAATGCCCTTACCCTCTATGAAATGTTTCCTGATGCTACTATTTACAGAAATATTCAACGAAGCGAAACAAATACAACTCATGACGATTATGATGAGGACTATCATGAAAGAACCATAACAATGGATAAATATGTTTCATTCTGTGCAGAGGATAAAGGAATGTTATTTCAGACTTTATTTGATTCTGTTAATGCAGAATTTCAGGAAAGTATAGAAGTGGAAGAACCATCCATCGAAAAAAGATTTGACGGAGTAAGTATCAGCAATGATAACCTTGATTTTGAAAATTGCATTTTTCCCCTGATTGAAAGATTAATTGACATTTTAAACAGCATTTAAATATAACATCATGAAAGAAATAACCCATCATTTCGGAACACTCTATCATCCCATTTCAGCACTGGTCATTTATCAGTCTAATGCTGATGATAATAGGGAGACTTATGTGGAGCATTTTGATATGGATAAAAACGGAAATCCCATTAATGCCCATCCTTTGAGCGAAAGAGAAGCCAAAATATTGGCAAAGTCCCTTAATACGCACAAAGAAAAAAGCAAAGCATTTCTGAAACCTGAAAGTATTCTGCCCACCAATGTTTTATACATCAATCCGACCGAAAAGGGTTCAGTGATATGGTTTACCAAAGCCAAGAAAACACAACTTTTCTTTACGGAATCCCTAGAAATTCCTAATGGTGTAACGTATGTTTCCGCTATGCTGTGGATAGCTACCAAGCAAAACCTTACCGTATTTGCCCTCACTTCCGACAAAAGACCCACGGAAAAAACAATTTTGTACCATGCTCCCTTTTTTAATGTTTATGAAAACGGAAGTGTCTGCATGGGAACAGTTAATGTTGATATTAAAAACTCGACTTCGGTTGAAGAATTTATTCGCGCTTGGGAACACTATTTTTTTAACAGTAAGTTCAGCCATTTAAACAATCACAATCCTACCAATGGCAACTGTGTAAACATATGGAAAGAACTGATTGATACAGATAAACCTTTTCCAAAAGAAATGTTGAAAAATACCGATAAAATCCTTAAAAATATACTGCCATGACAAGCGAAAAAACGAAAGTTCATTTTACGGACAATTACCTGATTCATCCTACCAATCCTGTAACCATCAACCTGATCGGTGCAGGGGGAACAGGCTCAAAAGTATTGACAGCATTAATGGAAATGAATCACAGCCTGATTCAATTGGGACATGCAGGGTTACAAGTGCGGTTGTGGGATGATGATCTCATTACCGATGCTAATTTAGGGAGACAGCGTTTTGCAGAATCGGAAATAGGATTATACAAGTCTGTTGGCTTAATCAATCGAGCTAACCGTTGGATGGGAACAAACTGGAAAGCAGAAACACAAAAATTTAAGAAAAATGAATCTGAAAAATTTCCACAAAATATTCTTGCAAATATTTACATCTCATGTGTTGACAGTGTGAGTGCAAGATTTGAAATTACTGATATATTAAAAAGCCTGAATAATGGCAGGTATTACGCAGAACGTCCGATATATTCTTTGGATTTTGGGAATAGTCAAAATTCAGGACAGGTAATTTTATCTACCATAGGAACGATCAAACAGCCCAATTCTGAAAAATATAATACGGTGGATCATTTACCTTTTATCACCGATGAGTTCGGAGATTTGCTAAAGCAATCGGAAAAGACTGGTAATACACCAAGCTGTTCATTGGCGGAAGCACTGGAAAAGCAGGACTTGTTTATCAATTCAACATTGGCACAGATGGGAAGCTCATTGTTGTGGAGCTTGTTCCGAAACGGATTAACCGAAAACAGGGGATTTTTTCTTAATCTGAAATGCTTTCATTCCCAACCCATAAAAGTTACATAATTTCTGCTGTCTGAAAAAAAAAACGGGCGGCAAAAATGCATTTCCTCCCTTTGGTCGGAAACGTATTTTTGCGGAAAGCGGAGCAACCCCATTTCTAAAACATTGCCACATTTTAGCAGGGGATGTTTTTGAAAAAAGGTTGCGGAATTGGTTTATAGCAATTAATTTCAAATTAAGAAATTATTTTTTAATCAGACCGTTTTTGAGAATGAAGTAAAACATTCCTTAGTTCCATCGGATTTTCAATGAAATATGAATGAGTCATTCCCCCAGTAGTAACAACTAAGGTTCCAAAATTTAATGTTTTCCCTAAAAAGCTTTGTTGTAAATGCATCCCTTCAAGCTTATTCAATGAAAGATCGGAACGTGTTTTTCCTAATATCCCCGTAGTAAACGAAAGATGACTATCCGTAACGTAGATTTTGGTATTCTTATTCCGGATTACAGCGATGATCCCTTTGATGAAAAGAAAAATAAGAAACAGGGAAATAATGCCCATAAACCCCAACATAAATTTGTATCCGAGCAATAGAAAATAGAGTACTCCCATAGAACCAATTATTGTAAAGAAAACAGGAATAACATAGGAAATCCAATGGACTCTTGCTTCATAATTTACAGATTCGGATGATGTTTTGAAATCAGTAAGTAAATCTTTCATAGTCAAAACTTTTCTTAAATTAATAATGTCCCAATTTAGTGAAAAATAATAAAAACCTAATTAAAGATAACCTGAAATTTAGTTATGGAAAAATCAGGTGGCAAAAATGCACTTCCGCCCTTGGGTCGGAAACGCATTTTTTGTGGAAATCGGAGCAATCCCATTTAAAAACAATTCAAAAGCTGTTGCCTTATGTTTTTAAAAAAGATTGCAGATTTTGTATTGGCTATTTATTGCATAGTCTTTATAATTTATAATTGACCTTTTAAAATATTATTTCTATCTTTTCAGTTAAATTTTATTTAGGCACAATAATGAAAAACTATTTTTTTGTCCTGTCCTTTATTTTAATTGGATGCGGTAAACCACAAAGTAGAGATCCCAAAAAAATTATAAAAGCAAAGAATGCTACAATTGACAGTCTGCAAAAAGAATATAACGACTGCAGAGGTCAGGCACAAATTATGGCTGATGTCATGGAAGCTGAAAGAAAAGAAGAATTACGAAAAAAATAAATATAAGACAAAATGTTTATTTAAAAATTTAATTAATTTTCAAAGGTAATTTTAACCATTATTTATTTTCTTTTTCATCAGCTGCCCCGTTTATCATTATACTTATTCTGCTCTTCTACATTTGCGTCATGTTTTGTATCTAAACCATATTTTAGTATAATATTAGCTATAATACCTATGAACTATAAAAAAATCACTTTTTTAATACTGATCATACTAATTTCCTTTTCCTGTAAAAGCAAAAAACTGAATTATATTGATTATTACCATAAGGTATATGCTATTGATAGTGCACTTAGGACTGGTAAAGATACTTTAACAATCATCAGGCAATATAAAAAGTTATTCAGGAAATATCCTCCTGCTCAGAATGAAAGGATGGAAGAGTATGAAACTTATATCAGGTATGCTGACAAGTTTCATAAAAATTTCGGTGGAGAAAAAAGCCTTAATAAACTTATAGCACAGTCTGCACCTAACTGGAAATACAAAAGAGAAGATCAGGATTTTTTCAGGCTTTATAAAAAATATGGCATTGACAGCATTGCTGTTGAAAGAAAAGTTCTTCACTGGAAAAAAAGTTTAAATAAAGTACTGATAGATTCTTTCAGTATTGCATCCGCGCGGGACCAATATAATGCCCGCGTAGTTTCAACCGTAGTAAAAGACGACAAAAAAAATGCTGAGCTTTTGATCTGGACAATCAAAAATTATGGTTTTCCATCAAGGCAAAAAATAGGACTTTACGGAAATAATGAACAGTTCATACCTATGGGCATCCTTCTCAATCATATGGCAGGCACAGAGCATTATGAGTTCTTCAAGACAAAGCTACTGGAATATGTGAAGTCCGGTGAATGTCCACCAAGGGATTATATAGAAATGGTTGACAAGTATCAGTACATTCATTATCTGGAACCTATTTATGGCATATTCTTGCATTATGATACGAATTTCGACGCTGCCGATTCGGCTAGAATAGACCACAACCGTAAAGCGGTGGGTTTTCCTACATTAAAACAATCTTCAAAGATTACAAAAGATTTTCAAAAAAAATAATCCTAAATGTGATAAAGGTTGGCTCATTCAATGAGAGCCTTATGTTTTCTTGAGATTTTAGGTCTCTATGTTTTTTAAATTAATAGGTATTATAGGGTATCTCTCCTGCATGAGTAAAAAACAACAGTTTGCTCGAGAGCATGTGTAAAATGAATACAATTAAGTGATTAATATGTGTAAAATAATACATAGTTATATTTTATCTTTAAATAATTATGCATGCTTTTCTTTTCAAAAATCCGTTAATATCACATGTCCATAACGATGTAAAATAAACCGCAATATTTTTAAAACTTAGGTAAAATAGCCGCGGGTTGTTACCTTGCATGAGTAAAAAGCAAGACTGTTAGCTCATGGTATACGTAAAATGAATACAACTTGGGGGTGAACATGCGTAAAATGGTACCTAGTAATATTTTATCTTTAAATAATTATGCATGCTTTTTCCCCAAAATCTTTTAATATCACATGTTCATAACGATGTAAAATAAACCGCAGTATTTTTAAAACTTAGGTAAAATAGCCGCAGGTTGTTACCTTGCATGAGTAAAAAGCAAGACTGTTAGCTCATTAATATGCGTAAAATGAATACAACTTGGGGGTGAACATGCATAAAATGGTACCTAGTTATATTTTATCTTTAAATAATTATGCGTGTTTTTTCCCAAAAATCCGTTAATATCACATGTTCATAACGAGGTAAAATAAACCCTTGAATTTTTAAAATTTGAGTAAAATAACCGCAGGTTTTGACCTTATAGGAGTAAAAAAACAATTTGCCTACGAGCATACGTAAAATGAATACAACCTACGATTAAACATGCGTAAAATAGTACGTAGGCATTTTCTTGACTAATGAAATGAAGATTGTCTTATTTTTTCTTTCAAAATCAAAAATAGTCTAAGTGAATTTAAACTACTGATTATCAGAATGTTAAATTGTTTAAGTTTGGTTTTTTCAGAGTTCTAAAAAAATAATCGTGCCTTAATAGCAAGATGTGTCTTTGTACGTACAAACTTTTCAAGTTGTACTTCCAAAGACGATCTTGCCTTTTTTTGCAAAAAGGAGAAAAAACGGCGGAACTTGTTTTTTTGTTTCGGGGAAAATAAGGAGCAATATTCCAAATTAGCCCAGTATATTCTTTTTTAATCTCCACATATTCCAGATGAGTCCAGCTTGTTCTTATTTAGCCCAAGCCCGATGAATACTATTGCTTTCACGATTTTTATGTCCCAATTTTGCAAAAGAAATTTTAACCAAAAACAAAATGAAAATACAGATTTATTTTTCTGCCATTCATCAAAGGGATAATATCAAGCCTTACTTACCAAGAAGCGCTGAGCTATTTTAATCGGATAGAGCTTCACTGAGTTATTTACCATAGGAAAAATTGAAAATGATAAAGTATGGAAAAGGAGGTACGGGTTTACATAAGAATTCAAAAATCCAGGAAAGAAAACTGGAAAAAAATCTGCTCAGAAAAGCAGATCTCTTTGTCCAGTTTGATTATCCATTCGGTAGAGAAAAGGATTCTGGATGATGAAAGGCGAAAAGTACTGGCTTTCATTGAAAAGCAGGACAACATCTTTGTCAAGATAGAAACCAACATCAACCAGCTTGCAAGGATAGTCAATGGTCAAAAGTTTATTTCCAAACAAGAATTGAAGGATTTCCTGGGTAAACTTTCCGAGATCGAAAAACTGAAGAGAGAACAGAACATGATTTTCTCCAGGATTTATTCAATGCTTGGAAAATGATTGTCAAGATCATGGAACCTGCGGGTTCCGGCTTTCCCGGAATTGAGTATAATGATAAGAAAGTAGAGAAAGGGGGCGGTGAACTGATGCTAATGAAAAATTTCCCTTCCTTCATTAACGAAAATAGCAGTCAGCAAGAAGTTCGGGATTATTTAAAATCCATATCAAAGAATGAAAGGGTAAAAAAGCCTCAGTTCCACGCTGCCATTTCCACAAAGTTTCGGGAACATACCAAAGAAGAGCTCACAACAATTGCAGAAAATTTTATGGATGAGCTGGGGTATGGAAAGCAGCCTTTTATAGTGATATTCCATAATGATACAGAAAACAACCATGTCCATATTGTTTCTACCCGTGTCAATAAACAGACAGGAAAGAAAATAGGTGACAGTTATGAAAAGCTTAAGGCACAGAAAGCATTAAGCCTTGTCATGGAAAAGCTGTATGGATTAAGTACACAGGAGCAAATAGAAAAATTACTGCGCTACCGATACAGCTCCCTAAAGCAACTGGAACTGCTTCTGGAAAGAAACGGATTCCGGCTTTCTCAAAATAAGAATAATGAGGGCGCTTTGGATATCCTGAAAAACGGAGCCTGGGAAAAAACCATTAATACAACCCGGCTGGGCTTCAGCAGTCCTAAAAAAGATTCCAGAGCGTGGCAGCTTAAAGCGATTGTCTCAAAATACAAAGAACTGTACTCGTGCAAGGTGTTCAGGGTTGAAGACCGCAGGGCACAGGAAGGTGTGTTGCCAGAAGAAAAGCAAAACGAGAATTGGAAACCGAAAATTGAATTCGAGAGTGAGCTTCAGAAAAAGTTGCGGGATGTTTTCGGGTTGGATGTGGTATTTCATTGCAAAGAAAGCGAGCCACCTCTAATAGAGGATAGCAATAAGAAAACCGGAAGTGGCACTGCCACCGCCCGCCCTTTCGGATATACCTTGATTGACCATAAGACAGGATCGGTGTATAAAGGAAGCGAGATTATGAAAATAAACGAGTTGTTTGAGTTCACTTCCGATACCATAGACAAAAAGCTTTTTGAAGGGCTAAAGGATTACAATATAGCAGATGAAGCTTCAAAACAAATCCTAATAGACTATTTAAAACGTGAAACCCCTGACAATGTGCCAAAATATTTTATGCTTTTTGAAACTAAAAAAAGGAAGAATAAAGAAATATTTGGCCCAGTCAGGAGCGAAGTAAAGCAATATCTCAAAACACAGAACCCAAAAGACATTCACATTATAAGGTCCGAAGAGGGTAAATATTATGCTGTCCACTCAAAATTACACTATGTAGGAGAGCTGGAACAGCTGATAGGCGAAAAAGATTATCAAAAGTTCCTGAATCCGGCTGAAAACCAGCAGCAGGTTTCAGTAACCCAAAATGAAAAACTTTCAAAAGAACTGAATGCAAGTATCAATTATTTGATTTTTCAATTCAGTAAATCCTCAGGAGGATCAGGAAAAGACCCCGGAGAAGAGGAGCGTAAGAAAAGGCGTAAAAAGAAAAACCGGTAAGCCAAAGTATCGAAGTTCTGCTTCCCATTAAAAATTAGCGATATAAAAATATGATTATCACCTTTGCCACCCAAAAGGGCGGAGCGGGGAAAACCACTCTTGCCATTGCCTTTGCCAATTACCTTTGCGAGGTTTCCCAAAGGAAAATTAAGGCGTATGACTTTGACTTTCAGAAGTCTTTTTTCAACAAATGGAAAGAGGACGAATATTCAGAGCTGCCAAAGCTTTATGAAGTGGAACTCGTCGGAGACGATGAAGAAGAACAGCCTTTTGCAGATTTGGAAAAAATTATAGGTCTTAAGGAAAGTGAAGCAATATACCTGTTTGATTTGGCGGGTACACTCGACCAGAAATACAGTGATCTATTGATTTACAGTGATTTTATCATCATTCCTTTTGAATACTCCGATGTATCGGTAAAATCAACCCTGGTATTCAAAAACCTGCTGGGTTTACTCGAAAGTGAGGCAGAGCGGATCTTTATCCGATCCAAATATGACAAAGGTTATAAATATCTTAACCAAAAGGAGATGGATATCGAGATCTCAAAATACGGAACCCTGATTGAAAGCCCTGTATACAAAAGAAATTGCTTGCAGAGCATTAATACGAGGAAGCTTACCTACGAACAGCGATATGCGATAAAAAAGTCATTCAATGAAATTATTGAACAAATAAGTGAAGCATTACAAATTGCCTTGTAAGGCTTATTCCAAAGAAAAACAAAATAAAAATGAAATATGATAAAGTATTCACTCATCCTGTTAGCAGCTTATTTCCTGTATTATGCCGGAAATATCCTGTACGACCTTTTCTTAAAAAAAGAAAAGATCATTCACGTCGATTTGACCGAAGAATTTTCACTAGGCGATTTTGCTCAAAGAGAGGGTAAACCTCCTTCTACCATCGGTATTGAAGACGTTGAAAACGTCAATACTCCCAAATCCTTCTTGAAAAAAGAACTTGATTCCCAAAAACAATCAGCTACCGACGAAAAGCCGGATTTGGAAGAGCTAAGAAAACGATTTGAAGCTGAGCAGGATATTGATGATATGTCAGCACCAGTGAATGATACCAAATCAGCAACAATAGAAGAGAGCCAGTCCGATAACACAAGTCATCTTCAGGATATGCCCGGCAAAGCAGAAGAGCATTCCAAAAGTGAAAAGACTGAGCCTAAAAAATCCCATTGGAAGGAGCTCCTGAATTTATCGGAGACCACCGTTCAAATGGTCGCTAACTACGATGGGCAAAAGGTTTACCATTCCATCATTTAAACAGTAATAAACACTTCAAAATTACCCCATCTCATCCTATCAATTGATACGGATAGCATACCCCTTATGCCAATTTCTAAGCACAAAAATTTAATTCTAACCATAAATATTAATCATTATGAACCACAATTTTAAAAGCCGTCAGGCTGTAAAAAAGATATTGACCGCTTGTATGATTCTCCTCGCTATCACCCCCGCATTTGCCCAGGGCGGAGCAACAGCCATCTCCAATGCGGCAAGTGACATTAAGGACTATTGGGATCCCATCAAACTGATTTTGAAAGCAGTGGGTGGACTGGTCGGTTTCATCGGAGGTCTTAGAGTGTATAACAAATGGACTAATGGTGATCAGGATGTCAACAAAGAAATCCTTGGTTATGGGGGAGCCATGATCTTTCTGATTGTCGTTCCGGAATTCGTAACGGCTTTCTTTGCTTAAGTTATGGGATTCTATCTCTACAAGGGGCTCAAAAAACCCCTTGTATTCTTCGGACTCAAGGGAAAATATATTTTTTATGCCGTGGGTGTTATCGGAGGCGGAGTCATTGCAGCACTCATATTATCCAGGTTCGGATTATTAGGTTCTTTACTAGGGCTTGCAGTCACCGGATGCGGTGTATATCTCATTTTCAAAAAACAGGACACCCATGGTCTGTATGACAAGACTAAGAATTTCGATCAGATTTTCATTTTCCCTAAAAGGTTGAATAGCAAAAGATTTTTAAAGCATGGCAACAACAAAAAAACAAGCATTTAGTATTCCTTTCATCGGCTATGATTATGGAAAAGATCAGCATTGGGATTTTGATGTCCTTTTCGGGCAGTATGGAAATCCCATCATTGGTATCAGAATCAGAAATATCGTGGAACAGTATTCAGCAGACCCGGATTATTATCTCCATTTTCATACGGTTTTGAATCAGGTCGTGTCCATCATCGGGGAGGGGAGAATTGTTCAGAAGCTTGATATTTTCTCAAAAAAGAAATACTCAGCCGAGCTTTCCAAGGAATTCCTACAACAGAAATATTCTGAGCATTTTGACGGAAGGCTTTTTAAAACCATTGAAACGGTATTACTGTTTACAGATATTATTGATGATAAGCTGAAAAAGAAAAATAAATCCTACAATTTCTCTGCAAAGACCTATAAAGAACTTAGGGACAAATGTCAGAAGGTGTTTATGCTTTTGAAACAAAGTGACTGTGAAGCGGAGTTCTTATTCGAGAAAGATTTTGAGTATTATATTTCCGGAACTTTATCAATGCAGTTTTCGGGTACCCCGGTTTTTGACAATATCAGAAGTACTAATGAATATTTGCAAATAGGCAACCGCTTTGTTAAAAACATCTCTTATGTCGATGTTGAAAATATTGATCTGCCTTCTGAAATAGAACCTTATTCCACACTGGGAGGAAACGGAGTTGCCGCCGAAACGGCAGTGGACAATTTTACCTTCATTAATGAGCTGGAAGATTACGAAACGATTATCTACAATCAGGTCATTACCATTCCGCCGCAGGCACAGCAGCAAAGGGAATTGGACAAGAAGAAGAAAAAGCACGAAGGAGCAGCGAATAATTCCCCTTCCAATGCCATTATTGCCGAAGAAATCCAGAGTCTTCTTCATCATATAGCCATAGACGGCCAACTCATCGTGAATGCTCATTTTTCCCTACTATTTTCAACAAACACTCTGGAAGAAATGGAAGGGACACAGTCCCTGATTGAAAATAAGCTGTTTACCAAAGGGATCATAGTTTCAAGAAATGCCTATAACCAGTTGGAGCTTTTCCGGGCAGCCATACCGGGTAACGCCACAGAAATCAGGGAGTATGATCTGTTTATGACGACGAGCGAAGCAGCGCTTTGTTTTTTTTTTAAAGAAAGCTATCCTGTGAACGAAGAAAGTGGCTTCTACCTCAGATTTACCGACCGGCAGGGCGTTCCCCTAAAAGTAGATCCTTCGGACTTGCCGATGAAAATCGGAAGAATCAACAACCGTAACAAATTTGTATTGGGACCCAGTGGTTCAGGCAAGAGCTTTTTAATGAATAACATTGTGGAGCAATACCTTACCTACAATTACGATGTCGTGATCGTGGATACCGGAGATTCCTATTCGGGAACCTGCCGATATAAAGGTGGAAGATATATCCAGTACACGGAAGAAAAACCCATTACGATGAATCCTTTCCTGATGGATCAAAAAGAATTTAATATTGAAAAAATAGAGTTTTTGACTAACCTGATCTTTTTGATCTGGCAGGGGCCTGATGCGACAATGTCATCCGCACAGAAATCCATATTGGATAATGTCCTGATGTCATACTATCACAGTTTTTTTCATTCGGGAACGAAGTGGTACGAAAATAAAACTACGGAAGAGCTCATTCTGTATTTAAGTAAATATAATATTCATGAAGAAGATGTTTATGCAGTATATGAAGAGCAGTTCAGGGGACAGCATACGTATTATGATATTCTGGGAATTGCCTTTGATGCCGGCTTTGATGAAGTGAAGGAAGCCTTTAGAAAACTCGCCATTGAATACCATCCCGATAAAAATCTGAATAATCCTGATTATGACAGCGAGAAATTCTATACAATCTATGAGGCCTATGAAACTTTGAGCGATCGGGAAAAACGTAAAGCCTATAATGAAACCCAGCTGATACTCATTCAGGCAAATGAAATCATACAACAGCCCAAGGATACTGAAGATTGGAATGAATCCTTTAGAAAAGCCCTTATTAAAAAAATTAAAGAGCTGGAAGAAAAGCTCATTATAAAGGAACTTTCCTTCAACGGGTTCTATGAGTACTGCGACAAATTCCTGCCCCTTTACCTTAATAATAAAAAACATAAAATCACGGAAAGGGAATTTAACCTAAGAACATTCCTGTTCGTGTTGAAGGATTTTTACAAAGGCGGACGTTACGGGACGACCCTAAATAATGAAGGAGACAATAGTCTCTTTAATGAGCCTTTCATCGTATTCGAAATCGATAATGTCAAGGATAATCCCAAACTTTTCCCCATTGTAACGCTCATCATTATGGACACTTTCATTCAGAAGATGAGACTGAGGAAAGATCGTCGCAAAGCCCTGATCATCGAAGAAGCGTGGAAGGCTATTGCCTCAAAATTAATGGGTGGGTACATCCTCTACCTCTACAAAACCGTAAGGAAATTCTGGGGCGAGACGGTGGTAGTTACCCAGGAACTGGATGATATCATCGGAAATGCTGTCGTAAAAGACAGCATCATCAACAACTCCGATACGTTTATTCTTTTGGATCAGACTAAATTCAAAGACAATTTTGACCGAATAGCGTCTCTATTATCTCTGAATAAAGTAGAGCAGAACAAGATTTTCACGATCAACAACTTAAATAATAAGTTCGGACGAAGCCGCTTCAAGGAATTTTATCTCAAAAGAGGTTCTAAAGGAGAAGTATACGGCAACGAAGTGGCCCTTGAGCAATATTTGACCTACACTACGGAAAAGCCCGAGAAGTCGGCTGTTGAATACTACGTTGAGCAGTACGGGAATTATGATAAAGCCTTAGAAATCTTTGTAGAGCAGGTGAAAAGTTTCGGGGATGATATGGGAAGCATGGTCTCCTTAGTGAACCTCTATCAAAAGCCTTTGGATAAAAAAGTTCTGGCGCTCTACCACGGGTTTAAGAACCGGAAGGCGAATCTTGGTAAGAATATCTTCAAAATCATCACACAGGAATTAGAAGATCATAACATCAGTCTTTCGGAATTAATCAATAAACAACTGCATGAATATGAAAAAGTTTAGCTTATTTTTTTTAGGATTTGGAAGTGTACTATATGCGCAAAACACGTACATAGATCCTACCGTAACGGCAGCGATGATCCTGTATTCAGAAAACCTGAAAGCCAAACAGAATGACGTCATAGAAGAAACTTCCAAGCTAAAAGATGCCCAAACCTGGGTAGGAACCCAGATGGTAGCCGCCAATGATATTCAGAATAAAATACTCAAAGGCTTAAAAGAAGTTTCCGGAACCCTGCAAAACGGAATTCAGGTAAAGGAAATTTATACGGAGCTCAATAAATGCTACGGGTATTCTTCTGACGTCGTTCAACTGGCATCAGCACATCCCCAATACGCCATTTTCGGGGTTAAAGCTTCGCAAAAAACCTATGAGCAAAGCCTAAAAATCGTAACGGATGTATCGGACATCCTGGCTTCAGGAGAGCTGAACCTCGCTACGGCAGGCGACCGCTATAAGATCCTGCATAACATTTCCGGAAACGTAAAGAATTTAAAGCTGTGGCTGTTGGCCATCAAGCTGCGATTGGAAAAAGCCAACAGACTGGGATTCTGGAACTCCATTAATCCCTTTGCGGGCTATATCAATACGGATAAAGCCATTGTTGAAGATATTATGAACCGGTACAAACGCAATTTTTAAATTTTTTTAAGATGAAATCGAGGGACGAGATTTGCCGACCTAATGGAGGCAAAAAGAAAATGTTTCTAGGCTTGTTGATTCCGGTAGTTTATGTTGTATTAATTTCTTCCGGAGGAGGATCCACACCCGCCTGGCAAAAAGAAAATGTTTCCTTTCCAATGATGGATTTGGAAATCAATGCCACGATGAAGGAGCATAACAGGCAAAAGGAAATGCGGCAAAACCAGACGCTGAATGCAGGTATTGAGACCGCCAACAGAAGCCAGTGGAACGACTTCAAAGACAAAGTTACCAAGATTCAGGATCGATTACGTATCGTATCATTTGCCCTGCAGGCGATTCCAACAGGAGTAGTGATGAGCAGAGAGGTGGATAAGATCACCCAGAACCAGGCTGCCATTATTGACGAAATCAGTACCGCACCTTACTCTATTGCAGCTGTCTTGCCTTCCGGAGTACAGTATGTAGATGATTTACAAATGGTAACACGCTTAATCGCCGGAATTATCCTCTCTTACGGAGCCATCAACCAAATGGAAAAATCGGAACGTAAAATTTTATTGGATTATGCACTGGGTGAAGTCAAAACCCTAAGCAGAAATTCCACCCATATGCTGCTCAAGATACGGGATATTAAAGCTAAAGTACTGCGCAATAAAAGGGCTTTCCAGTATTACGTCAACAGGGATAAACAAGTGGTGGAAAACATTATGAAGAACATTAAATCCTTTTAATAAAAAATGAAAAAGATAGTAACCCTCGGAATTCTAGTGTTTTCTATGGTTTCCGTAAAAAGCCAGCAGATCGTGATCAATGACAAGCTGCTGTCCCAGATTACCGTCAATCACGGCGTTCGATTAGGGAGTGAACAAGCTTTTTTAGATTCTTATGAAAAGCAAAATGAGCTGTATAATGAGATCAAAAATAAAACGGCTCAGGTTATTGCCATTCAGGAATATATCTACCAGCAGCTTAAAAATGTCAATTCAGCCCTTACCCAAAGTAAAAAGCTCATCTACCTCTATCAGTATTTAGGAAAAATCGTAAGCAACTCCCAAACCATGCTGGATTTGTCCATGCAACATCCGGAATATGCCGTACTGGTTTCAAAGTATTATGCAGCTATAGGACAGCAGGCCATAAAGCTCCAACAGGAGGTCACTCAGGATATCCTGAATGAAAACAAAGATTTTCTGATGGATGCTATGGATCGGGAAATGCTCATTGAAAAGGTCCTGACAAGGGTCAGGAATATCAACGGCAATATTCTCTATATCATTTTACGGCTACAGAATGCCAAGAAGATCCCCTATCTCTATCAGGTCCCTGTCCTTAGGAATTACATCAATATCGACAGAGCCATAGTGGGAGACATTATTCAGAAATACAAATACATTTTTAACTAAAACAATGGAAAATTTATTTATAAAATTAATCAGGCTGCAATTTTTGCTTGTAGCTGCTGTCGTTTCCGCACAACTGAGTGTAAAACGCCTCAATGACCCTGCCATTGTCGCCCAGCACAAACGGATGGTTTTTGAAAGCTGGGGAGATTGGCGCCCATACCCTAAATATTTCCTGGGAGTTCAGACCAATTTTGCCTATGCCACGGTATGGGGGATGTGGGCTCCCAAAATCAACAGGGATTATAAGGATGGAGACGACATAAGACCCTTAAAACCTACGGGAGTACAGAATCAGCGATTCGCTCAATTGAAATATGAGGAAGAAGAAGCCAAAAAAATAAAAGCTGCTTCCGATACCATTTATAAAAGGAGTGTCCAGGACTTTGCCCATTGGACTTCTACTACCGTTGATGCCGATCCGCTTTGGCTATTGTATTACAAGCGCATGTTAAAACCCATTACTGAATTTCCTGATACCCCGCAGAATTTTGTGGAATGGAGGCTGAAAGACCAGGAGACTTACGAAATGCTTAATAGTATAGGAACATTAAAAAGGCTTCAGCAGGAACTGGATATGATCAAAGAAAAATATTCGATGTCCCGGTCTATGGATATGCCAAGGGGAAAACGCTTCCTGATGTACCACGAAACCCTTTTGCGTTGGAGAAAATTTGTTCAGGAGTTAAGGAAACATAATAACAAGACGACCCTTCTTCTGGATTATAAAAATATCCTGAAAAATCATTCTCCATATGCATTGCCTACAGCCTGGAGTCCGTCGTCGGACGAGCAGGTCGTTCAAAATATTATGAATCAATACAAACACCGATATTAAGATGAATAAGATAGTAACCTTACGCTGTTGTCTTCTGGCTCTTTTATTGCCGGTAATGGGCTTTGCCCAGACCGATGGTGATTACAGCAATTTACTCCAGTTCCTGAAGGGAGATGGTGCTTTTGAGAAATGGTTCATGGAGGTCTTTACCAAGCTGGACGCCAGTGTTCAGGACAATGCTAACGATGCCGCATTGGTTGGAAAAGCCATTGGCGGATTGGGGGCTTTGATGTACCTCGGGTATATGGGATGGCAAATGGCCGCCGGAGACAGGGAATGGGAAATTACTCCCATGCTCAAACCGATTCTGATTGGATTCACCCTGATATACTGGACAGGTTTCGTCAATCTGATACAGGCTCCCTTTGAAGCCATTGCAGAGCCGGGAGTCAGCATTTTCAGTGATATAGAATCTGAGGTCAATGACCTTCGTGTTGAGAGATTCAAAAAGCAGCAGCAATTGCTCGATGCCATCATCAAGCTGAAAGCGGATGAAGATGCCAAGCAGGAAGTTATTGAGAATACCGGTAAAGATGCCGATGATTCCTGGTTTGATATCAGCGAGGGGATAGATAAGCTTATCCAGCCCATTAAGGAGTGGCAGATCAGGATGCAATTTCAGATGCAAAAATTAGTTGCTGAAGTCATTGAGTTTATCTGCCTTTCCATTCTGAGAATTTGTGTCTACCTGATTTTCTTTATTCAGAAGATCTGGGCGTACATCCTTATTATATTAGGTCCGATTGCGGTGGGTATGGCTCTTGTTCCCGGGTTTGAAAACTCTTTCTACAGCTGGGTTTCCAAATTCATCAATATCAATCTGTACACTTTTGTGGCGTATACCATTATCAACATTGGTCAGCAGCTCATTGCTTCAGGCTATATGATGGAAATAGAAAGATATGACACGCTTTTAACGAATGGAACGGTGACCAATTTAGATGCCCTAATGGTCTATGTAACTAATTCGGGAATGATTTATAACCAGCTTTTTACCTGTGTTGCCTATATCGTTACCGGAATCGGGGTTTTAATGACCCCTACGATTGCAGACACGATTGTAAGTGCGGGAGGGGCCGGAGCGATGACCAAGATGAAAAGTGCTGTGGGCAAAATGGCGGGCAGTGCTAAAATTGCGGTTCTGGCGGTTAAGACTGGTGGAGCTTCTGTAGTGGCTACGGCTGCAAAATCCGCTGCGGCAGGTTCTGCATCGGGAAGAGTTCAGCAGGGCATGAAAAATAAAAAATAATCTCGAAAAATAGTACCATAAAATGCTTATCAAAAATATAGAACAAAGAATCAAGGTGAATAAGGTGGTTTCACTTTCTGCTATTGCTTTTGCCGTTTTTATTGTTATCAGTGGCTTTTTCTTCGCCTATAAAATGATTGAAGATTCCAGGAAATCCATTTACATTCTGGATAACGGAGTTCCGGTTTTGGCTAAACAGACCGATGTTTTACTTAACCGACCCGTTGAATACAAAGCCCAGATCGAACTTTTCCACCGATTATTTTTCACCTTGGCTCCTGACGATACCTATATCAAGGATAATATTCAGAAATCACTGTACCTCATCGATGACAGCGGCAAGAAAGAATACACCAATCTGAGGGAAAAAGGCTTTTATAACCAGATTATAGCGTCCAGTTCTATGGTAAGCATTCATACTGATTCGGTTAAGCTTGATATGGAACAAAAGAAATTCGCCTTTTTCGGGAAACAAATGATCACAAGAAAATCATCCGTAATTACCAGAAAGCTTATCACTGAGGGGTTCTTTGAGGACATTATCCGAAGCCCCAATAACCCGCATGGAGTGATCCTCAAAAACTGGCGCATTCTTGATAATGAAGAAATTAACAATCAAACCAAAAATTCATACTAGCAATGAATACTTCATTCAAAAACACCGGACAGAAATGCATACAATGGATTGTTCGTCATCCTAAAAAGTTTTTCACCTATTCAATGATTTTTTTGTCAGTGTCATTCATAGGTTCTCTGATCCAGGGAATATTCTTCCCCTCAGAAACAGTATTTACGATTAAACCACCTGTTCTTTATTCCAAAAGCCAGATGGCTCAAAACCCTACGGTAAATAACGAAAAAGAAATGGAAAAGATTGTAGAAGACCTCAAATCTTTAAAAGAGAAAAGAGACCGGAAACAATTACAGAAAGAAGACAGTCTGAGGATTGAATATTTGTTTAGCCAATACCAGCAATTAAAAAATGCCCGTTAGCACCGGAAGCAATTTATCTAAAAATCAAAACTCAATGAAAAAACTTAATTTCAAACAGAAGAAATATATCCTGCCCCTTTTGGCGTTGCCGTTTCTGCTGCTTTTTATATATGTAGGAACCCAGTTCACCAAAAAAGAAGAACCTAAAGAGAAGCCCAAAGAACTCTCGCTTTCCCTCGGTGAGTCGCATGATTCCATTATGAGTAAAAATGATGCGTATGATGCATTTTTCAAAAAAGAGGATAACAGGACGATGCTCGAAGGGCTGGGCAAAGAAAAGGACAGTTTGTTGAGCTACGAAGACCAGCTGTCATTAGCTCAGAAGAGAAAAATAGATTCACTCAAGGCTCTATCCGGAAGACAAAACGGGTATCATCCGAAAGGAAATTTATCTTCTTACTATAACCCGAAAAAAGACCAGAATGACGATAGGGATTACAAAAGGTCTTCAGAAATTATCCGGATGCTGAACGATAAATCCTACGGCAAACCGGAAAGTAACTATACCTCTGAGAATCCAAAAGTAAACCCTCAAAATAGAGAGCAAAACCCTGATCCGATCAAATACCTGAAACAGCAGATGTTGGTAATGGATTCTTTGGAAAAAGCAAGAGACCCGGAGTATCAAAGTAAACTGGCAGCAGAGGAAAAATTGAAGGCTAACAAAGAAAAAATGGAAGATTTCCTTAATTCAACCTTCAATGTCAGCAAATCAGGTATCAACAGCGAGTTCAATGCTTTTTACAAAGAAAAGGAAAACAGCTTTATTAAAGCGGTCATTGATGAAAATAACAAGGGGTATTTGGGAAGCCGGATTCGGCTTAGGCTACTGGAAGACATCTTTGTGGGGAACAAAAAGCTCAGCAAAGGCTCGATACTCTATGGACAAATTTCAGGATTTGTGATGCAAAGGGTTAATCTCAGTATCATATCCTTATTCACTAAAGGAGAAATTTATCCTGTCAACTTATCGGTTTATGATGTCGATGGAATGAAGGGGTTGTATGTTCCCGAGAGCGTTTTCCGGGATATGATCCGGGAAATGGGAAGCAACTCTGTACAGGGAACGCAGATGGATATGGGCGGACAGGGATTTTTTACCAGTATCGGCTCCAAATTATTCACATCCACATCCAAATCCATTGCCAACCTGATTAAAACCAACAAAGCCAAATTGAAGTACAACTCTTATGTATTCCTGATTGACGAAAAACAATTGAAAGATTCACAAAACCAACAAAAAAAATAAAGAAATGAAAGCCATATTGTATACTTTACTGATTTTCATAACCCAACTTTTTACTGCACAAACCGTCACGAAGCAGCAGTTGAGTTCGGATTTAGCGGAACTCGAAATTACGGAAGGAATCAGCCTTCATATCATTTCTCCGGAACCCATCCAATATGTAGATCTATCCACTCAGCAGCTCACCGGAGATTTACCTTCAACCCAGATTGCTCGTGTTAAAATTGTAGATCTTACCGATGCTTCGGATAAAGATAAAAACAGAAAAACACTTCTGTATTATTCTAACGGGGATCAAATCGGGGTGATTACGGTGGTCGGTCAATCCTTTATTGCCCAATACAAAGCAGTTTACAGAAATCCTGAAAACCTGAATATCGTTACCAATATCCATATTCAACCGGAGGAAATGCAGCCCATAGAATTTGATAAAATGGTTTTCTCCAATCTTGAGCTGAGAAAATCTGCGATGAACATCATTCAGAAAAAATCAGAAAAAAATCCGATCCGGGAAGAGAAAAACCTCGGGCTTAGTGTTCAGCTTAATAATGTCTATGTTTTTAGTGACTATATCTTTTTGGATATGACCTTTAAAAACAACTCCAACTTAAGCTATGATATAGAAGCTTTGAAATTCTCTGTAGAAGATAAAAAAATACATAAGGCGACCAACAATCAGAGCATTGAAATGACTCCTGTGTTTCAACTGAACCCTCAAAAGCATTTCAGGAAGAATTTCAGGAATATTTATGTGTTCAAAAAATTCACGTACCCGAACTCTAAAGTGATGATGATCCGCCTGATAGAAGAGCAGCTTTCCGGAAGAACCATCGAGATGAAAGTTAATTATTCAGATATACTTAAAGCAGACACTTTTTAATTATTAATGCCATGGACACTTTTACAATTATCGCCATTATAATTTTTGGGCTGATGCTCATTGTAATGATCTACTATTCTGTTTGTATAAGCATTTTCGAGAAAAAGCGGAAAGAACTTATAAAAGACTATGAACAATTATTACTCCTCAAAGATTGGTATGAGAAAGTACCTGAAGAAGCAAATCGATCATACATTTTAGAAAGAGTTGAAAAAAGAGGACGTCAATTAATTGACCGATTGAATCAGTTGAATGCCAATCTTGTTAAAATACAGGAAGATCATGAAAAATTACAGCAACAGCAACAAAAGCTGCACAACAATCTGCTGGAGGAGCACAAATTACTGAATGAATACTTTGAAAATTATTCCTAATGCAAGAGCAACAACATCAGATCAAAATTTACGGATTCCTGCAAAAAGCGGTATATGCCGTTGTGGCGCTGGATTGTATATCGCTCTTTTATCTGCACGCAGATATTCCGGTACTCTCGAATTTGCTCAGGAACTTTTCTAAGATAAGTTTCATTTATCCTCCTGTCCATGCAAAATTGGCAACACTTCTATTGATAGGGTTGGTAGCAATTGGAACAAAAGCTAAGAAAAAGAAAGACCTTAACATCACTATGGAAATAGTCGTTCCTATGGTATTTGGGCTGATGATGATGTTTTCTTCTTTGGTTTGGCAACGTGAAGCCGGAAACCCTTCGCTCCCTAAAATCTTTCCGGGAATGAATCTCTATCAGGTGGTTTATGCTTTTCTTTCGTTTTTGGGGGCGGTTATCCTTCAGATGGGTGCTGATAGTATCTCCAAGCTAATACAGCAGAAAATGGGTAAGGATCGATGGAATGTAGAAGAAGAGTCTTTTGACCAGAACCAGGAATTAGTAGAATCCGACACGACGATTAATATCCCTTATTTATTTCGATACAAAGGTAAAATCTATAAAGGCTGGATTAATATCGATCCATTTAGGGGGACGATGGTAATTGGAGTTCCAGGTTCAGGAAAATCGTTTGGTGTGATTAATCCTGCCATTCGGCAGATGATTGCGAAAGGTTTTTGTCTCTGCATTTACGATTTTAAATTCCCTGATCTGGCCCAGATTGCTTATTATCATTACTTACTGAAAAAAAGTAAAGAGTCCGATTATAATTATAGTTTCCACGTAATCAATTTGAATGAAGTTGAGAAATCCAGAAGAGTCAATCCGTTTAAAAAAGAATATGTGAAAACATTAGCCGAAGCACAGGAAATGGCTGAAGCTATGGTATCTTCTCTACAAAAAGGTAGTACCAGTTCCGGAGGTGGATCAGAAGCGTTCTTTACCCAATCCGCGATTAATTTCCTTTCATCCTGTATTTATTTTTTTGCGACCCACGAAAACGGAAAGTATTCGGATCTGCCTCATATTCTTTCTTTTATGAACCGTAGCTATAAGGAAATTTTTGATACACTTTTTGGACATGAAGAACTGTATTCTTTATTATCACCTTTTAAATCAGCCTATGATAACAAGGCTTTCGACCAATTGGAAGGGCAGGTAGGAACATTAAAGATTTTCCTGTCCCGACTGGCTACTAAAGAAAGCTTTTGGGTGTTTTCAGGGGATGAAGTGGAACTTAAAATCACAGACCGGAACAATCCTTCCATTATTATTTTAGCATCAGACCCGGGAACTCAGGATATCAACTCCGCTTTGTATTCTTCAGTGCTCAACAGGACTTTACGTTTAATTAACTCCAAAAACAATTTCCCCGGAGGAATCATTGCCGATGAGTTTCCAACGATTTACATTCATAAGATTGATAATGTCGTGGCTACTGCAAGAAGCAACAGGGTTGCCGTTTTGCTCGGGCTTCAGGAACTTCCTCAACTCCGTCAGTTTTACAAGAAAGAAGTGGCGGATACCATTTCTGCCATTGTCGGAAATATCCTGTCCGGCTCTGCAAGAGATAAAAATACACTCGACTGGCTCGAAAAACTGTTTGGAAAAATAAAGCAGAAGTCGTATTCCCAATCTATTTCCCAGCAAGGTACAACGACCAGTATCAATGAAAAAATGGATCATATGATTCCCGCCGGAAAAATTGCAACACTCAAGACCGGAGAAATGGTAGGAATGATCGCCCAGGGAGAAGAAAATGATACCGAAGAATACAAAACTTCCGCTGTGAACGGCAAAATCAACCTGGATATGAAAAGTATTAAAAAAGAGGAGGCGGAACTTCCGCACATGCCAGCCTATTACTCTTTTGTGGATAAGGCAGGAATTAACCGTAAAGAAGAAGTCTTAATGACCAACTTCAGGAAAATCAATAAGGAAGTAGAATTAATCGTCCGCGAATCAGTAAAAGCATAATCTTATGAAGAGTAAAATAATAAGTATCCGAATTTATAGGATGATAGTCTCGATGTTTCTGTTGGTAAGCAGTTTTACGTTTGCCCAATTCAATACCTTAATGCCTGCCCAGCCCCAAAAGCCCGAAAGTCAAGCTCGTATTGAAACAACAAAAGAAGAAGATTCTCCGGAGCAAAAAAAAGGGAAAAACTTCTGGAAGAAAATCTTCAATACGACGATAAAGTCGGATTTAAAAAATGAATTGGATTCTTTAAAAATACTGGTAAAAGAGTACAGCCATGCCAACAATTCCAGAAAAGAAAGCTTTCAAAAAATGAAAGATTCTTTACTATTGGCTACTAAGCGTAGAGCTGAACAGAAAAAGGATCTTTTAAAAAATCAAAGTTCTCAGACTTTACATGATTTTATGGAAGAGCCTAAAGAACCTTTATCAAAAATTGTAATGCCTTTGGCGGGTAAAATGACGGTCACATCTCCCTATGGGACACGACTCCATCCCATTTCCGGAACAAAGAAAATGCACAACGGTATTGATCTGAAAGCTTATTATGAAAATGTATATTCCGTCATGGACGGAATTGTAACGGCAACGGGGTGGGATTCCAAAGGTGGGGGTAATTTTATCAAAATAAAACATTTTAATCGCTTTGAAACGGCTTATCTGCATCTGTCTGAAATTTATTATAGAGTTGGAGAAATGGTAAAAGCCGGATTTATCCTTGGAAGAAGCGGAAATACCGGAAATTCTACAGGGCCTCACCTGCATTTTTCGGTGAAAGAATTCGGACAAAGAATTAACCCCGCTCATTTTTTAAATGATTTAATAAGAGCCACTCACCTCATGTCAACCTACCATAATACCAGTACAGCCTCATACAAACCCTACTAAATAAATTAAAAATGGAAAACAGCAATTTACCCACAGACGAACTGAAAAAATATGGAATTATTGGTGAAGACCACACATTTTCCAAAAAGCTAAGTGCAGAAGATATTCAGAAATTCTTACAAGGATACGCCATTGTCGCTGACAACGATAAGAACAGGGCAACATTTCAGCTTACCAATAACAATACCCAGCTGAAAGTTATCTTCTTAGAAAGAGATAAAAGCCTACCGGAAATCCTTAAGAACAGTGAAAAGAGAATCGAATATTCTGATATAATGGAATTCTCAAATAAATTGCCACCGGAGCTTCCGGCGCTGGAAAAGAAAGCATTTATTTTCGATCAGGAAACCGGCAAAGTAGCTGAGTTTGATTTCATCAGGCATACAACAGAGTTGACTGCTATTATTGCTGATCTAAGAGATGCAACTGAAACTGGGCGATATAAAAATGAGTTACTAAAGCTTAAAGCATTCATGCAGGACAAATTGGAAGCGGAACTTCCGCCGGAGATAGCTAAAGAAATTACCAGTGATCTGAATATTATCTCCAAAGAGATCGGTACAGTTGAGGGAATTCTCACTAAGCAGCATGATAATTCTCAAAAACAGGAGGAATCTGATATCCAGTTAAATATAAACGACCCGGATCTCTATCAGGATTCCAACCGGATGAGAGAAGAAGAGGAGCTGGAGCAAGAAGAAAAACGAAGGTTTAGAAGATAAATCCTATGGATCAATTTAATACACCTGTCTCAGCACAAAGTATAAATAACCTCAAAGTAAAATTTAAAAATGGATTTATTTGAAGATTATGAGCTCCTTTCGGAAGAATTGAAGGCGGTCTGCGATAAATGGCAGAAAAAAGAAGAGCATGGGGGACTTGGATATAATGATTGTAAAAATTTTCAGAAAGAATGTGAAGCTATCGGCTATACGTTTGATTACGGACTGGATGCGGTACCTATTGATTTACGCCCCATTGGATTAGAACAACAACTACAAGACCATACCATTAACAATCAAGATCCAGACATTATGGAAACAACAAATGATTTAAGCTGGTATGATAAGAATATTACTCCGAGAACCCGGGCTTATAAAGATTTTGTAAAAGAAAAAGAAAATATATCACCTGAACATTTTTTTCAGGATGGCGAAAGAATCTTTACGGCAAGAGAAATCAAGTTTTTAGAGATTCTTGAGTATAAAAGTTCTAAAAATAAAGCGAATGCTTTTTCTCCTGAAAGGAGCGAATCTGTACCCGGTGAGGAAAGAACAAAAGATATCAGGAATGAACCTGTTAAAGATAATCTAAGCTTTGATCCCAGTGTCCGAAATAATGTTATGCAAGAGAATTTAGGTAGTGCAGAGAACAGAGAATCGAAGCTTGATGAACTCACGGATATGCTTACTCAATATTATGAAAATCAGGAGGAAAGTATGTTTGATTTTACCCATCCGAAATCTATTAAGACGTTGGAACTGGCATTATTTCTTCAAAATGCAGATGAACGATTAAAGAAAGAAGTTCTGACATACATTTTTAAAGAGCCACCACTACAGCCTGATTTCTACGACTTCCGGGATGATTCTTATGATAGGGGAGAATCTTCTTGTGAGAAAGCAAAGGAATCCTATAAGTTAAAGATAGAAAAATATAATCTTTTTTTAGAAAATGCTTATTCAGTTTTTGATCAGTACAATTTTGATATTCATATGATCCATGAATCCAATGTCGAAAGAGCACCGGATGCATTCAAAGTCTTAATGCATGACCTATCTAATCAGTTTTCTGCTGAAACTAAAGCAATAATTAAAGGCATTAATGCAGATCAGTCAATAATTCATGCCAATGATGATAGGAAAACGTATGAAATAATATCGTCCCCTCAAATGGAAAAAAATAATTCCCATTTGGAAACTACTATCGAGGGGTATAGCAGCAGTGAATTAATGAATCTGTCTGATGGCGAATTGGAACATTTATTAAAGCTAAAGAAAGAGCAATTTAAAATAGAACAAGCAAATGATGATCTGAGCGCTATGTCTTTTATTAATAGTGAAATACAAGAACTTGAAAGCCTTATTCATCATAAATCAATTAATAACAATCAAAATCCCAACATTATGGAAACAACAAAAGAATTCGATCAGGTTCAATACCAAAAAGACCAGTTAAAATACCTTGGTTTTGGTGAAGATGAAAAGCTTCACAAAGATCTGGAAAAAGGTATTAAGTCTACCAAACAGCAGTTTGAAATCAAAAGGAAATCCGACAAAGCACTACCCGGAAATACAGTAGACTTTATTTTAAAATTCAATAAAAGCGAAAAAGGAGGTGTTTTCTTTAATTCTTACCAGGCAACGCTGAAAAATGAAAAAAATGAAAGTTTTTCCCACAATTTTTATGTGAGCAAAGAAAGCACTTTTACCGCTAAAGAGGCTGTCAATCTTCTGGAAGGGCGTTCTGTGAAAATAGAATTTCACAATCCGAAAACAGACCAGATAGAACTTGCCTTTGTCAAGCTCGATTTCAAGGAGCCCAAAACCGAAAAAGGGAATTATAATTTCCAGAATTTTTATAAAAACTATGGTATTGACACCGCTGAAATTGTAGAAAAGTCCAATTTGATATTTGACAAGACTGAATATAAGGAGAATACGATAAAATCTTTGGAAAAAGGAAATGTAGTGAAAGTGAAGTTTGAATTGGAAGATGGTGTGATAGAAGGAAAAGCAGTTCTTAATCCCCAGTACAAAAGTCTTAACCTGTATGATATGGATATGAACAGGATCAATACCAACAAGCCTCTACAGGGTTTGGAAGATGAGAGAGAGCATGAGAAAGCCAATGTAAGAGAGCAAAGCATTAAACGATAAAATTTATACTTACTCATTATCCAGAAGCGGTAAGTCGATGATGATTTGCCGCTTTTTTTAAATCTATCCATATGAAAATACATTTAATACTGCCATACCTGCTTTTTCTTTTCATCGCCGGTTCCTGCCATAAAGAAATCAAATCCGAGAAAGGGGGAATTGATATTATTTCCAATGTCTATTTTGATGCTTCCCAGGGACTAAACAAAATGCAGAGTTTTCATGTATCGAAAATAAATTATTCCCACGATCAGCTTATAGAATATGTTCCGGACCTTTCATTTCCCGAGATCAACAGACAGGTGTATTATATAAGAGATTCACTCTGTTATCCAATTGACCCCATGGAGCGTAATCTCATCTTTTCTGATCTTTCCAAAAAACAGCAACCTTTTCTGATTTGGAAAAAGAAAGAAGGGGCTGTGTTTTCAAAAGAATGGATTCCCAACTACAGGAACAGAAGAAACCTGACCGATACGATCTTATTCCATAAGAAATACAAACGCTTTGAGATCAATTCTCCCTGGACGTATACAAGATTCTATATATATCCAACAGATACCATTTTACCTTATTCACTGTACAGACATGCTGAAAAGGATTATCACGGACGGTTGGAACGTATTGATTCTTACAATAAAAAGGATGATGCTTTTTTAACGCTCCAACTACTGCCCAGAAAGAATTGGGATGCTGATGCCAAAGAACTATTTGAATTTAATCATTTTGTAAAAAACAGGAAAAGTGAGTGAAAATCAGCTAACATATAACGTTGATGATATTTCCGTAATAGAAGGGCATAAAAATGAACTCATTGTTTTTAAAAACACTAAGGAAAGGGATTCATTTCTTGAACTTCTGAAATTAAATCAGCAAAACAATAACAGGACTCTTGTTGCCCTTCATTCCGCTGCAAATACCAAAAAGTTTATCAACAGGTATCAGAATTATGAGGGTAAAATATTTCTTTGCCTGGATGGAGACAGAACGGGAAATATGATGACTCTCAAAGTCCTTACTGAATTGAATGAGAAAAATATAAAGGACATCCGTCTACTATATGGAATCTCAGAAAGCGGTAATCAAAACCTAAGTGAATATTTAGAAAACAAATTAGGTCTTCAAAATAAAAATACTACTTTAGTCGAACCAAAAAACTCAGAAGATGCAAACCTTAATATTAAACGAAACGGACTTTCCGTCACTCAGTACGTGGGATCCGAACTTTCTGAACGAAATTCTGGAGAATCTCTCCAAAACGGCCAATCCGGGCAAAACGGAAATCACCCGAGAGGACAAGCTATGGGCAGCAACCATGCTGGAAATGGACTTACAGGCACAGAGTGGAGCGATCCGGGAAACAGAGGAGGAGGAAGATCCAATAACGGAGCACAACCGCAAAATGATGAAGAAAATGAAGGAAGAAAACATTCCGTGGGCAGAGTCATATCCGGGAGAGCTTTATCCGATAGAACAGGATCAGAATTAGATGTATCCCATAAAAATAATGAGGATGTAGATATTCTCATATCAAAATATAAAGGTCAGAAGCTGACTAATGAGCAAGTTGCGGAAGTAGTTTCTGCAGCTTGCTTTGTTTCAAATGACCACAAAATTATTCTAAATGAAAATCTTAACCCCACAGATGAACTGAAAGATATTTGTAGTCAGTTCAAAAGTGGTGGAACATCAAAGGAAGGCAGAGGAATTTTAGATGAATACTACACCGATTCAAGGATTGTAGATACTGTCCGCAATTTAATCAAAGACCGATTTAAAAACCGGAAGGAAATTTCGGTATTGGAACCTAGCGTAGGAACAGGAAACTTTCTCTATGCTGCAAAACAGCTGGGGATTAAAACCAACCTTACGGCTTTTGAAATCAATAAAACCACAGCAAAAATTGCCAAAATCCTTCATCCCGAAGCAGAAATCTATCTTCGCTCGTTTGAAACTGAATTTATTGATGAGAAAGGTCATAAAAAAGAATTTTCTGAAAAGTATGATCTGGTTATTGGTAATCCACCTTACGGAGAGCATCGGGGATTGTACAAAGGTTTGGGAGAAGAACCGAAAATCTCAAAATATGAAGATTATTTCGTTAAACGTTCTTTAGACTGCCTAAAACCTGGTGGGACTCTGGCTATGGTACTACCGTCGGGCTGGCTAAATCGTCAAAGTCAATTGAAAAATTCCGAATTGATAGAAGGATTCCGTTTGCCCAGTGGTGCTTTTGCCGGAACCGCCATTGGTACGGATATTATTATTTTGAGAAAAGACCCTCAGAAAATTTTTACAGATATTTCCGACTATTTTGAAATTAATCCGGATAAAATTCTTGGTGAAACTCGGGAAAAAACCAACCGTTTCGGGCGTCTGGAAAACTATGTTTATGGAAATTTAGAGGAGGCTTTATTAAAAATAGGACAGCTGAGGGGCAAAAAGGAAACCGAAAGAATCGGGAATCTTTTTGAAGATTTATTCCTGGAAGCTGAAGAAGAACCAAAAATCCCCTTAAAAAATAAGGTTTCGGAGGTTCAACCGGAAAAAATTACGAATTCTGAGCCTGGTGAAGCAGATCTTACTGAAGTCCTGAAAAAAGTGGAACAGGTACTTTCATCGCTCAATGCTGTAAAATTTAAATCTCCGGCAGTTGTAAGGGAAATTGCGAAGTACTCGGAAATTCAATCCCAAATTGCCAGTAAGCCAAAGAAGCTCGATCAAAACCAAATTGATGAGATTCTCCAAAAAGCGGATAAAATCCTTCAGTCGCAACATGAAAAAAATACGGAGTATAGAATTCAGACCAAGCCGGAGCTTAAAAAGGGGATTCTAAAGTATCAATTCCTTAAATCCGATGAAATAGTAAATACGTCGCTTCAAAACAGCGCTGAACTTTCAAAGGCACAAATTGAGGCTTTTAGAGATACAAATTACGAAGGAGTTTTAAATAAAAATGGTAAACACCATCAATATGCCAATTTTATTCATGGAAAATGGGTGCATGATTTTTATTATGCTGAAGGGAATATTTATGCAAAATTACAGCAATTAGAAATTGATTTTAAAGACTCTTTTTCGGAAGGATATTCTGAAACTCAATATTCAAAACAAAAAGCACTGTTGGAAAGTGTTTTTCCCAAACCTAAATCACTGGATGAGATTTTTATCAGTCCCAATCACGAATTTATTCACCAATTTGGGTTGGGTTATGTAGAAAAGGATCAGTGGAATTCTAATACAAGACAAACGGAAACCGTAATGATATCCTACAATCTTGCTGAAAAGTTTAAAGATTTTGTCGGAACATTATCCAGTGAGGCTTTTGCCGGCTCTTCGGCATGGGAAGTCAGAAGCTTTGTAGATAATGAAATCGTTACAGGAAGTGATAAGGAAAGAAATGCGCTTGTCCGTGAAAGGAGAAAAGCCGCTGCTAACGATTTGTTTTATAAATTTTTGAGAGAAGAATTATCAGATGAGCTAAGGGAACGTTTTGTAAAAGACTTTAACAGGAACTATAATAATATCCATGTTCCGGATTATTCCAAATTCCCTCTTTTTTCTAAAATTCATCTCAATTTCAAAGGAAGAGAGTTGAAATTAACCGAGGTTCAGAAAGCAGGAATCGGGAGGCAAACGACAAAAGGGGTTGGATTATTAGCTCATGAAGTAGGCTTTGGGAAGACTTTATCAGGAATCCTATCCATTCATGAGGCAATGGAACGTGGAAATGCAAAAAGACCTTTAATTGTTGTTCCCAACGACAGTATTCTCAAACAATGGGTGGAAACGATTTTTGAAACCATTCCTCATGCGAAAGTAAATGTACTGGGAAATCTCGGTAAAGATTATGACCTCTCAAAGTTTGATAATAAGGACGGAGAGATTACCATAGTTACCTATGAAGGCTTCAATAATATCGGTTTTTCTGAAAATATTACTCAGGAGCTGGCTTCCAGGTTTTCTTACATTTCAGAAAGTGAACTAAAAAGTATTAACTCCATTAGCGAAAGGGATTTTCAGAAAGAACTGGAGAAAGAAAAAGAGATGGAGGGAAAAATGAAGCGTGGTAAAATTTATGATTGGGAAGATTTTCGCTTTGATCATCTCACTTATGATGAAGTACATAATGCCAATCATATCGTCGGTAAGGTTAGGGTAGAAGATCGAAGATTTGCTTCGGATTTCAGGAGCCAAAACCAGCAAACTTCCAAATTGGGAATTAACACATGGATGGCGTGTCAATACATTCAGGAAAAGCAAAATGGCAGAAATGTCACCTTATTATCCGCAACGCCTTTCACTAACAAACCGTTAGAATATTATTCGATTTTATCACTGATTGCCAATAAACGTTTGGAAGAATCGGGATATTTCAATGTGAATACCTTCTTTGAAACTTTTATGGAGGCGGATAATGATATGGAAATTGATGCAAAGGGGGATGTCAAATTTAAAGCTAATGTCCGAAGATTCAAAAACAATTCTTTGTTTCAACAACTTTTATCAGAGTTCATCGATATAAAGGGGGAGGAGGATAATCCGGAACTGGTTCGTCCCAACAAAATCAATAAAGAATACAAAATTGAACAAAATGATCTGACGAAAGAGCAATATGATTTACTTAATGAAAGCTTTAGTGAAACAGAGAAAGGAGCAATTCTTACTCATATCCTTAATGCCCGGTTGATTGCCATTTCTCCGTATTTATCACCTTATTATGAAGACGAACCTTCTGTACAGGAATTTATAGAGAACTCTCCGAAACTAAGGCAGACGATGGATCTTATCCGACAGAATAAAAAAGACATTCCGGATTCAGGACAAATTATTTATTCAGAACTAGCAGTTGCAGAATTTCCTAAATTGAAAGAATATCTTGTACAGAAAGTTGGCTATAAACCTGAAGAGGTTGGAATCATTACCGGAGCAACAAGTAAACCCAACAGGTTAAAAATCCAGGATGATTTTAATTCCGGGAAAATTAAAATAATTATTGGCAGCGAAGCCATTCAGGAAGGAATGAATCTTCAGGAAAATACAACCGATCTGTATCTCCTTTCTTTACCCTATAATTTCACTTCTCTACGACAAGTGGAAGGACGAGCGCATAGACAAGGCAATAAAAACGAAAATGTCAGGATTAATTTTATGCTGACCAATGACAGTATTGATGTTTTTATGCTTCAAAAATTGCAGGCTAAGCAGGCAAGATACATGGAGGCCATGAAGAAAGGCGCAGATGTATTGGATGTTTCGGATATCAGTACGCAGGAATTGAAGACTTCGATTATTACCAATCCGGAAACCAGAGCCAATATCGAAATTGAATTGCTGAAAAAACGCATTGAAAGTGAGAAAAATAAACATTTGGCAGATAGTGCTTTTGTGTTGAGAAAGTATGAAGATTTTCTAAAAGTAAAGGAATTGGTTACCAAAGCTGAACATTCCTACAACAGGATAGAGGGCTATGCACAAAATGGAGATGATAATGCAGATTGGTGGAAGTCTCAACTTCCGTCCTATCAAAAAACAATTGACCTGCATAATGCTCAAGTTAAGGAGGTAATTCAAAATTTAGCAGAAAAAGGAGTTAATGTTACCGAAATTGAAAAGCAAACCAAGGCTACCGAAGATAAAATTGCAGAACTGGATAAAAACCTGGAAGAGCTTCCTGAAATAAAAGCAAATTTAATATCTAAATATGCAGAGGAAAAAGCAAAGAAGCTCAAAATGAATGAGCTTATAAATTATGTAAAAGAAAGGGCAGATGAAAATTGGACTTTATATAAGATTTCAGGAAAATTGGATTCTATAAATAATCTGGAGTTCAAAAATTCTGTTGATGTAATGCCATTACCAAGAGAAAACATGAATCTGGAAGATGAATCGACTGTAGTAAGAAAAAGATAATGGAAAATATTTAGAGATTCCTTCTTTCCCTTTTTTCCGAGAAATTAATTTTTCAGACGGATTGAGTTTAGCAGAAAGTAAGGCATAGTTATTATTCTCTCATTTTATTTTGGATGAGTTTTTATAAAGAAAATATAACACGTCAAGTTCTGGCGTGGGTGAGGATTAGCTTTGCTTTAGAAACATTAAAACAAAATATTAATTGCTAAAACACAGCTTATGAAGAAACTATTTGATGATGAGTGGAGTGATGATCTCTCTGAGTTCAAGGTCATTTCCATAGAAGATTTAAACAAGGGATTTGTAGGAGATAAAAATGCTTTGGGTGACCATATAATCAATAAAGATAACTCACCTGATTACAGAAGTCCGTTCCATGATTACAGAAATACTCCTTTAGGTTATTCTTATTTAACTGATAATCCAGTATCTGTATTTGCTTCAACAGGAGTAAATGAGAAAGGAGAAAAGGGATATGAATATTATTCGGAAGTATTACCTTGTGAAACGGGTTCACAGGTATATGGAAGTTATCAAGCCAATGCAAGAAAAAAACAGGCTTTATTTCTGTTCTATGAGAAGCCTAATTCTAACAAATCAAACTTCTCTGGTGACTTCTATATTGCCAAAATGGGAGATTATTTTGTGCAATTGTTCAAAAAATTTCCAGAACCAATACCTTCCAGTATAAATGGTCAATTCTTTAGGGATATTACTTCTATGGAAGATGAAGCTGCTTATCTAGCTCAATTAGCTTATACTTTTGAGAGGGATAAAATAGATGCTACTCTTGTTCATCAGGCTTTGATGAGAGAGTATCAGTTTTATACAGGTGACAGAAGATTTGAAGAGATTATAGGAAATATCTCATCTATTCCTGCCGATGCCATTGGATGGTGTGCTGAGAAGTTGGAAGCCTTTAAGCCCACAGAGAAGAATTATAACCCTGAAGCTAAAGATTATTCTCCATTAATCCCCATTATAGGAGGTGTTGCAGTTCCTGTTAATATGAATAAAGCTGCACAGTTCTTTGAGAACTTGGGAGATAATCCTTTTGTTCAGGGAGCAGAAGTTGCTTTTTCAAAGGTATGGTCATTGGTGAAAGAGGCAGCAAGTAAAGTTAAGGATGCTTCTGTAGAGCACCTTCCTGATGCCTTTAAAAAGCTGATTAACAAAGTTACTGGTGTCATTAATGATATTAAATCCTTTCTTACCAATGTAACAGATGATCTTAGTGAAATGGCAAAACAAGGTGTAGAAATCCTTAAGTTAGCTAATGCTTTCTATTGTGGTATTAATAGTGGAATTATCAGCCTTATCCAGTGTTTACTTTATATTTTAGAATTTCTTTTACAGCCTACAACTTCTTTTTCTTATCAGCAGTACCTTGAAAGAAGAGATTTAATGGAAAAAGCAGAGGATGTAATAGACTGGGTAACAGAGAATGTACCTAAATTCTTACAAGGAGTTAAAGACCTTTTTAAAGCAAGTGGAAGTATTTCAAAGTCTGATATGGAAGGAATACTGGATAAGATGAAAGAGTACTTCGGTGATGTTTCAAGATATACAGTAGCTTTTTATGTAGGTATTTTTGCCTTTGAACTACTGATTAATATTGTCCTCCTTATCTTTACAGAGGGTGTAGGGAATGTTGTAAAAGGAGCTACTTATGTACAAAAAGCTGTAAGTTTATTAAAGGTTCTGGCAAGGGAAACTGTTTCTGTGGCTACACTTGGAATTACAGATTTACTGGCTTTTCTTTCAAGATTTATTATTAGATTTGGAAAAGCTTGTACTAAAGGGTTTGCTGGCTTTACCAGATTCATTGAAGAATTATTGCAAGGGGCTAAAAACGGTGCTAAAGCAGAGGAACTAGCTGATGAAGTTCATGATTTAGAGGAAGTAATAATCAGAGGCAGGAAACTTCAGAGAGGTGGTGGTGATGCAACCAAATCCTTTGCTGAGAATGCAGGAATTAGAATAGAAAGATGGATAAGTGAAGCTAAAGTTTTTGGACAATCTACAGATTATACTTGTGCTGCTACTTCTTTGAGAATGACATTACATGACAAAGGTATTTTATTATTAGAAGATGAATTGGCAAGAGCTTTAAAAACCGATACTTATGGGGCTTCAATTTTAGATATCCCTGATGCTCTATATTTTAAAAGATTGGAAGATCAGGTAACAGCTATTGCAGAAAAAGACATCAAGTTATCAAAGTTATTAGAAAAATTAGAAGACGGAGATAAAGCAGTAGTAAGTTTAAGGACAGATGAGTTTAAAGGTCATGCTGTAGTATTGGAAAAAGTGGAAGGTGGAAAGGTATTTTTACGAGACCCTTTGCCTATGAATCAAGGAGCTTCTTATTCTATGAAGATAGAAGACTTTGAGAAGATATTTAATGACAAAGCAGTAATTATAAAAAAATAAAGTGATGACAGAACAAGGAAACATACAATATAACACAAAAGGAGAGAAACCTTTAAAAGGTTATCAGATTGTTAGGGTGAGAAATGTCGCCCACTCAAAAGAAGTATTAGACAATTTTAAGAATGCAGTTTTAACCATCTTAAAAAACAAGAATTTAAATGATGAAGACCCAAAATGGGAGCAGTTATTACCACAAGGTATAGTAAACAAGATAAGGCAATTGGATGATAATGATAAGAAATATGATGAATTATTAAAAAGCGTAAATATGTCTGTTTATAAATTCCAAAAAATAAGAGAGTGGGAATGGTATAGCTCCGTAGAAACAGAAAAAGGTTTTGATATTATTGTTAAAGGTAAGTTTAATGCTGGGCAATTCATCAACTTCATTCATTGTCAAAATGTTCCTTTAGGTGATATCAGGATTATAGATGCAGATAAGCAAGAATTTTATGAGCTGAAGACCATAAAAGATTATACATCATATAAGATACTAAAATAGATATATAAGTATTAATAACCCATGCTTGTTTAAACCTAAAGAGGCTGACAAAACAGCCTCTTTTAGGTTTTATCCCTATGTCTTTAAAAATTAAATTGTAGTTGCCATTACATCAAAATAAGAACATTGTCTCCATAAATTTTTATTTCCAATAACATAGATTTTTTTTTTAGCTCTTGTAAGAACCACATTAAGCATATTAGGTTTTGATGATGCCCAATTCAATTTATTGCTCCTGAAGATTTGGGATCGTTTCCCAATACCAAAAATACAACATCAGTTTCTTTTTTCTGGAATTTATGAATGGTTCTACAGGAAATTTCTGGTTTGTCATAAAATTCCCGAGCACATCGACTTGCAACAGATTTGAAGGGAGAAATAATATAAATATTACCATTGTACCCCTTATTTTGAAGTTGAATTATTTTTGCCTTAAGTTCTTCTATTTTTCCCTTTAATACATGCTATAAGCGCACGAGAAGCGATCTCAATGAGAGTTTAAGCATTTACGTTGTCTCTGATTCTAATTTTGATTACTTTTACAATATAAAAAATATTACTTTTTTAAAACAATAATGATATTAACAAATTCAGATATATTAAAATTCACATTTTCCGGACATGACTCTTTTCAGTGCCGACAACTTTGGCTAAAAAAGGGATATGATTTTGTTCAGGAAGAACAATCATTCAATAATGAGGATGCGGTTGTAAAACTTGGTGTCGGGAAAAATATGGTTTCTGCAATCCGCTATTGGATGAAAGCTTTTAATATTATCGACAATAAAGATAAATTAACAAAGTTTGGAATAAAAATTTTTGATACCGAAAGCGGATATGACCCATTTTTAGAAGATGAGGCCAGTTTATGGTTATTACATTATCAACTTATAAAAACAGGACTTGCTTCCATATATACAATTATATTTAATGAATTTAGAAAGGAAAAACTTTTTTTTACAAAAGAGACTTTTTTAAATTATCTAAAACGAATTCAGGAGGCAAATCCTGAACTAAATTTTAATGAAAATACCGTTGCAAAAGATTTTTCTGTCTTTTTGAATATGTATAAAAATGATGAGGGCGGCAATGAGGTGGAAGATAGTTTTTCAGGGATACTTTCAGAAATTGGGTTACTGAAACAAATTGGGAAGGGTAAAGATGAGCAATTCCAAATTGAAAATAACGAAAGAGATGGTTTACCTGATGCGGTAATGCTTTTCTCAATTTTGGATAATTCTAATTTCGGAAATTCAATTAGTTTAAATTCTTTAGAATTTGATACTAATAGTCCAGGTTCAATCTTTGCATTAAACCGTTCAGGATTAGTAAATAAAATTTCTGATATTGTTAGTGATAGTAAAAATATTACATTCACAGACCACGCAGGAATCAAAGAACTTCAATTTAAAAATAAACCTGATGCATATTCAGTTTTAGATAAATATTATGGCAAATAATTTCACTACATCAGTAAATATAATTAGGGATACGGAAAGAAATTTCAATTATATTCCAACGCCCAATGCAGGGCAAGTTGTGAGCCAAATTGTAAACGATTTTAAAAAAGGCATTCGTTCTTTTAGTATTGTTGGAACTTACGGAACAGGAAAGTCATCATTTCTATTAGCGTTTGAGCAAAGTATTAGAGGGAAAAAACGATATTTTGAACCTAATTTTATAGAAAACCCTAAAGCTGAGTTTATCAAAATTATTGGAGCTTACAGTTCCATTATAGAAGAGTTTGCGGATACCTTTCAAATAAACACCAATAAAAATAAACACGAAAATATTTTATCAGAGATATTTAATCGTTACCATTCGTTAGGAAATAATGGTATATTATTTTTGTTTTTAGATGAGTTTGGTAAATTTTTGGAATATGCGAGTAAACATAACCCTGAAAACGAATTATATTTCATCCAGCAATTAGCAGAATTTTGTAATAATCCAAAATACAACATTGTTTTAATAACTACGGTTCATCAAAGTTTTGAGTCTTACGCTTATTCATTGAGTAATACTCACAAACAAGAATGGACGAAAGTCAAAGGTCGTTTTCGTGAAATTACTTTTAATGAGCCTGTCGAACAGCTTTTATATTTGGCTTCTGAGCATATTGCTGAAAATTTTGAAAGTAAACAATCTAAATCAATTATAGAAAAATGTTTGGGGTTGTCAATCGGGACAAAGGCTTTCAATTTTAATAATGATTTCTTAGACGAGATAGCATCAAAATTATATCCGCTTGACATAATGGCCGCAAATACACTGACACTTGCGTTGCAGCGTTATGGACAGAACGAAAGGTCATTGTTTACTTTCCTTGAGTCTACCGACCATACAGGATTAGCAAAATTCAATAAACAGGAGAATCCGTTTTATAATTTGAGTTGTGTTTATGACTATTTGAATTTCAATTTTTATTCGTTTCTTACATCTAGATATAGTCCCGATTTCTCGGCTTGGAGTTCTATCCGTTCCACAATAGAAAACATAGAACGGACATTTGATGTGTCTATAAATGATTATATTAAAGTCGTCAAAACAATAGGATTGTTGAATATTTTTTCAGCAAATGGAGCAATTTTAGATGAGGATTTTTTAAGTAGCTACCTCGAAGTTGCTTGTGGTGTCTCAAACAGTGAAACCATTATTAAAAATCTTAATTCCAAGAATATTATTCGTTTCCGTTCTCATAGCAAACGATACATTCTTTTTGAGGGAACAGATTTAGATATTCAAACAGCATTAATTGAAGCAGGAAATAAAATTTCAGAGGTAAACGATGTTACTGCGTTACTCAATAAATATTTTAATTTTTCGCCAGTATTTGCTAAACTTTACTCTTACGAAACAGGTACTCCAAGGTTTTTTCAATTTAAGATTTCGGAATACCCTATAAAGAAAGAAATTCCAGAAGGAGAAGTAGACGGTTATATCAATCTTGTTTTCAATAGTAAATTAACCTCAAAAGATATTGAAGAAGTATCAAATCTTCAAAAAGAAGCTATTATTTATTGTTTCTTTGAAAACTCAACTGAAATAAAAAATTTGCTTTTTGAAATTGAGAAAATTCAAAAGGTAATTGATGAGAATAAAGATGATAAGGTTGCCAAACGTGAATTAGAAAATATTTCCGATTCTCAAAAACGACTATTAAATCATTATATCACTGATAATATTTATACCGGAAGTAAAGATGTAAAATGGTTTTTCAAAGGAGATGAAAAAACAATTGCAAATAAAAAAGACTTTATCAAATTACTTTCACAGGTTTGTAGTATCGTCTATGATGCAACACCTGTTTTTAAGAATGAATTAGTAAACAGACATAGAATATCATCTTCTATTCACACTGCCAAACGAAGTTATTTTAAAGCATTAGCAAATAATTGGGATAAAGAAAATTTAGGTTTTGAAGATGCTAAATTCCCACCTGAAAAGACGATCTATTTATCATTATTAAAGGAAAATGGGATTTCTCCTATTCGAGAAAATTCTATTGATGTTATTTCTATTGATAATAACTCATCGTTTTACAGACTATGGAAAACTTCTGAAATTTTTTTGGAAGAAGCTAAAGATGAACCAAAAAGGATTTCAGACTTTGTTGAAATATTAAGCAAGCGACCATTCAAACTGAAACAGGGATTGATAGATTTTTGGATTCCAACTTTTTTGTTTTTGAAACGTGATGATTTTGCTATTTTCAATGAAGATAGCTACATTCCATACATGTCTGAAGAAAACCTTGAATTGATAGCAAAATATCCACAAGAATATACTATTAAGGCATTTGATATTGAAGGTGTAAAATTGGATATCTTTAATAGTTACAGGACTTTTTTAAATCAATCTGTTGAAGAAAAATTTGACAATGTATCATTTATAGAAACCATAAAACCTTTTATAGTATTTTATAAGCAATTGCCAGAATATTCTAAACAAACAAAAAGATTATCATCATCAGCATTGAAAATTCGTAAAGCGATAGCTACAAGCAAGGACCCTGAAGAAACATTCTTTGAGGCTTTTCCAACTGCTTTGGGATTATCTCTTATTACGTTGCAAAAAGATAAGTCCAAATTGCAAAGTTATGCTGTAAACTTACAAAATGCAGTTCGGGAATTAAGGACTTCATACGATGAGCTAATAAAGAGATTTGAAGAATTTATTTGTGGAGAATTTGTGGGAAGAGCTGTTGATTTTGAAGAATACAAAGAGCATTTACAAAAACGTTTCAAGAAGCTAAAGAAACATTTGTTATTAGCTAATCAAAAAACATTTGTGCAGCGTATTGATTCAGCTTTGGACGATAAAAAAGCATGGCTCAATTCTATTGCACAAGCAGTTACAGGAAGAACACTTGAAGTATTTACTGATGAAGATGAAATCTTGCTGTATGAAAAATTCAAAGCGATTATTTTGGAACTGGATAGTCTGACCAATATCTCAAAAGCAGATATTGATGAGGTTAATGAGGATGTAATTGGAGTTAAGATTGATTCATTCTTTAGTAAGATTGACCCTAAAGTTGTGAGAGTACCTAAAAGCAAGAGCGGAGAGATTGAAGACTTGAAAAATGTATTAAAAACTCAACTAGGAAAAGATAAGACTTCAAATATTGCAGCAGTGTTGAATTTATTAAAAGAATTAATGCAATGAGTAAAATAAGACATGTTTTAGGAATTTCAGGAGGTAAGGATAGTGCAGCTTTAGCTATTTATGTGAAGACTAAATATCCGGAGTTAGAGTTGGATTTTTATTCAAGCGACACAGGAAAAGAACTTGATGAGACTTACCAACTAATCCAAAACCTTGAAGTTTATCTAGGTATAAAAATAAATATTCTAAAAGCTGCGGAAAACAGTTCAGAAGATCCTTTTGACCATTTTTTGAAAATGTATGGAGGTTTTTTGCCATCTTCAAATTCTCGTTGGTGTACCAAAAAGTTGAAGCTTGATCCATTTGAAAAATATGTTGGTTCAGATCCTGTTGTTTCTTATGTTGGTATAAGAGGTGATGAAGAAAGAGAGGGATATATCTCTACAAAGAAAAATATACAGTCTATTTTTCCATTCCGAAAGAATATATGGAGTGAGGATGTTGTGGCTAAAATATTGTCCAATTCAAATATAGGAATGATTGAGGATTATGCTAAAAATATTGATTTTGGCAGGTTTCAGGATAAAGCTTTACAAATTGTTTCAAAAAAAATAGATACTTCTTTTACACAGGCACATAAGTTAAAAGCTTTGTTGGATACTGATGTAAAAGGCTTTAATCATTTAGTTTTTGAATTTTTAAAAACAACAGACTATCCATTGGCAAGTGAAAAATCTTTTCCATTACTTGACAATGAAGATGTTTTAGTACGAGATGATATTTTCAGAATTTTAAAAGAAAGTGGCGTTGGTGTTCCTGCTTATTACAACAAAATTGATTTTGAAATAAATGGAAAAACGGGTCAATATGCAAGAAGTCGTTCAGGTTGTTATTTTTGTTTCTTTCAGCAAAAAATCGAATGGGTTTGGCTGTATGAACAACATCCCGATTTGTACAAGAAAGCAATGGAATATGAAAAGGATGGCTATAATTGGGTTCAAGGTGAAAGTCTAGAAGATTTAATAAATCCTGAAAGAATGGCAAAAATTAAAACTGAATATATTAAAAGAATGGAACGAAAAGCATCTAAAAATCAATCTCCTTACTTGATAGATATTTTAGACGAGGAAGAAGGGATTGGATGTGCTTCGTGTTTTATATAAATGAATATTATGGAAAATATAAAAAGTTTTTTTGATTCATTTAAAGAATTTGTGTGGGATATTATTGGATATTTATTGCCGGGAAGTTATTTGTTAATACTATTATCAATAATTATTAAAAAAGATTATTTTGTTTACCCAACAATTGGAACAAAGTCCGATGATTTCTATCCATTTATTTTTATAGTTATATCGTACCTATTAGGCTATTCTATCTATGGACTTGGCGTTATGAAGGAAAATATTTTAGGAAAATATTCTTATATAAAGAAAACAGAAAGAAATGTGAAGAATCGGAAAACGTTTTCGCTTTCAAAAGAATTATTGTCAAAATCTCTTCAAACAAAAGGTATAACTGATGATTTAAGTGATACAAGTCTGCGAGATATAAGAAGTATTGTTATGGGCTTTGTTCCGGAGCACGATCAAAAAATTTATACCTTTACTTTTAGAGCTGATCTTTCTAATCAAATTGGAAATGTATCTATGATGTTAGGTGTTTTAGCGTTAATTTTTTCCATTCTCAAGCCATTCTCTTTAGATATTTTCAATACAGCGATATCACATTATATAATTTATGTGTGCTTAATTATTAGTTACTTTTTATTAAGGGAAACACGAAATAAGTTTTATAATATATCACTGGGATTGCCTTTTTCAATATATACAGCAAAAGCCACCCAATTATGAGCTATAAATCAAAAGTCTTCTTATCGGGCGGATTTAAAAGTAATTGGCAATCAAAAGTCATTGAAGAGCTTAGTGAGCAATTTACTTTTTTCAATCCGAGGGAACATAATCTTGAGCATTCAGACTTCTATACAACATGGGATATTCACTTTGTAAAGGAATGTGATATTTTCTTTGCCTATATGGAGACCACTAATCCTTCTGGATACGGATTAGCCTTTGAGTTAGGTGTTGCCTACTCTTTAAATAAAACAATTATTTTAGTTGATGAAAAATCGAGAGAGGAAAAAACATTTGCAAAATATTTTAAAATCCTTCATAAACCATCAGGAGTGATCTTAGATAATTTAAATGATGGTATTGAGTATTTGAAAAAATTCTCGTTTTAAAATTTTAATTCATATGCAATTTATATATCTGGATAATAATGCTACGACTCAAATAGACCCAAGGGTATTGAGTACGATGCTTCCATTTCTAAAAGAAAACTTTGCTAACCCAAGCAGTACACACTATTTTGGAACAACTGTACTTGAAGCAATCATATCAGCAAGAACACAAGTTGCAGATTTAATTGGTGCAGATAATAAAGAGATTATTTTCACAAGCAATGCAACGGAAGCCATCAACATCGCATTGAAGGGAGTGGCAGAAAATTATTCGGAAAAAGGAAAACATATAATAACTGTTTCAACCGAACATAAAGCAGTACTTGATACCTGTAAAAATCTTGAAACTAAAGGGTATGAAGTAACTTATTTACCTGTTCAAAAGAGTGGATTAATTGATTTGGATGAGCTGAAGAAATCTCTACGCTCAGATACTATTCTGGTTTCTGTAATGTATGTAAACAATGAAACTGGTGTAATTCAACCAATAAAAGAGATTGCTTCTCTTGCTCATGAGATTGGAGCTTTGTTTATGACTGATGCAACACAAGCAACAGGGAAAATTCCTATAAATGTGGATGATATTGGCATTGATTTGTTGAGTTTAAGCGGACATAAAATGTATGCATCAAAAGGAATTGGTGCTTTATATATAAGGAAAGGTATTAACCTTTCTGCATATACGCATGGAGGCGGACACGAAAATGGTTTACGAAGTGGAACATTAAATGTTCCAAGTATTGTAGCTCTTGGCAAAGCTTGTGAAGTTGCGGAACAAGAAATGAAGCAAGATGCTGAAAGAATTATATCGTTACGGAACGAGCTAGAATGTGAACTTCTAAAAATTCCTGACACATTCGTGAATGGAAGTACAGAAAATAGAATTTACAATGTAAGTAATATTTGCTTCAAGGGATGTGATGCCAGTGTTATGATAGGTAGAATGAGAAATGTAGCTGTTTCCAATGGTTCTGCCTGTACTTCTGCGGTAATTGAACCTTCACATGTTCTTGCAGCAATGGGACTGAGCAATGATAACGCTTTTACTTCACTTAGATTTTCTTTAGGAAAATTTAATACAGAAGCAGAAATAAAAACAGCAATTAAAACGATTTCTGAATTAACTAAAATGATGCTAGGATATGCTTAAAGATTGTGATTGGTCAATAGATAGAGATTATAAGACAGGTACAGAAAATGAGCCTTTACAATTTTATTTGGATGGTTTAGCTAATAGTTCCGAATTTCATTTGTTGTTAGGTTATTTTAGTTCGGCAGCTATCAATTTACTTTCTGTTGGTTTTGCAACATTTATCAGTAAAGGGGGTAAAATGCGGATGGTTATCAATCATTTGCTTTCAGAAAAAGACAAAGAAGCTTTTGAAAAAGGACAAAGTCCCAATAATCTGAACAAAGTCTTTGATTTATCCGATGTAGTTTCTCTTGGAAAAGTGCTTGATGAATATGATACACATTTCTTTGAATGCCTGGCATATTTGATTGCTAAAAAGCGAATTGAAATCAAAGTAATCAAACCTAAGCACAATAGAGGAATTGCTCATTATAAATCAGGAGTTTTCAGCGATGGAGAAAATTCTGTGGGATATAAGGCTTCTTGTAACTTTACCTTATTTGGCTTATCTGAAAATTTGGAAGAGTTAGAAGCATTCTTAGGTTGGGAAGATGAGAGGTCAAACAAATTAATCAAAAAACAATTAAAAGTAATTAATGATTATTTTTCTGAACAGGATGAAGATGTTGAGTATTTGTCTGCAAATGAAATAGAAGTTGCGATCAAAGATAAGTTTGGCAATAAAAATATAGATGAGTTAATTGTTCAGGAGGAACAATTATTTGAAAAGAAAAGAAGCCTCATTAAAAACCATAAGCTAAAACAAACTATTGTTAAGCTTTACGATGATATTGACAAAAATTCAAGAAATCCGAAGTTTCCATATTCTGAAGGTCCAAGAGAATATCAAAAAATTGCATTTAATAATTGGAAAAATAATAATCAACAAGGATTGTTTGCAATGGCAACAGGTACGGGGAAAACGATCACTTCTTTAAACTGTTTACTTGAAATTTATAAAAAAACAGGTTATTATAAAGCCTTAATTCTTGTACCTACAATCACGTTGGTTAACCAGTGGGAAAATGAATGTAAAAAGTTCAATTTTACAAATATTGTAAAAGTTTGTTCAAAAAGTCGCTGGAAAAACGATTTTTCAGCCATTTTAACTCGTGAACGTCTTTCAGCAACGGAGCAAGTTTCATATATTGTAATTTCAACGTATGCCTCTTTTGCAAGAGAAAACATATTTAGTGAGCTAAATCAGTTACCAGCTAAAACTTTACTTATTGCGGATGAATGCCACAATATGGGATCAGGAGCTTTATTAAAATTTCTGCCTCAAGTTAACTGTAAACGAAGAATTGGTCTTTCAGCAACACCTGAACGTCAATTTGATGAAGAGGGAAACAAAAAACTTTTTTCATTTTTTAATAGCGAAAATGAATACACATATGAGTATTCAATGGAGGAAGCTATAAATAAAGGAGTATTATGCCGTTACTATTATTATCCTCATATAGTTACCCTTACAGAATCTGAAATGAAAGATTATATGGAGTTATCGCTGAAAATATCAAAATTCTATAAAAGTGAATCTGATAGTTTCAGCAAAAATTCTATTTTAACAGCATTGTTATTAGCAAGAAAACGAATTATACATAAAGCATCTAATAAAATATTTGTTTTTACTGATATTTTAAAGAAACAATATAAAAAGAAAGGCAACTTAAAGTACACATTGGTTTATGTTCCGGAGGGTAACGACCCGAACGAATATTTTGAGACAGATTATTTTTCAGAAAATGATGAAATTGAAAATGATAATGTTGCTGTACACTTAATTGATGCTTTTACTGAAGCAGTAAAGGATATTAATAAACGAACAACAATTAAGCAATTTATTTCAGGAACAAATGATAAAGAGAATGTTTTAGAGCAATTTGCAAACGGAGAAATTGATGTGCTTACTTCAATGAAGTGCTTGGATGAGGGCGTTGATGTGCCACGTTCTGAGTTGGCTATTTTTTGTGCGAGCACTGGAAATCCTCGACAATTTGTGCAACGTCGTGGCAGGATTCTTAGGAAACATCCTGATAAACAGTTTGCATATATACATGATTTGGTTGTAGTTCCTGAAATAAACCCTAATAGTGAAAACTACAGGATGGAAAGAAGTATGTTGAAAAAGGAGTTGGAACGTGTTAACAATTTTGCTTTACTTTCAGAAAATAGCTCTTATACAATCAATACGCTTTTAGATACTATGAATTACTATAATCTAAATCTTTACAATAATGAATAATAAAGATAAAATGTTACAGTTAGTACTTTCTGACGAAAAATTAAATTCTTTTTATGAATTTAATGCTGATGACTTTCCTACCGTAGAAGATGCCTTAAATTCTGAAAACCCCATCGTTGTAACTGTCGCAAAAATTATTGAGGGAGTTGCAGGAAGTTCTGATAGAAGTATTTTTAAGGAAACTTACAATGAGGTAATTAACTATCTTAATCAAAATATCCTATGATTATAAAAGAAATCACAATAGAAAACTTTAGGAGTTATTATGGAGTTAATACGATTAAATTTAATGATGGATTAATGATTTTCATTGGAGATAATGGGGATGGGAAAACTACTTTTTTTGAAGCATTAGAATGGTTATTTGATACTTCAAAACAAAATCTTGACTTACGTCTTATCTCGGAAAAGAAAATATCAGAGTTACCTGAATTTGAAAGTGAGGTTCTGCGTGTATCTATGACTTTTGACCACGATGGAGAGAAAATTGTAGAAAAATCATTTTCGTTTTCAAAAGATGCTAATAACGAAATAAAGACAAGTAATTTTCAATTCAAAGGTTTTGAAAATGAAGGGGCTGAAAGGATTCCAATTCAAGGAGGAAGATTATTGGACCGTTGTTTTGAGGCGGCCATACGTAAATATTGTCTTTTCAAAGGAGAAGAAAATCTTAATGTCTTCAATAATCCCGATGCTTTAAATTATCTAATTGAAACTTTTTCAAATATAAGACAATTTGAACCTTATTATAATGGAGAGGATGACACTTCTGGTTTTACAGATTATGCTGAATACCAATCTCGAAAAGCGTTTGAAAAAGCGATGAAATCAGATAAACAAAACTCTCAACAAGAAAAGGATTTAAGTTCAAAGCTAGATTTGTTAAGAAAAGACTTAAGTGATATACGCCAAAGGTTAAAAAGTAATAGAGAAAATGCAACCAATTACTCAACAAAGCTCAATGAAATTGAAAATAGTAAAGAAGCAAGTGAGTTACTAAAAGCTATTAATGAGCGACTAAAATCATTACGAGAAAAAAAGACTCAAACAGAAAAGCATATCAATGAAGAATATTCTATAAAACTTCTTGATGATATTTGGATTCTCGGCGGGTTTTCTTCTATTTTTGAAGAGTTTCAACAAAAAGTTTCCCTATTCAGTAGAGAGAAAAGAAAGCTTGAACGTGAGGAGGATAAACTGAAAGGTAAACAAGAATTAGCCAAAGAAATAGCTGAAGGTATTATTCCTTTATCGCCTAATATTCCTGATAAAATCTCTATGCAAGAGATGATTAAAGATGAGTTTTGCAAGGTGTGTGGTCGTGACGCAAAAGAAGGAACGGATGCTTACGATTTTATGGTTAATAAACTTAATGACTTAATTAAGAGTCAACAACCAATTGAAAAAGAAACTGAAAAACAACTTTTCCCAAATAGTTTTTTACGAGAATTAGAGCAAAAAAGTAGTAATTTAGAATATAATCAAGCGGAAATAAACAATTTAATTAACACAATCAGAGATAGTATCGAATTTAATGAAGCAAGAAAGGCTGACACTAATAAAATTCAGGAAAGTATTGATATAGAAGAAGAAAATAAAAAAAAATTATTAGCTCAAAATGATGGATTAACGGAAGAGCAACTACAAAACGCATATGAAAATATCAAAAATTGGTGGGATTATAAAGGTCAAGCAGAGAAACAAGTTGTAATCCTTGAAAAGGAAGAAAGTGAAAAGCAAAAAGAATTAGAAAAATATCAAGAAGAATATAATAATTTGGCTAAGGGGTCTGTGGCTGACACTTATCGAAAAATTCACAGTGCATTGGATAAAATCAAAAATGCTTTCAAAAATGCTAAAGAAAAAAACACACAAGATTTTCTTTTCCAATTAGAAGATAGGGCTAATCAATATCTTGAAAGGCTTAATATAGATGGATTTTATGGAATAATTAAAATAATTAAATCAGCAGATGGTGCTGCCAGAATTGCTCTGCAAGACAGAAATGATACATTTATATCGAGTCCAAATCAAGCTCTTAAAACAACAATGTATATGTCTGTATTATTTGCTGTATCAGACCTGACGGCATTGAAACGGGATAATGATTATCCACTTATTTTTGATGCTCCCACCAGCTCATTTTCTCCACAAAAAGAAAGTGATTTTTTCAAGGTTATTTCTGATATTAATAAACAATGCATAATATTTACAAAAAGCTTTTTAACAGAAAATGGGATGTTAGACAATAATAAAATTGATGCTCAGAATTGCACAATTTATCGAATGGAAAAACAACGCCCCTTCAGCAATTTAGATTTGTCAACAATTCAAACTAAATTAACTTTAATAAAAGAGTAATTATGGCAAAAGATACTTTATATGATGTGTGGGGAAGACGAAATCCACAATTTGAAATCCATTTTGAAGAATCACTTTTACGACAATTTACTGAATATGGAGGAGGATCCGTTGAATCAATGTCAAGTAAAGGGAAAATTTTTGGTGCTGGATATGAGCTTTATATTTATGCTTTTTTTATTGGACTGTATGCGAATAAACAAAAAGAATTGGCTGGGGAAACAAAAGGTCTTGGGCAGCCTATTCAGTTTTGGGGAAATTTAGATTCTAAGAAACTTAGGAAAGCGTATCCAAAATTAAGAGAATATATCTTTACAGCCTTACTTGCAAAAACTGATGATTTAGATTTAATTGCTCTTGAAAAAGGAGAAATAACAGAGCGGAAAGCTATTGATTATCTAATTGATACGATGGAAAAATATTCTAATTATGGCTTTCACAAAATAGAAGAAAAGCTAAAAGAAAGTCCTAATTATTTCTATAAAAATACAGGGTTTTTAGATATGATTTTGGATTTAGTTCAAACTACGAAAGAGAAAGACGAGGCAGAAGTTATTGAAGACTTGTAAAATATTGGCTATATTATAGATTTATATTGAAATAAAAAAAGCCTGTATGAATTATTTAAATTTTTATATTTGATAGTCTGAGGTTTATATTTACCTGAAATGAAAAAGACATAATTTCTTTGCAAGAAACAAAAAAAACTATATATTTGCACCAGTTAAAAACAAACGCTCTTAATCTTGTTAAAAAAGTGACCTATTCGGTGACCTACTAAACAAGAGAACAGCATAAAGCAGATGGATAGGGGTTTTTCTGAAAAGGTACAAGTCCCGTCCGGATCGCAAAAAGTCTTCTAGAAATAGAAGGCTTTTTTTATTTATACGCACTTTGGAAAAACAGATGTCATATCGGGAGGGAACTTACCCTCAGAACTAAAGTCTGCTTTTTAATACCAACCCAATTATTCAACTGCTTTATTTTTAAGAAAACTAAAAATTGTGGTAAACCGCTGATGAGGTAATATAGTGATCTAGCCGCTTAGAAGGATCAATGAAATTGATTCTATCTTAGCTTCCTTAAAAATGTGATATCAACTTCTTAAAACTTTGCATCAGAATTAAACCCTTTATCTCCAACTTTTGGAAGTTCATTTCAGTCTAAAAAATAATAAAGAATTTTAAAATGAGATTGGATGCTATAACCAATTTTTTTATATATTTGGAAAAGATAGATCCTTGCTTTTCTTTTTAAGAAATGATGATGTTTCGTCATCGATGTAAAATTGCTTAGCATACTGCACTACATACTATCTTTAATGGTGAAATTGGTACTAGTGCGTGCCTTTTCAGTTCATTTTCCGGGAAAATAAAGGTACGCACTAGTACCATTTCTGGAGTTGATAGATATAGTTCTCAGAAGATACGAAGGTATATCCAAAAACAAAGCCCTATTCAATTGTAGGGCTTTTTATTTATAAAAATACACCAAATCATGTCACAAAGTCTCACCAGGCAACAGATTTATGATCGTATAAAGGCATCTTCCAAAGACAGCTATATTTTGGAAGAAATGAAAAGGCTTGGTTTCTGGCAGGAAACATCTACGCCTTCTCTGCCGGAACAACTGATCCAAAAAGAAGCCGTTTTACAGCAGGAATTACAGGAATTACTGGCAAAAGACCGGAAGTATGGCAATCAGGAAGCAATGCTTCGAGAAATGCGTAAAAAACGGATGCAGGAAGCCAAAGCCAAAAGAGAAGTCACCAAACAAAAAAACGAACAAAAGCTACAGGATAAAGCTGATCACTGGAAAACGCTGCAACAGCAGCAAATCATTTATCTTGGCGAAAATGTTTCAAAGGGGCTTCATAAAACGGATTCTGATACCGAAAAGCTACTTCAGTTTTCACTTCCTGTTTTTGAAAACATATTAGATTTCAGTCAAAAGTCAGGGTACAGCCTTTCAGTAATCAAATATCTTGCTTTTCACCGGAGAGTTTCAAAAAAATCTCATTATCATGTTTTTGAAATTTCAAAAAAATCAGGTGGGAAAAGAAAAATTTCTGCTCCGAAATCACAATTGAAAGGTTTCCAGCAATGGATTCTGGATAATATACTGAATAAAATATTGGTAGGAGAGGTTGTTCATGGTTTCACAGCAAAAAAATCAATTGTTACCAATGCCGAACCGCATCTTGGTAAGGATATTATCATTAATATAGATCTTCAGGATTTTTTTCCGTCAATCAGCTATAAAAGAGTGAAAGGCTTATTTGTTAAACTTGGGTATTCAGAACAGCTGGCAACTATTTTTGCATTAGCTTGTACCCATGCTCATACAGAAGAAGCTCTGCTTGATGGTGTTAAATACTTTGTACATAAAGGAGACCGGTTTCTGCCTCAAGGTTCCCCTGCAAGTCCGGCAATCAGTAATAGTATTGCTTATAAGCTGGATAAAAGATTGCAGGGCTTAGCACTGAAATTAGGATTTGTATATACACGGTATGCAGATGATCTCACTTTTTCTACCAATGATGATAATGAACAAAACATTAATAAGCTTTTATACTTTGTAAAACAGATAATCAAAGACGAAAACTTTACGGTGCATCCTGATAAGCTTCACATCATGAGGAGAAAGAATCAGCAAAAGGTAACGGGAATCGTGGTGAATGAAAAACTGAATGTGGAAAGGAATAAACTGAGAAAATTCAGAGCCCTTTTACACAATATTGAAGTCAATGGATGGCAAAACCAAACCTGGGGAAAAGCATTTCATCTGATCAATGCCATTGAAGGGTATATCAATTTTATTAATATGGTAAATCCTTCAAAGGCGTTAATTTTCAGAGAAAAATTAAACATGATCATTGCAAAACACGGCAAACCGATTGTAGAAACCGGAAAAGAAATTCCTGAAAAGGTAGAAATAATTGAAGTTTCCGAAGTTAAAGAAGAAATAATAGCACCAAAAGAAGACAAAACCGATTGGTGGAATATTTTTTAGCCTGAACCCAACACATAATAACAACATCTTAATCCATAAGATAGATGAAAATCATCAAACAAACCAAGCTCTTCTTCCACGAGGGAAAATCAGATAAAGTTTACGAAATCGATCTTTGTGAAATTAATCCCGATGCCTTCATTGTCAATTTCCGCTATGGAAGAAGAGGAGCTGCATTGAAAGAAGGAACTAAAACTCCTGAATTTGTTTCCATAGAAAAGGCGGGAAATATTTTTGACCAACTCGAAAAAGAAAAAAGAAATAAAGGATACCAGTCTGAAGTAGAAGTATTCGTAGAGCTTCCTTCGCTGGAAACACTGAATGTGGATTCCAAAGAAGGGGTTATGCTGAAGCGTCTGGAGGATGCCACACAGAGTATTAATTCTTTCAAAACAGAATGGAAAACTTCCCGTGTCATCTGGAAAGCAGCTCAAATGGAAATGGTAGAAGCTGTTCCCTACATTCTGAAATTGGCAACAAAAGGGGATGAAATGCAGCTGTACGCTTCCATTTTTGCCATCAGAAGATTGAAAATTGTTCAGGCTTCCGAACTGCTTCACAGCATTGCACACAGTACAAGACATAAACAATACATCAAAAATGTTGCTTTTGATGCGCTTTTAACAATTAATGAGGGCTCAGAGCTTGAAAAAAATGTTTCAGAATTACTGGAAAGCCTACCTTCTGAAATTCGATACGCTATTGATAAAGGAGACTATGAAAGTCTGAAAAAGCATTACACTGAAAAATTTTCCAAAAAAGAAAAAACAGATGAGCTGGTTTCTCTTTATCTTTTATCAAAAGCTTATCCTTCTTTGGTTGAAATCATTGAAAACGTAATGTGGCAGATTCCGTTTGAAGTACCTTATTTTAGAAATATCCGGGCCATATACAAGCTTGCACGTTTCAGAGATGATGCTCAAATTCTGGGAATGCTTTTATTTTTATTCGAAAAGAAAACGCCAACGTTCAACAGAACGGCCAGTTTGGATAAAGAATCGTGGAATCAGACTCAATATTTCTCTCAGTTCGGAGATTATATTAACGTAAGAAAAGAGCTTTCCCATAATGAAAGCCGGTTGGCATTTTCAAACTTCACCAAACTTTATTTCCAGAAGAATGGTTTTTTCTATTTAAAAGAGCTGGGAAAACAAAATGAAGCAAAAAAATATTTAAGGTTTGCTGTAAACGCTCTTATCCAGTATTCTGACGAGGATTATACTTCTGCCAACAGAAGGCCTTTAAGCGTATATGGAACTTATGACTGGCAAAGCAGCAGGTATCATTACACTGTAGTTGATTTCCCTGAATGTTATCAATCATTATTGCTTACTACTATACTTTTTGGGAACGATAGAACCCGTAAAATGGATTCCAGGCTTCAGTTTTATTTAAAAAAAGAAGAGTTCTGGAGCTCAGATTATTATTATCAGGAAAATAAGGTAACAAAAATAGAATCAGTAACAAATAGCAACCCGGTTTCTTCAGAAGACTCTTCTGTTAAAAAACAGGATGGAGCTTTAGACAATATCATCAATACATTTAAAAATATTTTTGGTTCCAATAAAGAAAAACAGACAGATCCTCAATCTATACAGGAAGAAGCTGTAATAGAACCTGAGGTAAGCGCATCAAGGTCTGAACTTTATCCTGAATTTTGGGATGAAATGCCTGAAGCTTACATTCAGCTTTTGATGCAGGGAAAAATGGATAGGGTAATGAGATTTGCGTATGAAAATCTTTCTGTTCATCCGGATTATAAAAATCTGCTGTCGAAAATAGAACCTGAAATGATGATCCGATTGCTTAATAAGTCTTCAAAATATCCTCAAAATTTAGGGTTTGATGCTTTGGAGAAAAGAGAAACGGAATTAAGACAAAAAGAAAGCTTTGTAGCACAGGTTTTAGTTTCCGGAAATGAAAAAGCAAGAAACTGGGCGAAAGTGAACATAGAAAATAATACACAATATTTTCTTTCCTCTATAGATTTTATGGCCATTCTGGTGATGAATTCAAGAAAAGAGTCCAATGAATTTATTAATAATTTACTTCAAAAAGCATCTTTATCGGAAGACAGGCAAAAAGCTGTGCTTGGAAAAGTAATCATACAATTGATTGCTCTGGAAAATAACGAGGAAAATGATGAAATCGCGGAAGCAGCTACAAAAAAACTCAAGATAACGGCTTCTTCTAATTTTTCTGAGATCAGTTGGGATATTATTGCCCAATTATTGACTTCTCCGTTGAATAATAACAGGTTTTTAGCCAGTGAAATTCTGCTTTCCAAGTCCCAGAAATATCCTGTTACAGAAATCCCAATTTCAATTATTGAGCTGCTGTTAAATAATGAAAATGAATCCATCAGACAAAACGGGATTAGCCTTTTGCAGCAATATCCGAAAGAAGAGATCGGGAAAAACTGGCCGCAAATCCTTCAATTGCTTTCTTCTGGTTACAAGGAAGTTACAGGAAGTGTTCTTTCATTGAATGATCGATTTGAGTCCCAGCCTGAAATTCAGCAGCAGACCATTGGAAGACTGTTTGATGTATTGATGGCCGAACAGAAATTTGAAAATTCACATCAGTTATTCCGTGATTATCTGGATAAAATGATTGTGAAATATAAGAACGATATTCCTGTAAAATGGATGATCAGATTAGTGTTTGCGAACAGTGTGAAAAATCAGCTTTTCGGTTTCGAGTTGCTTAAAAAAGTAAATGATGACAGTAGATTCACCTTAAAACAGGTTATAGCTCTGGCCAATCACGAATTTTTGGCAATAAGACAGTGGGCCTGGAGTTTTTATAAAAATAATGTGGAAAGAATCAAATCAGACCGGAATCATGCCTTGGGAATCCTGGATGCAAAATGGGATGACAGCAGAGCGTTTGCTTTTCACTTCTTCCAAACCGAATTCACAGAAAAAGATTGGGATACCGATTGCTTAGTAGGAATTGCAGATTCTGTACGTCCTGATGTGGAAACTTTCGGTAAAAATCTCATTATGAAATTCTTCAAAAAAGAACAGGGATTGGAATATCTTACAAAATTGAGCCAACATCCGAGCCAGAACATACAGCTTTTTGTGACTTCTTATCTTGAAGAATATGCAACAGATAATGCTGAAAAACTTAAAGAGTTGGAATTTTACTTCCGTTCTGTACTTTCAAGGGTAAACCGGGCGCGAACTGCCAAAAACAGGATTTTCACTTTTCTGGAAAAAGAAGGAAGAAAAAATACGGAATCGGCAGAAATTGTCAGTAAAATTTTAGACGATTTATCAGCAACAACAGCCATTCAGGATAAAGCTAAATGCATCAATATTATTTCTGAGCTGAAAATGATTTATCCTCAACTGAATGTTCATCTTCAATTAATCTCTTAAGCCATGCAATTCGATTATAAATTTCATAAAGATACTGCGGTTACCAACTCTGCAACGAGTACGCAGATGAGCTTTTCTCCTGATCTGCAAAGAGACCCAACATTTTTTGTGGGTAAGCTCAATAAAAAAATACCTTTCAGGGAAGCGATTTCAGCTTTGCATGATGTGGTGGTTTCCGATCTTCGTTTCAAACCAAAGGATAGAGAGGAGTACAGAGAATGGGTTGCAGAACAGGAAAAACTTTGGCTGAGTGATTATATGGCAGAATTTCAGATAGAAGAAGTCCGGAAAAGAATGGCTGAAGTAAGAGGAGAGCTGGATCATGTTTATAAAGAAAAAAATAGGGTGTTAGGCCCTTTCAATACCGCAAAAAAGGCCTACTTTGATTATCTGTATCAAAAAGATAAAGATGCTTGGTTTGTTCTTGATCCTGTTATTACGGTACATCCTGATGAAGTTTTCTTTGAATGTTTCAGTCAGGACGAATCCACTTACGGAAAACTGAGCAGCAGCTATAATGTTTTCACAGAAATCAACGAATTCAAATGTGGAACAACCAATATCGATTATTCAGCTGCACTTTATAATGAGTTCCAAAAAATAAGAGATTATAAGGATACCGAGTTTAAAATTGATCCTTCAGGGTTTGAAGCGCTTACTACAAATGAAGAAGTTTACAAAGAAGAAAAAATAGATTTACCTGATTCCTGGGTTCGTGGATTTTTACAGGTAAGCTCTGCAATGACTTTACCAGCCACCACTTTTGATCTTCATCCGATGGATATTTTCAGTATTTGTCAGTATCTAAGAAGGTTTAAAGAGAAAAAAGGGCCGAGAGCACTGCGTTTTATTCTTGAGCCTGGAAAACCTATTCAGGCCGTTTTTGAGCCATGGTATGAAGTTTTAACCTTTCACCGCTCTATTTATAAAGGACCGGAAAGCAAGACGATCAGAATCTGGGGGAGAAGAAGGCTGCTGATTCTGGAAAGATTAATTCCTATCACTCAAAATTTCAGAGTGGTTTTGCTGGGAAATGGGCTGCCTTCATTTTATATTGCAGATCTTGGAGACATGTCCTTTACACTGGGACTTTCAGGCTGGACAACCAATGACTGGAGCCGAGCTGGAAATTTTGATCTGATGGCTCCAAGAGGTCATGTAGATTTACTGACACAGGAAAAAGTTTTCAATGCCTTAAAGGAAACATGGTTTGGAACAACTACTGATCTTTCCAAAAAACTAGATCTTGATACTGCTACCATTTCAGCTTCACTTACCTCATATACACAGGCGGGAAGGGTTATTTATGATCTTAATTCGGGATTGTACAGAGTTCGTGAACTGACTCAGGAACCTTTGGATATGAAACAGCTTCGCTTCTCCAGCCCGTTAGAAGAAAAAGCTGATCAGTTCATTTCCGAAGGGAAGGTAAAAATTGATTACAGTATAAAAAATGAGGTTCTCCATATTAAGGGAACCATAAAAGAAAATAATTTCACTCACAAAACGGAAGCTTTTGTTGATAAAGACCAACGTTTAACTGATGGAAACTGCCAATGCAGCTTTTATAAAGCAAACGGTTTGAGACAAGGGCCTTGCGAACATATTCTGGCGACAAGAATGATGATTAGCAGAAAAGGTTCAGATATTCCGGGATAATAGATTTCCACGGAAAATTCCGGACAATACTTATCAAAAGAAAAAGAAAGTCTTCTATCATCGGAAGACTTTTTTTATTTGTATCGGTTTTAAGAATTTTTGAATAATAAGGATTTTAAATCGTTTGTTGTATTGTGATTATTTTAATTATATAAAATTATTTCTATTAATAGTTGTAATTATTTCTACAAATTATTTTAAATTTATCTTTTAATTTCTTTTATTTTTGTAAATATTGCTTAGCCGTTAAGAGTGAAAGTTCCATGGAAAGGAATTTGTAGATCTGTGTTTAATTAAATTTAAAAATCAGACCAGCTTTAAACTAAGAAAAGATCACCCTGGATTGTAGGATCGGCAATATCATTTTCTTTTTATCATTCTCAAAATACTTTTACGGAACACTCTCAAATAAATTGATGATGATACTAGCCTCCTGTATGATGTTGATTGTGAGGTAATTCTTTATTGTTTAAAAAATTAGTCCTGATAGTAGGGACGGTTTAATAATAAAAAACTAATAACAAAAATCAAAAATTGACATGAAAAAGATTAAGTTTTTTCTGTTGAGTATTGCTCTTGCCGGTTTAATCTCCTGTAAGAACTCAACCACTACGTACAAAGACATTACGGAAGCTACAGGTAATGGAGTTATTTATTTCAGGGGCGATATCCTCACGATGGCAGGAGATACTCCAAATTATGCTAAAGCGGTATGGATTAAAGATGGAAAAATTGCTTATATAGGCAGTTTGGAGGAAGCAAAAAAACAGGCTCCGGACGCAAAATTGGCAGATCTTGAAGGAAAAACTCTAATGCCTAGCTTTATTGATGCTCACAGTCATTACATCAATTCTTTAACGGTATCAGATCAGGCAAATGTTTCTCCTAAGCCTATTACTGATGGAAAAGGTGATAATGTAGATGAAATTATTGCCACCATAAAACAGCTTAAGGATAAAGGGAACATTCCTAAAGATTCTCTTATTCAGTCGTATGGTTATGATGATACAAAAATGCCGGATGGAAGATTGCTGAACAGGGATGATCTGGATAAAGCCTTTCCGGATAATCCTGTTATAGTAGGACATATTTCAATGCATGGGGCGGTATTAAACTCTAAAGCTCTTAAAAGATTTAATATCACGAAAGATACTCCAACTCCAAAAGGAGGTGTGATTGTAAGGGACAGCAATGGTGAACCTTATGGTTTAATTATGGAAACTGCTTATTTACCAATCTTTGACAATTTACCGAAACCTAGTCCGGACCAGCAGATTGCGTGGTCAAAAAGAGGTCAGATGTTATATGCAGAAGCTGGTATTACAACAGCTCATGATGGAGCTACCAAATTTAATGACCTGGAAATTATGAAAAATGCTAATAAAGCAAATGTGAATATGATTGATATTATTGCATTTCCCTTTATTGGAGATTTGAAATCTATTCTGGCAAAATACCCTAAAAAAGATTGGTTGAAATATGATAATCACCTTAAAATAGGAGGCGTTAAAATTACAATAGACGGTTCACCTCAAGGTAAAACAGCTTTCTTTAAGGACCCTTATCTTACCGGAAGCCCTAGTAATAAAGATGACAAAAACTGGACAGGAGAACTTACTTTCTCACAAGCTGAAATCAATGCTATGGTTGGAATGGTGTATGAAATGGAAGTTCCTCTGAATCTTCATGCTAATGGGGATTCTGCGATTGCTACCTTTCTGAAAGCTCATGAGATGGTAGCCAAACATGACCTTGGAAAAGAGAGACATGTGACAATGATACATTCTCAGTTTGTGAACAACAAGCAGTTGCAGAAATATCCGGAATATAAAATTTTACCTTCATTTTATACCTTGCATACATACTACTTTGCTGATGCACATATTAAAAACAGAGGAGCTAAGCAGGCTGCGTATATGAGTCCAATGAAAGATGCGATAGGATTGGGGTTAAAGCCAACCAATCATACAGACTTTGTGGTTCTTCCATTGAATCAAATGATGGTGCTTTGGTCCTCAGTCAATAGAATTTCATCGGATAATGTGTCAATAGGTCCAGATCAACGTATTACTCCTTATCAGGGACTTCAGGCTATTACGATACACCCGGCTATTCAGTATATGGAACAGGCTACTAAAGGAACTTTGGAGAAAAATAAGCTTGCAGATCTGGTCATTCTGGATAAGAATCCGTTAAAAGAGGGTAAGATGAAAATTAAAGACATTAAGGTCCTTCAAACCATTAAAGAAGGAAAAGTGATTTACGATAAAAATAAAGTGTAAAAGATCAGCATAAAATATTGTAAAAAGCCAGCTCTGGAAACAGAGCCGGCTTTAATTTTATTTACATGAGCTGTTGACAGGGTTATCAAGGAAGTCTTTTCCTTGAGGAGGCTGTACAAAGTAAGGAGTACCATAGGTGTTTCCCGGACGGAAAAAATCTGTGGAGACTACTTGTGCTCCGCTACTGAAGGCTGCTTTAGATCGTATAAAATCATTAACCTTGGCTTCATAGGTTTCAATATCTGATCTTGTTCTTACCATATATCCCTGTTTTACCAGTTTCTGAATTTCTTTTTGTCTTACAATGGCATTATCCCTTAATATAAATCCTGCGAAAGAATCCTCAGGTTCACTGTTCAGAAACATCACTCTTTCTTTCAGTGAGCCGTTTATAAGATAAGGATTGTTTTTAGATGACAAGGTTCCTGCACTTCCCGGCAGCAGCATAAAGATGAATTTCCCTTTGCTGTCATTCAGTTTTGGCCAGTTATTATGGGTGACTGCTTCTTTTAAGGTGTTGTATTTTCCCTGAACTTGTATTGGGGTAATGATCTTATCTTTTCCCAAATATTTTACAATTTCAGCATCCAGATCATCATAAGCCTTTTTATCAAATGCTAAAACCTTTGTACTGTTTTCAAGAATAGGAAACCCTGAATCTTTTGCTTCAATCATCATAAAGACAGGGGTGTGTCCGGGATGTTGATCCGACCATGTTCTAAGAGTGATAAGGGCATCTTTCAAAGTAGGATAATGGGTTCTGAAATCAATATCAGCCATATGTAACACTTTAAATCCAGGCTGATCCAATCCTTTGGTATTAAAAGAAGCTAAATCTGTTACTCCTTTTGATTTTAAAGCTTCATATGAGGCGGGATGGCTGAACCTGTTGCCTTCCGGATCATAATAAACATCTATTTCCAGGCCGCGCAGATTGGCATTGAGCTGTTCTGTAAAATCAGGATGGTTATAGTTCAAACCTTCTTGGATATCCATTCCGTTAGGATGATATTCCTTGAACTTTGCTTTCTGTTCTTCAGACATCATACTGTCATATTTTTGCATCATCCCTTTAATGATTGGGCTTACCATATCCAAAACTTTGGGGTCTGCAGGCTGAGCATATGAATTATGTGTTCCCACAATCTGCAGTTGATTGATCTTTGGATTCTGGCATTGGTTCTGTGCCTGTAATAATGCTGTCATACAGAATGCAGCTCCATAGATATACTTTTTCATTGATGAATAAATTTTTTGATTAAAAATTGTAAGTGAATCCCATTTGTCCACGCATCCCTGAGTAGGACATATTTTCTACACGGTCTTTAGTTCCCATATAATAGCGGTTGGGTTCATTGAAAATATTGTTAAGCTCTAAAAATAACCGGACATTTTTTGAAATACTGTATGAGGTAGAAAGATCCACAGTGAAGTTTTTATCAAAATACTGATAATGATCTGCCCCTGCAGCAGCTCTAATCTCGCTTACATAATTGCCTTTATAATTACCGGCAACACGAAGCATCAGTTTAGGGGTTTCATAAAATAAGATGGTATTGAAGATATGTTTTGCCTGATTAGGAATTGTAGTAGACATGGTTCCTTTCTGCTGTCCGTTTTCATAAATCGGCATATTCATTTTGGAAGAGATATAGGTATAATTCCCTTCAAAACCTAGATTTTTCAAAAATCCTGGTAAGTTTTCAAAACGTTTGGAGATCCCCAACTCAAAACCGAACAGTTTTGCTCCTTCAAGGTTTTTAGGAGCGGTAAAGGTGTAGGTTCTGCCTCCAATATCTGCCACTGACTGATCTTTATAAATGAGATTGGTAATGTCTTTATAGAATACTCCGGCGGTAATCAGATCCAGTTTTCCAAAGTAGTTCTCGAACATCAGGTCAAAGTTGTTGGAAAATGTAGGATCCAGTTTAGTATTTCCCTGAGTGATGGTGTTAGTGATATCATTGACGATGGTTCCCGGATTCAGGTCATTGAAATCAGGTCTTGCAAAGGAACGGGTATAAGCCAGCCTTAGAATACGGTTACTGTTGATATTCCATTTCATATTGACCATGGGAAGTATAACATTGTAGGTTTTACTGTCTTTAATATCTTCCGTTTTATGATCCTTATCCGAAACTACTTTTTTACCCCAGAACGTAATATCATTGTATTCATTTCTGAAACCTCCCAGTATCTGAAGCTGATCGGTCACTTTCCATGTTCCCATCATATAAGCAGCCCATACGTTTTCGGTTCCGCGGTAAGAGCTGGTGATATTGGAACTGCTGTCTTTACTGCTTACCTGCATCAGTCCTAAACTGTTCTGTGTACCGGGGTTGTACATCTGATCAATCTGTCCGTTCGTAATCTGATCCATGATAACAGGATTGTAAGGATTTCCAAGAGGATTCATAAAACCTCCTTTATATGGGAATGCTTCGCGTTCAAGCTGGCTCATAAAAGTTACCGGAGCTCCGGGAATTCCAAGTGCGGATTTAGGCATCCATACCAGTAAAGAACTGTCTACGTTTTTATTCTTATTGTTATATTTTGTCCCGAATTTAAGTTCAAAATTATCAGAGACTTTATATTTTAAATCCACCTGGCCTCTAAGGTCTGTTTCACTGTTGTGATTCTGACTGAGGATAACCTGATTTAATTTCAGTTTATCCGCTGCTATAACCTGTTGGTTATAAGGTAAGATGTAGCTTCCGGTATCTCCGATGCCATCAGGAGCATCCATTGCCATATATTTTCTTCCATCTGCAGAAAGATTTCCATAGGTCATTGGCTGTACAAAATTGACCATAGGATAGCCTCTCTCATTTCTGTCAAGATTTTCCGGAGAGTTGAATCTGAACTCTGAACGGGCTTTGGATAAAGACCAGTTTACTTCCAAACGTTGTCCCACCTGATGATTTCCACCCAGCTGCATAGAATAGAGGTCTGTGAGATAATCTGCATGACGGGCCTGAAGGGTTACATTTTTATTATCAAAATTAAAATAGGTTTCCCTTACGGACTGCCCATCCTTATATTGGCTGTACAACCCTTTAAAGTATAATTTATTCCTGCTGTTGATCTCATAATCCAAACCTAGATTAAATCCAAGTGTTCTTCGGTTTGCCAGGTAATCACGGAGCTGAAGCTGATTGATAGAGTAGGAGGCTGTTTTGTCTTTCAGGCCATAGTTAAAAATATTTCTCATCTGATCTATGGCAGTAGAACGTTCCCAAATCACGGCAGAAGAAATAAATTTCAGTTTGTTGGTAATTTTGTTGCCATAAACAATGGAAGAGTTGTACGTTGGGGATTTCGACATGTTAACATATCCGGAAGACATACTGATGGCTAAAGTTTCTTTATTGGGGGAAGTTTTGGTAATAAAATCTACATTTCCGCCAATGGCATCACCATCCAGATCCGGAGTTAGGGCTTTAGATAAACGAACATTCTGGATAAGTTCTGAAGGGAAGATATCCATCTGAACTCCACGGTTGGCATTGTCACCACTTGCGCTAGGCATTCTGTTACCATTTAAAGTAGAAGCTGTCCACTGTATAGGAGTTCCTCTTACCGCTACAAAGCGTCCTTCACCCATATCACGTTCAATAGATACTCCCTGCATCCGTTGTACCGCATCTGCTGCATTACGATCCGGAAGTTTCCCAATGGCATCGGCAGAAAGCACTTCTGTGATGGTGTTGGAGTTCTTCTTCATTGTAATGGCTCTGGCTTGTGAGGCTTTGTAAACACTGGTGACCACTACTTCCTGAATACTGTTTTCTTTAGGCTTACTTCCAAACTTAACCAATCCAAGATCTACCTCTTTTTTGTCTGTTACATTGAAAGGAATGTAAACGGTATCATAGCCCTTGTATTCTACAACAAGCTTGTAACTGCCATCATGAACATTATTCAAAACGAAGGATCCGTCGGTATCGGAAGTAACCTTTTGACCACTGTTTTCAATGTAAACCAGGGCATTGGGAAGATTTCCCTGACTGTCTATTACAGTTCCGTGAACTGAGGTCTGTGCAAAGGCTAAAGGGCCTAAAAGAAAAAATGCTGCTTTTGTTAGAAAAAGACTTTCTCGTGACATCTTAGTGAAATTTTTACAAAGATGCCGGCTCATCAAAAAGTTTTAGTTCATTTAAATTTAAGACAACCAATTCTGCTGGGTTCGAGGTGAACTGTATTGTAAATCAATGGGTTGTTAATATTAAATAATTGTAAATTAGTGAATAAGCTGAGAGGGAAGACAATCAAATTCCTTTTTAAAATACTTATAAAAAGTTGATTTGGATTTAAAACCACATTGAAAAGCAAGATCAATGACACTGGCAGACGGATCCTCTGATAAGATTTGTTTAAAATGTTGAATCCGGTTTCTGTTGGTGTACTCATGGAAATTGGTGCTGAGGTGCTTATTAAAAGTAAGACTTAGATCTGCTTTACTTATTTTTAAATGGCTGGAAAGTTGATCCAAAGTAAATTCTTCATCCAGATAGATATCACTTTCTTTATAAAAAGAGATAATTGCATTTTGTAATGTGTCAAAATCTATTTTTGAGAGGTCTTTATATTGATAGGTTTCTTTGGGAACCTGAAAGGGAGATGTATTTTGCTGTTCCAGCAGCCTATGCTGGTACGTTAAAATATAAACGTACAAAATCCATCCAAACTGGAAAAGAAATAGAAGACTGTAGACCTTCTGATAGATTAGTGTATCCCAGCCCAATTGATAAACCGTCCAGAAAACCAGTACACCCATTAATACATAACAGACCAGATAGCGGAAATTACTGGCCACGGGATGAGTGATGCTTTTACGGTATTTTGTAAGAAAATAAATACAGGTAATAAGACATGCTACCCAATAATAGCTATAATAAGTAAAATAAGCCTGGTATGACCTGATAGCAATATCTGCCCAGGACAGATCAAAGATTTTTGCAGATAAGGCAATGGCATGATGAACAACAATTAATGTAAGTGGAACAATCAGATATTTAAGCTTGTCTCTCCATTTGGCATGAATTAAATAAGTGGTAATATATAAAAAGATAAGCCCTTTAAAAACCCGGAGACTTCCCGGAATTTCATAAAGAACAGACTCATAGCCGAATCTCTGAATAATGAAATATTCATATCCCATATCCAATGCAACCACTCCGATATACAGTATCAGCATGTTCAGGACAGATTCCCTGTTTTTAATGAGATAGAGTAATAGGGTTAGGGTGATAAGTGCCTGTAGTACAACTACCATAATGATGTATAACATGATAACTGATATTTTGTCAAAATTATAGATAATATGGGTATGGTATCTTTAACAAATTATTAAATATCAGTCAGAAAACAATCAGGTATATTTTGTAAAATTGAATAGTTATAATTACTTTAGCATTTAAAGCAGAATTTGATGTCAAAAAAGAAGTTCATATTATTATCAGTATTGAAGACCTGGTTTTTCTCAACTATTATTTCAACCATTCTTCTCATTGTATTTATGAACCTTACTAAACCCGAGATGGGGGAACATCCAAGAAATTGTGATATGAGTGGTTTGGCTTATGGTCTGGTGATTATCTGGATTTTATTTTTAAGTATTGTTTCATTCAGTAGTCTGTTTTCACTTTTTAGATCTTTTCATAGCAAAATGAAAACGTTTCTGTGTTGGTTTTTGCTTCCGATTCTTTTTATCATCTATTATTTCTTTATGATTACGGAAGGACAAAAAATCAATGGAGAGGATATTCTGTTTTTTCTGATTACGAATCTGCCCTGGTTTGCAATTTGGATTTTTTATTATTGGAGATTTGGAACTCTTTATTTCAATCATAAAATTCAGTCATAAAGATAATGGGATCTCTTTCTTGGATTATGAATTGAAAAGGTGAATATTATATAAAAAAAAATTACTGTCTGATAGGACAGTAATAGTAAAAATCAGTGATATGGTGTGCTGATCAGTTTGTAATTTAAAGCAGAGATTTATGCTGTTTAAAAGGCTGATCTTTTGAGCTGTTTCTATTCGGTCAATTATTTAATATTTAGTCTGAATTAGGTGTCATTGTCTGAGTTATTTTACGATAAAAACTTGACGAATCAACTTTGTTTGGACCGAATTTCTGCAGCTTCTATATCATGGTTATTGATGACAAAAGTTGGTGTTTTTTGATAGCCTATATGTGATGTTTTTCAGACTCATCCTGATGATGCGGTTCTGAAAAAGGTACAATCATGCAAATCATTTGCAAATGTATATCACGGTATTTTGAGAATCGCTACACTTTTGTGTAGATTTGTGGGATGAAAGCTAAAAACTATCCTTTAGTGTAGTAGTGAAGAACGCTTTTAAAAAATATGGAACAGATTAACAGGTTTTTCAACGAAAAAAATGAGGTCAGTAAAGATGCTGACATTGATTTAAGCCAGGGTGGTGATTATCTGGAGGCTATAAAAGCACTTGCCAGAACCACATACCAGAGTTTGTATGTCATCAACTATCAAACTAAAGGGTTTGAATATGTCTCAGAAAATCCTCTTTTTTTATGTGGGAAAACGTCAGAAGAAGTAAAAAATCTGGGGTATGCATTCTATTTTCAGAATGTAAAACCTGAAGATGTGGAAATGCTGATTAAGATCAATGAAGCAGGATTTAAGTTTTATGATAAGATTCCTATAGAGGACAGGAAGCTGTATTCCATTTCCTATGACTTTTATCTTATCAATAGCAAAAAGAATATGATCCTGGTGAATCATAAACTTGCCCCTATGTTCCTTACTGAAGACGGACAGGTGTGGAAGGCTCTATGTGCTGTTTCCCTTTCTAATAATACTTCCTCCGGGAATGTAGTACTTAGCAGAGAAGGCTCCGATGAAGTCTGGAAGTATGATCTCACAGCAGATAAATGGGAGAAAAGTGAAAAGATAAAATTGTCCTCACGCGAATATGAGATTTTAAGCCTGCATACCAGTGGTCATACGATCAGCGAAATTGCTGACAAGCTTTTTATTACGGCAGATACGGTGAAATTTCATCGGAAAAAACTTTTTGAAAAAATTGGAGTAAGCAATATTGCAGAAGCATTATCTTATGCTAAAACCAATAAATTACTGTAGATAAAACTTATTAGATACCGTTTTTTTACGGTATTTTTCAGAATGTCTTTTAGGATTCAATTTTAGGTCTGATATTTGTACTGGGTAGCCAAACTAAATGACCTGTTTTATTTATGAAGAACATATCTGTGAAAAAATCATTTCTATACGCCTGTTTCTGTGCAGTATTTCTTGTTTCCTGTAAGAAAGAAATAGAAAAGATAAGCGATACTTTTAAAGATACCGTTTCTGCTTCTGAGACTCCTGAAGCAGAAAAAGACTCTATAAAAAAAGATTCAGTACCTGTGGTAAAAAAAGAATCAGCTCCGCCGATGATGCAGGAGAATGGTTTTTATAATGCCTTTGTCCTTCCAAAAGACAAGAAAATGAGGGATTCTGTATATGCGGAATTCAGTAAAAAATATGATGAGAAGGAACGTACTGCTATTTTAGCCTTAAACAGGCTGGATTCTAAAAGCAAATGGAATGCCGATACGCTGGTGGTTCCTGCGAAAATAGATACTACTCTGATGGCATATTCGCCGTTTCCCATGCAGCTTGATGTATTAAGCGGTGTGAAAAAATTTGTGATCTTTTCATATCCTATTCAGGCTTATGCTGTGTACTCCAATGGAGGTCTTGTAAAATGGGGGCCAACGAGTATGGGAAAAAAAGCAGCACAGACCACAAGAGGTCTTACTTTTGCCAACTGGAAAAAGAAACTCTCTATTTCTACAGTCAGCAGTGAATGGAAACTTCCTTATAACTTTAATATCCACAATATAGGTGGTATCGGATGGCATGAATATACACTTCCGGGATATCCGGCTTCACACTCTTGCTTAAGATTATTAAGAAAAGATGCCCAGTGGCTGTATTCTTATGCTGATACTTGGATCCTGAATCCTGGTGGGGCCACTACAAAAGCAAGAGGTACTGCAGTAATGGTATTTGGTGACTATAACTGGGGCGGAAGAAGACCATGGAAAAAACTTCTTGATGATCCTAATGCCAATAACATTTCTGTAGAAGAGCTGACAAAATTGTTGGAACCGGATGTTCCTAAAATGCTGAAGGAACAAGCCAACAGAGAAAAAGTAGCCGATTCTATTAAAACAGCCAAAGCAATGGCTACTCCAATTCAGAATGAAAGACCTACAGATACTTTGTCTAAATAATCTTCTTCTCAAACTGTAAAGTGGATTCCTCAGCAAATTGTCTTAATTTAAGCATTTCATCTTTCCCTTTATGCTGCCCGAACCTTGCAGCAATATAAGTAAGAAGAATAAAAAATAACATGACAAAAGAAGCGCTCAGTGCCCAAGGGTATTCAGCGCTTTTTATTTGTTTTTCTACGTAATACATGGTAAAGAAGGTCATCCAGAAAATGGAAAAGGTAAAATAAAGGAACATAAAGAATGTCCAGACTGCAGAGCTGGGGCCAAAAATTCCACGTATTACTGTTTCATCATCTTCTATTTCAACACGGAGGGCAAGGCGGGGTTTCCAGTAATTATCATCCTTCGTTTCCACCCAGATAGTAGCTACTTCCTTATTGATATTGCCGGAGAATTCAGTTTTATGTTCGGCGAGATATTTTTTCAGATTAACAGCATACTCTTCCTTGGTAAGATGGGTAAACATCTTAAATCTCGGGCGGGTTCTTATTTTGTCTAAGGTGGTTTCTTCGGTTGTCATACTATTTATCTTGATAAGGAATTGGGTCCTCCAAATTAAAACGGAAAGTCATTTCTTTTTCCTGTCTTTGAATAATCATGGTGATGGTTCGTCCTTCAGATGATTTCATGATCTCAAGGATGCTCTCAAGCTTCATATCTGAAGTTTTATTTCCATTGATGCTGATGATCCTGTCATCTTTTTTTAACCCTGCTTCATAAGCTGGCGAATCTTTTCTGATCCCAGCAATGGAAAATATGGGTTTCAGACTGAATTTATACTGAAAGGAGTCTTTATATACTTCGGTGGCATTACTCGTATTATCTGTATGACCCATTGTTTGGGTTTCAATTTGAACTCTGTCCTTTTGCCATTCCAGTCCATCCTGTTTGAAATCCAGTCCACTCATATTAAAATGAAAAGGATCATCAAAATTTCTGTTTCTCTTCAAATATAGTTTATTGTTAGCATAATCAAAAATGATGGAAAACCGTCTCATGATTTCGCCACCTACAGAGCCCTTCCTGTCTTTTACCAATTTCACATGCTGAATGGAGAATTCATCAGGCATTGCTGTAAGAGGTTTGGCAAACTTAAAATCGTTGATATAAAAATTATGAATTCTGCTTCTTTTACCATAAATATCTCCATTGAATCCACGGCCGAGAAAATCATCAATATTAGGTCTGTTATAAACAAAATCTTTGATAAGAGTAGGGAAGAGCCAGATGGCATCACTGTTTCCAAGATCGATCAGCAGTTTTGAGCCTTTCTTTTCATTGGTCATTTCTACATCAGCAATAAGATAAGGTTTATCTTTTTCAATGCTGATCGGAACTTCATCAAACTTTCTGATCTTCTTTTTTAAAGAATCTATATTTTCGTAGACCGTTATTTTTTTAGAAATATAATCAATGGCGATAGGATGGTCCTTAAAAAAATGATAGCCGATAACGCCGTTTACGGGGATTCCAACATGGGAAGAAATATTGAATTCCTCATCAAGGATCACATAAATAGACATGGAAGTATTAATGATCTGATCACCGACCCTGGCAAGATTACGCTCAGACTTTAACCCATCGATACTTAAACTTCCTCCAAGACCTGAGAATTTTATTTTTTCAACATTTTCCAGTTTAATTTCTTTATTATTCAGGCTGAACAGAATGGTTTCTGCTACTCCCGTATCCAGCATAAAGGTAAGGTCAGCTCCATTAATATTGACAGGAATGAAAATCAGATTATTGATAAGCTGAAAAGGAATAACCGTTTTGTTGGTATTGATCAGCCTGAAAGTGTCCTGGGCATTAATAAAAATACCTAATAATAAACCCAGTAAAAGAAGCTTTAGTTTCATTTACTGAATTTACTGAATTTATCTTTATTGTAATAAAAAAACATCCCAAATGCAGGAATGTTTATATAAACTACAATGAATTATTGTTTTGTGTTGAATTTATCTGAAAAAATGAATTCTGCTTATTTAGAGAAAAAATCCATCAGATCCATATAATTTTTCTGATTCACACCATGACCACTCATATACTCTCTGAATGTAAAGTAGCAGTTAAGATCATAAAGTAACTCAGCCGATTTTCTTCCCCATTCCAGAGGGATTACAGCATCATCCGTACCATGGGATACAAAAAATCTCAGTTTTTCCAGTTTCTTTTTGTCCTTTACAATTCCGTCCAGAATCTTTTCTTCCGCATAAGCACTCAGACAGGCAACATTTGTAAATAACTCAGGGTGTTTTAAGGCCAAGGCATAGCATAATATCCCTCCCTGGCTGAAGCCGCACAAATGGACCTTACTCTCTGTAAGACCATAATGATTGATTGCTTTTAATATGCTTTCCAATGCAGAATTTAAAGATTCTTTAGCCTGAGGAACATCAATATAGTTTTCAGGATCATTGAAGTTGATATCAAACCATGAATACCCTTCAAACTGAGTATCTCTGGGAGCTCTGAAACTAATGATGATCCAATCTTTAGGAAGGGTTTCTCTGAAGCTGAAAAGGTCCTGCTCATTGCTGCCGTAGCCATGAAGCATAAAAAGTATAGGGGTCGAAGATGTAATATTTTCCGGCTCTCTTACTAAGTAATCTAAATTCATACAGCAAATATAATTAATAAATTACATTGTAAATCCTATCTTTTATTATTCATATAGAGGAATCTGAAAATCATTTTCCGGCTACAGCAAGGATTGATCTCTGATCTGAGAGCGTATCATTATGAATATTTATATTCTGTTTTTATCAGTATTAAAATAATTCTAAATATAAAGATGTTTTATGTTTAATAATTAATGAATTACATTGTATTATTGGGTTTTTTAACTTGATTTTATTTTTTATTAATTTGATATTTTTTGTAAAAAAATGTTGTAAAATTTTTATCAAAGATATTTTTATATTAATAAAAAACTTATATTTGGAACATTAAAAAATCTATTTGGAGAAATGAAGCAATTTTACAATTTAAAAAGTTTACTTAGACTTTCTTCTTTATTCGTTTTGTTATTTTCAGTGATTACTGTTGTAAATTCGTGTAAAAAAGATGAAGATGAAGAATTTAAGGATCACGTGGTTCAATTTGTAGCTAAAACCAGTACAGGTGGAGAACTTATCTCTACAGTAACTCAGATAGGAACTGCTCAGAATACTACCTACAGTACTGATCTTAAGCCTTTAAAAGAAAGCTGGTCAAGTGGAGAAGTATGGGTAAATTCAAGCCAGGCACAGATTAATTTTGCAGCTAATGCTATGTTGCCACAGGCGAACTCGGAAATGACAATTACTCTTTATATAGATGGAGAAATTGCCAGAACTGCTAAAGTTACAGGACAAGGTGATAACAAAGTTGCCAAAGTTGCTTTCAGTTTCCTAGAACCGTAAATAAAACTATTATATAAAACAAAAACCGCTCCTGGAGCGGTTTTTTTATTTTTCAATCAGATGATACTCTATAGCCTGGTTAACGAGTTCTGTAGAGTTTTTAGCCTGAAATTTTTGGAGAAGGTTTTTACGATGAGTATCTACCGTAAGCGGACTTAGAAACAGCTCTTCCGCAATCCGGTTGCTTGTTTTCCCTTGTGCTACCAGCTGCAGGATCTGTTTCTCCCTTTTGGTAAGTCTTGGAATTGGTAGTTCATTTTGAGAAGGTTTACTGATGATCTGTTTGGTTTCATTACAAAAAACAATGTCTCCGGATAACGCACCTTTAATGCAGATCACTAATTCTTCAATAGAGGTATTCTTAAGAAGATAGCCACTCGCTCCGTTTTGGATAGATTGCATGATGATACTTCTTTCTGAACGGTTACTGAACATAATGACAGAAGTATCGGGAGATATTTTTTTAATCTCCCGGCAAAGCTCTGTACCATTGGCGTCCGGAAGTGTAATATCCAAAAGGATAATGTCCACTTTATTGGATCCGATAAAGCTGATGATTTCAGAACCGGAAGTAAAAGTTTCCGGAATATTAAAGAATGGCTGGCTGCTCAGCATCATTTTCAGTCCTTCGATGACGATAGGATGATCGTCTACGATGACAATATTTATTTTTTCAGTCCCCATCTATATTGAGTTCTATATTAATCGTTGTGCCCTGACTGTCGGAACTGATTTCCATATTTCCTTTCAGATAATCTACTCTGTTTTTTAAGTTATGGAGTCCCATACTTTTGGTTTTCTGTTCCCTGTTGCTTTCAAATCCTTTTCCGTTGTCTTCAATAGTAATGAAGAAGTCTTTTTCAGACTGCGAACACTGTAATAGAATACTGCTGGCTTCAGCATGTTTAATGGCATTAGCCAATAATTCCTGTACAATCCTGTAGATATTGAGCTGAATATTGATTGGCAGATTTTTCTCAATGCTGATCGCCTGGAAATCAATGTCCATATCTTTTCTGCTGTAAAATTCACACAGATCATTCAGGGCTGTTTCCAAACCGAAATTAAGCAATGACTCAGGCATTAGGTTTCTGGCAACATGTCGTAATTCACTGACAGAGTTATCCAGTTGCCCAAGAATCCTGTAAAACTCTGCATCTTTTTCAGGGTCTAAGTGACTGGCTGACCACGTAGAAAAATTGATCTTTACTCCGGCAAGCATTCCTCCCAAACCATCGTGAAGATCTCTTGCGATACGTTCTCTTTCCCTTTCTTCTCCGTCCAGAATGGCTTTGGTTAAGGAAAGTTCTTCTTTCTGTTTTATATCATTGATCTTCTGCTCAGAGATTTTTTTGTTTTTTCTGAAGATGATATAAAGAAAAATCAGGAGGCTTAGGACTAGTAATAAAAAAAGGCTTAGTCCCCATAAATAGGAATTTTTCTTATTAACTTCCAGCTCTTTTTGCTTTTTTTCGGAATTTAACGTAGCTATTTTTCTCTCTTTTTCTGCAGCATTAAACTTGGATTCAATTTTATTGATTTCCAGTTTTACATTTTCTGTATTCAGACTGTCATTAAGCTTGGAATATTTCTGTTCCCATATCAAAGCCTGTTTAGTATTGCCCATTTCCTCATGTAAAGAAGAGAGCTGCTTATAAATGGTTTTTCGGTTGTTAAGATCAAGCGCAAGGGATTTTTCTGTTAAAACATCTTCAAGAACATTTTTTGCGTCATTATATCTTTTTAACTTTCTTAAAATGTCATATTTATTGAAATAGAACATCTGTGCCAATAGATTCTGATTAAACTTTTTAGCATAATAAATCCCTTTTTCAATAACGGGTAAGGCTTCCGGGTTCTTTTGTCTGGTAATATAATAAAGCGTTTTACCATAATAATAAAAAGCATTAACGGAGGAATCCGGATGAGGCTCAATAAGAGTTTCGGCTTTATCCAAAAACTTTTTAGCTTCATCTCCCTTGGCCTGATAGCAGAAATTGTTGGCTAAATTTAAGTAAGTGAAAAATAATTCCGGAGAATTGGGATCGTGTTTTTCAAGAATCTGTAAAGCTTTAGTATTATAATCTTCAGACTTTTTAAATTCTGCATTATAGGTAAGGATCACGGCAAGTTGAGTATATAAAAATCCCAGGTTTCTGCTGTTCTCATATTTTTTTGCCAGTGGAATACTCTTTTCAAGGATTGTCTTTACCAAAAAAGGATATCCTTCCTTGTCCTTCTGTGTTACTCCATAGCTGTACCAGGCTGCAGCCTGAAAGAGATCGGATTCTTCATTTTTGAATTTTGAGAATTGTTTAATAGCCTTTTGATAAGAAATAGCTGCTTTCCCTTTATTTCGGTCAAGGTTATACTGAGCCTCATAGAAATTATACTTTGCAGATAGAAAGTCATCGCCTTTAATGAATGTTTTACCGTTTTCCAGATATTTTTTACTTAAAAGAGAATCTATATTTCTGTAATAATTGGACAGCAGAAAAGAAGCATTTGCCTTTGCCGTGTTTGCTCCGTTACTCTTTATTACGCTTTGTAAGCTGTCTAAGTAAGATTTCTCATTAAGGGGAATCAGTTGCTGTGACTGTACACCAAAAGACAGCAATAGACTTAACAGGATCAGTAATCTCTTCATCGGGTATCGGTTCTGTAGAATATCTTTTTTATAAACGCTGAATTTAATTAAAAATTTCAGCATAAAAAATACCTGAATTTAGGTAGAAAAAATTACACATTTTTCAGGATTGATAATGTTTGATGACTCTAATAGCTTTGCACATACAGAATCACTAATCATAGAATATCAAATAAAGTAACTAAAATTTAAACAAAAAAATTATGAAAAAACCAGGAATGAGTCAGCTGTTGAAAGGTACGTTTGTAGTACTTCTTGCAACTATGTTATTGGGGTTTGTAACTTCTTGCAGTAAAGATGACGATGATGATAACAATGTGAATGGAGCAAATAAAAGTCATAAAGTGGTTTTCAAGGCAATAGCTTCTGCAGGAAGTGATATAGGTGTAGCAGTGTATGGAATTGATGGTAACCCAACTACAGCTTCCAGCCTTAGCGGAACAACGTGGTCCAGCCCTGAAGTGACTGCAGAAAAAGGAGCTTATAATGCAAATGTAGCGGTAAATGCTGTAGGTGCAAACGCATCTTCTACTTTAAAAGTTCAGATTTGGGTAGACGGTGAACTGAAAAAAGAAGGAACTTCCAGCGGTCAGTACCTTTCTGCTTCTTCCAGTTATGTATTTTAAAAAAAACTAATACTTTCAAAATAAAGAAACCGGCGTTGAGATTCATCTTAACGCTGGTTTTGTTTTAGTTAGATATGATGCTATTTATATTATTTTTTAATGTATTTGTATTAATAATAATTATTTATGTGTTGAGTGATTGTATAATTTATTATTTTTGATTACAAAATCACTAAATAGTGAAACATCAGGAGAAATCGAGATACATAAGGAAAGAGATTAATCAATCCTATCAGGAGCTTAAGGAACAATATCCTCTATTGAAGAGGCAGGACAGCATTGGGTTTTCTATATTTTTACTTTCAATTATTGCGATTATTGCTACATCTGTTGGCTGGTATGAAGCAATTATTCCAACCTGGCTGATGATTATTATGAATGCCTTTTTTATGGGAGTTCTTCACGAGATCGAGCATGACCTTATTCATTGGCTCTATTTTAAGAAGCAAAAACCAATACATCATTTTATGCTTTTAAGTGTCTGGATTTTACGTCCATTAACGATTAATCCTTGGATCAGACGTACATTGCATTATCATCATCATAAATTTTCAGGGACCTTACATGACGTGGAGGAACGTGGGGTAACGAATGGTGAACGCTGGTCCATCAAACGTTTATTGACCACGGCTGATATTGTTTTAGGTGGCCTTCTGCGTCTCCAGCAAATGTTTAAGGATATGGACAGGGAAGTGGAGAACGGAAACCTTAAGAAAGAAACTTCTTTAACCTTAAAACGAATTACATTTTTGAGTTTAATACCCGTGACCATTTTGGCTCATGTGATATTGTATCTCTTTTTTGCAGATTTGCTATTGCACTGGATCAATGCAAGGATGATGACAGACTTCGGTTTTCCTTCTTATATTGAAAACATATTAAGCAGCTTACATGTGGTTATTTATACGATTTTTCTTCCCAATTTATTACGACAGTTCTGTTTACATTTTATCACCTCCAATATGCATTATTTCGGTGATATAGAGGAAGGAAATGTGATTGAACAGACACAGGTCCTGAATGTATGGTGGACTTTCCCTATGCAGGTGTTTTGTTTCTTTTTTGGCTGGACCCACAGCATTCATCATTTTGTGGTTAACGAGACATTTTATGTACGTCATATAGGAAGAAAACAGGCCCAGGAAATATTGAGGAAATATGGGGTCCGGTTTAATGATCTGGGGACTTTCAGAAGAGCCAACCGCTTTCGGGAATTCTCCAATAAGGTCAATTAATTTTTTTTAGAAAAAATATTGTTTGACTTAAAATAAAATGGCCGCCGAGATTTATCTCGGCGGCCGTTTTTTATGTAGTATTAAAATTAAATAACCTTTACAATGAAATAGCTTTTCTTACCCTTTTGCAGCAATAAGAATTTGCCGTCAATAAGATCCGTATCATTCGCTGTAAAAGTATCATTTACTTTTTGCTTGTTGATAGAGATTGCATTCCCTTTGATTTCTCTCTGTGCCTCACTCTTGGACTTCAGGAATCCGGATTTTTCAGAAAGAAGCTCAACAATGTTTACTCCCAATACATCCGCTTTTGCTACTTCTTTTTGTGGAACTCCGTCAAAAACTTCAAGGAAAGTTTCCTCATCAAGGCTTACCAAATCTTCAGCAGTAGAGCGTCCAAAAAGAATTTCAGAAGCTTTAAGCGCTTTTTCATATTCTTCTCTTCCGTGTACCCAGACTGTTACTTCTTCTGCTAATCTTTTTTGAAGTTTTCTTTCATGGGCAGCTGTTTTGTGCTCTTCGACTAAAGCCTCAATTTCCTCTTTTCCAAGGAAAGTATAGAATTTAATGAATCTTTCAGCATCTTCATCGGTAGCATTCAGCCAGAACTGGTAAAATTTGTATGGAGAAGTTTTCTTTTTATCCAACCAATAGTTTTCTCCGCTCTCAGATTTTCCGAATTTGGAACCATCAGCTTTTGTAATCAAGGGAACCGTTAATGCAAAGGCTTCACCCTGAGCTTTTCTACGGATCAGTTCTGTTCCTGTAGTGATATTTCCCCACTGGTCAGAACCTCCCATCTGAAGTTTCACATTATTGTTTTGGTATAGGTGAAGGAAATCATACCCCTGAATAAGCTGATAAGTAAACTCTGTAAAACTCATTCCGTCTGCACCTCCGTCTCCTGAAAATCTTTTCTTTACAGAGTCTTTAGCCATCATGTAATTTACAGTGATATTCTTCCCAACATTTTTAGCAAAATCAAGGAAAGAAATATTCTTCATCCAGTCGTAGTTGTTTACAAGCTCAGCTTTATTAGGCCCGTTTCCTGCGAAATCCAGAAATCTTGAAAGCTGGTTTTTCAGACAGTCTACATAATGTAAAAGAGTTTCTTCATCCAAAAGGTTTCTCTCGGCAGATTTTCCGGATGGATCACCGATCATTCCTGTAGCTCCTCCTACCAACGCGATCGGTTTGTGGCCATGCTGCTGGAAGTGAGCTAAAATTTTAATCTGAATAAGACTTCCGATATGTAAAGAATCGGCAGTGGGATCAAAACCAATATATGCAGTGGTTACCTCTTTATTCAGCTGTTCATCGGTTCCAGGCATCATATCAGCAAACAGACCACGCCATTTCAGTTCTTCTATAAAGGAATTCATTGATTTTTTTCTTTAAAATTTTAAGTTGCAAAGATAATAAATTCAAAAGTATAAATTCAAAAGCCAGGGAAGGTAAAATGGCAAAATATCTCAAACAGGAGATAAAATTAATACTTTTCCTGATTGGCCATTTACTTGCAAAGCAAAATTAACGAATGAGAGCCTATGCGCTTTGCATTTCCCCCCCAAATACTCTATATTTGTTATTAATGAACGACGAACAGCTATTCCTGCTTATTCAAAAGGCCAAAGATAAAGACCAAAAGGCCCAGACTAAACTCATCAATATTTTTTGGGTGGATGTTTTCTCTTTTGTAATGAAAAAAGTAAAAGATGAAAATGATGCTGACGAAATTACTGTGAATGTTTTTTCCAAAGTATTATCGAAATTGGATATGTTTGATCCGCATTTTCAGTTTAAAACCTGGATTCTCACCATTGCTCAAAACACAGTTATAGACTTTTGGAGAAAGAAGAGCCGTGAAAACGAAGATGCCGTTGAAAATCTCGATGAGGTAAAAAATCAATATGCAAAATCTCCGGAAGAACTTCTGATTTCTGAAGAAGAGCAGAAGAAAATCATTAAAACCATAGAATCTCTGGATGCCAATTATCAAGACATTATCAAGCTTAGGTTTTTTGAAGAAAAAAGTATCAAGGAAATTGCCGAAGAACTGGGAATTTCTGTTGCCAATACCAAAGTTCGCGTGATGCGTGCTAAAAAGGTTCTTGCAGAGTTGCTAAAGAATAATGAGTTTGATGATCATTAAGATTATTGTTGGAAAACTCTAAGACCTGATTTTTTGCCACGAATGCCTTTAGATTTGCAAAAGGATTTAGAAGTAAATTAGATAATAATTAAATACTGAAGAACCAGAGAAAATAAAGTGAACTAAACGAATGCATAGAAACGAACTATTTCGTGTATCAGACTCTATTTTC
>NZ_QNVT01000015.1 GCF_003385515.1 Chryseobacterium pennae | reverse complement strand
TTATAGGGGGGGGCAAAAGCTAAAAAATTTTCAGAAAAAAAAATTAACTTTAGGTCAAAATAACCATAGAATTAAATAATAAATGTTTTTACGAAATATAAAGCTTTGGAATTTCAGAAAATTTGGAACCGATGGAACATATGACCCCACTATACCTAATCTTGATTTAAACTTTACACAGGGATTAAATTTATTAATTGGAGAGAATGATTCTGGAAAAACAGCAATCATGGACGCTATTAAACTTGTTCTTAAAACGCATTCTTATGAATGGATCAAAGTTGAAATTGAGGATTTTAATAAAAACTCCAGTAAATTCAGAATTGAACTACTTTTTGAAAGTTTAAGTGATGATGAAGCCAAGCATTTTACTGAATGGTTAAGCTGGAAGGGTGAGGGAGCAACAGCAGAACCTACATTAAAAATTATATACGAAGTTAAAAGAATAGACAATAAAATAATACCTTCTGATATAAAAGCTGGACCTAATGAGGGAAATGTATTAACTTCAGAAGCTAAAGAATTTTTAAAGGTAACCTATTTAAAGCCTTTAAGGGATGCAAAAAGTGAGTTAATTCCCAAAAAAAACTCAAGATTATCACAAATATTTCAGGAACATGAAGCTTTTAAAGGACAGGGTGACACGCATTTATTAGTTGAACTTTTTAAACAGTTCAATGTAGATATAAAAAAATATTTTGAAGGAAAAGATAAAACAGATAGAGTTTTACCGGATAACCAACAAAAAGGGAAAAAACTAAAGTCAGAAATTGATAAGTATTTAAAATCATTTTATGATAGGTCCAAAGAAACAGATATAAAAGTAGTAGAAGCAAATCTTAAAAATATTCTTGAGAAGCTTGAATTACTAATTAAAGATGAGCAGAATATTGGTCTTGGAACTCTTAATAGACTTTTTATGGCGTCGGAGCTTTTACATTTAAACAAAGATAATTATGATGGTTTGAGATTAGGTTTAATAGAAGAATTAGAAGCTCATTTGCATCCGCAAGCTCAAATGCAGGTTATTAAATCCTTACAAGAACAAGAAAACATACAGCTTATTCTTACAACACATAGCCCTAATCTTGCATCAAAAGTTAAATTAGAAAATATAATTTTATGTAACAATAATAATTCTTTTCCTTTGGGAATAAATTACACAAAATTAGAAAGGGAAGATTATATCTTTTTAGAAAGGTTTTTAGATACAACAAAATCAAACCTATTCTTTGCTAAAGGTTTAATACTCGTCGAAGGTTGGTCTGAAGAATTATTAATTCCTCCATTAGCAAGACTGTTAAAAAGAAAAAACATTATAGAAAAAGATTTGACAGAAGCAGGAGTATCAGTGATAAATGTGGGAAATACTGCTCTTCACAATTATTCAAAAATATTTTTAAGAAATGAAACTCCTTACATGAATATACAAATTGCTATCGTGACTGATACGGACGTTAGATTTTATAAAAAAAATCCAATGCAAAACAATGAAGGCAATTTAGTTAAAGATTCTAATGGAAAAGTAATTTACAATTATGAAAAGGAAAACATTAGAGAGATCGCACCTGCAGTTAGGAATAAAATAGCGGATATTAAAACAAAGTTTGATGAACAAACAGTAAAATCGTTTCCTGCAAAATACTGGACATTAGAGTTTTGTTTGCACAAATCAGATTCATTAGGAGAATTTTTTAGAGAAATTACAAAAGAAATACATAGTGGAAGTAACTGGACTAATTTCGAAGAAGAGTTATCTAAAAAACTTATTAATAGAACATTAGACAAAGTTGAAATATCCTATAGATTAGCAGAAAAGATAGATAATATAGATGATATTAACTTTAATGCAAATGACACTATCAATTATTTAATAAACGCCATTAAGTATGCCTGTAACTGTTGATCTAAATACACTTAATATAACAACTGACGAAATTGCTGAGTCAATAAAAGTCTTACTCCCGGAAGGATGCTTTTTTGACGATGAAAGAATAAAATTTATAAGAAATTTTGAAACAATAGACCTACAAGCGGTTCCTGGTAGCGGTAAGACTACTGCTTTACTTGCAAAATTATTAATATTAGAAAAAAGATTACCACTTAAAAGTAATAGAGGGGTCTTAATACTTTCACATACGAATACAGCTATTGATGAAATAAAAGATAAAATTGGAAAATACTGTCCCAAATTATTTTCTTATCCAAATTTCGCAGGTACTGTTCAATCATTTGTCGATCAATTTCTAACGATTCCTTGTTATAATAACCTATTTAAAGGAAAAATCCAAAGAATTGATAATGAAATATATGAAGAGCAATTTGAAAAAAATATTTCATATGGTGCTAAAACCGCATTGCATCATAAATTTCAAAATAATTATTCTTCATTTATTAAAAGTATTTTTGTTACAAATGAAATAGGACTGGTTGATGTCTTTTCTTTTGAAGAAAAAATAATTAATAAGCTTAGCAAAGAAACTCCTACATACAAAGAACTCATTTCATTGAAAACACAGCTTATTAAAAAGGGCTTTCTAAATTATAATGATGCGTATGCATTTGGAAGAATATACCTAGAAAAGTTTCCAAAAATTAAAGAAATTCTACAACAAAGATTTCAATATATTTTTATTGATGAAATGCAAGATTTGGATAGCCAACAGTATGAGTTATTAGAAACAATATTTTTTAATGATGGAAATAGTAAATCTATTTTTCAAAGGATTGGGGACAAGAATCAAGCTATCTATAGTGGTGAAGTTCATACTGATGAAATTTGGAAAATAAGAGAAGGCGAAGATAAACTTTTGACAATAAATGGTAGCCAAAGACTAAACCCATTGATAGCAGAACTAGTAAATTGCTTTGCAATGTATAGGGATGCAGATTTTAAAGTTATTGGTAAAAACGAAAATTGCAATCTAAAACCACACTTAATTGTATATGATAACTCAAAAATAAAATCTGTAATACCTAAATTTTCAGAAATTATTAATAATTATATTTTAAATAATACTTTTACAATTACTCCCAAAAGCAAGTTCAAATCAATAGGTTGGTCTAAACATACAGATGAAATCACGAAATATAAAATATCTGACTATTGCGAAAATTTTATTGTAGAAAAGTCAATTACAAAAATTGATTTTGAAAATCTAGATTCATATTTAAAAAAATATGATACAGAAAAAAAAACATTAGAATCTATCAGAAAAAATATTTTAAATGCTTTTATTAAAATTTTAAGATTTGAAGATATTTACTTTACTAAGAAAGAATTATTAAATTTTTTAAATCAAAATGATGATGAACAATATCAGATTTTGAAGAAAAATTTATATTTATGGTCAATTGGTATTATTAGACAAAATTTTAATGATGTGTATGATTCTATTAAAAGATACATTCCACAACTATTAAATATTTTTGGAAAAACAATAACTTCTTCGCGCAATTTCATTTATAATACTTCACAATTAATTCAAATAGATGAAAGTTCAATGAACATTAAGGAAAATACTATCAATATTCATGGATTTGATATTGAAATTGGAACGGTGCATTCAGCAAAAGGAGAAACTCATACTGCTACTCTATATTTAGAAACTTTTTATGGTAATGGCAATAGTAATTATGAATCTCAAAGACTTGCCGAACAATATAAATTTGTCGATTTCAACAAATTTGACAAAAAACAACATATTCAATCAACTAAGATGGCTTATGTTGGATTTTCCAGACCTACTCATTTATTATGTGTAGCTGTTCAAAGAGATAGATATGAAAGCCACTTATCCGATATAGACACAAATAAATGGGAGATTATATATATAACATAAATAATAAATACATGTTTTCAGGAAAAATAGATGATAAATTAATTAATGAGTATAGATTACTGTTTTATCCGGTTAATATAGGAGACAGAAATTCTATTGTACCTAGTCATTTGGAGCATCAATATCTGATGTCAACGTTTAATATATCTAGAATTATAAAGGAATATTATTGTTCTCCTTGTGTACAAATGATTTCTGAACAAGAATATATAGATTTTCAGGATCAAAAAATTATAGGTCACAGAAAGACATTTTTAAAACCATACATGTTAAACTTTAAAGGTGCATATATCTTTAGAAATCAGTTTCACTTTTGGTTATTTCAAATGACTAAAATGACACGAACATATAAAAATAAGAGTATTGAAAATTTTGAAGATTTATTTCCAATTTTAGAAGAGTACAAAGTAGGTTTTGAAGAAGGATATAACAATTTTGAAAAGGATTGTATCGAGCGTTTTTTTACTATGTTTCCTGATAAAAATGATTTTATTCAAAAAACATTTGAATATGTAACCAAAAACATTCCTTTTACTAATAATTGGAGTGATGGTCACCCCGGGTTTACAATCAATATTCGTGGCGAAATAACGGATATTAAAAGCTATGGTATCAAACAAGGCTACTTTTATAAAGCTTGGTCTATAATATTATCAAATTCTATTTTGTATGAAGAACTATTTGAAAATCTGATTGATACCGAGTTTAAGCAATTAACAAATGATGAAAAAAATAAATTAGATAATAATATCGAGAATATTGAATTGAAGATCAGAGAATTGATTGTATTAAAAATTGATGATAAAGTATATAAAGAAACTGTTGCCCAACATTTAAGAGATAAAGTTTCGGAAAGAATAATATCATATTTAAAAAAATATCCAGAACATGATGCATCTGAATATACAACAGTATCTAAAAGACTTCACTTCTTCGATTTAATGGAATTGTGCGAATTAATAATTAATAAAAAAAACTGGACTGTATTTGAAGATACTTTTTTTATCAAAGATAACTTAACAGACAAGTTTAAAAAACTGGGAGAATTACGGAATTGCATTCGTCATTCAAGAGAAATAAATGAAGTCCTCTATTTAGAAGGAAAAGCTTCAATTATTTGGTTTCAAAAAATATTAGGGATAAAAAAATAGTATTTTTTACTATTTACGCCTGTATTTCTGAAGGAGCTGCAAATGCATCCGAAAGTGTTTTATTTTCTGTTTCAAGATAAGATAGGTTTGCTTTTGCATTACCATATTGTTTTAGTAATCCTAAAAACCATTTATGCTTTTCTATTCTATTATTATTAACTATATCATTTAATAAGTTTGGCAAGGTAACTTTCTTTTCCTTAAGATATTCAACTATTATATCCCAATTATTAATACTAATTACAAATACATTTTCTAAGGGTAGAGGGTTATCTTTCCAATTATTCTTCTCACAAATAGACTTTATATCATTTGCCAATATACCAGCATAATCATCTAATGATGATAAATAAAAATCTTTGTAACAAATAATAATACCATAAATAGGTTTATTTAAATTTTGGACCAACTTGGTGATGTTAAGCATTTGCTGCAAATAAGCTTTGAAAATTGAATCTTTGAAAGAACTGTACACTATTTCATTTTCTGGAATTATAGAAGATAATGGCTTTGGTTCTATCCCTTTACATTCAATCAACACCTGATTACCTACAATATAGTCAACTATTTTTTCTCCCTTGCCATAAGTTTTTATCAAATCTTTTTCGGTAATATATTCTACATTACATTCTTTTAATCCCAATTCAACATATTTTTCAAATCTCTTTCCAAACTCTTCTGTAAATTTCTCATCATTAATTTTCAAATAATCATATATAAAATAATTACAACAATAGTTGAATATACTTCTATGGACTATTTCGTATTTATTTTCACCATTTATTATAAAAGGAAGCCGAGTAAAAAACGACATTTCAAATGATTGTAATGCTGTATGTTTTATTCCTGTTTTAAATTGATTAATTGATTTTTTTATATTTATTTTATTCAAGGTTAATAACATTAGGAAGCTACTGAACTCTTTTTCATAATTGAAAATGTCTTTCATCATTTCAAAAATTTCTTCACCTATATATCCTGTATAGATAGTCCCTTTATTCATCTTGTTTGCTTGAGTAAATATCCAGATAATCTGCATAAAGAATATAAAATCGAAGAGTTTTAGCTTTGTTTTTTCATTGAAAGACTTTTCTATATCATACTTGCTTTTCAGGGATGAACCAAATAATTTTAATTGCCTCGCAAAATCACTCCAGTGAACATCTTGCTGTAGATAAAATTGCTGATAACCTATAATTTGAAAAAACTTATCCCATTCATGATTTTTAACATAAGGATCAAGTGATTTTTTTTCAAATTTTTCAACATACTTTAGGAGGGTAATAAATTTCTCTCTTGAAAAAGTCTTTTTCCCGTTCTCATTTCCATGCAAAAATGTCCATTTTATCAATAGAAAATAATGCCATAAAGGATGGTTATGTTCTTCTCTTAAATCAACCTGTTTTAAAGTATAAAATAAATTATTAAGTAAATGGTCTTTATTATAGCTTCTAATTTTCTTAATGATAAATTCTTGTGTAACAAATGGATTCATAATTTTCAAATTTAAGAAAACCGACGATAAAACGGTTAAACTAGTTTACAATGTACTATTTTTAATAAAACTTAAAATTGTTCAAATTTTTATTTGTAAAATTTACAACCTAGTATTTCTAATAAATCTATTAGTTTTATGTTAACTATATAAATTATAAAAAAACCACCCCTGGGTGGCTATTATCATGTAACATTCTTTATATACTTATTTCTTGATAACATTTACTTTATTATCATATGATTTATTGGATAGGTGCCATTTATTTACTTTAAATTATAAATCTTCTTGTCTACGGATTTCTCTATTATGCTCTTCTATAATGTTATACAAAGTGTCAGCACTTATTTCCTGGTTTTTGGAATCTATAGTATTATATTCCTCATCTTCTTCAAGCTCAAAAATGGAATAAGTTATATCATTCTTAGCTAGATCTCTTACTACTTTAAACAATTTCTCAGAAACTTCATCATGGTCATTATAAAATAATAGTCCCTCGACAATAGGTTTGTGGTCCGAAATATTTTTTCTAATTGCATCTACGCTTTCTCCTGTAACTTTTTTAAGTTCAAAAAGTGTATTTGCAGACACACTATCGTTATTTATTATAATTGCTATTTTTGACATTAATTTTGGAGAACTTATGTAAAACACCTACTAAAATCTACTCATAGATAATTCAAAGTAATTTATTCATGTAGTACAGATATGCTTAAATCAGCATGTCTTTTTTCAGCAGTATCTAATGCTGCTTGAAGCACTTCAAGGAGATCATAATCTTCATCTGTTATAAAACACTGGGATAAATCAGTAAATCCAAATTTTTCAACAATTTTAATATAGTTATCCGGAATTGAAACACTTAAATCTTCATAATTCCAAATTACATCTAGTGGCGAAAGTAGTTTAAGCTCTTCTATTAAACGAGCTAACTCCTCTCTTGCAGCTCCTATTTTATCTCTTTTGATACAACCGTCTGCATATAAATCATTCATTAAAATCGGATATTTTTTACCCCAATCATAGTTTTCCAACTTTACATATATAGTAGAAACCAGACTAACCAAAAAATCTCCTTCCCCTATTATATACATTTCGGAATCAATGCGAAAACCTATCATATTTTTTGTTTTTAAAGTTAAATAAACTATTTCTCATTTTGTGGGGGAAAAACAATTCCTCCATTTTTAGAGCCTTTACCAGTTTCGAAAATTATTTTATAATTTGGTGCTTCTTTTAGAATATCATTTTTTAAACCGTTCAACGTTTCTTTTGAAACGTTTTGACCTCTAATATCTATGATGGCAGTCTGTTTTGTGCCAGGTGGCAAATCATTTATTCTTTGATTATACTGTCGAACCAATTCTTTTTTCAAGCTATTTCTACCTTTATTTGAAGATATATCATAATTTTTAACCTCAATACTATGAGGTTTTCTGATAATTCCCCCATCTCTATACAGATCTGGACGAGTACTTCCCTTGGTCATCAACTCAACATCCTTTCCTCCTTTAAAACTTCGTTGCTCACCATATTTTGGATACTTCTTAGCAGCATCTATTTCAGACTGCCTCCATGATGGACGTTTAGGCGCACTATTACCTCCTTCATAAGCACTCCCATTTTTAGGCTTTGCTCCTGCAATAGGAACCATCCACAATGCTAAACATCCAAAGTCTTCCCATTTGGCTTGTCCTGTAGCAACATTATAAGCTGCATTTGCAGTCCCAATTTCCATTCCAAAAATACCTGTCCCTAAAGCTTGTAATGTATCACCGTTTAATACACCAGCCTCACCGTATTGAGACAATCCTGATTGTGCAGTAATTAGCCCCCTTATTCCTAATCCAGTTGGAGTAGTCCAAGATGCCAAATAATTTCTTCCAATATTACTTGGTATTGTTTTTAGAAAGTTTAGCCCTGCCTGCCCCAGTCCTCTTACTCCACCAGATGTCAAAGCAGCACGTCCACCCCCTATTGCTGCTCCACCAACTCCAACCAATGCACCAGCCAACATTCCTTCCATAATGCCTCCAATTAAATTTGCGCCTCCTATCGCTAAAGCTTGTCCCCAAGTTTTAATTTCAGGAGCAAAAACAATTTTATCACCAAACAAGGGGCAGGTCATTTGATAGTCACCTGTTATTGCTGGTATCCCCATAATCTTCATATCTTCCTTTCCTGCATCCCATTTGCGTACCTTAGCAACCATCTGCCCACATAGGAGACTTCCCAAAACAGCACCAAATGCTGCACCTGCTGCACCTGCTATTGCACCGATGGCTATCAATGCTGCTCCGCCAGTTGCAACTGTAGCTACTGCAATTAAAGCTGCCAATATCGCCATGATAAGCATTAATTTCTTACAGCTGAAATCTGCAAAACTCACAGTTGCAGTATCAGCTTTTGTAATATATTTTGCACCGTCTTTTCTTTTGGTGGAAGGCTGTCTACTCTGAAACTGAGTAGGCATAAGCCCTCCACTGCAAACCCAGAAATCTTTCTCAGTAATGATTTTATTTCCCATAACGATTTCAATCTATACGAATTTGTACCACTCTCCTGTTTATACAAATAAACCTGATTCGGCTTTCCATATTTACTATAGCAAAACCTAATTGCCATATTTCACGGGTATCACCAATTTCTTTTGCTGATTTTAGAACAATGGTTTTCGATAGGCGTACTAGAATTCTATTATCTTTTGATTTTTGCAAAGTCTCATTTATGTACTTTTTCATAGTCTTCCTGAATTTTCTTTTAAACTCTCAGTACGAGGAAAATCTTCCTCTTGATTCTCTGCTATTAATTCATAATGATAACGCGCAAACAATAGAGAAGAATCTACTATCTCACTTCGTTCAATCTTTGCATTCAAAACCTTACCAAAAGGAGTAACAGCATATTCTGCGCTGTCCTTAAAAATCGGAACCGGATTTTCCAACTGTAAATGAGAAAATGCAGCATAAGCTTTTTGAACCCAATCTTTTCCAATTATTGTTACTGGAGTCCCTGTCACCTTGATTTTTGTTGGAAAATCAGACAATGAGTTATTACTAACTTGTCTAAGATCATACTGCCATTCGATAAGTGAAGTATTAAATAAATTATATTTGAATACATTACCTTTTCCACCTGGAAGTGCTTTTCCCCAGAAATGATGAAAATATACTTCGAAAAATTCATTTGCTTCAACAGCCATTTTAATTTTTTCATCAGAAGCATAAAGTTCATCATTTGTTGAAATTATATCCTTAAATCCCTCATTCTCTTCAATTAGAGCTTCCATGTCTTGTTTTACCCATTGCCACTTCTTCTTTATAGTATCAAGATTATTTACTCTCAAAACTTTACCTGAAACATCTACGCTAACTTCAATTTCATTATACATTGAAGCAAATACATTACTGATACCAGAAACATCATTTATTATAGGAGAATTATTTTCTAACAACCTATGATGCAAAGTAATAATGTTAATATCGGCTCCATCATCACTAATATTTTTGACATCAACTTGCCAACGAATTTCTGCTTTGGATTTAAGCTCAATTCCTCCAGATAATATATTAGTGTCAATGAGTAACGTATATTTAGCAGAAAATGGTTCTCTCAACAACACTTTTGGGCGTTTTTCATTTAAATTCCAAGTCATCATTTCTTTATTTTAATTAATGAATGCATTTCCGCCATCTATTTTGGTATCACCCCCAGTTATATGATTTTTTCCAGTGATGATATTGGATTTAGCTGTTATAGTATTCTTATTAGCATCAATTGAGATTCCTTTTTCCGTCAAAGTAATAGAAGATCCTCCAACTTTAAATTCAATCTTGGTTTTCCCTACTAAAGAGATATTCCCCCCGCTATCCATTATAAGCTTTGCTTCTCCTCCTTTGCCAACTGTTGTTGAATTTGTAGCAGAAGATGTTGCACTAATATTACCAGTTCCATCAACATGAACAGTATTCCCACTTTTGTCCTTCACAGTAATTCCACCACCATCATTCAATTCAATGAGGTGTCCACTTTTGCTACTTAAACTTTTTATATTATTTCCAGCTCCACCACCTCCACCTATACCTCCGTGATACATTCCACCCATTATAAAAGGTCTGTCTGGATGAAGGTGTACAAAATTTACAATAACTTGGTCACCAACTTCCGGGATAGACATAAATCCACGATTTTTACCAACTTTTTCACTACTTCCTGCATCAGGTGACATTACACGAATAAATTCTGTGCTATCTTTACCACTTTGCCAATCAAGCTGAACCTGCACACGCCCCTGATTGAGTGGATCGGTATTTGATATTACTTTTCCAAACTGAGGCTCTGCTATTGGAACAGTAAATTCAGGTCTTGGAATAAATCCGGTATCGGCTGCAATTGCTTGAAATGAACCATCATAATACCCTCTTGCATCTACCTCATGTGTAACTTCAATGAGCATTAGTTTTGTAAAGTACGAAGTATCATTAGTATCTGTTTTCCGCATTTCAACGTCTGCAATACAACCAGGATAAAGAAATGGAACAGTTGTATTTCCGGATGTTATAAAAACTTCTGCTGCCTTGCTTCCAGCCGTTCCTTTCTGAGATGCATCAATGTCCATAAATGATGATGCTTTTATAGGTGCAACTCTTAATGATGGTGTATGAAAAGTTCTTTCCGAAATTTCATAAGCACGCTTTGCTATATCAGAAGTATGATTAATTTTTGTATTCCCTCCTTTGAACTTTTCATTTTTGCTACTACTATAACCATAAAACGAAGGGTTAACATGCTGAGCTTTCATTTTAACCTTAATATCACTTAAATTACTGCCATAGGTCAACTTAACAGGTTTTTCCTGCGGTGGTAATTTGCCAAAATGTAATACTTCCCCGTCGTAAAAGAATTGTTCTCCATAAGCTTCTGCTAATCTTGCTAAGAAATTATAATGGGTTTCCTCATACTGAGAGCTATATGTCACATTTCCGTATCGAGAATCAACTCTAAAATCATATTTACCCTGTCCAAGTCCTTCTGCTATAATTTGTTGTGCAATGCTATTCAAGCTTATTGATTGAGAACCACCAAAACTCTGGATATGTGGAGCAGCATCTAATAATATAGTTGGGCTATAACCTGACAGCACAAGATTACCTAAACTGCCTTTTTCCTGACTAAAACCAACTTCTGTAATGACTCCGATAAAATTCCTTTCAGGTCCTTCTTCAATATCTTTGTATTTGAATACAACTGTAATCCTTTTCCCTAATAAATTCTGAGCCTCTTCAAGGTTATGATTTTCAACATTTCCCAATGTATCGTGAGCTAAAGTAAGATCAAATTCGTGATGTTTAGTAGCACTTTGAATTAACTTAAAATGTTTAAAATATTTAATTGGCTTTCCCTCAACGTGAATGTCCAAACGAACTACACGGTTTATTCCTGCTATATTACTTTCCGGTATGGCTTGGGCATTGAAAATCTTTGAAGTAGGTTGTTGTGCCCACACTTTGTTTTGAATAATAGTAGGTTCATTAGGGAGCAAAGGTTTATTAAAAAAGTATTTTCCAGTATCGGCTACCTGCTGAATTTGTGATGATACATTTCTAACCTTGCCAGTTACATTTTGAACATCAGGAATGTTCACTTTATCTCTTATTTTATTTACAAAATCAGGGTTGTTTGCGTCTATACCCGATTTGGAAAGATTTTTATCTTCTTGAAACATAAGATATTTTTTTTCAGTTGTGTGATTTAATTGGATATTCAACCTTTACAGGTGAGACCCTTTGATTCAGAATAATCAATACTTGCATCGGTCTCTTAAGCAAGATCATTTCATAATTTTTCTGAGATTAATACAATTGGAACCTTTATAGGAAACGATTCCACTTTAAGGTATTTAGTAATACGTTTGTATGTAGTTGATATTTATTTTTTTCATAAGCCCTTTTAGTGATTTTGTCTTTTGCAATATATAACCTTAAAAACTCACTACAAAATGAATTAATAGTTATTTCAAAAATTGTCGTAGAACTACGATTTCATACTTAATAAATACATAAACACCTGTATGTAAAACAGCTACGTAATCTCAATTTATAATTATTTCTATAATAACATCAGTTTAATGCATCTATAATATCTCCCAAATCTAAGAAATAATACTTATCCATCTATAATAAAATTGTCATTTATGACATTTTAACGTCTGGACATTTGCCTGAAAAACTTTTTAATTAGATCTTTGTCTGATTTTTGATTTTGTATTAGCTTTCTCTTCGCCAATATATATTTCATAATAATTACATAGTCTTGCATTGACTGATGTTCATTCTTTTTCTCTGTGTATTTACCTCTTAATATCGTATACGTAATATATAGAATTGGACTTACTGTTAAAAAGATAATTAGTAGTAAATAGCCAACCACTTGCCACTCTTTTCCGAATGTTTCTTTAATATCAACAAAAGATAAGACTATACCAACTAAAGGAGAAATAATTGAAAACCAGATAGAAATCTTATTTGAGTTGAAATAAAAAGTAGGTTTTTCTTTGTATTGCAATTCTTCATGTATTACACTATGATTAAAAATAATATTTTCATCTTCTACAAATGCATACTTTTCTGAGACTAACTCAAGCCAATACCCTCTTAAGGACAGTGATTCCCAGTCTATGTCAGAAAAAAAAAGCGAAAGAGCATGTTGCTTATAATTATCAACTGATGCAGTAATTTGCTTATGAAGAGTTTTTCTATCATACAAAATCATTAAATAAACTATCAATAAATTGATTAAAAGCCCTTTAACGTACCAAGTATTATAAAGAGATAAAGTGGCTGTTTCTTTTGTAGCATTAACTCCAAATGTTACAATAAAGACTAATGTTGAAATTAAAACAAAAAAAGCAATCCATTTACTGTATTTGGTATCTTTATACGAAACCGCTTCACGAATAGACTTTTGGATATTATGCTCCTTTTTAAATTTTAAATAATCTTGAATTGCAGTGTTTTCTTTCATTTTTTGACCTAAAATTAATAAAAAAACCACCCCAAATTAATGGGGCAGTCTATCTAGCTCAAAAACCAACAGTAATCAGAATTACCATTGAGCGTTTTCTGAATACCTTTGCTAAATTCAAAAGCGTTCAGATTCCTATCCAAGAAAGTATCTATATATGAGGACTTATTAGCCTGCGTGAAGAGGTTATATAGATCCCATAAATTTATTCCCCCATCTTCCTGTCTACAAAAGTTCTTGTCTTCGTAATAATCCTTCGCCATAGTATTAATGTGGCTGTCATTGAAATTAAGTAAAGGAATATTTAATTTCTCCGGCTTTGGTAAATGCTGGTATAATCTGCTTCTCCCTATAAGCTGAGCAAACTGATGTTCAGAGAGAGAATCATGGGTAAGCTCCTTCATCTCCTTTAAATGCTGCTCTGCATCATAATTCTGCATGACATCCAATATTTTGGAATATAAATCCTGAGTACTAGATACTCTCATATCTTCCTTAAATCCATCTGTTGATACACATAAATTACAGCATACCTGGTTCTGAAAACCAATGAAGAACTTAATTCGCTCCAATGTTTTCTTATTGTAAAGATTTTCAAGATTATAACTTCTGACACCGCCTATTGTAAGTGATAGTACATTTCCATTTACAATATCTGTGATACCAGGAATCCTAATAATAAATGCCATTCTTTCGTAATAAATGGTTTTTTGGTGATCCAATAGATCTTTTACATTTAAGTGTATAGCATCCGGTGTTCTGCCTTTAATCTGGTGTGATACTCTTATCTCCGGTTCTGTAATACTTTGAATTGGAAATATCTTTTGTGCTGCATTCATCACCACACCGATAAATTCTTGATGTGCAATTGTTTTTTCGTTATCCTTGCTGAAGACTGGTATTATGCAGTCATTCTTCAAATGGTAGAGATTGACCGCTTGTGTATTAGCTTCAATAAAAGGCTTGTCTTCATATGATTTCTTTTCAAGTCGTTTATTCTCCTGGTGAACTTCAATTCTTTGAAGAGAATTATCAAACTCTTGATACTCCATACTTTGCTCTGTCTCTTTCAGTTCTCTTGGTTCTGCTTCAGTTGGGACAGTACCAGGAACAAAATAATCCTGATTTGAATAATGATGGACGTCATTATTCATCCTGCTTTCATACAAAGAAATCTCTTTAATATTCTGTGCTGGTCTAAGCTCAAATGCTTCCTCTAAGGTAGCAGGTATGATTTTATTAATGGCATCCATTGGTTGAAAAGTTTTGAGGGTCGGATAATTTGATTAAAAATGTTTTTCTGGCTTCGTACTCAGGTTTTAATTCTTGCTGAAATTCCGGGTACTGCTTGTAAATAGCCAAAAGTTCTGCAATGGTATTGCTGGTACTGATTCTATTTAAAATACTATCTTTACTTATATTATTGTTACTATTGGAGAAGCGAGCATCACCAGGACCAAAATAATCTGTTGAGTTCGGAGAAGCGACAGAGGATTCAGAAGAACTTGCAAAACTTGCAGTTTCTGCAATACCGGAACTACACCACTCTAAAATTATTCTCCCTGTTTCAGAAGTGATAATAAATTCAGGTCTGTTCATAAATAGTCCTGTTCTATCCTTACTTGCCTTGGCTAAATGGTTTTCATTCACAAGTTCAAAATTGATAGTTAATTCATACTCAAAACCATCTCTTGTGATCTCTTTAGTTCCATGCTTTACAACTTGTGTCTTACCATTGCTACCAACATCTAAAGAATAATCTATTTTTCTCCTAGTGGTAGTAACAATGTGGCAGGTTGATTGTAGTATCTTATTGATAAATGCTTGATGTCTTGGTGTTACATTAGCCCAATCCTGAAATCTTCCACCTAGTTTCTCATGAATATCCAGACATCCTCCTGTACCATTCCATTCATGAGATACGCTGTCAATAATAATGACTTCAATTCCTGATTTCTCACATAGCTCTATAGCTTGGATATATCTTTCTGGAGAATAAGGAGCCTGCAGGTCAAGTACATTGTAATCTCCTAAATCTGAATAAAGAGAAGCTGAAGAGTTTTCTGTATCTATAACAGCGATTTTGGTCCAGTCCTGTGTCATTCCATAGGCTAATAATAGAGCTGATTTGGTCTTTCCAAATCCTGATGCTCCTGATAGTCCTAATCTGAGCTTTACCTGTTGTCTCTGTGATTGTTTTAATTGCATACGTTTTTAAATTTAATTGTTAATATTTTCTGTTTAATGGTTCATCTTTTAAATGAAAAAAGGTTAATCTCATATTGAAATTAACCTTAATAAATTTTTAATACATTAGCCTTCAAGCCAGTTATCTGGACTTTTACACCATATATCCTTTACATATCTTAATCCTTTTGGGGTAATCAAAGTTGTATAGTCTCCCGGATTATTTTTTTTACTTATCAAATATCCCTCTTTCATTAATTCTTTATGTGGAAAACCATTTTTATAGATCATTCCTTTAACTCTCATGAAATGATATAAAGTCATGTCATCAAGATTTCTAGGATCTATTTTCTCAGCTGCCTGTTTTATTGTATAAACATAGTTTATGCAATCCTCTTCATTAACTAAGAAAAAGTTTTTCTGTTTTTTATTATCCATATTTATAATTCTACTAATTTTGTCATTTCCTTATCTAAATCTTCATTTTCAAAATCTTTAAGATAGGTCATGGTAATCTGAACATCACTATGTCCCATCATTTCTGAAATTTTTGACACACTTGTTCCTGAATATTTAAGTATCGTTGCAAAGCTATGCCTAGCAACATAAGAAGAAAGCGGTTTATCAATCTCTGCCAATTTTCCGACTTCTTTTAGTTTGGAGTTATAGCGGCTTAATACCTTGTGCTTCCTATTAGCAATCTGGATAGGGGTTAAATCATCTTGCAAAAGAATAGGAAATACATAATGGGAATTTCTTTTCTGGGCTTTGTAAAAATCAATAATATCTTGCATAGGCTGGATAATCTCGATATTAAAACTGGCTTTAGTTTTAGACCTTACGTAATAAATCCTGCCGCCCTGAATATCTGACCATTTAAGCTTCATCATATCAATAAAGTTCATTCCCCTTGCATAGATGGAAAACATGAAATAGTTGTATGCTTCACGCAGATGTGGCGACTTGGATAAATCAACATCTTTCAGCTTTTTAAATTCATCTATACTAAGCGCCTTCTTATTGTTTACTGATTTAAGCTTTGAAACTTTATAAGTCTCAAATGGATAATGTTCTTTCGTGATAAGCTTACGTTTTATAGCTTTATTAACCAATGCTCTTAAATGCCTCATCTTAAAGCTTATTCCACCGTTACCATTTCCTCTTTCCCTTAAACTGACTTCGTACTTTTCCAGCAAAACAGGAGTAATATCCCGAAGTCGTAATTTAGTACCTCCAAAACTCACGAAAGAATCTCTGGTATCTTTATACGCCTTTGCATTCCCAATCCTTCCTGAACGAGTTAATTCATCAATGATTTCATCAAAGAACCCTGTTACAAGGATATTCTGTTCTGTTGTTTTATTCTTGAATTTATATTCAAACTCATCAAGACCGAAATTTTTGCCCTCGTTTTGAAAGTCTCTTATAATCTTATTAGCTCTAGCCTTGAAGTTGATAAGTATATTATTTTCAACTTTATAGTCTGGATGTCCTTTTAGGAACTGTTCATTTTCAAAGTGTTCTTTCCTACACTTTAGACCTAAAGCTATATTTTTTCTTTTTCTATCCTTGATAATTCTAAGGTAGACTGTGTACAAATTATTAGACATAGGTCTACTGTCAAGTACAATTTTTATACTTGTATTCATTTTTTTATCTTTTAAATTTTTGGAAAATACTGCCCAATATGATATTTAGTTATTGGGCAGTTGGTTTTAGTATAGTCTATTTGAAATTGCAGGAATTGCAACTTTTACATCCTTTACATGAAATTTTTATTACGTTTATAAAGTCCTTGCTTTATAGGGCTGATGATGTGCTTTTTCTTCCACTGCTTTAGCTTATCATCCATTGTCCTTATCGGAATATTATTTTCCTTTGCTAGATCAATGGCTTGTGCACGAGTAAACTGAAAAGGTAGTCCAAACAATATCTTTTCATCATTTTCAGACAAAATTCCATCATCAAATGTATTATAAGTAACCAATGAGTGTCTTAGAAAAACCTTTGTTATCTCTAACGCCAATATAAAATCCACATTAGAACATACTAATTCTTTACCAGTAACAGGAATAGTATTAATATTACGTAAAGCTGTTAATATCATGGCTACTCTGTATAAAATAAGTCCATGCCTATTGAGATTGGAGATAAAAGAATGCGGATGAAAGTCTAATATTGCCCCATGCATAACAGTAAGTTCTTTGAGAAATTTTCTTACTTGATTTTCAGTGAGCTTAAATTCTATCTCTTCCTTTTCTAAACCTGCTAGTCCTTCATAAAGATTAAATACTTGTTTCGCTTCTTCTTCAAATACAGCATTATTGTTCCTGGTGCTGATCGAAAATACATTCTTAAACTGACTTATTTCATCAAAGGTATACACAATAAACCTCGAATACAAACCGTTTTCTTTGGATTTAATCAATGTTTTTAACTGTTCCGGTGTTCCACTCATCACTAAAGACAGCTTCGGCTCTTTAATATCTTCAAATATTTTCTCCATTTTTCGACTGATTGAAATGGGCTCATGATGAAAACATTTCCTCAATATATCGGAATAATTACTCCAGTCATTATTGAGCATATTGCTCATGGTATCTGCTTCCGATTCCATAATTAGTAATCCATATTTAGATGATCCCATATAGGTATACATTTCTGCCGTGGAAATATTTGCAGGCATTATTTTAATCTCTATTGATGGGCATGGAGCATCATCTTTTTCTTTAGATTCTTTCTTTTTATTTTTACATTCTTTTTCTGCTTTAATGCTGTTTTTTAAAGTCTGATCGTGTATTTTATCAATTAAAATCCTTGATTTATTCATTACTCCTTTGCCTGATGCCGCCGGAGCAATAATCATCACATACACATTGGGATAAATCTTATCTCCATCATAAATTCCGTAAACATTGGGTAAACAGGTACTTAATACTCCCAGAGCTGATGCAAATACAATATCTCTTTCACGTCCTGTAAATGGTTGGGTGATATTTTGTAATATTTGAGGTAATCTGCGATATACCGATTCCTCTATAAGATCATTAGTGATCCCTTCATTTATTCTAATCCCTTCCATAATCTTATCCTTTTGATATTTTAGTACTGATAGTTTCTGAAACTTTTGGAATAATAAAATACCCACGATTATCATTTTTCATCTTGTCATCATAAGGTGGACTAAATTTACCTCTCGGTGAAGTATCTAAGAAAAATCCATTTGAATAAAAAGCTAAATAATTAACCAGAATGTCGGCTAGTTTATAGTCATATTTACTACTTGAAGGAAAAATTGAAATGTCAATTCTTTGGGGATGATATGAAATAAGAATACCTTTATTAGTCTTTTGAGTTACTTCATAATGAAAGCAATTAGATACAACCTCGGTAATTGACAGATTTTCAATAGTTCTTAAAATTCTCTTATTAAATTCATGAAAATCCACTTCATTCTCATGCTTTATTGAATGTTTTTTTAATTTCTTATACATTGTTTCTCACTTTTAATTTGTTAAATAGCTCATTTTCTAGGACATCTACACTTTTACTTTCATTTTGGAGCATCCAATGATCCAGATCTGTTTTCTTGAAATAGATTTTACCACCATTAGGTTTAAAATATGTGATTGTTCTCTGAGATGTTAGTTTGTAAAGTAAACTTGGTGATACATCCAAGTACTCTAGTGCTTCTTTAAAGCTTAAAATCTTTTTTTCGGATTTTATTTCCATTTTAATCTATTTATGATGCTGCTTGTGCGCACAATTTGCATCGATTTCTGATGTAAAATTAGCTTACTTCAAAAATGGAACACCGAAAGTGTGAGTGAGTTTGTGAGGGGAAATGTGAGTGCTATGGTATCTCTTCAAAAATATCTTGGATATCCTCTGATAAATTATTTACCTCAGATGAAGAATTCCCTTTTATGAGCCTTTGTTTTGAAGAATCGTAATTAGTAATAGTAAGAAATTTATCTTGTTTTGTGAGAAATCTGTGTGATTGAGCAATTGAAGTAGGCTTAAAATTAGTGAATGCGCCTCTAATTTCTTCAAGAAAAGTAATCATGAGAGAATTAGAACATATAAACTTAATAGTTTTAGTTGTTTCTGCTTCTGTAAACACATCAATAAAATCTTCTTTTGAAAATTCAGAATTTAATAAAAAATGCCTTTGTGAAACATCATATAATTTGTGGAAAAAAGAACGTTTAATACTATCTTTTATTTTAAATGGAGAATCTTTAAAAATAGTATTGTCTTCGGAAATGTTCTCAGAATTTCTGTAAAATTCAAGTTCATTTTCTATTATTTTTAAGTATTGATTGAGAAATAAAAACTCTTGTGTACTTTTATTTTTCAGAAGTGATTTGAAAGCTCTTTCAACCTTATCTAAGTAATTTGGAATAGATTGTTTGCTAATAAAACATATATTTATTCCTTCTTCCATACGATCAATTACATTATATATTTTATCAATAAAAGTGTACTTTATATTTTTTTCAAATGAAAATACTGCAAAATCACTTTCTCCCATGCGATATTCTTCTTCATAGATCTGAAAGGAGTGATTCTCCGTATCTTTCGATTTAATTCTATGTCCTATAAATTCATTTTCAAAAGAAGCATAGAAGTCTTTCAAGTCATTATAAATACCTGTATCTAAATAGGCATTTAATTCTCTGATAGGATATACAATACTGCTTTTAAGTTTCATTATCCGAATTTACAAAATGTTGCAGTATTGTTGCAGTCAAAAAATAAAAAAAGCACCTACATTTCTGTAAGTGCTTGATTTTAAAAGTGGTCCCACCTGGGCTCGAACCAGGGACCACCTGATTATGAGTCAGGTGCTCTAACCAACTGAGCTATAGGACCTCAAAACTTGGTTAAATTTTGTGTTTGCAAAAATAGTAAAATTTCTTTCACTACAAAATTTTTTATTGCTTTTCTTGGCAAAGTTCTACCAGTACACCATTTGTTGACTTTGGATGAAGGAATACAACTAATTTGTTATCAGCACCTTCTTTCGGTTCTTCGGAGATAAATTGAAATCCTTCTTTTTTTAATCTTTTTACTTCCTCCAGGATATTTTCAACCCCAAATGCCAAATGATGGATACCTTCACCTTTCTTTTCAATAAATTTTGAGATCGGACTTTCAGGATTGCTGGCTTCTAAAAGCTCTATTTTGCTCTCTCCTGTTTCATAAAAAGAAGTCACCACTCCTTCCCTTTCTACTGTTTCTCGCTTGTAAGATTCTTTTCCTAACAATTTAGTAAAAAGTTCATCAGACCCCCCCAAAGACTTTACTGCAATACCGATATGTTCTAGTTTCATATACTACTAATAAATATAATTAATTCGTAAATTTGATACTGTAGCTGAATTTCAAAGTATCAATTCAAACAAAAGTAGTAAATTTGCATAAATTATGGAAAGTAACAGACAAAGAAAAGTAGCACAGATTATCCAGGAGGATTTCGCTGAACTTTTCCGCAAACAGGCTTCAGAGAGCAAACAAAGTATATTGATATCCGTTTCAGATGTAAAAGTAACGGCAGATTTGGGTATTGCAAAAATTTATTTAAGCATTTTCCCTCAGGAATACCGTACAGCGGTAATGAAAGAGATTGAAGAAAACAAACCTCAGTACAGAAACTTTATCGGCCAGAAAATGGCAAAACAGGTACGTATCATTCCGCAACTTAACTTTTACTTAGATACGGCTCTTGATGACGTTGAAAAACTGGAAAGAGAATTAAGAGGCGAAGGCGACAATCCTGTTTTGTAGATCTTGAAGAATATTGCATTTTACATAGCATCCAGATACCTTTTGGCAAAAAAAGGCAGTACTGCTGTTACATTTATTACGTGGCTGGCAGTAGGGGCTATGACGGTTGCTGTGGTTGCAATGTTCGTCATCATTTCAGTTTTCTCAGGACTTGAAGACCTAAACAAAGACTTAATTTCCAATCTTCACGCTGACCTGACTTTAAAAAGTGCATCAGGTAAAACCATTAAAAACCTGGATCAGGTTAACAAGGTCTTAAGCAGTAATAAAGAGATCAGCAGTTATTCCCGTGTTATTGAGGAAAAAGTATATATCAGTTTTAATGGAAAAGGAGATATTGCTTACTTACGGGGGGTGGATTCTGCCTATATAAAGGTAAACCCTATCAATAAAGATGTATTCTACGGAACTTATCCGAGTTTCAGATATTCCAACGAAGTTTTGATGGAAAACAGCCTTGATAACCGATTATCCATTCCTGTAGATTCTTCCAATCATTACGCAACAGTCTTTATGCCAAAGCCCGGAACCGGAATCATCAGTAAAGAAGAAGATATTTACAATAAAAGAGACATTTCAGTAACAGGAGTTTTCCCGGGAAAAGATCAACTTGACAACTATATTGTCTCTCCTATTGAGCTTACTGAAGAATTATTAAGTCTTCCAAAAAATTCCGCTTATCAGATCGTTATTAAATTAAAAAACACTGAAAATGCTGATGCTGTAAAACAAAGTCTTCTTTCTTCTCTTGGCAAAAATATTGAAATAAAAACCAAGGAAGAAGAAAATGCAGCTTTCTGGAAGATGATCAACACAGAAAAGATGTTCATCTACCTGATTTTTGCACTGGTTATTTTCATTACTACTTTTAATCTTGCCGGTGCCATTATTATCTTACAACTTGATAAAAAAGAACAGGCTAAATCTCTTATTTCTCTAGGCTTCCCTTTAAGCCATCTGAGAATGGCCTATTTCTATACCGGAATTCTTATTGTCATCTCCGGAGTTATTACCGGATTGATATTCGGAACAGTATTATGTTATTTCCAACTTTACACAGAATTCTTCAGAGCCAATGAGGTATTGCCATTTCCTGTAAAAATAGTTGGAAAAAATTATATTATCGTTGCTCTTACAGCATCCGTCTTTGGAATTGCAATCTCATGGTTCTTCTCAAAAATAAGCAAAGAGTATATTACTAAAAATTAATATATTAAGTTTACACATTTAACAGTTAAAACCTTTTTGGGTTTCATTTTTTCGTACCTTTACGCCCCAATTTTAAAAAAAATGAAACGAATTTTATCCTTTTTTCTATTAAGTTTTGCATTCATCAATGCAATGGCACAAGCCCCGGCTGGTTATTATAATACAGCAAACGGTTTAACAGGTGCTCCTCTTAAAACAGCCCTTAAAGGTATCATTACCAACGGACACATAGACAAAGGCTATGGAGGCTTATGGACAGCTTATCAAACAACGGATCGTGACCTAAACACGAACTTTGAAAACGATGGAACAATATTAGACATTTACTCTGAAAACCCTAATGGACAAGATCCTTATAATTTCAATGTAGGAACCAGTCAATGTGGCAGCTATAATGATGAAGGACAATGCTACAACAGAGAACATATTATTCCTCAAAGTTTATTCAGTAAAGCATCACCTATGGTTGCAGACATTCACTTTATCCGTCCTACAGATGGAAAAGTAAATGGTATGAGATCCAATTACCCTTTCGGTAAAGTAGGAAATGCATCTTACACTTCTCAAAACCAATCTAAATTAGGAAATTCAGCATCACCAGGATATAGCGGAACTGTATTTGAACCTATCGATGCTTTCAAAGGAGATGTAGCCAGAATGATCTTTTATTTTGTAACAAGATATGAAGATAAACTTTCAGGGTTCAGTTCTGGTGATATGCTTGGAAGCTCTTCCTTTCCAGGGTTAACACAATGGGCATTAACTCAGTATTTACAATGGAATGCTATGGACCCTGTATCTCCGGAAGAAATAAACAGAAATAATGCAGCATTTACATTTCAGGGGAATAGAAATCCATTCATTGATAATCCAGCTTACGCAGATCAAATCTGGGGAACTCCTGTAATTGACAACCAAGCTCCAACAGCACCTACCAACCTGATCGCTAACAACCCTACTTCAAATACAATGGGCTTAAGCTGGACTGCATCAACAGATAATGTTGGAGTAACAGGTTATGATATTTATGTTGGGAATACATTAAAAACCAGCGTTTCAGGAACATCAACAACAGCCACAGTAGCAGGGTTAGCTCCACTTACTCCATATACATTCTATGTAATTGCTAAAGATGCATTTGGAAATGCTTCACCGCAAAGTAATATTGCAGCAGGAACTACTCTTGACGGACCAGTTAATGTAGGAAACTGTGGTGATGAAAATTTCAGCAATATTCCTGCGAATGCAAGTGATTATAAAACCAGAACATGGACAAATAATAATGTAAGCTGGACTGCAACATTAGCAAGAACTGACCAAACTATTAATGGTAAAGCAATAACGCTTCAAGGAGGTGATCTAACTAGTTCTAATGTGCCTGGCGGAGTTCAGACATTAACGTTAACTACTCAACGTAAATTTAACGGAGGAGATGGTAACCTGAATGTTTTTGTAAATAATAATTTAGCAGGAACAATTCCTTACAGCGCATCAGTAGCAACTAACTTCATCAATGTAAACGTTACAGGAAATGCTGTTATTAAAATTGTAAACCCTAACAACAATGATAGAGTTGCTATCGATGACCTTAAATGGACATGTTACAACGGATCATTAGCAACTTCTGAAACTAAAAAAGATAAGGCAGAGTTCAGTATCTATCCTAACCCGGTAAGAAACAATGAACTGTTTGTGAAAGGAGAAAACCTTAACAAAATTTCAAAAGCTCAGATCTATGACCTTTCAGGAAAAGCAATTGAAACACTTTCCAATCCTTTCAAAAACTCAAATAAAATTAATCTTAAAGGGTTAGTAAAAGGAACTTACATCTTAAAAACAGATAATTTCTCTACTAAATTTATCGTAGAATAATTATTACAAAATATTTCAAACTAAAGGCCGGATTTATCCGGTCTTTTTTTATAATTTTGATCATATGGATTCCAACAAAAAATTAGGATTGATAGGACGAAATATTTCCTATTCCTTTTCTAAAAAATTCTTCGAAAATAAGTTCCAAAAGCTTATGCTTAAAGGTTTTTCCTATGACATTTTTGATCTGAATGAAATCAATGAAGTAGAGGACCTTTTTTCTTCACCAGAATTGTTAGGTTTTAATGTTACCATTCCTTATAAAGAACAAATCATCAGTTATCTTGATGAATTAAGTGATGAAGCTGAAAAAATAGGTGCGGTGAACTGTGTTTTAATTCAAGACGGCAAAAAAACCGGATACAATACAGATGCTTTCGGTTTTGAAAAAACTCTTTTCCTTCATAAAAAGCCAACGCAGGACAAAGCATTGATTCTAGGCAACGGAGGAGCTGCAAAAGCTGTAAAATATATTTTGGACAAACATAACATCCCATCCAAAACTATTTCAAGAAGTACAGAAATCAATTTTGAAAACCTGAATCAGGAAACCGTACACGAACATAAGATTATTATCCAATGTACACCGGTAGGTACATTTCCGAATGTTGAAGACTGTCTGACTTTTCCTTTTGACGCACTTTCTCCGGAGCATTTAGTTATCGATTTAATTTACAACCCCAGCTATACTCAATTTATCATCAATGCTTCCGAAAAAGGAGCCAAAACGGTAAACGGTTATTATATGCTTGAACAGCAAGCAGAAAAAGCTTGGGAAATTTGGAATTTTCAAAAAAAATAACATAAATTAGTACTTTAATTGCCCTTACAACTATATTTAAAGGATATTAACGCCACTCACATAAAAGATTTGCTATGACTACAGAAAACAATCTTTCTGAAAACGAAGAAAAGAAAAATCCTAACGAAGTATCTCAGGAGACATCGGAAAACACTGTTTCTCATGATGCCCATTCTCATGAAGATGATACTGAACACCTGGAAGAACATGAAGATGTCGAGATCTCTCTGGCTGATGCCCTGAAAGAAATGGAAAAACTCATCAATGCACCCGATGCCGGTGAGAATTCTAAAAAATTCAATCAGTTGAAAGAAAAAGCAAGTCACCACATCCATGATGAAGTGGAAGATAAAAAGCATGAGTATGCAGAAGCTGGAAATACCTCTGAAAATTTCAGTTATGAACATCCTTCTCAAGCTAAATTCTCTGCTTTAGTTAATATTTTCAGAGAGAAACATGACGAGTTTCAGAAGGGACAGGAAGAAGAACAAAAGAAAAATCTGGATCACCGTCAGAACATTATTGAAAGATTAAAAAATCTATATACCAATTCTGAACCGGGAGTCAATCTTTTTAAATCTATTCGTGAGATTAAAGAAGAATGGTCAAAAGCCGGACAGGTTGCCAAATCTGAATTCAAGATCCTTAACAATAATTACTTTCATCACCTGAACCAGTTTTATCAGATGCTGGATCTGAATAAGGAATTTTTAGAACAGGAATACAGCCATAACCTTGAAAAAAGACAGCACATCATTGCCCGTGCCCAGGAACTGGAGAATGAACCAGTAATTCAAAAAGCACTTAATGAGCTTCAGTATCTTCATAAGCTTTGGAAAGAAGAAGCTGAGCCTGTAGCAGAAGAATTCCGCGAAAAAACATGGGAAGAGTTCAAAGAAATTTCCAATAAAATTCACGAAAGAAAATCTGAACTTTCAGCATCTATCGAAAAAGAACAGACCGCCAATCTTGAAAAGAAAAATCAGATTATCGCTGAAATCAAGAAACTTTCAGAACCTTCTGAAACCCCTAATCATAATTACTGGCAGAATTCCATCAAAAGAGTTGAAGAACTTCGTTCTGATTTCCTGAAAACGGGAAGTGTTCCAAGAAAACTGTCTAATCAGAACTGGAATGATTTCAAAACAACCCTTAGAGGCTTTAATACAACAAAAAATAACTATTATAAATCTTTAAAAGGTTCTCAACAGGCTAATCTGGAAGAAAAATTAAAATTAATCCAGACTGCCCAGGATAATCAGAGTAATGAAGAATGGGATATCGCTGTTCCATTATTCAAAAAGCTTCAGGAAGACTGGAAAAAAATCGGACACGTTCCAAAGAGCATGACCAATAAAATCTGGGATGAATTCCGTGACGCTTGTAATGCCTTCTTTAACAATTACAGAGAAAAAAGTAACACTTCTACCGATAACTGGAAAGAAAACTATAAGAACAAAAAAAGCCTTCTCGATGAATTGAAATTGGTTTCCAACGAAGAAGGAAGTATCGAGAAAATTGAAGCGATCAAAACAGCATGGAATAATATTGGAAAAGTTCCGAGAGATAAAATTTCTATCAACACTGAATTCAATAAGACTCTCAGAGAAAAACTGAAGATCAATAAGATCAATGAACTTGAATTGAAAGAAGAAGGATTATCAGAAAACCAGCTTACTGACAAAGCAAGAAAGATCAAAAATCAAATTTCTGATCTTGAAGCTGAAATCGTTAAGCTTGAAAATAACCTTGCATTCTTCAATAAACCATCAAGGGAAAATCCTCTTCTAAGAGACACTTACAATACTATTGATGAAAAGAAAGCTCATCTGGAAACTTTAAGACAAAATCTCCACAACATTATTGCCGGAGAATAAATTTTAATACAATAAATAAGGGCGGAGCAAAGCAATTTGTCTTCGCTTTTTCTTTTTATACAATATGAATAACGACGAACTATATATTAAAAGATGTATCGAGCTGGCTCAAAAGGCCCTTGGTAACACCTACCCTAATCCCCTTGTAGGAAGTGTAATTGTTTACAATGGAGAAATCATTGGAGAAGGATACCATCATAAAGCAGGTGAAAACCATGCAGAAATCAATGCGATCAATTCAGTGAAAGATAAAAATCTCATTCCTGAATCAACGATTTATGTTTCGCTGGAGCCCTGTGCCCATTATGGAAAAACGCCCCCATGTGCTTTAAAAATTAAAGAATTAGGATTTAAAAAAGTAGTCATTGGTGCTATGGACTCTCATGATAAAGTCAATGGAAAAGGAAAAAAGATCATTCAGGATGCAGAAATAGAAGCTGTTTCAGGTATTCTTGAAAAAGAATGCATTGAGCTGAACAAAAGATTTTTCACTTACCATGAAAAGAAAAGACCTTATATCATCCTGAAATGGGCAGAATCCGGTGATGGATTTTTAGATAAAGATTTTAAACCAACTGCTGTATCCAATGCTTTAGCCAATCAGTTCGTCCATCAGCTAAGAGCAGACGAACATGCTATTTTAGTAGGAACACAAACTGCTTTAAGTGACAACCCAAGCCTGACTGTAAGAAACGTTGAAGGAATTAATCCTGTCAGAATTTTAATCGATTTTGATTTAAAGGTTCCTCAAGACTTCAAAATTTACAACAACGAAGCCAGAACATTAGTTTTAAATGCTGTAAAAGAAGGAACAGAAGATCATATAGAATTCATTAAAATCAAAAAAGAGAACTTTCTGTCTGATTTGATGCAGTCCTTATACAGGGAACAAATCCAGTCTGTTATTATTGAAGGAGGCCGTTTCACCTTACAGCAATTCATTGATGCTGATCTTTGGGACGAAGCTATCATCATTAAAAATGAAAACCTGAAATTAGGAAATGGCACAAAAGCTCCGGAATTCAATCATATTCCTTCTAAAACAGAAAACTATAGGGATAATACCATTTCCTTTTTTTAATTAAAATAAAAGCCCGTTTATCACCCTGAAATGAAATAATTTCTTTACCTTAGTAATATCCAAAAAAATTATCATGAAAAATTTAAAGAAAGTTTTAAGGGAAGACCTGAAAAAAGTAAGCGGAGGTATCGCTCCAAAATGTTGTTCATATTATCCAGCTCAGTGGCAACATTGCTGCCCGACACCATCAAGCATGAGCTGCCCACCACCTTGGGAAGTAGGAAGTTTCCCATGCTAATATTATTAATCCATACAAATTAACCAAACTATTACTATGAAAAATCTAAAGCAAATTAAAAGAGAGAATCTTAAAACCATCAATGGTGGATTAATAAAAATGGAGAACTGCGTGGTCATTTACGGATGTCCACCCAACACAAGACAATGCTACTGGAGAAACTCAGGTGGAGGCGGTGGAGATGTTTATTGTGTATAACAATTGAATAAATACCTATAAAGTATAAACAAGTGTCGTCATTATTTGACGACATTTTTATTATTATTTCTCCAGTTGTAAAGCATTTAATATTTTTGCAAATACAAAGCCGGAATACAGAATGACGTTTGAATACAAAACCATAGAAAAACCTATAGAAAACACCTTATTAAAAGAAAAAGGAAGCAAGTTTATCGGATTTGCTTTCCCGGTTACTAATGAAAAGGAACTGAAAGCTGCATTGGAAAAGGTCAGAGAAGAACACCCCAAAGCGACCCATCACTGTTATGCTTTCAGAATGGGATTAAATGCTGAGAATTACCGAGCTAATGATGATGGTGAACCTTCAGGAAGTGCAGGGTTACCTATTTACAATCAATTATTAGCCCATGAGATCACTAATGTCTTAGTTATTTCAGTCCGTTATTATGGGGGAACCAAACTAGGCGTTTCAGGTTTAGTGAAAGCTTACAAAGAATCTGCAAAGATCACATTAGAAGAAGCCAATATTATCACAAGAGAACTGGAAACAGAAATTGAGATCCAGTTCAACTTCAATCAGCAGAATACCATCTTTACCCTGCTTTCAAAATTTGAGGCTAAGGTGGTAAACTTTGATGCCAATGAAAACTGCATCCTTACCGCCTCATTAAAACTGGCCCAAAAAGAAAGCATCTCAGAAAAATTATCCGAGATGCAATATGTTTCATTTGAATTTAATGATTAATCCCTTCTTCCGCTGAGAAGCAAAGATCCCCAGTAAAGCAGCTGAGCTAAAGATCCTAAAGCTGCTACAACATATGTTCTCGCTGCCCATCTTAAACTATCCTGAACGCCTACAAATTCTTCAGCAGTTACAGTACCTGTATCTTTAAGCCACTTCATCGCTCTGTTACTTGCATCATACTCCACCGGCAATGTTACAAAAGCAAACAGAGTGGTTACTGCAAACATAGCTACACCAATAGCCAGAATGGCTGTATTTCCGTTAGGATTGTCCACTGTTCTCGTAGCTGCCATTATCGCAATACCTGCAATAAGAACAAACTGCATCAGGTTGGAACTTATATTTACAACCGGAACCAATTTGGAACGTAAATTCAACATTGAGTATCCTACTGCGTGCTGTACGGCATGCCCACATTCGTGAGCCGCTACAGCTGCAGCTGCTGCATTTCTCTGCATATAAACCCCTTCTGAAAGGTTTACTGTTTTATCTGCCGGATTATAGTGGTCCGTCAACTGCCCGGGAACTGATATTACCTGAACATCATTAATTCCGTTATCTCTCAACATTTTTTCCGCTACTTCTTTCCCCGAAAGTCCATTTTGGAGATGTACTTTGGAATAATATTCAAATTTTGATTTCAGCCTGGACGAAACCCACCAGCTCACCAGCATTGAAATCCCAATAATGATATAATAACCCGTCATTTTTATTTAGATTTTGTGATCAATTTTTAACCATAATGATATAAAAACTGTGCCAAAGTATCCGATATTATTATTTATATTTGTCCTTAAATTACCTCAAAAAACATGTCTACAATTTCTATTATTGAAGTAAAAACAGCTGGTCAGCTCAAGCAATTCGTAAGATTTCCAATGGATTTATACAAAAATAATCCATACTATGTTCCATCCTTTATTAAAGATGAAATGAAAATTTGGGATGCAAAGGAAAATCCGGCCTTAGATTATTCAGAGTCTAAACAATATCTGGCCATAAAAGACAATAAGGTAGTTGGAAGAATAGCTGTAATTATCAATCATAAGGAAGAAAAGGAATTAGGCATCAAAAAGGTACGATTTGGCTGGATAGATTTCATTGATGATTCTGAAGTTTCCAAAGCTTTAATTCAAATTGCAATTGATTACGCTAAAGAACACAAGATTGACAAGATTGAAGGCCCAATGGGTTTTACAAATCTTGACAAAGCAGGGATGCTGACAATGGGATTTGATAAACTGGCAACAATGATTGGAATTTACAATCATGCATACTACCCAAAACATCTTGAAAATCTTGGATTAACCAAGGAAAAAGAATGGGTAGAATATGAAATGAATTTCCCGAAGGTACTTCCTGAAAAAGTAGAAAAATTCAGTGGATTAATTGCTCAAAAATATAAGCTCAGTGTTCTCAAATTTAAATCAAAGGAAGAAATTCTCCCTTATGTAGAACCTATGTTCAAATTATTGGACGAAACCTATAAGCATCTTTCTACTTACACGCCAATCTCAGAAGAACAGATCAAAACCTACAAGGAAAAATACTTCCCGTTTATTGATAAAAACTATGTAATCTGTGTAGTGGATGAAAACCAGCAATTGGTTTCTTTTGCCATTACGATGCCCTCTTATTCGAAGGCTTTACAGAAGTCAAAAGGAAAGCTATTTCCTTTCGGGTGGTGGCATTTTTTACAGGCCAGCAAGAAAAATGACCGTGCCAATTTTTACCTGATCGGGATTCATCCTGAATACCAAAGACGTGGTGTAACTGCTATTATCTTTAAAGAAATCTTTGTCCGGTTTACAAGCATGGGAATCGATTTTGCAGAAACCAATCCGGAACTGGAGGAAAACAAAAGTGTTCAGCTCCTGTGGCAGGACTATAATCCTGTGAACCACAAGAGAAGAAGAACATATTCGATGATGATAAATAACGGGTGAGATAAAATTAAAGCCTCGCTCTAAAAACTCTTCCACTCTTAACCCCTTTTCACCTCATGAAACCACAACTTATCATTTTCGCTGTTTTAATCGCAGGATTTATTGCTTACAATTTCTTTTTTCAGTCTCAGGATGGAAGGACAAATACAGTAATTAATATTGTTTTTGCAAGTGTTCTTTTTGGATATATTGCATTTATGGCCTACTCTCTTCTTAAAAAAATGAAGAAATAACTCGTTATTTTTATTGATTCTAAATTGTAGCTTTTCTCTATTTTCATCCGACTTTTAAGCTCATAAATTTCATGCTTTATTGTTTATTCGTTAAATTTGCAAATTGAGATAATAATGCAAAAATGAATTTACCTGAAAGTTATATTCCAATCCTTATCCAGGCTGGTGTAGCAGTAGGATTTGTCGCTGTTTCTTTACTTGGAGCACATTTCTTAGGTCCTAAGCAGAAAAAAGGAGACTCTGTAAAAAACCAAAGCTGGGAATGTGGAGTTCCTAGTGAAGGAAATGCAAGAACGCCATTTTCTATCAAGTACTTCCTGACTGCGGTATTGTTTGTACTATTCGATATTGAAATCGTATTCTTTTATCCTTATGCGGTAAATTTCAGAGAATTCGGTATGGAAGGGTTCCTGGCTGTACTTACGTTCGTTGCGATCTTCTTCGTGGCGTTTTTCTATGTTTGGAAACGTGGAGCACTAGATTGGGACAAGTAGGATAATTATAAATTAAAAATTATAAATTTTAGATAAGAGACAGTAATAAACATCTTATCCTAAAGTTTAAAATCTAAAATCTAAGAAATGTCAGATAAAAAACCAGTAATAAGAACAGATGCACCTGCTCCCGAAGGATATGAAGGAGAAGGGTTTTTCGCAACAAAACTGAGCAGTGTAATCGGGATGGCAAGAAAGTTTTCACTTTGGCCATTGCCATTTGCAACCTCTTGTTGTGGTATTGAGTTTATGGCTACCCTGAACCCTACTTATGATGCATCAAGATTTGGAATGGAAAGAAACTCTTTCTCTCCAAGACAAGCTGATATGCTGATGGTTTGTGGAACTATATCAAAGAAATTAGGACCAGTTCTTAAAGAAGTATATACTCAGATGGCAGAGCCGAAATGGGTAGTGGCTGTTGGCGCTTGTGCTTCCAGCGGAGGTATTTTTGATACTTACTCTGTACTTCAGGGAATTGATAAAATTATTCCGGTAGACGTTTATGTTCCTGGATGTCCTCCAAGACCAGAACAGATCATTGAAGGAGTAATGCAGGTACAGGCTCTTGCAGAAAGCGAAAGCATCAGAAGAAGAGATATGCCTGAATATCAGAAATTATTAGATTCTTACAACATAAGCAACTAAACGGAAATGACAAACGAATTTGTATTAGAAGCAATCACCAGAGAATTTCCGGAATCTGTTATTTCAAGCTCAGAGCCTTATGGAATGCTGACCATTGAAGTGAAGAAAGAAGATATCAAGAAGATCATTCACTATCTTAAAGATTCAACACTGGAATTTAATTTCCTTACAGATATCTGTGGTATTCATTACCCTGAATTCCCGGATAAGGAAATAGGTGTTGTATACCATTTACATAATATGATGGCCAACTTCAGATTACGTCTGAAGATCTTTATGTCCAGAGAAAATATCGAAGTGGATTCTCTTACTGATCTATATGCCGGTGCTAACTGGATGGAAAGAGAAACGTTTGACTTTTATGGGATTAAATTTAAAGGACACCCGGATCTTAGACCTATTCTGAATATGGAAGATCTTGGATACCACCCAATGTTGAAGGAATATCGACTTGAAGACGGTACAAGAACCGATAAGGACGATAATATGTTCGGAAGATAAAAAGCGAAAGGCCAATGGCAGGCAGCCAACAGCCAGAAGCAAATAGCTAAAAGCAATCATTATGAAAGATAACTCATTATCTAATATACTAAACCAGTACGAAAGTAAGGAACAGATTGACGGACAATTATATACCCTCAATTTAGGACCTACCCACCCTGCTACTCACGGGATTTTCCAGAATATCTTAACGATGGATGGAGAAAGAATCCTTCATGCTGAGCAAACCGTAGGATATATCCACAGAGCATTTGAGAAAATTTCTGAAAGAAGAAACTATTCTCAGATCACTACCCTTACAGACCGTATGAATTACTGTTCTGCACCGATCAATAACTTAGGTTGGCATATGACAGTAGAAAAACTGATTGGCGTTGAAGTTCCAAAGCGTGTAGACTATATGCGTGTTATCCTAATGGAACTGGCAAGAATCGGTGACCACCTGATCTGTAACGGGGTAACCGGAATGGACTCAGGAGCAATTACAGGTCTTACTTATATGTTCATCGAAAGAGAACGTATTTATGATATGTATGAGCAGATCTGCGGTGCAAGGATGACAACGAACATGGGAAGAATCGGAGGATTTGAAAGAGATTTCACCCCTAAATTCCATGAGTTGTTACAGGACTTCTTAAAAACTTTCCCTGCAAGATTTAAAGAATTCGGTACTTTATTAGAAAGAAACAGAATTTTTATGGACAGAACCATCGGTACAGGAGCAATTTCTGCGGAAAGAGCATTAAGCTACGGTTTCACAGGTCCAAACTTACGTGCAGCAGGTGTAGATTATGATGTGAGAGTTGCACAGCCTTATTCTTCATACGAGGATTTCGACTTTATTATTCCTGTAGGAACTTCAGGAGATACTTACGACCGTTTCATGGTTCGTCAACAGGAAATCTGGGAATCCCTAAAAATTATCAAACAAGCATACGAAAACCTTCCGGAAGGACCATTTCACGCGGATGTTCCTGATTTCTATCTTCCTGAAAAAGCAGATGTATATCAGAAAATGGAAGCTTTGATCTACCACTTCAAAATTGTAATGGGAGAAACTGATGTACCGAAAGGAGAAGTTTATCATGCAGTAGAAGGCGGAAACGGAGAATTAGGTTTCTATCTTGTGAGTGACGGAGGAAGAAGCCCTTATAGACTTCACTTCAGAAGACCATGTTTCATCTACTATCAGGCATATCCTGAAATGATTACAGGTTCTGTAATTTCAGATGCCATTGTGACGATGTGTAGTATGAATATTATTGCGGGAGAATTAGACGCATAATACATTAGACTAAAAGATAATAGAAGAAAAGATAATAGACTTTCTTCACCCAATATAAAACGAATTTAGAATAACGGACTTTAGGAATCTTCTTTCTTTGTTCTTTACTCTTTAATCTTAGATAAAAAATGAGCGAAACAATAGCTTTTAAACCGGAAAGTTTAGCACAGGTACACAAAATTATCGCAAGATATCCTGAAGGAAGACAGAAATCTGCTCTTCTTCCTGTACTTCACTTGGCACAGAAAGAATTCGGAGGATGGTTAGATGTTCCTGTGATGGATTATGTTGCCGGACTATTAAGTATCAAACCGATCGAAGTATATGAAGTGGCTACTTTCTATACCATGTTTAACATGAAGCCGGTAGGTAAATATGTTTTAGAGGTTTGCAGAACCGGACCTTGTATGGTTTGTGGAAGCGAAAAAATCCTTGACCATATCAGAACGAAACTGAACATTAAAGACGGAGAAACTACTGAAGACGGTATGTTTACCTTAAAGCCTGCTGAATGTCTTGGAGCATGCGGATATGCACCAATGCTACAGCTTGGAAAGTTCTTTCATGAAAATTTAACGATAGAAAAAGTAGACGAAATCCTTGATCTTTGCAGACAGGGACAACTTGCTTTAGACTAAATAAATTTTAACACATTAAAAATAGCCATAAGCTAAAAGCCACGAGCCAATAGCTGAACGCTAAAAGCATAATAAACAATGAGTAAAAAACTTTTACTTAAAGACGCACATATAGAAGGTATTCGCTACTTTGAAACATACCGTAAACAGGGAGGTTACACAGCGGCAGAGAAAGCCTTGAAAATGACTCCTGATGAAATTCTTGAAGAAGTAAAAGCTTCAGGACTAAGAGGACGTGGTGGAGCTGGATTCCCAACAGGGATGAAATGGAGCTTTTTGGCAAAACCGGAAGGCGTTCCAAGACACCTTGTTGTCAATGCAGATGAATCTGAACCTGGAACATTCAAAGATAGATATCTAATGGAGTTCCTTCCTCACCTATTGATCGAAGGAATGCTGATTTCATCTTTCTGTTTAGGTTCAAATGTTTCTTATATCTACATCCGTGGAGAATATTCATGGATTCCTGATATTTTAGAAGAAGCAATTGAAGAAGCTAAAGCAGCAGGATTTTTAGGTAAAAATATTTTAGGAACCGGTTTCGATCTTGAAATCTATGTACAGAGAGGAGGCGGAGCCTATATTTGCGGTGAAGAAACTGCATTGCTGGAATCTCTTGAAGGAAAAAGAGGTAACCCAAGATTAAAACCACCATTCCCGGCTGTAAAAGGTCTTTGGGAAAGACCAACGGTAGTAAACAACGTTGAATCTATTGCAGCAATCGTTCCAATCATTGATATTACAGGTGCTGAGTATGCTAAAATTGGTGTAGGTAGATCTACAGGTACGAAATTGATTTCTGCTTGTGGAAACATCAACAAACCGGGAGTATACGAAATTGATATGACCATTACTGTAGAAGAATTCATCTACTCTGATGAATACTGTGGTGGTATTAAAGACGGAAAAAGATTAAAGGCTTGTATTCCTGGAGGAAGTTCTGTTCCGATTGTTCCTGCTAATCTATTGCTGAGAACAGTGAATGGAGAGCCAAGATATATGAACTATGAATCATTAGCTGATGGTGGTTTTGCTACCGGAACAATGATGGGTTCAGGAGGTTTCATCGTTTTAGATGAAGACCAGTGTATTGTGGATCACACAATGACTTTAGCAAGATTTTATCACCATGAAAGCTGTGGACAATGTACACCTTGCCGTGAAGGAACAGGATGGATGCATAAAATCTTAAAGAAGATTGAAAAAGGAGAAGGAAAAATGGAAGATATCGATCTACTTTGGGATATCCAGAGAAAAATCGAAGGAAATACGATTTGTCCATTGGGAGATGCAGCGGCTTGGCCTGTTGCAGCAGCAATCCGTCACTTCAGAGATGAATTTGAGTGGCACGTGAAAAACCCTGAGTTATCTCAGACTCAAAACTATGGATTAGCACATTATGCAGATCCAATCCCGGCTGTTGAAAAGAATGCATAGGTAAAATGAAAAAGTTATTGGTTGTCGGCTTAATGATGTCGAGTTTTGTTTTCGGACAGAAAAAAGATTCTTTACTAGTAGAAAATAATGCAGACCTGTTTAAAACTCCTGTTTCCAAGAAACCGGAACCTTTAAGCAAAAAAGGTCAGATGTTCGCTTTTTATGGGTGGAACAGAGCAGCGTTCAGTAATTCGGATATCCGTTTTAAAGGAAATGGATATGATTTTCAGCTGAATAATGTAACGGCTCAGGATAGACCTACCAAATTCGGAATTGTCTATTTTGATCCAAGTTGGTTTACTGTAACGCAGTATAATTTCAGAATAGGATATTTTATTAAAGATAATTTAGCGCTTGTTTTAGGAATTGACCACATGAAATATGTGATGGACCAGGATCAAACCGTTAACTTTAAAGGACATATTTCAGATCCTGAATATGCAGCCATGGTACAGAACGGGCAAGTGAACCTTGCAGATGAGAAGTTCCTTACTTTTGAACATACAGACGGACTTAACTATGAAAACTTAGGTCTTGAAAAGTATAAAAGCCTTATCAATAAGAAAAATGTTGATTTAGTCTGGTCTTATGGTGCCGGTATCGGATTTATGTTCCCAAAGAGTAATGTAAAGCTTTTCGGAAACGAAAGAAGTGACCGTTTCCACGTTGCAGGTATGGGAACCGATGTAAGAGCCAGTCTTAACTTAGTACTTTGGGACCATGTAATGGTAAGATTAGAAGGAAAAGCAGGTTACATCAATATGTGGGATATCAAAACCACATTGAATAACAAACCAGACAAAGCTCAGCAGGATTTTGTTTTCGGACAAATCATGGGGGGAATTGGATATACATTTAATACTAAGAAATATAAATAACAAAGCCTATTGCTTAATGCATAAAGCTTAAAGCATACGATATGAGCGAAGAAGTTAAAAAATTCAAAATAACGATAGACGGACATACTGCTGAAGTTTTGCCTGGTACTTCTATTTTGGAAGCTGCAAGACAAATCGGTGGTAAATCTGTACCCCCTGCTATGTGTTACTACAGCAAATTAGAAACCAGTGGAGGAAGATGTAGAACCTGTCTTGTAGAAGTTTCTAAAGGATCTGAAGCAGATCCGCGTCCTATGCCGAAGTTGGTAGCAAGCTGCAGAACAAATGTAATGGACGGTATGGAAGTTAAAAACCTTACTTCTGAGAAAGCTCAGGAAGGAAGAAAAGCGGTTACCGAATTCTTATTGGTCAATCACCCGCTGGACTGCCCTGTTTGTGATCAGGCTGGGGAATGTCATCTTCAGGATCTTGGATATGAACACGGAAACCTTGAGACCAGAACAGAATTCGAAAGAAATACTTACGAAGCTGATGATCTTGGCCCGAACATCAAATTGAACATGAACCGTTGTATTCTTTGTGCAAGATGTGTATTAGCTGCCAACCAATTAACAGGTGAAAGAGAGCACGGTATTCTTTTCAGAGGAGATCATGCTGAAATTTCCACCTATTTAAATAAAGCTTTAGATAATGACTTCATCGGAAACGTTATCGACGTTTGTCCTGTAGGAGCATTAACAGACAGAACTTCACGTTTTGCCAGCAGAGTATGGTTTACAAAACCAATGAACGCTTCTTGTAAATGTGATAAATGTTCAGGAAAAACTGTAGTTTGGATGAAAGGTGACGAAATCGTAAGAGTTACTGCAAGAAAAGACCAGTGGGGTGAAGTTGAAGAATTCATCTGCGATACATGTCGTTTCGAAAGAAAAGCATTATCAGACTGGAATATTGAAGGTCCTAGACATATCGACAGACACTCTGTAATTTCATTGAATCATTACCAGAAGCCAAAAGACGAATTGATAATGATTGATAATCCTGGTGCTAAGGAAATCAGTGAAAAAGACGAAAAATAATTTTAATAAAGACAATTAGATTTCAGACACAAGACATCAGACTCAACCTCATATCTAGTATCTGACATCTCACATCTAAAAATCTTTAAAACAAAAATGGATTTACTTACATTTAAACTTATACTTGTACTAGCGCTTTTCCTGCTATCGTTGACGATTGCAGCCTACTCTACTTGGGCAGAAAGAAAAGTTGCCTCTATCATGCAGGATAGAATTGGTCCTAACAGAGCTGGACCTTTCGGATTACTGCAACCTCTTGCTGACGGTGGAAAATTCTTCTTCAAGGAAGACTTTACACCTGCCAATGCTGAAAAATTCCTTTTCGTATTGGGACCGGCTTTAGTAATGTTTATTTCATTAATCACAGGAGCAGTTATTCCTTGGGGTAAAAGTTTAAATATTGCAGGTACTTCTTTTGACCTTCAGGTAGCTAATATTGATGTTGGTGTACTTTTCATCATCGGAATGGCTTCCATCGGGGTTTACGGAATTATGATCGGAGGTTGGGCTTCGAACAACAAATATTCATTACTAGGTGCTATCCGTGCTTCTTCTCAGATGATTTCTTATGAATTAGCAATGGGATTAGCGCTTCTTTCTATTATTATGATGGCAGGAAGCTTAGACTTAAAAGAAATCACAGAAAGCCAGACTACTGGAAAATTATGGGGAGTTATTCCTTGGGTTTCCGGTATGAACTGGAACATTTTCTACCAGCCAATTGCTTTCCTTGTATTCTTTGTCGCGGCTTTAGCTGAAACCAACAGACACCCATTCGATTTACCTGAGTGTGAATCTGAACTGGTAACAGGATACTCTACAGAATACTCTTCCATGAAGTTAGGTTTATATATGTTCGGGGAATATGTGAACATGTTTATCTCTAATGCTTTCATGGTTGTTCTTTTCTTCGGAGGTTACAACTATCCTGGTATTGAATGGGTAACTCAGAACTGGGGAGAAAACGTTGCAGGAATCTTAAGTATCGTAGCATTCTTAACGAAAACAGTAATCGGAATTCTGATCTTTATGTGGATCAGATGGACACTTCCAAGATTCAGATATGACCAGTTAATGCACTTAGGATGGAAAACATTAATCCCAATGGCATTGGTAAACCTATTAATTACAGGAGCTGTAATTTTAGCATTTGCAAACTAAGAAATTTTGAAAATGAGCTGATTTGAAAATTTGATAATGAAATCAAAGTTTTATCTTTAGCGTATCATATTCAATCATCAATATTAAATAATTAAGATAGCAGACAAGATTAGTCTAAAATCTGGTGTCTAACATCTAATATCTATAATTAAATGAAACTTACAAACAGATCAAAAGTTGTTTCCAATAAAGAAATGACCCTTGCTGAAAAAATCTACCTGCCTGCGATCTTCACAGGGATGGGGATTACATTTAAGCATGCTGTAAGAACCGTGATAAAGGGTGCTCCCGCAGTATATTCGTATCCGGAAGTACAGAAGCCAAGAACTACCATCTGGAGGGGTCAGCACGTTTTGAAAAGAGACGAGGAAGGCAGAGAAAGATGTACAGCTTGCGGACTTTGTGCGGTAGCTTGTCCTGCAGAAGCCATTACGATGACTGCTGCTGAAAGAACTAAAGAGGAAAAAGGCCTTTACAGAGAAGAAAAATATGCTTCAGTATATGAAATCAATATGCTAAGATGTATTTTCTGCGGTATGTGTGAAGAGGCTTGTCCTAAATCTGCAATCTATCTTACAGACAGATTAGTAGATGTGGAAACCAACAGAGGTTCTTTCATTTATGGAAAAGATAAATTAGTTGAAAAAATAAACGAAAGGATTGACATCACAACAAGACAATCCGAGAAACAAAAAAATGCGGTAAAATAATGGATCAGTTTTTATTTTTCTTGGTGGCGTTTTTAGCAGTGTCAAGTGCAGTGTACTTCGTGTTTGCGAAGAATCCTTTATATGCTATTTTGTCATTAATTGTTACGATGTTTTCAATTGCCGGAATGTACATTCTTCTGAATGCTCAGTTCCTTGCAATTATCCAGATTATAGTGTACGCAGGTGCCATCATGGTACTCTTCCTTTACATCTTAATGATGCTTAACCTTAATAAAGCAGACGAAAGTAAGAAGGGTAATACTTTAAAATTTATTGGAGTTTTTACTGCAGGTCTTCTTTTAGTTGGAGTTTTAGGAGTATTCAGAGGAGTTCAGCAAAACCAAATTGTAGTAGAGAATGTAGACAGAGGTGTTGGTCTTACTAAAAATCTGGGTAGACTTTTATTTAATGAATATGTTTTACCGTTTGAGCTTGCTTCTATCCTGATTTTAGCAGGTATTGTAGGCGCGGTATTAATCGGTAAAAAAGATTTATAAAATTATGGGAGAAGTAAATACTTTTATACAAAGCATCCCTTTGAATTACTTCATTATCCTTTGTTCAGTATTGTTCTGCTTAGGAGTAATGGGAGTTTTGCTGAGAAAAAATGCTATTGTGATTCTAGGCTGTGTAGAGCTTATGCTTAACTCTGTAAACCTTTTATTGGCTGCTTTTTCAGCATACAAAGGGAATGGAGACGGACAGCTTTTAGTGTTCTTCATTATGGTGGTTGCAGCTGCTGAAGTAGCGGTAGGTCTGGCAATTATTGCTATGCTGTATAGAAATACCCGTTCTGTAGATGTTAGTATATTTAATAAATTAAGAGGATAAGAATGGAGAATTTAGTATATGCAATAGTACTTTTACCACTTTTAGGGTTTCTTATAAACGGTTTATTCGGAAAAAATCTTCCAAAAATAGTGGTTGGTTCTTTGGCTACGGCAATGGTTTTCGGATCATTCTGTATCGCTGTAAGTCTTTTCATGAATTTCAATTCTGAAAGCCAGCCTGTAATCGTAAAAGCTTTTGAATGGTTTAGAGTTAATGGGATTCAAATCAATTTTGGATTCCAGATTGATCAGCTTTCTTTAATGATGGTTATGATCATCACGGGTATCGGTTCACTGATTCACTTATACTCTATCGGATATATGAGTCATGATAAAGGATTCTATAAGTTCTTTACTTACCTGAACCTTTTCATCTTCTCAATGTTACTTTTAGTAATGGGAAGCAACTACCTTATCTTATTCATCGGATGGGAAGGTGTAGGTCTTTGTTCTTACTTATTGATCGGGTTCTGGTACACCAACGAAGAATATGGTAAAGCAGCAAGAAAAGCTTTCATCATGAACAGAATTGGTGACCTTGCGTTACTGATCGGTATCTTTATGATTGCTGCTCAGACCAACGCTGTAGATTACCTTTCAGTAGCTGAAAATGCTTCAAAATTTGAATTAGACGGAACAGTGATCATCTTTATCACAGCGAGTTTATTCATCGGTGCTACCGGTAAATCGGCTCAGGTTCCATTATATACATGGTTACCGGACGCAATGGCCGGACCTACTCCTGTTTCTGCATTAATTCACGCAGCAACGATGGTAACAGCAGGTATCTATTTAGTAGTAAGATCAAATTTCTTATTTACTTTAGCACCAACTGTACAAGGAGGAATTTTATTAATCGGATTCTTAACTGCAGCTTTAGCAGGATTCTACGCACTACGTCAAAACGACATCAAAAAAGTATTGGCATACTCTACCGTTTCACAACTTGGATTTATGTTCATCGCTTTAGGTCTTGGTGCGTATACAACAGCAATGTTCCACGTAATGACACACGCTTTCTTTAAAGCTTTATTATTCTTAGGAGCAGGTTCTGTAATCCACGCAATGAGCAACGAGCAGGATATGCGTTTCATGGGAGGTCTTAAGAAATATATTCCTCTTACCCACGCTACCTTCCTGATCGGAACATTAGCCATCTCAGGTTTCCCTCTATTATCAGGGATGATCTCTAAAGACGAAATTTTAGTAGCAGCTTTCGCTAAAAATCCGGTTTACTGGGTAATCTTATTTGTTTTAGCGGCAATGACTGCAACATATATGTTCAGACTATACTATCTGACTTTCCACGGAGAGTTCAGAGGTACTGAAGAGCAGAAACACCACTTACATGAAAGCCCGTCTAATATGACATTACCATTGATCGTATTGGCTATTCTTTCTGTAGTTGGAGGTTTTATCAACCTGCCACACTTCATCGGTCACGGACACTATGCTAAACTGATGGAATGGTTAAAGCCTGTTCTTACGGAACAAAGCTACAGCCAGATGGAAGCTACTCTTTCAGGAGTAGATTTCAATACTGAAATGATCTTATTAGCAGCTACAGTGATTATGTTCTTTACGGTATGGTTTATCGTTAGAAATACTTATGTAAGTAAGAAGAAAATGGCTGTTGCAGAAGAAAACTATACCGGATGGGAAAAGCTTTCTGCTAAGAAATTATACGTTGACGAACTTTACAACGCATTGATTGTAAAAACTGTTGAAGGATTAGGACGCGGAGGAAAGATGTTTGATAAGGGTATCTTAGACCGTTTTGTAAACTTTGTAGGTGATGGTGCTGAAGACAGCGGAAAAGCTATGAAGCGTGTTCAAAACGGAAATGTAGAGACGTATATTCTTATCATGTCTTTAGCTGTGGGAATTATATTAATTGTTAACTTTTTATTACAATAATAATGTCTTGTTTATTATTAACATTATTACTATTACCTCTAGTAGGTTCGGGATTAGTTTTTGCATGGAAGAGTAATTCCAGCAAATATTTGGCACTGGGAATTGCATTGATTCAAATGCTTCTTACGTTTTATATACTTTCGGATTTTGATTTTACTCCGACAGTAGACAGCGTATTGCAGCATGAGATCAATTATCCGTGGTCACAGTTTATGAAGAGCTCTCTTCACTTCGGTATCGATGGGATGAGTATGCTTCTTTTATTGCTGACTAACATATTAGCGCCAATCATCATTTTATCTTCTTTCAATGAAAGTGTAAACTACAGAAATACATTCTACGGATTGATTCTGTTGATGCAATTCGGTCTTGTAGGAGTATTTACTTCTTTAGACGGATTATTGTTCTACATTTTCTGGGAAGTAACTTTGATTCCAATTTGGTTTATTGCCGGACTTTGGGGACAAGAGAATAAAAGGTTTGAATTCACTACGAAATTCTTCGTATATACATTCGTTGGATCTTTATTTATGTTAGCCGGATTGATCTATGTGTACAACCACTCTGCATCATTCGCTTTAACAGATCTATACAATGCGCAACTGAACGAAGTACAGCAGACTGTGGTATTCTGGTTCATTTTCTTTGCTTTTGCAGTGAAATTACCGGTATTCCCTTTCCATACCTGGCAGCCTGATACGTATACCTACTCTCCTACTCAGGGATCGATGTTGTTATCCGGTATCATGCTTAAAATGGCAGTGTATGGCCTAATGCGTTATTTACTTCCAATCACTCCACTTCCTATTGCAGGAATTTCAGGACAGATCGTAATTATTCTTGCCATCGTGGGAATTGTTCACGGAGCATTGATCGCGATCATTCAGACGGATATGAAGAGAATCATTGCTTATTCATCTTTCTCTCACGTAGGTTTGATGGTAGCTGGTATCTTCGCTTCAGCAGTAGTTACTTTAAGAGGAACTTTCAATGTTGAAGGTGCTGAAGGTGCATTGGTACAGACTTTTGCTCACGGTATTAACGTAGTGGGATTATTCTACTGTTGTGATATTTTATACAAGAGATTTAAATCAAGAGATATCAGACAAATGGGTGGTTTAGCTAAAGTAGCACCTAAGTTTGCTGTTTTATTCCTGATTATTATATTAGGTTCAATGGGAGTTCCATTGACGAATGGATTCATCGGAGAATTTATCCTGTTAAAAGCAGTATATGACTTCAACGGAACAGCAGCGGTAATTGCTGGTCTTACGGTAATTCTTTGCGCAGTATACTTATTGAGATTCTACGGAAAAGCAATGTTTGGAGAAGGAAATGTAGAAGTGTTAAGCACAGCAAAAGATTTATCTGGTGTAGAATTCTCTGTATTGGCGAGTTTAGCGGTTTTTGTGATCTTACTTGGTATTTTCCCACAACCGGTAATAGAAATGGTGAGTAGTTCAGTGAAGTTTATCTACACGGCAATGGCTAACTAAAAAATTAAAAGATTTAAAAATTAAAAAAATAAGAGATTAGAGAGCATAAAGATAAAAGACGAAGAGATAAAGGACGGAAACTCTTGAACCCGGAACTTTTTACTCTAAACCTTGAACTTTAAACTTTAAATCTCAAATCTCAAATCTATATTATGAGTGTTTTAATTATTGTTTTCCTAACGGCAGTTATTGCGTTATTTTCAGGAGTTTTCGAACAAGGAAAATTCGCAAGATACATTGGGATTTTAGGTTTAATCATCGCATTGTATGTAAGCTTTATGCCTGAATGTTCGTTCTTCGATCACTATAAGCATATGTATGAATACAGTGCCAATACAGCATTATTCACTAAATTATCCATTGTAACAACCTTATTGTTATTCTTCTTGGGAGGTTTTGCATTCAGCAATCACAGAAGCCACCAATCAGAATTATATGCATTGATGCTATTTGCCTTGGTGGGAGGAATTGTTCTTTTCGGATACCAGAACCTGGTAACCATGTTCTTAGGTGTTGAGATCCTTTCTATCCCATTATATGTAATGGCTGGTGCCAACAAAACTGATTTAAGATCAAATGAAGCTTCAATCAAATATTTCTTAATGGGTGCATTCGCGACAGGTTTCTTACTTTTCGGAATCGCGTTCATCTACGGAAGTGCAGGAAGTTTTGATTTATATAAGATCCACGACTTTGGAGTAGCTAATGCTTCAAACGTAATGTTCATTTTAGGAGTATTGCTTATTCTTTGTGCATTGGCATTTAAAGTAGCTTTAGCTCCTTTCCATATGTGGAGCCCTGATGTATATGCAGGATCACCTTCATTAATTACAGCATTCATGGCAAGTGTGGTAAAGATTTCAGGTTTCTTCGCATTGTTCAGATTAATGACAATCGGATTTGCCGGAGTGACTCACGAATGGATCAATGTTTTGGGAGTATTCTTAATCATCACTTTATTACTGGCAAACGTTATGGGTCTTGCCCAGACGAATGCAAAAAGAATGTTGGCTTACTCTTCAGTATCTCACGCAGGATACATCGGATTGGTATTCTTCGGAATGACAAGCCTTTCTACTTATAACTTAGCGTTCTATTTATTCGCTTATGCTTTATCTACAGTAGGAGTTTTCATGTGTCTGATCTGGGTAGAGAAATTAAAAAGGGAAACTTCTTTCGGAGCTTTCAAAGGATTGGCAAAAACAGAACCTTTATTGGCAACAGCAGCAGCGATCTCTATGCTTTCAATGGCAGGAGTTCCATTAACAGCTGGTTTCATGGGGAAATTTGCTTTATTCTCTCAGGCAATGAATGGTGCAGCATTCTTAGTATTGGTAGCAGTTTTAGGGTCTGCCCTATCTATCGCTTACTATTTAAGATTAATCATCGCGATGTTCTTCTTTAAAGAATCTACATTCAAGTCATCAGAGAAAGTAACACTTACTTACAATGTTGTTGCAGTATTTGTAATCGTAACGATTATCGTTCTGGGTATCTTCCCGGATCTGTTTGCAAAAATGTTCGGATTATAAAAAGTTATCCACACAATATCAAAAACCTTTCAGATAATCTGAAAGGTTTTTTTGTGAATCTCTCACAATTTTAGTCTATTGTCATGCCCCATTCTTCAGGAATGGGGCATTTTGTACATTCCCCTATCCAATAATGTTTTATTTATTACATTAAAGATTTATTAACCAATGAGGTTAATGCGTAATGAAACTTCAATTTAAACAAATCACAAGCATAGGAATTAGTAAAAAATCATTATCCTATGCATGGAAAAAATATCAACCCACAAAATCAAAAATTAAAAATTATAAACTACGCAATCTTAATTGATTAAAATTTAAAATAAAATAAACAAATATCAATTTTAATAAAAATAATATCTTAAAAAAAGTTAAAAATAAATACATAAACAAAATAACATTCAATATATTTGTCTTCTATTTCGAAAAACACACAATAAAAAACAACACAATGATGAAGACAAACAGCAATGCCGCTGCGGCATTTTTATTATGCACCATAGGCTTAGTACAGGCGCAGGAAAAAGACTCAGCAACCTCAAAGAAACTTGACGAGGTCGTGATGGTAGGAACCAGAGCCGCTCCAAGATCAAGTGTTTCTACTCCCCTACCCATAGATAATATAGACGCCGCTATTATCCAGTCATCCGGGCATAGTTCCGTAGGACAAGCCTTACAGTACAGAATCCCGTCTTTCAACTCTACCAGTGCCGCCGTGCAGGATGCTACCTCTTTACTGGATCCTTTTGAAATCAGAAATATGGGATCATCAAGAACCTTGGTTTTAATCAATGGGAAAAGAAAAAATCAATCATCCCTTATATTTACACAGAACACCATTGGTAAAGGAGAAACAGGAGCAGACCTTTCATCTATTCCTTCTATTGCAATCAAAAAAATAGAAATTCTGAGAGATGGTGCTTCTGCACAATATGGTTCGGATGCTATTGCCGGGGTTATCAACATTCTATTGAAAGATAAAATCAACTTTACAGAAGCTAATGCCAATCTGGGATTATATTCCAAAGGAGATGGCTTTTCACAAAATTTTAACCTGATTACAGGATCTACGTTTAAAAACGGAGGCTTTCTTACTTTCTCTACCAACTTTCAAAACAATGATTATGCTTATAGAAATGGAAAGGTAAATCCATATTGGGAAGCTCAAACCTTTGGAGCCAATCAAAATGAAGTGGAAGCTTATTTAGCTCAATATCCGGATGCCCAAAATAAAAATGCTTATCCTAAAAAGAACAGCATAAGTTTTTTGGTGAATACCTCAATACCGGTTTCTGAGCGGTCAAGTCTTTATGCCAATGCCTCGCTTGCTGTTAAAAAAGTAAGCAGTTTTGCCAATCACAGAACACCTTATTGGGTGAGTCCTAAAAATGCACTTAACTCTCCAGACGGCTTTACACCAACCTTTATTGGAGACCTCACAGATTATGGAGCAACCTTGGGATATAAAACAAAAACAGAAAGCGACTGGAATATTGATCTGAGTACCACTTTTGGAGGAAATAAAATTCTATATACTGTCGGAAATACTTTCAATGCCGCATTGGGAGCATCGAGTCCTATTAACTTTAAACCCGGAGGTTTCAGATTCAATAATATTATTGGAAATATTGATGTTTCCAAAAGATTATCAGACCATGTTGCCCTTGCATTTGGTTCTGAAGCGAGAAGAGACGAATATGAAATCTATGCAGGTGATCCGGCTTCGTATAATCAGACGGGTTCCATTTCGTTTCCGGGGCTATCACAGGAAAATTCAGGTGTTTTCTCCAGATATAACATCGGAGTATATGCCGATGCAGCTTTTGACATTTCTGAAGCAACCACATTCAATGCCACAGCACGTTTTGAGAATTTCAGCGATTTTGGGAATGCGTTAGTTTGGAAAGTGAGTGCCAGACAAAATATCATAGGAAAAAAGCTGGTAGCGCGAGGATCTGTATCTACAGGTTTCCGTGCTCCAAGTCTTCAGCAGGTTTATCTTTCGACGATTCAGAATGTTTTTAATAATGGAAAGATCGTATCAGAAGGACTATTCAACAATGTAGGCAAAGAAGCTAAGGCTATTGGTATCCCAAAGTTAGATGCAGAAAAATCACTTAATTTCACTTTGGGACTAGGTATCCAACCTAATAAAAACTTCTCAATAACACTCGATGGATATCTGATCAAGGTATATGACAGGATTTTGTTAAGTTCCAGAATGAGCGATAAAGCTACTATTTTGGATCCTTTAAGCAGTATAGGAGTAACAACAGTTAATGCAGCCAGCTTCTTTACCAATGGCGTAGACACCAGAACTATAGGTCTTGATCTTGTGGCTAACTACAGAAATATTGATCTGGCTACGGGAAAGCTTGCATTAAATCTTGCCATGAATATGAATCAGTCTAAAATAACGAAAAACTCGGATAAACTGAATGGTCTTAATCTTGTGGCTCCATTTAACAGAACTGAAGAAGCTCTAGCCACTACTTCAAGGCCTTCATTAAAAGCTGTGCTCGGAATAGATTACGCCATTAAAAAATGGAATATATCGCTTAATAATACACTATTTGGCAAGGCAACTTATGCCAACAGCGGTATGCCGGGCGCTAACCTTGCCTGGAATGATCCTGCTGCTGATTCACAATCCTATTTAAGATTTAAGCCCAGAATTACAACAGATCTTACCATCAATTACAACATCAACAGTAAAAACACGATTAATATCGGGGCGTTGAACATCTTTAATATTTTACCAAAATGGGAATTACGAAATCTGCCTGCAGATAAGACATATGACGAAGTTTACAATACTGTTACTTTCAATGGACGGTATCAGCAATCCAGTTATGATGCCCAGCATTTCAGTATTTTCGGAACACAGTTTATATTGGGATATAATATCAAATTTTAGTCTTCATAGATTTTTATGATACGAAAATTGCCTCAGTTCTTCGGAGGCAATTTTTTGTTCAAAATATCACCAAAAGAAAAGCGTATAGAAAATCTTCAAAAAGAAAAAGAAGAATCATTTAATGTAATATCCTTTTCAACACTTCTTTCAGAAAAACAAAATAAAACAACAGCAAAAGATCATTTTTACCAATCCTAAACAGAGTTGGAAATAGTCTTTTTTTCATAACTTTACTTTAAATTTCAGTAGTTGGCTAATCTTTACAAAAAAGACTCTCCCTTCCAGGTTTATATCTCATTCAAAAAATATTTGGATGTACTGGAACATATCCGGTATAATGACCGTTTGGAATACAGGGTCAACTATGCTGAATCCCTGATTGAGAGAACACGGAATTTTAAAGAACTGAAAGAAGGCTTTCAGGATATAAGCATTCTGGAAAAGAATGAAGACCTCATCAGATCACTGCTCGCCGATCTTTTTCCTACCGGACTTACCCGAAATGAAATAAAAGCAGCAAGTATTCCTCTATCTAATATCACGTTCAACTATACAGAGAGGTTTAAAGATATTCTTAAAGATGCAGGAAAAGATTTTGAAATTGAGCTGAGAAATATTAGTGACAACGAATTTTATGTATTTTGCTGTTGCCTGATTCTTCAGAGCTATTTTAAAAAAGATATCAAAAGCACTATTCCGTTTTATTATGATATCCCGAATAAACTGGGAATCATGAAACACTATAAGATAACGGTAAATTCAGATTTTACAGAGATTTATCCTACTGAAGAGGCAAAAATTCCATCTGATGAGATCATGGATATGCTGTTGGAAAATCTGGATGATTTTAAATTGTGGCAAAAATATTTTCCGTCACAATCCTGGATATTAAAAGGCTTTACCATTATCTCGCTGGTAGACTGTACCTCTGAGGTAGCCCTTTCCGATCTTAAATCAAGCATGATCGAAATTGATCCTGAAAATTTAAATCCGAATGAGAACCTGACAGAGATTTTCAAATCATATTTTGACGTTCCGGAGCTCAGTTTCGGACTGATGACCTTTAATAAAAAAGAGCAAAAGCTTGATAAACTCCCGATTTATGAAAGCTTGCTTACCAATCATATTCTGGATTTCTGGATCAATACATTTGACGAAGAAACCCGTAAAACGACTTTTAATAATTTAAACCATAATTCGAAATCAATTGTAGTGTCCAATGTGGATAATCTTGATGAGAATATTAGACAGCTTCCGTCCTTCAATATTTTAAAGGATAATAATATCAACAGCTTCATGGTAATTCCTATCATGAAAGATAATGAGCTTCTTGCTATTATGGAGTTTACTTCCCCCATCGCAGGCAGTTTCAATGGTTTAAAACTCAAAAAACTTGAGTTTTTTACCGACATGGTCCTATTCTCTCTCAGCAGATTTTATTTTGAGAAAAATTATCAGATAGAAGCCATAATACAGCGGGAATATACTACCATTCATGACAGTGTGGTATGGAAATTCCGAAATGAAGCGGAAAAATATTTTACGGCATCTCTTGGTAAGAAAATATATACCTTAAAGCAGATTTCATTTAAAAACCTTACCCCGTTATTTGGTGTTTCAGACATACGTTCCTCTTCTGAAAAACGCTTTAACCTGATGCTTAATGACCTCAACCAACAAATTGAGTGGCTTAAGGATATTCTGACTTTAACCAATTCTAATTCAGAGAAGTTTTTGCTGGCTCTTGATATTTTTGAAAACGAACTGAACCATGAGATCAAAGCAGATACGGAACAGCGCCTTCAAAGATTACTGAGAGAAGAAATACATCCTTTCTTACAGGGAAAACTGGAAATCAGAACACCACAGGAAATAAAATCAAAGATCCAAAACTACTTTGCATTGGTATTGGCACAAACAGATCTTTTTTATAACCACAGAAAGGATCTGGATGACTCTATTACTCTGGTTAACAGAAAACTCGCAGATATGCTGGATGAAAGCCAGGTCAAGGCTCAACAGATCTTCCCGCATTATTATGAAAGATTTAAATCTGATGGTGTGGAACATAATCTGTATATTGGGCATACCATTGCTCCGGATCTGCATTACACCTCAAAAGTTGTTCATAAATTAAGGTACCTGCAATTAAAGACTGTCTGCAAAATGGAACTTGAATTCCAGTCTTTTAAAAAGGAACTCCCTATTCCATTGGATATAGCTTCCCTGATCTTTGTATATAATGAAAAAATAGACATCCGCTTCAGAATGGATGAAAAGCGTTTTGATGTAGACGGGGCCTATAATTCCTACTACGAGATCATTAAAAAACGTCTGGATAAAGCCCACGTAAAAGATTCTTCAGAGCGGATTACGGCTCCCGGAAAGATTACCATCGTGTACTTTGGTATGGAAAATCAGAAAGAATATCTGGAATATGTAACCAAGCTTCAGAAAAAAGGTATTCTGGAATATGATATAGAGTTTTTAAAGGTAGAAGACCTTCAGGGAATTACGGGATTGCTTGCACTGAGAGTTTCAATCAGCCAGAACGTTCTGTAAAATAAGGTCTGTTTTTCAGGTCCCCGAAAATATTTTTTGAAATAAAAACATTTTCAGCCAATATACAGATTGACTGAAAATCATTATTTATTTTTAATTAAAGACTAAAGAAAGCAAATCCAAAAGAAAGCACGGAAATAATAATCCCGGCCATAAAGATCTTGTAGGTAATGGATAAAAGCTTATACTTTCTGTCAAGAACTTTTCCCAGATAATACAGATCTTTTACCATAGAATCATAAATATAATCTCTGTCTTTGATCAGATCTCTCATTGCATTATGATAATCATCAAACATCATCTGCTGGAAGTTTCCGAAAAACAGGAGATTGACCTTTCTGTTTACAATATCCTCAGAGGTAAATGTTGTTTTCGTCACATTCGGTTTTGTAGACAGAATAGCAAATACAATAGTCAGCACACTGGATAACAGCAGTACAAAACTCGGAATAATCAGGTGTGAATTTTTAGGAGCATCCAGCTTCGGAACCAATACAGAAAGACAAACTGAAATGATAACCGCATTTACCGATAGAAGAATATTGGCTTTACTGTCCGCAATATCACTTAATCTTGTATGGTTATTAAGTGTTACTCTGAACAAAGTATCTACGCTTCTGTCTGATTTTTCTTTATCTTTTTTGTTGTCCGGCTTACCCTCAGAGCTCTCCTTTTTTTCCTCTTCTTTCTCCAGCTTCTTTTCAATCTTCTTGATATTTTTCTTTTTTAAAGGTTCCCAGTTTTCTTTTGCATAATCGGTATAAAAAGTATGCTTGTTTTTAAGCATATCCAGATTCCCTGCATTCCATTCTTCGTTAGAGAAACATCTTACATTGGTAAGTTCCCATTCCTTTCTTAAAGCATCAGAAATATCATTATAATCATGGCCTGCAAAATGACTGAAATCAGCGTCCTTTACAATTTTCTCCAGTATATTCTGAGGAACATAAGTAATTTTAGTAGCCAGAATCAGCTTTTCTATCTCAGAGATATAGCTTTCCGGATAATTTTCCTGATGAAGAAAACCCTTCATGATCTCTACTCCTCTCTCTTCGTGGTTCATAGCACATTCTATATATCCTGTATCATGGAACCATAGAGCCACAAGTACTTTTTCCTGATCTTCTTCAGAAACAGGGGTATGCTTCATAATCTCCTCAGCCTTATTGACCGTATAGGCAGTATGAATAAAATTATGATAAAAATATACTGAAGATAACTTATCTTTGAATAAGATTTCAACATAATTTTTAGCTTTGTCTAGAATGCTCATTCCTGAATTTTTGTTAATGTAAATTTATGAATTTATCCTTTAAAACTCATCTAAAAAATACTTCTATTGTTCTGAGAACAGTAATGTCCGCCGGAGTCATGTATTCCTGCGCAACATATAACGTACAAAAAGGCAAAAACTTATTTGAAGTTAAAGATTCTGAGATAAAATCTGAAAATGATTTTAAACTCTTCCTGATCGGAGATGCCGGAAACGCAGATGAGCCTCAGGCACAGAAAACACTGGATTTACTTAAAGGTAAGCTGGACTCCGCAGACAGCAACTCTATGCTGATCTTCCTTGGAGATAACATCTATCCCAACGGAATGCCTAAAGAATCAGATAAAGAGTATGCTTTAGCAAAACAAAAACTGGAAGATCAGCTTTCCATTACCAAAAATTTCAAAGGAAAAACGTTGGTAATCCCCGGAAATCATGACTGGTACAGAGGCTTAGGTGGTTTAAATGCTCAGGAATCACTGGTGAAAAAATATTTTGATGATAAAAAAGCATTCCTTCCTAAAAACGGATGCCCTATTGACGACATCAACATTACCAAAGATATTAAACTGATCGCCATTGATACGGAATGGGTCATTACAAACTGGGACAACTATCCTGGCATTAATAAAGGCTGTACCATCAAAACCCGTGAAGATTTTTACACAGAATTTAAAGATCTTATCATTAAAAATCAGGGTAAAAGAATCATCATCGCCCTACACCATCCTGTTATCAGCAGCGGAACCCATGCAGGATTTCATTCTGCGAAATCACACCTTTTTCCGCTTAATAGTAAAATTCCTGTACTTGGAGTTGCAAGTGCTATAAACATTCTCAGAAGTTCCTCGGGCATAAGCCCTGCAGATATTAATAATCAACATTATGCAGAGCTTGCCAACAGATTGAAAAGTATTGTTCAGGATAAAGAAAATGTGATATTCGTTTCTGGACACGATCACAACCTGCAATATCATGAAGAGGGAAACATGAGACAGATCATCAGTGGTGCAGGCTCTAAAACAAATCCGGCTACCATTATTGAAAAGACAGATTTTTCCTACGGTGGAAGCGGTTTTGCAGTTCTTAATATCAGAAAAGACCAGAGCACCGATGTAGATTTTTTTTCCACAAAGGAGGCTAAACTGCAGAAATTGTCACAGATTTCTGTGATATCCAAACCTGATGTATTTGTAAATAACTTCCCAAACACATTCCCAGCTACAATACCATCTACCATCTATCCGGTACAGCTTACCCAGAAAGGAGGCGTCTACCGATGGCTTTGGGGAGAACATTACAGAAAATACTATGGAATGTCTATTGAAGCTCCTACAGCTAATCTTTCAGAGCTGAACGGCGGTTATACTCCTTTCAGAGAAGGAGGCGGAAATCAGTCCAACAGTTTGAGATTAAAAACAAATGACGGACAGGAATTCGTGATGCGTGGGGTGAAAAAAAGTGCGATCCGTTTTCTCAACAATATGGCTTTCACAAGGAGTACGTTTGGAGAAGAGCTTACCAATAGCTTTCCAGAGAAATTCCTTTTGGATTTTTATACTACCAACCACCCTTTTACACCGTTTACTATAGGAAATATGTCAGAAAAACTGAATATTTTCCATAGCAATCCAAAATTATATTATATTCCCAAACAACAGGCTTTAGGAAAGTATAACCAAAACTATGGGGATGAAATGTATATGATCGAAGAGCGTTTTTCTTCCGATCCAAAAACGCTGGCTTACCTTAATAACGCTAAAGATATTGTTTCTACGGATGATGTCCTGAAAAACCTGACCAAAAACTACAAGTACTCTGTAGACAAGGAATCTTACATCCGGGCAAGGTTATTTGATATGCTGATTGGAGACTGGGACAGGCATTCTGATCAATGGAAATGGGCAGAATATGAAGTGGGTAATAAAATTATTTATAAACCGATTCCAAAGGATAGAGATCAGGCCTTCAGTAAGTATGATGGAGCTGCTTTTAAGCTTATTATGAATGTTCCGGCCATCCGTCATATGAAAACCTTCACAGAGGATATCAGCAGTGTGAAATGGCTGGCCATGGAGCCTTATCCAATGGATCTTGTGTTTTTAAAAGGTTCTACCCAGGAAGAATGGGAAGCTCAGGCTAAATACATTCAGGAACATTTAACAGACGCTGATATTGATGATGCATTCCATAATCTTCCCAAAGAAGTTCAGGATGAGACCATCGCTGATATCCAGAGAAAACTGAAAGCAAGAAAAAACAAATTACAGCAATACGCATCCGATTATTACAATGTACTGCAGGAAAAAGTTCCTTTGGCCGGAACCGTAGAACCTGATAAATTTGTGATTACCAAAAACGGACATTCCGTGCTTGTGCAGCAATATAAATTAGGCAAAAACAAGGATAAAAACGAACTGGTTTTTGAAAAAACTTATCATGATTCAAAAACAAAAGAGCTTTGGATTTACGGGCTAGAAGATGATGATATATATGAAGTAGTAGGTACCGGGCGTCCTAAAATGAATATCAGACTTATTGGCGGTTACAACCATGATGTATATAATGTGGCAGACGGAAGAAAAGTAAAGATCTACGACTTCGAATCCCAAAAGAATACCTACAACGCAGGGAATGCTACTAAAAATATTGCAGATGATTATGATTTAAACACCTACAATTACAAGCATCCGAAGTACAATGCATTCGCGGGATATCCTAATGCTGATTACAACCCTGATGACGGGGTTATCATAGGCGTTTTGGCTAATTATACTGTGAATAATTTCATTCGCGATCCTTTTACCCAAAAGCATAGTTTAAAGGCTAATTTTTATACTGCTACTGCCGGATTCAGCCTTATTTATAAAGGAATTTTCAAGAAAGCAATTTCCGGATGGGATTTTAATATTGATGCAGCTTATACTACTCCAAGATTTTCCCAGAATTTCTTTGGACTTTCCAATGACAGTCCTTATGATAAAGAAAATACGGAAAGAGAATATAACAGAGCCAGAATTTCCAAATTTAATGTTGCTCCTTCCATCTCAAAGAAAGGCTGGATGAACTTTAATCATCAGATTCAGCTTACTTTTGAAGATAATAAAGTACAGAGAAAAGACGGGCGTTTTATCAATACTTCCCCGGATGTAAGATCGGAAGTATTTGACAGTCAGCAATTCTTAGGAGCTAATTATACGTTCAGCTATAAAAATGCAGACAACCCTGCTTTTCCAACCTTGGGAATGGAATTGATGCTGAATGCCGACTGGAAAGCTACTTTTTCTAATTTCAACAGAAATTTCCTGACAGTAAAGGGAAGGTTCGCTATTGACCACAGGATCGATAAGAAAGGAGTTTTTGTATTTGCCAATGCGAGCAATGCGATGTGGATCAACAATGATAATTTTGAGTTCTATCAGGCAGCAACTATCGGGGGCAACAATGGAATGAGAGCATTCAGGAATGAAAGGTTCTCAGGAAGATCTTATTTTACTAACAACTCTGAGATCCGTTGGGATTTCGGAAGAATAAGAAACAATATTGTTCCTGCCAATCTGGGAATCCTCGTTGGATATGATATCGGCCGTGTATGGAACGATGGAGAATACTCCAGAAAATGGCATCAGTCTGTAGGAGCCGGAGTTTGGCTGAGCATTGTGGAAATGATGTCTGCCAGACTGAATTATTTCTATGGTGCAGATGGCGGACGTATCTCAGCAGGAATAGGAATGAAATTCTAAATAAAAATACTCGTTAATAAAAGACTCAGGAAACCTTGAGTCTTTTATTTTCCTGATATAATAGTTTTGTATTCAATACGTTTTTATATTTTAGCTAATCAACAATCACAAAAAGACACACAATGAAAACACTAATCACTTCAATTAATATCATTTTAGTTTTATCAAGTATTCATTGCCAGCATCAAAACAAAAATGGAAACATCGACAAAAATTTAACCATAAACACACAACAGGCAAAAATTGAAAAAATAGAATTAACAGAACGAACCAGAGGATTCCATACAATAATTACTCTCACTCCCCAATCTAAAACCACTTCTTTTAATGGTGAGGAAAATAAATCTTCTCTATCTTCTTCTGAATGGGAAAGTATTTCACAGCAGGCTGCCGCTATTGATTTATCTAAAATATCAACTCTTCAGGCTCCTACCACAGGTCGACATTCTGATCAGGCTATGATCGCTAATCTGATGATCACAAGTAATGGCACCACCTATACTTCTTCAGATTTTGATTCCGGTAATCCTCCAAAGGAGCTGGAAGCACTGTATCAAAAAGTACAGCCGCCTAAAAAAGAATAGAAGCTTCACTACTAAATATAAAAACCACAGATGATTCTGTGGTTTTTAGTATTTATTATTGATAATAGTTATGGCTTAAGAGAAAACTGATATACATTTCCGCCTTCATCCTTCCCTTTTTCATCTGCAATCATTAATGTTTGATCATCAGTAAAAACAATAGCTTCTTTCTGTGAGTTATGGTTTAAAGGAATCTTATTAATCTTAGCCGCACTAAAATCATCAGCATTAAATCCGGTAAGAACATGCACATTTTTGTGGGTCAGCAGCACAATCTTATCTTTTGTACTGTTGATGGTCGCTGAAGTAATAGCAGCATCATTATATCCGCCCTGAAGCTTTAATTTCCCAACCAGTTTAGCTTCAAAGTCTCCTTCTTTATTAGGAACTTTAAATACCAGAAAGGTTCCGTCAAAACCTTTGCTTCTGTTCTTGGTGAAAAGATAAAAGTTACCATCCATCTCTACAAATGCTTCACAATCGTACAGCAGATTTGATTTTTTTGGTGGAAATTCTGTCTGCCCTTCATAATGAAACTTAGTAGTCTGAACTACTTTTGTAGTGGTTTGGGTAATGTCTTTCAGGTCTGTTTTTAGAATAGCCAGATCCTGACGGTTATTATCATTATTTCCAAAATCTCCGATATAAATATTTCCCTGAGTATCTGATATTATATCTTCCCAGTCTGTATTTTCAGCATTTTCTACCGGAACTTTAGCCATCATCTGGCCATCATTATTAAGACCGTAAACGGCATTTTTATTTCCTCTGTCTTCTATTACCCAGATTATTTTCTTATCTTTTGATACCGTGATCCCTGAAACTTCTTTTAACTTTTTAGGCAACGAAAATTGTGGCTTCAGATCATCTCCCTGAGCAGGTGAATTCTGAGCTTTTGGATTACAACTCAACAAAAACATAGCGGGTAATATAAGAAAGCGTAACATATTTATTTTTTATTTTTTTACTGAACATAAGTAGCATGAATTGTTCCAATCTTACCTTTAAGACAATTGTTTTGCTTTTTCCCAAAGAACATCCATTTCTTCCAAAGACATATCCGCAAGATTTACATCCTGTTCTTCAGCAAGACCTTCCATTTTCTGAAATCTTGAAATAAACTTCAGATTGGTTCTTTCTAACGCAGAATCCGGGTTGATTCCTGAAATTCTCGCATAGTTGATGAGCGAGAAGAATACATCTCCCAATTCCTGCTCCTTTTTATCAAGATCAGTTTCTGCATGAAATTCCTGAATCTCCTCATCTACTTTCTTCCAGGCATCTTCTGCATCATGAAATTCAAAACCAATCCCTTTTACCTTATCCTGAATTCTATAGGCTTTTACTAAACTTGGAAGACTTTTTGGAACTCCGCCCAGAATAGATTTGTTACCTTCTTTTAATTTTAATTTTTCCCAGTTCTGTTTTACTTCTTCTTCGTCCTTTACTTCGGTATCACCGTAAATATGAGGATGACGGAAAATCAGTTTTTCATTAAGGGAATTGATCACATCAGCGATATCAAAACTCTCTTTTTCTGAACCGATTTTAGAATAAAAAACCAAATGAAGCAGCACATCTCCCAATTCTTTTTTTACCTCCTGCAAATCTTCCTGCAAAATAGCGTCAGAAAGCTCATATGTTTCTTCAAGAGTAAGATGGCGAAGAGACTGTAACGTCTGCTTCTGATCCCATGGGCATTTCTCACGCAAATCATCCATAATATCCAGTAATCTCCCGAAAGCTTCTAGTTTTTCCTGTTTTGTATTCATAAGTAATTGGAAATTCAATATTATACAAATGTAAGAGTTATTCAGACACCTTTACAAACGTTGAGAATGAAAATTACGGGATACCAACTATAGGTTTTAAAAACCCGTTAGGTTTTGGAAAATAAAAAAGCCTTGTCAGGAAAATTCCTGACAAGGCTTTGTATTTTTAATTCAGAACTGAATTATCCTTGTTTTCTGTGCGTACTTTTAGGAGCTGATTTTGCTGCTGAAGTAGCTTTTACTTTTGGAGCTGCCGCCTTTTCTACCTTTGGAGCTGCTTTTTTAGCGTCAATATCTAAGCTTACTTCTTCTGCAGGCTCACCGTCTAAAGTTTCAGGCTCAGCCTTTACGAAGCTTTCCGGAGTGATATATCCTGCTTTGTGAAGAATGTTATACCACTGAGCTAATTTCTTGATATCAGAAGCATACACTCTTTCAGTATCATAATTAGGAAGAGAAGCTAACATAAAGTCCTGCAGATCTGCATCTGAAGATTTATGAGAGATTGTCTCTTTATAATCGTTATTTTTAGCTACATTTTCAAAAACTTCAAACAAAGGAACTTCCTTATCAAATGTAAACATTGCAATATTATCTAGTAAGCTTACTTGGCTAGAGTTTCCAATGCTTACTTTTTTCTTGTTGGTAACATCTTCAATGATGAATCCGTTTCTTAATTGAGAAACTAATTTGTAAAGTCCTGGTTTTCCAGAAATTGAAATTATTTTTTCTAACAGCATAATTTTATTTTTTGTAAATTCTGCAATCAGCGCTAAGCTTTTTGCTTTTTATTATTTCTTTTAATCCTTGTTTAATTTATTTTGGAAATCTCATTTTGTAACCAATACTTACATCTCCCTGAGAAATCTTTGAAAGTTTTCCTTTTACCAGTTTTTTCTTAAGTGAGCTTAAGTGATCGGTAAACAGAATCCCTTCAATGTGGTCGTATTCATGTTGAATTACGCGGGCTCTAATATCGGAAAAAGTTTCTGTATGTTTCACAAAATTTTCGTCATAATATTCAATAACGATTGTGCCCTTTCTTTTCACGTCTTCTCTTACATCCGGAATAGACAGACAACCCTCATTGAACTTCCATTCTTCACCAGATTCTTCAAGAATTCTGGCATTGATGAACACTTTTCTAAATTCTGCCAACTCATCCTTAATATCTTCATAATCATCATCTTCCGCAAGAGGAGTAACATCTATTACAAACATACGGATATCCAGCCCGATCTGAGGCGCTGCAAGACCAATTCCGTTTGCACTGTACATCGTTTCGAACATATTATCTATCAGTTCCTGTAATCCGGGGTAATCTTTATCTATATCTTTTCCCACTTTTCTCAAAACAGGATCCCCAAAAGCTCTTATCGGTAGTATCATCTTAATCTTTGTTCTAAAAAATTCTGCAATATAATAGTTGCACTTACTTTATCTATTAATCCTTTTTCCTGTCTTTTCTTCTTACTTTTTCCGCTTTGGGAAATAAAGAATGAAGCCATTTTGGAAGTAAACCTTTCATCAAAACGATGGACTGCAATATCCGAAAATTCTTTTTTAAACTCTTCAATGAATTTTAAAATATCGGTTTCCACCTCTGAAAGATTGCCTTTCAAATCTATGGGAAGTCCAATCACTACTTCATCTACCTTATTTTCACTGAAATATTTTTTCAAAAATTCCATTAAATTACGGTTCTCTACAGTCTCCAAGCCACTGGCTATAATCTGCATATCATCCGTTGCAGCAATACCACAACGAGCTTTTCCATAGTCTATTGCAAGGATTTGTCCCATAAGTCTGCAAATTTAGTAAAATTTACTGATTTTATTCATCACGCAGTTTTTTTATATAAATCATGTTTTATTCCATATTTTTTTTTATAATTTTAATCTTCCAAAAAACAGATATATGAAGAGACTCATCCTCGTAAGACATGCGAAAAGCGACTGGCCGGAAGAAACGGATGATTTTGACAGACCTTTGGCAGACAAAGGGCTGGAAGATGCTATGAACATGTCCAGATTCCTTAAAAACAATAATATTTCTATTGATTATTTTGTATCCAGTCCGGCAGTCCGTGCTCTGAATACGTGTAAAATTTTTAATCAGGCATATCAGCTGAACTGTTCTACGAATGAAAAATTATACAATCCTTCGGAAAGAAACTTTGAATCTGTAATCTATGATCTGGATGACAATCTGAGTTCGGTTGCCCTTTTCTCCCATAATAATGGAATTTCCAATTTTGCCAATTCCATTTCTGAAGATATTTTTCATTTTCCAACCTGTGGAGTTGCCGGTTTTGAAGTAGATTGCGAATCCTGGTCAGAATTTGATGGTGCCAGAAAGAAACTTTTGTTCTTTTATGAGCCAGGGAAAATATAACTTCATCTCTAAAGTATTTTATGCAATAATTTTTATTTTCTTTTTTTCATGTCAGAAAAAGAAAATATCCTATTTTGAAACAATTGCTTTCAATGATGTAAAACTTTCTGCCACTCCCAAACCTGGAAGCTGGAGATATAACCATGATGAACAGTTTCAGCAATTTGAAGATTTTCAAAAATCAAAGAAAATAAAGCCGGAACCCGGGAAAAACACTATTTACCTGCAACCTATTGGTGATTTTAATGAACTACAAAAAAAAGAGATTGAACTTACTAAAGAGTATTTAAAAATATATTTTCAGCTGGAAACGAAAATATTGCCAGCATTACCCAACAGTATTTTTCCTAAAACTGTAAAAAGAATTTTCAAAGATGGGCAGGAACAGATATTGGCGGGTTATGTATTAGATAGTTTTTTAATCAAAAGAAAACCAAAAGATGCTGTAGTATTGATGGGAATCACCGAAAGAGATCTTTTCCCAAGACCTGAATGGAACTATGTTTTTGGAATGGCATCTTATGAAAACGGCGTGGGCGTCACTTCCATCTACCGATTTGCAAACGGCCATCTTACAGATTCTAATTTTAACGAAAGTCTTACAAGATTACTAAAGATCAGTTCTCACGAAATCGGGCATATGTTTGGAATCAGCCATTGCCTGAATGCCAATTGTGTGATGAACGGAACCAATACTCTTTCTGAAACAGATTTTCATTATGCAAGAGCCTGCTCACTCTGCCAGAGAAAACTCAATTCCAGCATTGCTTATGATAACAAAAAACGATTACTTGAATTAAAGAGTTTTTTTGAAAAGCAACATTTCAATTCGGAGCTTGCGCGTACTGAACAGGACTTAAACCTTCTCCAATAATCTTTTTTTAATATACCTTCTATTCCCTTCCTCTGTAGGGTTTACTTTTAACGGCATAGATAAATTTCGGCAAAGCCCTTACCCTTGTATACAAAAAAGACGGGCAAAGCCCGTCCCTATTGAATACCTTTTGCTACTCTATTTTACTTGTAGCTATTTATTTCTCTTCAGATCCAGATCGTCAAAGTCAAAACTGAAATCTGTAACATCAGAAATCGCTTTTAATTTTGCAGTCTGCGCTTTTCCACTTTCATCATAATCGAATATAATATAGGCATCAGCATCATAGCTTCTGTCATCCCATTTAATGATGAATGAATTATTGGAATAAGGAAGCAGTTCTCCTTTCAATCTTGGTGAATTTTTACATGAAATTCTGTAAACACTTCCCTGCTGGGCAATATCTACATCACCGAACCAAACATCATTATAAGTTCCAGTAAACTGTTCTGCTTTTGGCTGAAGTGCTTTCTCTTTCTTAAAAGTTTCTGATTTTGCGAACGCTTCTTTCTTTTGTTTATTAAATTCTGCATCCATTTTTGATATTCTGTCTCCATATGTTTTCAGCCAGTTTCTGTCTGCCACTCCAAGGTAAGAATCTTTCACCGTATTGGTAATGGTATTGAATGCTGCTCCGGACTGCTGATTCGTCAATACCACTATTCCTAATTTAAGATCAGGAATTAAAGTAAACTGTGTTACGGTTCCAATCAGTCCGCCTGTATGCTGTACTTGTTTGTGACCTTTTACGTCACTTAGGAACCAACCTAAACCATATCCGTAGAAACTTGTGTCGTATGGATTTTTAGCAGCGACTCTATCTGGAATCTGTAAGCTCCAAAGTTGTTGAATATTTTTATCAGACACTAATTTCTTCCCGTCTTTGGTAGTGAAATTATTCAGCAAGCATTCCGCCCAGGTAGTCATATCTTTTATATTACTCAGGATTCCTCCGGCAGCATTTCCTGTTTCATTCCAATCGTGAGGAACCGCAATCGCTTTTCCGTCTACCGGAGCGTGAGCGTCAATTTTATTGGCAACAGCCTTCGCTCTGTTGTAGCTTCCAAAGCTGGAAGTCATTCCTACAGGTTTCATAATTCTCTGTTCGATAAACTCAGCCCAGCTTAATCCTGAGATTCTGTGGATAACTTCACCGGCAACAATGAACATAATGTTATTGTAATCTAACGTTGTTCTGAAAGGGTTTTCAGGCTTCAGATATCTTACATTGTGAACGATGTCATTAACGCTTAAATTCCCTCCTTCCGGAAAAAACATCAGGTCTCCCTGTCCTAACCCTAATCCAGCTCTGTGAGTAATCAGATCTTTGATGGTTACATTTTGAGAAACGTATGGATCATACATCTGAAATTCAGGAATATATTTTGAAACTTTATCGTCCCAGTTCAGTTTTCCTTCATCCGCAAGAATCGCCAGTGCCACACACGTGAAACCTTTGGAGTTGGAAGCAATTCCTACTAAGGTATTATCATCCATTGGCTGTTTTGAGGTAAGGGAGCGTACACCAAATCCTTTGGAATAGGTAACTTTTCCGTCTTTTATGATACCTACTGACATTCCCGGAACATCAAAGGTTTTCAGAGTATTTTGGATCAGATCATCCAGTTTTTTTTCTTCAACCTGTGCATTTGCTAATCCTACGGTTAAAAGAAAAATGAAAAAAGAAAATTTCTGCTTCATTATTTTTTTAATTTTCCCAAATTTAGTAAATAACCTGAGCCCGGGGTAAGAAAATTATGATTTATATGGAGAGAAGCCAGAAGATGGATGCAGGAAGTACTCTTAGACTATAAACAAAAGGGAGTTTTTATAAACCTAATCTGTAGCTCAAGCTGAACTTTAATAATCATGATTACGATAACTTCCAGCCTATTTACCTATCTCCCACAAAAAAGCCGGAAGTGAAATCTTCCAGCCGTCGTTAAATCAAATGATCCTAATGTACTAACAAAAAAGAAATTATTTTTTGGAAATGACATTCACTCCCATTAATCTTCCGCTTCCTTTAAGTTTAAATTCAACTTTTGTATTTTTAGATACAGGGTCATAAGAACTTAAACCTGAGAAATTATCTGCCTTATTATTAGACATGAAATAGATTCTGTTTTTATACAAGAACGGGTTTTGATAGTTGTAGAAGTTATCCACAGGAATATCAAGTTTTACCGCCTTCTTTGTCTGAACATCAATTTCGTTCCAGAACCAGATATCGTTTCTATAGCTTACCCCATGTCCTCCTGCATAATATGATGCACCTGTGGAAGGAATGGTAGTATAAATTTTATTATTATGAGCGAAGATTCTGTTAAACTCTGCTGGTTGAACAAAATTCTTCATATCAATTTCAAAACCAGCATCAAAGGTAGTCTGCCCATTCTTTATTCTAAGAATCTTTGATGAATAGGCTGCTTCCTGAGCTTTCATATCTGATATAGCTACCATATAGATATCTTTGGTTACCTCATCAATACTCCATAAAACATGGTCAGTGAAAAGCCCAAGGTTTGTAGCATTAGGATATTTGGTAACATTTTCCACTTTTTTGGTAGTCAGGTTATATACCGCAACTGCTACTTCTTTTACTACAGGTTTTATCTGCCAGTTCGTTCCTTTTTTACCGATTTGTAAATCAAGATACAGTTTATCGTCTCTCTTGATTAAAATTAGCTGTCCTGCAGCCTGATAAGATGTTTCTCCCGGTTCAAGTACAGCAGGGTCAATCGTTTGAGCCAATGAAGAAAGATCTATTTCTCCTGTACGCTGCATGGTTCCCGGATTAAAGGTCTGGATCTTAAGCATCCCTCTTGAGCCGTCCCAATAGTAACCTTCTGTATCACTGATCACGAGATAATTAGGTTCAAAGCCATTATTCTGAGTAGCAATAAAGCCTTTTGATGTAATATTTCCGGCATTATCAGAGGTAAGTTTAGAGAAACCTTCTTCTGAAGAGGCTGCACCACCAAGTCTGTAAATATTCTCTCCGAATGCTTTTCCTCCGGCTGAATATGCAATCTGGTAGAATGGTTTTTTGTCAGCTAATGAAAGTTCTCCCTGAGGCAACTCTGAGAATGAGTAAATATTCCCACCCCATCCTGCTGTACTGTTATAAATAACCCAGCTGTCTTTAGCTGTTGCCGTTGGTGGTTTCTGTTCTTCAATAGTGTCATCGTTGCTACTGCAATGAGTAAACAACAATAAACTTAACGCTGATAAAATTATCGAAAACGGTTTTGATTTTCTCATGATCATAATATTAAAAAATTGTATAAGTTAGTTTCAGATGATAAGATCTTGTAGGTTTCTGTGCATTATAATTATCGTAAAGTCTTTCATTCAGAAGATTATTAACACTAAAATTAATAGCCAGTTTAGGATCTGCCAGGAAATAGGTAACTCCTACTCCTGCATCTACCATTCCTGTTCTGCCATCATTAGGAACCAAAAGGTTACTGGAAGCTATAGTTTCTTTAGAAAATAATCCTGGTTCAAGATTTTTGGGTACCGGATACAGCATGAAACGATGAACGTAATTAATGTTATAATACAGTTCCACTTTATCTTTCATTTTTAAGATATCTGAAAAATTCACTCTCAGATAGTGATTCCCGAACAAGTAAGGAATATTCGGTTGTCTGGCATCCTCCCAAATACTTTCAGTACCGGAAAGGTTTTTAAGCCTTATATCCTGATAGGTAATATTGAATCCTGTCTGAATATTTTTGATTGGCTGATAATTGATCTCATACTCCAGTCCAAGGATTCTGTTGTCATAATAATTCTGATACCTTCCATAAGGATTATCAGGTATCATGAATATGGTGTTTTTGACGTTTCTGTAGAAGAGATTTAAACTGGTATTCAGCTTATAATTCGATGAAGTATAATCCAGAACAACGTTTACATTATCGCTTTTTTCCGGCTCCAGATCAAGATTTTCTTTGATTAAAATTCCATCTCCGAAAATTTCTGTTTCATCAGGAAGACGAACTGCTTTTTCATAGGATAATTTCAGGATAAAGTTTTTAGGTTTATAACTGATTCCTGCCATATAACCGGATGCATTTTTATGTCTGTCTGAATCCCATGTGAAATTATATTTATCCGTAGTATATCCTTTAGAACTGAAAAAATAATTCTTCACCCCAAGTACTGTTTCCACTTTGCGGTCGAGCCAATGAGATACCAATCCCAAAGCAGCAATATTTTTATTGTAGATCGCTGGTGTTTTAAGAACATCATCTCCGTATACATTGACAGCTCCATAAGGATCACTTCCTTTTCTTCTCTGGTAGAAATAGACATTTCCAAATTCCAGGCTGTGATTATTATTAATCCGGAAAGCGGCATTGAGCCTTGTATGAAACATATTGTAGTTCATCTTCAGATCATTTCCTTTATTGATCTCACCAACGCTGTTTTCATTACTGAAAGTATATTCTCCCAGCCAGTTGTATCTACGCCTACTAATATCCACAAAGGAATTGTTGTATCTGGCAAAGGCAGTCATCAGGTCCAGTTTAAGACGGTTGTCAAAGAACATTTTTTTATACTGAAGGTAACCCGTCACATTATTTTCTTTGGCGAAAGCTTCCCCGTAAGGTTTTCTCATTTCAAGATCATTTTGAATCTCTTTATAGAAATGAGAATAGATAAACCCGACTCTAAAATCATTGGCCCAGCTTTTATTTCTTACACCGGTGTATACTTCCATATAAGAAGCTTCAGTATCATCATGAAACCTTTTAGCTTCCACTTTTTTAAGATTAGCTGTTTCAGGATCTATAACTTCGCCGAGAATTTTATAATTGTTCTTTGAAAACACATAGCTTGCCTGTGTTCCTATGTAGAATAAACTGTCTTTTTTTCCTATAAATACTGCATTAAGATGAGATTTATAGGTACTGAATGATGCTATTTCATTTGAAATTTCCAGATTGTCCTTTTGTATAGGTTTGGAGATAAAATTAATCCCACCTCCCAAAGCATCCGATGCCAATGATATAGGCATCACCCCCTTGTAAATATCCACCCGGTCCAGCATATTTGGAGATAAAACATTAGGATTAAAACTGTGACCGTAAAATTCAATCGGCACTCCATCCCTGAAGATTCTGACTGCTTTTCCCTGAAGCCCGCCAAGATTCACTTGAAATCCGGAACCAACCCCGCCTTCTGTACGAAGCTTAACTCCGGTTGTCATATTCAGAATCTCTCCAATATTATTGGCCTGGCTTTTTACAGCCTGCATGTCAACAATTTTGACACTCAATGGGGTTTCTTTCAGTTTCTCCAGTTTCCTTTTACCTCTGATATAGACCTCATCAATCCGGTTTGCATCTGAAATCTCTATTTCATAATTCTGGCGTGACCGGCAGTTGATATTTAATGTATCATTATAAACAGCCTTATTATGATAAAATACAGATACCTTCACAGGACCATCCGCTAGCTCAGCAAAATCAACAGTTCCCTGTTTTGAAACCTTTTTCTTTTCACCGTTAATGACTACATATACCTCATCAGGGTTATAGTTTTTGATGTTTTTAACAGCTATGGTGATCGGGCAGGCAGCCAATGCTAAGGAAGAAAGTACGGAAATCAGAAAAAATATACGCTTCATCTATCAGTTTATATGGTTTCTAATGCTCCGAAATGCTGAAAAGCAATATTCTTCTCCAATGGATAATATTCGTGACCTAATACTTTGTTGATAATGATGGCATTACGGTAAGGTCCCATGCCAAGATCTGATGTGATAATTCCCTGAGAGTCTACACAACCGTTCTGCATAAATATTTCATTATCATTTACATCAACTGTATAGTCTTCTGAGGATAATAATGTGCCATCGTTCTGACTTTTGTTCAGACGACCTTCAATAGGCTGTAAAAAACGGGGAACTTCATATCTGTAACCTGTAGCCAGAATAAGATAATCGGTATCTACAGAAAAGTTTTTTTCTTCCTCCAGATGCTTCATATTCAGTGTATAGCTTTTATCATACGACATCTCTTCGAGCAAACTGTTGGTCAGTATTTTTACAGGAAGTGGCTGTTCTTCTTTCATCTGCTGATGATAAAGCTCATCATAAATTGTGCTTATCAGCTCATCATTAATCCCTTTATAAAGAATATCCTGCTTATTGATTACTTCTCTTCTTTTGTTTAAAGGAAGCCTGTTGAAGTAGGAAATATAATCCATGGAAGTAAATTCATAAGTGAATTTTGAATTTTCCATTGGAAAGAATCTGTCTGCTGCGGTTACCCAATTCAGCTTTAAGTCTAATTCCGGTCTGGCTGAAAGAAGATCAAAGAATACTTCTCCCCCACTTTGTCCTGATCCCAATACCGTAATGGTACTTCCTTTCTTTATATATTGTTTTCTGTGTAAGTATTCGGAAGAGTGGAAAATATGTTCTTTAGAAAAATCTTCTGTTATTTTAGGAACATTAGGAATAGAGCCTACTCCTAATACTATTTTATCCGTGAGATACACTTTCTTTTCACAATTGATAAGATCAATTACTGAAACTTCATAGCATTCATGAGTGTCATTATAATCTATTTCTGTAACGGTGTGGCTGAAATTAAGACTTTCAATTTGTGAAGCCACCCATTTACAGTAAAGGTTATATTCCATTCTGGTTACATAAAAACTCTCCTTAAAACAGAAACGGAAAATTTTCCCTTGCTCTCTTAAATAATTGATATATGTAAAAGGACTTTTAGGATTTACAATTGTTACCAGATCCGCCAGGAAAGGAACCTGAAGCGTTGTTCTCTCGATCATCAGACCACTATGCCATTCAAATCTGGGAGCTTTGTCAAAAAATATGGTTTTCAGATCATGTTCTTCAAGCAGAGCAGCAAGGCTTAGATTGAAAGGGCCTATTCCTATACCAATGATATCGTATTTCATAAATTATCTTTTTCAGTATTCAAGTATTATGTTGTAATATTTATTTTCAGGACGGAGTTCTTAAAAATATCTTCCGTTGTTTCATAGAATTTTTCACGGTCCAGGAAAGTCAGATTGGATGTTTTGTAAGGAAGGGCCAGCGATCTGTTGAATTCGCATCCTACTTTGGTTATCAGATTATGAGTTCCTTTATGAGACGCAGACGCCTCACCTATCATTCTTGTCAGCTGTGGGAAAGAGAAGAAATATTCCATGCACATAGCTAATGCATAAGTTGAAAAATGTGGAATTTTTTCTTTTGCCGGAGCGATGAGCATATGGAATCCATAATCTCCCGGATTGAAACGGTAGTACTTTCCTACCTCATCTTTTACTGCCCAATACAGTTCCAGGGTAAAAATAGGAGTCCCATTCAGAAGGCCAATGTAAGGATGAGAATAATCAACACCCATATGTTTGATGTAAGCTTCCTCAAATTCCCACTTATCCACATCCATCTCCCAGTATTTTTTAGCATAATCCATATTAGACCATTCATGAAGAAACTCCATATCGGTTTCCGGATTAAAAGCACGAAGGGTAATTTCTAATGTCCCGTTATTGAAGTATCTTTTATGCAGTATTTCCCCATAATCAGGCTTTATAAGCTTTTTGGAATAACTTTTAGGATTGATAAGAAAATTATGTTGTCTGATGTATTCTTTCCAGATGTCTTTATTTACGCTGTAAGCCTGTTTAAGAAAAAGTCTGGCTTCAATCATTTCGTAAATAAAGTCCATAGCCTCACCATATATTTCCTTCAGAGAATCAATTTCAGCATCTATAATCTGATAAAGGACTTCCTCTTCAATGGATCCTAAATAAGCAAGATGTCTGAGAACCGGATATAGGTTATAGTATACTACATGAGTTCTGATAAAGTTTTCTGCTTTTTGATTTCTGATGGTAGATCCGCCTGGAATATACTCATCAAAACTAACTTTTACCTTATCTGTATTCTGCTGAATAAACGTGTGTTCGATATTGCTGTTATAGATGACCCCTTCTTCAATATACTTCCCTACCGCCATCTTTAATAATGAATGGGTATATTCTGAAAACCAACGGATAATAGCTGCCTTTTTATCGTAAGCTGTCTCCAAAGGAATATTCTTCGAAATAAATTCCAATAGATTATTATTGTACCCAAAAAATGTAAAGACTTTCCCTGCTTTAACAGAATCTTTATTCTCTACAGTTGTATGCCCCTGGTCAAAATGCTCGTTAAATTCTTCAGAAAAGTATTTGATATAAGCATCCTCAGGATTTTCTACGGTAGTATTTCCTTCATAAACTGTAAATATCAGAAACCGGTAAGCTTCTTCAGCGCTGATCCTTGTGATTTCGCCCATTTTCTTTTCTCTATATCCTACTTCATCCCCTAAAAGATGAATTCCGGTAGTAGAAAAATGCTTTACAGGAACTATCAGATAAGAATCTTTACCTGTAATATTAATTCGGATGAATTTACTTTCAGAACAACTGTTCATGAACGTTGACAACTCTTCATCAAACTTTGGTATAAGGTCAAAATAATACCAGTTTTTGCTTTCCAATAAGTATAAACCGACACTCATCATTATTTTTGTTTAGATTAAATAAAAATTAAGACAAATATATACATATTTTTCACCCAGCAAAAGAATTATTTAAAATACCGAAAACGAACAATTCAAAACATTGATTATCAATTATATGAAATAAATAACTCAAATTAATTAATACACCAAAAAGTGAATACATTCATTTTATCAATCCCTTTTTTTAATAACAAAGAGCAATTTTAATATTCTTAAAAAAATAAATTTAAGAATTAAACAAAAAAACAATAGAAAAACAGAAAATGTCTCAATAAGAGACTTTATGAAAAATTTAAGTGTCTGTGACAAGGTTATATTCAATAGAAAACTTTCAGTCTTCTATTGAAAAGCGTAATTTTGCTGATAGTAAAGTGTAATTATTTTAAAGTATGAAAAAGTCAATCTCCATTCTTCTCTTGTTATTTTTTGCAGTTGGTTTTATGAAAAGCCAGGATAAAACATCTGACCCTTTTCTTTTGCAGACCTGGAAGCTGAATACACTGGACAACTATATTTACACTTACGAAAAACAGTCTATTTTTAATGCTAAAATTCCTGGTTTAAAATTTAGTAAAAACGGAAAAATCATCGGAAACCTAAGTAAATCAGCCAATGGATATGATATTAAGCAAGACTTTCCGGGCAAAGCTTCGAAACTGGAACGTTATACGGGAAACTGGAAAAAAATCTCAGATACTACCATTGCTATTATGTTTTCTTCGAATAACAGTATGAATGGAACTTTTGTGATCTCTAGACTTACCGAAAGCGGATTGAAACTAAGAAAACTCTTCAGTGCAGACATTGAAAAGAAACTTGATTCTATACGAAGAACCAAAAATATTTCTTACTAATACTTAATTGGCTTTGTTGCATCGTAAAATTCAATCAGAATCTTTTTATCAAAGCTTCTTTATATTTGCAATTTAAAATAGTAAAAATGACAATAAACAGATTATTCGCCTTCTTCTTATTGCTGATGGGCTGTAATTTATATTTTTCTCAGGAAGTCTCAATCAAAGATGATAAAGTACTTTTGGATGGGAAACAGATTCTAAAAGCAGAAAAGATCAATATTACACAATACTCATTCTTTTCTATGAAAGATGACGAAGAGGTATTGATGTACAAATACATGGATAATGAAACACCAAAATACGTAAGTGACGATTACTTTATCCTGAACTTTTTGACAGAAAAAACCAAGGTAGAATCTACTGATCTAGCAAAAATCGCCAATTTTATGAACTCCAAAAAAGGAATGGAAAAACTTATAAAATGGCTGCTCAAAGAAAGAGTGATCAATCAGAATGGGGAATTGAACCCTGACCGTGTTACAATATTTAAAGAAAAATACGACGAAAATATTACTCAAAGAACCCTTAGATAATGACAAAAATCCTTCTCCTATCTGATTCTCATTCCTATATAGACGACCGGATCCTGGAATATGCATCTCAGGCTGATGAGGTATGGCACTGCGGAGATTTTGGAAGTATGGATGTTATTGAACAGCTGGAAAAAATAAAACCTTTAAAAGGAGTCTATGGAAATATTGATAACGCCAAAATACAGTCTGAGTTTCCGGAAGTCAACCGTTTTTTCTGTGAAAAACTGGAAGTTTTAATGATTCACATTGGTGGGTATCCCGGAAAATATACTCCATTAACGAAAAAGGAAATGACTGAAAAAACTCCCAGACTATTTATATCCGGACATTCCCACATTTTAAAAGCGATGTATGATCAGAAGAATAATCTTTTGCATCTGAATCCCGGGGCCTGCGGAAAACAGGGATGGCACAAAGTGAGAACTATGATGCGGTTTGTGGTGGACGGTGAGGAAATAAAGGATTTAGAGGTTATTGAATTAGGGCCGAGAGTATAAAAAATTGGAGTAAACCTAACAGGTTTTTGAAACCTGTTAGATTTAGAGCCTGAAAACGAAGTATCATTAACAAAATGAAAATAGGAGATACAGTTTCTGTAGTGGATGAAGATTTAAGCGGAGTGGTAACTTCCGTGAAGGGAAATATTGTGGTTTTTAAAGATCAATATGGCTTTACCCATCAATATCCTAATGAAAAACTGGTTCCCAAGAATGCTGATCTTTATGAAAACATCCGCATAATAAGGAAAGCAGAACCTAAAAAAACTATTTCTAAAAAACATCAGAGAAATCATTTGGTTATAGACCTGCATTTTCATAATTTGGTAAAGAATCCTGATGATTATGATAGCTTTGAAAGGTTGTTTATTCAAAAGGAAAAACTGATTGAAGTGATAGAGTTTTGCAGAAAAAACAACCTGAAACGCCTGGAGATCGTCCACGGAATCGGAGATGGCATTTTACAGAGAATGGTTCGGGATGTTTTGGAAAGCCTGGTTAATGTTGATTTTTATAATAAGGAAATACTTCACCATCAATCGGGTGCGGTAATGGTAGAATTTCACTAAATTTGCAGGAATTGAAATATGAACGTACTTAATTTACTTTTTACCAAAGACGGATTGATCTATCAGATTGTTAAAAACAAAAGCATTCTGGAAGAAAAGTCTTATTTCGTTACAGAAGAAACACCGGCGAACCTTATTGAGGATAAACTGGATGAAGTTCTTATCCAACAGCGTTATGAAGAAATCCAGGTGATTTCTGCACTGAATCATTTTACACTGATGCCGGAAGGTTTTTCGGATCATGATGCAGGGTTTGATCTGATCTCATTCAATGCACCTGCTGACAGAGAGAAAGAAGAGCTGATGCTTTCTATCAACAAAAAATTCAATATTCAGTTTTACTATACTTTTCCAAAGAATTACTACAAGAAAATAAAGGAACTGGCGATACCAGTACATTTTAATTTTTCCGGGGAAAAGTTTTTAAGTTCTATCAACAATAAAAATAATAAAGAGATTCATATCAATCTTTACCATAATCAGTGTGAGTTTTTTGCCATTGATAATAAGAAGATCATCCTGTATAACAATCTGGATGTAAATTCTGAGGTTGATTTCCTTTATTTCATCATGTTTACGTTAAGCAAAATAGGTTTCGGAATCAATGAAACCAGTTTTTACGCTTATGGTGAAACTACGGAAAATGAAACATTTATATCCGAGCTTCAGAAGTTTGTGAGAAACCTGAAAATCGTTTATGACAATATTCCTAATAAGAATTTTATACTTAATTAGGTTATAATTTGCAGGAAATAGGGATAAAGCCCAAGCATAATCACCTGCCATCTATAATCTATTACATAAACCCTAATACAACATGTTCAGAATAATATCAGGCAAGTGGAAAGCCAAAAAAATTGCCGCTCCCAAGAACTTTGACGTAAGACCAACCACGGATTTTGCGAAAGAAGCCTTATTCAGTATTTTGGAAAACAAATACGATATGCAGTCGATTTCCGTATTGGATCTTTTTGCAGGAATCGGTTCTATTTCCTTCGAACTTGCTTCCAGAGGATGCCAGGATGTCACCTCAGTTGAGATGAATCCAAAACATACAGCATTTATAAACACTACCGCTTCAGAGCTTGATATGTCTCTTCAGATCAATGTACAGAGGGGTGATGTATTTGACTGGCTGAAAAAGTTCAGAAATAAGAAATCCTTTGAAATTGTTTTTTCTGATGCTCCATTTGAAATGGAAGAGAAAAAATACTACGAATTAATTTCTTTAGTTCTGAATAATAAGTTCCTGAAAGAAAACGGAGTTCTGATTGTAGAACATCAAAGTCGTATGAAACTGGAGCATCCTAATTTAGTAGATACCAGAAAATACGGAAACGTAAGTTTTAGTTTTTTTGACCCAAATAAAGAAGATAATCAGGAACTTTAGTTCTTGATTATTTTTTTTGAATTATCCGGAGCTGCTATTCCCCATTGGGTAATCGCTTCCAGGACAGGCAACAGCGTTCTTCCAAAGTCAGTTAAAGTATACTCTACCATCAAAGGTGGTTTTTCTGTATATACTTTTCTGTCGATGATGTTATCTTCCTCCAGTTGTTTAAGCTGAAGACTCAATGTTCTTTCTGTAATTGTCGGAATATCTTTTCGCAGTTCGTTATATCTTTTCGCACCACTAATAAGATGATGTAAAATTACAGCCTTCCATTTTCCCCCTATAAACCGCATGGTTACACTTGTACAGCAAGGGTAGGATTTGTTATCTATTATATACATTTTTATACTATCATTTTTAACCGTTATTGCAAAGTTAAGAAACTTAAATTAATTTTGTAACTATAAAAATGATAGTATAAAATTATGAACTTTTTAGACAAAATGAAAACAAGATATACTGTAAAAAAGTATAACCCAAACGGCAATATCAGTGAAGAGCAAATTTCTCAATTGAAAGAAATTCTAAACTTAAGCCCATCTTCCATCAACAGTCAGCCATGGAATTTTATCTTTACTAACCGTAGTGAGTTGAAATCAAAACTGGCAGAAGTTTCTTACATCAACAAAGAAAAAGTAATTGACTGCAGTCACCTGATTATTTTTCAGGTTCTTAAAAATCCTGAAGATTTTGAAAAACAGATTGAGGAAAACTTACCTGAAGGTGCTGTAAATTATTACAGAAACAGAGTAAAGCCTAAAGGGGAAGCATTTGTAAAATCATGGCTGGGACACCAAGTCTATCTGTCATTGGGCATACTACTTTCAGCCTGTGCAGCTATGGGAATTGATTCCACTCCAATGGAAGGGATAGAGCCTGAACTGTATGATGAGATTCTGAAGAATGATCAATATGAAACGCTTTTCGCTGTTGCTATTGGAGAAAAAATGGACACGGATGCCAATCAACCGAAATTTAATCCAAAATCAAGATTGAAAGCTGAAAAAGTAATTATCGAAGCATAAAATTCAGCCAAATCCACATATTAGGATTCCGGAATATCATATGCCTCAATGCATATGGTATTCCAAATTTTCTTTTGTTATAATATGTATTGGTGACATATAAACTGTATTCAAATCCTCACCATGAACAAGGTGTTCAAACATAAGCCTAACACTTTTATACCCTTGTTGAAAAGGTTCCTGACCAATCAGAAAAGTAATAATATCTTTATTTAGAAATTTTTTATTTTCGTTGGTTACATCATATCCTACCATCAGGTCCAATTTTATATTATTTACCTCAAGATACTGCGCTGCTTTATCAATGATATTAGATGGAAAAAACATTCCGCCAATATCTTTATAGACTTCTAAACTCTTGCCCAGTGATTCATGAAACTGCGGTATATTTTTATTGGGTATTCTAACTTTTTCAACTTTAACGTGAGAAGGATTTTCTGAAAAAAAATTCATAAAACCTTGCACACGCTGATCCAACCCATAGTAATTATTAAAGTCTTCTAAAACTTCTATGATTAAAACACGCGGTTTTTCAATATTCTGAGCAATATGAAAAAGCTGTGCTGCAACTCTTCCACTTCCAAATGAGTCTTGTCCCACAAAAGAGATATTATTAAATCCTTTCAGAGGAACATTTAGAAACAAATAAGGAATATTAAGTTTATTCAATATATCACTCCTTTCTTGTGTCTCTTTTACAAAATGAGGTGCGATAATAATTCCATCAAGGTTTTTATTCTTGAGAATCTTGTCCAATTCTTTACTATAAGAATCTACATTAAATTCATCAAAATATGAAATAGAGACCTTCATTCCGTAACTGGAAACTTCTTCAATAGCTTTAAGAACTCCTTTTTTAGGATATTCCCAAAATGGGCTGGCAGCATTAAATAATGGCATCAAAACCGCTACATGATATATTTTATTAAGTGCCAAATTACGTGCAATAACATTAGGTTTAAATCCTCCAACCTGTTCTATTATTTCTATCACTCTTTTTTGGGTACTTTCTGCTACCCCTCCTCTATTATGCAGTATACGATCTACCGTTCCAGGGGAAACATCAGCCAATCGGGCAATCTCCTTAATTGTCAAAATATATGATTTAATATAAGTAACAAATATAGCAACATTTTTCATTTTTTCCTCTTCTCAAAGCACCTTAAAAACAATAAAAAAGCAAAAATTAAAATGAACTTTTAATAAATATTTTGCTATTTACAAATAAATATATAAATTCGTGTTCGAACACATTAATAAATTATTAAACAAAATTGCTAAATAATTAACTATAATATAATTAGAAACACAACTTAATTAACAATGATGAAAATTAATTCAGCAACCCTCTTAAAAGAAGCTTACGGGAAGTTTTGTATTCCGGCAATCAACGTTTCTATGCCCGAGCAGGTATATGCTTTGTTCAGCACAGCACAGAGAATGAATGCACCTTTTATTATTCAGACAACTCCTGCAGCCAGAGAATACATGCATCCCGTAATACTTCTTAATTATGTAAAAGCTGCTGCCAAACTATATCCGAATGTTCTTTTTGCTCTACACCTGGATCATGGCAATGAGTCTCATATTCATGACGCAATAGCATCAGGAGAGTATACTTCTGTAATGATTGATGCTTCTCATGATCCTTTGGAAAAAAATATTGAGCGAACAAAATTAATTACAACTCAGGCTCATCTTAAAAATATTTCTGTGGAAGCAGAACTTGGAGTGTTAAGCGGTGTAGAAGATCATTTGAATATAGATGAAGAGAATGCGCTTTACACCAACCCTGCTGATGTAGAATATTTTGTAAAAGAAGCAGGATGTGACAGCCTTGCTGTTGCCGTAGGTACAAGTCATGGAGCTTATAAATTTTCCGGAGGTAAAGGCCTTCGTTTCGATCTGCTAAAAGAAATTCAGCAAAGAGTACCTGGATTTCCAATTGTTTTACACGGCGCATCTTCTATAGATAATGAAGAAGTAAAACGAATTAATGCTACGGGAGGAAAAATAAAAGAAGATGCAAAAGGAATAACTGAAGAAGAAATAAGAAGAGCTATTCCCTATGGTATATGCAAACTCAATATCGCTACGGATCTCAGAATATTATGGATAAGAGTATTCAGAGAATATTTTCAGAACTACCCTGATCAATTGGATCCGTTAAAACCAGGCATTCAATATGTCGAAGAATTAAAAAAACTATTCGAAAAAAAATTTGAAATATTAGGCAATAGCAATAAAACACAACTATATATAAAAAACTTATGATACAATTAGGAATTGCTCCAATTGGCTGGACTAATGACGACATGCCAGAACTAGGAAAAGACATTACTTTTGAGCAGTGTGTTAGCGAAATGGCACTGGCAGGCTATAAAGGCTGTGAGGTAGGAAATAAATATCCCAAAGATCCCTCTGTCTTAAAAAGGCATCTCGATATCAGAGGACTTACAATCTGTAACCAATGGTTTAGTTATGAATTCACATCCAAACCTTACGAAGAAGTAAAAAAAGGATTTGTTGAACTACTAAATTTTCTAAAACATTTTGATACAAAAGTAGTAGGTGGTGCAGAATGTGGAAATACCATTCAGGGAGAATACAACACTCCTGTCACTCAGCGAAAAAAAGTAACCAATGAGGATTGGAAAAAACTAACCACTGGTCTAAATGAACTTGGAAAAATAGCATTGAATGATTTCGGTATAAAACTATCTTACCATCACCATATGGGGACAATGGTCCAAACCATCGAAGAAACAGAACGTCTTCTGAACGAAACACAAGAGGAATATGTAAACCTTAACTATGATTGTGGTCACTTCGATTTTTCCAACGAAGATCCAATAGAAGCTCTGAAAAAATTTATTGGGAGAACCAAACACATCCACTTTAAAGATGTAAGACAGAACATTAAAGAACAGGTTTATAAAGAGAATATCAGTTTCTTAAAGGCTGTAAAAATGGGTATCTATACAGTTCCGGGAGATGGTAACCTTAACATGAAGCCTCTAGCTGACATCATCCATAACAGCAGCTACGAAGGATGGATCGTAGTAGAGGCAGAACAAGATCCTGCCAATGCTAATCCTTTTGAATATGCTCAAAAAGGGTATCAATTTATGACCGAAATTCTAAAATTCTAAAAAAAGAAAAGCACTGTATGAAAAAACTGAATACCGGAATTGTCGGACTTGGTAGACTAGGTAAGGAATATGTCAAAAACCTCACCTATTTGGTTCCCAATGCTCATGTGATTGCAGCATGTAGTATCAAAAAAGAAGAACTGGATCATGTAAGAGAGACCTTTCAAGTTCCTAATCTATATACTTCTTACGAACAAATGCTTGAGCAGCAAACAGATATGGATGCTGTAATAATAGTAACATCTACGGATCAGCATGCAGACCAAATCATAAAAGCAGTACAGGCCGGGTATCATGTTTTTTGTGAAAAGCCTCTTGCTCTCAATATAGAAGACTGTATACGTGTCGAAAAGATCGTCACCCAATACCCTGACCGGATTACCATGCTGGGATTTGTCCGAAGGTTTGACTCCAGCTATGCTGAAGCCAAACTCAAAATCAATGAAGGATTGGTAGGAACTCCTTATCTTTTGCGTTCCCAGACAATAGACAAAGATACTTTTGCTCCGTTTCAAATTGAATTTTGCACCACTGGTGGTGGAATCTTTCATGATTATAATGTACATGATATTGACCTTGCACATTGGTATCTGGGCTCCAGAATTGAAAAAGTATGGGCCCTGGGAGGAGCTTATAGATTCCCCGAATTTGGCTTGGCAGGAGATGCAGACAATACAGCTGCAATGTGTGAGCTGCAAAACGGAACCATAGCGGTATTACTGGCATCCAGAATTTCCTCTTTCGGACACAACACCAGTACAGAAATTTTTGCAACAGAAGGCAATTTGAAAATAGGTGACCCTCCGGTAAAAAACATGCTTCAAATAGCAGATAAATATGGTATCCGAAGAGAAGGAATGGAAACATTCTTTGACAGATTTCAAGATGCATTTCTAACACAGATCCAATCTTTTGTTGATCATGTCTTAGAAAACAAACAACCTGAGCTTACGATGAACAATGCAACGAACGCCACTCTTGTGGCTACCGCATTAACAAAATCCTTCAAGGAGAAAAAACCGATCATTATTGCTGACTTAGTCTCTTAGATCAAAAACCTTTAATAAGAACACAAATGAACATTTTAATAAAACCTCAAAAACAAAAAATTTATCAAACAATTTCTGCTGAAAACGCAGGCTGGACATGGCTAAATTTTGAAACCCGTCTTATGGGCCCAAACGAAACCTGGGCCTATGATACGGGAGGGAACGAGATGGTTATTGTATTATTATCTGGCAATTACAAAGTAAAAAGCAACAGAGGAAATTGGGAAATCAAAAACGGAAGAAAAAACGTCTTTGAGGGGGTAGCACATACTCTTTATCTTCCAAGAAAAACACAATTTACGCTGATATCAACTTCTGAAGTCTTAGATATCGCTTATTGCTGGTGCAAGGCTGATAGTGATTTTGAACCCCAACTAATCACTCCTGAAGAAACGCCTACCGTAATTTTTGGTGGAAGCAATGCCACCAGACAATTCAATGACCTCATCCCACCAGGATTTGGATGCTCCCGAATTGTATGCCGAGAAGTATATACCCCATCCGGAAACTGGAGCTCATTCCCAGCCCATAAACATGACGAAAGAATTGTAAACAACGAGGGACAATTGCAGGAAGCTCAGCTGGAAGAAATCTACTTTTATAAATTTCAAAAGCCTGAAGCTTATGCCATTCAACAGATTTATACAAAAGATGAGAAGGATTCCTTAGATGAGATAGTACGGGCTAGAAATAATGATGCAGTGTTAGTTCCAAAAGGATATCATCCTGTGGCAGCTGCACATGGCTACCATTGTTATTATTTAAATTTTCTCGCAGGTTCAGATCAGTCTCTGGCCAATACAACCGACAGTGATTATCAATGGATTTTTGATTCATGGAAGGAAAAGGATCCTCGTCTTCCTTTGGTAACTCCCGCCATGAATAATCAATAAACGATTAATAAAAAGTAAAAAATGAAATTTGACCTAATAACATTCGGAAGAGCCAGCATAGATTTATATTCCAAAAATATCGGCGCTGAGTTTAATGATATCCAATTACTAAGTACAGCTATTGGCGGTTCCCCTGTCAATATCTCTGTGGGTGCACAGAGATTAGGGCTTAAAACCAGCATTGTTACAGCAATTGGGAATGACCCTGTAGGTGGTTTTATTATTAATACGCTGCAACAGGAAAGAGTAGATGTTTCTCTTATTAATACAATTGAAGGTACTACAAGTACCGCCGTAGTTTGCGGTATTGTACCTCCTGATAAATTTCCATTGGTATTTTATCGGGACAAAGCTCCTGATAATTACATCACAATTGATATGGTAAATACAATAGATTTTGCACAACACAGATCCTTTTTAATGACTGGTACTGCATTGTCTGTAGAACCTACCCGAAGTGCGGCTATTTATGCTACTGAAAAAGCCAGAGCTAAAGGAACAACAATATTTTTAGATATTGATTTCAGAGCCAACCTATGGCATGATGTAAGAGCATTTGGAGTAACCCTTCGCCAATATCTTCCGCTTTGTGATATTGTTATCGGAACAGAAGAAGAACTTTTAGCCATGGGCCTTACAGATTCTGATCAGGTAAAAATTAAAGACAGTGCTATTTCTTCCCCTACCATAGAAGGAGATATCAATGTCGTAATAAAACAAATATTATCCTCAGGAGTTAAGCTTTTATTAGTAAAAACAGGAGCTAAAGGAGTTATAGCTTATTATCCTGATGGCAAAGAAGAAAGTATTCCCGGATTTCCTGTAGAAGTTGTCAATGTATTGGGAGCCGGAGATTCATTCGCTTCAGGGTTTATCTATGGATATCTGCAAAATTGGGGCACTTATAAATCTGCCCGCCTTGCCAATGCTTGCGGTGCATGGATCGTAACTAAGCAGGGATGCAGTAATTATGCTCCCACATATGACGAAATTATCCAATTTATTGAGGATAAAGGAGGCTTTTAAATCTATCAACCCCCTAAAATTATGAAAACGAAAAAATTAACTGTAGCCCAGGCTACCATTGAATTTTTAAAAAATCAATACACAAAAAGAGATGATAGGGAGCAACAGTTTTTTGCAGGATGCTTCGGAATTTTTGGTCATGGAAATGTTGCAGGATTGGGAGAAGCGTTGAAACAAAATCCAGACTTTACATACTACCAGACCCGACATGAACAAGCCATGGTGCATACTGCTGCAGCTTATGCAAAGATGAAAAACAGGTTGCAAACTTTTGTATGTACAACATCCATAGGACCGGGAGCTCTCAATATGATCACTGCTGCTGCTGGAGCTACTATTAACAGGCTCCCTGTATTATTGCTTCCCGGAGATTTTTTTGCAACCCGCTCAGCATCTCCATTATTACAGCAATTAGAATCCTGTCAGAGTCAGGATATTTCTGTCAATGACTGCTTCAAACCCATTTCAAAATATTGGGATCGTATCCAACGTCCCGAACAGCTTACTTCATCCTTACTTGAAGCGATGAGGGTTCTCACATCACCAGCAGAAACCGGAGCTGTTACCTTGGCTCTTCCTCACGATGTACAAACAGAAGCTTATGATTTTCCTATATCACTTTTTGAAAAAAGAGTTTGGTACATTCCGAGGCCTTTACCTGACTTCCAATTATTACAATACGCTGCAAACCTTATCAGAAAATCAAAAAGACCAATGCTTATTGCAGGAGGTGGAGTCATCTACTCTGAAGCAGAAGAAGAATTAAAATCATTTGCAGAACGATTCGGGATTCCAGTTGTTGAAACTTATGCGGGGAAAGGTTCATTACATTATGAGCACCCTCTTAATCTTGGAGCAATAGGAGGAACAGGAACCAAAGGTGCTAATAAAATTGCAGAAGAGGCAGATCTGGTCATTGGAATAGGTACTCGTTATGGAGATTTTATGTCCGCTTCAAAATCAGCCTGGAGAAATCCAGATGTCACTTTCATCAATATCAACATTACAGAAGTTGACGTTTTCAAGCATAGTGCCGTTCCTTTACAAGGAGATGCAAGAGAAACTCTCAAGACCTTAAAGGATGTAATTGGAGATTATTGTACAGAAAAAAATTATGTAGAACAGGTACATAATTATCACAAAGAATGGGATGAAATAGTAACAAAAATATATGAGTGTGAAAATCCAGATCATCCGGTACAGGCAGAATATATAGGAGCTCTTAATGATTTTATAGATGATAAAGATGTTGTTCTATGCGCAGCAGGTTCTCTGCCAGGAGATCTACATAAACTTTGGAGAACCAAAAGCTCAAAAGGTTTTCATCTTGAATATGGAAATTCATGCATGGGGTATGAAATACCCGGAGGGCTTGGGGCTAAAATGGCAGATCCAGACAGGGAAATATATGTAATGTGCGGTGATGCTACCTATCTTATGATGCCTTCTGACTTGATTACTACATTACAGGAAGGTTATAAAATCACCATAATACTCATCAACAATGGCGGATACGCTTCTATAGGAGGACTTTCAAAAGCTGTGGGTGAAGAAGGCTTCGGAACTTACTTTAATTATAGAAATGAAAAAACAGGTCAGTTAGACGGAGATCCAATTATGACGGATCTGGCCAAAAATGCAGAAAGTCTAGGAGCTACAGTTTTCCGACCACAAAATATAGATGAGTTTAAGGAAAGCCTTATAAAAGCTAAAAATAATAAGGAATCAACTGTTATTTACGTAGAAACCATCAGGGATAGAAAGCTTCAGGGCTATGCTTACTCATGGTGGGAGGTACCTGTTCCTGAAATATCGGTTTTTCCTGAGGTCATTGAGGCCAGAAAACAGTATGAGCTAGATAAGCAGAAACAAAAACAATATATAAAACCTAATCAATATTAATTATTCAAATAAAATCAATGATGAAAACATTAGAAAATTACATTAACGGGCAATGGGAAAGGAGTAATTCAACTCAGCAAATCCCAATATACAACCCAGCAAATCAGGAAATAACAGCACAAGTACCTTATGGTCCAGATACCGTAAAAGATGTTCATAAAGCAATAGAACACGCCCATAAAGCTTATTTAGAGTGGAAAGATGTTCCTGCAATGAGAAGAGTACAGCCACTATTTAAAATGAAAACTTTATTGGAAGATCATAAGGAGGAAATTGCTAAACTCATTACTAGTGAATGCGGAAAAACCTATGCTGAGTCTTTAGGGGAGCTACAAAGAGCAATTGAAAATATTGAAGTAGCATGTGGAACCTATGTTCTTAATCAGTCTGAGTTTTCAGAAAATATAGCTCCGGGAATTGATGAATTTATGATCAGACAACCATTAGGAGTTTGTGCTTGTATTACTCCTTTTAACTTTCCTGGAATGATCCCTTTTTGGTTTCTCCCTTATGCTATTGCTACCGGAAATGCTTTTATCCTAAAACCATCAGAAAAAGTTCCTACTGCCATGCAGTATATATTTGAACTCATTGACAAAAATTTAGACCTGCCAAAAGGTTTACTAAGTCTTGTCCACGGAGGAAAAGATTCTGTAGATGCATTACTACAACATCCAGATGTAAAAGCTATTAGTTTTGTAGGTTCTACTCAGGTTGCCAGATATATTTATTCTGAAGGAGCTAAATACGGGAAACGAGTACAAGCACAAGGAGGAGCAAAAAATCCAATCGTTATTATGCCTGATGCTGACATTGATATGACTACAAAAATCATAACTGATTCAGTATACGGATGTGCAGGACAACGATGTCTGGCCGCTTCAATCATTATTACAGTAGGTGACAATAAAAATATAAAAGACTCACTAGTAGAAGCTGCAAAATCAAGAAAAGTAGGCTACGGACTAGAAAAAGATATAGAAATGGGACCTGTAATTTCTAAAGAAAGCAAAAGCAGAATTGAATCCCTTATTCAAAAAGGAGTTGCCGAAGGAGCAAATATTTTAGTGGATGGAACTAACAAAAATGTTTCAGGATTTGAAAATGGCAATTTCCTTTATCCAACCATTTTAGAAAACGTGCCTTTAAATAAAGAAATTATCTCTACTGAAATCTTCGGTCCGGTAATGACTTTACTTAATTTTAAATCTATGGAGGATTCAATTCAATTTATCAATAGTGGACGCTATGGAAATATGGCCTGTATTTTTACACAAGACGGTCTTTCTGCACGTCAATTCCGTAGTCAAGCTATGGCTGGAAATATAGGAGTAAATGTAGGAGTTGCCGCTCCTGTAGCACAATTTCCATTTTCAGGATGGAAAGACTCCTTCTTTGGAGATCTTCATGCACAAGGTAGACACGGAATTGAATTTTACACTCAAACAAAAGTTGTTATTGAGCGCTGGCCAAAAACCTGGTCAAGAACATTCTAATTTTCTCATATACATTTTAACGCAAAAATAAATATCCCGTAAAACTATGGGATACAGTAATCAACAATATAAATGAAACAATAAATAAAGTGAACAATAAATTAAAAATAGGCATAATAGGGCTTGGAAGAATAGGACAAGTACATCTTGCTGCGCTAAAAACATTAAAGGATGTGGATGTTGTGGCTATATCTGACATTTCACCAGATCTTATAAAAAAGACAGTAGAAGAATATCAAATTCCTAACTTTTATACCGACTATCGCCTGCTATTGCATCAAAAAGATATTGATGCGGTATGGATATGCTCTCCTACTACTTATCATTTTACTCAAGTGAAGGAGGCATTGGATAACAATAAATTTGTATTCTGTGAAAAACCTCTGGATGCTGAGCTTAGTAAGATAGAAACTCTCATTAATTCTTACTCTGATCTTTCATTACGGCTTATGGTAGGTTTTAATCGTCGGTTTGATCCAGATTTTGCTACCGTAAAGAAAAGACTTCAAGAAATTGGTAAACCAGTCATTATTAAAATAACAAGTAGAGATCCTTTCCCTCCTTCTGCTGAATACAGCAGACAGTCTGGTGGCATTTATAACGACATGAGCATTCATGATCTGGATATGGCACGCTTTATAAGTGGAAGTGAGGTAGAAGAAGTCATTGCCATAGGCTCAAAAAACTATACAGAAGATATAGATACAACGCTTATTACTCTGAAGTTTAAAAATGGGATCATTTGTAATATAGACAATAGCCGGAAAGCATCCTATGGTTACGATCAACGTCTGGAAGTACTGGGACATGATGGAATGATTTCCGCAGAAAACAAAAAAATAACCAATGTTCAATTTTACTCTGACAGTAATATTCAAAGTAGCGTCTTAGAGCCTTTTTTTCTTGAAAGATATAAACAGTCATATATAGAGGAAGCCAAAGAATTTATCACAGCTATAAAGGAAAAAAAAGAATTCCCTTCTACTGCAAATGATGCTCTTCAGGCTTCAATACTAGCCAATGCCTGCGGCCAATCATTAGAAAAAAAGCAAATGATTTTTCTATAAAAAATTAACAATTAAATCTTAATATCATGTTTACCATACTAATCCCTTTTCTGTTATTTACCGCCGGAGTAGCTTTCATTTCATGGTGGTATACCCGAAAAACCGAATTGACACATTCTTCCATTGGATATTTTTTGGGAGGACGAAATCTTAGTGCGATTTTAATTACAGCCTCATTGTTGCTTACAAACTTATCTACGGAGCACTTAGTCGGACTTAACGGAAGTGCATACGCCTTTGGAATGGAAGTAATGGCATGGGAAACTTTAGCTGCTTTAGCTTTAGTACTTATGGCAGTTTACTTTCTTCCGAGATACCTTAAAATGGGATTGGTTACTATCACAGAGTTTTTAGAACTTCGTTATGATAAACAGACTAGGGTAATCTGTTCCGGATTATTCCTTCTGCTCTATATAACAACTCTTCTTCCTATTGTACTCTACACAGGAGCTATTTCTTTAGAAAGTATTTTCAATGTTTCAGAAAATCTAAATATTGATAAATTTACAGCTATGATCATGATGGTAGTAGGAATTGGTATTTTAGGATCATTATATGCTATTCTAGGAGGTTTAAAAGCTGTTGCCATTTCAGACCTTATTAACGGAATAGGCCTTATCATTGGAGGATCGTTGATCCCTATACTCGCTTTTTATAAAATAGGAGACGGAAGCTTCACAACTGGGGTACATACAGTATTTGAAGCTGTTCCCGATCGTTTCAACGCTGTAGGGGAATCCACCTCAGATGTCCCATTTTCCGTAATTTTTACAGGAATGTTTATTCCCCAGATATTTTATTGGACCATGAACCAGTCTATTATCCAGAGAGCATTTGCTGCAAAAAACTTGGCTGAAGGACAAAAAGGAGTATTATTGACTGCTTTTTTTAAAATTTTCATTCCTTTCATTGTTGTTGTACCAGGTATTATTGCATTTTATTACTTTAAAAATAGTCTTAATGATCCAGACTATGCCTATCCCGAATTGGTAAAGGCAGTACTCCCGACTAGTGCTATTGGTATTTTTGCTGCAATAGTTGTAGGGGCTATCTTAAGTACTTTTAACGGTGCATTAAACAGTGCTTCTACATTATTTTCTATTGACATTTACAAAGGCTATATAAAACAAGATGCCAGTGAAACTGAAATTGTCAAATTTGGAAAAAAAAGTGGAACTATTATGGCAATAGTATCTATGATTATCGCTCCATTTATCAGTATGGCGGGTAAAGGACTGTATATCATACTCCAAGAATTCAGTTCAATTTTCAACATGCCTATTTTTGCGATTATAATAGCAGGTTTATTATTGCCAAAAGTTTCTGCAAAAGCAGCTAAAATAGGATTAATATTCGGTACTATACTTTACTTATTCTCTAAATTTGGCTTGGATGCGATGGGAATACATATTCATTTCTTACATCGTTTAGCTGTCGCATTTTTTGTAACGATTATAACACTGATTATTGCAAGTAAATATTATCCTAGAAAAAATAATTTTATCATTCAGGATACAGGAGCTATCAATGTAGAAAATTGGAAATATTTAAAACCTGCCTGCATTTTTATTGCAATCCTTACTATTCTGGTATTCGTTCTTTTAAGCCCATTAGGAATCATACCTAAACAATAAGAGTTTATATATTTTCCGATTTGAACTTCACAGCCACTTAATATATTTTTAGAAGCGGACTGCCGGTAATATACATTTTACCGGCAGTCTCTTTATTTTCAGCAATTTTTCTGGTCTTTATCTTCTTAAGAGAAACCATAGCTATATATACTATAATACTTTTAATTCTAAATCAATTGTTTTCCCAAAGAACTTCTTCGAAATCTTCTCGAAGTTTTTTGTCAAATCCGAAAGATAGAAATGATAATTGGGATTGGGATTATTATCATTGAGTAGATTATATTTATCCAAAATGATCTTCAGGTGATTGGCTACAATATTGGGAGAATCTATAACACGAACTCTGTTTCCATAATACTGCTTAATTTCATCAATTAAAAGTGGATAGTGGGTACATCCTAAAATCAGCGTTTCAATATTTTTAAGTTTACTATTACTTAGATAGTTGTAAATAATAGCATGTGTGATCGGGTGATTTTTAAATCCTTCTTCAATGGCAGGAACCAGTAAAGGAGTGGCCAGTTCATCTACTTTGATCCATTTATTATGCTTTCTGATGCTTTTTTTATAAAGCCCTGAGTTCACAGTAGCCTTGGTAGCAATCACCCCCACATTATTATGAATTTCGTAAGATACTTTTTCAGCAACGGGATTAATAACGTCTATAACAGGAACTTTTCCGGCCACCGACTGCATCACTTCATTTAGAGCATTGGCTGTAGCCGTATTACATGCTATTACAATCGCTTTGCAATTTTGCTTCAGCAGAAAATTGGTAATCTTTGTAGAATATTCTATAATTGCTTCTTTAGACTTTTCACCATAAGGAAGGTGTTTGGTATCTCCAAAATAGATAAGGTCTTCATTAGGCAAAAGCCTTTTGATTTCCTTAGCAACAGTAAGACCTCCTACTCCACTATCAAAAATACCGATAGGCTGGCTGGATGAAAGATGCGAATAATCTTGTTTTTTAGTTTTCAAATGAACTGAAATTTTATACAAAATTAATGAATTTACGTTGTATTTACATTGTATTATCTTGGATTTAATACAATATTCTTAAGGTACAGCAAATTACTTACACTGAATTTTGCCCGTCATTAAACCATAAATAAATCCGAAGCAATTCCATCTGCCATAAACCAATGTTTTTCCGGAATTTTCAGATGATCATTTTCTATGGTTAAAATACCTTCTTCCATTTTCTGTCTGATCTCATGTTGAAAATGCTCCATGAACCGGTTATCAAACTTTTCTTTTAAGCTTTTCAGGTCTACCCCCCAAATGGTACGTAAACCGATCATTATCATTTCATTAAACTGATCTTCCTTAGACAGAATTTCTTCTTCTTTGGCTAAAATTTTTGTACTGAGTTTTTTAATGTATTGTTGATTGTTAGCTACATTCCAGCTTCTTACATCAAATCCGTTATAAGAATGTGCAGAAGGGCCAATTCCTAAATATTCCTGATACTTCCAATAGGCTGAATTATGTCTGGAATAGAAGCCAGGCTTTGCAAAGTTTGAAACTTCATAGTGTTCAAAACCATTATCTTTTAAAAAGTCTGATAAGTAATAGAACTCTCTGTTCTGTTCTTCTTCTTTCGGACTTTTAACTTTACCTTTTGAAATCCAGTTTTCAAGAGCTGTTTTAGGCTCAACTGTTAAGGCATAAGAGGAAATATGGGGAACTTCCAAAGCCATGGTTTTATTCAAATTCTCTTTCCAGATCTCCAGATTAGAGGTAGGTGAACCGTAAATAAGGTCTATACTCAGGTTTTCAAATCCAAAATCCTGGGCACGTTTAATGGATCCTTCTGCTTCTGAAGCAGTATGGGCACGGTTCATCAGTTTAAGATCCTCTTCAAAGAAACTCTGTGTTCCTATGGACAGCCGGTTAACAGGGGTTCCCGCAAGCTGCTTTAAGAAATTCTTATCCAGATCATCCGGATTGGCTTCCAGAGTAATCTCAATATCTTTTTCAAAGCTGAAATAATGTAAAACCTCATCAATTAAAGAATTAATCTCATCCACTGAAAGGATGGAAGGAGTTCCACCACCAAAATACAGGGATTTCAGGCTCCGGTTCTGCAATTCGCCCTTTCTAAGCTGTATTTCGGTTTTCATGGCAAGAAGCATTTCATCCTTAAAGTTCAGGGATGTTGAAAAATGGAAATTACAATAGCTGCATTTCTGCTTACAGAAGGGAATGTGAATATATATCATAAAAAAAGCCCTGAAAAAATTCAGAGCTCAAATTTATTTAAATTAAATTGATTAATATCTATATCCTCGAACATTAATAAAGTTATCAAAATTATAACCCAGCCCGATCATGAAGCTGTTTCCTCCGTACTGCTGAATATCAGATAATCCAAGGTTATAAGTAGCTCCAATCATAAATTTATTGAATCTTACTTTAACAACCGGAGCAATTTCCAATTGCTGACTGTCAAATCTGTTCTGAGCAGATCTATAACTTACCCCAACAGAGAATGCATTCACTTCATTAGAGAATGTAGCCATCAGGTTATAATCCATTACTCTTGTTGAATTGGTATTCAGGTTAATCATTGCTGCAGGTGTCAACATGATGTTATCAGCAATATGCCAGTTATATCCTAAGTTTAAGAAGAATTTAATTGGAGAAGGCTCAAATCCGTTTACAATAGGCTTATCGTTACCTAATGCAATATCATTTACGGAAACACCCCCGAAAAGGTTTCTATAGGTAGCTGCCAAACCGAAATTAGCATACGCCATGAAAATACTCTGTTCACTGCCATTTACTAATGGATCTCCCTGCTCTTCAACGTTGACTTTAGTAAAATCAAAATTTCTATTATACAAACTAATACTTGTACCGAAAGAGAACTGATCTTTTCTGTCTCCCTCACTACTCAAAGGAATGAAGTATGAAGCACCTGCTGTAATTCCTCCAGCAGATTCTGCACCGTTACTGTCTCTGAATATGGTAAGACCGGCACCTACTCTATCGAATATGTTAGCATTGATTCCCACAGATTGTACATTTGGGGATTCGCTGAATTTGGAAAATTGTTTTTGATAAATGGCATTGAGCTGTACGTAGTCTGTTTTACCGTACTGAGCTGGGTTGAACAGGAAGTCACCATCCAAAAGATACTGTTGATAATATGGTAGTGATTCTTGTGCTTTGTATGCATTTGACAAAAGAGCTAAACATACGATAGCATATAGTTTTCTCATAACAAATCTTGATTTCAATTCAACAAATATAAAAAAATTCTCAATATATTTTTAGTTTTCTAAATAATTTCTCCATTTTTTTACAGCATCCGCCATATCTTTGGGCATTGGGCTTTCAAAATATAATTCCTTTTTTGTTGTAGGATGTATAAATCCGAGGGTATGTGCATGCAGGGCATGTCTTGGTAGAATTTCAAAGACATTTTTAATAAATTGCTTATACTTTGGAATATTCACACCTCTTAAAGGGGTATGCCCTTCATAACGCTCATCATTAAATAAAGTATGCCCGATATGCTTGAAGTGTGCCCTGATCTGATGAGTTCTTCCTGTTTCAAGCTTACATTCCACCCATGTCATATACTTAAACCTTTCCAATACTTTATAATGGGTAACCGCGTGTTTCCCCTGGCTTCCGTCTTCGTATACAGACATCTGCATTCTGTTTTTAGGATGCCTTCCGATATGTCCTCTGATGGTTCCTTCATCTTCCTTAGGATTTCCCCATACAAAAGCCCAGTACAGCCTCTTTGTGGTTCTGTTGAAAAACTGCTTGGCCAGAAAACTTAATGCATATTCATTTTTAGCGACTACCAGAAGTCCGGAAGTATCCTTATCAATCCTATGAACAAGCCCTACCCTGTCAAGATCAGATTTTGCACCATTTTTTTCAAAATGAAATGCCAGAGCATTCACCAAAGTTCCATCCCAATTTCCATGTCCTGGATGTACCACCATTCCTGGTTCTTTATCTACAACTACCAGATCATCATCTTCATATATTATATTAATAGGAATATCCTGTGGGATAATCACGTTTTCCCTTGGCGGACGGGTTAACAGCACAGAAATCTGATCTCCCGGTTTTACACGGTAATTCTGCTTTACTGCAGCACCATTCACTATAACGTTTCCAGCTCTGCAGGTCTGAGAAATTTTATTCCTTGAAGAATTTTGACGGTGTATTAAAAGAAACTTATCTATTCTTAATGGCTCCTGTCCGGGATCCGCAGTGATATTAAGATGTTCATATAAACCTTTATTTTCCTCATCAATATCGATAGTATCAATACTGTTGGAATCCAATAATCCTTCATCTAAAAAATCTTCGTTATCTTCTGACATTGTATTTATTTTTTTACACAAAAGGCTTCAACATTTTGCAGTTGAAGCCTATATTTTTATTATTAATTTGCAGTTATTCTACAACTACTTTCTTAGCTTTCGGCTTTTGGGCTGGTTGCTGAGTAGTAGTGGAGGCGGCAGGTTTTGCTGTCGTTCCTGTAGCCGGAGTACTGGTAGAAGCCTTAGGTTTCTCTGTCCCTGTACTTGTTGGCTTAGGGGTGGTAGACTGAGGTTTAGAAGTCTCTGTTTTCGGAGCTTCGGTCTTTGGAGTTTCTCTTCTAGGAGCCGGAGGAGGCACTACCGGTGCTTCATAACTTGGTTCATTATGAACTTCCTCATATCGTACCGGTGGCAGAGAAGTATCTACTTTCATTCGGTAAATAGAATTCAACTGCTCCACTTTTGCTCTAAGCTCTGCCGGAGTTTTCTTACTTGCCCAAAGGTCAATCTGCATCCCCTGGTCACGGACATCCCCTGGAGCTGGATCCTGATAATAGATAATATCAGATTCATCCTTTCCGCCATCTTCATATTCTACCAATCCTACTTCAAACATACTCTTCGTAATCACAGCTCTTGCTTCTTTTACGGAAAGTCCCACTACATTAGGAATAGAAATATTTCTCATTGGACCTGATCCTACCACAACGTCAATTACGGAGAACCTAGGAAGACGGGCACCCGGATTTACGGCATTTCCTTTATATAAAATTCTTAAAAGAGCATCTTTCTGAATACTCGGTTCATAAATAGTATCCCCGATTTTCAGTCCAACCTGATCCAATCTCTGGAATGCCAGTCCTGAATATTTGTTGATAACATCCGGAACAGCAATCTGAGCCCATGTTCTAGGATTCACTTTAAGACGCACTGTTCTTCCATCCTTTACACGGGAACCCGGAGCAGGATAGATTTGTAAAACCTGAAATGGTCTGTATTTAGGGTCATAATTGGCACTGTCTACTTCATATTCCAAACCTGTATCATCTAATATTTTAACAGCATCATGTACAGATTTATTAACAACATTGGGAACAGGAATTTCCTGACCGTGATTAGTATGGTACTCTAACCAGCGGAACGTAAGCCATACAAGACCCACGAAAACACCGATTGCCACAACTAAATTCACTAAAACTTTCCAATTGAAAAGTGATTTAAGCATACTTAAAAATACTTTAATTATAACCGCAAATATAGCTAATAATTTTAGAATGGACTTTTTATTTAACACAATTCATTTTTGATTTGAAAATTTCCTGATTTCCCATATTGCATTGCATAAAATGTTTAAATTTGCCTCAATTGATACTATATGGTTATGAATAAAAAAAGTATTGCCGTAGTAATGGGAGGCTATTCTGATGAATATGTTGTATCCTTAAAAAGCGGACAATTGATCTATGATTCTTTGGACAGAAATCTATATGATGTATATAAAGTAGTAGTCCTTAAAGATGAATGGTATTTTTTAGGAGAAAATGATAAAAAATATCCAATCAACAGAGGAGATTTTTCTGTTACCTCAGATAATGGAGAAATATTGAAGTTTGATGTATGCTTCAATATCATCCACGGAACACCGGGTGAGAATGGTATTCTTCAAGCATATTGGGATGCCATAGGTCAAAAATACACAGGTTGTGATTTTTACCAGAGCGCCCTTACTTTTAATAAAAAAGATACTCTTGCTGTATTGTCAAAGTACGGAATTCCTTCAGCTAAAAGCATCTATCTAAGAAAAGGAGAAGAGATCAATGTGGATAAAATTGTAGAAGAATTAAGTCTTCCGCTTTTTGTAAAACCTAACCAATCCGGATCTTCACTGGGAATTTCTAAAGTAAAAGACAAATCTGAAGTGATCGCTGCCACAGAAACAGCGTTCAAAGAAGACGACGAAATCCTTATCGAAAGTTTCTTAAACGGAATGGAAGTTTCTGTAGGGGTTATCGATTTTAAAGGTGAAACCATCGTTTTAGGAATTACGGAAATTGTTCCTACTAATGAGTTCTTCGACTATGAAGCCAAATATGAAGGCGCTTCTGAAGAGATTACTCCAGCAAGAATTGATGAAGAAACGACAAAAAGAGTGGAAGAAATTGCTAAAAGAGCATACAATTCTCTTGGTATGAGCGGATTCTCAAGAAGTGAATTTATTTTAATGGACGGCATTCCTTATATGCTTGAAATGAATACCAACCCAGGATTCTCTCCTGCCAGTATTCTTCCTCAACAGGCAAAACATTATGGAATCTCTATTATGGATCTTTGTGGAAATGAAGTTGAAAAGGCTTTAAATAAAAGAAAATAGATAGTAGAAGTTAAAAAGCAAAGGTTAGCGTTTGACTAAAATATAACTCTAACCTTCATTGACAACTCAAAATCATAACTCATACAAAATGAAAATTGCTGTTTTCCCAGGGTCTTTTGACCCTATCACTTTAGGACATTACGATATTATAGAAAGAGCGGCACCGCTATTTGATAAATTAATTATTGCCATCGGGCAGAATTCCCAGAAGAAATATATGTTTCCTCTTGAAAAAAGAAAGGAATTTATTCAGAATTCCGTGGCAGAATTCCCCAATGTGGAAGTAGACTCATTTGAGGGCTTAACTGTAGATTACTGTTTTGAAAAGAATGCTCAATATATCATCAGAGGCCTGAGAAACCCTGCCGATTTTGAATTCGAAAAGGCAATCGCTCATACGAACAGGACATTAGCTCACAAAAAATTAGAAACCGTATTCTTATTAACCTCTTCCGGAAAATCATTCATCAGCAGCAGCATCGTAAGGGAGATCATTACCCACGGCGGCGAATATGAACTGATGGTTCCGGACTCTGTGAGAGTTGAAAAATAAACAAAATTATAACTGATAAGCGATAGATGATAATTGATACAATGGCCAAGAATTTGCTTAAGCAGAAAATCACTTATCAACGATTATTTATAATTATATGCACGAACAGTTCAATTTTGCTATAGAAGTACTTGGAACCATTGCGTTTTCCATGTCGGGAAGTTTTGCAGCCATGCAGAAACGACTTGACCCTTTTGGCGTTCTGATTATCGCCTTTGTCACTTCTGTAGGGGGAGGAACTGTAAGAGATCTTCTACTGGATATTCCTGTATTCTGGATGCATGATCTTCTGATGTGCGCCCTGATTATTATTACCAGTGTTATTTCTATGGTATTCAAGTCCCTTGAAAAAAACTTTAAGGTAACTTTATTCATCTTTGACAGCTTTGGATTAGGACTGTTTACCATTATCGGAATTCAGAAAGGACTCAATGTTGGTATCCATCCTTTAATTTGCATTGGATTAGGAACTATTACTGGCTGTTTTGGCGGAATTATCCGTGATATATTGCTCAACCGGATTCCCCTGATCTTCAGGAAAGAGATCTATGCCACAGCATGTATTGTAGGCGGAGCTGCATTTTTATTAATGACAAAGTATACTCCACTTTCCTATACTTTTATACAGATCTTTACAATTTTACTGATTGTTGCCATCCGAACCTTTGCTGTAAAATATCATTGGCAGATGCCTAAATTTTATGGCTATGATCAGACTTCAGAAATGTAACTCCTTATTAATAAACATAAAAAAGCACCTGATTCAGGTGCTTTTTGTTTTATCTGTGGTTTCTTATTAGAACTTACCTCTCTGTCTCATGTTAGGATTATGCATATGCTTTTGCATTGTTGGCATTTTCAGCTGATCTTTCATCATTTTGATCTGATCGGTCATCATTCCAGCACTATCCAGCCTTTTAGCTTCTTCTAACAGTTTTTGTCCTTCCTGCTTTCTTCCTTTAGAGATCGCAGATGCTGCAAGATTCAAAGTTGCCATTGCTCTGTCGTGTTTCATATTCAAACCGTATTCCAGAGCTTTTTTCATTAAAGGTTCCACTTTTGTCGGGTGATCCTGAGCTTGCGTCAATCCTAATAAATAATGGAAATATCCATATTGGGTTTTATGAAGCTGAGTCTGGTAATCGGTAATTTTGGTTAACCATTCAGCCGCCTTTTCCATATTTTGCTTTCTCAGCTGCCAGAATGCTAAAAGAATATACTCGTTTTTAAAGAAAAGCGCAATCGGAATTGCCGCCAAAAGAAATACAACAATTCCCCAGCCAAGATTTCTTGTGAAAATCATCATATAAAGACCTAGTAGGATAAGAATTGCTGCTACTGCAATTTTTATGTATTTATTCATTTTTAAATTTTAGAAGTGCAAAGATAATAAATTTAAAGGTTAAAGTTCAAAAAGTCAATGGTGAATGGTCAATCCATTATGCTTGTCAATTCTGCCGGCAATTGTCTATTCCTTTTACAAAGCAAAAATTAACTATTGACAATTAAGCTTTTTTATTAATTCTTTCGAATGTCTGAAAACAGAAATCATATCCATTTTTTTCATCTTTTTCATGGCAGATTTCATTTGTTTTTTTCCAGATTTTCTCATCGATTTTCGGGAAAAATGTATCAGCTTCAAGATCAGCTTTTACGAGAGTAACTTCAAGTTTATCCACAATATCTATGGTTTGTTCATAGATATTTCCGCCACCGATGATGAAAACTTCCTCGTCGATCTTTTTAGCAAACTTAATCGCTTCTTTAATACTTCCTACAATAAGAATTCCCTCTTCAAACCAGTTTTTTTTTCTCGAAACAACAATATTGGTACGGTTAGGAAGTGGTTTTCCGATACTCTCATATGTTTTTCTACCCATAATTATAGGATGTTCTGAAGTAATCTCTTTAAAATGTTTTAAATCTTTTGGAAGATGCCAAAGCAACTGGTTTTCAAAACCAATTTCATTCTTCTCTCCCATAGCTACCACTATTGTTGTCATTCAAATATAATTTTCTACAAAATTAGCACATAATTTGTATATTTGATTAGCACAAAAAATTAAAAAAAATAAACTATGAAAAATAAAGGATGTCTGGGCGCTGGAACAATTGGTATCGCCCTCCTTATTATTGTTGCTGTCCTATTCTTCTGGGGAAAAAGCGGGTATAACAGCTTTGTAGCCAAAGAACAGACCGTAAACACGAAATGGTCTAATATAGAGACTGTATACCAGAAAAGAGCGAATCTTATTCCTAATCTGGAAAGAACTGTAAAATCGTATTCAAAATTTGAGCAGGAAACATTAACACAAGTTGTGGAAGCACGTTCTAAAGCAACTTCCATCAATGTAGATCCTACCAATATGACAGAAGCGGATATTGCAAAGTTTCAGGCAGCACAGGGAGAATTATCAGGAGCTTTAAGCCGATTGATGGCTGTAGTGGAATCTTATCCTAACTTAAAAGCAGACCAGCAGTATATTAACTTCCAAAGAGAATATACCGCAATAGAAAACAGTATCAGAACAGAAACAGTTTACTATAACGAAGCTGCTCAGGATTATAACACTTCTATCAAGACTTTCCCGAATAATATTCTGGCGAATTTCACGAACTTTAAAGAAAAACCTTATTTCAAAGCTGAAGCAGGAGCTCAGAAAGCCCCTGAAGTATTCAAATAATAATGAGCAATTTCCTAACAAATCAACAGATCGCTTCCCTTGTGGAAGCGATTCAGTCAGCAGAAGACCATTCTACAGGGGAGATCAGAGTACATATTGACTCTAATACGGAAAACCGTGATGCCAAAACAGCATTTGAAGTTTTCAAGGAACTGTGTATGGATAAAACTACTGATAGGAATGCGGTGCTTTTTCATGTTAATTTTGAACAGAAATACCTCACCATTATCGGAGATGTAGGTATTCATGAAAAAGTAAACCAATCTTATTGGGACCATCTGCATGACTATATCACTACTGAATTTGCCAAGGGAAATTATTATAAGGCATTGAAAAGTGCTATTCTGGAAACAGGCCTTGAACTTAAAAAATATTTTCCTGTAGAAGGAGAAAACCCAAACCAACTTCCAAATGAAATTACATTCTCCTAAAATAGTATTTTCATTTTTACTGATCTGCTTTTACACCTTTGTATCAGCACAATATACCATTCCTCAAAAACCTGCAGTTTTATACCCGGTTTTTGATGAAGCCGGAATTCTTTCCCAACAAGAAAAAGATGAGCTTAACAATAAACTGATCAAATTTGCAGACTCCACTTCCACAGAAATTGAAGTGGTAATCATCAAGTCTACCAAAGGCGAGGATGTCAATTTTTTAGCCACCAAGTTTGGCCAGCAATGGAAGATCGGAAAGAAAGGAGTGGATAACGGGGTTGTTTTCCTGATCGCGACTGAAGATCATACCATGTCTATCCAACAAGGGCGAGCTGTGGAACAATATCTTACGGCTTCTGTTGCAGGACAGATCCTGGATTACATTGTTACTCCCAATTTCAAAAAAGGACTTTGGTATGAAGGTATCAACCGTGGTACCTCAGCTATTATGGAAGCTGTTCAGGGTAAATTTAAACCAGCTCTTACAACGGCACCTTCCGGTGATGGCAGTGCACTTAAGGTCCTTATTATCGCCTTTGTTATTTTTATCATCATTGCTATTCTCTTCGGTAACCGAGGTGGTGGCCGTGGCGGAGGCGGAAATTCCGATGATGATGATGTGATCATCACCCGAAGAGGACGCAGAAATTATCCTGGTGGGTTCTTCCCATTCCCTGGTGGTTTTGGTGGCGGAGGCTTTGGTGGCGGAAGTTCCGGTGGCAGCGGCGGTGGCTTTGGAGGCTTCGGCGGTGGCGGAAGTTTTGGAGGCGGTGGTGCATCCGGAGGATGGTAATCTTACAAGAATTATAATCATTTATAAACAGATCAGGTCTTAAGGACCTGATTTTTTATTTAAAAACTTGAAATAACAGCATTTCTTTGATTTTAATTAACACTAAATTGACTTTCACATATTAAAAAATTAATAAATCATCATAAAACCTGCCTTTTATTCAATATTTTTTTACTATATTTACTGAAAACAGGATTATGAAGAAGACGCTGGTAGTATTTGCACACCCTTATCTGGAGCACTCCAATTCGAATGTAGAGCTCATCAATTTCTACGTTCGTCACCAGCATTATACCTTACGTGATCTTTATGAAGAATATCCTGACTTCCATATTGCTGCCTTCAGGGAAAGAAAACGGTTAGCCCACTATGACCGCTTTGTTTTTCAGTTTCCTCTCATTTGGTTCGGAATGCCTCCTCTGTTAAGATTATGGATTGATGAAGTTTTCGATCGTGACTGGTTATTGCCCGGGAAAGAAAATCCTCTTGAAAATAAAGAAGTTTATATCCTGATCACCACTGGCGGAAAGGAAAGATCTTTCAGTAAATCCGGAACCTATCAATATACCATTGATGAACTGATCAGCGGACTGATTGTTTCCTTAAAGGTCTTCAAGGCTGACATTAAACACATCAAGATTGTTTACGAAGCCAACAAGTTGTCTAAAAAAGAAATTATTCTACATAAAAAAGAGTTTACAGAACTGCTCAATCAATAATATATGGAGTCCAGCTTAGCGATGAACACATTACTTTTTCTGGGTGTAGCTATTATCATGGTTCCACTGGCCAGAAAATTGGGATTGAGTTCAGTAATTGGTTATATTTTGGGAGGGATCATCATTGGTCCTTATGTCCTCAGGCTTACCGGAAATAATGTCAATGACATTATGCATGCCAGTGAGTTTGGAGTTATTATGCTTTTATTTATCGTTGGTCTGGAGTTGGAACCGCGAAAGTTCTGGGAAATGAGGAAGAAAATCATGGGACTTGGGCTCACTCAGATGCTTCTGACCATTTTATTATTATTTCTTGTATTCATCAGTGTAGGCTGGAGAATAGATAAGGCTATTGCAGTTGCAATGTGTTTTGCGTTGTCTTCTACAGCTATTGTATTGCAGACATTACAGGAAAAGAATAATTTTAAAACAACGGCTGGTGAAGCTTCATTCTCTACCCTTTTATTTCAGGATATTTCGGTCATTCCCATTTTGGCTATACTTCCGATTATTGCCAATTATAAAGCAAAACATCATGATAATGAGATCCAGATCCTGATACAGAAACTTCCGGAATGGCTTCAGGCCAGTACAGTCATTTTCGGGGTTGCATTATTGATCTTATTGGGACGATATGTATTCGTACCCTTTTTACGTTATGTTTCAAAATCCGGGATGGCAGAGCTATTGACAGCCTCTTCCCTATTCCTTGTTATCGGGGTATCTGAACTGATGATTGTTATCGGGCTTTCACCTGCATTAGGAGCCTTTCTTGCCGGAGTCATGTTGGCCAACAGCGAATTTCGACATGAACTTGAAGCACAGATCAATCCTTTTAAAGGGCTATTGTTAGCCGTATTTTTTGTTAGTGTAGGATCAACGATCAATTTTAATATCATTCAAAAAGATCCGTTATTTATTTTCAGTACTGTATTTGCCGTATTGGCAGTGAAGTTTTTGGTATTGTATACAATTGGAAAGTTTTACAGAATAGATACTCCACAAAGTCTTTTTTATGCCTTCGCACTTTCGCAGGTGGGGGAATTTGCTTTTGTACTGATTAATTATGCCTCGGATCTTTATCTTCTGGGCCCGGAACTGAATGCTCAACTAATGGCTGTCACAGCGATTACCATGTGCATCACTCCTATTCTCCTGATCATCAATGATAAATTTATTACACCCAAGTTTATTAAGGAAATTCCCGAAGAAGAACATGACTTCAATATTCTGGATAGTGATGTGATTCAGAAAAAGATTATTATTGTAGGGTTTGGCCATTTTGGAAGTACTGTGGGACGCCTTTTAAAAGCTAATAAAATATCTGCAACAGTTCTGGATAGAGATTCGGATCGTGTAAAACTTCTGAGAAGCTATGGCTTTAAAGTATATTATGGTGATGCCACAAGAATTCCCATTTTAAGGGCGGCAGGTATTGAAGATGCTGAAATTCTGGTATTATGTCTGGATGATGCAGATGACAATATGTTCATTGCTGAACTTGTTCGTGAGCATTATCCCACAGTAAAAATATTTGTAAGAGCAAAAAACAGAATTGATGCTTATGAATATCTGAATAATGGAGTGAATCACATTTACCGGGAAACTTTGGGAACAGCTGTGGATATGGCTGTTGATGTACTCCATGAAACCGGAATGAGAAAATATGCAGCCAGACGTCTTGGGCAGCGTTTTATGGCTATTGACAAAGCCTCGATCAGAAAGTTGGCAAAGGCAAAAGGAGACGATGATATTGCCTTATTCAGCACAAAAGAAATCCTCCAGCGTGAGGAGGAATTGTTAGCTTATGATAATCTTAATTTTGACACTAAAAACTGGGAAGGCTCCTCATCCGCTGAGGAAGAAGATGAGGAAGAGTCCCAGGATTAATTTTATTCGATGTTTACACTTCCGCCACTGCTTTCATTCTTAGTAACGTTTTTAAGATCTCCTTTTCTCGCAACATCCACACTTCCGCCTGAAGAGGCTTCTGCCTTCACAGAAGAGACTGCACTGATCTGAATGCTGGCCCCACTGGATGCATCGGCTTCTACATTATCTGCAATAACGCCTTTGGCCGAAATACTGCTGCCGGAAGAAGAACTGATATCTGCATTCTTTGTTTTCCCTGAAATATCGATGCTTGATCCCGATGAAGATTCTATATCAAGATTTACTGCCCAGATTTTCCCGCTGAAATTACTGCTGCTGTCTGCATTAATATTGAAGTCATTGGCCTCCAGATTTCCGGAAATACTTCCTGCACTGGATATTTCAACACTGGTTTTCTCCTGAGTGAACTTATCTTTTACATTAATACTTGCAGCTGATTCCGCAGTGAGTTTTGTAAAGTCCTTTGTATAAATTTTTGCGGTAACTTTATTGATATTCATCACTCTGATTCCTGACTTATAGTGAATGTGCAGTTTTCCACCACTATTTTCTACCAGAATTTCATCAATAATACTTTGAGGCGCTGAAATGATAACTTTTTCTGTATCGGATTTTATAATCTCAGCATCTATAGCCTGAGAAACCTGGATCTCATCAAAATCCCCATTGAATTCTCTCTGCTGAATAGGTCCTGTTTCTTTATTGATTACTTTCTCAACCCAGCCGTTATTTTCTTTGTTTTTTTTCTCATGTCTTTCATTACATGAGACTAATACCACTAAGGCTGAAAAAATAAAAAAAGTTCTTTTTTTCATGTTTATTCCTTTTTTTGATTATTTTTTGATATATAATTTAATAACAACTAAATTATGAAAAATATTACATCTTCATTCAAGATCATTTTAGTACCTGTAATTCAATAATCAGATTTCTTAGGGGATAACAGTCTTTAATCATGTTGATATAAAAATATTCAAATTCTTACTGTATTAAATACATCCCTCAATATATCTGCTGTAAAGCAAGTTTTTAATATCTTTATGCTTTAATAACAACTATATTTATGAAGAATATTTCATCGGTATTATTAATTTCTGCCTTGGCGTTCAATCAATCTTGTACTACAATGAAACAGACCGATACACAACAGGAACTTCCAGCTCCTGATCCATCTTTATCTTCAAACCCTTTTATGAAGAAGAGTAAGCTTCAGTATGAAGCTCCGGAGTTTGACAAAATTAAAAACGAACATTTCAAACCGGCTTTTGAGTTTGGATTAAAGCAACATTCAGCCGAAATTGAAAAGATTGCCGACAATCCAGCAGCTCCAACGTTTGAAAACACCATCGTTGCATTGGAAAAAAGTGGCGAGGTATTAAGAAGAGCACAAATTGTATTTTCTAACCTGACAAGTGCGAATACAAACCCTACTTTACAGGCTTTGGATGAAGAATATGCTCCAATTTTTGCAGCCCATTCTGATAAAATGTACCTTAATGAAAACCTTTACAAAAGAATCAAATCTATCAAAGAAGATGGCCTAGATCCTGAAAGCAAGAGATTAGTTCAATATTATAAGCAAAACTTTGAGATTGCTGGTGCGAACCTTTCTGCTGCTGACAAAGAAAAACTAAAACAGATCAACCAGGAACTGGCTTCTCTTTCTACTCAATATGCCAATAAATTATTGGAAGCGAGAAAACAAGGTGGCGTATTCTTTTCTGATGCAAAAGAACTTGACGGACTTTCGGCTGATGAAATTGCAGCAGCAGCAACCGATGCTAAAACAGCAGGACAACCGGGTAAATACCTTCTTGCTTTACAAAATACAACCCAGCAGCCTCTTTTACAGAATCTGAAAAACAGAACCAGCAGAGAAAAGCTATTCAAAGCTTCATGGACTAGAGCTGAGAAAGGTGATGCTAACGATACAAGAGAAACTATTGAAAAGCTGGCTAAAATCAGACTGAAGAAAGCTCAGATTCTTGGTAAAAAGAATTTCGCAGAATGGAAACTTCAGGATCAGATGGCGAAAACCCCTGAAGCAGCTACTAAGCTAATGAATCAGGTAGCTACACCCGCTGTAGAAACAGCAAGACGTGAAGCTAAAGATATTCAGGATCTTATTGATCAGCAAAAAGGCGGTTTCAAAGTAGAGCCATGGGACTGGAATTTCTATGCTGAACAGGTAAGAAAGGCAAAATTTGATCTTGATGAGAGTGAAATAAAGCCCTATTTTGAAATTACAACCGTTTTAGAAAAAGGAGTATTCTTCGCAGCTGAAAAATTCTATGGACTGACATTCAAAAAGAGAACTGACCTTCCGGTGTATCATCCTGATGTAGTAACATATGAAGTTTTTGATCATGACGGAAAATCTATTGCCATTTATTATCTGGATTTCTATACAAGAGATTCTAAAAATGGAGGTGCATGGATGAGCAACTTCGTAGAACAGTCTTATCTTATGGGAACAAAACCTGTGATCGTAAACTGCTACAACTATCAGAAACCTGCTCCCGGAAAACCTTCATTGATCAGCTTTGATGATGTTTCAACAATCTTCCATGAGTTTGGACACTCTATTCACGGGATGTTTGCAAGCCAGAAATACCCATCTCTTTCAGGAACGAATGTACCTAGAGATTTTGTAGAATTCCCTTCTCAAATCAACGAGCACTGGGCATTGGATCCGATGGTTATCAAGAACTACGCTGTTCATTATGAAACAAAGCAGCCTATTCCTCAAACTTTAGTAGACAAAATTAAAAAAGCGGCTACTTTCAATCAGGGATACATGACTACAGAATTGATTTCTGCAGCAGCTTTGGATATGGATTGGCACTCTGTAACCAACGAAAGTCAATTGATCCCTGTTCTGGATTTTGAAAAGCAATCTTTAACGAACCACGGATTCACTTTGGCAACAGTTCCGCCAAGATACCATACTCCTTATTTTGCTCACATCTGGGGAGGTGGATATTCAGCAGGATATTATGCTTATCTGTGGTCTGAAACATTGGATAATGATGCATGGGAATGGATCAGCAACAATGGTGGATTAACCAGAGAAAACGGAGACCGTTTCAGAAAATATATTCTTTCTGTAGGAAATTCTGTAGACCTTAATCAGGCATTCAGAGATTTCACAGGACACGATCCGGATATCAAACCTTTATTAAGAAACAGAGGTTTCGTTAAATAATACAACGGAAGCATTCTTTTTAAGAGTGCTTCTTTTTTGCTTGAAACTCAGGAATATTCCCGCAAGATTGAACCGATCATGCAGATCGATCATAAGTTTTGGCTAAAATCAATGGATTGTTTGATTATTTATAATGGGCTAAAAAGCCTGTTACTATTGAATATATCCAGCCAAACATTCAATTTAAAACAAGAAAATAAACATCATGTTTGTCATGAAGAATTCCTACTATTTCAAAATTACAACTCGATTTTTATAGAATGACAAAGGTTTCGACAAATGACTTCAGAAGTCTTTATTACAAGTTTCAGTCAGAGATAATAGCCTTGTACATCATTTAGAGCAAGCTAATCCTTTAATTATGTTCAGGATTACACTGTGTTATTGATATTCCTTATTTTTGCAGCGTAAAATTTTAAATAAAAAAGATGAATTGTCCCTGCTGTTCAGGAAAATCTTATGAAGAGTGCTGCAAGCCTTATCATACGGGCGAAAAACACGCTCCTACTGCGGAAGCATTAATGCGTTCCCGATTTTCTGCCTTTGCTATTCCCAACGGTGAATATCTCATGGAAACCACACTTCCGGGAAAACGAAAGTACCACAACAAACGGGATCTACAGGAATGGGGAGAGATTAATGAATGGACAAAACTTGCAATTATCCAGGCACCAACTTTAAACCATGTAGAATTTAAAGCTTATTATACAGACCAGGATGGTCATTCACAGATCCATCATGAATTTTCTGTTTTCCAGAAAATGCATGAACGCTGGTATTATGTTTCAGGTGAATTTTTAGACTAATTATATGAAGAAGAATTTTATTTACACCCTGCTGTTTTTATTTTGCAGCTTTGGTATTTCCAATGCACAAACAGCTGAGGATAAAAAAGAGATTTCAACAGCTGTTACCGATATCTTAAAAGGTTTCCAAACCAAAAACGGTGATCTCATGAATAAATACGTGAACAAAACCTATGGTGTTGGCATCCTTTTTAAAAGTAGTGGAGATCTTGGATTTGTTATAAATGAAGATATAGATTTCAGTATGCCACTAGGGCATATCAAAAAGGCATGGAATATCAGAAATCAGTTTCCAATACAGTTCGATCAGAGTTGTGGATATGATTTAAAAAATAAGAAATGGTCAAAAGAAGGATTATCTGTTCAGTTTAATTCTAATGCAGTTAATGATTATGCTGACAAGTTTTCAGAGCTATATGCAGTAAAGGATCAGACGATTTTTAAGATCAATTCCAATCCTAAAAATGTTGTTTTTGTAACACTTGCTGAGAACAGTAAAGAAAGGGCTCCTGTTAACGGATTTAGATTTGTCATGACAAAAATTGAAGGACAATGGTTTCTAACATTTATTGATGTAACGGAGTATGATGCGGAGTAAGAGAGGGATGAACCACCCCGTCAAATCTTTGATTTGACATCCCTCCAGCGGCGGGGAATGCCAAGCATTATACTTATCTTAGTATATAAAACAAAATCACCAACAGAAGTTTCTGTTGGTGATTTTTATATTGTCTTACAATGAATGTAATTATATAAAAAATGTCCGAATCATCGGACATTTATATTATTTTTTAGTGAGCGTCAGTTCCGTCAATTCCGTGAGCATGACCGTGTGACAATTCCTCTTCCGTTGCAGGACGAGTATTTAAAATTTCCACCTGGAAATCTAAAACTTTCCCAGCCATTGGGTGGTTAAGGTCTGCTACTACAGCTTCAGGAGTAACTTCTACTACAAAAGCCTGGAAATTGTTTCCTTCATTGTCTGATAAAGGTAAAATTGCTCCAATTGGAGGAGTTCCTGATTCCTTGAACATTTCAAGTGGCAATTGAGCAATAGCATCAGGCTGTCTTTCACCATAAGCTTCTTCAGGCTGAATTACAAAAGCAGCTTTATCACCAGCTTTTAAACCAAGGATATTTTCTTCAAATTTTGGAATCATCATTCCTACACCGTACAAAAATGTAAGCGGATTTTCTGCTGTTGTTTCTTCTGCAAGAACTTTACTTCCATCTGCTTCAATGGTATGAAGGATATACTTTACAGCTACAACGTGATTGTTTTCAATTGTCATATTTTTCTTTTTTTGTCGTAATTTTTTACGATTAATGATAATACAAATATACTATTTTTGAAATGATTTAAGAAGTGGGAAGCTTGGAGACGGAAGAAGGAAGTTATGAAAGACATAAAGAACAACCATATCTTTTTCTTACTTTTTAAAAACATTATTATTAACTTCAAAATAACTGTCTGAAGTAATATAGGACTAACAGTAGCTCCCAGCGTCATTCTTCCAGCTTCCAGCCTTTATTTTTTATTTTTGGCTTCGTCTCTTTTCTTCTGTCTTAAAACATACAAATATAAACTTTCAACTTTCGCCCTTGCCCAATCTGTTTTTCGTAAAAACTTCAATGATGAACTGATACTTGGATTATCTGTAAAACACTTTATATTGATCTGCTCGCCCAGTTTCTCAAATCCTTCGTAGTATTCTACCAATTCTTCAAGGATGGCATCGAGTCTTTTTCCGTGTAGAGGATCTTTTGATTTTTCTTCCATAACGCAGTAAAATTAAAACATTTTATCAGACTTAACATCTAAAATTGTTTAGACTCTTAATCTTTAGTATTTTTGATGAAGCTATTGCTTACCCATACAATTATTCGTTACCAACCCATATGAGCAAAAACAACGACGCCAACAGGAAAAAAAATAAAAAGCAAATTGATCAGAAAAAGCGTAAAATACAAAATGCAGAAGCAGAAAGGAAAGCTCGTTTAAAACAGATTCAGGCAGATTTCAAAGCAAAAGAAAACGACAACAAACTATAAAACCCGTTCATTATCAAGCCCATTAATGTTCTGATTAAATATACTTCTTGATAAATTGAGGTAAACCATATTTTTAAAAATACAGCTTCATTTATCTTTGAGTATATCCTTTAAACTAGATAAACTTTTTATGAAAATTCTACACACCGCCGACTGGCATTTAGGTAAACGACTGGACCGTTTTTCCCGATTGGAAGAGCAGGCTTCAGTAATGGAAGAGATCATCGAGATCGCTGATGAAGAGCAGGTAGACCTCATCCTTGTTGCCGGTGATCTTTTTGATAATTTTAATCCTGCTGTAGAAGCCGTTGAACTTTTTTATAAAACACTGAAGCGTTTATCACAAAACGGAAAACGCCCTGTAATTGCCATTGCCGGAAATCACGACTCCCCTAACCTCATCAATGCTCCGGATCCGCTGGCCAGAGAATGCGGAATTATTTTAATAGGCCACCCCAAAGCGGAAATTGCTCCATTCGGAACTGAACATTTCAACATTCTCAACTCAAAAGAAGGTTTTATAGAAATGAAGATCAACAGTCTTGATTTTCCCATAAGACTATTGCATACTCCTTATGCCAATGAAATCCGTTTGAAAGAATATTTGGGAGAAAATAAGGAGGAAGAGATCAATAATGTACTTTCCAGAACGTGGAAGGAGCTTGCCGATCAATTTTGTGATAAAAATGGGATCAACCTGTTGACTGCTCATCTGTATATGAATAAAAGAGGGAGCGAAATTTTGGAAGAACCTGAAGGAGAGAAACCCATCAAAATCGGGAACGCTGATCTTATCTATTCGGATAGTATTCCGGAACAGATTCAATATACGGCTTTAGGCCACCTGCATGGATTTCAGAATATCGGAACGAAAGAGAAACCTGTAATTTATTCATCTTCTCCTTTATGCTACAGCTTTAGTGAAGCAGGACAAACCAAATATGTTTCGATTCTTGATGCAGAACCGGGAAAACCTGTTTCTTATGAAAAAAAGGCACTGAAAAGTGGGAGAAATTTGGTGAGAAAAGCCTTTACATCTGTTGATGAAACGGTTCAGTGGCTACAGGAAAATCCAAATACATTTATCGAACTGACCTTAGAAAGCGAAACCTTTTTAACCGCAGATGAACGCAGATTAATCTATCAATCACACAATGGAATTGTGCATCTGATTCCTAAGGTTAAAAACAGAGAAACTGGTGAAGAAACAAGCCAGGAAATTAATTTAAATCAGGATATAGAAATCCTATTCAAAGATTATTTTAAATCAAAAAACGGCGGCCAGGAAGCCAATGAAGAACTTATGAAATTGTTTAACGAAATTTTAAATTCCTAAGCTATGATTCCTATTCGATTAACCGTTGAAGGACTGTATTCTTACCAGGAACGCCAGACTATTGATTTCAAAAATCTTACGGAAGCCGGTTTATTCGGTATTTTCGGGGCTGTGGGTTCTGGAAAGTCATCCATACTTGAGGCTATTTCGTTTGCTTTATATGGCGAAACGGAACGTCTGAATATGCGTGACAAAAGAGCATATAATATGATGAATTTAAAATCAAGCAGTTCTTATATTGAGTTTGATTTTATTAATTATGAAAATAAACTTTTCCGTGCAACCAGGGACTTCAGACGAAATTCTAAAAAGTTTGATGATGTAAAACCTAATTCTGTAGCATTCTATGAAAATATTGATGGGAAGTGGATTCCTTTGGAGCATTCCAATGCAGAAACAATCATTGGTTTAAGTTATTCCAATTTTAAAAGAACGATCATTATTCCTCAGGGACAGTTCAAAGAGTTTCTTGAATTGGGTGCCGCAGACAGAACCAATATGATGAAGGAAATTTTCAGCCTTCAGCGATATGATCTGCAGAATAATGTTTCGGTTTTGAATACTAAAAACAGGTCAGAGCTTGACCAACTTGAAGGACAATTGAAAGGTTTTGAAGAGATCAGTGAAGAAAAAATTCAACAGCAGAAAGATCTTTTAGGAGCAGAACAGAAAAAACTGGTTCAGGCTAATGAAACATTTGAAAAGATTTCCCAGACTTATCAACAGCTCAAAAATTTAAAATCTGACTTTGAAAGTCTAAAACAAAACAGAGAAAACTTCAACAGACTTTCTGAACAGAAACCTCAGATGGATGCACTGGAAGCTCAAACGGAGTTGTATGACCGGACATTCAGAGTTTTCAATCCATTGATTTCTGAAAAAAACAGGCTTTCCAAAGGAATTGCTGAGAAAAGAAGTGAAAAAGAAGGTCAGATCAAAATAGTACAACAAACTGAAATTGCTTTTAATACTGTAAAGCAACAGCTTGTTGCTTTAGAACCGAAATTTAAGGCATTGGAAGAATCCAGAATCCAGGAAAACGACCTTAAGCTTATTGTACAGATCCTGAAGTTTTATGAAGAGATCAAAACGCTTAATGAAAGAACTAAAAAAGGTTCAGAAAAGGTGGCGGAGGTAGAAGAACAAAAGGATATTATTCATAAAAAGATCAATGAGCTTTCTAAAAATATCGATGTTTTAAAACTACAAAAACTTGATGCATCTTTACTTTCCAGTGTTGGAAACTGGTTTATTCAACAGAAAAATTTCAAAAAAACACAACAGGAACAGATTGAGAAGATTGAAAAACATCAGAAGCAAGTTGAACTGATTTCTGAGGAATTAAAACCTTTTGCAATACAGAAAAACTTTAAATCTGATTTCGCAAATAAAAAAGAAGCTCTCGAAATTCAAAAAAAGGAACTCTCTCTAAAACTGGATCATCTGAAGATTCAAAAAGAACTTTCCCGCTTTGCCAGTGAACTTCATGATGGAGAAGCCTGCCCGCTATGTGGTTCTCAGGAGCATCCACATATTGTAGAATTTCATGATGTAAATACTGAATTACAGGATATTCAGAAAAAAACTGAGACTACTGAACAGGAAGTTCACCAACTTCAACAGCAGGAAACTGCCATTGAAAAAATTCTGGATCGGAAAAAAATATTTGAAGAACAACTCATTACTGAACAGAAAGTTCTTCAACAGATCCAAAAGGATATGGAAATCCATCTTCAGCTGTTTACCTGGAAACAGTTCAGCCCCGACCATGAGGATGATTTTGAAAAAAAACGATCAGATTCTTTCGCTCTGGAAAAGAAGATTGAAGAAACAGATAAAGTGATCAGGCTGGAACGTGAAACCCTGGAAAAGGAAATCAAGGTTCTTGAAAAATATAAAAATGCTTTAGAAACCTTTAAACTGGAAGAGGCTACCAAACAAAAAGAAATCAATATCAGCCGTTCCAACCTTAAAATTCTGGAATGGGATCGTTATGAACAAAAGACTGTAGCAGAAATTGAAGAGGCTTATATGAAATTAGCACAATCTAATACAGAAACGGAACAACACTACCAAAAGGCTTCTCAGCAGGAAAAAGATCTTGCCCCTAAACTTGCGGAACAGAAAGCAATTGTCAGTCAAACTGAAAAGCAGATTGCAGCGTTTGAAAAAGATATTGCAGAAAATCAGCACGCTATTGATAAGTCTTTAAGTGAAAACCAATTCAAAGCATTTAATGAGATTGAAAATATTCTGCAGCAGGAAATTAACATTCAGGAGACAAGGGCTAAAATCCAACAGTTCAAAATTAATTTTGAAACCCTGAAGAAAATAATCGAAGCTCTGGAATTGAAATTGAAAGGACTTTCTTTTGATGACGAACAGTTTTCATTGGCTGAAAAACAGTTTGGTGAGGCTCAGACAGAATTGAAACAGATCAATGATACTGTGGTGACTATGATTGCCGAAAAAGACAGATTAGAAAAAGAGTTTCAGAAAAAAGAAGAACTCCTGAAAGAACTGACAACACTTCAAAAACGTTCTGAAAACCTGAAACTGATGATGAATCTGTTCAAAGGTGCCGGATTTGTACAATATGTTTCCTCAATTTATCTGAGACAGCTATGTGACCATGCCAATACCCGCTTTCACAGGATGACAAGAAATCAACTGAGCCTGCAGCTTAATGAAAACAATGATTTTGAAATCATCGATTATCTCAACGAAGGTAGGAGCAGAAGTGTAAAAACACTTTCCGGGGGACAAGCGTTTCAGGTATCTTTAAGTCTGGCACTGGCACTGGCAGAAAGTGTACAATCCAATGCTCAGGCTGATAAAAACTTCTTCTTTATTGATGAAGGTTTCGGAACTCAGGATACAGAATCCGTGAATATTGTATTTGAAACCCTGACCAATCTGATGAAGGAGAATAGAATTGTGGGAATTATTTCTCACGTGGAAGAGCTTAAAGAAAAGATTCCTACGGCTCTGAATATTATCAAAGACGAGGAAAGAGGAAGCCTTATTGAGATTATATAATTAAACTAAAACAGGTTTAAAAAGTTACGCATGAAGAATCAATACAGCCTTTACTGATTTATTCAGGATCTCATCTACTGTACTCCCGGAAAACAATCGGTAAATAATATTATGATTATGCTTTACAAGACATAAAATATCTGTTTTATTGGTTTCTATGAAATCAATAATTCCGCTAGATGGTTTATCATCCTCAACGTAGTGAAAGGTAATATCCACAGAAGAAAGTTGATCTTTTAATTTCTTTTCCCCATTTTCTATGGTTCTTGCAGCTGTATCTTTATCTGAAATATGGAGGACTTCCAGCTTCTTAGGATCGGAAACTTTTAGGATCTGGTTCAATGCTTTTATATCCCTTACGGATAGTTTTGTGGTTTTGTAATCAGCAGCCAAAGTGATAACAGGTGTTTGATGGAGTATACTTTCCGCAGGAACTATTAATGTAGGAATCCGCATTTTACTAATGGCTAAACTGGCATTGCTTCCTATAATTCCTTTAATTCCCGTAGCTCCCGTCATTCCCATTACTAAAAACGATACATCATTATATTCTATGTATTTGGTAATGACATTTCTTAAAAAGCCAACATCACACACAGTTTTAATCTGAATGTCTTTATATTCGTCATTATTACAGAAAGTTTCAGTCCATTCTTTCAACGCTGATCTTTTTCTGGCATAATAATCTTCAATAAAAATGGCATTGTATGTACTATTGTTAATACCTTCCGTAGGATGAATGGCATTCAGTACCGTTACTTTCATATTGATAGTTTTAGCAAGGGACAGAGCATATAACAGAGCATTACCTGCGTTATTGGAGAAGTCTGAGGCAACTAATATTTGTTTCATTTTTTTGGTTTTAATAAAGATCATTGAATTAAAAATCTGCCACTAAATAAACAGATGGAAACATATAAATAACAGTAAAGATAATACAATAGAAACCGGTAAGGTAAGTACCCAGGCAAGGCCAATACTTTTTAATGTTCCCGAATTAAGGTTACTTTTCCCCCCTGAAGCTACCATGGAACCGGCAATCCCACTTGACAAAACGTGGGTGGTACTTACCGGCAATCCCAGAAATGTACTTATACCGATAGTAGATGCTGCAACAATTTCACTGGATGCACCTTGGGCATAATTCAAATGTTCGTTTCCTATTTTCTCACCAATGGTTACTGCAATTCTCTTCCAACCTATAGTAGTTCCCAGCCCCAGCGATACAGAGATAATAATAATTACCCATAGAGGAGCAAATTCGGTTAGCTTTTTAAGTTCCTTAATCTGGCTGGTAAGTATCGCTCTGTTGGATTCGTCAATAACTATAGCCTTGTTTTCATTCAGTTTTTTTAGAGAATCAATAAGATTGTCAACCTGCTTTCTGAATTTGTAAGTGGCTGCTTTATCTCTTTCATTCTTATGTATTAGATTTTCTTTTACATTTTCAATGGTCAGATTCAACGTTTTAAATTCAGCTGTATTTTGAGTATTATGGCTGGCTGTCGCCTGTAATGTATGTTCCGTTGTATTCAGGATAGAAACAATCTTATCGTTAGGAATGTCATGATTAATTGCAAATTGAGCAGGCATAAAAGCAATCAGGATCAGCATAAAAAGACCTACTCCTTTTTGCCCGTCATTACTCCCGTGAAAAAAGCTTACTAAAGTACATGTTATTATTAGAATAGCTCTGATAGCCAAAGGAGGTTTGTCGTTTTCAGCTGTCGGAATATGAAAGAGCGATTTATAACGTATTACATATTTAAAAAACCACATCAGCAGAACCGCTAAGCAAAATCCTACTATCGGGGATAAAATGAGTGACATCCCGATTTCTTCAGCTTTATGCCAGTTTACTCCTCCTCCATAATACCAGGTAAACCCTAAACCGGCACCAATCAAGGCACCAATCAGAGTATGAGAACTGGAACATGGGATACCTAAATACCAGGTTCCCAGATTCCAAATGATGGAAGCCAGTAAAACAGCAAGTACCAAAGAGGCTCCTACTGAAACCGGCAGCGTTATGAGTGTATCCATAGGAACCAGTTTTAAGATTCCCATAGCAACAGCTATTCCCCCTGTAAAAACGCCAAGAAAATTCCAAAATCCTGACCAAGGAATTGCAATAACCGGCTTAAGAGCTTTGGTATAAATTACAGTTGCCACAGCATTGGCTGTGTCGTGAAAACCATTTACAAACTCAAAAGCTACAACAGCTACCAGACACAGGATAAAAATAATAACAAGTCCTGTACTGAGATCCGGATCCACCGAAAAAAATAGAATATTATTTAAAAGCATGGTTTTTTGTTTAAATTTTGGAATGACTGGATTAACAGAACATCCAGAATGTTGAGACATGAAGCAATTGTAAAAGCAGAATAACGAAGATATATTGAACATTCATAGACTTTGGAACATTCAAACAACTTGCTTAGTGAAATGGAAGCAGGTGAAAACTGTTTGTTACCAATATAATACAGGTTTTGGATCATATGGTGGATCATAGACAGGTCAATCATTAATAGCTATCGCTTTGTTTCATTGCCGTAAAGAAATGAAGTTTAAAAGATTACGGTGTTAATAAATGATTAACTGTTTATTATATTTAAAAAATAAGATTTCCTGTAATATAAAACAGAATAAAAAAAAGGAGACCTTTTCGGGTCTCCTCAATCATATCAATGTTCTTATTATAATCCCTGTACAGCAGGTTTTACTTCTTTTCCAAATAATTCAATAGACTTCATCATGATATCATGAGCAGGATCACCAATATCCATATGCCCGATAAATCTTGTAATTCCGAAAATCTCTTTCATATAAGCAATTTTATCTGCTACTTCAGCCGGGCTTCCGATGAATAAAGCACCATCTTTACTTCTTCCGCCATCATACTGCATTTTCGTGTAAGGAGCCCAACCTCTGGAAGATCCTATTCTATCCATCTGAGACTTATAATTGTGGAAATATCCATCTATTACATTCTGATCATCACTTACAAAGGTATGTGAGTGAATTGCAATCTGCATTTTAGACATATCATGTCCTGCTTTCTCATATTCCTGTTTGTAGAATTCAATCAGATTTTTAAACTGAATTGGCATTCCGCCAATAATCGCTACTACTAATGGCATTCCTAATTGGGCAGCACTTAAAACAGATTGTGGTGTTCCTCCTACGGCTCTCCAGATCGAAATTTTACCATCATTTTTTGCTCTTGGATACACTGTCTGGTTGTTCATTGGAGCACGAAGTTTTCCAGACCAGGTTACATTTTCCTCAGTGTTGATCTTTAATAATAAGTCGAGTTTCTCATCAAAAAGTTCCTCGTAATCATTCAGGGAATAGCCATACAGTGGAAATGACTCAATGAAGCTTCCACGTCCTACGAATATTTCGGCTCTTCCATTTGAAATTAAATCCAATGTTGAAAAATCTTCATACACTTTTACCGGTTCTGAAGAACTTAAAACAGTAACTCCACTCGCCAGTTTTATATTTTTTGTAATGCTTGCTGCTGCAGCCAATACCATTTCCGGTGAAGAAACAGCATAATCAGGACGATGATGCTCTCCCATAGCAAATACATCTATTCCTACCTCATCCATGAATTTCACCTGCTCCAGGATTTCATGAAGCTTGGTTCCTGCATCTCTATATTTTCCAGTTGACTGATCGAAAGCTAAATCTCCGAACATTCCAATTCCTAATTCCATATTGTTGTTTTTAATTATACAAAAATACAGCTATAAAATGTGAGATGCATTGATCTTTGATAAGATCGATAATATGCTTTAAACGCTAATAATTTTTTATGATATTGGACAACGCAAGGGCACAAAGTGATTAAAGATTATGCTGTTTTTAAGGCGCAAGAAAATCAAAGGTTTTCAACAAAAATAATGTAGATTTTTTGCCACGGATGCACGAATGAATTTATTTGTGAGTTCATGGCGATTATTTAGCTGTATACAATTTTATCGTAGGTAAAGTCCTTGCGCCTTATAACAGTATCATAGCAAATATTCTTTGCATCCTTGCGCTTTCCAACTAATACACCAATAAAAAAGTCCAGCCATTCCGGCTGGACTTTGATATTATTTTTTCAGATACAAATCAAAATAATTTGTGATTTTCTGCATTAAGTGAACTCTGTCTTTTCCAGTCACATTATGTGGATGTCCCGGATAAGCAAAGTAATCTAACTGAACTCCATTATCCACTGCTGACTTAACGAATTTAATAGAATGCTGCCATACCACTACATCATCCTGTGCACCATGGATCATCAATAGTTTTCCTTTCAGGTTCTGAACTTTATCTAAAAGGTTAGCTTTTGCATATCCTTCCGGGTTTTCCTGTGGTGTATCCATATATCTTTCTCCATACATGATTTCATACATATTCCATTCAATTACCGGTCCACCAGCTACTCCTACTTTGAATACATCCGGTTTACGAAGCATAAAGCTTGTAGTCATAAATCCTCCGAAACTCCATCCGTGAATTCCCATTCTTTCTCCATCTACATAAGGAAGAGATTTCAGGTAGTCTACTCCTTTCATCTGATCATCCATCTCAGTGGTTCCTAGATTTCTGAAAACAGCCTGTTCAAACTTCATTCCACGGTTGGCAGAACCTCTTCCGTCCATGGTGAAAATAATGTATCCGTTCTGAGCCATATATTCATACCAAAGATTTCCGGATGACGGGAAACTATTTGTAATCAGCTGTAAATGTGGTCCGTTATACAGGTACACGATGGTTGGATATTTTTTATTCGGATCAAAATTCGTTGGCAGGATAATCTTTCCATATAAGGGAGTTCCGTCATCTGCTTTCAATTCTACATTTTTAATTTCCGGTCTCTGATAATTCTTTAATGTATTTTCAGAGGTAAGAATATTGGTAGATTTTAAGTTTGATGTATTGATAATGTTTCCTACTCTTGGAGTATTGGCATTGCTGTAAGTGTCATATAAGTAATTCCCATCGCTACTCAAAACTCCGGAGTGCATTCCTTCAGTGGTATCTAATCTTTCCATTTTGAAGTTTGCCCAGTTGATCTTATATAAATGTCTTTCTAAAGGAGTCTCTTTTGTAGAGGTAAAGAATATTTCTTTTTTCTTCTCATTAAATCCTAAGATATCGGTTACCAGCCAGTCTCCTTTTGTGATCTGAGCCACCAATCCTTTTTCAAGATTATAGTGGAATAAATGATTATAACCCGTTCTCTGACTCTGCCAGATAAAATCTGTATTTGAATTCGGGAAGAAGGTAAGCGGATGCTGTGGTTCAACATATTTGCTGTCTGTTTCTTCAAATAAGGTTTTCACCAATGTTCCTGTGACAGCATCATACTGGTTCATCTTCATGTGATTCTGTCCCCTGTTCAATATGGCAACAAAAATATATTTTGAATCAGGACTCCATGTAACAGCTGTCAGATATTGATCTTTTTCGCCATCCACTTTCAGGAAAGTTGTTTCCTGAGTTTTAATATTGAAAACTCCTAATGTTACCTGGTGGGACGTTTGCCCAGCCATTGGATATTTGATGTTGTGGTTTACCGCTGGTGTTACTGACCAGTCAATAACCGGATAGTCTGCAACCATCGACTGATCCATTTTGTAGAATGCTACACTTTCAGAATTCGGTGCCGGGAAAATTCCTGTATCAATTCCAAATTCATTTCTGTGAACAGCTTGTCCACTGATGATATTTTCATTGGCCTCATTGGTTATTGCTATAGTTTTCCCATTTTTATTCACAAATAAATTATTCTTTGCAGTAAAAGCAAAAGTCTGTCTGTCTCCAAACATTTTTACATTCGCAGCATCAAGATCTATCTTTGCTGAATTCTTTACTTTCCAATCGTTTCCTGATTTTTCAATCCAGAACATTTTACCTCCTGTGTTGAAATATCCATTAGCTGTTCCCGTAAATTTAATAGGAGGAACAGATTTCAGTTTATTATCTGCAAACTGTCTGTTCAACTGTGTAAGAGATATCAGAGTATCCTGTTTATTGGTTTTTAAATCTGTAGTAAGATACCCACCTTTTACAGCCTGTATATACGATTTTCCGTCTGCAGACCATGAAAACTGTGAAATATTTTTCACCGCCAGATTGGTCCGTATTCCATTAACAGCCTCCGCCATCGTAAACTTCTGTGTCTGGGCAAATGCTGAGCTCCCCAAAACAAGCATCAATAAAGAATATGTATGTAATTTCATTGTATAAAATTGAATTCGTCAAAAATAAGAAATAAAAATCATCCGTTAAGAAACGTTAAAATAAAACATTCATAAAATGTAATTAATGAATTGATAAAAATTATTTCTTACCTTAATAGTAGAATTTTGTGAGGTTTATTGGGTAAGCACAAAAGCGCAAGATTTATCTGTGATAAAATTGTTGAGAATATTAAAATTGAATAGATATAAGAAAGAGTAAATGTAATAAAAATCATTTCTTATCCTATATCAATGACTTGTATATGTTCCCTGTTCTAAATTTGCATCATTAATAATAACAAAAAATACAAAATTACAATGGCAACAAAATGGACCTTAGACCCAACACATAGTGAAATTACTTTCAAAGTAAAACACATGATGATTTCTAACGTAAAAGGAAGCTTCAGAACTTTCACTGCTGAAATTGAATCTGAAGATGAATTCTTCGCAAACGCAAAAACTACAGCTACCATCCAGACTGACTCAGTATTTACGAACAATACTGACAGAGATAATCACTTAAAGTCTGCTGAGTTCTTCAACGCTGAAGCTCACCCGACCATCACTTTTGAATCTCAGAATCTGAACAATGAAGTGGTTGGAAATATTACCATCAACGGAATTACAAAGCCGGTAACATTAGATGTAGACTTTGGAGGAATCAATGTTGATCCATGGGGAAATACAAAAGCAGGTTTCTCTTTTGAAGGAAAAATCAGCAGAAAAGATTTCGGATTGAACTGGAATGCAGCTCTTGAAGCAGGAGGGGTAATGGTAAGTGATGATGTAAAAATCGCTGGTGAATTACAGTTTGTAAAACAAGCTTAATTTATAACATACTTTTTAAAGGGTTCAGGGATTTTACTAAAAAGCCTTGAACCTTTTTATTTTTTATTAATATTCAATACTTATGAACCTCAACGATCTTCAAAATATAAGTGACAGTTTCAACAATACGCAAAGAATGCCGGTTTTATTTCTTGGACACGGCTCACCAATGAATGCTATTGAAGAAAATCAGTTTGTACAGGGATTCAGAAAAACAGCAAGTGAAATTCCAAAGCCTAATGCTATTTTATGTATTTCTGCCCATTGGTATACTCCCGGAACATTTGTGACTGCAATGGAAATGCCTAAAACGATTCATGACTTTTACGGATTCCCAAAAGAATTGTTTGAAGTACAGTATCCCGCTCCCGGAAGTCCGGAGCTTGCCAGAGAAACTGCTGAACTTTTACTTCCTGCAGAGGTAGAAGAAGATCATAACTGGGGATTGGATCACGGTGCATGGTCTGTTATCAGACATTTATATCCTGATGCAGATATTCCGGTGATTCAATTAAGCATTGATTACACCAAACCTCCGCAATATCACTACGACCTTGCCAAAAGACTGAATAAACTTCGTGAAAAGGGAATTCTGATTATAGGAAGTGGAAATATTGTTCATAATCTACGTATGATCGACTGGAAGAATATCAATACTGTAGGTGCTGGCTGGGACTGGGCCATAGAAGCTCGGGAGAAAACCAATAACTGGCTTCTGGATGGGAACTTCCAGAATATTATTGATTATCAGAAACAGGGAACTTCTTTACAGTATGCAGTGCCTACCCCTGATCATTATCTTCCGCTGGTCTATACTTTAGGATTGAAAAATCAGGCTGAAGAGCTGTCTTTATTTAATGATGAACTTATAGGAGGTTCTCTGAGTATGACGAGCCTAAGGATTGGATAACTTAATATTACAATAAAAAAGGAAGCACCTCAGCCGAGATGCTTCCTTTTCTTTGTTGCATGATTATCATTTATTGTACTGCCTTTAAAACATTGATATTTCCATAGCCATAACTTGAATTAACAGTTGGATAATAGGTTGCAGACTGTCTCATTTTATTAAGCACCTGATCTCTTGTCCATGATGGATTTTTAGCCCAAACCAAAGCTGCAATTCCTGCTGTGGCAGCTGTAGCCACAGAAGATCCGCCCACATAATCAGCCTGTCCGTTGTAATAACTTAAAACAGGAACAGTATTTCCCGATGCCCTTTCCATCTGGAAGGTAAAATCAATCTGGCTTCCGGAGTGGCAAACATCACATTTTTGATTGGACGTTCCCTCTTTTACTCCTGTTATAGCCTGTGTCTCTGACATTGAAGCCGGAAAAATAACTCCGACAAAATTCGTAAAGCTCGTAGAAGTTCCTCCTGCACAGAAAATAAGTTTTCCTCTGGCATAAGCATATTTTACTCCATCCTCAATTTTTCCTACTGAAAAAATATGTCCCATTGACATAGAGATGATCTTTACGCTGGTATTATTTCCTAATTCTGTAAACGCAGTTTTCACCCCGTTTTGTTCATTGGAGGTTTCCAATACAACATTTTCTGCCGCTCGGTAAGCGATAAGATTAGCATTATAGGCTACTCCTACAGGAAGTCCTGCATTGTTTCTTGGGGCGGTCATTACAGAAGCCATTTTGGTTCCGTGTCCACACTGATCTGATGAACCATCACTATTATATACCCCATACTTACTGATTGTTCTCCCGGATGAAGCACCATTATTAAAACTGGATCCAAGTAAGGACTGATCTGGAGAAACTCCCGTGTCAATAAGACCAATGGTAACTCCTGCTCCTGTACTGTAGTTCCAGGCATCAGGGATATTATGCTTGGCAAATGCCCATGGAATTTTTGCACTTGGCGTCGTAGAAGTATAATCTACAGTACTTAAAGTTGCCGTCGAAAAGCCACATCCTGAAGATCCGCTGCCAGAAGACTTTGCATTAGTATTGTACTTAATTTCATTTTCAAAATAATGATAGTCTGCAGGCTCTACATATCGGATGGTTTTCATCTGACGAAGAGCTGTTATCGTTTCTTCTTTTTCGATGGTGACATCTATTTGGTTAAGATACTTATCGGAATTCAAAAGAAATCTTGCAGATCCTATTCCCTCAGATTTTGCAATCATATTTAAAATCTCTTCCTCCATATTTTTGTTATCTGAGGATTTACTTCTGTCAAAATCATCTTTGGATGAACCAAATCCAATAGATACCATTCTGTTACCACGGAAAACAGCACTCCAAAGGAAGTGATCGGATTCATTTCTCCAATTGAAAGTACCTTCATTTTTAATGGCCTGGTTGATCCTTTCATTGATTTGCTTTCCCGTTAATGGAGTTTTCTGAGAGATTTCAATATTGGGATTTTCATTCCGCAATTCTTCCTGTGTACAGGAGTTTAGGGCAAAAAATAATGCCAGGAAAAATACACTTTTTTTCATATGTTATAATTTTGATTGGAATCACAATATAACACTTTCATGAGAAATAAAAGTTTTTAAAAAATGAATTTAGCATTATATGAATATTAATTACCTTATAATAAATGGGTATATTTTAATTAATACAGGTCAGGAAAGCGATGCAGGTCTTACCATCCCATAAAATCTTAAAATCTTTGATTTGCCATCCTGAATCAAAATTTCAGATTTTCTTATCTCAGTTTTTTTTCATAGCAAACACTGCTGTCCACACCAATGTACTGTCCATAATTTGGAATCTGCTGGAATCCGCTTTTTTCATAAACGGAAATAGCATTCATTAAGTCCCGGGAAGTTTCAAGGACAGCCTTTTTATAACCTATTTCTTTGGCCCAGCTTTCAAGTTCTTTCACGATGGTGGAACCTAATCCTCTTTTCCTGAATTCTGGACTTGTAAACATTCTTTTGATCTCAACAGTGTCATCGGAAAGTTCCTTGAAAGCACCGCATGCTGCCGGAACTTCATCAATGTAAACAACAATACAGTTTTTAATCCCATCAATCGTATTAAACTGAGCAAAAAATGCATCATTATCACCATTATGCTCTGCAAGATTGGCGTCAAGATATTTTACAAGGGTTTGAAAATCTAAAGAAGTAGAATCTGTTCTGTGTATGATCATGTTTAAATTGGTTAAAAATTAAATGATTCTGAAAACAAAAAAGCTCCCATTCGGGAGCCTTTCATTTGTATGTTGATTAGTTGACAACAAACTTTCTTTCTTTGATAAGCTCTGCAATGGCCAGCATATCCTGACCAATCAGTCTGTCATCTTCAAGTTTTGCCACTTTTGAACGAAGAATGGTGTAGTTTTCTTCTATGATCTTAGAACATTTCGATGGCCTTCTGAATTCTAGTCCCTGAGCAGCAAACATTAATTCAACAGACAGAATATTCACCAGATTTCCAAGAACCTGATTGAATTTTCTTCCTGAAATACTTCCCATAGAAACGTGGTCTTCCTGTCCTAAACTTGTAGGAATAGAGTCTGCAGATGCCGGGAAACATAATGTTTTATTCTCTGTTACCAAAGCTGCAGAAGTATATTGAGGAATCATAAATCCTGAATTCAATCCTGAGCTTTCCGTTAATAATCTTGGAAGTCCGTATTTACCTTCAAGCAATAAATAACTTCTTCTGTCTGAAATATTTCCTAATTCTGCTACGGCAAGGGTTGCGTAATCTAAAGGTAAAGCCATTAGCTGACCATGGAAGTTACCTCCTGAGATAGATTCCTCAGCACTTAATACAATTGGATTATCTGTCACAGAGTTTAATTCTGTTTCCGCCATGCTTCTAAGGTGTTCAAAAGCATTTCTGCTCGCTCCGTGAACCTGTGGCACGCATCTCATAGAATATGGATCCTGAACTCTCTCGCAGTCTTCGTGAGCTTTCATATTTTCTGAACCTTTCAGGAACTTAAGCATTCTTGCTGCCACTTTCTTGCTTCCTTCGAACGGTCTGATTTCGTGAAGCTCTTTTTTGAAAGGACTTTCAGAACCTCTGTAGGCTTCAATACTCATTGCAGCCGTCATATCGGCAAGGTCTAACAGATATTCAAACTTCTCAAGTCCCTTGATAGAATGCGCTAAAATAAACTGTGTACCGTTGATTAATCCTAGTCCTTCTTTTGGTCCTAAAACCAATGGATCAAGATCATGTTTTTCCAGTACTTCCATCGTTTCAGAAACTGTATCACCTTCCCAAACCTGTCCAAGCCCTAATAAAGGCAATACCAAATGGGCCAGAGGAGCCAGATCTCCTGACGCTCCAACAGATCCCTGTTCAGGAACTACCGGAATAATGTCTTTTTCAAGCATCAGGATCAATCTCTCGATAACTTCAAGAGAAACTCCTGAAAATCCTTTTGATAATGCATGAACTTTTGCGATGATCATGATTTTTGAAAGCTCTTTTTCAATGGGTTTTCCTACCCCTACTGCATGAGAAATAATCAGGTTATACTGTAACTGTGCTGTTTCATCAGCTGATATTTTAGTATCACACAACGGCCCGAAACCTGTATTGATCCCGTATACACATCTATCTGATTCTACTATTTGCTGTACGTTTCTCTGAGATTTTAAAATTTGTTCTTTAGCTGCTTTGTTCAGCTTGGCTTTATTAGGTTTTTTACATATTTCCAGAACATCATGGAAAGTAAAAGCATCTACTCCGTATATCATTTCTAAAAAATTTTCTTAAAATTACGCATTTAACAATAATTGGAGAAACTAAATCTCACTGTTATATATTTTTATTTAAAGTAGTGAATTAATTTGTTATTTTTACTCCCGAAATTAAAAACTATAATACATGAGACTGAAAACTTTACTGTTTGCATTATGCGTTGCAGGAACCACTTCCTTCGCCCAGAAAATAAAATATTCGAAGGAAGACATCAAAAAAATGGAGACTTACCTTTTCAATGAAGGATTTAATGCTCCTTCTCCTAAGAAAACATCCACTATTATTCTCAAAGACGGTAGTTCACACAAAGGATTCTGTAATAAAATTGAAACAAAAAAGGGACAGATTTACGAAGTAGCTATTAAAGACAGTATTACAAAGAAAACAGCCAATTTCAATGCAGACCAGATCGGTGAAATGTATGTGTATCCAAGCAATGCAGAAAAAATAATGAAAGTTTCACGGTATATGGGCAATATCAGAAATTATAGCACAAAGAAACTTACGAAGAGAACCAACAATGACAGGATATATTTTGTCAACCAAACCGTTTCTTTGAAAAATAAAAAGGATGACAAAGAATTCCTGATGCAGGTAATTAATCCTGATTTCGATAATATCATTTCTGTATATCATGATCCGAGAGCCAAAGAAACAGGCGGATTTTCTGTAATGGGAAGCCCTCAACTAGGCGGTGGCGTTATCAAATCTTATTATGTAAAGAAAGGAGATAAAGTAATGTGGCTTCATAAGGATGATTTTGAAGATAATTATGATTTTCTTTTCGGGGATAATAAAGAATTCATGAAACTCTATCCTAAAAATTCGGTTGAATGGGATTACTTCAGCTTTCTGGTAAATGCTTATACTGATATGAGTAACGGATAAATAGTATTCAATATAAAATTTAAAAACCTGTAGTGTATTCTGCAGGTTTTCTTCTTTTTAAACAGAAAGAATCCTTAATTTTGTTACATGAATCCTTCTTTAGAATTACAGCTCAAAACTTTACCTTCGGAACCTGGTGTTTATCGTTACTATGATAAAAACGAACAGCTATTGTATGTAGGAAAAGCTAAAAACTTAAAGAAGAGGGTTCTTTCTTACTTCAATAAAAATCTTTCAGGATATAGGATCAAAATTATGGTCAGTAAGATCCAACGCTTGGAAACAACCATTGTAAACAGTGAATATGATGCTCTTTTGTTGGAAAATAACCTGATCAAAGAACATCAGCCATTTTACAATGTCATGCTGAAAGATGACAAGACTTATCCTTGGATCTGTATTAAAAATGAAGATTTCCCCCGGATTTTTCTAACCAGAAATAAGATTAAAGATGGTTCCGAATATTATGGCCCTTATGCTAAGGTACGTCCTGCAAAAATATTACTGGACACAATCAAACATATCTATAAACTCAGAACCTGTAACCTGAATCTTTCTCCTGCTAAAATTGCAGATGGCAAGTATAAAGTCTGCCTGGAGTATCATATTAAAAACTGTGAAGGACCTTGCGAAGACCTTGAAAGCAAGGAAGAATATGATGAAAAGATAGATGCCATCCGCGGAATTGTAAAAGGGGATTTCCGGAAAGCAAAAGAATATCTGGTGAACCAGATGATGAAACTGGCCTCCGATCTTCAGTTTGAAGATGCTCAGATCATTAAAGAAAGGCTGGATATTCTGGAAGATTATCAGGCTAAAAACACTGTAGTAAATCCAAACATTGATGATGTGGATGTCTTTGGTATGACCAGTGATGAAGCGGCTGCTTATGTTAATTTCTTTAAAATCAGAAACGGAAATATCATTCAGAGCTTTACAACGGAGATCAAAAAGATCCTTGAAGAGTCTGATGAGGATATTATGGAAGAAGCTTTAATCGAAATCCGCCAGAAATTCGGATCTGATTCAAAAGAAGTTCTTCTCCCTTTCCACTTGTCTGTAGAAATTCCTAATGTGAAGCTGATTGTTCCTAAAGTTGGAGATAAAAAAAGAATTGTAGAGCTTTCTGAAAAAAATGCAAAGGAATATCGTCTGGAAAAATTAAAACAGGTTCAGATTATTGATCCGGAAAGGCATACCAACAGAATTATGGCTGAAATGCAGAAACTTCTCAGAATGCCTGTAGAGCCACGCCATATTGAAGGGTTTGATAATTCGAATATCCAGGGAACCAATCCTGTTTCTGCCTGTGTAGTTTTTAAAGACGGTAAACCCAGCAAAGCAGATTATAGAATTTTTCACCCTAAAACTGTAGAAGGGCCCAATGACTTTGCTACAATGGAGGAAGTAATCTACCGCCGGTATAAAAGAATGCTGGATGAAGGAGAAAGTCTTCCGCAACTGATCCTTATTGATGGTGGGAAGGGACAATTATCCTCTGCAGTTAAAAGTCTTAGATTATTGGGATTATACGGAAAAATTACCATAGTAGGAATTGCTAAAAGGCTTGAAGAGATTTTCTTCCCGGAAGATCCTATTCCATTATATCTTGATAAAAAGTCTGAAACGTTAAAAATCCTGCAAAGAGTGCGGGATGAAGCCCACCGTTTTGGAGTAAAACATCACAGAACAAGAAGAAAAAACTCCACTATAAAATCTGAATTGGAGGAGATTCCGGGAGTTGGTGAAAAAACGATTGAACTTCTGTTATCAAAATTGAAATCTGTTAAAAGAATAAAAGAATCTAATCTGGAAACTTTGGAAGAAATTCTTGGAAAAAGCAAAGCTAAAGTCATCTGGGAATTTTTCAATTCAAATTAATATTTTCCAAACATCAATCACTTATTACTAAAAACCAACCCATTAATTGGGTCATTTTTATTCTAAACAAGCAAAAAGATTAGAAAATAAAATCCAAGATAAATTAGAATATTAAAAAAACTGTTAACAAAATTAGATTTTTTTAACAAAAAGCTCGCGTAAAATGATAAATGCAATTCAATAAATTCACATAATAGTGATTTAATATCTTTTTTCTTACATTTGGTATTAATTAAAAAATCACAATTATGAAAACACACTTATTCTCTGCAATTCTATTTGCATACCTTTTATTGGGCTTCAGTTTTGTCAATGGACAAACATATTGTAATCCAACTTATACTAGTGGATGTGGAGACTGGAAAGTAACTAAAGTAACAATCCCACAAGCTAATTTCAATGACTCGTCTTTTACAGGAGATTGTACTACTTTAAGAAATAAGACTTCTACTATTATTAACATGAATCCAAACACTACTTACGGTATAAATGTTAGTACGACGGGTTGGGTTTCTTGTGGAATGGCAATAGACTTCAATCAAAATGGCAATTTTGATGACACTGGCGAAGTATTATTTATGCCAGACTATATTGCAATACCACAGCCTACTTATAGTGGTACCTTTTCAATTCCGTCATTAAGCCCGGGAAATTACAGAATGAGAATATGGAATCGTTTAGCCAATTCCGGAGATGGAAACCCTACTCAATCACCTTGTGGTACTTATGGTTTTGGAAATTGGGTCGATTACACTGTAACTATTACACAGACTCTTTCTACAAAGGAAATATCTTTATCAGAAACCAAAATTTACCCTAATCCGGTTTCCGATGTCCTGACTATTGAAGACACTCAGACTATACAATCAGTTGAAATTTATGATTTCAGCGGTAAACTTATAAAAAATGATTTTTTATTGAATAAAAAAAATGTCTCCATTAAACTTTCAAATCTAATCCCAGGTACTTACACAGCTAAAATAAAGAACACCAAAGGATCGCAGGTTTTTAAATTCATAAAAAAATAAAAGTATCCAATTTCTAATAAGGGAAGACCGTTTCACTAGTTGAAATGGTCTTTTTAAATTACTAGTAGCATTGATTAAGATGGTTTACTATATGTTGAATCTTATTATCTCAAAATAAGACAACATAACACTAAAGCACCATAAATACAGGAAATAACAAAATCGTAAACATAAATTAATAAAATATTAATTATAAATTAACATTATTTATAATATTTTTCATAAATTAGTACAAACTAACAAAAACTATACATAAGAATTTGTTTACTAACTCATTTAAAGAAAACACATCATCATATATGAACATAAAAGAGGCTGTCTCAAAAGAGATAGCCTTTTTTAAATAAATGTATTATATTATATTTATTTTCTCGTGAAAACTTCTTTAGTATATCTTCCGTCAGCCTTAGGTATATCAATTACAATATTTCCATTTTCAAAATATCCAATTGTTACTGTAGTCGTATTATCAGAAAGCTTTACGATAAATACATCTTTTTTTGATGTAGTTTTAAAAATAGCAAATGGTAAAGCGCTGCCTGATTTAGCCAGAATAAACTGATTGTCATCAATCTGTATCTTCTGTACTTCTACTTTCCCATTAGAATAATTATCCGCAGCTGAAACAACTGAAGGGGTTGATTCTTGAGCTGCAATCTGAACAGGATTAGATGGGCCAACGCTTATTAAAGCTTGCTTTAGAGCATCTGCCAATCCCTCTTGAAACTCTTTTATATCCGAACTTCCTTTAGACTCAAAAAGCACCTTATTGTTGCAATCTTTAAACTCAATCTTTAATTTATTTGTAAAAAAACTTTTAATAGCCTGCACGTCTGCATTCAGTACATTACAGGAATTGTCCTTAGCTTCCCATGGCCATTGCTCTTTACTGGTAGATAAAATTGTATACTTTTTACTTTTTAATGCTTTTGCTAAAGCAGCTTCCAAACCATAACTATCTCCTTTGAAACTTGTAAATTTATCAGGAATAGATACATATTTATAATCTGAAACATTCTGTCCGAAAACAGCCGTTGAGCAAATTGCCAACATCAATATCGATAATTTTTTCATACCTTCATTTTAATCATTTCTGAATGCTCCCATATCCAGTTTAAGCGAGAAGAAATTGGAATAGAAATTAGATCCGCCAATACCTGAATTTGTAATTGCATAGTCCAGGGTTAGCCCTCTATATTTGATCCCGATCCCCGCACTTGGCTGGAAAGAAACTTTTCTTTTTAAATCTTCTATATCTGTAATAGATTGGAACCTATTGATCCCCAATCTCACAAAAATCATTTTCTGATAGCCTAATTCAGCTCCGGCATAAGGGCTGATACTTGCAAAATCACTTGAAATAAGAGAAGCCGTCTTAGCAAAATCTACATTAAGCCCAGCTTCCGGCAATACATAAAGACTGCTGTTGATTTCAAATAATTTACTTGCTCCTACATTAAGTTTAGGCATCGTAAGTTCCATCTTATCTTTAGGTGCAGGGTTGAATTCCTCTCCATTCACAACAGTTGATAATTCTTTCTGGTTAATACTCCAAAAGTTAACTGTAGTTGTGATATCTCTTACCATTCCTCCAAACTTCCAGCCGTTTTCACCTTTATAAATTGCTCCCACGTCAAACCCAAAACCATATCCACTGGCAAATTTCCCTACATTTCTATAGACAATTTTAGCATTCACCCCTACATCAAGGTTTGGATTTCCTCCAGGGTGGAATGCATATGAAAGTATTGCTGCATAATCAGACTGGGAGAATTTTGTGATTTTATCATAATCAATATTCCCTTCCGCATCAATCATCTGGGTTGTATTCAAAATATTATCTACCCCAAGCCTCACTACTGAAACTCCAAAAACGCCTTCTTCCATGACCCTTGCGTAAGCTAAATAATCGTATTTGGCTATAGACTCAAAGTATTCAGCGTGCATTGCAGCTCCCTGCCAGTCTTTATCTATAGACATCAAACCTGCTGGGTTCCACATAGGAGAGTACACATCATCCTGGTTGGATATTACAGCTCCACCCATTGCCAGTCCTCGGGCACCCGCTCCGATATTTAAGAATTCATTGGAATACTTCCTGATAATCTGAGATTGAGACAGCCCATAGAGCAGTGAAAATGCAAGTAAAAAATATTTTTTCATCATTTAATATTGATGCTAGTTAAAGTTTTTAGTTTTTCTGGACTTTATTAATCCATTTGCAATGATTGCCAGTATCATAACTCCTGAGGCAATATAAAATATCGGGCTCATATGTTCTGATTCCCCAAAGATAAAAAAAGCTAGTATAATTCCGTAAACCGGTTCTAAATTAACTGTTAAAATTAGAGTAAAAGGTGAAATGTATTTCATTAAATTCACTGATTCCAGCATCGGAAATGCAGTAAAAACACTGGCCAACAAACATATTAACGCCATATCACGATAGTTTATTTCATTCATTTGAAAAATTTGCCCTGAAAACAAATAAAATAACATTAAAATAAACCAACCACAGAATATTTCATAAAATATAATATTCCCGGAACTTGTTTTCCCAAACATTTTGCCATTAAAAACAGAAAATATTGTCCCAAAAATAGCGCAGAAAACACCATAGATAATCCCTTCCTTATATTGAAATTCTGTTTTAAAGATCAATAGAATGCAAGACACAATAACCACTCCCATCACCACTTCTGAAATATCAATCTTCCTTTTAAAAATAACAGGCTCCAAAATAGAAGCAAAAAGCGTAGATAATGAAAGACAGCTTAAAGCAATAGAAACATTGGAAACCTTGATGGAATAAAAGAAACAATACCAATGGAGCGCCATAGCAAACCCAATCGCCGCCAGTTGAAAGAATATTTTTTTGGAAACCTTAATACTTTCTTTTTTATATATCCTGATGAATACGAAAAGAAAGACAGCAGCAAACAACATTCTGTAAAATACAAGGATCTGAGCATTGGCATGAATCAGTTTTCCTAAAATTGCAGTGAAGCCCCATAAAAATACGATTAAGTGCAATCTGAAAAGCGCTAATTTATGCATGTCCTATCTTCTTTAAAATTTTAACAGGCAAATTTACAAATAGGCTTTTATAAATCTCATAAAAAATATAAATTTAAAGTAATAAAAAAATGATAAATAAAGTTTTTAATAGTTTTTCTGCCTAACACATGATGTATTCTATTAACTTTCCAGAAAAACAGATGAAAAAACAATACAGTTTCTTTTAACCTTACAATATGATATTAAATCCAGATATTAAAATCAAAACAAAGCATTTAACATTACAGCCTGTTGATGACTCATATATTGATGACATTTCAGAACATTTTACCACAGAGGTGACCAGATATATGCCCTTCAATCCGCAAGGTGACAGGGGAGAAATAATCAACTTTGTGAATGAATCAAAAAGAACCTTATTACAAAATACGGATCTGGTAATGGTTGCTCTGGATTCAAATGGAGATTTTACTGGATGTTGTGGTATCCATAATATTACAGAGGAATCCATTGAGCTGGGATTATGGTTAAAAAAGAGTTCTCAGGGAAAAGGACTGGGAACCGAAATCATCATAAGCCTCATTGAATTTCTTGAACAGAATTTTACGTTTAAATATATTTTGTATCCTGTAGATGAAGAAAATACAGCCAGCAGAAAAATTCCTGAAAAACTAGGATTTATTCCAGCTAAAAAATACAGGAAATATAAAAATCCATCCACCGACCTTACTATTGTAGAATATAGAAAATATTATTAGTAATTATTGATCTGTAATAAAAAAAACCCTGAAAATTTGTTAAACTTTCAGGGCCTTCAAATAATAAACTATTAAAAAAATAAACTAGGAACTGAGTATTTTTCAGAGGTTATCACCCTCTGTTACTCTTATGTAAAGTTAGAAAAAATATAAATTATTTAAAAATATTTTTCTGTTAAAAATTTCACAATTTACTAATAACCAAAGTATTAAACATGTGTTTTACTTCCTGTTCGTATTCCTCATAAAAATAGTATCTTTAAGCGTAAAAAATTGAAAATTCTATGGACATCGAATTCAACAAACGAGAAGATCAGAACAGATTAAAATTATCAGAGATAAATCGCTTGCTTGCCGAGATCAAAAAAGGAGGCGGTGAAAAGAGGCTTCAGAAGCTTCGTGAGGAAGGAAAAATGACCGCAAGAGAAAGAGTAGACTATCTTCTTGATAAAGATTCTGATTCCATAGAAATTGGGGCATTTGCAGGCTATGAAATGTATGAAGAGCATGGCGGCTGTCCTAGTGGAGGTGTTGTAATCGTTATGGGTTATGTTTCCGGAAGGCAATGTATGGTAGTAGCCAATGATGCCTCTGTAAAAGCAGGTGCCTGGTTTCCTATCACAGGAAAGAAAAACCTGAGAGCTCAGGAAATTGCCATGGAAAATAAACTTCCGATCATCTATCTGGTAGACTCTGCAGGAGTTTATCTTCCGATGCAGGACGAAATTTTTCCTGATAAAGAACATTTTGGAAGAATTTTCAGAAATAATGCTAAAATGAGCGCTATGGGAATCATCCAGATTTCGGCGGTAATGGGCAGTTGTGTAGCAGGAGGAGCCTATTTGCCTATTATGAGTGATGAAGCTATGATTGTGGATAAAACAGGTTCTATTTTCCTTGCAGGAAGCTATCTTGTAAAAGCTGCTATTGGAGAAAGCATTGATAATGAAACATTGGGCGGAGCTACTACCCACTGCTCTATTTCGGGAGTCACCGATTATAAAGCTAAAGATGATAAAGATGCTTTGGACAGAATCAAAAATATCATGAAATCTATCGGAAGTACTGAAAAAGCAGGCTTCGACAGAATAGAAAGTTTTCCACCAAAGGAAAACCCTGATAATATCTTCGGAATTATGCCGTTTTCCAGAGCAGAGCAGTATGATACGTATGAAATCATCAAATGCATTGTAGATAATTCTGAATATGAAGAATATAAACCAGATTACGGTAAAAGTATCATTTGTGCTACTGCAAGAGTAGACGGCTGGTCTGTAGGAATTGTAGCCAATCAGAGAAAACTGGTAAAGAGTGGTAAAGGAGAGATGCAGTTTGGAGGAGTAATTTATTCTGATTCTGCAGATAAAGCAACCCGGTTTATTGCTAACTGCAATCAAAGAAAGATTCCTTTAATCTTCTTACAGGATGTTACCGGTTTCATGGTGGGTTCCAAGTCAGAACATGGCGGAATTATCAAAGATGGGGCAAAAATGGTGAATGCTGTTGCCAATTCTGTAGTTCCTAAGTTCACGATCATTACTGGAAATTCTTACGGAGCAGGAAACTATGCAATGTGTGGAAAAGCGTATGATCCTAGACTGATTGTAGCATGGCCCTGGGCTGATCTGGCAGTAATGGGAGGAACACAGGCTGCTAAAGTACTGGCCCAGATTCAGGAATCTACCTTAAAAAAACAAGGGAAAGAAATTTCTGAAGAAGAACATAATAATATATTGGATACCATTTCAAAAAAATATCAGAAACAAACTGAATCTACCTATGCAGCAGCCAGATTATGGACTGATGCTATTATCAACCCAACAGACACCAGAAAATGGATTTCTATGGGAATAGAAGCAGCTAATCACTCTCCTATTACAGAAAAATTTAATCTGGGAGTTATTCAGGTTTGATAATTAATTTGATTAAAAATATAAAAAGATGTGGAAGTAATTTCCACATCTTTTTGTTTGTATGCTGTTTAAGTTTTAGAAATTTTAAGAAAAGAAAACTCCCGTTCTGAATCTTTCTCTATTCAGCCTTTTGTTTACTGCCAATCCCCAAAGAATAAACTCTTTTAAGAATAAAACATCTTCCGGCTGAGTATCTGGCTGATATTTTTCAATAATCTGATCAAGAGGATAAATTCTGTTAAGAGATTTTGCGTAGGCTTCATCCGAAGATTCATCTGTAATTTCCAAAAATCCATCGTCCTCCAAAAACCACTCTGTAATCTGGCTAAACGGCCCATCAATATTCTTTTTCTCTAGTTTCTCCACTTTCGGGAAATAGGAGGTAAATAAAGTTCTGATTGCATTATCAATTAATAACTGAGCCACCGCTTCCGATCCTTCCTGCTCACCTTCATAAACCAATTCCACTTTTCCAGTAATCGCAGGAATTATTCCCACAAAATCACTTAATCTTACCGAAGTTGCTTCGTCATCTGTCAGTAAAGACCTGCGTTCCGCTGTACTCAATAAATTCTCGAAAGCTGTAATACTCATACGGGCACTTACTCCACTTTTTGAATCTACATATTCGCTCTCGCGAGCTTCAAAACCAATCTGCTCCAAAAGATCCTTCGCTAAAGAAGGAACATATACTCCATTTTTCTGACGACTGTCTAAACTGGATTCATAATTGGTAATTTCTCTTGCAATATTGATATTTTCAGGATAATGCGTCAAAATCTGCGATCCTATACGATCTTTCAGTGGAGTAACAATACTTCCTCTGTTGGTATAATCTTCAGGATTTGCAGTGAAAACAAATTGTATATCCAAAGGCATTCTTACCTTAAATCCACGAATCTGCACATCGCCTTCCTGCAAAATATTAAACAGAGAAACCTGAATTCTCGCCTGAAGATCCGGCAATTCATTAATTACAAAAATACAACGGTTTGCGCGTGGGATCATCCCAAAGTGAATCACACGGTCATCTGCATAAGAAAGTTTAAGATTGGCAGCTTTAATAGGATCTACATCTCCGATCAGATCGGCAACAGTCACATCCGGAGTAGCCAATTTTTCGAAAAATCTCTCATCACGGTGAAGCCATTCTATTGGAGTATTATCACCTTCCTTTTCAATTAATTCTTTAGCATAACGGGAAATCGGATTCATTGGATCATCATTAATCTCACTTCCTTCAATAAAAGGAATCCATTCATCCAGTAAAGAGGTCATCATTCTTGCCAGCCTGGTTTTCGCCTGCCCCCTCAATCCTAATAAATTAATATTATGTCGGCTTAGAATAGCATGTTCCAATTGAGGAATAACTGTATTTTCATATCCGAAAATTCCCTCAAATACAGATTCTTTATTACGAATTTTAGTTTTTAAATTATCTCTTAATTCGTCTTTTATATTTTTTGATATATATCCTGATGCTCTTAATGAACCCAGTGTTTTTATGTTTGGCTTTTCAGTCATTTTATTTAAAATCTGATTTATAAACTTTGAAATATATTTTTAATGAATAATTATTTTCTAGCGGATTCTTTTCTTACGATTCGTCTCATAATCCTCAAAAATCATATGTCCTAATCCATTGAGTCCTGTATAAAAAGCCTTCCCTTGATTGGCTTCTGTAAATTCACTCACGAAACGCTGTAAATAAGGGTCCTGCGCAATCATAAAAGTAGTAATGGGAATATGGAGCCTTCTTGCCTGGGATGCCATATTATAACATTTCTGAACAACATATTCATCCAAACCATAAGAATTCATGTAATAAGTACCATCCGCCTGACGAATACAACTTGGTTTTCCGTCGGTAATCATGAAAATCTGTTTGTTGGTATTTCTTTTCCTACGCAAGATATCCATTGCCAATTGAAGCCCTGCCACTGTATTTGTATGATAAGGGCCAACCTGCAGATAAGGCAGATCCTGAATTTTAACAGGCCATGCATCGTCTCCAAAAACAATGATATCCAGAGTATCTTTCGGATAACGTGTGGTAATAAGTTCGGCAAGTGCCATTGCCACTTTTTTAGCAGGAGTGATACGGTCTTCTCCATACAATATCATACTGTGGCTGATGTCAATCATCAAAACGGTGCTCATCTGTGATTGATGAATACTGTCATCTATAATTAAATCATTCTCAGTAAGATGAAAATCTCCGATTCCGTTATTGATTTGAGCATTCTTAAGACTTTCCGTAATAGAAATTTTCTCTACCGGATCACCAAAATTATAATTACGAAATTCCCCCGTTGTATCTTCTCCCGTTCCGCTCTTATTGGTTTTATGATTACCGTTACTACTTTTACCAATGTTTCCGAATATTTGATTAAGTGCTTGTTTACGGATATTCTGTTCCATTTTCGCGTTCAGGCGAATTCCATTTCCACCATTAGGATCAACTTCATCCCGGATATATCCTTTCTTTTTAAGATCCTCAATAAAATTGTCAATAGTGTATTCCGGAGTAGTAAGCTGATATTCTTCATCCAGCATTCGAAGCCAGTCAATGGCTTCATCAAAATCTCCTGAAGTGTGGGTTAGTAAATCTGTAAAAATTTCCAGTAACCTATCAAATACAGACAGTTCCGGTGCTTTGTAAGTTTCAAATCTGAACCCTCTCACAATATGCTCTTTCATATAATAAAGTTACAACATAAATAAAAAGGCTTTAAGAGATTTAGTCTATTGCAATTTTTGTGAATAGAAATAATCTTAACTTAATTTCAAATACATTCCAGGAGCTTAATCCTGCTATCCACTCATACTCCTCGCGCCTTTCTATCCCAACACTTAAGCCCTGCTCTCCCACTCCTGCTGTGGGGTAACCGTTACTATCAGGGCTAGGAAGAGCAATAGATAATAAATATATGCCTGTGAAGCTGATTGTAAGATTATTGATTGATAATGGGTAGTAGTGATGAATATTTGTATGATACTTTAGATTGTCAGTACTACTCACTATTTGTTATTCCGTAGGGATCCTTACAGAATGACAAAATACGGTAAGACAAACGAGTCCAATGATATCAGAAATAGAACTTGATAAAATAAAGGATGGAAGGATAAGAGTATAAAAATAATGCCAATGTAAAGAGAAAATAAGCATCAGGGATTCTACAGGCTCAGCATTCAATAGAAACGGGCTTTAGCCAAAACATAGATACTAGATAATATTCAATACTTATTGCTTATCA
>NZ_QNVT01000014.1 GCF_003385515.1 Chryseobacterium pennae | reverse complement strand
ATTCGTTTAGTTCACTTTATTTTCTCTGGTTCTTCAGTATTTAATTATTATCTAATTTATTACTAAATCCTTTTACAAATCTAAAGGCATTCGTGGCAAAACAAAAAAGCGCCTCAGAAGATCTGAGGCGCTTTCGATTAATTAAAGGTATATGATATTTTAGTTATCTAAATGCTTAGGAGTAAATCCGTCTTCATTTAATTCTCTGTGTTCATAATCTGCCTTCATTTCAGCTTCGTAGTCTACTTTGGTATCTTTACCCATTCTTCTTAGGATAGAGTCAAATAGAGAGTATACTACAGGCACAATGATCAAGGTAAGGAATAGAGACGATGTTAAACCACCGATTACTACCCATGCAAGACCTTTGTTCATCTCTGCTCCTGCCCCTGTTGCCAATGCGATCGGTAACATACCGAAGATCATCGCAATGGTTGTCATCAGGATCGGACGAAGACGGGCGTGGTTAGCCTGGATCAATGCATCATGAGTACTTGCTCCCGCTGCTTTTCTTGCATTTGTAAAGTCAACGATCATAATCGCGTTCTTCGCTACAAGACCAATCAACATGATCATCCCTAGCATCGTAAAGATGTTCAATGAGTTGGCTGTTAAGGCAAGGATTACCATTACCCCGATCATCGCCAACGGAATAGAGAACAATACTACGAAAGGATAAACGAAACTGTCATACAATGATACCATTACAAGATATACCAATACGATAGCTGCTAATAAAGCAATCCCTAAAGTACCGAAACCTTCCTGCTGGTTTTCCATATCTCCACTCCAGATGTAATCTACACCAATAGGTCTTTTCTCGTTCATGAACTTAGCAGACCACTCGTTTGCTACGTCTCCAACCGGTCTACCTACTGCTTTAGCTCTTACTTTTACAGAAGGAGACTTATCTCTACGTTCAAGCAAACTTGGTCCTGAACCCATTTTTACTTCAGCAAACTGGCTTAAACGAATCTGCTGACCCTGAGGGTTTGTAAACATTAGGTTTTTGACATCATCAATAGACTGTCTGTTCAGATCTCCAAAACGGATGTTAATGTCATATTCATATTCTCCTGCTCTGAATTTTCCATCTGTATTCCCGTTAAATGCAGTCTGCATCGTTTGTCCTACACTTGAAAGATTTAAGCCTAGAGAAGCCATTTTATCTCTGTCGATATTCACCTGTACTTCTGGGTTACCAGAATCAGTTGATAATTCTGCATCTACTGCTCCAGGAACTTTTTTCAGTAATTCAAGGATTCTTGTAGCCTCTTTTACTGCTGTTGCGTTATCCGGAGCGGTTACTACCATTTCGATTGGGGCATTTTCAGCACCCATGATACCAATTGGAGCTGTTTTAAACTCAACACCAGTGAATTTCTCCTCCAGTACTCTTTTTATTTTTGCAGCTTTGATGTTTGTACTTTCAGAACGTTCAGATTTATCCGTTAAGTTTACCTGAACTTCAGACTGGTAAGTAGTTGCCTGAGCTCCACCAAAACCTGTTGACTGCTGTCCAACCGTTGTAATTAAGTCTACAACATCTTTATCATTTCTTAAAAACTTCTCAACATCTAATGTTAGCTGGTTTGTTTTTTCAACAGTTGCATCTTTAGAAAGTTCCATCTGTACTAAGAACTGACCACGGTCAATCGGCGGGAAGAATTCTCCTCCAATGAATCCAAAAATCACCAATGAGAATGAGCTGATTAAAACAATGAATGTAATAACTACTGTAGAAATTCTTCTCACTGTTGTTTTCAGACACCATTCAAGAATACCCGTAATCCAGTGCGTAAATTTGTCAATGAGTCCTTCGAACCAAAGGATGAATTTCTCAAACCAGTTTTTACCTGTTAAATGCTCCAGTTTACCAAATCTTGATGATAACCAAGGAATGATGGTAAATGATGCCAACAACGATAATAATGTTGCAATAACCACCGTGACGCAGAACTGTGCCAGAATGTTGGCTACAAGCCCTGAACTCATTGCAATCGGTAAGAATACCACCACAATTACCAGGGTAATCGCTGCAACGGTAAATCCGATCTCTGATGCACCGTCATAGGCTGCTCTGATCTTGCTTTTACCCATCTCCATGTGACGGTAGATGTTTTCCAGTACTACAATCGCGTCATCTACAAGGATACCTACCACAAGGGAAAGCCCCAGTAAACTCATTAAGTTCAAAGTATATCCCATCAGATTCATTCCGATGAACGCCGCCACCAATGAAGCCGGGATCGAAACCATTACAATGAATGCATTTCTGATACTGTGAAGGAATAATAGCATTACAATTGCCACAAGAATAATCGCCAGGAATAAGTCGAAAATTACGTGGTTGGCAGATTCAAGGGTAAATTCTGTTGTATCATTTACGATTTTTACTTTTACTCCCTGAACTTTGTAAGCTTCTTCTACGGTCTGAATCGTTTTCTGAACACTTTCAGATACTGCTACTGCATTGGCATCAGACTGCTTTTTTACCTGCATTAAGATTGTTGGAAACTGATTGAATCTTGCTACTTTTTCAACATCTTTCTGAGAGTCGAAAACGGTTGCAATATCAGATAAACGAACCTGAGCTCCATTTTTGTTGGAAACCACAAGATTGTTCATTTCTTCAGTTGACTTATACTTTCCTGATAATCTGATGGTAGATTTTGTAGTTCTTGTTTTCAAACTACCAGTAGGGAAATCTAAGTTTGATGAAAGGATTGCCTGCTGAACATCTCCAATAGAAAGTCCGTACCCTTGCAATTTCTTTTCGTCCAGGTTCACTTGAATTTCTCTCTCCTGTCCACCTACAAGATCAACCTGTGCTACTCCGTTTACACGGGAGAAAATAGGTTCAATCTTTTTATCTAGTAAGTCGTAAAGGTCCTTACTGTTTAATTTATCAGATGAAATACTCATCGTGATAATTGGTAAATCATCCAGTGAGAATTTATTCAGGGAAGGTGCTTTTACATCATCCGGAAGGTCTCCCAGAATTGCATTTACCTTTCTCTGAGCATCATTCAATGCAAAGTCTACATCTGCTCCATTGTTCAGCTGAACCATAATAACCGATAAACTTTCATATGAAGAAGATTCTACTTTTTTTACGTTTTCCAAAGAACCTACGGCATCTTCAATCTTTCGGGTGACGGAGGTCTCCACCTCTGCAGGCGAAGCTCCCGGATACACCGTAGAAATGGTTACCATGTTGGTTTCAAACTTCGGAATCAATTCGTATCCCATGAGCGTATAACTCAGGATACCTCCCAGTGTCAGAATTGTAAATAATACAATTACCAGCGAGGGTCTTTTAATCGATATTTCTGCTAACTTCATAGATCCTCTACTTTATAATGTTTACTTTAGATCCGTTGTCCAGGTTGATCTGTCCGCTGGTTACCACTTGCTCACCACCATTCAGTCCGCTTAATACCTGTACTTTGTCTCCGTAAACTTTACCAACGGTTACTGTAATCAATTTAGCAACACCATTCTGAACAACGAACAGCTGTCCTGAACTTACTCCATTCACAAACGCTTCTGCAGGAACAGTCAGCATATTCTGAGTTTCTGCTCCATGGTTTGTTTTAAAGGTAGCTGTTGCGTACATACCCGCTTTTAAGTTTCCTCTGTTCTGAACTTCAATTTCAACAGGGAAATTCAAAGAAGCATCACTTTTTGGAGCGATAAATGTAATTCTACCCACAAAAGATTCTTCAGGTAAAACGTTTACTTTAATCGGAACCTCCTGACCTAACTGGATTTTTCCAACCTGGCTTTCATCTACTAAAACAGAAAGTTTTAAGCTGTTAATGTTAACGATCTCAAACATGGAAGTTCCTACTGAAACAACTGTTCCCGGCTCTACCATTTTTTTATTAACCGTTCCGCTGATTCCTGCACGGATACTTGTATCATTTACTCTTACTCCCTGAGCTTTCACTGCAGCCTGCATATTTTTCAACTGCAATCTTGAGTTATCAAGTTGTTGTTTTGTAACTCCACCTGTTTTATATGCGTTTTCATAACGTTGGTTATCAATAACAGCATTCTGTAGGTTATTTTGAGCCTGAGTAACATCAACTTCGATAGCATCTCTTTTAATAGTCGCCAACACCTGACCTGCTCCTACTCTTGAGCCTTCTTTCACCAAAACGTTAACAATACGTCCTGAAATTTCAGAAGCCTGGTTCATTTCCTGTTTAGGAATAAACGTTCCGTTCGCAGAATAGTCTGTATCAATATTTTCTCTTGCTACCGTTACAATATTAACGTTGATTTTATCTACCTGCTTGGCAACCTCCTTTACTTCCTGAGTCTGCTTTTCTTTGTTACCTGCAATCTTGTAAGCTGCCAACCCAACCAGTACAGCTGCTACGATGATATATATTAAAGTTTTTTTCATTGCTTATTATGGGTTTTGTAGTGTGTTTAATTCTCCTTTTGCTTTCATCAACTGAATTTCAGCCTGCTTGTAATCTAATAGAGCATTGGCATAGTTTTGTTTTGCTTCTGTTAATGAGTTATCTGTATCCAATAAATCTGTAAGTGTTGCCAAGCCATATTGATAGTTAGATTGTGTATTAGCCTGTACTTTTTCTGCTAATGCCACATTATCCTTCATGCTCTGAATATTGATTAAAGCATTTTCCATATTGGTGGTTGCATTTTTATAATCTAAATTCAGGCTCAGCTGTGTGCTTTCAATATCCTGATTTAAATCCTGAATATCAATTTCAGCCTGTTGGATCTTAGATTTTGTAGCTCCTCCGGTAAAGATCGGAATGTTTACATTTAATCCTACTGATGCTGCATCACTCCAGTTTACTCCATTACTGATTCCGTTGAACCAAGGGAATTTTGTTCCCATTCCGTACCATCCATAGTTGGCCTGTAGGCTTACTGTAGGATAAAGGAAGGCTTCGGTCGCCTTTTTATTGAACTGTAAAAGCTCCATTTGCTTCCTAAGAACTTTCACTTCAGATCTGTTATCTAAATTGATCTGTCCGGCAATAAGCTCAGGTTTTGGTTCTATGCTTTTCTCTTCCAGTTCAATCTGAGAATCAATAGGTACTCCCATATAAAACTTCAGAGCATTTTTAGAAAGTTCCACCCCGTTGATGAGTTTTTGCTTATTAGAAGCGATATTAGTCAGCTGAACATTCGTTCTGTCAAGATCGATAGGTTTTGCCAAACCGTTATCCACTAAGCTTTTAATAACATTTCTTACCTTCTCAGTGTTTTTATAGCTTGTTTCCAGTGTTTTCAGGTTTTCTTCCTGTACAAATACATTGTAATAAGCTGTTGCTACATTTACAATAATCTGTTCATTGGTAAGCTGAGAGTTCAGTACATAGAATTCTCTGGTAGACTTTGCAGCCTTTAAACCGATGAAAACCCTCTGATCAAACAGAGCCTGGTTCAATGAAGCGGAAATGTTGGAGTTCCATGGCTGTCCCATTTTGAAGATGTTTCGCTGTCCCATGATCTCCACTACCGTTTCCTGGATAATGGGGTTATAAGAAACACCTCCGGCCACACTGATCTGTGGAAGAGCTCCGGCTTTAGCCTCATCAATCTTATATTCGGCTTTTTTAACCTGTAAGGCAGCTTTTTTAGCTTCTGCCTTATTCTGGAGTGCCTGTTTTATTGCCTCCTGCAGAGAAACCTCCTGCTGGGCAGACACTGATGAAAAACCGAAAATCATAAATGCTGCAGCTATCCCAATCTTTAGCTTTTGAGCAGTTATACGTTTTCTTTTCATAATTTTTATACTTCGTTTATTTTTTTAATTTTTATCCTTGTTTTATTTCTAACTGACGAATCATTTTAAGAAATACTTTAGATTTCTTTAATTTTTAAATAACATATTGATAATGATCCCTTTTCTCACGGAAATAATCTCATCATATTCTTCGTCACTAATTAATAAATTCTCCATGAATAAAGGTCTTACGGCACTTGGAAAAACCAATAGTGAAACCATATTCAGAATAAACTGAACCGGGGCCATCTTCTCAATATTCCCTAATTCCATTTCTTTTTCAATATCGCTGTACATTTTGTCCAGGATATCTTCCTCAATTTCCCTTTGATGGCAGGTTCCTTTATTGATCTGTGAAACGATATATGTTTCCAGATAGGGATATTGAAGGCTCGTAGAAAGGCTGCTTTCTATAAACTGACTGATCTTCTCTTTAAATGGAAGCTCCGAATTCTGGATAATCTTTGATTTTTCCTGCTCTACTTTCTGTGCTTCATCAAAGATGATCTGAATAAGTTTGTCTCTTGATCGGAAGTAATAATTAATAAGGGTTCTATTCACCCCTGCTTCATCTGCAATCTCCTGCGTAGTAGCATCAAATTTTCCTTTCACAAAGAATAATTTCTTCGCTGTCTCCTTGATCAATTCCTGTGTTTGGTCTTTTTTTGCTTGATTTGACATTATTGTTAAACAATTTTGTGCAAATTTATATCAAATTTTATTTTTGACAAAATTGTTAAACAAAAAAAATAAACGAAATTGTTATGATTTACATCATATTTTTGAAATAAAGTTTTGAATGCTAAAATTGGATATTGTAGTGGTAAATGCTACATCAGTATTTCTCTAAATGAATATAGAAGCAGGTATCAACAAAAAAGAGCAGAAAATTCTGCTCTTTTTGTTTTTTATAATAATTTGATTTTGTCGTCTGAAATTTCGATAATGTTATCCTTATAAAGGCCTCCTATCGCTTTCTTAAAGTTCTTTTTACTCATCTGAAGCTCATCTTTAATCTCTTCAGGAGTAGATTTATCAGACACATACAGAAGACCGTAATTTTCTTCCAGCCTGTCCAGAATCTTTTGTTTGAATTCGTCAATATTTTCAAATCCTTCCGGCTGTAAGGAAATATCAATTTTTCCATCTTCCCGAATGGTTTTGATATATCCTTTCTCTTCAGATAATGGATACAACTTCTTGAATACATCCGAAGCATATATCAAACCTATATATTTTTTATTGATCACAACATTCCAGCCCAGTTCACCTTCGTTCATCATGATAAGGTCTACTTTATCCCCTTTTTTGAACGGAAGATCTTCATATTGTGGATTTCTTTTGAATTTTGTAGTCCCGGTGATCAGATCCATAGCTTCATCTACATAAATATGAACCAGGTATCTTTTTCCCTCAATAATCTTGGCTTTTTGCTGTTTATACGGAATAAACAAATCTTTGATGATTCCCCAATCCATAAACGCCCCGCTTGGAAGGCTTTGTACGCAGCTCATTACCGCAAATTCACCTACTTCTGCCAAAGGAATCTCAGTAGTCGCTTTCAATTTATCATCATCCTGATATACAAAAACCTCAACATACTCTCCTACTTCCTTCTCTTCACGAATGAAAATTTTAGGAAGAAAAGCTTTTTCACCGGATTCTTCATCTGTAAGAAACCATCCTGAGTTATTTTTTTCTGAAATTTGTAAAGTCTGAGTTTTTCCGAGTTGCATTGATGATAAAATTAGCTTACAAAGGTACGGAAATTTGAAGATTAACCTAATCTATAGTTTTAAGAATCGTTTTATATTTCAGATGGTCTTTAAAACCTGTACATTTGAATAAAAAATAACATGAAAAGATATTTTGCTGTAGTATTTCTTCTTTCCCTCATCACTGTCAATGCCCAGATCCTGGATAGAGCAGCCATTAATCTGGCCTATCGTTACAGCGGAAGGAATGTTTTACAGGCCGGATTGGAATTCAGACTCGGAAATTCCAATTATCAATCTGTGATTCTGGGACCGTCAATACTTTATACACGAATTGATGACACCAATAAATTTATTCCGGAGGCTAACATTTCTTTCCTTAATAACGGACTGTTGTATGGCGCTTCGATCAATCAGTATGCATTGGAACCAAGAATTGGAATCTCTTTATTTAATGCTGTATTTCTCAATACCGGCTATGCTTTTCCTATACATAAAGAAAAATATTTTAAAGGGATCACCTTCGGAATACAGTTTAATATTGTTCCCAAAAATTCGAAATTTTACGATAAAATGAGAATTATGTAGATGAACGGATAGTTTATTGGAGGCTATTGTCACCTAAATCTTTCTAATTCTGGTAGCTTAGGGATTTTATTGGAAAACGCTAAGGCGCAAAAGAATTATAATACTAATTACTTTATGGCGCAAGAGAATCAAAGATTCTCAGCAATGAAAAGCTTTCAAAATATTTCCATTATCATATTTTATACATTAATAAAAATCATTCGTGAATTCGTAGCAATTACAAAAGTATATTTTAACAGTATACAATTTTATCGGAGATAAAATCTTTGTGATTTACAATAGAAGCCATTCAAAAAAATTGTGACTTTGAGATAGCTTCGCTTTGCTCGCAATGACAAAAAGAGGAGCAGTTGCTCCTCTTCTATTATTTAAATGATTAAATTTTTAATCAAATATTACATGTGGATAGGTCTTTTTTCTGTAGCATCCAATGCAGCTTCTTTAATCGCTTCTGCATATGTTGGGTGTGCGTGAGAACTTCTTGCGATGTCTTCAGCACTTGCACGGAACTCCATAGCAATTACTCCTTCAGCAATAAGGTCAGCAGCTCTTGCTCCTATAATATGCATCCCTAAAACCTCATCAGTTTTCTCGTCTGCAATAATTTTAACAAGACCATCAACATCACCACTTGCACGGCTTCTTCCTAATGCTCTCATTGGGAAAGAACCTACTTTATAAGCTACTCCTTCTTCTTTCAGCTGCTCTTCAGTTTTACCAACTCCAGCAACTTCAGGCCAAGTGTAAACAACACCCGGGATTAGATTATAATTGATATGTGGTTTTTGACCTGCTAATATTTCAGCAACTAAAGTTCCTTCTTCACTAGCCTTGTGAGCAAGCATTGCTCCTTTGATCACATCTCCGATTGCATAGATGTTAGCAACGTTAGTCTGAAGGTGGTCGTTTGTTTTTACTCTTCCTCTTTCGTCAAGTTCTACTCCTGCTTTTTCAAGACCAAGACCGTCTGTATAAGGTCTTCTTCCTACAGAAACTAAACAGTAATCTCCTTCTACAACTACTTCTTCTCCTTTTTTATCTTTAGCCGTAACTTTTACAGTATCACCGTTTCTTTCTACTGCAGAAACCGCTGTAGAAAGCATAAACTTCATTCCTTGTTTTTTAAGAACTTTAGTTAATTCCTTACTTAAAGCTCCATCCATTCCAGGGATGATTTTATCCATAAACTCAACTACAGTTACCTGAGCACCCAGTCTTAAGTATACAGAACCTAATTCAAGACCAATAACTCCACCTCCGATTACTACCAAATGCTTAGGAATCTCTTTAAGATTTAAAGCTTCAGTAGAAGTAATTACTCTTTCTTTATCAAGAGTAATGAAAGGTAAAGAAGATGGTTTAGAACCTGTTGCAATGATGGTATATTTAGATTCAATCGTTTCAGAAGAACCGTCATTCTTAGTGATTTTAATCTGAGTAGCAGATTCAAAGCTTCCCAATCCTTCAAAAACAGTGATTTTGTTTTTGTCCATCAAAAAGTTGATTCCTTTAGTCGTTTGATCTACCACTTCGTTTTTACGTTCGATCATTCTTGCGATATCCGCTTGAGGCTCGTTGATGATGATTCCGTGACCTGCAAAATTGTGTTTTGCATTTTCGAAATGCTCAGAGCTGTCAAGAAGCGCTTTTGACGGAATACATCCAACGTTAAGACAAGTTCCGCCTAAAGTTGAATATTTTTCAATAATTGCTGTTTTGAAACCTAACTGTGCTGCACGGATCGCAGCTACATAACCTCCAGGACCAGAACCTATTACGGTAACATCGAATTGACTCATGTTATTTTATGAATTTGTTTATTATTATCTATCTTAATTCTCACAAATTTACATATAAATTACCAAGCACCAAAGTGAGTTTTATCAATTTTGAGATCAAAAAATTTTAAATACCTTAACGCGGTCATCAATCTAGCTGCAGTCTACCATTTCCGATCGTTCCTGTACTTTCAAAAAAAGAACCTCCATAAACATACCATTCAACATTTTCAAGATACTCCACTGCGTTTTCCGGAGTTATCTGTAAACGGTCTTTTTTCGAAACAATTCCTTTGTACCATCTTCCTGATTGGGAATAATGTTCATATTCAACAAAATAATGAATCCATATTCTCTGGCATAACTTACACTGCTGAATACTTACTTCTCCGTTCCTTCCGTTGGTATGATCTATCCCCAACTCGGAACTTCTGTATTCAGTATAATTTTGGTCCGGTTTTTCACAAGCGCATCCTATTTTAGGAATCATTTTCATTCTATTTTTATTTGAAACGCAAAAATACTAAAAACACCTCAATATGAAGTTACGATCAAAGTACACAAAGTCTTTTATGCACAAAGTCTGATATTTTGAGAACACAAAGATTTATGGCTTTGCTACAGTATTTTATTTTTTCAATCGGAAATAAATTTTAATATTAAAAAATATCATTATCAAAGTCATCAACAGAGACGGAAGAATCTGGCTATAGGGTTTATAATCCGGTAAAAGAGTTCCGATAAAAGCAGATAAAAGCGCTCCCATTGCACTGATCATTTTACTGGAATGCTCATAACGCCAAAGATTTCCATATCGGGCTCTGGGAATACAATATCGAAATGCATCATATGAAACCACCAGCAGCAAATAGCCTACACCAGAGTAAATAACCACCGGATTCCAATAGAAACCAATAAATTTCAGGTAATACACAAACACCAAAGCTATGGCTAAGGCACCCAGCATCGCCAAAAGGTCTTTGAGGTAAAAACGGTTTGATTTTTCCTTTAAAATCCTGAATCCCGAATAAGTATTATAGGCGGCCAGAATGGTAATCAACAGCAGAAAAAGGTTTCTTTTAAATACAATGACTCCGAAAGCACCGGTAGTTACCACAACGATCATACAATACACAAAAAAGTATCCGAGCTTTACATGTAATAAGGTTCCTTTTGTTTTTAACAGAATCAGAAACCCAATGATAAGTGCAATGGTTCCACTGATGACATGTACAATAATGTTACTTAAATGAAGAGGTGTGTCCATAGTTTTTTGATGGCAAAAATCCCATAAAACACAAGCCTGGTCGTCCTAAATGATCGGTTAGGACTCTTTTTTAATCGATTCGGACTTCTTAAATTCGGATGGTGTCATTCCGGTTTCTTCCTTAAAGATCTTATTGAAAGTAGATTTTGAATTAAACCCTGATTCAAATGCAATTCCTAAGATTGAATATTTTTCAAACACAGGATCTACAAGCTTTTTCTTAACTTCTTCTATTCTGTAAGCATTTACAAATTTGTAAAAGTTGGTATTGAGTCCCTGATTGATCGTCTGTGAAAGCTGATGGGTGGAAACATCCATTAATAGAGACAATTTCTGCAGGCTCAACTCTTCGTCAAGATAAGGTCTGCCTGTTTCCATGAATTGTAATAACCTTTGGGAAAGGATATCGGAATAGGCTTTATCCTGAACATCGACTTTTTCTTCTTTGGTAACCACAGTATTCCTATCAAGAATTACCTGTTGGTTAAAAACAATACTCTGCCTTAAACTAAAGAATACAATGCACAATAAATAGCCACTTTGCACTACTGCAACAATCTGAAAAATCTTATCAAAAGGAATGAGTTCCGTTTGTGTTCCTAAAGCAATCATACAGAAAATCCCGATAAAGAGTATAATTAAAGAAACAATGATATATTTCAGCCAGTTCAGGTTTATTTTTTCAAGTGCTGAATAATATTCGGGAAGCATCTTCTGGTATCTTTTTAAAGCCAGAAAACACAAAATGATATATACCACAGGAACAATCGCCATTGGAAACGTAAGCAGATCCAGCATTTTATTCTGTTGTCTTTCTATAAAAAACGGAATGCTGTTGTTAAATCCGATCTGACTGTAAAACAATGAAATTCCAATAAATAATAAGCTGTAACAGATAAAAAACAAAGAATGTTTAATCAGGAAGCTTACATTGAACTCTATATTAAAAGTAATCGAAATAACATACAGGTAAAGCATTCCCATACTGAGCACAGGAAGCGCAAAACCAAAAGGCTGAATAATTTCAGGAAGCAAGGATGGAAATAAATAATAGATCAGGTTAGCAGCAGCAACCAAGAGCCAAGCTATAAGATAATAATCTGAAGAAACCTTTTTCTTTTTGGAAAGCAACAAAGCCATACACATCAATGCAACAATAATTCCTGAAAAAGAAATGCTTTCCAATATCATATTAAGGAATTGATTTGAATTGCGGGTAACCAAAATGATCACCCATCAAAATAAACTTTATCAGTTTTAAAATCAACTAATGTTTTTTCTCAACGATTATTTAAAAAACTTAATATTTTCTTCATGTCCTTTTTTCAAATAAATTGCCGTAAAAACCAGCGGTTTTTCTTTTGAGGCATTATCAAAATGAAGAATATTAACATTTTTAGGTTCATAGAAAGCATCTCCTGCATGAAGAATAACACTTTCCTCACCTTCTATCTGAAAAATAACTTCTCCGGATTGTATGATTCCAATGACCGGACATGGATGCAAATGTTTGGGAGCAGCCTGTCCTCCTGCCATTGTTATTTCCTGAACATCAGCAGTAGTTACTTTTTGATTCATTGAAACTTTCAACAATTCTTTTCTGGCTATCTGGCTTTTCTGAGCCATTACTGTAATAGAAAAAAGCATGCAGGCAATAAATGCGACTGTTTTCATCCTTATGATATTGACTATTTATAGATTAGGTCCAATAATACCTTTTCATATTTATCTAAAATAATATTTTTTGAAAACCTTGATTTAATGGAATTTTTTATCGCATCGCGATTATAATTTCCATGCATCACTTTTATGATTTGCTGGGCAAAGTCTTCATAGTCTTCAATATTGCCAATCTCGCCATTCACATTATGCTGAATGATCTCATTGATCCCTCCCGGACAATTATTGGCTAAAGAATAGGTTCCGCATGCTCCCGCTTCCAGAAGTACATTGGGAAAGCCTTCATATCTTGAAGAAAGAATAAACAGATCAGCATACTTTAAAAACTGGTAAGGATTCTCCTGTCTGCCATGGAAGATTACATTTTTTAATCCTAAAAATTCCTTCATCTGAAGCAGAACATCCCTGTCTTTTCCATCCCCCAGAATATGAAGCATTATATTTTCGCTTTTGAGCCTTGAAAATACTTTCAACAGGTTATCAAATCCTTTTCTGGCTGATAAATTCCCAATGGCTACTACATTTTTGTAATTGTATTTAAATCCATCAGGCTTCAAGGAAGTTCTTAGTTTTTCATCAATAAAGTCAAAGTCTACCGGATTATTGATCTTGATAATTTTTTTCTTTTTAATATTAAAATTATCCACAAGATCTTTCATCATATCATCACTTTGTGCAATAATTCTCTGGTAGTTATTGTAAAAATTATAAAAGAACTTGATTTCCTTTCTCGTTACGTGTTGGGTAACCACATTCGTTTCCCTGGCAATAAACTTCGTTCTTGGAAAAAGCTTGATAAATAATGATAAATAGGCATTCACTTCTCCAAATCCGGAAAATACAATATCAGGTTTTCTTCTATAGATCTCTCCTAAAATGGGTTTTAAGGAATGTCTGATCCTATCGGTATTGATATCGATAATTTCAACATCTTTTTTCAGAAAATCAAGATATCCGCCTTGCTTACGCAACAGCAAAATCTTGGGCTCAAAACGATCCCTGGAAAGATGATTTGCTATGGTAGTAACTATTCTTTCTGCACCTCCGGTTTCTAGGTCCGGCAGAATAAATATGACAGATATTTTTTTCATCAGTTAAAGTTACTAAAAAGTTTAGTTACAAGTCAAATCTTCCTTTTGTCATTGTAAACAAGACAGCGTAATTGTAACTTTTAGATATGTATTTGTTGGAATTTGCAAAGACGCAAGGATTTTTTAATATCTGCTGCTGTAAGGCGCAAAGATTTTATCTCCGATAAAATTGTACATCATTATAATCGCTATGAATATATGAATGTAAGGTACTTATAATACAACTCTACATTATTTTATAAAATCTGTGTGCTTATATCGTTTAAAAACTATAAAGAATTATTTTATTCTAATATAGTAACTTCAATAAAGAAATTATGCATTCGTGACTAAAAATTGCCACCAGGTTTATAAAACTAAAAATAGTTTTCAAAGAAAAATCCCGTGCCTGGAATTGCATCTAACTTAGGATTAACTTCAGGATGCCTCAAAACCCATTTTTCTAATTCAGAATTATTTTTTATACTATCATGTACAGGAATCTCTATATAAAGAACATTACTATGAATATTATTCTTTAAGTACAATACTAAAAATCTCTTATCTATATTTTGGGGACCTTTAGAAAAAGGCATCTCTCCATCACATCTTCCTTTATACTCTTTATTCCCTACCTGAAATGTGTATAGATAGTAATACCCTGTACCTCTTCCATATTCTTTAATTCCATGTATTGTACCAACAGCATATTCTCCGGTTTCCCTATAATTATTCTTGAAATCCTTCTTTATAAAATAATCATAGGCAAAGATACCTATCATGAGAAAGAATAAAATTACAATATAGTTTTTCTTTAAAAATAACATTTAATGTGAATAATTAGCTTTCTCTAAATTACAATAAAAAAGCTCTTCAGTAGAAGAGCTTTTAATATTTTTTTCATATTTCATTCCTTAGTTTGCAACATCGCTGATAAACTTAATTCTCAGCATTCTTACCTCTTCATCAGACAGTTCATCTCCAAACTCATCCAGCAGAACTTTCATACTGTCACTTTCAGACTCGTTCATGAACTCCATGAAGCCGTCTACGATATCTTCATCAAAATTGTCTTCAATATAATAATCGATATTAAGTTTAGTTCCCTGATACACAATTCTTTCCATTTCTTTCAGTAGTTCATCCATAGAAAGGTTCTTGGCTCTTGCAATATCTTCAAGATCAATCTTTTTATCTGTACTCTGGATGATAAACACTTTGTGACTGGATTTATTGGCCACCTGTTTCAGGACCATGTCCTGAGTACGTTCTATATTATTGTCTTCAACATAGGTTTTGATATAGTCAGCGAATTCTTTACCATATTTCTTGGCCTTTCCTTCCCCTACTCCATAAATTTTGTTGATTTCATCTAACGTAATAGGATATTGAACTGTCATATCCTCCAAACTTGGATCCATAAATACCGTGTAAGGCGGGATACCATGCTTTTTGGCTACTTTTTTTCTTAATTCTTTTAATAAGGTAAAAAGCTTTTGGTCCAGGCCTCCTCCTGCCTGCTGCTGCAACTGATCACTATCTGCCTTGGCCTGTGTAAGGTCGAATTCCCTATCTTCAGCAATTAAGAAAATATTCTTGGATTTGCCTGCCAATACACTTCTTCCTCTTTCTGTCATCTTTAAAACACCGTAAGTTTCAATATCTTTCTGTAAGAAATTCTGAACGGTTGCCTGTCTTAAAATGGTCTTCCAATAGTTGTCTTTTTCTTCTTTCCCAAAACCGAAATAAGAGTTCTGCTCCAGCTTATAAGACTTGGAAACAGCAGTTTCTTTTCCTACAATAACGGAAATAAGATCTTTTGACTTGAATTTTTCTCCTGTATCATGAATCAGTTCCAGTGCCTTTGTTAAATCAGAAGTTGCATCTTTCAGTTTCGGAGGATTGGATGAATTATCACACATTTGAGCTCCGTCACCTTTCACCGGATCAAAGCTTTCTCCAAAATAATAAAGAATATATTGTCTTCTGCTCATTGAAGTTTCTGCATACCCTACTACCTCATTTAAAAGCTGTAACCCGATTTCTCTTTCAGACACAGGTTTTTGAGCAAGAAATTTTTCCAGTTTTTCAATGTCCTTAGGATCATAGAAAGCAAGACAATGCCCTTCACCGCCATCTCTTCCTGCTCTACCGGTTTCCTGATAATAACTTTCCAGAGATTTCGGGAAATCATAGTGAATAACAAAACGTACATCCGGCTTATCGATTCCCATTCCGAATGCAATGGTAGCTACAATCACATCTACTTCTTCCATCAGGAATTTATCCTGATTAGCTACTCTCACTTTCTGATCAAGACCTGCATGATAAGGAAGTGCATTGATTCCGTTGACCTGCAGAAGCTGGGCAAATTCTTCCACTTTTCTTCTGCTCAGACAATAGACAATCCCTGATTTTCCTTTATGTTGATTGATAAATCTAACAATCTCCTTATCTATATTAATTTTAGGAGTTACCTCATAATATAGGTTCGGCCGGTTGAAACTTTCTTTAAAGACCAAAGCATTGCTCATGCCCAGTGTTTTCTGAATATCATCCTGCACCTTCGGCGTAGCTGTAGCCGTAAGAGCGATCACCGGTACACTGGCAATCTTATCAATAATCTGTTTCAAGTTCCTGTATTCCGGTCTGAAATCATGTCCCCACTCTGAAATACAGTGAGCTTCATCAATAGCAAAGAAAGAAATCTTAACATCTTTCAGGAAGTCCAGATAGTCATCTTTAATCAATGATTCCGGAGCTACATACAAAAGTTTGGTCTTTCCGCTTTTAATATCGTCAAAAACCTGTTTTGTCTGTGTCTTATTTAATGATGAATTTAATACATGCGCTACCCCATCCTCAGAAGAAAGCCCGTTTACGGCATCTACCTGATTCTTCATTAACGCTATTAAAGGTGAAACAACTATTGCCGTCCCCTCAGAAATAAGTGCCGGAAGCTGATAACATAATGATTTACCACCACCTGTAGGCATCAACACAAATATATCCTTCCCGTTCAATAGGTTTTCTATGATCTGTTCCTGTTGTCCCTTAAATGTAGAAAACCCAAAATACTTTTTCAATTCGCCTGATAAATTGGCTTTTTTTGCGCTCATCTAATTTTCTATTGCTAAATTTGCATCTAACCCAAAGTTATAAAAATTCTGCTTAAAATAAAAGCGAACGAATTTATAAAAAATAAAATTTATATTAAATATTGTTTTTAAAATATAACGTTTTTTGAAAACTTTTTTGTATACCTTATTGTCATAAAATGGATAGAACCAACATTATATCAATTGCCAAAAGCACTTTAGAAATTGAAATTTCAGAACTAGAAAAATTAAAAAACAGAATTGACGACCAATTTGCCCATGCTGTAGAAATTATTCACTCTGCAAAAGGGAAATTAATTGTAGTAGGAATAGGAAAATCTGCTCATGTAGGTAATAAAATTGTTGCTACCCTGAATTCTACAGGTACTCCCTCTCAATTTCTGCATGCTTCGGAGGCAATTCATGGTGATCTGGGTGTGATTCAGAAGCAGGATGTGGTACTTTGTATCTCCAATTCCGGAAACTCTCCTGAAATTGCCAACCTTGTTCCTTATTTAAAGGATTATTCTTCAGCTCTGATCGGAATGACAGGAAATAAAAGCAGTAAACTGGCTGAATTTTCACAAATTATTCTGGATACCCATGTTGATGTAGAGGCCTGTCCTAATAAACTGGCTCCTACAAGTTCCACTACCATTCAAATGGCATTGGGTGATGCGTTAGCCGTTTCTTTGATGGAACTGAATGATTTCAAAGCGAATGACTTTGCCAAATTCCATCCTGGAGGAAGCCTGGGTAAAAATCTTACTTCCAGGGTTGAGCAGTTCCTTTCTTCACAAAAGCCTCAGGTTTCCGGAGATGCTCTGATAAGGGATGTTATTATCTCCATCAGTGCATCAAGCCACGGGATTACTGTAGTGACCAATGAGGATCAGATCATTGGAGTTATTACCGATGGAGATTTGAGAAGAATGCTGATGAAGGGAGAAGATATCAGTAAAGTGTTGGCTAAAGACATTATGTCTGCCAATCCAAGAACTATTGAAAAGGATGCCCTTGCCAAAGAAGCGATGAAAATTTTAAAAAACAATAATATTGGTCAGCTTGTAGTAACTGAAAACGGAAAATATTTCGGAATCATTGATCTGCATAAACTGCTTGATGAAGGAATTAATTAATCTTTATTAAGATGAGCCATTTCCTAAAAGAGCATATTCAGAAAATCATCAATCCTACAAATGATGAATTTGAGGCTATTCAAAGCTTTTTTATGAAAAAAAGATTCCGGAAAAGACAGTTTCTTATACAGGAACATCAGCCTGTACATGAAATTTTTCTGATAGAAAAAGGTATTGTTAAAAGCAGCTTTATAGACACTGCAGGAAAAGAACATATTCTTCAGTTCGCTGCGTCCAACTGGTGGATTTCAGATTTTGCTGGTTTTTTTAAGCAGGAAACCTCATCACTGGCTGTTGATTGTATTGAAGATGCCGAAGTATATGCTATATCTTATGAAGATTTAAATACACTTTGTGCAAAAGTTCCGGCAATGGAACATTTTTTCAGAGTAAAGTCCAATTTTGGGTATGTAGCCCTGCAGCAAAGGATTCTCTCATTAATGAGTAAGCCTGCCAAAGAACGCTATGAAGATTTTATTAAACAATACCCCGGTTTTATAGACCACATTCCGAAACAGCTTATTGCAAGCTATCTGGGAGTTTCAAGAGAAACATTAAGCCGATTATACTTATAAAGATGTGACCTGTGTCACATCTTTTTTTTGAGGTATATCCTTAGCATTGCTTTATAAAAATCACAATCTTTGTTCTATAATTTTTAAGAACAATACCAATGAAAAAGAAAGCATTAATCGTAGTGACAAGTGTGGAAAAATATCCTGATATGGAAAGAGCAACAGGCCTGTGGCTGGGAGAAGCCGTTCATTTCTATGAAAAGCTGGCAGAAAAAGGCTATGAAATTGATTTTGTAAGTCCGAAAGGAGGCTATACTCCGCTTGATCCTATTTCTCTGCAAATGTTTGTACAGCCTGTAGACTGGAAATATTATGCTGATGAAACTTTCAGAAATAAACTCGGTCATACTTTAACACCGGGTGAGATCAATCCTAAAGACTATAGCGTCATTTACTATGCAGGCGGACATGGTGTGATCTGGGACTTCCCTGATAATACCGAGCTGCAGGAAATAGCCCGCAGTATTTATGAAGACGGAGGTATTATATCTTCAGTATGTCACGGAGCTGTAGCACTTTTCAATATAAAACTTTCTAATGGAAAAAATCTGATTGAGGGAAAGACACTGACAGGTTTTTCAAATTCAGAGGAAATTGCTGCAGAACTGGCTGACCATATTCCATATCTTACGGAAGATGTACTGAAAAGCAAAGGAGCCCATTATGTAAAAACAGACCATGATTTTGTTCCTTTTGCTGTAGCTGATGGAAATCTGGTAACCGGACAGAATCCTCAATCCGGAGCTGCTGTAGCTCAAAAAGTACTGGAAATTCTGGAGAAATAATCCTGAGCTTAAGTATATTAACAGACAGTCTGAAATGACTATTTCAGACTGTCTGTTAATATATCTGAATGTATTGTTAAAACACTTCAAAGATATGTAATATAAACCTGAACAAATTCATGACTAATAAATTCTAAATACTGATTATTATTTCATAATTTCGCAGACTTAAACTGCTGGCATTTGCAGCTGGCATTTTGACAGATTCTATTATATGGACAATAACAAAGACATGTCCTTTCTTGGGCATATTGGAGAATTAAGAGGGCATTTAGTCCGTTCGATTATTGCTATCATCATTGCAGCCTTTGCGGTTGGTTTCAATATCAACTGGATTATGGACCATATCTTTTTTGGACCTACAAGAAATGATTTCCCGACTTTCAAAATTGTTAATCATTTTTCAAGACTGATTTTGGGAGAAGACAGTATTCACCTTCCGAAGGATTTTCCGGTACGTGTACAAAGACTATATCAGCAGTTCAATGTAATGATGGCTGTTTCTGTTTTTGGAGGAATGGTTGCAGCATTTCCTTATATCGTTTGGGAGCTATGGCGCTTCATTGGCCCAGCTTTACATCCGAGAGAGAGAAAGAATTCAATCTATATCATTAATTCAGTCTGGATACTTTTTATGACCGGAGTTTTATGCGGGTATTTTTTAATACTTCCATTCGCTGTTAATTTTGGAGTAATCTTTAAAATTTCAGATATTATTGTTCCTCTTTATGATCTGAGTGATTATACAACATTATTTTTACAGGTAGTTTTGGGTATGGGAGTTATTTTTCTTTTCCCTATTCTGATCTATTTCCTTACCAGCATTGGAATTCTTACCCCTTTATTTATGAAAACTTACCGTCGTCATGCGATTGTATTAATCATGGTAGTGGCAGCAATCATCACTCCGGCAGACGTTTTAAGTATGCTGATGGCAGCTTTCCCATTACTTATCTTATATGAATTCAGTATTATGATGTGTACTTTCACTTATAAAAGAGTACAGAAAAGCAATGGAAATCTTCCTGTAGTACAGAAATAATTACATTAAAAATTCACCTTATACAAAAGCCCGGTTACCTCCGGGCTTTGTTATTTCTATAAGATATTCGCAGGAATTATTTAAAAAAGAATGAATGTCAAAGATTGAAAAGCGCTATATTATTTATATTGGATTATTTTAGATTATCACGCAAAAGTAGTCTGGCAGACATCCTTGTCAAGGTTTAAAACCTTGACAAGGATGTAAATACGGTTAAGAATAAGAAATTAATATGTTTCAATAGTTTATCCGGCTAAACACGTTATGTAGAACATCAATCTTTCTTTTACTCATTATTTTCGCACTATCCCTATCCAGCTGTTAATTTAATTTTATACTTTTGGAAAGATTATTAATTTAATTTTACATGAAAAAGCTGTCATACACCCTTTTATTTGTTTCCGGAATTGCCTTTGGGCAGCTCTTTGAAAAAGACAAAGTTTATAGTAAACAAGATACATTAAAAGGCTCCAATACGCAATTCAGAAATTTCTGGGATGTCAAAAAATATGATTTTTCCGTAGAACCTGATTTTGAGCAGAAAAGCATTAAAGGAACGAATAAGATCAGCTTTCAGATCATAAAGGATGTTACCAATCCTGTATTTCAGATTGATCTTCAGCAACCGATGAAAGCCGGAAAAGTAACAGCCAGCTTTCCTATTGCCAACTATAAGCAGGATGGAGATTTTATATTGATCACTGCAAAGAAAAAGTTCAAAAAGGGAGAAAAATATACTATTGATGTAGATTATTCCGGAAATCCTCTTATTGCCCAAAATGCCCCATGGGATGGCGGATGGGTTTTCACTAAAGATGAAAAGGGACACCCATGGATGAGTCCTGCTGTACAGGGAATCGGGTCTTCTATCTGGCTTCCGACTAAAGATATCTGGAGCGATGAGCCAGATAATGGGATTGTGATGAAGATTATTACACCAAATGATCTTGTAGGCATTGGAAACGGAAGATTGATTGATAAAAAAACCACCGGTAATAAGACGACTTATACCTGGGAAGTAAAAAACCCTATCAATGACTACTCCATTATTCCGAACATTGGTAAGTACGTAAATTTTAAAGATACTTTTGACGGTGAAAAAGGAAAACTGGATTTGGATTACTGGGTTCTTGACTATAACCTGGAAAAAGCAAAGAAACAGTTTGAGCAGGTAAAACCAATGTTATCCGCATTTGAACACTGGTTCGGCCCTTATCCTTTCTATGAAGATTCCTATAAACTGGTAGATTCTCCTTATCTGGGAATGGAACACCAGAGTAATGTAGCCTATGGAAATGGCTATCAAAACGGTTACCGCGGAAAAGATCTTTCAGGAACAGGAGTTGGTCTGAAATGGGATTATATCATCATTCATGAAAGTGGCCACGAATGGTTTGCCAACAATATTACTGCAAAGGATGAGGCAGATATGTGGATCCATGAGAGCTTCACAATGTATTCAGAGGTACTTTTTACAGAAAACTATCTGGATAAAAAGTCTGCAGATCTATATCTTATTGGTATTAGAGGAAATATTCACAATGATATTCCTATTATCGGAAAGTATGGTGTAAGAAATGAAGGAAGCGGTGATATGTATCCGAAAGGAGCCAATATGCTTCATACCATAAGACAGGTAATCAATAATGATGAAAAATTCAGACAGATCTTAAGAGGACTGGGCAAAGATTTCTATCATCAGACCGTTACCACAAAACAGATTGAAGATTATATTTCATCAAAGGCAGGTATTGATTTCTCTACGGTTTTTGACCAGTATCTGAGAACCATCAAAATTCCTACGCTTGAATACTCTCAAAACGGAGATACATTGAAATTCAGATATACAGATGTAGTGAAAAACCTGAAGCTTCCGGTCATCATCAATGGAGATCAGACGATAAATCCAACTGAAGAATGGCAAGCAGTGAAGCTTAAGAAAAATACTCCTGTTGAATGGAACAAAAACTATTATATTAATTATTTGAACGTTCAATAGATTAACAAAAAAGACAAGTTTACCATGCTGTAAATTTGTCTTTTTTCTTTTACACTAAAAACTTTAAGAAAAGTTTAATACTCCACTCCGTAACAAAATCAGAAATAAAACAACTATTTAACTATAAAATTTAAACCTAATGAGAAAAACAGCACTTAGCTTAGGCCTTTTTGCCGCTTTTTTAGCAAATGCACAGTCTATAAAGACCACTATTGACCTCGTTAATGTAAAAGATGATAAAGTAGCCGTTACAATGGAATTCCCGAAAATGAAATCGGGAGATATTAAATTTCACTTTCCCAAAACGGTTCCGGGAACTTATTCTGTAGATGATTACGGAAGATTTATAGAGGGCATTAAGTTTTACGATAATAAAGGAAAAGAATTAGCTTTTACAAAAGTTAACGATAATAGCTATTCATTAAAAAACGCCCAAAACCTGAGCAAGGTCTCTTATCTTGTGAACGACAGCTTCGATGAAGAAACAGATACCTCAAAGCATAAAGCTGTATTCTCTCCTTCAGGAACTGATATTGAAGCAGGAAAAGTCTATATGATCAATACCCATGGTTTCGTAGGATATATTGAAAATATGCAGGATGTCCCTTATCAGTTGATTGTTCAAAAACCCACTGATTTCTACGGAACTACGGCATTGGTAGATCAGGATAAATCAGAATCTACAGATACCTATACACTTGCCAACTATGCCAAGGTGACAGATTCACCACTGATGTACACCAAACCGGATTATATCACCTTCAATGCAGGCGGAATGGATCTTGTATTGGGAGTTTATTCTCCGACCGGAAAATATAAGGCCTCAGATTTCAAGGATAATCTTGAAAAAATGGTAGTGGCTCAGAAGAAATTCCTTGGGGATATGAACACCAATAAAAAGTATGCGATCATGCTTTACCTATCCGGTGGTGATGGTCCTGATGTTCATGGTTTTGGAGCATTGGAACATCACGAATCTACAAGTGTAGTGCTTCCTGAAGGAATGCCTAAAGAAGCCATTGACCAAACCATTACCGATGTGGTTTCTCATGAATTCTTCCATACCGTTAATCCTTTGAAGACCCATTCCGAAGAAATCCATTATTTTAATTATGCTGATCCAAAAATGTCTCAGCATTTATGGATGTACGAAGGCGGAACTGAATATTTTGCAAACCTGTTCCAGATCCAGGAAGGGCTTATTAACAAAGAGGAGTTTCTTAAAAGAATCGGAGAAAAGATTAATAATTCCAAGAAGTATAATGATACTATGCCATTTACGGTAATGAGTAAAAATGTACTGCAGGATGCTTATAAAGATCAGTACAGAAATGTCTATGAAAAAGGAGCTCTTCTGGCCATGTGTATGGATATTGAACTAAGAAAGCTATCCAATGGAGAAATGGGCTATCGTGATATGATCAGAAAATTATCCCAAAGGTTCGGAGAAAATAAACCGTTCAAGGATGATAAGCTGATTGATGAACTGGTAACTGTAACAGGCTACCCTCAGATAAAGGACTTTTATAATAAATATATTGCAGGAAACCAGCCTACACCTTACGCAGAATACCTGAAAATGGTAGGAGTAGAAGTAAGCAAAAAGGAACTTCCTCCTATTTTCTGGTTTATTAAAGATCCTACTCAAACAGGTTACGATCCGGGAACCCAAGCATTAGCATTTGATGAAGATGCAGCTTTATCTCCATTTGCAAAAAGCGTTGGGTTTAAAATTACAGATAAGGTACTTGCTATAGATGGAAGAGTAATCGACATCAACAAGCTGGCAGATTTAATGGGCTATACCAGAACCATTAAAGAGGGTCAGGAAGTAACGGTAACAATTTTAAGAGACAATGCCGGTAAAAATGAAAAAATGACTCTTAAAGGAAAAGCTATTCTTGATAAAATAGACAAGGAAAAAATCCAGTTTAAAGCCAATCCGACTCCGGAAGAACTAAAACTACAAACACAGTGGTTAACTGGTAAAAAATAAATGAGAAAGCGGGGATATTTTCCCCGCTTTTGTTTTTCTTAGATGTTCATATTAAGCCTATCCTTTTTTAATCGTAATTCTGAAGGTGGTTCCTTTTCCTACTTCTGTCTGGGAAATCTTAATATCACCATTGTGATATTCGTGAATTACTCTTTGGGCCAATGACAATCCTAATCCCCAACCTCTTTTCTTGGTAGAATATCCAGGTTTAAAAGCATTTCTTGCCTGCTGGCTCGTCATCCCGCTTCCATTATCTTTTACTTCAATAAGAATATTTTTATTTCTTTCAAAAACGGACATTACAATCGTTCCCTCTCCTTTCATGGCATCCACAGCATTTTTCACCAGATTTTCAATAACCCAGCTCATCAGGATTTTATTATGGGGAACCAACACGATATAAGTAGGAAGGTGAAGGGTAAAATCAACTTTTCTAGAGATCCTGGTCTTTAAATAATCATAGTTTTCCTGAATCGTTTCATTGAAGTTCATATCATTAAGCTCCGGAACGGAACCTATTTTTGAGAAACGTTCGGAAATGGTTCTTAATCTTTCTATGTCTTTTTCTATTTCATGCACTCCCTCAGAATCCGGGTTTTCCAGCTTCATAATTTCCATCCATCCGATCATGGAAGATAAAGGAGTTCCGATCTGATGGGCTGTTTCTTTGGCAAGCCCTGCCCAAAGATACCCTTCATCAGTCTTTTTAATGGTCTTAAAAAACCAGAATGTAAATCCAAAATACAGCAGAATAAACAGCCCTAAAATATAAGGTGAATACCGTAGATTATTAAGTAACCGTGAATTGTCATAATACACAAACTGATTATTCCCATCCGGGACTTTGATTTCAATCGGATCGTAATTTTTCTCCATATTCACGATCAGATTATGAAGTTTTTCCGGGTTTTTGATCGTGCTTTCAGGAATATTACGGTAATATCCGAGATCCAGGATAGGATTTTTATATTTATCTGTTACAATGAACGGAATGGTATTATTAATATTCAGGATCTCAGGCAGCAGGTCCAGGACATCGGTATCCGGAGTTTTCACTTCCTGTTGTATTCTGATCGCTTTGGAAAGCAGGCTGATTCTTTTAATCTCCTCTTTTCTCAGAAAATTAATTAATGCTGTAGAAGAAACTACAATGGCGATAACCAAAGTGGTCATGACAACAAAAATGATCCAGTTATTCAATCTGGTTAGTATAGATTTCCTCAAGGATATTTATTTTAAAACATTAAGAATTTTCTGCAGCTCTGCACTTCCACTCCCCTGATAGTTATTGATAATAATTGAAAACACATATTTTTTCCCATCTTTTGCGGTATGATAGCCTGCAAAAGATTTGGTGTCCCTCATCGTTCCGCTTTTCATCTTCATTCCATTATCCTGAACCGGGAATCCATCATAGTAAGACTCAAACCAGGTTTGTTTTTTAGCATATAAAAGAGCCTGTACCTCAGCTTTTGCTGCTACATAATTCTGTGGAGAAAGTCCACTTCCATCAGCAAAGTTGATCATATTCGGGTTAATTCCCTTTGATTTCCAGAATTCTTTTAAGTAAGCCACTCCACTTTTAAAGCTTGGATTTCCTTTCTTCTCTTTTCCCAGAGTCTTAATCATCGTTTCTCCATACAGATTGACGCTTTTTCTCAAAAACCAGTACACAATTTTATCCAGAGTTGGAGATTGGTAGGTAAGAATAACATTACTCTTTGGAGCTTCCAGTGCCTGTTTTCCCTCTAATTCAAGCTGTGAATTGGTCACCGCTTTTCCGGAAAGTTCAATTCCGGATTCTTTTAACCATTGCTTTATTTCTGTAGCCAATTGTAAAGGTGGATTAGGTGCAGATCCGGAAACGGTTACCGTTTTCCCTCCCGGAAGCATTCCATTAATCATTGCTACATTGGAATGAGGAGCTGTGAAGATTAAACTCTGGTCTGAATTTCCACCTGCTTTCAGGTCATTCAGCCATTTTACACCTTCCAATGGATAAGAAAAGCTTTTAAAATCTGTTCCGTTGATGTTGATATCAAACTGATTTTCCCGCCAGTTGATTCCCCAGACTCCTGCTCCGTAGTAATTTCCAAGATCATCCCACGGCCATCCGCCGGGAATGGTCTGATGGTCAAAATAAGAATCATCAATCACCAGGTCTCCTGAAATCTTTGTAATGCCTGAGTTTTTAATGGCATCGATCAGTTTCTTCTTAAAATTCTCAGGTTTGTAAGCTTCATATCGCCAGCTTCCCAAGGTAGGATCACCGTTGGAACTGATAAAAAGATTTCCGTTCAGAGTACCTCCGGATACACTTCCGGAATAACCTGAAGTGGTAGTATAGGTATAATTTTTCCCTAATGTCTCCAATGCTGCGCCTGCGGTAAATATTTTTTGGGTAGAAGCTGTGGAAAGTCCTTTACTTCCTTGATATTCGTATATAAAATTACCACTTTCATCGGATACATAAAATGATAAGTTGGAAGCCACTGCCCCTGAAGAATCCATAAGATCTTTGGTTGCCTTATCTAATTTCTGGGCCATATTCTGAGCCGAAACGATCTGTACAGAAAGCATGAGAACTGCAAGTGTTTTTTTCATTGCATTATTGTTTTGTGCTAAACTTTTGCTGATATCCCTGAAGCACAGCCAGAAACAAATTTATATTTTGCAGAGCTGTGGTTCAGGTTTTATTATTCTAAATCAAATATAGTTAAAATAAAAGCTTCTTATATTCCTCAAGATCATCTGGAGTAAAAAGTATCTGATGATCTGAAATTTTCTCAAAAGAACGGTCATATTTAAAATATTTCTCATAATCATCCTCGTCTATGAAAATATCCATTTGACAAGCTTTGATATAATTTGATTTTTCTCCATAGTCTTCAAGGTGATATTGACTGCCTTCCCAGGGTTCATTACAACAACGTAAACAGGAGTTATGATAAAGCGCTCTGTAACCACATATTTCACAGTCTTTCAGATTTTGAAACAGATCTGAAATCCTGTTTTGAATATCTTCAGGAAACAGATGTATGGGAATTGTTTTTAAAAGCAGATAATAATTCGGTTCCTGCCAGGAAAAACAGAACGGTTCATCAGTATAAGTAGTTTCCTTTGTGTGAAGACTTAATTCCTGAAGATCAAGTTCCACTTCTGCTTTCACTACGTCTTTAATATTCAGAAATGTCTTCTCCCTGTATATAACGTTCTGCTCGGCATCAATGTCTATTACCGGTTTCTGCTCAAGAAAATGACTCAGGCATAAAGTGGTTTGCCAGGAGCCTACTGTTCTTATTTTGCCATCATGTCCACAAATTTCACAGACTTTTTGGGATAACCCCAAATATTTATCTGTGATCTTTTTAAGAGCAGCATTTAATTTTTCATTCTCAGAATACATATAGCAACGCAGTTCACCGAATTTTTCTTTTCCAAAAACATCATGCTCCATATTCCATCCTGCGACAGCCAGTTCAGTCAGCATTTTCCCGATCAGATCATTCCAACCGGTACTGTTCACTGAAAAATTCTTCAGATTGCGTTCTATAAAATGGCTGATATCTTCCTGCCTCATTACACTTTACTTCCTGCTTCTATTTCGTAAGGTTCTTTTCCTTTTTCAAAAATTCTGGTCAGTTCACTTCCTTCTACGGTAATTGTGTCATTAATTCTTCTGATCCAGTTTCCTTCTCTGAGACCCACTACCTTGATATCATTCTGAGTAAGGAATTCCATAATCCGGGTTTCTCTTGTCTCTCCATTATGTTTTAAATCAGGGTTTGGATCAAGATAATGCGGATTAAGATTGAACGGAACCAGTCCCATACAATCGAAACTTGGCGGATAAACGATTGGCATATCATTCGTTGTTTTCATATTCTGCCCGCCGATATTACTTCCTGCGCTACATCCTAAATAAGGCTTCCCGTTGGTTACATTTTCTTTTAAAACAGACATCAATCCTTCTTCATGTAATGTTTTAACCAATAAAAATGTATTTCCACCGCCTGTAAAGAATCCTTTTGCCTGGTTTAAAGCTTCTTTTTTATCTTCAAATTCGTGAAGGCCTTTTACTTTAATATTAATGCTTTCGAAAAAAGAACGGGCTTTTGCCGTATACTCATCATGGGAAATTCCACCCGGTCTTGCAAAAGGAACAAACACAATTTCGTCAATTCCTGCATATAACTGAATTAATTCTCCTCTTAAATATTCCAGATATTCTCCACCAAAAAGTGTGGATGTTGACGCTAATATGATATTCATGTGATGAAATGATTAATTAAAAAATAGTTGAATGACAAAGATACCTCAATCCTCATCGAATCAAAAATTAATCTAAAAAAAACATCAATCCCGTTAATATTTTCTAAAAAAACTTAAAGCCTCTAAAATTTTAGCTTTTCTGGAATTATTCTTGAATTTTAGAAATCTGAATTATAAAATATAAGATTATGAAAATGCCGAAAGTTAACATCAAAAACCTATTTGCAGGTTTAATTCTTGTAGGAAGCGCAGGTTTGGTAAGCGCACAAACCACTCAGACTGACAGTGCCAATAACACAGCAAATCAAGCAGCTGTTGCCACTCAATCAACCAATCCTACTATTGAAGGTCTTAAAAAACAAATCGAAGCCAATCCAAAGGATACAGAATCATTAGCAAAACTGGCTGCTGCTTATCAGGAATCTTCAGACTGGACCAATGCTATTGCTACCTGGAAAAAAATATCAGTTTTATTACCTGATTGGGCTCCTTCTTATTACAGTCAGGCATATGCCTATCAGTCTGCAAAAGATGATGCCAATGCAAAAACAGCTTACGAAAAGTATATTGCAACAGTAAAACCTGAAGAGGTGGAGCAAAATAAAAAGAATCTGGCTTATGCCTACTTTTATATCGCCTTTGCAGAACAGCAAAGTGATCCTAATAAAGCTAAAGAACATATTGCACAATCGCTGAAATATGATCCAAGCAATCAGGATGCTGTAAAACTCAGCAAAACATTAAATTCATAAATAAAGCAAAATCCGGACGTGTTCCGGATTTGTTTTTTCATTTTATATGATCTCTGCCTGTTGATTTCCTATTCAATTTTCTTTCCAAAGAAGTCTGTTTCTCCATGAAGATGCCTGATGATTTTTTCAATATTACGCTGAATAGCGGCTTCAGTTTTCAGGTTATTGATATAACGGATCAGCTCATGCTTTCTTGACGGGATCAGTTTTTCAAAGTTTGCTGTAGCCAGAGTACTTTCTTTTATAGCCTGTTTCAAGTGAGGATGAATGGAAATACTTCTATCGGAATCATCATATTCCAACGTAATTTCAACAGTTTCTCCAATCCTTTTAGGAGAATTTTTTAACATTATTAAATTCACATACAACCTCCATTCTCCCAGATATTTCATCAAATTTTGCTGAAACTCCTTGCCATTCACTGTTCCTTTCACCGGAATCGGGCTTATATTTCTTCCTGAGGCCATAAAAATTCTTTCCAGAACTTCTTCGGGAATAAAAACAAAAGGATTGATTCCTATGATGTCTAAGGTGGCTGTAAAAGTGGTATTTTTCATTGGTTCTGAGTGTTAAAGCAAAATTAGCCATTAGATTTTATATTCCCTGTAATTTCTTTTGTTGTTACAATTATTACTTAGCATAAACTACCCCGTCTTTTTGCTTTGCAAAAAGCCACCCCTTCAGAGAAGGGGAATGTAGGACCTATTTACTAAATCTATTTGTGGCTGTCTCTTTGCCTTTTACTTACCTGTTCCTGCTTGCTCTCCGTAGACTTTACCTCCCTATTACTCCAAAACTCTAACCCTCCCACCCAAATTCAAGGCTGGAAAAATCATATCTCAGAACTCAACTAAATGACTTATCTTTGTACCAATAAATCTATTTAACAAAATGAAATTTTTTATTGACACAGCTAATTTAGAGCAAATCAAGGAAGCTAAAGATCTTGGAATCTTAGATGGTGTAACAACCAACCCTTCATTAATGGCTAAAGAAGGTATTCAGGGAACTGAAGCGATCAAAAATCATTATAAAGCGATCTGCGAGATTGTAGACGGAGATATTTCTGCTGAAGTACTTTCTACAACCTATGAAGAAATGATTAAAGAAGGAGACGAATTGGCTGCAATCCACCCCAATATCGTTGTAAAAATCCCAATGATTAAGGATGGTATCAAAGCTTTAAAATATTTTTCTGATAAAGGAATCAGAACTAACTGTACATTGATCTTCTCTTCTGGGCAAGCTCTTTTAGCAGCTAAAGCAGGAGCAACTTATGTTTCTCCGTTCCTTGGAAGATTAGATGATATCTCTACAGACGGATTAAACCTTATCCAGGAGATCAGATTAATTTTCGATAACTATATGTTCGAAACTGAAATCTTAGCAGCTTCTATCCGTCACTCAATGCACATCATTGACTGTGCTAAAATCGGGGCTGATGTTATTACCTCTCCACTTCCTCCGATCTTGAGCTTATTAAAGCACCCATTAACAGACAGTGGATTGGCACAGTTTATTGCTGATTCTCAGAAATTATCTTAATTACAGCCTGTTATTTCAGATATAAAAATCCCGAAACTTCGTTCCGGGATTTTGTTTTTATTCATTTCCTTCAATATTTTTTACAACCCTGCAAGGATTTCCTACGGCAACCATATTCTCCGGAATATCTTTAGTGACTACACTTCCTGCTCCTATTACAGCATTATTTCCAATGGTAACTCCTGGTAAAACTACTACATTCCCACCGAACCATACATTATCACCTACAGTAATCGGGTGAGCGTATTCTAATCCGGCATTTCTCTGTTTTACATCAAGCGGATGCCCTGCTGTATAAAAACTGCAGTTGGGACCCATAAAGACATTATCTCCAAATTTTACTTTAGCACAATCTAAAATAACAAGGTTATGGTTTGAATAAAAGTTCTTCCCCACTTCAATATTATATCCGTAATCACACCAAAAAGAGGGTTCTATGCATAGATTTTCCTTTGTACTGCCCAAAATTCTTTTGATCAGCTTCTTTCTACCTTCAGTATCAGAATTTTTTAACCCGTTATATTCTAAACACAAATCCTTACAGGTTATACGTTCCTGAATCAGCTCCGGATCATAATTGGCGTCATACAAAAGTCCGGCTTCACATTTTTCTTTTTCTGTCATACAGGTTTAAGTTTAAAGTTATTTAAAAATAGAGATATTAGTCGGTAAAAACAAAAACAGGATAACTCGAGAGATTATCCTGTTTAGTTGTAGTAAGAAATGATAATTTTAATTCACCAGATCCGGTTCTATCGGATTGTTATCTTTTTGAAGAATCTCTTTAGTCCGCTTCTCCATTTCCTTTATAATCTGGTTGGGGTCAGAAAACTCCTTTCCATCTGCTGTCTTTACTTTAAAAGCTACTTTTCCTCCGGCTTCACCACCATTTCTCATCATCATTTCTCTCATATTCTTTGTGGGATCATTTACATAGGCTTTCCAGGCTTTTTTAAACTGGTCTTTCGTCACTTCAATATCCTTACCATCCAATCCCAATATTTTCACATTTCCCGGAAGCTGAAGCTCTGCCTCTTTCTCCGGAGACTCTAAGCTTTTATTACCGATGAGCTTCATGCTGTGAGATCCTGTGGCATCTTCTATTTTTACAATAAGCCCCGGAAGTCCATAAAAGACATATGGGCCATCCTGAATAGGAATATCTGTTGTAAACCATGCTGTCCAGTCTCTTCCGCCAAAACTAGTGGTTGCTTTCTGAGCGTTGTATTCTCCTATTTTTTGTTTCTCAGGTAAAATCTTCCATTCCGGTTTTTTATCTTCCTTAATTTTGTATTTATCCATGGAAATACTTCTGAAAAGATAGGTTTTAAAATCAGGATATTGTTTTGTTACTCTGTAGGAAACCATTCCTAGCTTTTCTCTTCTATTTACACTTATACTTCCGCCTCCGGCTTTCAGTTGCTTTTCAAGTTCTGCACGCCCGGTGGAATCTGCCACAAATTTATCGTGACTGTAATAATTGGATCCATTTTTATCAATATCCAGCAACATCATTTCCTTCTTCACATTTTCTTTATTATTAGAATCGGAAATAAATTTGTATTCATAAAAGAACCTGTTGATCTGTGCATTGGCCAGAATTCCCAGGAACATAAAAAATAGAACTTTAGTTTTCATAATGAGTGATAAAAAAAGCTTTGTCAATATTGCATTGACAAAGCCTGGTTGAACTTTATTTCTTTGTCTGAATTCTTATTTCATTCTGTGCACCACGTACTACATTTTCCTTAATAATATTGATCATTGTAATATTCTCAGGTTTTATAGTGTTAGCCGTTTCTTTGGAAACTTCAACTCCATCAACGAAGTATTTAACATTATCCCACTCTTTCAAATCATATTTCTTCACTCCATTCATGGTAATATTTCCGTTTCCATCTTTTTTGATGAAATCTGCCTGCATAACTATAACTTTAGGCGAATTGCTTAATGCTGTAAAATTAATATTTAGATTTCTCGTTGCATTTTCTGCATCCTGTCTGGCTTTTTCACTTATTATTTTGGCCTGTTCAGCTACCTTTTTTGCAGCTTCCATATCAATTTTGGCTTTGGCCAGTTCTGCTGCTTTTCTGCCGATTTTAGCTGCTTCTTTTCCTGCTTTTTGTGCTTCCTTAGCTTCTTTTTGAGCTTCTTTTTGAATTTTTCGAATTTCTTTTTTATCCAGAGGATCCATATTTTCAAGCTCTTCCATCTGTTTTTTCCATTCAGGAGAGTTGAAATATTGTTCAGTTTCAATGTTTGCTGTAATACTTCCTATTTCTGAAGCCAGATTACTTATTTCTTCAACTTTGTTTTCAAAAGCAGCACTGTTAGGATCCAATGTATTCAATTCTTTTTCCTTTTCACTGATCTTTTTCTGAAGTTCGGCCAATTTTGCTTCATCTTCCGGAGAATTCACTGCAAGTTCTTTACTTTTTTTCTGTTCAGATTTTTCAGGATTGACAGTATCTTTCTTGATTTGAGAAACAGCTTGTTTAATAGAAAGATTGGCTTCTTGAATTTCTTTGTTCTTAGCGTTTACCAGATAGGCAAAAGCTACTGTAAATAACACTGGTAAGGCAAGAATTCTACGCGCATACCCGAATTTGGTTTTTGGTTTTTGTAACATCTTAAGTCTTTTTTTAAGGTTTGAACTTAGAAACGGACTGGCAGCAGGCAACTGTGTTCCGGAAAAGTGGCTTGCTAAAAGCATCTGCGCAAATGCTTTGGTGTCCGAATGCTTCACGGCTTTTTTATCAGCCAGATATTCATGGATTAAACTAATTTCTCTTTTAATGATATGAAAAAACGGATTGAACCAGAAAACGGCTGTAACCACTTCAATAAGAATCTTATCGAATGAATGTTTCTGTTCAATGTGAACCATCTCATGCTTTAAAATCTGCTTTCCAATGTCAGAATCCAGAGTAATGGTATTCTTCCAGAAAAGATTTTTAAAATATGAAAACGGAGCTTCGGTTAAGTCTGTACGGTAAAAGTTGATCCCGTCAAAACTCTCTTTCTGAAACTGTTTCTTAAACTGCTGAATCCTGAAGATTCCGTAAATAAGCTTCCCTAAAAAGTAGAGAGAAACCAGTCCCAGAGCTGAAAAAGTAATGCTAAAATAAAGGTTACCATTGTTTAAGTTTTTTTCTGTGTTAAAATTCTGAATTTTATCAAGCAACAAATACACATCACTATTAACCTCTATTGTAAAATCATCCACTTTGATAAGCGGCAGCAACAGTGATATCCCAATTGCCAATAAAAGATAGAATCTGTTATAATGATGAAATGTCTTGTCTTTTAAAGACAACTTATAATACAAAAACATTACACCAGAACATAAAATTACTTTTCCAAAGTATAGAAGTAGAGTTTCCATGATTATTCGTCTTTGTTTTTAAGTTCATTGAGCAGCATTTCAAGATCTTCTACGGTCATTTCATTCTTTTCTACCAGAAATGAAACAGCACTTTTATAGGATCCCTTGAAATAATTTTTCACAAGGCTTTTCATCGTCTTTCCTGAGTACTGTTCTTTTGTGACCAATGGAAAATACTCATGCTGCCTTCCGTGTACGTTATAGTCTACGAATTCCTTGTCCTTTAATACTTTTAAAATAGTGGAAACGGTATTGGTATGCGGTTTCGGTTCCGGAAAAAGATCAAGAACATCTTTAAGAAATCCTTTTTCAAGCTTCCACAGATACTGCATTACCTGTTCCTCTGCCTTTGTTAAAGTCTGGTTTTTCATATCCTTTTCATTTATTATTAAAGTGATATATAAATAGCAATTCTCATATCACTAAGAAATTAGTTATACAAATGTAGAAATAAAATTGATTCATACAACTATTTTTTTAGTGATAAAAAGAACTAAATAATTAACTCACTGACAATCAGTAAAATAATTTAACATACAAATATATTAAATTTTCTATGAAATAATCTTTTCCTTGTTTGATATACAGAAAAAAGGGGTTTCAATTATAGGATATTGAATTTTTTTAGCTAAAATACAATGCTATGATTGTTTTTATTAAAGATAATCAGGAATGTTATTTATAATAAAAGACTGCCACTAAAGTACTTTAGTGGCAGTCTTTTATTATTTTTATTTATTCCCATACAGTAACCTATCAAGTTTAGATTTCTAATATCAGTTTTAATTATTGAAAGGCTACAATTTAAGACAGAAAGATCTTAAGTTTTACATTTAATGAGTACTTTCTTGCAGTGATTTTTCTAAACCATCTTTCCATTTCTTCTTTCTGTCGGCTTCATCTTTACCTAAAAAATCTTTATCTGCTTGTGATAGATTTTCGTAACGGGCAATGGCCATGGCTCTCCCTTTTTGCCATTCTGTTTTTTTGTTGATTTTTAATGGAAATTGTATATGAAATTTATCAGTCAGTCTTTCTTTCAACTTATTATACTCTTGTAAACCATAACCGCTTAAACGTCCCTCATTTATTTCGTCTTGGATCAGAGATGCCAAATTATTTCCATTAGCATCTAAGAGCAAGGGGTCTGCTCCTTTGTCCAAAAAATAATTAACATAATCAAACTTTCCAAGGCCTAGCGCAGTAGAAACGACTGTTCCCCCTCCAATGTAAGCTTGATAGTTGATATTCGCTCCGTTTGTGAGTAATAAATCGATCAACTCTTTATCAACATCTCCTATAAGTAAATCGTTAATAGGAGATTCACCAAATTTAGGATTAAGATTGGCTTTATTTTCTATTAATAACTGTATCATTTCTTTGTTGCGGCTGCTGCAGGCTGAATTTATATTCGCATCGTATCCACCTCCATTGATACAAGGTTGATCAATATCTGCCCCCAATCTCAACAAGGTTCGACTTGCTGGTAGGGCTCCTATCACAACTGCATAATTCAGATAAGTATAACGGACTGTATCGGTTGTTGAATAATCAGGTATAATCATAGCTCCTCTACCGTTTACATCAAAATTTTCTTTTTTCACAAGGTTTTCAATAGCAACCGTATCGTTGTTATATATGGCTGTAGCCATTTTAAGATCATTACCTTTGAAAAATTTCTCCGGTGGATTTTCTTTTTTCATGTTGTTCTGTTTTATATTGCTATCCATACAGCTTAGCATTATTAATGTGAATAAAATTAACGGTATTGTTTTTAGTAGAGTCATTGTTATTGGGTTTTAGCAATTACAGTACGGCTTGCTGCATTAGCTGCCTCTTTTTCTAACGCACGGACTACATTAATAGCAGAGTGCCCCCCTCCAGCGCCTTGTAACGGCAATCCCGTATCTACTTCCATACGTTCTCCTGCCGCCCGAGGTAGTCCTTTTGTTTTATTAACGAGCTTGCCAACAAATCCTAATGTTTTCAGCACACCTTCCCGGCTATCCTGTACTGCATTTAATGGATCACTGCTTCCATTATAAGCTTGTACATGGTTCATATCCTCACGATGTACTTTATTTCTTTTCAATGTGGCATTATGTACACCAGCAGCATTATAAGTATAAGTAGGAAAACCTGAAGCACCACCTGCCGCCGCCGCCATACCTCCTCCTAGGGAGTGTCCTGTGATAGCAGTATTATTGGCATCAAAAATAAGATTTCCATTTTCATCTCGAGCTTGTTTCATTTTATTAACCAGATTAACAGATTTGTCATAATAATCAGATTTAATTCCAACACCTTGTGTAAGATCCTGTCCAATATCTTCCATATTTGTAGGGTCAGTACCTCTGAATGCCAACACATATTTACCATCTTTTTTATATAAATCTGCATAATAGTGTGATTCTTTTGGATCTCTAAATAATTTTGGATCTAAGCCTAGATCTGCTATCTCTTTATCACTTAAATTATGGTAAAGCCCCACTCTATTTTTCTCTTCATCGGTAAGACTACTTATATCACCATACACCGCATTTCCTCCCAACAGTCCCATATCTATATTCTCCTGATAATTCGGCATCTTTAGAGTCACCAGTCCGCCAAACATACAGGTTAAAGTAGCTTTCTCCAAAAGAGCTCTTTTTTTCTCAAGCTTTACTTTAGGATGCAATGCGGTCCATTCATTACTCCGGCACAGCAAACTACATACGCTGGGTAGGTGGTTGGCCAATACAGTACCACCAGCTACCGCACCTGCAAATCCTGCAGCAAATACTACCAGAGCGGGCCCGGATGCTACCAGGGCTCCTGCAAGCACAGCTCCTACAAGCGCACCAGCTGCCATCATGGGTGGACAGACAAAATTACCGTCGAATCTGTCTTTTTCTGTAGCGCCAAGCTTACCTCCTTCTATTTTTATAGTAGCCTGTGAGGTCACCTGTATCTTTAATATCTTTTTACCGTTGCTGCACAATGTCCATGTGCCATCGGGTACATACAATTGTCCCATATGCTTATGTATTTATTATTTTAAACTCATACGTTGCCGTATAAAAGCAATTGAGGTTTACCTGTTCCCTTACAAAAATCCTGCCCTGCTGAAGCAGTCCTTCAATACTGTATAGGTAGTATCCTTCAATATTATAGTCAAAATCCAGAGGGATCTGGCTTATTTCTGCATATTTTTCCTTGAAAGAATTTTCAAACTGTGGAGACAGCCCTTCTTTATCTGTACCACCAGCAAGGTGAACTTTAATGCTTCCATCTTCCTCTGCCGCATGATACTGAAGAGAGTAAGGGATGAATGCAGGCTGAAAAAACTGGGAAAGCACCTTATTTTCCGATAAATCGGCAAATGTTTCATTCCCGGATAGATTCATTTTACCAGTAGGTATAAAAAAAAGAGTATACAACAGATTATTCTTCAGGCTTGTAAGTAAATCTGCAAATTCTTCATCACATATTTTGAACATCTCCTTAAGTTCCGGAATATTAAATGCTTCGTTTGTAAGCCGTTCAGCTTTTATTGTTTTCCATCGTTTCTGTACCTCATGATTATTCATTACTGCATCAATTTCTCCAGCTGGATCCAGACGGAAAAAGAGATGATCTGAAGCTTCATTAAGAGCATTCATTACTGTGCTTACCAATTTGATCTCCGGAAATGATCCTGTAGACTTTCTGCCGGTTTCTTTTTTATTAAGATAACCATGCTTCGGTGTATTAAAATCCAGATTCCATTGCATTGCCGTCTCATTTTCAGATATTTCTTTTCCTAAAAAGACCACGTTGGTTTTAATATGTATGTCATACGAATGACTATCCTGTCTGCTATATACAAAACTATTGGCATAAGGTAATACTTCCGGCAGTGAACTGGCTGTATGTATATCTGCTTCCGGATTGATCATATAGATGCTGGGAAAATAAGGCGGCCATACATCATTCCTTATCATCTGGGTTGTTCCACAGTGGGTATTATGAAAACGGATCAGTTCTCTTACTGTGGTATTATGCATGCTGGCAATAGATTCCAAAGTATCTCCTTTTTGGATTTCGTATTGTATATATTCCATTACTATTTAAACTATGCTTCAATGTTTTTATTATTTTTTCACCCGGTTTTAATTTACATCTACCTCACCACCTTCAATGGTTACATTCGAACTTCCGTTAACCGTAATTTTTTTACCAAGGATATTAATGGTTCCATCCTTACAGAGTGTAACGATACTGCCTCCAATATTGATGGTAAGATCTGCTGTTAAATTTAATGTTCCACTACCACCGCTTGTAATTTCAAAGGAGTTTCCTTCTCCTACTGCAATTTTAAAATTAGTTTTTGCCATAATATCTATAGCTCCGCTATTATCCATTTTCATAGAGGCCTGTCCTTCCGGGCTTTCTTTCGTACCTCCAACAGTGCTGGTATTTGTTGTTGAAGAAGAAGAGCTGATATTTCCACTACCATCTACATGAATCTGATTCTGTGCTTTATCTCTTACTGTAATACCGCCACCATCATTCAGTTCTACAATATTCCCGCTTTTACTGCTCAGGCTTTTAATATTATTCCCTTTTCCGCCTCCCCCACCAATACCTCCGTGGAACATTCCGCCCATTACAAAAGGTCTGTCAGGATGCTGATGTACAAAATTCACAATTACCTGATCTCCTACTTCAGGAATAGACATAAATCCCCGGTTCTTATTTACCTTGTCACTGCTTCCTGCATCAGGAGACATTACTCGGATAAACTCTGTGGTATCAGGTCCTTTTTGCCAATCCAGCTGAATCTGCACACGTCCCTGATTCTGTGGGTCTGTATTAGAAATTACTTTTCCAAACTGGGGTTCAGCTTTTGGTAAAATAAATTCCGGACGGGGAATAAATCCTGTATCAGAGGCAATAGCTTGAAAGGTTCCGTCATAATAGCCACGGGCATCTACTTCATGAGTTACTTCAATCAACATAAGTTTGGTAAAATAGGAAGTGTCATTACTATCCGTTTTACGCATTTCAATATCTACGATACAGCCAGGATAAAGAAAAGGGACCGTAGTAGTACCCGAGGTTACAAATACTTCCGAAGCCTTACTTCCGGCAGTTCCTTTTTGTGAAGCGTCCACATCCATAAAAGAAGATGCTTTAATAGGCGCTATTCTTAAGGAAGGTGTTTTGAATGTCTTTTCTGAGATTTCATAAGCACGCTTAGCAATGTCAGAAGTGTGGCTAATCTTTGAGCTTCCTGTTGTCAGTTTCTCATTCTTGCTGCTATTATACCCATAGAAAGTAGGGTTTACATGCTGAGCCTTCATTTTAATCTTCACATCATTCAGGTTACTGCCATAGACCAGTTTTACGGACTGTTCCTGTGGTGGCAGTTTGCCAAAATGCAATACTTCACCATCATAGAAAAACTGTTCGCCGTAAGCTTCTGCTATTCTTGCCAGATAATTGTAATGCGTTTCTTCATACTGTGAGCTGTATGACACGTTTCCGTGGCGTGCATCTACTCTAAAATCAAACTTACCCTGTCCCAATCCTTCTTCCAGTACCTGGCTGGCAATGCTGTTGAGACTCATTTCCTGCTTTCCGCCAAAACTTTGAATATGTGGGGCCGCATCTAATAATATGGTAGGGCTAAAGCCTTCCAGTACAAGATTTCCAAGGCTTCCTTTCTCCTGGCTGAAACCTACTTCGGTAATTACCCCCACGAAGTTTCTTTCAGGACTAGTTCCCACATCTTTATACTTGAATACAACGGTAATACGTTTTCCTAAAAAACTTTGTGCTGCTTCAAGATTATGGTTTTCGGCATTCCCAAGGGTATCATGAGCTAATGTAATCTCAAATGAATGGTGTTTTACGGCACTTTGTCTTAATTTAAAATGTTTAAAAAATTTGATGGCCTGTCCTTCTACAAAGATTTCCAGTTTTACAACTCTATTTATGCCAGCCATCGCATTTTCTGAGATTCCCTGGGCATTAAAAATTTTGGATGTAGGCTGCTTTGCCCAAACTTTTTCCTGTATAATATTGGAATCGTTGGGTAACTGCACTTGATTCATAAAATTCTTTTGGGTCTCCGTTATATTATTTGTCTGTGAAATAAATTTTGCAGGATCAGCAATATCAGCTTGTTTCGTTACTTGATTTACTATATCTGTTTTAGGCGAATCTATTCCTGGTTTATGCAGATTCTTATCTTCTTGAAACATGAGATTTTTTTTTCAGTTGTCTTGACTTACTACGGAATTAATTCCGTGGGAAAAGACCGATTCGTTTCAAAAAAAGCCAGATAGCCCGCATCGGTCTTACATCGCAAGTATACCACATTGGCTTTTTTGAAGGAGAAGTTCGGAAGGACCTGCCGAAAACAGGACCCTCTATCTATGTAATTTCTGTGTTAGTTTTTCCTGTGATTTTATTTTTTTTCTAATTATATTCTATGATTGGTATTACTAAGATATTACGATAAATATTCTCTTCAAAATGAATTAACTGTTTTTTTAATAATTGTAGTAGTATTACGATTAACATAATAATAGAATTTAAAAAAATTCTGAAATACTGCTCACAAAAAAAACGAGTGCTCATACTCCATAAAGAGAATAAAACAAGGTAATTTTATAAAGTTTTGCTTTTGAGATGATTTTTTTCATACTAATAAAAAACAATAATTAGATCCTTTAATGTTACTGTTTGGTTTTAAACTATTTACATTTTTTGTTCAATTTTATTTTTTTACTCATATTAATACTAATTAGAATAATTAAAAATAAATAAGCCATTTTCTTTGAGGTTTCAAAAGGATGATTTAGTTTTGTTGTTTATAATAATTATAAATAATGAAATTATATCAACGAATTTTTATCTTTCTTATTTTTACTCTTTCAATATCCCAAATCAAAGCACAGGACAGTGATTATTCAGTTCAGGGAGTTGTACAGGACCACACAAAACAGGGGTTAAGCGGAGTAACCATTTTTGTTGAAAACACAAAAATTAAAACACAAACCGATCAAAACGGAAATTTCAGAATTAGTTACAAAAAAGGAGATGCTCTATTAATCTTCAGCCTGGATGGCTATAAAAAGTTTAGAAGGAAGATGAACTTTGGCACTGAAGGATCTCCGATAAATATTCAGTTAGCAGAAGATCATGCGGTTGTAAAAGAAGTTATTGTACATGGAAAAGGTAAAGTGAAGGCACTGCAAGACGGTGCTTTTACTGTTAATGCCATAGATGTTGCTAAATTAGCCAATACTACAGCGGATCTTAATCAGGTTCTGAACAGGACCACCGGAATTAAAGTTCGTCAGCAGGGAGGTGTAGGTTCCGATTATAATTTCTCTATTAACGGAATGTCCGGTAAAGCCGTGAAGTTCTTTATAGATGGCGTTCCTTTGGAAATGCTTGGAAAAGGTGTAGACCTGAGCACGCTGCCGGTAAATATGGCTGACCGTGTGGAGATTTATAAAGGGGTTGTTCCTATTCATCTAAGTACTGATGCTATGGGTGGAGCGGTAAATATTATTACTCCGGGAAACAGCAAAAATTATCTGGATGCAGGTATAAGCGTAGGGTCTTTCAATACACAGCGTATCAACCTGAACGGACAGTTTAAAGATGAAAAAACAGGAATTATCCTGCGCATCAACAGTTTTTATAACCACTCGGATAACAACTATCTGATGAAGGATATGAAAATATGGAATGCTGCCAAAAATGAGTATGAGCCGAGAAACCTGAAGCGTTTTAATGACAGATATCAATCCGTTTTCGGAATGGCTGAATTCGGATTAGAAAATAAAAGCTGGGCAGATTCTTTCTTTGTAGGAGCATCACAATCGGTTTTCGATAAACAGATCCAGACAGGTTCCAACCAGGATGTAGTGTATGGTGGAGTAAAACAAAGCGGAGAGGCTCATAATTACTTTATGAAGTATAAAAAAGCTAACCTTTTTAATGACCATTTAGATGTGAATCTTTATGCCGGTTTTTCTAAAAGTGTTCAGAAGGCAACTGATACCCTAATGCGTAAATATAGCTGGGATGGTACTTTTGTGCCTTCTGCTACAAGTGAAAAAGGAGGCAGAAGTATCATCATGCAGCACGAAGACCGTCTGTATTCTCAGTTGGGTGCTACTTATAAAATTGTTGACCATCATAAGCTTATCTTCAATTATGTACTCGATTACCTTAAGAATACTACCTTCAATCAACTGGAGGAGGAAAAGGATGATGTATCTCCGGCTAAGATGACCAAGCAGATCTTGTCTATGGCTTATCAACAGGAATTTTTCAATAGACATTGGACCAACGTGTTTTTTGCAAAATACTATCAGGTAGGACTTCAGAAGATGATTTTTGATCAGGTAACCAGAACTGATAATCCGGTAAAAGATAATTTCAGTAACTGGGGCTACGGTTTTGCAACCACTGTAAAAATCACCAGAGAACTTGGACTTAAAGGGTCTTTTGAACGTTCTTACCGTTTGGTAGAACCTCAGGAAATTTTCGGAGATGGTGTGGCTGTAACCAGTAATATGAATCTGAAACCTGAAACCAGTGATAATGTAAATGTAGGTTTCTACTTCAATCACCATTGGGGACAACATGCTTTCCGTATAGAAGGTGCCGGATACATCCGTGATACAAAGGATTTTATCTTCACTGTTCCTAATTTATACAACAGTACTTTCAAATATGAAAACCTGTCTAATATCTTTACCCGCGGACTGGAAGGTGAACTGAGTTACCAATACAAAAGACTCCTGAATGTATTAATGAATGTGAGCTACAACAAAGCTTATGACAATACAAAATTTGCCAACAACAGTGAAGACGTAATTTCAGCTACTTACAAAAAAGATGTTCCTAACCAGCCCTGGTTATTTGGAAATGCAAATGTAAGCATCGGTAAAGATGACTGGTTTCAGAAAGACAGCCGTATAGAGCTTTACTACGGACTGCAGATGACCGACTGGTTCTACAAAAACTGGAAAACCTACGGAAATCCAAGAAACATTCCGGTAATCCCAAGACAAACGCTTCACAACATAGGTATAAGCTATTCTATGAAAAACGGAAGATATAACCTAGCATTTGATGTAACCAATCTTAGCGATGCCCTGGCCTATGACAACTTCAAACTTCAGAAGCAGGGACGTGCTTTCTATGTAAAATTCAGATATCTACTTAAGTAAAAAACCATGACACACTATTTCAGAAACAGCATACTTTTAATACTTGCATGTTTAACCATTATTGGCTGTGAACGCGAACCTGACTCCGGTACTTCCGGAAGCGGCGAAAAAGACTACAAATACTTTCTGCTTTCTGCTTTGGGAAGCTGGCCCAATACCGTACATTATATGACGGCCACCAATGATGTTACAACAGGTGAAATGGATATTACCAAAGAAGGAGACGAAATCAATTCTAAGGGAACCTATTCTTACATCGTAAAAAATGGTTTTATTTATAACTACAAAACCGATCAGGGAGTCTTTAAAAAGTTTAAATACACACAGGATAGGCTCACTACTGCAAAAGAAGTTCCTTATACTTACATCAGTGATATTTCCAGTTATGTATGGATAGATGATAATACTTTGGTACTGGTGGGAGAAACAGGTGATGGCCAGCATATCCGTTATACAGTTTTCAATGCGGTAGATCTTAGTATTATCCGCCAGGGTGAAATTAAAGGATTTGAGCCTTTTCCCGATGCTTATAAATTTTATACGATAGGCTCTATGACCTATATGGATGGGCATATCTATTTACAATACAGCTACCGCAATGGAAAATGGATTACTCCGGAATTTTACAATTTTGCTGTTATAGATTATAAAACCTTTAAAGTAACGCACTCAGCAGCTGATAACCGGAGTTCTGGTGTAGCCAACGGCTCACCTTATTTTAAAACCGCTTTCAAAAAGGATAATGAAGCCTTTTATTATGCCTGTTTTCCTCGTGTAGGAGCTGGTACAAGTAAGATTCATCTTTTCAGGACTCTTAAAGGAGGTACATCTCCTGATATGGGTTATCAGATCAATCTTACAGATCTTGTAGGAGGTAAAAATCTGGAAACAATGATTGATTATATTGGTAATAATAAGATGGTGATTTTATACCGTGATCCTGCATTGGGTAATACCTATAATGGCCGCTATGCTATAATAGACACTGAAACCAAACAATTGGTTAGAGTATTGGATGAACTGCCAGGAGATGAACCTTATGAACAAGGTCTGTTTGTTCAGGATAAAAAGCTATACATTGCTGTAAATGCCAGTAAAGGGGGTAACTATGTATGGATCTATGATCCTCAAACTGACAAAATAACGAAAGGTATGAAGCTTCCTGATAATATTTCCGGTTTTGCCCGTTTTGATAAGTTCTATGACTAATTAAAACTTATTAATTCTGTAGAAAATATAGATACTTAATTGATAAAAAAAGCTGTTCTCAATAATTTTGAGAACAGCTTTTTTAGTTTCTATTTCAAGTGCTGTGGGCAGTTAAAGAGATTGGTAGTTAAAGAGCCTTGTCAAGGTTTGAAACCTTGACAAGGCTCTGCATATTAAAGTTTGTAATTGAACGATAATGTTACTACCCGGCTATCCAGATTATATTTTTGTCGAATAGTAGAACTAAAGTTATCTCCTGTTACCCGGTAATTGTTTGTTTTTAATAAGTCAGTTACTGCAAGTTTTACGGTTGCTTTATCTTTCAATAATGTTTTTGAAACTCCTAATGTCAGATCAAAGTAAGCATCACGGATAAACAAGCCAATGTTTGATTTTGAGAAATACTGTGCATTAGCTTCTGCTTTCAATCCTTTTGCAATATTGAAACTGTTTTGTGCATTAACCGTAAATGCAAGCTGTGAACTGTTCACCGAATAATTCTGATAATTGCCTTTATACTCATTGTTGAATATATTAAACATGGAAGTAAGCGACCAGAAGCTGAAAAGCTTTGTAGTAGCCGTTATGTTGGCACCATACACATAAGATTTGTTCAGGTTGTCCTGGGTTTTAACCAGAATTCCGGTGTCCGGCTGATAATTATATACTTCTGTCATTACATCATTTGTTACACTAAAATAAGCAGATGCTATGATGTATTTTCCAAAGGTATAGCCCACTTCTGTTGCATGAGTAAACTCGGGATTCAGATTAGGATTTCCCTGCCAATAGTTGAACGGATCATCGTAGAAACGGAACGGATTCAGGTCGAAGTGGCTTGGTCTGTTGATTCTTTTACTGTATGAAGCATAGAATCCATGCTGATCATCCATCTGATATTTGATGGATGCACTGGGAAACAGGTTTGTATAATCTCTTTTCCGTTGTTCCTGAGACGTTTTCTGATTGATGTCTGTATGGGTCATTTCCGTTCTTAACCCCAGCTGGAAGGTCCACTTCGTAAGATTTAGTTTATAGTTGGCATACAGCGCATGAATCTGTTCTTTGTATACATATTCATTACTTGCTTTATCATCATTGATCCATTCTTCACCTTGTTGTATAAAATATTCCGAAGGATTCTTATTTGACTTTACCGTAGACTTCAGCCCTGTTTCCAGACTATGTTTTTCGTTAAAAGGAAGTGTAAAATCTACTTTAGCATTGAAAACCTTCAAACGGGAAGCAATACTCCCTCTCCTATTATTAAACTTCTCTGTCCCCTGATTCACTAATGCATCCGAAAGCTGATTCTGACGGGAAGAGAAACGCGAAGTTTCGTATTCCAGATCTACATCTACTTTATAGTCTTTTTCGTTGAAAATGTGTGTCCCTTTTAAATTATAGGTATAATCGTACCAGTTTTCTTTACTTTGGTTATCAGAAAACACATGAGCAAACAGATTATCCACAGGCTGAAATATCCTGTTTTCGCCCTTCGAGAAGTCTTCATACCTCCCTATTTTAGCATCGAATAAAGCACCAATACTTGTTTTATCACTGAAAGCATAGTCTGCTCCTACTTTAAAATTATTGGACGTTAAAGGCTCATTTGTTGTTGAGTTCTGATCCGTTCTTCTCGTCATCTGCTGTGGCTGCTTTTCATCAAAGAAAACCTGACTAAATTCCCGTCTTTCTTCCTCACCACGGAATGTGTAACTATAATCTCCGTGTAAAGACAGTTTCTTATGGGTATAGTTCAGACTTAATCCGGTATTTACTCTGTTTTTACGGCCTCTTCCGCCATTTATATAGTAGTTACCGCTAAGCCCTTCCAGTGAGCTCTTTTTAAGGACAATATTAATGATCCCTGCATTTCCGGCTGCATCATATTTGGAAGAAGGATTGGCAATAATTTCAATATTCTTTACCAGTGTAGAATTGGTAGAACGTAACAAATTGGCCAGCTCCTTAGTTGACAGTGAACTCAGCTTACCGTTAATCATTACACTTACCCCTTTCTTACCGCGTAAGGACAGCTCACCTTCCTGCGAAACCACTACCCCCGGTGTTTTGCCCAGTACTTCCAATACAGTAGTTCCATCGGATAGCACACTGTTTTCAACATTAAAAATCATTTTATCAGCTTTCTGCTGAAAAACCGCTTTGTTCCCTTTTACTACAATGCCACTAATCTCTGAAATTTTTTCCGTCTGCAGAGAGTCGTTCTGGCTTTCTGTTTGTCCGTAGCCATTCAGGCTCGCCATTAAAGGTAGCCATATATAGTGTTTCTTCATGAATAATGAGTTTAGGTTGTTGTTTTCTTTTTATTTTTCCTGCCCCACCAGATCATAAACCCGGTTACAGGCAATGAAGCACAGAATAAGCTCATGATAAAAGCTAATATTTTACCGGGCATTCCGAAGAAGGCTCCCACATGCAAATCATAGGTAGCATCTGTAGCCCTTTCAGCCATAACCTTGTCTTCATGTGGACGGTTAAATAACAGTTTTCCTGAATGTTCGTCAAAAATCATCATGGAAGACTCAGCATAAGTGAACTCCTTTTCCTTGATCCATATGCTCAGATTATCGTGTTTGTGATCTGCTTCTGTATGATCTTCCAGATCAACTCCAAAAGAATGAGCCGTTGGATAATGAATTTTTACCTGTTCTATAATTCTGTCTATGGTTGTTGCTGTTTCTACAGATTCCGGAGCTGTTGTTTTGTACTGACTGAAATCCGCTGTCGCTGAGGAAAAACCATTAAGCAATACATATACCCACATTTGAGTAATACGGAACGAATACATAATCCCTGTAACAGCAACAATAAGGGCCAAAAAGGAAACGTAAAAACCAAGGATATTGTGCATATCATAGTTCTTTCGTCGCCAGCCTTTTACTTTCTCCCATTGGAACCACAGGCGCTGTTTTCGCATTTTTTTATTCTTCGGCCACCATAAGACAATCCCGGTAATCAGCATTACTACAAAGATAATTGTAGATACTCCTACAATAGTACCACCAACTTTGTCACTCAACAGTAAAGAGCGGTGCAATGCCATACAGATAAAGAAAGGATTATTTTTTACATCATATATTGCAATGACCTTTCCGGTATATTGATTTACATAAACGTTTTTATAGACAATAATGCTGTTGAAATGATTCCAGCCTTCAGGATTACCTTTAATCAGTCCAAATTGATAGGAACGGGCAGGATCTACAGGAATGGTAACTTCATCTGCTTTTACAATTTCATTTTTTAATTGTGCATTAACCAGGTTTTTTAACTCTCGTAAAGGGATTGGCTTCTTATGCTGAATATCCTTCTCACCATGAAAGGTTTGTTCCTTACGCAATGCAGCAGTAATATCTTCATTAAAAACAAAAAATGCACCTGACAAAGAAACAATTAATACAATGATACCGGAAAGCAACCCGAGCCATAAATGAGCTTTCAGAATATATTTTTTAAAGGTACCCTTGGATTTTTTATTACCAGTCTGTTGCATTTTATAATTATTTAGTCTTATTAAAAATAATTAACCGCAAATATAATTTTATTTATAATAATTCTAAACAATAAAACACTTTATTTCGCCCTGAAAACCTGATTTTTATTAGTATTTATAATAATTGATGCTAAAACAGAATGGAAAACAGCCTCCAAAGATCAGAACATGTACAGTAAACAGTTAATTTATATTGGTTTAAATTACATCATTAAATATTTCTTCAATATTGAACCAGATTATAAGTTCTCATATAAACTTTAACAATTTAAAACGCGAACAACCGTAATGAACATGAAATTTATTTATTATTAAGAAATTTTATAAAAAAATAATCTCAATAAACCACTGAAAACCATCATTTATACAATAATGAACAAATTACATTGTAGAATTGTTAAATTTTATTAAAATGAATTTGTTAAAACCGGGAAATTATATTTATTTTAGTGCCTTAAAAATTTCTCATGAAAAGATATAATTTATTGATTGTACTACTGCTGCTGATTTTTAACGTTACTACAGCTCAAAAGAAAAAATCTCCTGCTGCTGATCTTAGCATACTAAAGGATACTAAATCTAAAATTGAAGCTACAGTTCCATTGGTCATTCAACATCTTCAGGCCATTGCGACAAAAGAAGGTGACAATAATATTGTGATCAACGGAAAAACAGCACTGGGAAAAGAGTATGGCATCTTAGAATCTGAATGGTTTTTATACAGAAACAATATGAAAAACTGTATCATGAACAATTCTTCCAAGAAAGCTAAAAAATGTATGGAATATCATACGCAATACCTTAGAAATACATTCATCAATTACGCCAACTATATTTTTAATCTTACCAGAAAGAACGGATATTTAGGAGTAGAAGGAGATACAAAATTCGATTTCAAACCAGCCGAGATTGCAACCAAACTTAACGAAGCTTATTTCAATGCTAATGATGCTGCTGGAAGAATGAAAGCTGACCAAAAGAGAGAATTTCTGGGAACAACTATGAGTGATGATAATAAACTTACTCCTTACACTCAGTTAGCTCAATAATAGAAATCATACCTTAATAATATCAAAAGAGAACTGTAAAACAGTTCTCTTTTTTTGTAGAGCAAAAAATCCCCGCCAAAAAGCAGTTTTGTGGTACTAATCATAAAACTTGGGGAAAAAGTAGAAATAAGGCGGAGATAATTTGCATAAGCTCTAATAGAATCAACTGTCCTACCCTTGACCTATAAGAGCTGTACAAAAATAGGGCTATGCACCCTACCCGTAAAAGAATAACTGTAGAATTAAATGTTGGTAATTGTAGAAATAATACTACTCAATATTCCGTATAAATAACTAATAACAGAAGGAATCATCATTTCATGCTTATGTTGTTTTAATCTATTTCCACCAGTAGTAGTAATTATGCAGTCCGTCATATTCAAATCCGCAACGGGGATACAGGATATTGCCAATTTCATTTGTTTTTTCGGTTTCAAGCATCAGTCCGCAGGCTCCTGTTTCCTCACACCATTGCTTACTGCGATCAATTAATGCCACAGAAAGCCCTTTTCCTCTATAATCAGGATGAACAAATAAGTCACTCAACAGCCATTGCTTTTGGAGTTTAGTATAATGGAATAATTTATAAAGCTGTACAAAACCTACAGCTTTACCGTCTGCCCAGGCAAGGAAAATATCAGACTCACTGTTCAGAAATCTTTCCTTAAGAAAAGCTTTCCCTTTTTCCAAATCTGATGCCTGTCTGTAAAAAATACGGTAAAGATTAAATAATTCGGCTGTTTCATTAAGGTCCTCAAGACTTGCTTTTTTAATTGTGTAATTCATTGTTATATGTATTTTATTAACATGGCAAAAGTATAGTTAAACAGGACTGTATTTACCATCCAGATTTAAGTTTGAAAGATAGTCCAGAAAGTTTAAAATAAGATTTTTAATACTATTATAATAAGCGAAATACCGCATGTTCCGGATTTTATACCTGACCTCAAGTTCAGATCTTTGTTCTGTAAAAACAAAAACAATGACAGATATACTTCAAAGAATTAAAGATATAGACTGGCAGTCTGTTACAGAATCGATGCATCAGAATGGGTATGCTGCTGTTCCCAATGTATTATCAGATGATGAATGCAATACACTGGCTTCCGGTTATGCTCAGACTGAACTATATCGTAAGACTGTTGTAATGGCCAGACACCGTTTTGGACTGGGTGAATATAAATATTTTAATTATCCATTGCCCGAATTAATTCAGAATTTACGCACCCATATCTATCCGCATCTCGCTCCTATTGCCAACACTTGGTTTAAAGCCTTGAATATCCTTACCTCTTTTCCAGTGGAGCACAAGGATTTTTTACAGCAATGCCATTCCAATGCCCAGCAAAAGGCTACTGTTTTGATTCTTAAATATGGTGAAGGTGGTTTTAATACTTTACATCAGGACTTATATGGTGATCTTTACTTTCCCATTCAGGTTGTATTAATGCTGAGCGAACCCGACCAGGATTTTACAGGGGGAGAATTTGTCCTAACCCAGCAAATTCCGAGAGCACAGTCTAAAGCTATTGTTTTAAAGCCTAAAAAAGGAGACATTCTTATTTTTACCACGAATTTCAAGCCTGAAAAAGGGACAAAAGGATATTACAGAGTTAATATGAAACATGGCGTGAGTGAAGTGAAAACGGGAAAACGTTATGCACTGGGGATTATTTTTCATGACGCGGAGAAGTGACCGGATAAAAAATGGGAAGATAGAGAAACTTTTAAACCACAAAGTAATAATTACCCTTAATTGTAAATGTATTAAAATAATAAAAAGATGTTTAATCCATGGCTTCAAGAACTACCCTCTTTAAACCTCTAACTTCCTTACTAAAATATGATACTACATTCCCAATTCTCTGCTTCTGAACTGAGAAGCAAAATCAGAAAACAGGAAATCCGTCTGGGTGGAAATAAAAAACTGAAAATCTACGGTTTGTTAAGTTGTGCTTCAGGAAAAAGAATGAAAAGAGAAAACAGAATTTTCTTTACGAATGAAGAGGAAGCCCTGCAAAATGGATTCCGGCCTTGTGGTCATTGCATGAAAGAAAAGTATCAACAATGGAAATACCAACAACTACATCATTTAAAATAAATATTTTGTGTAATTTAGGCTCTTCTCTTTTAATAAACTAATACAAAATGAACCCGGAGAATAATTATATAGAAATCAACAAAAATTCCTGGAATAACAGAACCGAAACCCATTTAAATTCTGAATTCTATGATCTTGACAGTTTTTTGAATGGAAAAAGCTCATTAAATGATATTGAACTTAACCTGTTAGGTGATCTGCAGGGAAAATCAATTCTACATTTACAATGCCATTTCGGACAGGATTCCATATCATTAAGCAGATTAGGTGCAGAAGTTACAGGAGTGGATCTATCGGATAAAGCAATTGAAAGCGCCCGGAAACTGGCAAATGATGTGCATACAAATACTACTTTTGTCTGTAGTGACATCTATGATCTGCCCAACCATTTGGATAAACAGTTTGACATTGTTTTTACCAGCTATGGAACCATTGGATGGTTACCGGACTTGGATCAATGGGCAAAAGTGATTACCCACTTTTTAAAACCTAACGGAAAATTTGTGTTTGTTGAGTTCCATCCTGTAGTCTGGATGTTTGATGATAACTTTGAAACGGTAGGGTACCGATATTTTAATTCCGGAGCAATTGTAGAAACGGAAAACGGAACGTATGCAGACAGAGAGGCAGATATTACCCAAACTTATGTGATGTGGAATCATGGATTAAGTGAAGTCATGAACAGTCTGATCAAAAACGGGCTTGAGATCAACAGCCTTGATGAATTTGACTATTCCCCTTACAATTGTTTCAATAAAACAGTTGAATTTGAACCTAAAAAGTATAGGATAGAACATTTGGAAGATAAAATCCCTATGGTTTATTCGGTAGTGGCTACAAAGAAAAGTCATTAATATCTTCTGATTTTTAGAGTCCTCTAAAGATCTCATCAGAATTTTTAGAGCCGGAAACAAATGCCACGGATTCACGAATAACATCATTATCGTATTCGTGGCAATTATAAAATGTCAAAAATGGAGTTCATCTCTTTAAAAAAATCTGTGTAGTCAACAAAATCTACGAGCTTTTAAAGTCTGAAAATGCAAAAAGCCCAAAAGCCTTATTACACTCATTTTTTTTAAAGCACAGAAGAATCCAAGATTCTCCACAGGAAAACATAGTTACAATTATCTTTTCATTACAATATTCTATACCACTATTCGGTTAAACTACTTATTTTTATTCATAACAGATATAATTTTTAGCATAAATAGAATTATTCGTGCATTCGTAGCAGCTAAATATTCTTCCGGATATCTGCATAATCTACGAGAATATCTCCGATAAAATCATCGTGGCCTACAAGCAGTGGCTATTCAAAGAATTCTTAGCATCCTATCATTTTCCAAGATCGTTCAAAATGGTACTAGTCAATAATAAAGTATAAAACCGTTCATAAGTTTCATAATTTAAATAAAGTTTAGAATTATATAAATAACTAACATTCTATGATTTACCACATTACACATAAGCAAAAAGGGTAAAAAAAGGGTAAAAAAAATTCTTCATAAGTGGAAATAAGCCTAAAAAAGTAAAAATATACTCCTCTTTTTACTTCGTGAACTTATCCAGTTTAATTGAGATCAAAAGTGAAATAAAAAAAATATATTCTGTATTGAAGAGCATTTTAAATTATTTCACAATATAGTTATATATGAAATAAATAAAACAATATTAATCATATAATCATTTATTATTGAATAATTTAAAATAATATACTTGTTTTTGAAAAAAAATAATACATTTACTTCAACACCAAATCAAAAACATTAGTCATGAACCATGAAAATTTCAGCACACTTGAGCTTCTTCGTAAGCAGTTTAAGTACCCATTCCCTACATTAAAAAACCCTAACGCAGAACAACTGCAAGAGATTACTGAGAGCCAATGGATCGATGGAGAATACTTATGGCTTTATGCGCAGAATCCTGATCTCCGCAAAAAGTACAAAAATACTAAAACCGCCCATATTGCCGCTCAATGGTTTCCAACTGCATCACCTGAAAGATTCAAACCGATCTGCAGGTTAATGCTATGGACGCTATACAATGACGATCTTTATGAGGAGAGCGATCCCAATGAAATAGGATATGTACATGCTCAATCAGTTGCCATATTAAATGGTGAGATAACCGCCGAAGAATCAGGAATACCTTTAGGAGCTATGCTTGCTTCCCTTAGAGAAGAATTACTGCAGTTTATTCCAAAAGAATCGCTCTCTCGTTTTACACAAATGATCAGCAGATATTTTAATGGACTTGAAACCGAGCTTAAGTACAAAAAAAGTAAAATGTATCCCTCTGTGAAAGAGTGTATTACTTTACGAGAAGACTCTATATGCCTCTACCCTTTCCTACAGCTGACAGAAGTGGAAACCGGTGTTGTTCTTCCTCCTGAAATACATGAACATCCGGTGATTCAGCGTCTACAGGCATTAGCCTGTCATTTGGTTACTTTTTTCAATGAAGTACAATCCGTAATAAAAGATGAAGCCACAGACAGCATCTATTACAATATTGTAAAAGTAATTCAACACCAAAACCGGATGTCCCTGAAAGAAGCCTGTCTTGAAGACCTTCGCCTCCACAATGAAGACTTAAAAGAATTTTTAGAACTGCAAGCTTCTCTTCCGGATTTCGGGATATGGCATGATGCGGTTGTCAATTGGGTACATTATATGAGTATGGTCCTTAGCGGATGGAAGAATATTTCTACCAAGCTGGATCGTTATAACCAGGCTGAATTTCCAAGTGCTGTTGAATTAAAAGAAAAGCTCAACCAAAAACAATCTTAATAAAAAAGAATACATAATCACTCATTAAATATTTAAATCATGAAACAAGAAGATGTTCCCGTTTTACAATACCCTTGGCCATATGAAATTGGCCCTTTCTCACAATCATTTTATGAAGAACAGAACAACTGGATCGATGCTGATTATCAGTTTATGTCCGAAGCCACTAGAAAAAAATACAAAAAACATGGTTTGGTAGAAGCAGCATCCTATATGTTTCCAGCTGCCAGCACTAAGGAACAACTTAAACCCATAGCAAGATTTATGGTATGGCTTACATTATATGATGATTATTATGAAGTGTGCCCAGTTAATAAGCTTTCTGACATCAGAAATCATATTATGGACATCATGATGGGCGCAAAACCTAAAGCAGATGATATTGGACTTATGAGACAAGTAGCCTTAAGCAGACAAGAATTTCTTCCTTATGCTAATGACGATTGGTTCGAACGTTGGACAAAAAATTTTTATGATTATACAACCTATGGAATTATGGAAGAAACACCATATAAGCTAAAAAAGGAATTCCCTACTTTAAACAACCTTTTGCTTATCCGTGAATACTCAATTTCAATGTATCCTTATGGAGACCCGGTTGAGCCCTCTATGCATTATATTGTTCCAAACTCTATATCTGAACATCCAGTAATCAAGCGATTGAAAATGTTGATGTGTCGTATCATGGCCATTCAGAATGATTTCGCTTCAATAGAAAAAGAATTGGCAGTAGATACAGAAGTTCTCAATATTATACTTGTCATAAAAAATCAATACAAAGTTTCAACAGAAGAAGCTATTACTGAAGCTATACATATCCATGATTCATATATAAATGAGTTTGTAGAATTACAAAACAACTTACCTGATTTTGGTATGGAACAAAAAAATATAGAACGTTTTGTGCATTATATGGCCTTAATGATCTCCGGACTAGGTGCATGGTACCACAAGGGAAGCTCTACCCGATACAAAACTCCCGGTGAATTTCCAAAACCTGAATATGGAATTTCAATGTAATCATATCTGAAATATAATTCAAATAAATTTCATCAATAAAAAAGCGATGCAACTTTTTGTTGCATCGCTTTTGGTTTAGTAGCGGGAACCGGACTCGAACCGATGACCTTCGGGTTATGAGCCCGACGAGCTACCTACTGCTCCATCCCGCGGTGTATTTTTAGAGTGCTTACCGAAAGCACTTAACTTAGTAGCGGGAACCGGACTCGAACCGATGACCTTCGGGTTATGAGCCCGACGAGCTACCTACTGCTCCATCCCGCGGTGTATTTTTAGAGTGTTTACCGAAAACACTTGCTTAGTAGCGGGAACCGGACTCGAACCGATGACCTTCGGGTTATGAGCCCGACGAGCTACCTACTGCTCCATCCCGCGATATTGGATTGCAAATGTACGACTTTTTTCGTAAACTAAAAATATTCACCCTCTTTTCGTCTCTAAATCCTTTTAGTAGCCGGATAATCAGTGAGAAAAATTTTGTCTGAAACCAGCCTTTTCTCTTTATACTTTCCCTATTTTAGACTTTAAGACTCATTCTTCTATCATTAAATCTATCACATAATCATTACAAAATATTCATTAACTTAGATAAAACTATTTCGAGATGATCAGATTTGAACAATTATGGAAACACCATCCTGGTAACGGAGTCTTTCCTTGTGATAAGTCAAAGCCCACAAACCAATGTGCTATCCTGGAATAATTTTTCTAAAGTCAGACTGATTTTGCGTATTCCTAATTTACCGTAGGAAATAGAACCATTCGCATAAAGCGCATAAATCAGTTCTATCAAGGCATTTTTGGTGTCCGTCCAAAGAATACTATTAGGCGGAATATATTTTGTAGAAAGACAACCTGCGACTTCATCATCACTGATTTTTTGGAGTATGTAGGTATAAAGTAGCTCATTTGCTATTATCCGAACCACTTTGTTATCATAATAGGTTGAAAAGAGCGGGTCAATTTCAAAGACGAAACTATTCAGTCCATCGTGGATATTGATGTTGCCCAAACTAAAGTAAGTTTCATCACGGTCGGTTCTTCCCGAACGGTAATATCGGTAAAAATCTGAATTGTAAATATGCTCCCTATATTCCTGTTTTAATTCCTGTAACTGTTCTGAAAAATAACTCGCATACATTTTCCCTCCGTCAAAAGGACAAACGGTCTGTATGCGAAATATCTTATTGTGGTAAATAAGTTTAGAAAGGATGTATGGCTTAATGTTACGAAAGAAATTGATTTCGTCCCAATGGTTTTTAAAGCCCTGCTTGGTAATATCCTCTCTTATCGACCACAAGTACTCTTTCAGATAAATCGTCACCTGATATGCTTCATCAATCTCATTGGGGGAAGTGAGCGAAATAACTTTTTCTTTTCGCCGTATCTCCGAGATGATATGGTTTAATGAAAATGCCATTCCAGTTAATTTGTTATTTACTATGCCGTCACTTGCTATTATTTCTTCTCTTCGCCCTTTTCGTCGGACTGTAATTACAGCCTCTGTTTTCTGTATATTCAATTTTATATTCAGACAGAAGCTGTGCAATTATTTCGTTGGTTTCATTTTCGTTCAACCCTATTTTTTCTCCGAGGTCAATTTCGTTCAGTTGACCGTCATTGTCTATTAGTGCTTTGTAATATTTATCTTTATTTTCCATAATTATATCTTTTTTGTACAGCTATCATCATATGGGGACTGAACGGTAGAAGGTGGCTGTCATTTTCAGTAATTTGGATAAGCTCCATCAATGTTTTCCGCCTTTTGCAGTTCAGCATATTGGCAAAAAAGTCTTTATCCAACCACGCCATACCCTCAACCGCATACGTATTTAGATAGGTTAATTCTTGATTTATAAATTCATCCTTTAACTGTTCGGGCTTATGATAAAATGCTTCGGCTAAAAGCCAAGGGAAATCATCGGGCGGATTATGTTTGCCAATTGTTAGTTCTTCTTTACACATTTCAAAAAATGACTTTTTGTGAATTAAGCCATTTAAAAGACCTACCAAAGTTGATGCAGTATAATTAATAGCAAAGCCCAATATAATCCCGTTGTTTTTCAAAACTCGTTTGGCTTCACAAATGGTTAAATCCCTGTCTTCTTTCTCTTGAAGGTGATAAAGAGGACCGTGTAGTATGATAAGGTCTGCATAATTATTTGAGAATTCTAATCTTCGAGATTCTCCTATGTGTACAGAAAATTTGTTTTTCAATTTATTAGCTCTCTTTCGGGCTATTTTTATATGTTTTGAAACTGGCTCTACCAAATGAACCTTATGTCCTTTCTTTGCAAGCCATTCCGAATACTTTCCTGTACCACCACCGATATCAATTATTGTTAAAGGTGAAGAGAATATGTATTTTTCTATAAGTGATTTGATTCTTTCAAACTCGAATACTCCCATTCCCTTATCAAGTCGGGTTTCTTCGGATGCTCTATCGTAGAATATCTCTATTTTTCTACTTATTAACTGTTTACTATTCATTATATTCCTTGTATTATCATCATTTGTAAATGCTGAATACATCGCAAAATGACAAGCCAATCGATTTGATAATCAATTAATTGTTTGTTTATGATTTAATAAAATAAGTGGGTACAATTATCCGTGCATTGAAAATCAAAAGATTTCACGCATCAATTACTCTTTTTCGAGTTCGTCTTTTTTGGTTAAGACGTAGATAATATGTTAGATATAGTATAACAGACTACAAAAATAGAAATTTTTTACAACTTATTCCTTTTTTTACATAGAAATTCTCTGATGCTCTTTGGTCTTGACGAACAGTAAAAATGACATTTACAACCTCCTGCCTTTATTCTTTTTCTTCTTCATTCGGTTCTTTAGTCAGAAAGCCGAAGTTGCCAACGATATTTTTGAAGAGGAGTTGTTTCAGTTTGAATTAGACGGTGGTATAAAGAACGTCCTAAAAAACTGCTGTTGAATAACTACAAAAATTTTGCGTAGAATTGGAGTTTGACAGAAAAACTTATCGAACCACCCGAATGAATGCAATCGCAAACTATATCTTTCAGATAACCAACGGATTGCCATAAAAAAAGAACAGGAAAATCGATAGTAATAATCAATTTTCCTGTTTAGTAGCGGGAACCGGACTCGAACCGATGACCTTCGGGTTATGAGCCCGACGAGCTACCTACTGCTCCATCCCGCGATATTAGATTGCAAAGGTACGAATATTTTTAAAAAATCCTAATTTTTCTTTTAAATAAAGGACTTTTATGAAAACTATTTTATTATTTGTATCTTTGTTTTATGGCAAAGATATTAAAAATTTATCCCGACAATCCACAGGAAAACCTTGTGAATGAAGTCATTAAAACATTAAATAATGGCGGATTGATTATCTATCCTTCAGATACGATTTATGCGCTTGGCTGTAATATTTTTGATATAAAAGCCATGGAAAAGTTAGCCCAACTGAAAAAATTGAAACTTGAAAAGTCAAAATTCTCAATCATCTGTAATGATCTGAGTCATCTTTCCGATTTTACAAGACCTATTGACACTTCGGTTTTCAGGTTTCTGAAAAGTCACCTTCCGGGACCATTTACTTTTATTCTTGAAGCTAACAAAAGTTTACCTTTAGCCTATAAAGGCCACAAAACAATCGGCATCCGTGTTCCGGACCATCCGATTCCACAGCTTATTGTTGAAAAACTGGGACACCCTATTGCTTCCACCTCCATCAAAGATGATGATGAGATTATTGAATATTCTACAGATCCTGAGCTGATCGCTGAAAAATATGATCATCTGGTGGATATTGTTATTGATTCAGGGTATGGAGATAATGTTGCTTCAACTATTGTAGACCTTACTTCCGGGGAACCTGAAATTATCCGTCAGGGGAAAGGAATCATTTAGTTCGAGATTTTTGACGTTTAAGATTCTGATTTAGTATAAGAGCAGTTGATAGGTTGTATGGGGCTTAATGGAAAATATTCTGTAGGAATTCTGCTCACATTTATGCTTCTAGGCATAGTGATGCTGTATGTTTTTCCTGTTATCAGTATGGTTACAGGAGTAAGAAGCATTACGGGAGATACTTTTTTTATCAGCAGGCTCGCTATCTGGGCCGTTTTCCTAATTATACTTCTGTACAGTCATTATATTGAGAAAGAGTCTTTTTTAGTTCAGAAAGAGAAGAAATATTCCGTTTCGTTCGGTATAAAAGCTGTAATCTGCTTATATCTGTTCTGTGTTTTTGGAGGAGCTGTGATCAATCTGTTGATCCAGAACTTCATCCATAAAGAAGAGAGCAGTAAAATTCTGCAATTCGCTTCAATTTTTAAGAATAATTATTTTTTAATTATTTTTACATGCTTTACAGCAGGTACTGTTGAAGAGCTTCTGATGCGAGGCTATATACAACCCAGGATTGAGAAAATATATAATAGTCCATATGCCGGAATTTTAGTTTCTGCTGCTTTATTCGGAATTCTGCACAGCACTTACGGAACCATTGGTCAGGTTGTAATACCTTTCTTTATTGGGATTATTTTTGCTTTGTTTTATAAAAAATATTCAAATATTAAAATTCTGATTGCCTGTCATTTTATGATCGATCTGATCTCACTGATGGCCATGAATTTTATTGATTTTAAACATTTATCTGTATTTTAACATTATGAAAATTGTAACATCACCTGCCAAATTAATGAACGTAGAAAATTCAACGGACCTGTTGAAATCCACGACTCCTAAATTCATTGAAGACGCAGCTTTTATACAAACTTATTTAAAAGAAAAATCACCAAAATATCTTTCCGAACTCATGGAAATCTCGCCAAAACTGGCTGATGAAAACTGGGAAAGAAATCAAAAATGGAAGTCTAAACCTACTGCTAAAGAGTCTGCCCCTGCCATGTTTGCCTTTACCGGTGAAGTATACAGAGGCTTGGATGCTAAAACCCTCGACAAAGATGCAGTAGACTATCTGCAGAAAAATTACAGAATGCTTTCCGGGCTTTATGGCCTTTTGAAGCCTTCTGATAAGGTAATGCTGTACAGGCTTGAAATGGGACGTCATTTTGAATTCGACCAGTACAAAAACCTGTATGAATTCTGGAGAGAAAAGGTCACGGAACAGCTGAATACTGAAATGAAAAAAGGTGAAATTCTGCTTCATCTGGCCAGTAATGAATACGGAAAAGTAATCGACAGAAAAAAACTGAACCATCAAGTGGTTGATTTTGATTTTTATGAACTAAAAGATGGTAAACTGAAAACCATTGTAGTGTATACAAAACATGCAAGAGGTCTTGTAGTAAGATTCTGTGCAGAAACCAAGGCTCAGACCCTTGATGATGTAAAAGCTTTCAACTATGAAGGATACAGAATTAACGAAGAGAAATCTACCGATACCAAACTGGTCTTCACTAGATAAATGAACACTGCAGAGATCCGAAATATAGCTGTTCCAAAGGTTCTGAAACTTGTTTTCTCAATAAGTTTCATGGTCAGCTGTGCCCAGGAAAAAAAGGCATCCATAAATGGATCTCTTGACAATCACACTTTTAACAGTGCGTATAGTGATTCGGTAAACTTTGCAACCACAAATATTTTTTCTGTTATAAAGTTTAAAAAGGCTGAACAAAAAAACAGCAGTTCCATCAATCGTGACGGACTTTATTACAATCAGGAATCCTATACAGAGTATCTCCAGGATGGCCGGAAACTGTATCAAAAATATAATTACGATACGAATGCTGTTGTAGAAAAATTTCATTATAAAAATAACCTTCTCGTTCTTAAAGAATCTGTTGAGAATAAAAACAGATCCCGATATAACTGGCTTTTTTACAATAAAGAGAATAACCTTCAGGAAGAAATTGAGTATAAAAAAGATGACAGCCAATCGTTTATTTATGAAGGATATACACAGTACAGCTATTCTTCAGAAGCAAAAAAAACAACGGTTAAAATCCTTGATTACGGTTATGATTCTATAGCAGATCCCGAAAAGGAATATATTTTTGAATTTCCTTTTCTCACCAAAAAAACACCTTTGTACCAGTCTAAAATTCATCGTTATCAATGGATGAACGGAACCTATAAGCCTATTGACACTAAAGATTATATCATTGAAAACCGGGATGTAATTTTCCGCTATGATAAAAACGGCTATCTGCTTTCAGAAACATGGTTTGCCAATCATCATTCTCTGGAAAATAAGACGGAATATTATTATTCTAAAGATTATCTGGAGCGTACTGAACAGCAATATCATATGCTTGGAACAGAAAAGTCGACAAAGACCACCCGAAGATATGATGATCACAATAATCTTGTTTTTGAGCAGAGTACAGAATATACGGGACATCTTCAGTATGCAGAATCTTTCGAATATGTTTATGATGAACAGGGAAACTGGATCTCAAAAAAACATTACAGGCAAGATCCTGATGAAGGTGCCAACAGTAAAAAGAAACTTATTGATTATGAATATCATGAAATAAAATATTATGACCCGAATTCTGAACCAAAAAGTTTTTCACTCCCTGAATTTCCGAAAGCTGCGGAGGATATCAGAATCAAAATTCCAAAGATATCCAACGAAAAACAGAGTCAGATAAATGCCTTTCAAGAGGCTGTGAAAAGTGGAAATTTCGATACTGAAATTACCCTGAAAAAAGCAAAAACCCTTGAAGAATTTACTCCAAAATTCTGGAATTTAAAAGACCAGAATTTTGGAAATTTAGATAACAGCCCTGAAGATGAAGCGGTTTGTGTTTATGAAACCCCAATAGAAGGAGATCTAGGCTTCGCTCAAAGTCTTGCTATTTATAAAAAAGAGGGAGAAAACTGGGTATTATGGCATCAGTCAACCAACCCTATTCTTTCTACTGAGCACGGCGGAATGATGGGAAATCCTTATGAAGGTATCAGTATTAAAAATAAAACTATTATCGTTAATCATTTTGGGGGAAGCCGGCAGAAATGGCATTACACCCATAGATACAGATTCCAAAACAATGCCTGGTACCTGATCGGAGCTTCTGTTAATTTCGGTTCACCATGTGATTATTTCCAGTCGTTGGATTATAATATATCTACAGGGGATGCAATATTTGATTATTATTCTGAAACCTGCAGTAAAAACAATGCGGTACAAACCAAAAGCTGGAAAGAAAAAATCAATAAAAAAATACCTTCTCCTTTAATGGATGAATTTCAGGTAGGCGAGAATAGAATTGAATTAAAAAGTAAGAAAACAGAAATGTTTTATTAAATACCATGACATTAGCAGAACTTAAAAAAAGTTTTTCAACACATCTTTCAGAAACTTATACAGAATCGGAAAATGCATTTATCTTTCAGATTTTTGCAGAACATCTCTTAGGATTAAATGCAATTCAGCAACGCCAGTCAGCAGATCAGGAAATATCTTCAGAGAATGAAGAAAAATTAGGTCATATTATTTCAGAATTAAAAACAGGAAAGCCTTATTTGCAGATTTTAGGGGAAACGGAATTTTACGGAATGAAATTCTTTGTAGATGAAAATGTACTGATTCCCCGCCCGGAAACAGAAGAATTGCTTGAAATAGCAATACGGGAGATTAAAAAGTATCAAAACTTACCATCTGCAGCCCATGTTGTAAAGATTCTGGATATCGGAACCGGAAGCGGCATAATTCCTTTGGTTTTAAAAAAGCATTTCCCTGAAACTGAAGTATCTTCAATGGATTTTTCTGAAAAAGCCCTGGAAACAGCAAAGCGGAATGCAGCCTATCATCAGCTGAATGTTACATTCATTCATGCGGATTATCTGAATATTCAGCTGACTGAAGAATATGATATTATAATCTCAAACCCGCCCTATATAGGTATTGAAGAAGAAACTGAGATTGCTGATTCGGTGAAAGGTTTTGAACCTGTAATGGCCCTATTCTCTCCCACTTCTGATGCCCTGATCTTTTACAGAAAGATTGCTGAAGATGCAAAAGAGCATCTGAAAAATAATGGTCTCCTGTTTCTGGAGATCAATCAAAAGCTGGGACCTGAAACCCTGGAATTATATAAAGACTTCTCTGATGCACAGTTATTAAAAGACTTATCAGAAAATGACAGGTTCATTTATGGAAGAAAATAGTAATTTTATACCATAAAATATAACCATACATCACAGAAATCATGGTCATCAAGCCACACAATATCGGAAACATCCAAATTGCAGAAGTAACTTCAGACCAGATAATCATTCAGTCTGCAGAAGACGGATTGGATCTTATGGGAAACATTTACTATCAGGGATTTGATAAAGTAATTATTTACGAAAAGGACATCACTCCCGATTTTTTTGACCTGAAAACCAAAATTGCAGGAGAAATTCTACAAAAATTCTCGAATTACCGGATCGCATTGGCTATTGTTGGGGATTTTAGTAAGTATGAAAGCAAAAGTCTGCAAGATTTTATCTTTGAAAGTAATAAGACCCGGCACATCAACTTTGTTTCAAAACTTGAAGAAGCTTTTGAACATTTTTCAAAATAACAAAAATTAGGAAAAACACTTATTAATAGGAATAAAAAGCTCTTATTTTCGCCGAAAACCCTATTAAACAATTAATTGAGTAATAACACTTCTACTATACTATAAGATTCCCTGTAAGACTACTTACGGGGTTTGTTTTTCACCCCATCCATTGAAAACCAATCAATTCCCTAAACCAAGCTGTACAAAAATAATCTATAAAAATTGTTTTATGTATAAAATTAATAACTAAAAATTAAATTTTAATTTAAAAATTAAACAAAATAAAATTTAATCACCATAAAATAGGCAAATAAAATGAATTATTTATATATTTGCACTAAACACAAAAGGATTATGAATTATACTTTTTTAGTAGCCATTAAACATATCACGGCTATTTAACTCATCTTATTTTTGAATTCTCTTTGCAGAATAAAAAATCATCCTCAGCTATGAGGTATGTATTTATTATGTCTGTTATTGATCTTATTGGAAGAAGTTTCCATATACAGGTTTATTCAATGAAGTATCAATCCAACAGGATTGTGATACATATTTTTCTGCTATAGCCGAAACTATCTAAAAAGTCTAATACCATTGTCTTTTACAAAAACACAACCATAAAAACACATTTAAAGAGAGTATTAACACTAAAAACAAACAAATTAACGTATCATAAATACACTTACATGAAAAATTATTTCGTATCAATTATTTTATTTTTAATGAGTTCATTTGCTTATGCACAGATTGGGATTAACACACCCGATCCGGATGCAAGCGCAGCCTTAGATGTTTACAGTCAAAATAAAGGAATGCTGATTCCAAGGCTTACGACAGCTAAAAGGGATGCAATCCCCAATCCTGCCAATTCTCTTCTTATCTATGACACTGATAAAAAGTGTTTAAGTCAAAATATCGGAACTCCTTCCAGCCCAGATTGGCTATGCATCAGTGGGAACGCTGTAAAAATGTTTTATATGCCTAGCGTATCTTTTGATACTTCTCAAAATGCTACTGCTCAAACCAAAGATTTATATACCTTATATAAGAATCAATTTGGTACTCCAAAAGCAAAAAGCACAAGTGCTCCTGCTTCTATTCCATTCTTCCCGTCAAGTAAAGATCTTTATTATTATGTAACGGATGCTGACCCTAATGTATTCAGAAATATTTCTATTTCTGATTCCGGAGTTATGACATATGATGTGAGAGCTGCGGCTACAGACTGTTCATTTATTAATATTGTTTTTGTTGTAAAATAATGGAGTTATGAACAGAAATAATTTAATCTTACATTTTCAAAAAATTCTGTTTATTGCGTCCTTGTTTATTTTTTCACAACACATTACAGCTCAAAATCAACAAGGCACAGGCTATCCTTATTTTGTTAATTTCACCCAGGGGCTACAACCTCAGGAAGCCTATAAGGTAGCAACAAGCGGAGTTCAAAATGATGCAACTTTTACTACGGAAGGGCTAAGGCTAACCCGGAATGTGAATAATATATCCGGTGGCGTTATCCTTGCGGACAAAAAATTTACCAGTGATCAGGGAATTAAATTCGAATTTGAATATGTTATCTATGGTGGAAATTCCAACGGAGGTGACGGAATCTCCATATTTTTGGTAGATGGATCCATTCCCAAAGATCAGCTTAATCTCGGCTATTTTGGTGGAGGATTAGGCTATACTTTTGTGATGAGAAATCCAAGACAAGGAGGAAATCTGGAAGGTTTGAGAGGCGCATATCTGGGAATCGGTCTCGATGAATTCGGAAACTTTAAAACCAGATTTAGTCAAGGGGACAGAACCAGAAACGGACTTACCGATGTATCTATAGCTGATGCCCGGAATAATGTAACTTTAAGAGGCAAACGCGGGAATCAGTATCTTTCATCTTCTGAACCTGCCGGATACAATGGCTATCCGCTGCTTTACAGTACGGCAACCAATGCTTCTCCTTCAAGCAGCAACCGTTCAGTATCCCTAAATACTCAGACCGGAAAGCATATTGCTATTAAAAACTCAACTTTTAGCCAGTTTACTATGGAAAACGGGGGGAATTCAATTCCCCAGAATGATTCTGACGCCAGATTCCGTAAGGTATATGTCACTCTAGTTCCTAATCCTGCAGGAGGCTATAATATTACGTTAGAGATTCAGCATGGCAACGTCAAGGAAAAGGTTATTGACAGCTATTATTATCCTACATCTTTAAAATATACAGAGAATGCGATGCAAAACAATCAGGTAAGAACGCTGGATACTTCACCTCCTTCCACTTTCAGAATTGGATTTGCGGCTTCCACCGGTGATGCCAAAAATATACATTTGCTGAAAAATCTGGGAGTTACCAAGCCTTATGCCGCTGAAGTTACCGATGATCTGTTTGCAGGATGTCCGGGAATAAAATCTACCTACTCTCCCCTGCTGAATGATGCAGCTTATACTTCAAGAACCGGTCAAAATCCACCTGTTGCTTCTTATGATAATATTGACTTCAATTCATTCCGGTTTTTAGATATCAATGGTACCGTTATTCCTAATATAACCGGAGGTATCTATACCAATAGCGAAGGAACATGGACCTATTATCCGGCAACCGGAAAATTAGCATTTAAACCGGCTAACGGATTTACCGGAGTAGCCAAAATAAGATATGACATCAAAGGCGGCGGAAGGAATGGCTCTGAAGTCCCTTATAATCAGGAAGACTATCGATCCATGCCAGGATTAATACAAGTTAATATTTCCAATACTAACAATTGTAGTAAAGCTTGTGTGATTTCCAATAAGAATGTCACTCAAAAAATACAAATCAATCCATAGCAGACAACACCCTAAAATTTAAAAACCGACTTTTGTCGGTTTTTTTATATTATGGATGAATAGTTTGAAACCTATGGCATCATCACAAAAGATATACTCAGTGGGAATATGCTGTATGAAATCAACTCTTCATTTCTTTAGATTTAAAATAGTCAACAGCATCTTCTATCGCTTTATCTATCGGCTGATATTGAATTTCCAGATCTTTTACTGATTTTTGATTGGAATAATAATTCTTGATTTGCAAAGCTTTCATATTGTAAGTGCTTAGCGCTGTGCTCACATTAAACATCCGCAACCTATCTCCTATCCATCCTAAAATAGATAAAATGATATTAGGAATAGGGATCATTATGGGTTTTTGCTCTGTTATTCTATTGATCTTTCTAAAAAAATCTTTATAGCTCAGGTTTTCATTCGCTAAAAGATATCTTTCCTTATCTTTTCCCTTTTCAATAGCCAAAATAACGCCATCGGCTGCATCTTCAGCGTGCACAAAATTCTTACCTCCTTTCGGATAAAAAATCATCTTCTTTTTCCAGGCCCAGAAAATTAATTTCCCTGAACTTGGTTTTACATCATAAGCTCCGATCATGAAAGCAGGATTCAGAATGACAACTTCTGTATTTCTACGATTCTCTAAAAGATAATTTTCAGCATTTAATTTACTTTGAGCATAGAAAGAATCTGTAAAAGGGTATTTCTGATTTTCATCTTCACTTCCCGGCTTTTCCTTGCTTCCATATCCGATTGTATTGGCTGAACTTACAAACAGGAACCTCTGTACGCCACAGGTTTCCGCCTGAGAGAAGAGATTTATAGTAATATCATAGTTTATTTTTTTATAATTTTCGTAACGGATCAGGTTCTGATTCGTTTCTGCAGCGATGTGAATGATGCAGTCAACATCTTTAAAGAACGAGGAAAGATCAGATGAAAGTTCTCCTTCAACCAGTTTCAGGTTTTCAGTTTTTTCACCCAGATATTTGCTTTTCTGGCGCACCAGAGCAATAACAGAATAACCATTTTGTAATAATTTAATGATGACATTGGTTCCCAGAAGCCCGGTAGCTCCGGTTACAAAAACTTTTTTCATGCTTCAATCTCTCTTTTAATCGCCCGGGTCATCAGGGGGAGTTTTATCCAAATCGGAAGAATCTTCATCATCAGCCAGCTGATTGGGTTCACCATAATTACGGAGTCTTTTTTTAATAGCTGCTGAATGCACCTGGCTGCTACTTTATCCGGATTTAAAAGCGTCAGCCTGCCAAAGAAACCTTGTTTTTCTATTCTTTTACAGACATCAGCATTGGTTTTCATAGCACCGGGATTCACTACACTTACAAAAACATTGGTATCTTTTAGTTCTTCATGCAATCCTCTGGAAAAGGAATGGATAAAGCTTTTGGAGGCAGGATATACTGTTTTAAAGCCTATCGGAGAAAATGCAGCCATGCTTGAAACATTCAGAATATAGGCATTGGGCTGCTTCAATAGATTAGGAAGCAGCTGATGGGTAATAAGGGATGTTGCCGTTACATTCACCTGCAAAATGGTATTGATATACTCAGAAGTTGCTTCGGTAAACTTTCTGGTACCGCCAAGTCCAGCATTATTGATCAGAATATGAATATTAAAAGATGAATTAAGCCATTCTGTAAGCTTCATTACATTTTCATTGACAGACAGGTCCACTTCGTAATAATAAGCCTTTATAGAGTGCTTTTCTTCAAGAGTAAGGGCAAGTTCATTTAAATTCTGATTGGGCAAGCTCACCAGAATGACATTGATCTTTTTCCTGGCCAGATGTTCTGCAAAAGCTTTTCCCAATCCCTGACTTGCTCCTGTAACCACAGCGTATGATTCTTTGGTATCCATAAGATTAAATTTTATGATACAAAACTATCACAGAAGCGGTCTTTTAATGTTCAGGATTATCTGAACGAACCTATTTTTAATGAAAAGACAAAATATTCACAAACAATTAAAAATCAAGCAATTAAACTTATAAACAAGGTGAAAGTTTATAAATCAGAACCTATTTTTAAACTCAGAAGGAGTCTGACCTGTTATTTTTTTAAAGGTGGTATTAAAAGAAGTCTTGGAATTGAAACCTGATTCATAAGCAATTCCCAGAATGGATAACTTGCTGTTCAAATCTTTAAGAAGGCTTTGGGCATACTCAACCCTGAACTCATTCACGTACTTGAAAAAATTCTTTTGAAAACCTGTATTAATCACATATGACAACTGATGGGTAGAAACGGATAAGATCTCTGCCAGCTTAATGAGATTCAGTTCACTATCCAGATAAGGTTTCCGGGTTTCCATAATATTTCCAAGCTTCGTTTTGATCCTTACCAGCTCTTCATCAGAGATCAGCTTCTTTTTCACTTCTTCTGAATCAGGATTATCATCTATCGAGATCAATTCTTCACGTTGTTTTTCTTCCAGAGGATAGATCTCTTTCTGTTTTAAAGAATAGTAACCGACACAATAAATAACCACCAGAAATATGGCATTGATAAAGAAATTTAAAGACTTGGGATCATAAAACAGATTGTAAACCACATAGATGATGTTTACAACAAGAATCACCAGGATAATATATTCCAGCCAGTTTAAATTGATTCCTTCTGTATTGGAAGAAAACTGCTGGATTTTCCGCTGATGTTTTCTGATGGTGATATAAGAGATTACAGTATAAAACAATGCCTGAACCATAATCAGGATAATGCTCAGAAACTCGAAAGGCTTGGTATATCCCAGACCTGTCAGTACAAGACACATCATGAATGCCGCCGGAAACAACAGAAATTTTAAATCTGTTATTCTAAATGTAAAAGAAGGATTGGTATAAAATAATACACTAAAGTAAAAAAAGACAGGCGTCAGATATTGTACAAACCTTACCAAAAAAAGGGAATGGAACTCTATTGCTGAGCCGGTTATCAGGAAAAGCACTTCATCCATCCAGAAGGTAGACCAAAGAAAAAGAAAGATTCCAAAACAGAAATTGGCTTTCCGGTTAACTTTTAAAGGGTTTGCAATCTTCAGCAGAGATAGCAAAACCAATGAACCATAGATAAGTATCACGATGAAACTATTGAATTCTGATGTGTTCATTGGTTTTGATATTTTAAATTAAAAATAATCTTTTATCCTATTCGTTTCCTGACGAAAATCTGATAGCCCAGATAAATCAGCGGAAGTGACATCACTCCCAGGAAAAGTATGTTGCTCATCGCCAGCTGCGGATGCAGTACAATAGAATAAACAAGTCCGAAGAAAGCACCTCCAAGGTGAGCTGCGTGCCCCAGGTTATCCCATTGCTTAGGATTCAGCATCATGTATACGGAATATCCGAAATACAGTGTTCCGAACAGCCATCCCGGTAAGAAATTCACGCTGATCTCATTTGGGGCCATAGCTATGGAAGCAAAAATGATTCCCGAAACAGCTCCGGAAGCTCCGATCGCGGAATACCAAGGCTGTTTCTGATAAATCTGTAAACTGAATAAGTTTCCAAGAATCATCGACCCAAAATAGATAATCAAAAATCCTATTTCTCCAAAGAAATGCACCACCACTCCCTGAAAGAAGTATAGGGAAAGCATATTGAAAAACAGGTGCATAAAGTCTGCATGCAAAAATGCAGAACTGATCAGCCTTATATATTCTTTACGGTTGGCAATCGCTCCAACATTGAATTTATATTTTTCAAATAGCCCTGTATTATTGAATCCCACATAACTAAATATACAGGTAACTGCAATAATGATCAAAACAACTATATCCATCTGATGTTTTTATTATATTCTTTATTATAAGCTTTATAGGGCTTATTCTGTTTCTATTTCTCCATCTGCCTCAAACAGATCTCCTATAATACCGCCATCTTCATCCATATCTCCCATGGATTCCGGTTCTTCATAGATTTCAGGTTCTTCTTCTACAGGTTCAGGAATAGTGATATTGATTGCTTTTACTTTAAATTTAGTAAACTGGTTACCAATTGCTTTTATTCCTTTTACGGTAATGAATTCATCAATATTAATGGTTTCCGCATCACGTTCTTTGCCTTTATCTTTTGTGAAAATAATTTCTGCTGTTGCATCATTAGCCACAATTACATTCTCTATAAATGACTTAGGATGTTCAGATGGCATAAAGGTCTGTACGTTAACAGTATTTTCCAGTAGGAATCTCTTGATGAAATAAATGTCCTTTTCCCCATCATAGTAGATACACGTAATTGGCTGTGCAGGTCTCCATTTTTCCAATACCAGATATTCGTCATCGAAACGGTTCCCAAGATCAAACGAAACAAGCTTTACTTCTCCATTGGTATTGATGGTTAAAATTTTATCATCACCTTTGAAACTCCCCAGCAAACTACCTCTTGCATCAGCATTCAGTCTTCTTACTGTATCATCAAACCAGATTCTTCTTGGGGCCAGTGTAGAAACACCTTCTTCTTTAAGATCTACTTTCTTCACTGCATATTTGGTTACCAGATTCCCTTTGGAATCACGTCCTTTAATTGCCAGATCAGAGAAATTGATCTCCATTTTATTCTTTCTGATTCTCGGATTTGGTTTTAAAAGAACAGTAACGGTTTCCGCTTCACCATTAGGATTTGCTGAAAAATATAATGTTTCTGAACCTTTTTTGTCTGAAGCCAGCGGATAATCTGTATTTCGGGTTACTCCCGTCACAGAAAAACGTTTCATATAATAAGGTCCTTCCCTACCTTCACGGTAGATCATGTTGTAGACTGTTCTCTTATCATTTTTCTTCCATATGGCAACATGAAGAATGTCTTTTCCAACAAAGGTTTTAGCCTCCACTTTTACGACTTTCATGCTACCGTCTTTTCTGAAAATAATGATATCATCTATATCTGAACAATCAAAAAGGTACTGATCTTTCTTCAGTGAGGTTCCGATGAAGCCTTCTTCAAAATTGGCATAGAACTTCTCATTGGCTACAGCTACTTTCGTTGCATCAATGGTATCAAAGATTCTAAGTTCTGTTTTTCTCTGCTTATCTTTTCCGTATTTCTTCTGGATATTCAGATAGTAATCGATAGCATATGTAATCAGGTTGGCAAGATGGTGCTTTACCTGCTCAATTTTACCTTCCAGAGCAGCTATATTTTCTTTAAATTTATCTAAATCGAATCTTGAAATTCTCTTGATCCTGATCTCTGTTAATTTTAAAATATCTTCTTCCGTTACCGCTCTTAAAAGATGTTTGGTATGAGGTTTTAATCCTATATCAATAGTTTTTAAAACATCTTCCCAGCTCTTCACCTCTTCAATATCGTGGTAAATCCTGTTTTCGATGAAGATTCTTTCCAGTGAGGAGAAATGCCAGCTTTCCTGAAGCTCATGAAGTTCTATTTCAAGCTCTTTTTTAAGCAATGAAACCGTATGATCGGTATTCGTTTTCAGAATATCGGAAACATTCATGAACATTGGTTTATCACCTACAATCACACAGGCATTCGGAGAAATCGTTACCTGACAGTCTGTAAAGGCATACAGCGCATCAATTGTCTTATCCGGAGACACATCATTATGAATATGAATCAGGATTTCAACTTTATCGGATGTATTGTCTTCAATTTTCTTAATCTTGATCTTTCCTTTCTCATTGGCTTTTAAGATAGAATCGATCAGGTCACTCGTTGTTTTGGAATAAGGAAGTTCAGAGATCACCAGCATATGTTTATCCGTCTGGGTGATTTTAGCTCTGGCTCTTACTTTTCCTCCTCGGTGACCGTCATTATATTCTGATACATCAAGATAACCAGCGGTTAAAAAATCCGGGTAAATCTCAAATTTCTTACCTTTTAAATGGGCAACAGATGCATTGATAAGTTCGTTGAAGTTATGCGGAAGGATCTTGGTGGAAAGTCCAACTCCAATTCCTTCCACTCCCTGAGCAAGAAGCAAAGGAAATTTTACAGGAAGGTCTATTGGCTCGTTATTTCTACCATCATAGGATTTTGTCCATTCCGTAGTTTTAGGGTTAAAGACTACTTCCAGGGCAAAAGGGGTCAGTCTGGCTTCAATATACCTCGCTGCTGCTGCAGAATCTCCAGTATAGATGTTCCCCCAGTTTCCCTGAGTATCAATCAGTAGTTCTTTCTGCCCAACCTGCACCATGGCATCTGTAATGGAAGCATCACCGTGAGGGTGATATTTCATGGTATTTCCCACGATGTTGGCCACCTTATTGTAACGGCCATCTTCCAGTTCCCGCATAGAGTGCATAATTCTTCGCTGAACAGGCTTAAGCCCGTCAAATATCGAAGGAATGGCCCTATCCAAAATTACATAGGAAGCATAATCCAGAAACCAGTCTTTGTAAAGACCGGAAACCTTCTTTAAGCTTTCACCCTCATGCGAATATTCTTCTGTCGTCATCTGTTATATTAATCTTTTTTCTCTTTATTGGTTTTTACCACTTTATTCAGAGAGAGTTTTAAATCGTTTACTTCTTTTCTGGTCAAATAAGAGATCTGGTACTTCAGAATAGTAGATCCATTATTCTTACTTGAGACGGTAATGTATAGTCTTTTGATGAAGAAAATACTTACTACGTCATATTTTATCAGTTTATACTTTGGAAATTCATCATGAAGAGCCTTGCTTAAAAAGGGAATGATATTCCTGTTCTTAAAATGCAGTGCTTCTCCGTCACTGTCATATTCAAAAATCTGTCTTCCATTCAGAAAAAAAAATATCAGCAACAATACAGGAATGATAACCATCAGATAACTTTCATTACCTAATGCATGAAACCTATAATCATTGGCTAAAAATCCTATTATTCCAAACACTACCATCATAATTAGCAGTGTATTTATAAAGTTATAAAATGATGTTTTACTACGGTTACTTAATCTCATTGTGATTCTTATGCGGTGTTCATTAGCTTTAGCTATTTACTTCATCAAGAATGGTTTTTTTATCAATATCCGAATCGTCTTCCACTACCAGGTTCTCAAGAATGAAAGTCTGTCTGTCCGGTGTATTTTTACCCATATAAAACTCCAGTAGCTGGTCTATGGTCTGGTCTTTTCCAATTACCACCGGTTCTAAACGGATATCTTTACCTATGAAATGCTTAAATTCATCCGGAGAAATCTCTCCCAACCCTTTGAATCGGGTAATTTCAGGATTTTTTCCAAGATCATTCAAAGCTTTTACTCTTTCTGCTTCTGAATAGCAGTATCTTGTTTCTTTTTTATTTCTAACCCTGAATAATGGGGTCTGAAGAATATAGAGGTGGTTATTTTTAATCAGATCTGGAAAAAATTGCAGAAAGAATGTAATCATCAACAGACGGATGTGCATTCCATCGACATCGGCATCAGTTGCAATAATTACCTGATTGTATCTCAGGTCTTCCAAACTTTCTTCAATATTTAAAGCAGCCTGAAGAAGATTGAATTCTTCATTCTCATACACCACTTTCTTCGTTAGTCCATAGCAATTCAGAGGCTTCCCTTTTAGTGAGAATACCGCCTGAGTTTCTACGTCTCTCGATTTCGTGATCGATCCGGATGCAGAATCTCCCTCGGTGATAAAGATCTGTGTATCTCCTTTTCTTTCAGCTTTTTGGTCGTTGTAATGCTGTCTGCAGTCACGAAGTTTTTTATTGTGAAGAGAAACTTTTTTAGCTCTTTCTCTTGCCAGTTTCTGGATTCCGGAAAGTTCTTTTCTCTCTCTTTCAGAGATCAGAATTTTTCTCTGGATTGCTTCTGCAATTTCAGGATTCTTGTGTAAGAAATTATCCAGTTTGCTTTTCAGAAAATCAATAATAAAAGTCCTTACAGTAGGGCCATTCGGTCCCATATCATTAGATCCCAGCTTTGTTTTGGTCTGAGATTCAAAAACAGGTTCTTCCACATTGATAGAAATCGCTGCAATGATTGATTTTCTGATATCGGAAGCATCAAAGTTTTTATTAAAGAATTCACGGATCGTTTTCACATAGGCTTCACGAAAAGCATTAAGGTGAGTTCCCCCTTGCGTTGTATTCTGTCCGTTAACAAATGAAAAATAGGTTTCCATTTGTGATTTATCGGAATGGGTAATCGCCAATTCAATATCGTCCCCTTTTAAATGAACGATCGGATATAAAGTATCGCTTTCCAGTTCTTCTTCCAAAAGATCCTTCAGACCGTTTTCAGAAAAATAAGTTTCCCCGTTGAATAATATTTTCAGTCCGGGATTCAGATATGCATAATTGCGGAGCATTCTTTCGATATACTCTTTTCTATATTTGAAATGCAGGAAAATATCCCCATCCGGAATAAATGAAATTTCAGTTCCATTTCTGTCTGAGGTTTCTTTTTCATCAAAGTTTTCCGTGATTATTCCGCGGGAAAATTCCGCCATTTTCATTTTCCCGTCACGGAAAGAACGTACTTTGAAATATTCTGAAAGGGCATTTACCGCTTTCGTTCCGACTCCGTTCAGCCCGACCGATTTTTTGAAGGCTTTACTGTCGTATTTACCTCCGGTATTCATTTTGGAAACGGCATCTACCATTTTTCCCAGCGGAATTCCACGACCAAAGTCACGAATGGTAACCTTGCCGTCATCCAGCTTTATTTCAATTCTTTTACCGGATCTCATCCTGAACTCATCAATGGAATTATCCAGGATTTCTTTAAGCAAAATGTAAATACCGTCATCAGCAGATGAACCGTCACCGAGCTTCCCGATGTACATGCCGGGACGCAGACGGATATGTTCCTGCCAATCGAGGGTTCTGATATTCTCTTCGGAGTAGGTTGGATTTATTTCTTGTGACATATATGATTTCAGCAAACATACAAAAATACGAAATTGTCCAAAATTATCCGAATTTTAGTCTTCATTTTTTTATCAACATTCTTCCTGAAATCAGTATTCATATCATAAAAAGTAGACTTAAAGGGATAAAGAATAAAGGGCAAGTGTCTATATTCCGACAATTACCCTTTACAATTATTGTTTAGTACTCTCCAGCTGGCCAATTATATTTTTAAGCATAACCGGAACAATTAATTTATGAAATGGACGAACCGGCAGAAAATATAGCACTCCCAGCCAGTTATGAAATTTTACGGCAGTGGAAATCGTTAAAGAATTTTCATCCTGTCCTCCTTGATTTTTATCGAACAAAAGAGAGACTCTGAAGTCCAGATGTTTATCATCTTCCCCAAGAATAATCTCATTACTGGTCTTATCGAACACCTTGAAAATCCCTACCCGTTCCCCTACTTCACAGGTAAAGGAATCAGAATCTTTTACCGGAACAGTCTCTGCTCCTGTTTTGAGACCGAATAATTTCACCACCTTGTTTCTGAAGGCAAACATCTTTTTTCCCCATTTAGGCCCACTTGTAAAAAAGGCTTTTCCAATTTGTGTAATATTAAAATTCTGCCCATTACCAACCAGCCCACCTACAAAACTGTCAGCATAATCAAACTCTTCTTTTCCTTGAGCCAAAATGGATTTTGCCGGAAACTCAATCTTCTTAATTTTCATGATCATTGGTTTAAAATTATTTTTAGCATAACAAATGTAAACATCATCGAACATATCTAAAAGTAAAAAGTTATATTTTTTAAACAATTGTTTAAAGTTATTTTTTACTGCTGAAAATTCTAAGAGAATTTGTTGAAAAATGCGATGACGCAATTTTTTGGATTCATGCGGTTGTAAGACGCAAGGATTTTATCTCCGATAAAATTGATTACGGATAGATTTTATACAGGTTACACCAGAATCTTAAAGATTAATATTTTTTAATAGCTACGAATACACTAATCAGTTCATTAGCACATTCGTGGCAAAAGTAAAGTGTATACCTGAGAATCTTTGATTCTCTTGTACCTTAAAAACAGTTCCTCTTATAAATTCTTTGCACCATTGAGTTTCCCAACCTAAAACTATTTTAATGACTTATTTAAATAATTCATTAAATTCGGTATCAACAAAATCTGTTTTTTATGATACACCTTCCTTTATCTAAGCTTTCCAATGTAGGAACCACCATTTTCAGTCAGATGACACAGCTGGCCAATGAAAATGAAGCGATTAATCTTTCTCAGGGGTTTCCTGATTTCATGCCGGATCCTGAATTGCTGAACAATGTAGATCACTTTATTAAAAAAGGCTTCAATCAGTATGCACCATTGGGAGGAATGATTGCTTTAAAGGAAGAGATAGCAAGGAAAATAGAGAACAGCCATCAGGCTGCTTATCATCCGGATTCGGAAATTACCGTTACTGCAGGGGGAACTCAAGCTATATTTACCGCTATTGCTACTTTTATTAAGAAAGATGATGAAGTGATTATTTTTGAACCGGCTTATGATTGTTACGAACCTACCGTTGAGCTTTTCGGAGGCATTGTAAAAAGATTCGAAATGAAAGCTCCGGATTATAAAATCGACTGGATTGCTGTAAAAAACCTGATCAGCGACAAAACTAAAATGATCATCCTGAATAATCCTAACAATCCTTCCGGAAAAATCTTACAAGAAGAGGATATTAAAGCACTAATTCAATTGGTAAAGGGAACTTCTATTCTTATTTTGAGCGATGAAGTATATGAGAATATTGTTTTTGATGGAAAACAGCATTTAAGTATCTGTAAATATCCTGAATTAAAAGAAAGAAGTCTTCTTGTGGCTTCATTCGGAAAACTTTTTCACGTTACGGGATGGAAGGTAGGATACTGTGCAGCTCCAAAAGCTTTAACCGATGAATTCAGAAAGGTACACCAGTTCAATGTTTTCTGTGTAAACACCCCTATTCAGCTTGCTTTGGCAGAGTATATGAAAAATGACGAGCATTATATCCATCTTAATCAGTTCTTTCAGGAGAAAAGAGATTTTCTGAGAAAAGGGCTTTCCGGGACTTCTTTTGAACTTTTGGATTGTGAAGGAACTTACTTCCAGGCTGTAAAATATTCTAAAATTTCGGATAAAAATGATTTTGATTTTGCCAGCGAACTGACAATTAATCATAAAGTAGCCACTGTTCCATTTTCTTCTTTTTATAAAAATAAGCTGAATGAAAATGTAATCCGGCTATGTTTTGCCAAGAAACAGGAAACGCTGGAAAGAGCTTTAGAAAATCTTTCAAAACTATAATGATGTAAGGTTCACCGGAAGTATTGTAAGCCCGGCATCAAGGAACTTATTCATTATCAGAAGTAAGTAATAAATTACGATATTTATATTTTTTCTTCAAAAGGTGATTTAATGTTAAAACTTTTCATATATTCGTAATAACTAACTTATTAAAAATCAGAATCATGAAAAACAAAACATTAGCAAAAGCAAAGCATTTAAATAAAAAAGAGCTGCGCACGATCAATGGAGGACTTTTAATGTGTCTTGATGCTTCATTAAGATGCAGACAGTATCATCCTAAGTGTGCAGAAGATCAATGTAAGCCGGGACAGCCACAACAGCCTTGGGATTAATTCCTGAACAATAAGTAACATCTCAAATATCACGATTATGAAAACAGATATTCTACTGAAGAGACTTAGTAAAAAAGAATTAAAGACTATTGCTGGAGGTATGCTGGACTGTATGCCTGCTCAGAAAGTCTGTCTGCCTCATATGGAGCCATGCAATTCTAATGTTGATGAAAATGGCTGTGCTATGATTTCTCCTCATTGCGGACAAAAAATATGCAGACCTTAATAGCAGCCAATTTAACACAATCTAAACTATGAAAAACAATATCGAACTTAACGGAAGAAAATTGAACAAGAAACAACTGATCACCATCAAAGGCGGGCTGAAAATCTGCAGACCGGAAGGCTTTACAGAATGTAAAGAATATGGGAAATTCTGTGGTGAACCGGAATGTAAAGCTCCTTTATAGTTCAACAAAACTCTACATCATAAAAAAGTCTATCTCCAATAGGGATAGACTTTTGTTTTTGTATGTTACTATTTACAGGCAATACAACAACACCCCTATTAATTTGATACAATCACAAAACTTATTTTTCTCTCATACGGGATTTACAATTGGTATTTTCCGTATATTCGTTATACATAACTTACTAAATATCAAACCATGAACAAACAAAATTTAAACAGAGGAAAAAAACTAGCCAAGAAAGAGTTGGAAATGATTACAGGAGGAGGAGATGTAAGATGTAAAATCTATGGGGACCGATGTTATTATTATGGCCCGGGATGCAGGGAAAAAGAATGTCAGCCACCCGTTCCTGTTGATCCGATTGACGATTACTTAATAATTATATAAAATAAGAACCGGCATACTTTACCGGTTCTTATTGTTATTAAAGAAACATTCCTCCTGAAACTTCAATTCTTTGCCCGTTAATCCAGCCAGCGTCATCTGTACATAGAAAAGCCACTACCCCACCGATATCATCTGGAAGGCCTACTCTACCCAAAGCTGTAGAACCGGATACCATATCATTGATTTCTTTATTATCTCTTACTCTTCCGCCACCGAAATCCGTTTCAATAGCTCCGGGAGCTATTACATTTGCTTTTATTTTTCTGGGACCCAATTCTTTGGCCATATATTTTGTAAGCATTTCCACTCCTGCTTTTATAGAACCATAGACAGAAGAGCCTGGTGTTGCAAACCTTGCCAGCCCTGAAGAAATATTAATAATTCCTCCACCATCATTGATGAAAGGCAGTAGTTTCTGAGTTAAGAAGAACACTCCTTTGAAATGAATGTCTACCATATCATCCATCTGGTCTTCCGTAACTTCTGTAATAGGTGAATATAAAGCTGTTCCAGCATTATTAACCAGGTAATCAATATGAGAATTACCGGTAGTTTCTTCTAGGTGACGGGTAACATTTTTAATAAAATTATCAAAGCTTTTACGGTCTTTTGTATCTAACTGAAATGCTGCTGCATTCCTTCCTATAGCTTTTATTTCATCTACAACAGCTTCTGCTTCTTCCTCATTGTTTCTATATGTAATGATCACATCAAGTCCTTTTTGCGCAATCTTAAGTGCCGAGTTTTTACCTAAACCTCTGTTTCCTCCGGTTACCAATGCTATTTTTGTCTTTGTTTCCATATTTTGGGTTGTTTTAGTGATACAAAGTTGGAATATTTACAGCAAAAAGCATTTACCCGAATCAATCCGAAATTTGCAAAATTCAAATCATGCACGGAATTCTAAAGGAGTAAACGATGTTTTTCTCTTGAAAAAGTTTGAAAAGTGGGCTATTTCTTCAAAGCCGAGAGTATAAGAGATTTCAGATATATTCCATTGGGTTTGTCTCAAAAGGATCTTCGCTTCCTGGATAATTCGGTCACCAATAAATTCAGTAGTGGTTTTGCCGGTGCTTTCTTTTAATCTTTTATTGAGATAATTAACATGCACTGATAATCTTTCAGCGTAGTCATTGGCAGCTCTCAGTTGTAACCGTTGTTCCCTTGATTCAATGGGAAACTGCCTTTCCAACAATTCTATAAATAGAGATACTACTCTTATGGACGCATCTTTTGAAACTGAAATTTTTGTAGCAGGCTGCAGTTTTTGTCCATAATGAATAAGCTCCCAGACGTAATTTCTGATCAGATCATATTTAAATATATAATCCGAATCTATTTCTTTTTTTATTTTTTTAAAGAGAAGTTCTATTTCATCTGCCCAGTCATCATCAATTTCAAATATAGGAACCGCCCCAGGCTGAAAAATAGGCAGATTTTCCAAGGTATTGTAAGAGGCTTCTTTCATAAAAAAGTCTTCCGTAAATACACAAAAACTTCCTGATTGCTGAGCATTCTCCGGAATCCAATGGTAAGGAACCTTAGGAGTGGCAAACAGCAATGCATTTCTTTCTATGGAAACGGTCTTATCGGCATACTCGGCTCTGTTTTTCCCTCTGATCAAACTTATTTTGTAATATTTCCGTCTGTTATAGGGCATTTCTGAAGTATTCCGTACTCTTTCAAGGGTTTGAGCAATGTCGAATACATTAAAGTGACCAATATCTTTGTGGAGGCCTTTGGGAAAAATATCTTCCAAGCTTTTCCCCAGCTTGGCAGTCATTTCCCTGTAAAAATCTTCTAGTGAAGCATGGGCTAATTTTTCCATAACAGATAACTTGTAAAATTCAAATATACAAAGTTATGAGGTCTCTTTTTTATCAGTCTTTTTTTCAATATTAAGAATCTGCTTATTCCTGTTAAAGATTCTTGGCTGATATTCCGAACTCTTTTTTGAAAGCAAAAGAAAAGTGTGAAAAATCTTCAAAACCGAGATCTAGATAAATATCGCCTGGTCTTAGTTTTTTCTCTTCAATAAGAAAACGAGCTTCCTGTAATCGTCTTTTTACTAACCAGCGATTGGGTGTTTCATTAAAGATCTTTTTAAAATCTCTTTTAAATGCTGATAAACTTCGTCCTGTAAGAAAAGCCAATCTCTCTACATTCACATTGAATTTATAGTTTTTTTGCATAAACTGCTCAAGATCCAAACGCCCCGGAATTCCAAAATCAAAAAGGACATCTGCTAATTCAGGATGTATTTGCAGGAGAATGAGTAAAAGTTCTTCTCTTTTTACATCAGAAAAAGCACTGCTGATATTCCCTGAATCTGTATAATAAGGTTCTAATGAAATTAAAAAATGATCTATTAGTTTGTCTTTTTTTATGGAAATAAATGCATCTTTTGAATTAAATTTCTGAAAAGACAGGGTATGCTTTTTCAGAAATTCTTTCAAAAACAATTCGTCAAAGATAAAAACCACCTTTTCAAATTCATCATTGTCTTTCTGTTTATTATAACGTGCCAGTCTATTTTTCCTTACGACACAGCTATTCCCAGGCTTAAGGGTGTAGTGTTTATTTCCATCATAACCATTCATTGTTCCCTTTGCCAGAAAAAGGAAGAAATGTTCTGATATAAACTGCTCAGGAGAAATAAGAGGTCCCACAAAGCAGGATTTTATTTCAGTAATCTTCATTTTGCATTATTTTACGTTTTTCCACCATTGTTTAAAAGTTTGAGCTCCATCATCCAATCTCACCACCTCACCTATTATTGGGGTAGCCAGACTGTAGTTTTTTGATTGGGACAAGGCATAAATTCGGTTAAGAGGTTCATTCCACGGATGCCTTGCAAGGGTAAACTTAGAGTGATGAACGGGCAATAGGTTTTTCGCTTTTAATTCAGCAGTTGCCAATGCCACTTCTTCAGGCAGTTCATGGACGGATTGCCAGGCTTTGTTATACTGTCCACACTCCATGATTGCCCAGTCTACAGCAGGATGATCTGCAGCTATTTTCTTAAAACGGTCACTATATCCGCCATCCCCGCTATAATAAATATTCATCGCTGAAGACTGAATGAAAAAAGACAGCCACAATGCCTGTGAATCTTTAAATCCCCTACCTCCTGCATGATGAGTATTCTCTGTATATATTGCAAAGCCCTGTTTTACTTCCAGCTTATCTCCCCAATCTTTTTCGATAATTTGCTTAGGTTTATACCCCCATTTTTCATAATGTGCTCCTGCTCCCAAACCACAAACCACAAATTTCACTTTAGATTGTAGTGCTTTTACAGTCTCATAATCCAGATGATCATAGTGATCATGGGAAAGTAGCATATAATCAATTTCAGGCATATCGGCTACGGTATATACATCACTTCCTTTATAAGCTTTTACCCCCCATGGCAAAGGAGATGCTTTACCACTGAAAACAGGATCCACCAAAATTTTAATCCCATCTACCTGTAAAAAGAAAGATGAATGCCCAAACCAAACCAATATATTCTCATGAGAGGGAATAGCCTTTAAATTTGTTTTCACGGAGGGTAAAACACCTTCAGGTTCGGTATTCGGATAAGTTTCAACCAGGGATTTCCAAATTTCTTCTATAAAACTGTATCCCGGAGTAATAACAGGCTTTTCTTCAAGATTCCTGAATTTTCCGTTTTTGTAGTGAACTGATTCTTTTATGGATGCCAGTCTTTCACCTTCAGGAAGTGCTCCGAACTGAGGCTGTTTCATATAAAAATAAACGGTAACCGTCACGATTAAAATGAGGCACAGTAAAACAGCGCCTACAGTTTTGATTATTGTTAAAAATTTTTTCATCGGGCAGCTTCTTTTATATCCTTTACTTCCAGTACAGCACTCTTATATCCATTTTCAGCACAATGAATCATTGACAGTCCTACTTCTTCCATTGTACAGATCCAATCAGGAAATAGTAAATACCATACGGGAGACAAGGCCTCAAAAAAACGATAAATAAAACGAACATTTTTCTGTCCTTTTACCGGTTTCATAAATCCGGGGCGAAAGTTATAAACTGCTTTAAAAGGCAGTTTCAGCAGGGCATTTTCTGTCCGTCCTTTTACTCTTGCCCACATTAGTTTTCCTTTCTCTGTACTGTCTGTACGATTTCCGAAGACATAAATAAAAGTCATAGTTTTGTTTATTTGAGATAATATTTCTGCGAAAGGTAACACAAAATCATAAGTCTTCCGGGTAAAACTTTCTTCAGTTTCTCCTACAGAACTTACTCCTGCACAAAAGAAGCAGGCATCATATTCCTTAAGTTCTGTACTGTAATTGTTAATTTCAGAAAAATCTTTTATAATAAGCTCTTTAAGCTTATTATGCTTACGTTCTGAAGATTTTCTGCTGACAGTTAATACTTCCGTGACTTCCGGATTATTAAGACACACCAGTAAAACTCCTTCTCCCACCAATCCTGTTGCTCCTGTGATGATTACTTTCATTTTAAATCTGGTTAAATTTAAATAAACTTTCTGCAGCAGTCACAATGGCTTCTTCGGCACTTCTGGGTTTCCAATGTAACAATGCTTTCGTTTTTTCATTACTTGCTTTTTTTACCAGACCTAAATGTGGAACAATCATTTTAATCTTCGGATTGAAAACTGACAACAATCGTATTACCCAGCTTGGCAACTCCTTTGTTGGAACTTTATGGGCAACATCCCCTAGGTTTCTTCTTAAGATTTTTGCAACATCCAACATCGACAGTGCTTCCCCGGCAACAGCAATGAAACGCTGACCGTTTGCTTCAGGCATTGTTAGGGCTCTAAAATGAAGATTTGCTACATCCCGGACATCCACATATCCTGTAATGAGTTTAGGACAACCTTTCATTTCTCCGTTCATCATTTGTCTTATAATCTGGATAGAATGGGCATAGTCAGTTGATAAAACAGGCCCCATAACAGTTGTTGGATTAACTACAGATAATTCCATGCTCTCCCCTTCACTTTGTATAAATTCCCAGGCTGCTTTCTCAGAAATGGTTTTAGAACGCTGATAAGGAAAGACTGTATCATTAAGAACTGTCCAGTCTTCTTCTGTATAAGGTGTATCTTTCAGAGTTCCGTAGCTTACTGCACCAAAAGCAGATGTCAATACAACTCTTTTCACTCCCGCTTTCTTTGCTGCCCGCAATACAAATAAAACTCCATTCTTAGCAGGAATAACAAAATCATCTTCTGTTTTTGCATCTGTATTGGGAGTAGGTGATGCTGTATGCATAACATACTGACAACCTTCAGCAGCTTTATCCCAACTAGCTTCATTTTGTAAATCAGCTTCGGTAAAAGATATATCTTCAAAAGAAGTGATTCCACCCTCTTTAAGCATTTCCTTTACCAATTCTGCTTTTTTAAGGGAACGGAATGTAGCTTTCACTTTATACCCGTTATTAAGCAAAGTGATTATACAATAACAGGCAATAAATCCTGAACCACCAGTTACCAGAACCGTTTCTTTTTTTTCCATTTTCTCACGTATTTATAAAGCAAATCTCCTGATTAAAACACAGATAGAGTTTGTTGAAAAGTTCTTTTTTATATGTTGAAAGGTTCATCATATTGAAGAAGATCAATTTAGCCTCAATTACTAATTTAAATGCATTTTATTAAAATAATTATCATTTTATCTATAAACAGTGATTTATATTCAATTATTTTCACTACATTCGTCATAACTAACTCACTAAAAATCAAATCAATGAAAAATCAATTTTTACAATTCGGGAAAAAGCTTAATAAAAAAGAACTTACAAAGATTAGAGGAGGATTACTGAACTGTATGGAATCGGTACTTTGCCCCACTCCATATGAACCATGTGAATCTCCATATCCTAATGGCTGTACCATTATTTCACCTGTCTGCGGACAAAAAGAGTGCAGACCAGAACCCATCACTATAGAATAATTCTCAAATCTCTTAAAATTAATACTATGAATAACGGCAAAAAACTGAATAAAAAAGAATTAAAATCCATCAAAGGTGGATTACAGATGTGTCTTGATCCTGAAACAAGACGATGCATAGATACTGGAATACGATGCGCGGAAAGAGAGTGCAGATATGTACCTGAACCTCCATTTCCATTTTAAAAGATAAAATTTTAAACATTTTTAAAACTCAAACCATGAAAAATAAAAACCTGAACAACGGAAATAAATTAAATAAAAAAGAGCTAAGAAGTATTACCGGAGGATTAAGACAGTGTATAGATCCTACGACTGGCAGATGCAGGGTTTTCGGTTGGGGATGTGCTGAGGAACAATGCAGACCCGTATTGGAACCATAGAGAGATATACCCCCAGTTGATTAATACTATAAATCCATTTTTAAAATAGAGAATTATGAAAAATCAAAACCTAAGCAACGGAAAAAAACTGAACAAAAAAAGAACTTAGGACTACTGCGATGCATTGATCCTGCAACAGGTTTCTGTACGACTATTGGCCCAAAATGCTTCGAAAGAAGATGTCAAATCATCATCCACCCACCATTGGATTAAACAGGAACCTCATGTAATTTTTATAATTTGAGCATTTCCATGAATTTGGAAGTGCTTTTGTCTTTTATCAATGAAATCTCAGATTCTTTAAATAACGTATCCACCAACCACTTTAAGCACCCACTTGCCATTTTCATAATCCGCAGAATAATCTTTTTTATAGAAAGTTCCTGCTTTATAAATATAAAAACTGTCCGGATTCTTTTTATTTTTCTGTATCGGGGAAATAATTTCTTCAATAATATCTGAGACTCTGGTATAATAGGTCTGCTTCTTTTTATCTTCAGATACAAATAATACCTTTTGAGAAGGATTAACCTGATGAAAATATTCACAATCGGTTTTATACACCTGAAATTCATAATTCAAATTTTCAGCACCTACAAAAGTATCAGACAACAGTTGATCGTAAAGACGGGTGAATTTGTTGTCTAATGATCTGAACATAGGATTTTTATCCTCAAAATCATTGATTCCATCACCGTCTGTATCTTTCTTATGGGGATTTAGCCCAAAACTATTCTCAAAAATATCATTGTAACCATCGTGATCGGAATCCTGCACCAAGTCTTCCATTTTAACTGTAAATAATTTGCCATCTTCAATTACGGCATAGTTTTTATATCCACCACGATCAATAGGATTCTCCATTTTCACAAGGCTTCCTTCAATATGAATCTTATCTCCCTGAACAATCGGATTCTGCTGAATTTTATTGAAATAATACAGGTTTGAACTAAGCCCTAAAAAATGGGCAGAAGGCCTGTTATTTTCAATTTTCAGCAACCAGTATCCAAGTCTGTTCATCCCGAGTCCATATATGGTATTTCCAGACTTTTGTTTGCCAAAACATACAAACTGATCAGAAAACTTTTCATCGAACACTGAAAAGCTAATTTCTGTTATTCCACCTCTTTTTCGAAGAAGAAACTCCTCTTTATCTGTCTCAAAGTCCCGGTATGCAGTAAGATTGGTAATTTCAAGGTAATTGGGTTTTTCTGCAAGAATTTGGTTCAGTGTATAAGATTGGGGAACATTCTCCCATATTACAACATCTTCAGTATTCATCTTATCTACAAAACATTTATCTTCAACACGTTTTGAACATGAAAAAAGAAAAAGAGAAATCGTTAAATAGAATACTTTCATGGGGACAGTTTTTCTCATCAATGCAAAAAACGCTCCCAAATTATATTATGGAAGCGTTTTTTTATAAACTAACTTTAATATTTTTCTTATACGTTGAATCTAAAATGCATGATGTCACCATCCTGTACAATATATTCTTTACCTTCTACAGAAAGTTTTCCGGCTTCTTTCACCTTTACTTCTGAACCGTACGTCATATAATCGTTATATTTGATTACTTCTGCACGGATGAATCCTTTTTCAAAGTCTGTGTGGATTACTCCAGCTGCCTGAGGAGCCGTCCATCCCTGTCCGATAGTCCATGCTCTTACTTCTTTTACTCCAGCAGTGAAATACGTCTGAAGTTTTAAAAGATCGTAAGCTTTTCTGATCAAACGGTTTACTCCCGGTTCTGTAAGACCTAGCTCGTCAAGGAAAATTTCTCTTTCTTCGAAAGTCTCTAATTCGTTGATGTCAGCTTCAATCTGAGCAGCTAATACAACTACTTCAGCCCCTTCATTTTTAGCCATCTCTTCGATCTTTGCAATCCAATCGTTTCCGTTTTTGATAGAATTCTCATCTACGTTACAAACGTAAAGTACCGGCTTATTTGTTAAAAGCTGAACTTCAGCAATGATTGACTTTGCAAAATCATCCATCGCAAATTCTCTTGCATTTTTCCCATCTTCTAAGAATTTCTGTAAATTCTGAAGGGTTTCGTAAGTAAGAAGATCTTCTTTCTTACCGGATTTGATGAATTTTTTAGCTTTTTCAACTGCTTTCCCTACTGTTTCAAGGTCTTTCAGTTGAAGTTCAATATCAATAATTTCTTTATCTCTTAACGGATCTACTGAACCTTCTACGTGAATGATATTTCCATTATCAAAACATCTTAAAACATGGATAATTGCTTCACACTCACGGATATTTGCCAAGAACTGATTCCCCAACCCTTCTCCTTTGCTGGCACCTTTTACAAGACCTGCAATATCAACGATTTCAACAACAGCCGGTAAAACTCTTTCAGGTTTTACGATTTTCTCCAATTCAAACAATCTCTGATCCGGCACTGAAACTGTTCCCAGGTTCGGTTCAATAGTACAGAAAGGATAGTTTGCTGATTGAGCTTTTGCATTGCTCAGACAGTTAAAAAGTGTTGATTTACCTACATTCGGCAGGCCTACGATTCCACATTTCATATTGTAAAATTCAAAGTTTAAGGTTTAAGGTTGGAAGTTCTAAGTTTTCAGATTCAAAGTTTTCACTCTGATTGTTGATTCCTGAACTTTCAGCGTGCAAAGATAGTGAATTTTAAGAGAGTTTCATAATAAAAAAATCTGCCAGCATTCTGACAGATTTTCAAGCAGTTTTTGCTTCACCGGTGATTTTTAGGGATTATTTCCTGTGGCTTCCTGGGCCAGAGGAACATCATTCGGGGCTTCCTGTAAAGTTTTATCTAAAGTAAATAAAGATTCATCCGTAGCTCTGTCACCGCCTGCAATTTTTAATTTATCAATAAGGTTCTGAGCTAATGTTTCTTCTTCAATCTGTTCCTGTACAAACCACTGCATAAAATTCCAGGTTGCCCAGTCTTTTTCGGCCATAGAAAGATCTACGATTTTGTAGATGGCTGTTGTATTGTCTACCTCATGTTTGAAAACACCTTCAAAACAGGCTGTAAGGCTTTCCGGATCTGCCGGAGGAGCCGGTATGGCATTTACTTTTGGTTTTCCGCCTCTGTTTAAAATATACTCCATAAATTTGATCGAATGGTTTCTTTCTTCCTGAGAATGACGGTAAAGAAAATTGGCAATTCCCTGATAACCTTTATCATCAGCCCAAATGCCATACGACAGAAAAATGTGTGATGCATGAATCTCCTTGTTCATTTGGTCACTAAGTGCTTTTTCCACCTTTGCGGAAAGTCTGTTAGTATTCATAATGTTATATTTTGGTGATTATGTGATTATTCATACAAAAATGATTCCGAGAATGCTTTGACTTTACATTGAAACAGATAAGTTTAATTTATAATATTCTGATTTTCATTATTTTAAATTAATAATTTACAAATATTCACAATACACAATAAAAACACAATACATTAAAAATCAACAAACTATACTACATACGAGTTACAAAAACATCTTCGTAGTGAATTTCTTTTTTAATGAAAGGCTGCCATTTGAAAAAGTCTAAATAATTACAAAGTATATCCACCGGAGTTACCCAAATTTAATGAATAATTAATCATGAAAAATCCCTAAATTTTCACTCAGGGATTTTATATTTCAGAAATATTTACATTATTGGTTAGAAATAAACTTATTTCTAATTTATAATTTTACTGCAGGAGATTCAAGTATTTTAACAGTTGAACTGGCGACAGATTTTACGACTCCTTGCTCATTCATAGGGATAGAACTATCTCTTAGTAAACCTTTAGTTATATCCATATTATTGATTTCGTATCTATAGCCCGGTGTGCATAAAACATAGGTACCATTTATAGTTATTGGAACGGTATAATCCACTTCTGAACCTTGCACTTTTGTAAATACTTTAATGCTTTTTTTACTATTAGCAGGCACCTTAGTTTTATAAGAACTAGTTAAGGTCTTTTCGTTTGTAGTATCTTCTCCCCAAGATTTTTCCCCACCTACCATTATTTCTATAGTCGTTTTCCCTTCCACAGTGAGCGGAATACCGAATGATAAGGTTGAATTAATTTTCACACTCCCTGAAAATTTCGTATTCCAAGTGTATTTATAACCTGTTTTATAAGAATAGGTTACTGTAATTTCACTATCTTCATTACTTGCATTAGTCACCTCTGTTGAGAACACTTCATCAGGTAATTCTAATTGATTGGGTTTAGCTACAAGTTCTGGTTTTCCCAAAAGAACATAAGTATCTGCTTTCCACCAGTTTTTCTCTTCTTTAATATTTTTACGACCTAAAGCAAAATCACGAGTAAAAAGTACTCCATTAGGATCAGGATAACTTCCCCCTGGGGTTAGAGATTTCAGCTGTTTTATAACCTCTTGTTGCTCATTTCTGCCATTGTCAGTATCACTCAGATCCCATCCCATTTGAGATAAATATTTTTCCGTAAAAGGAATTTTGATATCCGATTGCTCCATTGATCTTGCAGATGTTTTAGCTCTATTCTTTAGTTCTGGAATCAAGTTGATTTCTTTTACTATTGTCCAACCTTGTGCTAATAATTCCTTTTCTGTTATACTGTTGTTGGGGGTAGTTGATTTCTCATTTTCTAATATGCTCGTGCTGTCAGCTCGCGAACAAGAAACAATAGATAGTACTGTAATCCCAACATATAGGAATTTTAAATATTTTTTTTTCATTGTATTTTAGCTATAAGGTGGCAACCCTTTTTTAATTAAAAAAAAAGTGTAGAAATATTGATTGTGTTCTAATTAGTGATTTTTAATTTTGCAGTCATCATTTTTACAATGTCAAATATACAATATAATTCACATAATTTTGATTAAATATTAATTTAAACCATTTATTTATAATAGTATTTCATTTTTTTATGATTTTCATTTAAAATATAATTATTTAAACCCATTGTGCATTTTGAAATAAAAATACTCTTCTAGAATATTTTTCATGAAAATAACGTCATTAACGATTATGTAATATAGATTATATTAATAAAAAATATAATATCAATTGATTATTGCAATTAAAATTGGTCGTAAATGATAGATTTTATACTAAAATCGCCAAAATATAAATGGATTATTTAAGTATTATTAATACCTTGCTTATTAGGTTTAAATTTTTAAAACTTTTTTCACAGTTTTTTCTTCAAACCCAGAAATCTAAAGAATTCAACAAAAAAGAGGTTCAACTTAAAGTTAAACCCCTTCTAAATTCTATAAGATCTCTGGCAACGAATTATTTCATTTTCTTTGCCATATAATCACTTTCATTTCCTAGTCTGTTTATCGCTTTAATGGCTAATGCATTAAGCTTTTTCCCATCTTTAAACTTAGGAATATCTTTGGAAAGAGTATCCTGTGTGATAATTTCGGTTTGCCATACTCCGTCATACTGACTGAAAAGCACCCATTGGAAGACTTCTGAAGCATTTTTTGAACTCCATCTTGTCTGTGCAAAGCTGCCATTATCTGTAATAAATAAGGTTGGTGTTTGTAATGGAGCGGTCTTGATCCATGGAGATTTCGGAACTAGTGCTTTTTCACTGTAAGGTCCATTCTTCAAAGTTGGAAGCATTCCCGGGTTTTTAGTAAGACCTGCAATGCTCCAGTGAATTTCACCGGCATCATTCTTCAGGATCTTTCTGGAGATGTCAATCTGGTTTTTGATTTCTGTTGGACGGTCATACGTTTTGATCTCAACCGTATTCAAACCTGGCCATAAGTGACGTTTCATTGTATTTTCTGACTGCCACCAGTTTAGCAACGCTTCAAAGCCCTGCCCTTTTGAATCGATCGGCCAGTATAATTGTGGAGAGAAATAATCTACCCAACCTCTGTTTAACCATAATTTAGCATCCGCATATAACTCGTCAAACTGTGAAGATCCAACAATTCCTGCCGGATATCCCGGTTTCCAGATTCCAAATGGACTGATTCCAAATCTTACGTTATTTTTTTCTGCATGAATTTCCTTATAGATACGTTCTACAAATTTATTCACGTTATCTCTTCTCCAGTCTGCTCTTGATAAGGTTCCGCCACTGCTTTGATAAGCGTTCCATGTAGCATAATCCGGGAAATCGGCTCCTTTGTTATAAGTAGCGTATGGATAGAAATAATCGTCAAAATGAATTGCATCAATGTCGTATCTTTTTACAATATCCTTCACAACATTGGAAACATGGTCCTGCGTTTTTGGGTTAGCCGGATCAAACCAGTACATTCCATTTTTTAATCTCACCACAATATCAGACATTCTGTTGGCCATTGACATCTTATTAACTGTACCGCCATTGGTATGGTGGGCACGGTAAGGATTCAGCCATACGTGTAATTCCAGTCCTCTTTTGTGAGCTTCTTCGATCCAGAATAATAACGGATCATAGTTTGGATAAGGTGCAGCACCGGTTTCTCCAGTCAAGAAGTAAGACCATGGTTCAAGATTGCTTGTATACAAAGCATCTGCGGAAGGTCTGATCTGAAAGATGGCTGCATTGAAGTTATTATCTTTGAGCATATCCAGCATACTGATAGCTTCTGCTTTCTGCTGATCTACAGTAAGATTATTTTTGGAAGGCCAGTTGATATTGGCAACACTGGCAATCCATGCGCCACGGAATTCTCTTTTGATCTCCGGAAGATTGGTTCTGAATGTTTCTTCCGTTGTAGTTCCTGTGGTAGGCTTTACTGCTACAGGAGGTTTTGGCTGGATTGTAGTGTTATTGGTATTAGGTTTTGTTGTATTTTTAACAGGTGGGGTTTTTGTTACATTGTTCTGGACGGAACATGAAGTGCTGTAAGCTGCAACAACGCCCAATAAAACGATAAGTTTTAATTTATTCATTTTCATAGCCGTAAAACTACTTTAAATTATATTTTACTATTTCGGATATTCTTTTGAAAAAATAAACAATTTTTCCGATTATTTAGAAAAAAAGCCTCGAAAAATTCGAGGCTTTTCTATATGATATTGATTATAAATCAGAGCTTATTAAGCTTTCCCTGATCTTTCAACTCTTTTTCTTTCTTCTTCAGAAAGAAGTTTCTTACGCATTCTGATAAAGTTTGGAGTTACCTCGATTGCCTCATCAGCCTGGATATATTCCATACATTCTTCAAGAGAGAATAAGATTTTTGGTGCAACACCTGTATCTTTATCTTTTCCAGAAGCTCTCATGTTATTCAACTGTTTTGCTTCAACGATGTTTACAACTAAGTCACCTGGCTTATTTTGCTCACCGATAACCATTCCTGCATAGATCTCCTCACCCGGATCAACATAGAACTTACCTCTATCCTGTAATTTAGCGATAGAATATTCTGTAGCTGGACCTTGAGTTTTGCTGATCAATACCCCATTACTTCTTCCAGGAATAGCTCCTTTGAAAGGCTTGTATTCTGTGAAACGGTGTGCCATAATAGCTTCACCTGCAGTAGCTGTCAACATTTGAGAACGCAATCCGATCAAACCTCTTGAAGGAATTTCGAATTCCATGTGCTGCATTTCACCTTTAGTTTCCATAATGTGAAGGTCACCTTTTCTCTGAGTCGCTAAGTCGATAACTCTTGAAGCAAATTCTTCAGGAACGTCTACAACTAAAGATTCATAAGGCTCACATTTTTCACCATCAATTTCTCTTAAGATAACCTGTGGCTGACCAATTGTCATTTCATACCCTTCTCTTCTCATTGTTTCGATCAAAACTGACAAGTGAAGAATACCTCTACCGAATACCAAGAAAGTATTGGCATCATCAGTCTGTTGAACTCTTAATGCTAAGTTTTTCTCTAATTCTTTATATAATCTTTCTTTCAGGTGATTAGAGGTAACATATTTACCGTCTTTACCGAAGAAAGGTGAATTGTTAATTGAGAACGTCATGTTCAACGTAGGCTCATCAATTGCAGTTCTTTCCAATGGCTCAGGATTTTCAAGATCTACGAAAGAATCTCCAATCTGGAAAGCATCAAAACCTACTACAGCACAGATATCTCCTGCCTGTACTTCAGTTACTTTTTTCTTCCCTAAACCTTCGAAAACGTATAATTCTTTTACTTTTCCTTTTACCACTTTTCCATCTGCCTGAGCAAGACCGATCCATTGAGATTCTTTAAGCTCTCCTCTTGTTACTTTTCCGATTGCAATTCTTCCTAAGAAAGAAGAGAAATCTAATGAAGTAATCTGCATCTGAAGGTTACCTTCAGTTACTTTAGGCTCAGGAACATACTGTAAGATACCATCTAATAATGGCATAATGTCTTCAGTTTGTTCTAATGAAGTGTTGAACCAACCTTGTTTTGAAGATCCATAGAATGTAGGGAAATCCAACTGCTCTTCTGTAGCTTCAAGGTTGAAGAATAAGTCAAATACTTTATCATGAACTTCATCAGGACGACAGTTTGGCTTATCTACTTTATTGATAACCACTAATGGTCTCAATCCTAATTCTAACGCTTTCTGTAGTACGAATCTTGTCTGTGGCATTGGTCCTTCGAACGCATCCACTAACAAAATAACTCCGTCAGCCATTTTCAATACTCTCTCTACTTCTCCACCGAAATCCGCGTGACCAGGAGTATCAATTACGTTAATTTTAGTGTCTTTATAAGTAACAGAAATATTCTTGGATAAGATGGTGATCCCTCTTTCTCTTTCAAGATCATTGTTATCCATAATTAATTCTCCACTCTCCTGATTTTCTCTGAAAATATTGGTAGCGTGGATGATTTTGTCAACCAAAGTCGTCTTACCGTGGTCAACGTGTGCGATAATCGCAATATTTCTAATGTTTTGCATATAGGATTTTTACGGGTGCAAAAATAGTGATTTTAAATGAATTAATTAAAAAGTTTATGCAATATTTAACAATTTCATAATGAGAAAATTAGATAAAATACTTTTACAGTCTTCTGAAAAACACATAATATTAAGGTTGAGTTATTTCATTGTTTCTCCTTTCTGCTCTTATAATTTTCTATGGCTATATTGATCAATTTATTCAGGAAATCTTATTTTGTATACTGATAATAGCCTCTGAACGTTTTTTATTTGACCTTTGAAAAATTCACTTAGCTTTTTGTCGTTAAATTATTTTTGATTGCTGAATGATCAATATAAGGCGAAAATGGATTCTTTTTTAAATACAACCAATTTACAATCTATATATACTTTTTAATCTAACTCTTTCAACTATTCTATAATAAAATATTACACGTCAAGTTCTGACGCCACCCCTTTTTATCTTTGTCTCAATAAATTATTGCAAGGATATTATTACTAAATACCAAAAACAAAAAAATGACAAACAATTTAAACCTCTTAACCATTGATACTTTTTTTTCATCTTCAGATCCCACTTCGGATCTTAAAATTGTAAGTTTGATTGATCCTTTCAGTAATGAAATTGCCAATTTTAAAAAACAAGATCATCCTGTTCCTGATGGAAAATACCTATACCGTATTAAAAAAAACGGCAATGGTCCAATTTCATACTATAAAAGAATTATTACTGATGATATTTCTATTACAATTGCAGATGTTCATGGAGATGGTATGACTGATGATTCCGTTGAAATCCAAAAGTTGATTGATGAAATGGAAGCCGGACAGGTTCTGAAGCTTGATAACAGGAGATATATGCTTTATCAGCCTTTGCAGATCAATAAAGCTATTAAAATTGCAGGTTCGTCTACTAAAAGCACAGTAGATCTTCCTCCTTTTCTTATAACCAATAATAATCATGGCATTATCATTAACGCATACAAGACTATTATTAATGGGAAAGAGATCACAACCAATGCTTCGGGTACTGTTTTGGAAGGATTTGGAATTTATAATGCGACCCTTTACACAACAGTCCCTAATAATTTCACCGGTATTAAAATAATCGGAACACCAGAGGTTCATGCTTATGATATTATTTTAAAAGATCTTGCCATCAATGGTTATCAAACAGGACTGGAAGTTAATTATCTTTGGTCTTCACAAATTCAGACTGTAAAAATTGGTAATTGCCAAACGGGAATACACATCAAAAACAATTCCGTGAATAATGAAATTTCCAACAATACCAGTATTTCGATAGATGCCAAAGTAATAAACCAGGAAACAGGAAAGGAAGAACTTGTAGACATACTCAGCAGTAAAGGAATCTTATTTGACGGAAAAAGCTCACAAGAAGGCTGGAGAATTATTGATACTTTTATCTTTAATGTTTATCAGGGAATTTACGCTGAAAAAACTTCTCACGTTAATGTACTCAACAGTATGATTGATTTCTGCAGACAAATAGGCATTGTGATTGGAGAGCAGAGCTATAACTGGAATATTAACAGTAATTACATTGCACTATCCCACCCCGGATACGGAATCTATTTATTCAATAACGTCAAGAATTCTTCATTTACAAGAGGAAATAAAATTATTGACAATGATATATTAATTTATGACAATGCAGCACCGGATAACACGTCCATTGGCGTTAATATTGTCGGAGAGGCATCTCTTTATGATGATGTAAGGGGAAATTCCATTAAAAATTTCAAAGTATATGATATTAAGGCAGATTCGGGATTACAAACAACAATCACTCATAATAAGTGTCTATCTGCGATCAGTCCTAATATTGTGGGCAATTTTATTACCAATGACAATCTGGGAACGGTCTATTATCAAAATGCCAATGATGCCCTTCATTTAGGCAAATTAAAAGTTACTTATGCAGATAATTATCCATCAGTTTCTTCTCCTGACTGGAAACGAGGTGATATTATTCTAAATACAGGTCCTTCTGTTAATATGCCAATCGGGTGGGTCAATACAACTGATGGGACCAATACATGGAAACCATTTGGTATTATTAACAATTAATGATCAACAGCCTTAATGGCTGTTTTTTTATTTATCAATGTCTTATCAATCTATACAACAAGACAACATCAATTAAAGCAACTATGAAAAATTTTACCAGAAAAGATTTTTTGGATACTTTATGATTAAAGGTCAACATTCCGGAAGCAGCGCCTATAACACCTATCAATGAAAGACCTAAAAGAATATTCTCAGAAATCCTCCATTGCTGCCTTTTGGCTTGAAGTTTATCAAATCCAAAAACACAAAAGGTAATAAGATTAGCGATTAATAGAAAAGGAATCATTCTACAATTAATTTGCTGCAAAAATAAAGTTTAATTTATATATGAAAAAGCCCTGTCTTACTTCCACAAAATATTTGTCATATTATCAGCATAAGATTTTTTAAATTTGCCACTCATAAAAATGAAGTAATGACAGTACATGATTTGGCAGGAACTTATTCTATTAAAGGAAGCAATCAGGAAGAATCTGATGAATTTTCTTATCAGGGTACCTTAATTTTATCAGTTGATGAAAATGCCCGCATTATTGCCCAATGGATGATTGGCGATCATATCCAGAACGGAACAGGATTTTATAAAGACCATATTTTAGTGCTTAACTTTAATTATGAAGGTGATGATCACAACACTTATAAAGGAGTTGCGGTATACCGTTGTTTAAGAAAAGATGTATTGGATGGTTTTTGGTCTGAGAAGCACGGTAATCCGCTGTATTTGGGGAGTGAGTATTGTGTACGGACTCAAAACTCATGGATTTTTAATTGATTACTTTAATAGAAGCCTGATAAAGTATATTAAAAATATTCATCTAACATACAAAGAGCTGCCTTAATTAAGACAGCTCTTCATTTATAGAAAGTTGACTTATTTTTTAGCTTTTACATCAATTGCGATTTCGATGTCTTTGCTGATCATCCATTCTGCAGGATCAGTTTCAGTAGTTCCGAATTTGATTCCCCAGTCTGTTCTGTTTACTGTAAATTTAGCCTGAATAGCTGCAGTATTATCTACTACATCTACTTTAGCAGGGAAAGTAACATTCATTGTTTTTCCCATTAATGTAAGGTTTCCGCTTACTGTTTTGTTAGCTCCTGCTACAGCATCTTTTGGTGCTTCTTTCAGGTCTGCTACGCTTGTAATTTTAAAATCTGAAGCAGGGTTTTTCGCTACGTCAAAGAAGTCAGGGTTTTTAAGGTGAGCTTCAAGCTCTGCAGGTTTTTTATCTTTTTCAGTTACTGAAGCGGGATCAACTTTAATAGAAGTCATATCAATATTGAAGTTTCCAGCTACTACTTGTCCACCTTCAATGCTTAAGTCTCCTGATTTTACATTAAGAGTTCCCCAACGAGGAGCGAAACCTCCTTTATGGAAAGCTTTCCAATTCACAAGAGAAGTTGCTGCATCTACTGCCAATACTTCACCTTTACTCTCAGCAACCGACTGTTCTGTAGCTACTGATGTATCTGTTTTTTCTTTATTGTTACATGATGTTGCCAGCAATCCTACTGCTACTAATGCAATTACGCTAATTTTTTTCATATTATTGAACTGTTTAAAAAAGTTTATTGTTTTCGGGTACAAAAATAGAAAAACCTTATGGGTCATCTCTTATCATACATCAAGAAATGTAAATTTTGTTACCAATGTTAGGATTTGTAATATAAGAAGAAATAAATGAGGTATGGAAATAATATAGTTTATTATAGACTTCTTTTTGAATTTACACTTCTCATCACGAATTCTCATTTGATTTTCAAGATATTTTCAAAAATATTTTCACATTAAATATTTAATTTGAGAATAATTTACATATTTAATCTTTACCTATAAAAATAATACCATAAAAAAAATCACAAGGGAACATCTAAAATCTATTAAAGGAGGAATTGATTACTGCCCAGCTGGCTTTTGCATACTTGCAGATGCCCATATGTATCATAAATAAAGTCCCTCGGTTAGAGGGATTTTATATATATGGTCTTAAGATTTATTATCTTCATAATTAGTCACAGTTTCTATTTTTTTTCACATATATCATTAAGTTGTGAATTGTTTTTTAAAAATTATTATCTTCGTGATCAGTCACAGCAAGGATCTATAGGTCGGGTTATTTCAGCATGTTGTGAATTGCTTTCAAAAATTATCATCTTCGTGATTAGTCACAGCTAAAGAATCAATGATCTGCATACTGTTGTTGTTGGGAATTGCTTTCAAAAATTATTATCTTCGTGATTAGTCACAGCGCGGCCAAACTTCGCTACATAGCAAATTTAGTTGGGAATTGCTTTCAAAAATTATTATCTTCGTGATTAGTCACAGCTTAATAAGACGTTTGGGATTAAATCGTACGGTTGGGAATTGCTTTCAAAAATTATTATCTTCGTGATTAGTCACAGCCAAAATGTTTTGACGTTAGCGCTAATCGTTGTTGGGAATTGCTTTCAAAAATTATTATCTTCGTGATTAGTCACAGCAAATTGTTGCAAGACAACGACGAAGCTAACGTTGGGAATTGCTTTCAAAAATTATTATCTTCGTGATTAGTCACAGCTATCAAAAACAGATTTACTAAGGCTTAATGGTTGGGAATTGCTTTCAAAAATTATTATCTTCGTGATTAGTCACAGCCTCAAAAAAACAATCTACTGAAAATCAGCAGATTGTTTTTGTTTTTAGGATTTGAAATTTAGAATAATTCAAGCTGTTGAAAGGTTGGAGGAGGTTCTTCTTTATTTCTGGCAAAGAATATTTCAATATCTCCAAACTGTTTGTCAGTAATGCACATAATGGCAACTTTACCTGCTTTTGGAAGCATAAACTTAACTCTTTTAATGTGAACTTCAGCATTTTCACGACTCGGACAATGCCTTACGTACATTGAAAACTGAAATAATGTAAAACCATCATCAAGCAAAGATTTACGAAAGCGATTGGCATCTTTCATATTGGCCTTAGTCTCTGTTGGTAAATCATATAATACTAAAACCCACATAATTCGGTAAGCATTAAACCTTTCGGCATTCATATCAGTTCAGGATAAGAGATCAGACGCTTTTCTCCTGTATAACATTTATACAGTGATGTTGCTGTTGTTTTCACAGCAACCAATAATGGTCTCTTTTTATCATCTATTTTTACATCTTTGGTCGCAATCTGTAAAATAAAAGCTTTAAATTCTTTAGTTAAATCTTCCGTCTCTGAATTGATTGTAAGCCATTGCATTACTAGTAAATCAACGAAAGGACGATAAGGTTCCATCAGATCATCGGCCAGACAGTAAGGATTATATTTATTTTTATGGAAAATTCCAAGAACAGGAAGCAGTCCGGTCTCAACAATTGCTCTTGCCACAATGCTTCTGAGAACCGAATATCCGAAATTGAAAAACTGATTGGGTGAATCTCCAAAACGCTGTCTCAAAAAATCCAAACTAACGAGATACTTCCAGTAATGTTGTGCTGCAATGCCTTCCATATTGGTAATATCACCGCTTTTCACATTATTTTGATAATCAACCATTGGTTCGTAATAATTCCCTAAACGTTTTAAAACTTCTTTTTGATTTTCAATTTTACATTCGACAGTTTGTTTCCAAAGTTGTTTTTTGAGGGGTTCACTAGCTTCTAATTGGTCTTTGATCCGGTCAGAATGTTCAGTGTGTCCATACAATGGAAGCATAATTCCGTGTGGTAAATGATGACCGTCACAGCTCACCACCACCACATTATTTCCCATCATTTTCTGAATCAATTGATGTGAGATTGTAATCTGGAAATGGTCTAACATCAGCAACCCCAAATCTTCCACGGGAACCTTGCCTTTCATTTCTTTAGTGGAAGGGTCCAAAATATACATCTGTTCATCTTTAAGTTTAAGATAAGCAGGATTGCCGATATAAATGGAGCGGGTGATCATAAAAAAGGATTTATGATTTTTAATTTTTTATCGACAATCATTCCGTCACACATATCTTCTGATAGTAAAATAGTACAATCATTAAGTATTTTAATAGTAAGTTGTGTAATTTCTTTCTTATCCTTTTTCCCTTTCCTTTCGAGAATTTTTATAAATTCAAAAAGAACTAATTGAGTAACAAATGGTCTCTTAAGCAATATCTCTACTGCCTTATCTTGCTTTTTAATATCTTTATTATCAAAAGCATATAAAAGAACATTCGTATCAATTGCAATATTACCTATATTCATCAAACATTTTTTTAACTTTTTCTTTTGTAAGAATATTTATATCACCTAGCCTATCACAATCAATTTTAAAGCAAACCTCTGCAATTTTGATTCTATCCTCTGACATTGTGACCTGAAGCTTATTCTGGCTTTCCAATTCTCCGATTTTAGTTTTTGAATCATATTGTTTTATTAGATAAGCAATATCTTGACGGACGAAGTAACATTCAGTACCTGAAGTTTTTTCAACTTTATAGATTCTCTTAATTTGTTCCTTATTTAAATCATTCAAATTTACATCACCATCCACAAACTCATCTTCTTCAGGAACATAAACCAAATCATTGGGAGATAAATGAAATAATAACTTATCTCTTTTTTTATTTTCTAATGGCACTGAATTCAACCTTTGTTTTTGCCTTTCAATAACTTCATTCAAAGGAATTGTTTTATAGCTTCTTTTTCCACTTTTATCTTCATAAATCGCAAAAAATAAGTTAGTTCCTTTAGCAGCTTCTACATATTTATTTTTTTTATTTCCTGATTGTCCAATAGAAAACCTTCCCGTTCCTTTTTCAAATACCCTTACTTTAAAAATTGGCTGGTGAAATACTCCGTTATTTAATTCAATAATGTTTTTATTCATCTCTTCTATAGATTCCGGAGTGAATGCTAAAATTTCAGGAGGAATTTCTTTTCCTTTTTCATCGAAAGCACCTTTATAATTTTCTAAATGTGACAAAAGTATTTTTTGTATGCCTGTATCCGTTATTGAGCTCCTAATTTTTTTCTCATCGAAACTTATATCCAACGGTTTTCTAATTGCAGTCAATATTTCTTTTTCACCAACTCTTACCCAAGGCAAATTCACTTTTGAATAAACAAATTCTTTATGCATTGGCTTTCTTATTGCCCAATTTGTTCCCGTTTGTTCTACTCTTTCTTTTGTCTTCACACCATCTTTTTCTACATATTTTTCATAATAATTAGTAGCCTTATTAATCACACGAAGATTTTGCTTAAAACTTACAATAACGGTTTCCAATTTATTCTTAGCATCCACAGTAAAATTATCCCAAGGCTTCAAAAATTGTTTCGAAGCTTCTCTTTCGACTCTGTTGCCGGTTTGTGGATGTTTGTAAATAATTTTTTCAAACTTCATTAGTTTCTTTTTTAAATCATAACGCTTAGTATCTGATTTTGCAGACTGATTATTAAGCAGATTCACATGATCTTTTGTCGCACAAGCAATTACCAAAGCATCTAAAGCGTGATGTCTATGGTCGATTCTTTTCTTTGAAAATCCTTTTGAAAACTCTACAGGAACGGTTGGTAAAAATTTCTGATGATTTTCATTCCAGGAAGTAAAATCTGTTGAATTGGTCAATTGATTCATCCGTTCAAAACGTGGTAAAATCAATTCATTCCAAACATCATTTAAACCCCAATCTTGTTTGAGCTGTGTCGTAATTTTCCCATTCCCTGGAACAATATTTTTAGAATTCACGCCTTCATCAGTACCGTCTTCCTGTCGAACGATATTGGAAAGAACACCTGAGATATATTTACTGATATGACGAGTATCATTCAACTGACGTTCAATCATTTTTTCAGGAATTTCTTCTAAAAGGAGCTTGTTTCTTTTGCCTCTATTATTGGCATAATGTTTTTTTACAAAATCTTCGTATTCTTCAGCTTCAAAAACTTTTACACTTTTTCCAAAACTACACTCAACAATCGTTCCTCCAAACTGCTTAATAAATCCTAAACCGATGTAATTATCTTTCAATTTATTAACTGCTGACTCACAAATAATTTTATTACTAAAACTGTCATCAAAATATTTGCTTTGCGGAATGATATGTTCAATTTCGTATTCCAATGTAAATAATTTATTTAATGGAATAATCTGTCCTGTATAAGGAGATTTATACTTCTGTTCCAGCCAAAGTTTGTATCTCTTTAAATCTGATGAAGAAGGTTGGGCCGTTTTACTGATTTTCAAAATATCATCGTCAATTTCTATATCAGATTTTAAAATTCCATCTTCATAAATCTTCAAAATCTCCTGTTGCATAGGAGAATAAGGACGAACATTTTCTACAGAATTATCACCCATCATTTCTGCCAGTAAAGCTTTGATACGGAGATTTGTATTTTCATTTTCCGTTATTCTCTTTGTAGCCTCTACCCTTTCATCTTTTGTTTGTTTCATCTCCCTTCCCAGCTCAATATGAATTTCGTTGAAGAAATCTTTAGCTCCATTTCCGTATTTCAACCAGATATCCTTTACCACTCGAAGCGTTTCTGTAATTACCTGTTCTACAATTGGGTTACGAAGCGAATGTTGTTTAAACCCTTTTAAGAATTCTTCCAAATCATCAGCAGAATTCCATTTACCAATCATTGATCCTTCTGAATGTCTTCCATAAACAACGTATTGAGCCAACCATAATTGTAAACCTTGAAAATCATTTTCTACCGTAAGATGAATTGCCTTTTCTCTCACTTTATCTTTGATATTTTCATCAAATTCACCAGTAATAATTTTCTGAATCCTATCTTTTGAATGTTCGTTGATATTTTCGTAATTCCAGTATTTACCTAACCTCATCAAAGGCAGCAATTTCTTAATAGCTTTTTCAGAAAAGGAGCCATATTCACTTTTAAATGGGGAAAATTTTTTGAATGCTTCGAAGAACGAATTTTCATCCAGCTTATATTTCCCAGCAAAAGTTTTCAATGCTTTTTCATATTCAATCTTGTCATTGACAGAATAGATGATGTGCCAAATTTTTTGTTCAATGTCTCTTGTCAGAAAATCATCAGAGATATTTTCAACCTTATCCAATCTCAATGAAATCATTGTTTTGGTTTCGTTACAAGGATATTTTTTGTCTTCAACATAATTCCAGCGAAATTTTTCAGTTTCAGCATTGAGTAATTTTCCTTTAAATTCTTTTTGCTCCAATAGAAATTTAAGTAGTGGCTTCTGTTCAATTTCTTTTCTGTTATTCAAGAATTCAAATAGATTTTCAAAATCTTTGGTGGTGCTTAAAAATTCTTTTGTAACGTTAACATCATCATCTTTTTTATAAATATTCAAATTAAAAATCCATTGCCAGATACGAAATTCCTGATAAAACGGGTTAGACTTTGGGATTACTTTTAAAAACTGCGTATGTTCTACTCCATTTGCATCTTTATACTTTCTGAATTCCAAAGTACAATTGGAAATAGATGATTTCTGACTTCTCAAAGGTCTTTGGTAAAAAATAATATCATTCATAAAAAGGTGTACAAATTCTTTTTTACTTAAAGTCAACTGATGTGCTTCGTTATTTCGATACAATTCCCGCACACAATCGTTGTACAGGTCGTCATTCTTCAACTCCTGATAAAATTCTTTCTGCTTTTCTAAAATCTGTTTAAGTTCTTTCTTGTAAAACTTTCTTTCGATGGTACGAACCAGTTTGCCTTTGATCTTCTGTTTCGGATTTTTAAGAAGAGTTTCATAAATATATGTTCCAACAGTTTTGTGGGATTTATCAATTTCCTGCTCGGTTTTCTTTTTTATAAGCGCCCAATCATTTTCGCTAGGTGCACGGAAACTTCTTTTTTCATTTCCGTCTTTGTCAGTTTTGACACTTCCATCATCATTTAAATCAGTAGAAACAATAAAATCTCTTGTTTTATCTTTCCAATCTAATAAAGACGTTTTGCTTGAACGTCTGTAAATCCAACCATTTTCTAAAATTAAAGAATACCAAATATCAGATTTCCCTTTTTGAGGCTCATCTTCCAAAACATCTATAATTTTTAAGGAATAAAATTCTACAAGTTTATTTGGATTCTCTTCCTCTTCCTCGCCACGTAATTGATAATATCCACGTTTTTGATTAAAATTCAATAGAATCCAGGCCAGCTCTTCTTTTTGTATTTTATGAGCAAGTGCCTTTTTTCGGAGATAATAAATCGTCCAATCGTAGGGAATTTTTTTGTCATTTTCTAAAAGTTGGGGTTGATGATTTTTAAAATCAGTAAGCATTTCATCAAAAGAATTCTTGAAAATAAATCCATCATTATTATAAGCCAATTTCGGTTCAGACTCTTCTTTGAACTTTCCAAATCGTTTTTCAAAATCAATTTGCAAAGCATAATGTTCCGGAAGAAAATTCAAAACGTTCAAAACTCTGTGAAGCCTTTCTCTTCTTAACAAAAATCTTTCACGCAGTCTTCTTACCCCTCTGTAATCAGTTCTTGCCGCGGTTTGTGAAACAGAATTTCCGGCACCAAATTCTCCAAGAACCTTCTGATCCATTGGAATAATTCGGCTTCCCATCCCAAGAATTTCGCCATACTTGTTTTCAAAATTCTGTCTTATCAAAGCCCAGCCAATGGAGTTGGTTCCCAAGTCTAATCCAAGTATATTTTTAATCATCATTTTATTTTTTGGTATTACATAAAAATAGAAATAAAAAAAACATTCAAATTATGGATTCCCATAATTATAGTAAAGATGTTTTCTTCTATATTTGTAGTAATAATTTTGAAAAGCAATTCACAATAAGGATTATTCCGTTGTGAAAACATTCAAGGCGGGGCAACTCGCCTTTTTTCGTTTTAAAACCCTATTTTAGCCTTCCGAAAACAGAACAATGACGACCGTAGAATTTATACAGAAACAGCTCGATATTTCTGAGAAGAGCATCAACAATACTTTACAATTATTAGCAGAAGACTGTACCATTCCTTTTATTTCCCGTTACCGTAAGGATAAAACCGGAAATTTGGATGAAGTACAGATTGAGAAGATCTCAAAGATCAGCAAGCAGTTTGATGAAATTGTAAAGAGAAAGGAATCTATTGTAAAATCTATAGAAGAACAGAATGCACTGACCCCCGAGCTTAGACAAAGAATTGAAGAAAGCTTTGATATTCAGGAGTTGGAAGATCTATATCTGCCTTTTAAAAAGCGTAAAAAAACCAAAGCGGATAATGCTAAGGAAAAAGGATTAGAGCCTTTAGCCAAAATCATTATGAGCCAGAAGAATAATGAAGTGCAGTTTCTGGCATCCAAATATTTGAATAATGAGGTTCCTTCTGAAGAAGATGCCCTTCAGGGAGCGAGAGACATTATGGCAGAATGGATCAATGAAAACATGTATGTCCGTAAGAATCTGCGTCGTTTATTCCAGCGTAAGGCTGTTGTTACGTCTAAAGTCGTGAAGGCTAAAAAGGATGAAGAAGATGCCCAGAAGTTCTCTCAGTATTTCGAGTGGGAAGAAAACCTCAGCAGAATTCCTTCTCACAGGCTTTTGGCTATGTTGAGAGCTGAAGCGGAAGGTTTTGTGAAAACCAACGTGGGAATTGACAAGGAAGAAGCCGTCGATTTTATTGAAAAAGCAATTATCAAATCTGATAATGAAAGTTCTGAACAGATTGCATTAGCGATAAAAGACAGTTATAAAAGGCTTCTGGAGCCTGCTATTTCCAATGAAGCTTTACAGGAAGCTAAAGAAAGAGCTGATAAAAAAGCCATTGAAATCTTCTCTGAAAACCTAAGTCAGTTACTTCTGGCTCCCCCACTGGGAGAGAAAAGGATACTGGCGATTGATCCCGGTTACAGAAGCGGCTGTAAAGTAGTTTGTATAGATGAAAAAGGAGATCTTCTTCATAATGAGACCCTCTACCCTCATGCTCCACAGAATGAATCCGGAATGGCAATGAAAAAGATCCGTTCTATGGTGAATGCTTACAATATTGAAGCAATTTCTATTGGGAATGGAACAGCAAGCCGTGAAACTGAGTTTTTCATTAAGAAAATTGCTTTTGATAAGCCTTTACAGGTTTTTGTGGTTTCGGAAGCGGGTGCCTCTGTGTATTCTGCCAGTAAAATTGCAAGGGATGAATTTCCAAGCTATGATGTAACGGTTCGTGGTGCGGTTTCTATCGGAAGAAGACTTTCAGATCCATTGGCTGAACTGGTTAAAATTGACCCGAAATCGATTGGCGTTGGACAGTATCAGCATGATGTGGATCAGACTCAATTGAAAAATGAACTGGATTCTACTGTGATGAGATGTGTGAACTCCGTAGGAATCAACCTGAATACAGCCAGCAAATCATTATTAAGCTATGTTTCCGGGATTGGAGAGAAAATGGCTGAAAACATTGTGAATTTCAGAGCTGAAAACGGAGCTTTTGAAGACAGAAAACAGCTTAAAAAGGTTCCGAGACTTGGAGAAAAGGCATTCCAGCAGGCCGCTGCATTTGTACGAATCAGTAATTCAAAAAATCCATTGGATAATTCTGCCGTACACCCTGAAGCGTACGGAATTGTTGAAAAAATGGCCAAGGACCTGGGCATTAAAACCAATGAGCTGATTGCCAATAAGGAAAAAATAGCCCTGGTAAACCCTGAACAATATATTACCGGAGACATCGGAATCCTGGGAATCAAGGATATTTTAAAAGAGCTTGAAAAACCTGGTTTGGATCCAAGGAAAGCCGCTAAAGTATTTGAATTTGATCCCAATGTAAAAAGTATCAGAGACTTGAAAGCAGGCATGATCTTACCGGGAATCGTCAATAATATTACCGCATTTGGATGTTTTGTAGATCTTGGGATCAAGGAAAGCGGACTGGTTCATATTTCACAGCTTAAAGATGGATTTGTATCGGATGTGAATGAGGTTGTAAAACTGCATCAACATGTGAGAGTAAAGGTAACTGAGGTGGATGAAGCGAGGAAGAGAGTGCAGTTGAGTATGATTTTGTAAGCATGTGATCTGTATTGTTTTAATTCTTAAAATATTTTAAGGGTTTAGAATATTAAGTTGAACTTCGCTTTAAAGTATTTGTTTATAAAAACCTTTGATTTTTACTTAACTGACCTTAATGGTTAAATAATTGCTTGTTAAAAGTCTTTATTCATCAATTAAACAAGAAACATTTTGAGTTATAAAAATTTAATTTTCGATCTGGACGGAACTTTATGGGATTCCAGAGCAACGATCATCAAAATATGGAATGATGTTTTAGGCAAGCATCAACTTATCCAGCAAGAGCTGAAGCCTGACGATATGAATCAATATATGGGTTTACTCGCCCACGATATTCTGAAGGATATGCTTCCGGGAATTTCGGATCTGCAGATTCAGGAACTTCTTTCTGAAGTGGTAGCTCAGGAAAACAAGGTATTGCGTATTCAAGGCGGTATTCTTTATCCTGGTGTGGAAGATACACTGAAAAGCCTGGCCAATACCCACAATCTTTTTATTGTAAGCAACTGCCAGGACGGATATATTGAGTCTTTTTTAGAATATTACCAGTTCAATAATCTCTTTGTAGACTTTGAATCTCATGGACGCACTCAAAAAACGAAGTCAGAAAACATAAAGCTTCTCATGGAGAGAAACAGTTTATCTGTTGATGATTCTGTATATGTTGGGGATACCCAAACTGATTATGATTCTGCTGCTTCCAACGAGTTGCCTTTTATCTTCTGCGAATATGGATTTGGAAAGCTTTCTAAACAGCATGAAGCCCAGATTTCAGTATTTTCTGATTTAAAAAATTATATTTAAATAAAATCCGTCCCGCAAAACTGTGGGACGGATTTATTTTTTATTTGATCTTTTGTACCGGCATTTCAATAATCCCGTTATGAGGCGGAGAGGTGAGAAAACTTGATATAAAGTATTCATTCTTTCGTTTAATCAATGTTAATAAAGGTGATAGGTTCTCATTCCTCCCTTCTATTATTCTTTTTGTAAAAAAACTCTATAGAATCTTTATTGGCTGTGGCAAAAATTCCTCCAATGTATTCTTGATAGTTATCATCCTTACTATACCTTTTCCTTTTATTATCTGCTAACCAGCTTTTAAATATACAACTATCAGGTTTTATCAAGCCTTTCCATTGTTTAAATAACTCACCAGAAATAAGTTCATCCTCTCCTTCTGACTCATTACCTAATTTTGTGATATCATTATTTTTCTTCTTGATTATCACTTTGATCTGTCAGGAATGTTGAGTTTTTACGTTCTCCATTTACCGGACTATCCGTTTTTGTACATGAAAGCATCTGCACAAGTAATAAAACATACCTCAATCTAATGCTTGATTGAAAGAAACTTTTATTCATTTGTAATATCTATTTATTACTAATTTCACCTGAGTTTAATTGAAGTTTTTCGATCATAGGAAAAACGTGTTGTTTAAAATAATTCATTTCCGGCACATTCATCTTTTGCATCAGCTCTTTTCCAAAAAAAGAATTAATATTTACAAAATCTTTATTGATCGTTTCAAAATTGGTATAAAAAGAGGGTCCAAGCTGCACTTTTACTTTTGGCATCCCATCCATCTTTTTCATCAATGGAAAATATACTATTTCTTTCTGTGCCTCAGATTTTAAAAGCAACAGATCTTTTTCACCAGACTTTATATAACCTAAATTCATATCTAAAAAATCCTCATCAACAAAGTACCCTTGAGACATTTTAAGAATATAATTTAACAATGAAGAATCATTATATTTTACACTTTGCTGAATAAAGAAATAAGAATCATTTAAAAACATTTGGATCAAAAGGTTTTCATAGAGCTCGATTCCATTATAAGAGACTGTTTCATTCTTTGAAATCTCAGATAATATATAAAAAGCATTGCTATCCGATAATTCTGCTATTCTTAGCAATAATAACTGGCAAGTGAAAGAAGATTTCAGCTCGTCTTCTTCTGTTTTAATATCAGACAGATATTCTATGAATGAGCTTCTAAAGTTCTTATCCAAAAGATCTTTTATCTTAATATTTTCGATATAATCTTCTTTATATTTAATCTTTTTAAGCAGAATATTATTTTTATCAAACAGGTAGTTATTTTCTAAATGTATATTATCAATGAGTTTACTTTCCTTCTCCAGTTCTATAGTTTTTTGAGTCATAAGTTCATTATTTTGTTTATTATTCTGGCAACCTGTTATAAGGAGAAGTGTAATCAATAGGAATATTTTCATAATTTATTTTTTAATTATTACTTTTCCAGGTTTTACACCTGGATCTGTTTTTTTAAATTCAATCCACCAATTATAGAAGTCTTTTGCATCCTTATCGTAAATTCTTATACATCCTTCGGTTCTTTTTAATGTTTTAACAGGATAACCTTCCTGTCTGCCTCCATGTATTCTAATAGCAGATCTTCCACTGTTATCAGCCTCATCTTTACGTCCCTTAATAGGTTCAAAAACTAATCTTGGATTTGGACCATATGTAATTTTATTTGCGGCTGTAGAACTATAAAAAGGAGTACTTTCATTTATTTTATAAGCCCCATATGGAACATCTGCTGAAGTTTTACTTCTATCTTCTCCTTTTATTCCTTCCAGTAAACAATCAACTATTGTAAATACCACCTTACTATTATCATCGAAAACTTCTATTTTTCCTCTTCTGCAATTATTTCTAATTGGCGTTCGTTCTAAGTGGGTACATTTATTACCAGTATAATGTTCTGTAATGATCACATTCCAAGTTCCTTTTTCAGGCAATAAAGTTGCAACAGCATTACCTTTTTGACAGTCAAAGACTTTTACTTTATTTAATTTTCCTTTCTCAATATATTTTTGGATTCCTTTTTTTATTTCTGCCTTGGTTACCATTCCATCTCCATTACCATATTTAGGATTAGTATCAAACCCAGAATTTACTCCATAAGCATTTATCCGCTCTTTATAGTTTCTATCATTTTTATTCAAACCTTCTCCATCTCTACTAAATACAACATGTTCATCAGACTTTCCCATTGAAGCTGGAAATAGAATTCTTAAATAAAAATCCACAAATTCATAATCCTTAATTCTTATATTTTCAAAATATTTTTTCACATAATCCAATTGTTTTACTGCCGTCATCTTTGCAAGTGCACTTGTAGTTGTTCCTAAGTCTTTAGCTGTATCAGCCATAAATTGAATTAACCCTGTTGCTGTAGACTTAGGATTTTTAGCAGAAGGGCTAAAACTTTCTCCTGTTTCCCAAGCAATACAGGCCATGAGATTATTAGCCATTACCATATAATTTTTAGGCCATAAATCCTTACATATTTCAACTACTTTTTTTCTAAAATCACAACTTACTTTACCACTCCAGATTAAATCTTTATATTGTTCCTGACATATACAGTTTATCTTTTTCTCTTCTTTCTTCTCGTTAATCACTACAACAGAATCATTAGCCTCCACCTTCATCGGTTCTGCACCAGCACTTACAGGGATCACCTGAGACGTTACAGAGGTATTCAAATGTTCAACTTCTATAAAATATTCCCGTTCATTGCCTTCACCCCATTCATAGCTTTTGGTATACATAGCTTTGGTCAGGATAATACCGTTAATAAAGTTGGTAGTGTCATAGGCCAATGTTACAGATTTTTCATACACAAGATCATTGCTATACCGTGAGAAGTCTTCTTCCCAGATTCTTACCATTACATTTTTACCTTTCATACTTTGAGTAACGATCTTAATCGATACAGCATCACCTGTTTTAGCATTTTTCAAAGGTTTTCCTGCTGCATCTGTAAATGCTGCACTTATGATTTTCCCTTCAGGATCAGCCTGTTTTTTTGCAGCCGGAGTTTGAGGAAATTTAGGTGTATCTTCTTTAGGTTTTGGTTTACCAGGCTTTACCTCTTTCTTTTCAGGAGCAACCGGAGATTTCCTGTGAGGAGGAGAAGTTTCCTTGGATTTTTGCTTTTCAGGAAGCTCAGGAATATGGGTAGGATTGGCAATATTTACATTGGGACTGGCCTTTAGAATATGTTTGGAAATCATTTCTGCCGTCACATAATACTCATGAGCTTTCCCTTCGTTCTTATCTCCTTCCGCTACCTGAGCATTGGCAATCTGCACAGCCATAGTATAGCTGGGTAACCTGAAAATTACTTTAGCAATACCTTCATGATCCACTTCTCCTACAAAAGGTACCGGATTGATTCTGTTCATCATATTTATCACCGGATCATGCCCTTTTCCTATTGCATCATCTTCCCATAAGGTGAAAGATACTTTATGACCGAACATCCCCACACAATAAGCCTTAGCGATTAAAGCATCTGTATAATGAAGCAGTTTTCCTTTTTTTAAACGCTAAGAATTAATGTCCAATAAATTTATACGGAGTATTTTCGGTACCTCAGCCTGCTTTGGTTTTATATACAGTTCACCTTTATCCTTCCCTCTCGTTACTTCAATTTTTAAAGCTTTATATTGTAAACTTTTATGGGTGAATTTATAAGTAATCTGCTCGCCTTCTTTTTTATTTCCATGAGTAATTCGCCATCCTTTCCGGTCCTGTACATGGATATTCCACTGTATTTTAGCAGGTGGAAATGAAAAGGAATTGGAAGATATCAGATTATCAAAAACTGCAAGTGAATAAGCCTCTACGTTTCCAACAACAGGTTTTGTACTTCCGGTAATAGTCAATTTTGCCATATCTGTTAATTTTGAAACATGTTACTCGTAGACCGCATCGGGTTCTTCCAGATCTTCCCTGGATTCTTTTAAATCCATAAACGGATTGATAAAATGATAGCTTTTCGGATCAGCCAACGTTATATTTTGCCGGTTCATGGTTGAGGTTTGCCCATGTTCCTTCACTGTAATGATTCCTCCGGTACTGCACATCAGCTCAGAGATTTCAGAAAGACAGCTTTTCCCCATAATCTTTACTTTTTCATAAGTTTTCTGCCATTTTCCGACTGGAGCATAAGCGCATGGTAAATACCCTCCGGAGGTAGGTTTTAATCTGCATTTGCCGAAGCTTGCCCCGGAAGGGTTGAACTCTACATCTTCTTCCGTAACAGCAAGATTATCTTCTGAAGTTTCATGATGATTCCAGTAATGCTTCTGATGGGACATTACCTTAAACTGAGGGAATAAATCTCCCTGATTACAGCAGGCTCTGCCTTTTTGGATGACAAAGTGTTTACCATCGTGTGCTGATAAATTTTCTGACATAATTTTTGTGTTGAGTTGGTTCAGTCGTGTTTTTTAATTAACCTGCTAATTTTTCCAGTTCAAAAGTCATAGACTTCTCATAACCGGCAATCTGAATATCAAATTCTGCTTTTATCTTCTGAACAGAAAAATCTTCAGCATTCAAAGTATATATTGCTGAATGATTGGCCGTCAATGATTGTAAATGAGGCTTTGTTTCTTCCTCATATTCAAGGTCTGTATTATACAATTCTTCAACGGTACGATAATCTACGGATTTGCCAGTCTGTAAAATTTCTATGAAACGGGAATCTCTTTCCGGTAAAGTATGATTCAGTAATTCCATTTTAACCGGAGAAGCCGGAGCCAGCCATGAGAAATCATCTGTATACGGAACTGCTGTTCCCTTTATGTTATAGTCGGCCTGATAAAAAAGGCTGAACAGAAACTGTATTGGCAGTATCTTTTTCACACTGTTATAAATAATCTGAGGAGTAGCCATTTTAGCTTTCATATGATCAATATGTGAAGATGCATAGAATCCCTGATGATAGTTTTTTAATGATTCAATTTCACTCATCATTTCCAAGATCCCTTTATGGGTTTCTGCTGCTGTCAGTTCTCCGGAGCGGTCTACAATCAATGTTATGGGATAAATAATTTTTACAAATGCGGAAGCCAGGTTACTTATCTTCTCTCCCGGCTCTTCTCCGTCTTTTTCAAAATCACTCATTGAAAAATGAATATAATGTCCTTTTTCTTCTTTTATATGATTAAAATGTAATGAATAGGCATATTCACTTTTCTGAACTCCATCATCACTTTCGGTTTGCTTTACTCTATAATCTCCAAGTACAGATCTTCGGTTAAAAGGAATTTTTCCTTTGGGGAACTGTTTATACCAGCCTTCTCCATGCTCCCTGATCAAAGAATTTATGGTCCGGATCTCTCTTTCATCAGGAATACAGAGCTTATGCAAAAATCTCAACGCTCCGTTTTCAGGAATAATATCAAGAAAACTGCACCGTTTATTGTGATATTCACGGAGGTATTCGTGGTTTTCAAGCATCAGGTCCCTGGCGATACTTTCCAAGGTTTCTCCAGACTTTACAAGATAAAAATTCTGTTTTTCTATAGGTTCAATTCTGTGAGCAGGATTTTTCCCGACCAAAATATTTTTTTTCATAATGTGTGTTTTTTAATTCTAAAAGCTTTTTAAAATTAAAGATCCCCACTTTATCTCTTTTTGTATTTACGTGTGTTTTTATTGCATATTATACTAAAAACATGTACAAAAAAATTAAAATTTATGCAAAATAAAAGCTGTTCCATTTCTGAAACAGCTCCGTTTATTAGGTATTCGTACACCATTGTTTTTCAATCACTTAATATTTAATCTGCATTTTTGCATGCAACAATCATACATGAAGATTATTTATGCTAAAATAGCCATTACTAAAAAGCAAACACAAAGGCATTATTTCAACAATAAGTGAAGTAAAAAAGTAAAAAAAGGGTCGCCTTTTCAGGCAACCTTTTTACTGAAGAGCTATTTTTTAAAAGACCCTTTTATTTATAATCTTTAGAACTTCTTTTAGGCTCTTTTGCTTCCGGCCATTGTACCGTATTTCCTTTCTCGTCTTTAGGCATTACTCTTTTCTCCCTATTGGTAAATTCAGGATCTTCAGAAGCCATATAAGCCAAAGCTGCCGTTAAGATCACGTTATTCTTCACCTCATCAAAAACAATCTTGTCATAAGTATCTTTTGTAGTATGCCAGGTGTATCCGAAATATCCCCAATTCAGAGAACCTAATGAGAATCCAGGTACTCCTGCTGCCACAAATGAAGCATGATCTGATCCGCCACCGCCAGGCATTCCAGGGAAATCTGTCTTTATGTGACTTCTTACCGCTTTTGGAACACCATCAAGCCATTTTCCAATATAATCATAAGCTTTTACGAACCCCTGACCACTGATATTAACAACACGTCCGGTACCGTTATCCTGGTTGAATGCTGCCTGTGTTCCTTTAATAATCTGAGGATTATCTGCCACAAAGCCTCTTGAACCGTTCAATCCCTGTTCTTCACTTCCCCAAAGACCAATCACAATAGTTCTTTTGTTATTAGGATAGTATTTTTTAAGGATTCTCATGGTTTCAAGCATTGTAAGTGTTCCCGTACCATTGTCTGTAGCTCCCTGTGCTCCGTCCCATGAATCAAGGTGAGCAGAAAGGATCACATACTCATCCGGCTTTTCTTTCCCTTTAATCATACCGATCGTATTAAAACTTTTTGCCTCCGGAAGCACCTTGGACTGGGCATCGATTTTAATTTTAGGCTGAGCCCCTTTTTCTGCCATTCTGTAAAGCATTCCGTAATCTTCCACATCAATGTCTACCATAGGAATTTTGGATGTCTTAGCTCCAAAGATTCTGTTTGCCCCCATAATTCCGGTCCAGTTTGAAATAGCAATTCCAGCTGCTCCTGCATTTTCTAAAGCTTCAGGAAGTGTATTATTATCATAGCCGATATTTTTTACATAAGCTGCAAAATCCTTGGTTGCCTGCTCTTTTTCTGCCTTAAGTTTTTCATAAAGTTCCGGAGTAGCAAATTCCTTAATCTGCTCATCAGAACGTCCGATTTTCTGATACTGGGCCATCAGCACAATTTTCCCTTTTACGGAAGGAAGCCATTTATCGAATTCGGCTTTGGTTGATACTTTTGGAAGAGCTACTACTTCTGCTTCCACAGCCTTTTTGGTAGCCGGACTCCATGCCAGCTGAGTGGCAGACAATGATTTTACCCTTGGAAAAACCATATCAACATGAGTGGTTCCTCTCTGCCATCCCTTCCAGGTCCCGAACTGCTGAAGATTGGCCTCAATACCCCATGAACGAAGCTTTTCTGCACTCCATTCATTAGCAGCAAGCATTTCTGGAGTCCCTACAAGACGGGGTCCTATCCCATCCAGAAGCTCATAAGCCATGCCTTCAAGCTGGGAACTGTTGTTTACTTCATCTACAAAACTCTTTACGATTGGATTAAGGCTTTCTTTTGGGTCTACCTTTACCTGGGCCCATGAAAACTGGGCAGCCAACATTACAGCCGGTACTGCAAAAAATCTATTTATCCTCATAATGTATATTGATTGCACTAAAGATAAAAGAAATTGCGGAGATGATGAAGGAATGGGCATAAAAAGTAGGTATAAATACTGTTTGAATAAACCGTAACTCTACAATTTTAAGAATTTCACAGTTGAAAAAGTGACAATATTCTGTATACTCAATTTGGCTTAAAAATTACAGCATGGATTTTTACGAATATAAAATTATTGAGCCTGTAATTATCACAAACAAAACCATATTAATAACTCGTTACCAAACAGATACAAACATTCACCGGTAAACGAAAATATAAAAATTCAAATCTAAAGGATTATTTTCCATTCATAAAAATCTGTTCTTCTTCGGAAAGCAGAATGGTATTGTTCTTATTTTCCTTTACAGGAACGTTATCCCAGATGTTTTTACTGAAGTCTACCTTTGGATCAAGACCTTTGTCATCAGATTTCCTAAAGGTATTATAGATCAGTTCTCTGCTGAAGTTTTTCTCATGTTTTACTCCTTTGTAAACTGCAAAGTATTTGTAGCCTTCAAGTTTAGTCAATGCAGGAACATACCCATCATCATTTTTAGAAAAATCAAATACCAGCATTGCATTTCCAAGTTTATAATCGTATTCTTCTCCTCCGGCTGTTTTTCTTTTGACCATAGGGTAATTTTCCTGTATGTAATGGACTTCAAAATACGTAATTACTTTATCTGCCGTGTTATATTTAAACTCCCCTTTCATTTCAATTCCTTCTCCAGATCTGATCTTAAAGATCACCAATTGTTCGTTACCATCTTCAAATACCATGGTCCCCGAATATTTTGCACCCTTACTTTTTATATGAAATAACACCCGGTTAAGTTCAAAATTGAAAAAATAATTCCCCATATATTCATGAGAAAACTCTCTGTTACCTGTAGTAAAAATACTGTCTGATTTGTTATTTTTCAGATATTTCACATTATTCAGCTGCATTTGAAGAATCTGGTCATAATCCATTTTAACCCCGTCTCTGTAACTATAATAATTGCTTTTACTCCAAAGCTTCGCTTCTGCAATGGCTAGAAAATACAGCTTATCATTATCCGTCTTTTTCTCTTTGTAGACCACATTGTAAACAGATGATTTTCTGTAATATCTCTTTTTATAATTTGTATTGACATCCTCAAAGATCTCCCTAAGATCTACACTGGCCATTTTTACTTCGTCAATATTTTTATATGCTCTTTTAAGCTTTACTGAGGAATTATATGCTGGTATTACTGCGCTTTGAAAACCCGAAGCTGACACTCCGAAGTCAGCTACATCCTGATCTACCGGAGCAAAACCGTCTTCATTGGTATAAACAATCTGGTTATGGAGAATAATTCTTGCATTGGGAACCGGAGCTCCGGTTTCTGAATCTTCTACTCTTAATTTTTGGCCCGAAAAAAGTCCGAAAACCAGAGCAAATAAGACATGATAATGTTTCATGAAAGTGCTTACTGTTAAGACAATTAAAATACAAATTAAATTTACAGTTTTCACGATAGAGTGTAAAAAATTGAAAATCGGAAGAATAAAACTGAAAGTTGTTTTTTTATATAAAAGAATATCACGCTCAGCAAAACTTGAGCTTCAGCGTTATTTCAACATATATACTTATAAAATTATAAAGTGAGATGGTTTCAATGATCGGGAATATTGATAGAATTATTTATCCATCTGTATAATTATTTCCATTCAATAAACAGTAATGCCTTCAAAATTGAAAATCGCAAAATCCGAAGTCTCAAAAATAAAGGCATAAAAAAACCGGCTACAAAAGCCGGCTAAAGGTTGAATTACTTCTTAGATTCTTCTACAGAAACTTTTCTGAAATCTTTGAACAATTTGCTAAGTTCTAAAGCTGATTTACGAGCTCTTGTACCTGCTGCCTTGTTTCCTTTTTCAGCTTGTTGGTTTGCCTCAGTTGTGAACGCTTCAAATTCTGCGTTGATTTTTTCAATTAGTTCTTTCATTATATTTAAAAATTTAGGCTGCAAATATAGGTTTTATGGTGATTCCAGCCTAGTAGCAGAGAAAAAAGTTTGGCCAAAATGAGTGAAATTTTAACATATTTCTACTCTGAAACCGATTTTTATCGATTTTCACCCTCTTATTTTCATAAAAAACCTGCTGCAATCCATAGTAAGCCAATTTTTTTCCAGGATTACCTCATTCATTTTCTTTCTCAATTTTTATTTTAATGGCAACAAATTTTGAAAGGCTTACCTGCCACCTATCTTATTTTTTCAAAACACCTCATGAATTGTCTTGTGTTCTGGATTTTATATTAAATTTGAAAAAAACGACTTAATCCATGTTCAGAAAATTAATTTTCCTGGCGCTTATACTGCCATTATTTTTTTTCACAAAACAAAATCAGTTATAAAATTTATTATGATGAAGATCTTGCAAAGAATGGTTTAAAAGTACAGGTAGATTATAAATTGAAAAAAGCATCTGATACTTTATCCTTTTATTATGCTAATGAAAACTGGGGTGAGAATGATCTTTTTAAAAACCTGACAATAGTAATGAAGAAAATCCTGATATTAACTTTGAAATTAAACCTGAAAGCAATACAATAAAGATCCGGAAGAAAAAAGGAACTGAGTTTTCCCTAATCTATCATATCAAACAAGATTTTATAGACCCCAGTTATAAGATATTCAACCGTCCGAGAATCAATAACACATTCTTTCATGTTTTGGGTAAAAATCTTTTTATGGTTCCATTCTCTTTCACAAAAGCACCAGATGAGCGGGAATTTGAATTTTCTGTTGAGTGGGTGAATTTTCCGGAAAAGTTCAGACTTCATAATAATTTTGCTTCTCAAATTCAGAAACATATCATAAACGGTGAAGATATTGATCTTACAAAGGAAAAATGGATAGATGGTTTTTATTTCAAGATTACTGATGGAGTTCCTCAATTGGAAGTTGACAAACGTAAGAATATCAAGTATCTGATTGAATAAAACAGGGATATAAGCCACCCGTCAAATCTTTGATCTGACACCCTCCAGAGGAAGGGAATTGAAGCCCATCGATTGTAGTATAAGCCTAATAGGCTATTTTGTATTTCTTTATACACTTTCTTTTTCCTTACATGAACTCACAAGCCTTTGTTCCTGTTTTATCCAATACCTGAAGACTTTCAGGAGTTATTCTTTCTGCAAAGACCACTCTAAAGTGATGATCGTATTTATCTGTAAGGGAAAATGTATTTCCGGGAGTAAATAAAATATTATGCTTTTCGCAATACTGATGAAATCTTTTCATATCCATATTTTCCGGCATTTGTGCCCAGATGCTGTATCCTCCTTGAGGTCTATGGAAATAGGATCCTTCCGGAAATGACTTTCTCAGGACTTCAAGCAACTGAATGGCCTGTTGATTGAGTTTCTTCCGGAATGATCGTAAATGCCTTTCATAGCTGTTTTCCTGTAAAAGTTTCAGTATCAATTCCTGATAAAGTGGAGATACTGATCGGCCCAGGGCAAACTTTGCTCTTTCTGCTCTTGCATAAAATTGTCCGGCACATAGCCAACCTAACCTAATCCCAGGTGCCAGGGTCTTGGAGAATGAAGAATACATTATGACCCACCCTTTTTCATCAAAACTTTTAATACTGGAGGGTCTTTTTTCTTCAAAGTAAAGATCGGAATACATATCATTTTCGATAATGCATATCTGATGATCTTCTGCAATTTTCAACAGCTCCTTTTTAGTATCATCACTCATCATAATTCCGGTTGGATTATGGAAATTGGGAGTGACGATAAGTGCGCGGACATTATTTTCGCCACATACTTTTCGGAAATAATCTGTGTCAAAACCACTTCGGTAATGAACAGGAACTTCAATAACCTTCAGTCCAAGATTAGCAATAACTTCCAGAATGGAAAATACACACGGGCTATCCACCGCAACCACATCACCTGCCCTGGTTACAGACGTAAGTGCAATTGTAAGTGCCTGCAAAGCACCATCGGTAATGATAAGCTCATCGGGATTGAATCTGCATCCATATATTCCCATTTGTTTTGCAATCTGTTTTCTCAGTGCTTCAAGTCCGTTGGAAGGATAATACCTCAGCAGAGAAGCTCCTTTTTCCCGGATCACTTCCTGCATAGTTCTTAGAATAAGTTTTTGTGGAATCAGAAGATCACCGGGCACTGCGGTATTGAAAGAACTTGATTCTGAAATCCTTTTGGAAGTCAGCAGCATATTCTTCATAAACACCTCATCCCGAACGACAGGAGGAAGCTTTGTTCTGAATTCAGGAATGTTCTCTTCTCTTTTATCTGCAACAAAATAACCTGAACGCGGACTGCTTTCAACCAACCCTTTGATGATCAGATATTCAAAACCATTTTGCACAGAGCTTGTACTCAGGCTATATTTTGCTTTTATTTCCCGAATAGAGGGTAGTTTATCACCACTCTGTAAAATTCTGTTCCGGATCTGCTCTTCAATTACTGCTGTAAAAGCTTCGTATTTGTATGTTTTCATCGTCTCAGGTCAATCTGTACCGAACAAATTTACAAAATTAGAATCTGTACCGATTGTATTTTAATCATCTGTATCCTTTCTGAATGAATTAATCTCATAATTTTGAAGAAAAAAGAATGGAAATCATTTCAAAATTCACCATAGGTTCAGATGAGGGCGTTAATGATCTTTTTACAGTTGTTAAATCTTATGTAAACACAACTTATAAAGACCTTATTTCAGAGGAAGAGATCAAACACTATATTGAAAACTGGGATCCCAGGAAAATGATCAATGAACTGAACAATCTTTCTAACCAGCTTATTATTACCTATGCCAATCAAAAGCCTGTAGGATATGGTATTTTAAAAAGTGGTTCCCGTTATCCCGGATTTCAGGAAGAGAAAAGGCTTACTGAGCTTCATTTTGTAATTCTTCCTGAATACAGTACTCCTGAGATCCGTGAATCATTATGGAAAAAATGCAGAACTGCGGCCTCCTTTACTGATATTATCTGGACTAATATCCTTATTCAGGATCCTTTACTGGAATTTTTGAAAGAATCTGGTTTTAATATTAAAGAAAGTTCCAGGACAGACCCTTTTCAACTCTCTTCTTATATTGTAGAAATGCAGATCACTAAGAATGGGTAGGTTTTAAATCAATACCAATGATAAAAACTATGGAAGGCAAATCTTAAAAGAAAAGATTTGCCTATCTTTGATTTTTATAATTCTGGAAAAATGAGTGATCAACTAGAAACCATAAAAGATTATTACAACCGCACCCGCAGAAACATTCTTGATGTCCCTGAGGCTGATTTTGAGGGTGGTAAATCTCATATCAACATTATTCCACGGAAATATTGTAGTTTTAAAAGCCCTTACAACCGTCGTGATTATTACAAGATATGCTTTATCATAGGCAAGGGAACGGCTCATTACGCCTCTCATAAACTGTATGTTGACCGCCCTGCCCTATTCTTTCCTTCTCCTAACATTCCTTATACGTGGGAATGTGAAGATGATTTTCAGGAAGGGTTTTCCTGTCTGTTCAATCAGGAATTTTTTAATGTAAATTCAGAATTCAATTTGTTTAAAAAAACTTCACTGTTTAAGGAATGGAGTAAGCCATTTATATTCCTGAATGAGGAACAGATCCAATTGGTCAGTATGTACTTTGAGCAGATGTACAGGCTGAATCATTCTTCTTATCCGTTCCGTTGCAGTGGTATTAAAAGTAATCTGGCTTCTGTTTTACACCTGGCTCTTGAAAACCGGGTTGAAGACGTAAGTCTTAATGAGCTCCCTGCCAATGTGCGTTTATACAGACTATTTGATGAACTTCTTAACAAACAGTTTCCTTTGGACTCTCCGGCCTACCCTTTAGTTTTAAAAACGGCTTCTGATTTTGCAGATCATCTGAATGTGCATGTGAACCATCTGAATTCCTCAGTAAAATCAGTTACGAATCTTACAACCACTCACATCATTAAAGAAAAAATATTTGAGGAATCTAAAAATCTGTTGAAATACACCAATTGGGATATTGCTCAGGTGGGGTATACGCTTGGATTTGAACAGCCTTCCCACTTTAATAATTTCTTTAAAAAGCATGCGCAGACTTCACCGCTGAAATTTAAAAACTTATTTTAAATATTTGAATTTTGTAATTTTTACTTTGTCTTTTAAAACTTAGTTTTCTATTTCTTGAAGTATTTTTGCATGGTAAAAAATGAATGAATATGTTGAGAGAAGCATCTGAGAAACGCATCAGATTAATAACCATTATGGCCTTTGTGTCTATCCCGCTTTCTGGGTTTGTCACGGATATTTACCTGCCATCCTTTCCTTCTATGGCCAAGGAAATGATGGTTTCGGAAAAAGATATACAGATTACTTTAACCTCATACCTTTTAAGCTATGGCGTTTCCCAGTTATTTGTGGGAGGAATATTAGACAGTATTGGACGCTATCGCCCTAAATTACTGGCTTTATTCATCCTTATACTGAGCAGTCTTTTAATTACCATGACTAATAGTATTCTGCTGATATGCCTGCTCCGCATTCTTCAGGGAGCCGCTGTCTCAGTACTTGTGGTGGCTACGCGTGCCATTTTTGTTGACATTTATGATTCGGAACGGGTAAAGCATTACCTGAGTTATTTTACAATTGCATGGTCTTGCGGCCCTATTCTGGCACCTTTTCTGGGAGGGTATTTAGAAAAATTGTTTAACTGGCATGCTAATTTTTATTTCCTAGCCTTTTATGCAGGATTTTTATTCCTGTTTGAGTGGTTCTTCAGTGGAGAAAGTCTTCTACAGAAAAAGAAACTTGATCTTTCAGAAAACATCAGTCTGTATTCTATGATGCTTAAAAATAAGATCTTTATGCTGGGAATCATTATTTTAGGATTAAGTTATTCTATTGTAATGCTTTTCAATATCACGGGACCTTTTATTATTGAAAATACATTCCACTTTACTCCTGTTGTGATTGGATACTGTACTTTGATCTTAGGATTTTCATGGATGATCGGAGGTTTTATCGGGAAACGCAGGCTGACACTGGACTTCAAACCAAGGATTTTACAGCCGATTCTTCTTCAGTTGGTCCTGATTGCAGGATTAATCATTACAAGTTACTTTTTTGAAAGTCTTTATATAATGATTCCCTTTGCCTTTTTTATTCATATCTGTTCCGGGATCTTATTTACATCATTCTTTACTACAAGTATGCTGTACTTTCCTAAAAATGCAGGTACAGCTGGCGGGCTGATGGGCGGACTGGTCTATGTTATCACCTCTGTTACCAGTTTTATTATTTCCGTAAGCGGAACGGTAACGGAGCAGAAAGGGCTTTCCTGGCGTTATCTGATCATTGCAGTTTTGCTCCTTGGAGTAATCCTCATTATGAATCAGGCCGTAAAAAAAGAAAAAGCAGAGAATTGATCTCTGCTTTTTTTATTGTTGTTGACTGCATTATGCTACGGAGAGTTTCACTCAACAGAAGAATGTCAATTTATTTAAGATTTTCCAGATACTTTTTTAAAACAACAGCATGACAGTGTTCTTCATCCTTTGCAGCATAAACCAATGTGATTTTTTCCTGATTTTTAAGGCGTTTCAGAAAATCTTTACCCAGATTACTTTCATAAAGTTCTTTCATATATTTTTCTGAAAATTCTTTCCAGAGTTGAGGATCGTGATGGAACCATTTTCTTAATTCTGAAGACGGCGCAATATTTTTATCCCATTCATTAATATCAGCTTTTGCTTTATTGAGCCCGCGAGGCCATAAACGATCTACCAAAACCCGACAGCCATCTTTTGGGGAAGCTATTTCATAGACTCTTTTTAATGCAATTTCGGACATAATACCAATAGTAAAGATCAATCAAAACATGAATAAATAAATGCAAACCTCATTCCTTCTTCCTTTGAAATTCAGTATTCGGTTTTAATAATATCAAAAATTAATATTTTCTGACCTGCACTGTTGAAACCCCTTCCAATTTCACTTTTTCCACTTTTTTCAGGAGTCCTGTTTCAGCATTTCGTTTGAAAACAACAGCAGTTCCGCTTACCGGATGGGCCACGATCAAGAAATTTCCAGTACTATCGATGGTAAAAACTCTCGGATGTATTCCTTTAGTAGATTGGTAGCCCACAGTTTTTAAAGTTCCATCATTTTGGATTGAAAATATGGCTATATTATTCTCATTTCCCCTGTTTGAAGCATACAGATAGCGTCCGTCAGGAGAGATATGAACATCTGAACTTTCAAAATCATCTTTAAATTTCTCTGAATGGGTATTGATTCTCTGAATGGGTTCCAGTTTTCCGTTCTCATACTGATAAACACTTACCGCGCCCCCCATTTCTTCGATACAATAGGCGAATTTTCCATTTGGATGAAAGGTAAAATGTCTCGGACCACTTCCGGGAGTTGCCTGTGTAAAAGAGGTTTCCGTTTCTGTCAATGGCTCTTTTTTATCGCTTCCAAAGGCATAGGTTCTTATTTTATCTGCTCCCAGGTCAGGCAAAAAGAGGTACTTAAAATCAGGAGAAAAAACCGTTGAATGAATATGGGCACGGTCCTGTCTATCCGGATTTACACTTCCTTCCGAAAACTGAATGTTCTGAACATAAGGCTGTATAAATCCATTTTCTAAAATGGGATACACGGATGTGCTTCCTTCCGTATAATTTCCATTGACCAGCCATTTTCCATTTTGATGCGCTGCCAGATAAACCGGATTTTCGCCACCACTTTTCTGACTGTTGATAAAGGTGAGAGACCTTTTCTCCGGATTGAATTCAAAGCTGCTTACGCTTCCTGCATTTTTTGTCTTACTCTCGGTACAGGAAAAAAGATAATTTCCATCGTGTGATAAGGTTAGAAATGACGGATTTAAAACTCCCTTAACGGATGTTACTTTTGAGAGTTTTCCTTTGAGAGGATCTAATTGATAGACATAGATTCCTTCAGATTCTTTATCATGGTTAAATGAACCAAAAAACACATAGGTATTCTGCGCACATAATGTAAGGCTTGCTAAAATAACAAACATTGTGCTTAACGTTTTTTTCAATTTTTAATTAGTTTTTTTTAAATATTCCGGGAATAAAATAGAGAACTATAAATTTATATATTTTTATTTGAATTAAGATATTTTTCAACCATCAAAAAAAAATTAAATCTCCTTACTGCAATACATTTTATGACTTCATTACCTACCACATTTCACTTACAACGATTATATTTAATTTACTCATACATTTTTATCAATAAAAAACTTTATCTTTACTCATTCATTCTTATAACAGATAATGTACTATCATGATTATGGGAATGATCTATTAACAAGGCGTTATTATGGGTATAATTAAGCCTACCTTTACTAAAATTTAAATTATAATGAATTATAAGCTCGAGCTCAATACTCAAGAGCCTAACTCTAAAATTGTTTTTCACAACATCATATTTGATTCATTCAAAATCAATATTGTTGAAAGATACATCGGGGCAATGAATTTCCGTCCAAAACTATCTAATGTTTTATTTAAAGTAAGAACCTTAGATAATCAACTTATTAACAGGAAAGATGGTAATATAAGGGTGAAAATTAAGGAAGACAATTTTGAGACGTATCAGAAATTATCACAGGCATTAAATTCTTACGAGTATAAAAATAAGCTGATCAACAGACAGGAAACGGATCAGAATTATGTACATTTTATATTGAGCCTAGTGATTGCAAACTATAATCTTAATTAGTATTTTCTGCAATTGATTTTCCATTGACACCAGTATCTTTGGCGTCAATTCTTATTAATTGATCTTCATCACCGGATCGTTTGCAATACGTTCCATGATGTGAAAAATTTTCACAGGAGAATTCACAGAATTTCAACACTGAAATCATTTGAGACAATCATATTATAAGCCTGGAAGTTTTTAAAACTTCCAGGCCAATTTGCTTTTACACCTACTCTCAGGTATTTCGATCAGATCATTTTATACCTCCTGTCTATTTCACACCTTTTGAAATAGATCTATTATTAGCATAAATTTTTACATGAAAATACCTAGAGGAATTTCCGTTGAATATTCTTGTTATATAAAAATCTGCTATACTTTAAAGCAAGAATCATTTTTTTTCTTTTTTGTTAAAAATAAAAAATTTATTATGTTATTCGCTTCAGACAATATTTAATTCAAAAAATAAACAATATTAATATATCATCATTTTCATTTTATCTACATAAGCTTAATAAATTAAAAAGCAAATGAAATTCACAATAAGCCTTATTGATAACTACAATTGCCTGGTAACATAATTTGTCTTAAATTTGCACCCGATTCTCATGTTTAATTGAGTTTTCATGGTTATTAGTTTTTATCCTCGAAGTCATTCGGGGATTTTTTGTTTCTCTACTTATCAAGGACAACCTTAAAGTTTTGATGAATCCAATCCAACAGAAGCTTTCCGCTGTTCTACAAAATATGGTGGAGTGAATCCTTTTTCTTTTTAAAAGTATTGACGATAGGATATGACCGTGATAAATCAAATTTCTTAAAATTATAATTACACTGTGAATAAATATCCTCTATTAGCTAATACAGTGACTAAGTCTTTATAAAATTGGGTCTGTCCAAAGCTGGCACCTTAAATTCCCGGATAATAGCCTCCGAAATTAGAAGTTCCTAATGATCCCTGGATATGATTCATTCCAAAAGGATAGTAATTATTGGTATCGGTAATTTCAGGAGCGCCTTCGCTGTTTTTAGCAAAACTTACCCCTGTTATTTCCAAGGTGGTCTTTATACTGGTAATATATAATTATTTTCTAATCTAACAGAAGAAAACCATTGCATGATCGGCAATGGTTTCTTTATTATTTTACTGTTGAAAGCACAAGCATGATGCTCACGCCATCAAAGGGGCATTGTAGGCATTATAGCTTCCTAAGCTAGATAGAAGATAGAAGATTGTTACTTAAATTAGGTAATACAATACTCTAATTTTACATACTTATAAATATTCATAAATTATTCTCTTCAAACCATTTTACAATATCTCCTATTAATGATTTTCTGTTTCCTGTATTTTCTATGGTAGGATTTTTTCTTCTTTCTTCAAATATTTTTTCACGATTGATATTGGATACAATAATAAGTGAAATACCTAAAAAAAAGATATAAATAATAATATAAATTCCTCCTTTTCTATCCTTTTGAAAACCATAATTCAGGAATTTTTTATCCCTAACAAAAAAATAATAATTAACACAACCAACAATTATCATAAATAAGATCATGTAAACTTTATTAGTAATTACTGACACCAAATCAAAATAATTTGTAATAATATATACTCCAATTAAGTGGAAACTTAAAATTACTGAACTAACAGCAGCAACGCTAAATAGTGCTTCAAACTCACCTTCATTACGCTTATCTTTGTAGTATCTATAAATTCTGAACAAAAAATAATAATATGCTTTCATTTCTAAATTTTAATTTTCTCCCGGCTTGGGGAATAAAGAATTACCTGTTGAGTACTCATATAAAAATTTTCCTCCGAAATAAGCAAGAATAATAGCCCGTTACAGGCTATTTAAATAAAAATCAGAGTATTATATCAATACTCTGATTACGATAATTAAAATATTATTAGAATGTTTCTTCAAACCATTTTCTTATTTTACCCTCTAAAGAAGGTCGTCTTTCGATTTGTTCTATCGACGGGTTTTCTCTTCTCTCTTTGAATATTTTTTCACGATTGACATTGGATAAAATAAGAAGTGAAATTCCTAAAAAAATGAAAATAATGATAATATATATCCCTCCCTTTCTATCCTTTTGAAAGCCATACTTTAAAAATCTTTTATCCTTAACAAAAAAATAATAATTGATAAAACCAATAATAACCATAAATAAAATCATATAAAATTTATTTGGATACATTGGTATTAAATCAAATAATTTAGTAGTCCATGAAAAAAAAATAAGACTAAACTAATAATTAAAGTGCTAATAGCAAAAGCACTAAATATTGCCTGAAAATCGCTTTCATTCTGTTTATCTTTATAATATCTATAAATTCTAAATAATAAATAATAATATGCTTTCATTAATTAATTTTATTTTTTTATGGGTTTATCAAATAATGTATCCCCGGTTGAATATTCATATAAAAATTTTCCACCGAAATAGATAAGGCTTACAGGAGCTCCCCATGGAGTAAAGCCTATGCCTCCCATTACTAAATCAACAGTGGCCTCGGTTCCAGTAATTTGACCATCAAAATATTGATAAACTGTAGCTCCCATTCCGACAACACCTACAACTTTTCCTGCTACAGAATAAACAGAAGTGGCTTTCCCTGCTGCTGCATATCCGTTTCTCAAGCCCTGTACTCCTCTTACGAATTTGCCATTAGCTCCTTTTTCTAAGATTTTGGTAGATTTAATGATTCCTTTTGCATCTACCCAGTGTTGCTTGCTATAAATACTTTTTTCTAAAGCATAATAGCTAATTGCTCCTGCTGTTGCAGCATTTCCTAAGTTCCCCCAGTCAAAAAAGCCATTTTGGCTAGGTATATAAAAAGACGGTTCTCTTATCTCAGGAATACCAGATTTATTAAGATTCAACATATGCGCCACCATCTCCTGTGATGTATTTGCATTTCCTTCTGCTCCTCCTGTCCACCAAGTTATGTATCCACTTTTATAATTATTAAATAAATAATCTATAGAATTGGATGTGGAGCCATTAGAATTAAAATAACTCATCAGATTGTTAACACTTGAAGGTGTGTTTGCTGTAAGACCTCCGAAAGCCCCACTTCCTCCACTACCTAAATTCCCAGGATAATAGCTTGTAGTTAATCTTCCGCCACCGCCCAGCATTTGCCCCATGACTCCATTTCCCTGGCTTTCAATAAAACCTGTATACTCTGCCTGCATTGCCTGATAATCGTTAACCAATGCCTTTCTGCCATCAGGGTCAATGAACATTATCGGATTATTTAATCCATAATTATAGGGAGAAAATCTACGGGAGATCTCTGCCAGAGGATCCACCACTCCCCATCTTCCAATGTCCGACATATAAAATCTTGCCCCATAATCATACATTCCCGTTTCCTGAAGCTCTTTACCATTATATTTATAAGAATAATGGCTTCCAAACTTAGACGTTCCTAATGATCCCTGGATATGATTCATCCCAAAAGGATAATAATTATTGGTATCGATAATTTCAGGAGCTCCTTCGCTGTTTTTAGCAAAACTTACCCTGGTATTTCCAAGGTGGTCATTGTACTGTAAATATAACGCTTAATATAGAAGAAAATCAGAGCAGAAAATTTTTCTACTCTGATTCAGATTTGTAAAGTTATTGAGATCCAACGTTAATAAGAAGCTCAAAGTCCGGAGACTTTGTGCAGCGGGTATTATTATATCTTTGGAATTACTAATCAGTTTGAAATATTATTTCATCATGCTCTAAGTTTAAATTATAGTCAAAAATCCTGTCTTGGTTTATCCATGAATTTTTTCCTATTAAAAGCCCCCCAGCAATAATGTAATATTTCTTACCTGCAGATTCTAGTTTGAAAATTTTCATATTATATTTCAATAATTCTTTATCAATATCTATAGATAGTTCTTTTTCTGTTATTTCATTAATTGTAATTTCATAAAGATAAGCAGGTATATTAATATAACTTATTGCCCAAAATTCTAAATCAATATTGTGAGAAATGTTTTCAGAATAACCATCTTGGTCAGGGTATTTCATTTCACTGCGTAGTAATAATGAAGAGTGGCTTACAGTATAGCCCCACATTTTAAATTTTCTATTTGAATAAAATATCATGAAGTATAATTTTTAATAAAATGGTGAATAACTATGTAAGATCTGATAACTACCATCAGTAGCTTTTTTGTAAAAAATTGTTTTTTGTAATAAAGCAGTATCATTCATAATAGTATGCATTTCCCAGTTTGTATAGTTTCTATACGTAAGTGGAACTTTGGGATCAAATCTAGAAAAATTTATTTTACCAAATCCTGTTGTGTTAAAATGTATTTTATCATAACTATTCATAGCATCTAAGATTTTGCTTTCATTAAACCCTTTAGAAAAATCTCTATAGGTATGAAATGAATTCTTTTTAGCAAAGCTGAGTTGTATCTGCCCTTATTTCCTGGATTGATTGGAACCAGACTTTCTTACAATATCAATTTTAAGCTCTCGTTCTGCAATTTCTATAAACTTCCTGAATACCTTGAGTTCTTCTTCCTTTTTGGCTAAGGCTGCTTCAAACTCCTTAATCTTTTGTTTCTGTGGATCTTTCATTGGTCTGCCCTTACTTAATTGTTTTTCATAAGTAAAGTTACCATATTTTATTAACCACTTGGGAATACAGGAATTACCTCGAATATTATATCGGGTTTGTAATTGGGATTTGGTATATAATCCTCGCTCATATTCAGAAACAACCTGTCTTTTGAATGCCTCACTGTATTCTTGTACGGGGGATGATATTTTTGTTAATTTCATTAGGGTGACTGATTTTATGGTTTTTTAGTCAACCTTTTTCAGGACGAGACAGATATAAAATAAGGCCTCTAAGAAAATTAGAGGTTTTTTTATGCATTTTTTTCATTACTTTTATTTAAGATTATCAAACTCAACCTGAGAACATTATACCTAAACGAAAAACTGAAATTAGATTTATAACAGGCACTTTCCCATAAACTCTTACAAAGTTTGGTACTTATTTTGTCTGTACACGCAAAACACATTCTTCTTTATGATCACAACCAAATACGTCAACTATAAACAGGTTCTCAATCTATCCGGTGTACATCTTCTTTTAATATCAATATGGTGTACTTTGATTGCTGTTCTGTTTTATTTCTTCAACTGGCACTGGATGACCATTCCATGGGTTCCTGTCGCCCTTATTGGTACAGCAGAAGCATTCTTAGTAGGTTTCAAAAACAATCAGGCATATGACAGACTTTGGGAAGCCAGAAAAATATGGGGTGGAATTGTGAACTCAAGCCGTTCATTCGCTTCAATGGTACAGGCTTTTGATACAAAAAATGAAGAAATAGGTATTTTTGATCTTGAAGACAGAAAAAAGAAGATCATCTACCGTCATATTGCATGGTTATATACTTTCCGTGAACAGCTTTTAGTCCCCACAGAATGGGAACATATCAGTTCTGAAAACAATAAATTCGGGAACATTAACCTGAGAAGGAACAGACTGATTAAAGCAGGCTTTCCGGATTACGGAAGAGCTCCTATTTTCTTACACAAATATCTCTCAGAAGAAGAATATGAACTGAAAAGTGATTATAAAAATTTTGCCACTTATTTAGTTTCTCAACAGGCAAAAGATATTAATGAGCTTAAAAACATGAATGCTATCACAGATTTCAATCAAACACAGCTACAGAACTGCCTGAATGAATTCTATAACTTTCAGGGACAAGCGGAAAGAATTAAAAAATTCCCTTCTCCAAGACAGTTTGCCAGCACAGCTTTTGTTTTTAATATTCTTTTTATCACCCTTCTTCCCCTGGGACTGGTGAATGAATTTGCCAAACTGGGAGACTGGGGAATCTGGACTTCTATCCCTTTTTGTATTATCATCGGATGGATCTATATTATCATGGAACTTGTGGGCGACTATTCCGAAAACCCTTTTGCTGGATTAATGTTTGATGTTCCAATGCTTTCCATCTGCCGGACTATTGAAATCGATCTTTTACAAATGACAGGTGAAACAGATCTTCCGGATCCTATTGCTTCTAAAAACGGAGTTCTCGTTTAGCATGAGTAATCACTGACGAGTAATGCAGGAAACGGTAGTCAATTTAACGGTTCTAACACCTAATTATTTCTTTATAAAGCAATTGCCGTTGTATTTTTCACTTCGGAAATCATAAATGAACTGTGTGTGCTTGCGATGTGCTGAAGCGTCGTAAGCTTTGTGAGCATAAAATTCCGATAATCTTCAATATTCCTCACTCCTATTTTAAGAATATAATCATAATCTCCACTTACATGGAAGCATTCTGTAACTTCCTGGAGATTCATCACTTCTCTTTCAAACTGCAGAACAAATTCTTTCTTGTGCTGTGTTAATTTCACATGGCACAAAACGATAAACTCCCGGTTGATCTTTTTCCTGTCCAATAATGCCACATATTTGGAAATAACACCTGCATTTTCAAGCTTTTTTATTCGCTCATAAACAGCAGTAACTGACAATCCCAGCTTACCGGCAAGCTCTTTGGTGGTTTGCTTACAGTCTTCCTGCAAAAACAGAAGCAGTTTTCTATCTGTATCATCAAGTTCCATAGATAATTTTTTGGTGAAAATTTAATATTTCCGAAGATAGCAATTATATTTTCTAAATAAACAGCGTTTTCCAGTTTTATATTCTATAAATTTAAATTTATGTTGTAATAATTAGGAAAATAACGCAAATTAGGCCAGTAAAATAAAAACAATGCTTATGGAAAACTTTAACGCAGCCAACGAGATCCAGGATCTTCAGTATTTTGGCGAATTCGGAGGAGTAAATCCTTCTATTTCTGACAGCTCAACCTATACTTTCCTTTCTGCAAAGACCATGTTTGATACATTTGAAGGGAATGCTGAAGGATGTTACCTGTACTCCAGACATTCATCACCTATGAACCTTTATCTGGCACAGGCTTTAGCAAAAATGGAGAATACGGAATCTGCCAACGTTACAGCATCCGGAATGGGAGCTATTACCTCTGTTTTGATGCAGGTATGCAAAAGTGGAGACCATATCATTTCAAGCAGAACCATTTATGGAGGAACCTACGCTTTCCTTAAAAACTTTTTACCTCAATTCAATGTAGCAACCACTTTTGTAGACATCAACAATTTTGAGTCTATTGAAAATGCAATTACTGCTAACACCAAAGTAATCTACTGCGAAAGTGTAAGCAACCCGTTACTTGAAGTGGCAGATCTCAGAAAACTTTCTGAAATCTGTAAAAAACATAATTTAAAACTGATTGTAGACAATACATTTTCACCGCTTTCCATTTCACCACAGTTATTCGGTGCAGACGTTGTGATCCATAGTTTAACGAAATTCATCAATGGAAGCAGTGATACTGTAGGGGGTGTATATTGCGGAACACAGGCATTTATTGATGATACTAAAAATGTAAACTCCGGGGCATGTATGCTGCTGGGGCCTACAATGGACAGTTTAAGAGCTTCAAGTATTCTTAAAAACCTGAGAACTCTTCATATCAGAATAAAGCAACATAGCCACAACGCCCTGTATCTTGCTGAAAGTTTTGAAAAAGATGGCTTAAAAGTATCTTATCCGGGATTACCATCTCATAAGAATCATGAACTGATGAAAAGCATGATCGATGAAGAATACGGATTCGGAGGATTACTAACCCTGGATGCAGGAACTACAGAAAAAGCGAACGAACTGATGGAAATGATGCAGACCGAAAACCTCGGGTATCTGGCAGTAAGCCTAGGTTTCTACAAGACTCTTTTCTCATGCTCAGGAAAATCAACTTCATCTGAGATTCCGGAAGAGGAACGTGCTTCGATCGGTATTTCTGACGGATTGATCAGATTCTCCATCGGTTTAGACCACGACATCAAAAGAACTTATCATAAAATGAAAGAATGCATGCTGAAAGTAGGTATTCTTAACCATGAAAACATCTTCATATCCTAAATTTTATTGTACAAAAGAAGGCTGTTTCAAATGAAACAGCCTTCTTTATTTTTTGTTGTAACTAATATAGGTTCATAAATACCAAACCTCTATTTCTTATAATAATGATGTGGAAAAGCATCCTCAGGCTTCATCCTGAAGATATTGAGCAGCACCCAGGATTTCAGGAAACCATATCCGTAAGAAAACATCTGAATATAGGTGGAAATCACTGCCATTCCGGCAATGCTGATATTTTTAGTCAGTAATAAAGCATGGAAAAAGACCAGAAATGTATACAGTCCATAGAAAGCGAGAATAATGCCTCTTTCTAATACAAAATACTCCATAAATCCCATAATATATCCCAGCATAAATAAGGTAGGAAACGCGAAAGATATTTTCACATAACTCGGATGCCTCTGATTAAGAATCGGTCTTGCACAGCCAAACTGATAGACCTGCTTGGAGAACTTTCCAAAATCTACCCTCCGCTTATGGTAAACAGCAATATCATCAAAAAATGCTGTTGTAAATCCGTTTTCCCAAAGGGTCATCGATAAATCCGGATCCTCTCCTATTCTCATTTCGGAAAAACCACCTACTTTTTCAAAAACAGCCTTTTTCACTCCCATATTAAAACTTCGGGGCTGGAATTTTGAAACAGCTTTCTTGCTCCCTCTTATTCCGCCCGTTGTAAAAACAGAGGTCATAGAATATGAAATCGCTTTCTGCATTAGATTAAAGCCTTTATGAGCCTTATCTGCTCCTCCGAATGCATCACAGGGAATCGTTTGAATATCTTTTTTAATATGTTCAATATAATCCTTTTCAACAATCACATCACTGTCTACAAATACCAGCCATTCATTTGTTGCTCTTTTTGCCCCGTAATTTCTTGTCAGTCCCGGACCTGAATTATCTTTTCTGAAATATTTAATATCCAGAACCTCTTCAAAATTCTTTATGGTAGGTTTCAGATCGATGATTGAACCATCATCCACGATAATAATTTCAAACACTTTATCAGTCTGTTGGGTCAAAGAAGTCAGCAACTCGAAAAGTTCATCCTTCCGGTTGTAAATGGCAACAATAATAGAAATACTAGGTTTCAAATTGAAAATTTTTCAAAATTACTTATTCGTAAAGGAAACCACAAACAGTTTAACAACTTAGTGGAAGAATTAATTTTAATAATCTTAAATAAATACTCCAGATTTATAGTAAACACACATCACCAAAGCAACGAAAAATGCAATTACAGAACAACTAAAAAAAAGCAGTTTAAAAATGCTCTTGAAATAGTAAATCTCCATAAGATTCAGTAAAAAAAATATTACACCCGAAATCGCTACTCCTATTATTGTAGATACAATCAAAGCCGATGTTTGATCTCCTACAGGCAATGGCTTATGAAAAACAACGAAAAAAAGAATGGCAGCAGCAAGAATAAATCCTGCGCTGGCTTTCTCTTTAAAATATTTATCTTCTTTCTTACTCTTCTTTCGGGCACGAGCTTCAGAATCCTTCACTGGCTCAGTTGCCACAATAGAAGCAGCATCTGCTAATAACCCTAAAATTTCAAGAATATTCCAAGACATAGTTAAAAGTTAGGTTTAGGATTTATCTTCTAATTTATGAACCTTCTTCGTTCCTTCATACATTTCATATTGCAGGAATCTCGTTTCCAACTTTCCGTTGAACAGTTTGATCTTTCTTGAAGGACGTAAACCTACTTTTTTCACTGCTTCCAGATCAGATGAAATTAACCATGCAAGCGTGTTTGGATAACTTGTTTTAAACGTATCTCCTATCTTTTTGTAGAAATCATCGTCATTAATCGAAATTCTCTCATCATAAGGAGGGTTGAATACCATCAATAATGGGAAAAGTTCTTTTTTAGAATCAAAGAAATTCTGCTTCTTGATCTCAATTACATCTTCCATTTCTGCAGCTTCCACATTCATTCTGGCAGCGTTCAGCATTCGTGCATCAATATCATACCCTACAATCTTCCCATCAAACTGTCTCACTCTGTTGACTCTGAATTCTTTAATTTTGGAAAACAGGTCAGCATCATAGTTTTTCCAGTTCTGGAACCCGAATCTTTTTCTGAAAATCTGAGCCGGAAGATCCATGGCAATCATCGCTGCTTCAATCAGCAATGTTCCTGAACCACACATCGGGTCAAGGAAATTTCCTTTTCCGTCCCAACCTGCAAGCTGCAGCATTCCACTAGCCAGAACCTCGTTAATTGGAGCTTCCCCCTGCTCTCTTCTGTATCCTCTCTTAAATAAAGCATCCCCGGAAGAATCCATAGAAATCATGACCAGTTCTCTATCAATATGAAGATGGAATTTAATATCCGGATTTCTGGTTTCTACATTCGGACGTCTTTTAAATTTATCCTGAAAATAATCTACAATCGCGTCCTTCATTTTTAAGGTTACAAACTGAGAATGTTTGAAGGTTTCAGAATTTACCGTTGCATCAATCGAGAAAGACTGATCAACATCCATAAATTCTGCCCAATCAAATTTGAACAGTCTGTCATAAAACTGGTGCTGATTAAAAGCTTTAAACTCATGAATCGGCACTAAAATTTTTAATGCTGTTCTTGCAGAATAATTGATCTTATAAAGAAAACCAAGATCTCCTTCACAATTCACGGCTCTGTTTTTAATTTCAACCTTTCTTCCTCCTAATTTCTTGATCTCTTCAGCAAGAATTGGCTCCAGTCCGAAGAATGTTTTAATCTGTATTGGTAGATTTTCTATGTCCATAATTTTGAATTAAAAGTTCTAAAGCACTCATATTTAAAATATTAACCGTTCAAAATACTAAGTAATTGAATTTCTCAATCTTTCTATGTTATAAAATACTTTGCTTTTAAGACCACAAATTTAGTTATTTTTGCATTATGGAATGGTTTGAATCTTGGTTTGATACCCCTTATTATCATTTATTATATAGCAACAGAGACTATACTGAAGCCGAAAACTTCATCACAAAACTTACTACGGATCTACAGCTTCCGCCTCAATCCAAGATCATTGATCTTGCCTGTGGAAAAGGAAGACACTCAGTTTTCCTCAACAAATTGGGGTATGATGTTTTAGGCCTGGATCTTTCAAGACAAAGTATTGAAGCCGATAAACAGTATGAAAATCAAACCCTGATCTTCCAGGTTCATGATATGCGAAATCCAATTGATGCAGATCCTATGGATGCTGTTTTCAATCTGTTTACAAGTTTTGGTTATTTCGACAATGAGAATGATGATAAAAAAGTTTTCCAGTCGGTATATAATGCATTAAAACCGGAAGGATATTTCGTGTTGGATTATCTGAATGAAGAATATGTAAGAAATACAATGGTGCCTGAAACAATAATTACCCGTGGGGATATTGATTTTAAAATTTTGAAAAACATTGAAGGCCGACACATTATTAAAGACATCCGCTTTGAAACAGAAGGACAATCTTTTCATTTTTTTGAAAAAGTAAAGCTTCATACGTTGGAAGCCATCCATGCTTATGCTTCGGAATGCGGTTTTGAAAGAGTAAAAATCTGGGGAGATTACCAGTTGAATGAATTTGATAAGGAGAATTCCCCGCGTTGTATCAATTTATTTAAGAAAAAATAGATTCAAATAGATTCAAGGATGATTGCTAATATTATATTTTTATTAGGGACCGCGTTTTCAATTTATTTTGGAATTAAATTCGGATATACCCATAGCCATACTCCTCCTCTTCCATTTGTCATTTCCAGCTTGATTATCATTGTTGGAGTCCTTTTATTTTTTTTTAGAAAAATAGTTTTTAAAGAAAAAATTAATGATACGATACATCTCGTGATAATAGGTGTGAATCTAATTATTGTTTTATTTTGTCTCTTACCCACTTCTATGTAATATGACTTTTATTTTACTTATATTAAGCGTCATTACCGGAGTTTTACTTGGTAAATACTTTGGTAAAAAAGAAAAGCTGGCTAAAAACCTGCTGGTATTAAGTGCCGGTTTCCTGATTACCATCTGTCTGAACGAAGTTTTCCCTCAGGTGTATACTTCCTCAGAAGGCAGCAATCTGGGAATATTTGTCATTGCGGGAGTTCTTCTGCAAATGATCCTGGAAGCACTTACCAAGGGCTTTGAGCATGGGCATTTTCATCATCACGGTGAACACAATATTCTTCCAGTAGCATTAATGGTAGGACTATTTATCCATGCCTTTATTGAGGGAATTCCGTTGGCCAATGAAGAGCATCAACTGTCTCCTTATCTCTTAGGAATCGTATTTCATAATCTTCCGATTTCATTTATTCTGGGAGCATTTTTATTTAACAGAAAAGGAGAATCGAAAAGTTCATCCTCTTATCCATCACTGCTGATTGTAGCTCTGTTTGCACTGGCATCACCTATGGGAATGTTATTGGGAAATTATTTTAATCCTAACCTTCAGCCTTATTTCCTTGCTATTGTAGGCGGAATCTTCCTTCACATTTCATCGGTGATTATTTTTGAAAGTAATAAGAACCATAATATTGACTGGGTTAAAATAGGACTTGTCGTATTAGGAGTTTCTCTTGCTTTATTTATGCATCTTTTCCATCATCATTAAAATTTATTTTTTAAGCATAAAAAAAGCTCTGAATTTTACAATTCAGAGCTTTTATTTTTATTTCATTACACGAAACGGAAATTAGAATTTCCAGCCAACGGTAATGAAGAAATTATTTCTGTTATTTTTAACTTCACTTACTGCATAAGCATCATTTTCAAAAACAGTCACTTTGTTGCTATTATCAACAGAATAGTAAGCCGTATCAAAATTATCACTACGGAATCCTCTCATAAACGGATTACTGTACTTAGAACTTATGTTCTGATAAGAAGCGTCAATATAGAATGATTTGAAATCATATCCGATACCGAATGAAACCAAATTTCTATCGCTCAGCATAAGATTACTATAAGATTGATCTCCTACATTACCAGCACTGTCAAATCTTGGAATCGTAAGTGCATCAAGAGGATTGGATAAATAAGAATACCCTCCTCTTAATCTCAACTGCTGTACTCTATATTCTGCCCCTACTCTTACTTCTGACATATTCTTGTAATTCTCTTTAAAGAAAGAATTCAGTTCACTTTCTATCCCAGAATATACTTTATAATCAGGTTTTGTAAGACCTAGGGTATAATCTACATTCAATGAAAAGTTTTTACTGGCTACAAATGCTGCACTCACTGTTGCTTTAAGTGGAGAAGTGAATTTTCTGTTTTCAGTTCCTATACCATTTCCATACGTAGGATTATCATAGAAACTAAATTCACGGTCTATATTCCAAAACGTGGGTGTTTCAAGAGATGCTCCTAATCTGAAATTAGGGCTTAATTTTCCTATTACCCCTACTGAAGCAGAGAAACCGGAAGATCGCTCCCAATAAGGAGAATCCTGCTTATCAAAATACCTTACTGAATTATTGTCAAGTGAATTGAATGCAGCAATATCTCCCTGATCAACTGTTGCATTGAAAAAGTTCAACCCTGCCCCTATGTAGAAACTATGATTATAATTTGCCCCTACACCAAAACTCATTTTTGATAAATTACCAAATCTTGAATATTGATGACCTCCTAATGAATAACTAGATTTGTCAGCAAAATCTGCAATCATATTATTGTTACCCGGAGATTGCACCACATTATCAAGAGATTGGTTTGAAAAATTAACCCCGATATTAATAAACTTCCATTTAGTCTCAGTCATTAAAGGAAAGGCAATAATTCCGCCTACATTTCCTAAATCCCCTCTCGTTTTACTATAATCTATTGTTTGGTTTCCTAAAGTAGCACTGTTTTTATTACCCATAATAGATAAAGTTGCAGAAACCTCTCCTGAAATAGCCACTCCTAAACCGGCAGGGTTGGTAAGCAAAGAATTTGCATCCCCTCCTAGTGCTCCGTTAGCTCCTGCCATAGCATTAAACTTGGCAGATCCCACCATAGGAGAACTTGAATAAACATCTACAGTATTTCTTATTAATGAAACATCCTGAGCCTGCGCAAAAAATGCGGCAGAAATACTCATTAATACTAAAGATTTTTTTAACATTATTTTTTTAATAGTTTTTTATGAAGTTGAATATTATCTGAATCCGCCTGATCGGGTTCCACCACCAGATGAACCGCCTCTAAAGCCGCCACCGCCCGATGACCCTCCGGATCTGAAACCACCACCGGAATTATTAAATCCGCCACTGTTTCTAAAACCTCCCGAATCTCCAGATCTGAAGCCTCCATTGTTGTACCTTGGCTGTTGCTGCGGAGCAGTATTACGGAACCCTCCTGAATCTGAATTTCTGAAACCACCGGAGTTTCTGAACCCTCCATTGGAGTTTCCATTTCTAAATCCGCCAGAGTTTCCGTTTCTAAATCCACCGGAACTTTCATTTCTGAATCCGCCGGAATTAGAATTTCTAAACCCATTGGAGTCTCTGAATCCATTATTGTTTCTGGCAGTATTTGTTCTGTATACGGCATTACTCATTCCTGAGCCGCTGTTACCACTTCTCATATAAATTCTGTTATGTCCGCCCCAGTAGCCACCTCCATAACCCCAATATGGGTTACCATAGTAACCACCCCAGAAAGGATCATAATATCCACCCCAGTAAGGAGAATATCCATAGCCCCAATATGGGCTTCCCCACCCGAAAGAGCCTCCCCAGCCCCAACCGAATGATCCGCCCCAACCCCATGAT